>NZ_JBANRM010000001.1:0-1200119 GCF_037154085.1 Fulverythrobacter fulvus | reverse complement strand
GCATAGCCCTCGGTCAGGTAGAACTGGCGCAGCTTCTGCTGGTCGAAGGCCAGACGGTCCGGATCGTAGCTGGTGCCGGAGCTGAACAGGCGGAACGACCTGGCCTGTTTCGTGATCATCTCGCTTCTCAACGCATCATCGGAGAACTTCTCGTTCCCGATGATGTTGATCTGGCGGACCTTGGACTTGGGCCCTTCCGTGATCTCGTAGACGATATCGACGCGGTTCTGCGCCAGCTGCACGCTCTTGGGCTCGACCACTGCGGCAAAGCGGCCCTGGCGCTTGTACAGCTCGATGATCCGCGCCACGTCCGCACGCACCTTGGAGCGCGTGAAGATCTGGCGCGGCGCAAGCTTGATCTCGGGGAGGATCTTGTCCTCCTTCAACCGCTTGTTGCCTTCCAGGATGATCCGGTTGACCACCGGGTTCTCCTGCACGTCGATCGTCACATTGCCATTGTCGTTGCGGATGCTGGCATTGGCGAACAGCTCGGTCGCATAGAGGTCCTTCAGCGCCTGGTCGGCCGCCGCCTCCGTATACTGACCGCCCACCCGCAGCTGGATGTAGCTCAGGATCGTCTGAGCCTCCAGACGCTGGGAGCCTGCCACGGTCACGCTTCGGATCGTGTCCAATGCGCCCGCCTCATGCCCCGCCGCGTTTGTGCTGGCGTCAGCTTCGGGGGCGGGCGGGGAAGTCTCCGACTGGGCGAACGAAGGCGCGTGCGCGGTCAGCAGGACAAGGCCAAGCGCGGTGGAGGCATGGAAAAGGGGAAGCTTCATCAATGGGCACCTCGATAGGTGACCGCCTAGGACGCGAACTTGCCTGCCGAATGTCGATACATGTCGGGGCGGGCGGGCAAAGGACACATTCCTTCGGCCCGCATTCGCTGATGCGGCGGAACAGGGTAGGGCAATCAGGCGGAAGGACGTGGGCCGGGCGCGGGTTCGCTCAGCGCTGAACCACCTTGGCCACGAACATGTAGCCTTCGTTCCGCACGGTTCGGATCAGGTCGTTATTGCCCGTCATTCCCAATTTGCGGCGCAGGCGGCTGATCTGGGTATCGATCGCCCGGTCATAGGCGTCGCAATTCGCGCCGCGGGCATATTCCAGCAATTGATCGCGGGTCAGTACGCGCTGCGGCCGCTCGACGAAGGCGCGCAGCAGAGTGAATTCGCCATCGGACAGGCTGGTGATCGTGCCCAGCTGGTCGCGCAGCTGGCGCCGGTCGATATCCAGGCTCCAGCCGCTGAAGAGGTAGCAGATCGAGGTGGCCTGCTCGAGCTTGGCGGACTTGGACAAGCGCCGCCTTACTGCCCGGATGCGCGCCAGCAATTCGCGGGCGGAAGCTGGCTTGGGCAGGTAATCGTCGGCCCCGGCTTCCAGCCCGACAATCCGGTCGATTTCGCTGGCGAGTTCCGAAACGATGATCACGCAGACATCCTGATGCACCGAAAGGGCGCGCGTGATGGCAAGGCCGTCTTCGCCCGAGATGTTCACGTCCAGCACCACGATGTCGATCGTATACTGGCTCAGCAGGTCCCGTGCCGCGCCGGCATTTTCAGCTTCCAGCACCAGGAAGCCGTGATCGGCAAGGAAGTGGCCCGTGCTGGTCCGGTATTCGCTGTCGCCGTCCACGATCAGGATACGGGGGCGCGCCTCGGATGGTTTCGGCAAAGCGGCGGCATGAGGCAAGGCGCCCTCCCATGCCGGGGGAGCAGGTTGAGGGGAAACGGCGGACTCTAGCATGCGCGGCCTCTTGAGACTTTCGGTTTCAAACACAGGAAGATCATCCCTGCGCCGCGCCCGGATCATCCCTCGATCCGGTTGCGGCTGTTCGCTTTCCCTGTCGCTCTCATCTCAACGTGCGCCGCGCTGTCTCCCTTCGAAAAAATCTGGAAAAATTTGCCACCCTGCCGCCAATACCGGTCAGCTTCGGAAATGAAGCTGCCGGAATTGGCGGAAGTCTGCCGATCTCCGGCAGCTTTGCGATTTGTGTCAGTTCGCCGGAATCTTGCCGTCGGCCTCGAACGCGAAGCTGACGGAGACAGTGGGGTCGAGGGTTTCGCCCGCGCTCCCTTCGCCAATGCCGAAGGCGGTGCGCGAGATCGAGGCACTGCCCTGGGCCTTGCGGTTCAGGCCTTCCCCGGTCAGCCTGAAGCTGATCGTCTGGGGAAGGGTCATGCCCTTCATCTGCAGCGTGCCTTTGGCATTGTAGCGGCCCGGCGCGGTCTGGCGGGCCGAGCTGGCACTGAACACTGCCTTGCCGAACCGATTGACCGCGAAGAATTCCTCACCCGCCAGCATGCCGTCCTGAGTGGCATCGCCGACGCTCGCGCTGGCAAGGTCCACGGTGATCCTTATGTCCGCCGTTTCGGGACGATCCGGATCGAAGGCGATGGCGCCCTGCCATTTGCCGAAGCTGCCCTCGATCGCACCGGCATCGCCATTGCCTACCTTGAAAATGAGGCGGCCGCCGGGCTTGATGGTCCAGACCGGAACCGCGCCGGTCTCCTCCTCGGCCACGGCACTCGCTTCTTCCGTCGGGGAAGGCGTGGCTTCCGGTTGCGGGGTGGCCGGGCTCGCCTGCTCGAACGACGCTGGCGAGGCATCCGTATCCTCGCCCCGGCCCTTGCCGCCGATAGTGAGGAAGGCCCCAAGCCCCAGGGCGATCACGCCCAGCGCCAACAGCCCGCCCAGCGGCCTGCTGCCGCCCGGCGCCATGCGTTCCAGCAACCGGTCGCGCAGCAGGATCTCATGGCGCAGGGCGCCTGCGACATGAAGCAGGAACAGAGCGATTCCGCCCCATGCCAGTAATTCATGGGCTTCCTCGATCGTTTCGTTGATGCTGCCGGGCAAAGGCAGATGCGGCAACGGCACGATGCCGAACAGCACCGTAGGCACCTTGACCGGGGCAGAGGAAACCAGAGCCCAGCCCGTCAGTGGGGCAAGGATCATGAAGGCATAGAAGCCGACATGCACTGCATGGGCTGCCGCATGGGCAAGGCCACTTTCCAGCGGGGCGGGGCGGGGATGGGCAAGGCGCCAGCCCAGCCGCACCAGAGTGAGCGCAAGGATTGCGATGCCCACCGACTTGTGCAGCTGGAACAGGGCAAACCCTTCCACGCCGCGCGGCATGGCGAAACCAAGTGCCAGTTCGAACGCCAGTGCAAAGGCAATCAGCCAGTGAAGCGCAATCGCGCCAGTGCTGTAGCGGGTCATGCTGCGTTCCTAACCCCGCTCATATGCGTTTCGATCGGTCCCCGGCTCAATCGAAGGAAATCTGCTTCAGCGTCTTTCCGTCGGGCAGGGTAATTGTCACGTTGAAACCGCCATTGCGCCCGTCCCGCAGGGGGTAATAGGTCAGGTCGATCACATCGCCGGTTTTCAGGGTGCGTTTGGACCAGCTTCCGCGGGTCAGATGGTTGGGGCTCATGCCTTCGAATGCCCATTTCTTGTCCTTTCCATCCGATCCCTTGGTGGTGACGTAGAGGAAAGTATGCGGATTGGTCCATTCCCAGCGGACCACCGTGGCTTTCTTCAAGGTGATTTCCTTGCCCCATTCGAACATCGCGGTCGAATGGTGGGCGGAAGTCGAGGCGGGGAGGATTGCCAGCAGGGCCGCAGCCGCGATGCCGGGCAGGAAACGCTTCATGTCAGGCTCCTTTGAATTTCACGCATTCATTCGATCTCGTCGAAGCCGAGATCCATGCTCGGCCGACCTTCCGCATCCGCGGCATCGCGGTTGTTTTCCTGGCAAATATACTCGCGGATGTCCCATTCGGGCTCGAGCCGGTAGGACAGCGAAGTCACGAAGGGTTCGGTGAAAAGCGCGGGATCGGTGATGGTGGTTTCGATCACCAGTTTCGCTGGCCCGTCGAGCCGGATTCTCTCATGAATCCGCGTCTTCTCGGTGGGATGCAGGCCGGGCAGGAGCGAGATCAGCGGCGAAAGGCCAGCCGTGTCGGCTACCAGCGTGTCTCCTTCCCAGTGCCCTGCGGAACTGCCGTTGAACAGCAGGTCGGGATCTTCGGGCAGGGGCCGCCCATCGGTGAATATCCGGCGTACCTGGCTGTGTGTCTCGATGACGATATTCACCTTGCCCGGCGAGTAGATGAACTCGATCGGATAGGGGTAACGCATGACGCCCGGCATGCCCACGGGCATGCAATTGGCGCCCTCGGTCTGCAGATTCTCGCCCTGTGCCTTTGCGGCATTGAACGCGTCCACCGCGGCACGGGCATTGGCGGTCATCGGAGCCTGCCCTTCGGCAGCGCGCAGTTTGGTGACGGCCGCCCAATCGGGCTGCCACACGCCCTCGAAAGCGGGGAGACGGGCTATCGCGGCATAGCGCGAATCGCGGCTTTCCCCGCTGCCGGAATTCTGGGCCAACGCAACGTCGCCCGATGTCGCCACCAGCGCCGTCGATACGGCAAGGGTGACAGCCAACGGCTTGAAATGATGTGACATCCCTCTCCCCTTTTTCCGGCGTTATCTGCTCTCCGGATTGCTGCTCTGGCTAGGAAAATATGTTGATAATGTCAATTTCGTGATTTCCGGGCCGTTAAGCAAGCGTGTGGCGGAAATCCGTCAAAACGGTTCAATTTGGCTGCCTCGATTACAACGCTGTCTCAGTAAAAGTGGCTATTTTGGTGAATTTCCCAGGCTCTGTGCCTCATGGTTTTGCTACTTGACTTTGATGAAATCAAGAAGGCAAGTAGCGTCACAAATAGGTGCCCGAAGGCACAGAGGGAGAGGCGGCAACGGCATCCAGCTATCCGTTGCGAATGGCAGGGCGGCCGCATTGCGGCGCCCTGGACGGTAATTGGGTTCCGTCTTTCCCCTGCGATTTCGAGAGCACGCGAAAATCAAAGGGGAGAGTCATGGCTTATTCACGCAAAATCCTGTTTCGCTCGGTGCTGCTTACCGCCAGCGCGCTGTGCGCGGCGCCCGCCTTCGCGGCGGACGATGCCGCCGACGAAAAGATCGCAACGGTAGAGGAGGCTGCGGCCGAGGCGGATGGCGCCGCTGCGCAGAACAACAGCCCGATCGTCGTCACCGGTTCGCGTATCCAGCGCACCACTTTCGATGCGCCTTCGCCCGTAACCACCCTTGGCGGGGACGATCTCGCCCGTCGCGGGGTGACCAACGTGGCCGAGGCGATCGCGGAACTGCCTTCCTTCCGTGACAGCACCAGCCCGCAGACGCAGGGCTTCGGCAGCTTCAACGTGGGCGCGCGCATCATGAACCTGCGCGGGTTGGGCGTGACGCGCAACCTGATCCTGGTGAATGGCCGCCGCTTCGCGCCTTCGACGCGCGAAGGCTCGGTCGACCTCAACTTCCTGCCCTCGATCCTGATCGACCGCACCGAAATCGTGACCGGCGGCGCCTCGGCAGCCTATGGCTCGGACGCGATCACCGGCGTGGTCAACGTGATCCTCAACCAGAACCTGGAAGGCTTCAAGGCCGAGGTCGACTACGGCATTTCGGACGAAGGCGATGGCGATCGCTTCCACCTTGCCGGTGCATTCGGCACGGCGCTGGGGGACCGCGGCCATCTGGTGATCGGCGGCGAATATGCCGACCAGAAGGGCATCGGCAACTGCTTCACTCGCGACTGGTGTACGCCGGGCGCCATCGTCACCAATGCCGGCTATGCATCCGGCAACGGCATGCCCAATCTGGTGCGTGTCAATGACGGGGCGGGCCTGCGCTTCAACAATGCGGGCGTGATCTATGGCGGCGCCCAGAACATCTTCGGCACCGGGGGCGTCACTTTCGACGAGAATGGCAATGCCGTTCCCTTCCACACCGGCACCCCGGCATTCGGCACCTATCAGAAGGGCGGGGATTTCATCCCGGCCTATATCAATTCCAACATCACCGTCCCGGTGGAGCGGTATTCGTTCAACGCCTATCTCGACTATGACGTGACCGATGACATCAAGGTCTTCCTCGAAGGCAGCTATGGCCATGTCGCCGGGCAGTTGCTGCAGACCTCCTTCTTCAGCACCGGCATTCCGATCTATGCGGACAACCCCTTCATTCCGGACGAAATCCGCGCGACGCTGCCGGTAGGCCAGCAGGCGCAGCCGACAGCCCCCTACACGCTGGTGCGCCCCACCACGGCGGCGTTCTCGATGGCCCGCATGTTCGACGATTTCGCCCGTGGCTACAGCACCTCCGAAGCGGACACCTATCGCATCGCGACTGGCATCAGCGGCTCGTTCAGCGATAGCTGGAAGTGGGACGGTTACTATCAGTACAGCCGGACCGACCGCCTGCAGGAGGTCGAGGACAACCTCGTCGTCGGCGCCGCTATCTATCCCGTGGGCAATCCCGCCACGATCGCGAAGAGCAATGCCTATTTCTACTTCGCTGCCGATGCGGTGACCGATCCGCTCACCGGCAAGCCCACCTGCCGCGCGCTGCTGAGCGCCGATCCCGCGCTGCGTGCGGCAGCGGCAGGCTGTGTGCCGCTGAACCTGTTCGGCGAGAACAATTACGATCCGGCGGCCAAGGACTATGTCTATGGCACGCTGATCGAGGATATTGCCCTGGAACAGCATGTGCTGGCGGCCAATATCAGCGGCGAACTGTTCGAGGCCCCCGGCGGTGCGGTCGCCCTGGCTTTCGGCGGCGAATATCGCGTGGACAAGATCGACGTCACCCATGACGATCTGTCGAACCTCTACGCCTATTTCCAGAACTTCGGGGCCGACTACAACGGCAAGACCGAAGTGATCGAAGGCTATGCCGAAATCGAAGTTCCGCTGCTGTCCGACGTCCCCCTGGCCGAGGCGCTGTCGGTCAACGGCGCAATCCGTCAGGCCCATTACAACATCACCGGCTTCGGCAGCTATCTGCGTACGCAGGCGGAAAACTCCTTCGACACCACCGCGTGGAAACTCAGCATGAACTGGGAGCCGACCGACTGGCTGCGCTTCCGCGTGAGCCGTTCGCGCGATATCCGGGCGCCGAACTTTGCCGAACTGTTCCTGTCTTCGGCCAGTTCCTTCACTACGGTGAACAACCTTTTCAAGCCGAGCCAGAACTTCAACCCCGACCTGCTGAACGGCGGCAGCCCCTATCTGAAGCCTGAAAAGGCCGATACCTGGGGCGCGGGCATGATCCTGCAGCCCAGCGGCGTGTTCGACGGGCTGCGCTTCTCGGTCGACTATTTCAACATCAAGGTGAAGGACTACATCGGCTCGCCTCCGGGGGGCTTCCAGAACATCATCAACGAATGTTTCGCCGGGCGTGATGCCGCCTGTGCGCTGATCAACGACGGCACGATCGCGGTGGGCGAGGACATTACCGAGATCCGCAACATCTCGTTGAACCTCGAGGAACTGCGCACCAGCGGGCTGGATTTTGAAGCCGACTATCGGATCGACCTGGGCTCGCAGAACCAGCTGATGCTGCGCGGCCTTGCCACCTATACGGACGAACTGACCACGGTCGCCTTCGGCCAGACGATCGACCGTGCCGGCCAGACCGGTGTCGCCGCCGCAATCGGCGCGCCCAAGTGGACGGCAAACGGCTTCATTACTTTCGTCAATCCGCGCTTCACCCTGACCTTGCAGGGCCGTTATATCGACAAGGGCGTGCTGGATGCGCTGTACACCGATCCCAGCGATCCCGATTACAATCCGAAGCTGCCCAACTCCATCACCGACAACAGCGTGCCCAGCCGCTTCTACCTGAACCTGTCGGGTACGATGAAGGTCGGCCCGCGCTGGGGCGAGGATGACGAGAAGGGCTTCGAACTCTTCTTCCGCATTAACAACCTGCTCAACAAGGAACCGCCGATCGTGCCGGAATTCCAGTATCCCACCAATCCGGCCTATTTCGACACGATCGGCCGCTATTACACGATCGGCGCGCGCGCGCGTTTCTGATCGGGCGGTCCCTCGCAGGGGTCAATGCGGCGCCGACGGTTTCCATTGCGGGAACCGTCGGCGTTTTTTTCGGGCGATTTGCCATGACGGGCCAATGATCTTAGGAAAGTAGGCGGCCAACGGGGGTTGGCCTCAACAGACTGCTAGCGCAGCGCAACGGACGGGACAGGAGCGCGTGGCGGAAGAGCGGAACGGCATCGATGCGCCGCTGGCCGGCGTCCAGCAGGAGCTGATTTCAGCGCATTTCCTGCTGTTGAGGCGCGTGCTGTTGAAAAGCGCGCGGACGGATTTCCAAGGCTTCATGCCGGAAAACCAGATGGAGCGGCGCGTGATCTTCACGCTGTTCCGCATGGAGGATAGCCGGGTTTCCGAACTGGCCTATTCGCTGGGCAACGATGTCGCTCAAGTCAGCCGGGCGCTGGCTGCGCTTCGCACCACCGGGCTGGTCTATCGCGAGCGTCAGCGCGATCCCTATACGCTGACGCCCGAAGGGTTGAAGCTGGGACAGGAACTCGATGCCGTAGCCGAGCAGCGCGAGCAGAACCTTATACGGGGGCTGTTGCCGGTGGAGGCGTTCGAACTTGGCGGAATGCTGATGAGCCTGCAGCACCGGGCGTCCCAGATTCTTGCCGAGGAACTCTTGTCGTCCAAGTTGGAGGAACCTGCAGAGGACGGCATGGTGCCCGCCTATCCCGATCCTCCCAATCGCGTGCAGGCGGCCGTGTTCAATATCGCCAATACGATTTCCCGCTCTGCGACGGCGGCCTTCAAACGGCTGGCGGGCGTTTCCAATTTCGAATGGCGGGTCCTGGTCAATGTCGCCAGCCGTCCGTCGATCACCTTCATGGGCATCGTCGACCATGTCGACGCGGACAAGGCGCAGGTCAGCCGTACTCTGGACTCGCTGGTCGGTGCCGGGCTGATTTGCCGAGTGAAGGATGCCGCCAGTGGGCAGGTCCGGATCGAACTCACGGGCAAGGGGCAGGAATGCTACGGCATGATGCGAGACGATGCGCTCAGGCGGCACACGGTCCTGACGGCGGGGCTGAAGAACGCACAGCGCGGCAGGCTGCAGGGCTATCTCGATCTGCTGATCGCGAATGCACTTGCGATGGCGGGAATGACGGGGCCGGAGGCCGCCGGAGAGTAGGAGGACAGGCGCGGCCGCAAGGCCGCACCTGTCTCTCGCCTATCGTCAGATCGGATAGTGGCCGGGTTCGGTCTCGACCGTGATCCAGCGCAGTTCGGTGAAGGCGTCGATGCCGGCCTTGCCGCCGAAGCGGCCATAGCCGGAGGACTTCATGCCGCCGAAGGGCATCTGGGCCTCGTCATGCACGGTGGGGCCGTTGACGTGGCAGATGCCCGACTGGATCTGGCGGGCAACCTTGAGGCCGCGCGCGGTGTCGCGAGTGAAGACCGAGGCCGACAGGCCATATTCGGTATCGTTCGCCAGTTCGATCGCATGGGCTTCGTCGCGTGCACGGGCAATGCCCACCACTGGACCGAAGCTTTCGTCGCGGAACAGCTTCATGTCCTGCGTCACCTTGTCCACCAGATGGGCGGGCATAAGCACGTTCTGGGTGGTTTCGCCGCCGGTCAGCAGTTCGGCGCCCTTGGCCACGGCATCCTCGATCAGCGAGTAGCAGTGATCCACCGTCTTGCGGTCTACCACCGCGCCCAGCGGCGTATTGCCCTCGCGCGGATCGCCCACCGCCATGGAGGCGACCTTGGCCTTGAACTTCGCCGCGAACTCGTCCGCCACGGCATCGACCACGATGATCCGCTCGGTCGACATGCAGATCTGGCCCTGGTTCATATAGGCGCCGAAGGCGGCGGCCTTCACGGCCTCGTCCAGATCGGCATCTTCCAGCACGATCATCGGTGCCTTGCCGCCCAGTTCGAGCAGCACCGGCTTGAGATGCTCGGCCGCGCGCTTGGCGATGATCCGGCCCACCGTGGTGGAACCGGTGAAGTTGATGCGCTTCACTTCGGGGGCATCGATCAGGGCGCCCACCACTTCGCCCGCATCGGCAGGGGCGTTGGTGACGACGTTGACTACGCCTTCAGGGAAGCCGGCCTCGGCAAAGGCTTCGATGATCAGCGCATGAGTGCGCGGGCAGCTCTCGCTCGCCTTCAGGATCACGGCATTGCCGCAGGCCAGCGGCACTGCGATGGCGCGCACGCCAAGGATGATCGGCGCATTCCACGGGGCAATGCCCAGCAGCACGCCCACCGGCTCGCGCAGGGCCATGGCCAGGCAGCCCGGCTTGTCCGAAGGGATCACTTCGCCATTGATCTGGGTGGTCAGCGCAGCCGCTTCGCGCACCATGGAGGCAGCAAGGCCGAGATTGAACATGGCCCAACCTGCGGTTGCACCGATCTCGCCCATCATCGCCGCGACGAAATCGTCCTTCTTAGCCTCAAGCGCAGCCGCGGCCTTCATCAGCACCGCGCGGCGCGCATTGGGGCCCATCTTCGACCAGGCCGCAAAGCCCTGCTGGGCCTTCGCCGCGATCGCCGGAATATCCGATGCCTTCATCGCCTCCGCGCTGGATGCGACCTCTCCCGTCATCGGGTTCAAACGTTCGAACTTCATCTTTCCTGTCCTTTTAGCTCGAGAGCCAGTTTGCCACCGCGGGCGCTACAGAGCGCAAAGCGAGGCAAGACGCAATGGCCTCGGGGTATGAAAGCTGCCCCAGCGGGCACTGCGTGCCCAGGCTATTGCCCGATCCGGGTTCCATGGAACGAAGCGAGCCCGCCTGCAACCATCTGCGCGAGGCTCAGCGCGGCGCGGTCCCAGTCCATGTCCTCGTTTTTCAGGTCCATCACGGAGGCGAGCCTCGCCCCCTGGATCTGCGGGTAGATATAGGTCCCGTTGATGACGGTCATGGCCAAAAACAGCTCCTGCTCCGACAGGCCGGGCAGGCATTGGCGAGCAAAGCCGATCATGCGCGCCCGGACGTCGGCCACCAGCGGGCGGACGATTTCCTTCGCTTCCTCCGAAGGATCGGACAGGGCCTTGCAATAGACATGGTGGCTGGCCGGCGCGGTCCCATCCTGCCGGACGGGGGCGAGCACCGGGCGATAGAAGGCATACAGCACGTCCACCAGCGCGGGGGCCTCTGCTGCGGAGACTGTATCCAGATTGCGGTTCTGCGCATCGTTGATGGCGCCGAAATGATGCCCGAACACATCTTCGAACAGATGGCGCTTGCCGGTCCAGTTCCGGCTCAGCGAGGCAATGCTGGTGCCTGCCCGTGCGGCGATGGCGCGGATAGTGCAGCCATCATATCCTGCCGCGATGAACTCGCTGGCCGCCGCCTCGATGAAGCGTTCCTTGCTGGAACGGCTGGCAGCAGTTGTCGATTCAAGCACAATATTCGGGGCGTGCATAACGTCCGTCCATGTAGATCAAGCCGTCCGCATTCTGGCGGAACGACGCGTCGCGGACGAGCCCCCTTATAACCATATGGCTGCCGAACGGCTCCGCATGATCCACTTCGCATACCACACTGGCAATCGCCTTGCGGCAGACCGGCACGCCGAGAGGGTGCGTTTCCCAATCCTCGGGCGAAAAGCGCGTGGTTGGATCAGCCGTGAAGAAGGCCTGACACCAGTCCTCCCCCTCGGCCCCGATCATGTTGATGCTGAAGCGGCCGCTTTCCATCACTGCCGGCAGCAGCGAGGCGTTGCGGTTGATCGCGATCAGCATCGAAGGCGGATCGAAGCTGAGCGACATGACGGCCGTCATCACGATACCGCGGGGCGAGCCGTCGCTGTCTCGGCTCGCCACCACGGTGACGCCGCCCGCCAGACGCCGGAGCGCCTGGCGGAAGCTGTCGAGTTCGAAACCCGGCTGTTCGACCGGAAGGGCCTGTGTCATCGGACTCAGGCCGGAAGGATGCCGGATTTCTGCATGAAGTCGCGCACCTGATTCCACTCGTCGCGCTGGGCGATCATGTGGTCACCGATGCGGGCCCGCGTCTGGCTGGTGAGATAGAACATCTCGTAAAGCTCGACGCGGCTGCCGAGAGCGGAGCCGGCGAAGTCCCAGGCCATGCGCATGATCCGCGCGCGGTCTTCCGCGGCCATGCCGTTGGAGCCGGGCAGATATTTGCGCAGCTTGTCGCCGATTTCCGGGTTCTCGAACAGGTCGAGCGAGGGCGTGCAGAGCAGATTGTGCCCGCCGATCACGCGGATGATCTGGTTCACGCGGGTCATCCAGCCAGGCATCACGCAGCGCAGCACGGACAGGTCGCGATGCGGGAAGAAGGCGCCTGCGCCCCAATCGTGCGCCCGCGCTTCGGCCGCCACGATGGCCGAACGAGTGAGCGAGAGATAGGAGTGAATCTCGCCCAGCATCTCGGCGGTTTCCGGATAGGCGAGGCTGTTGGTTACCTTGGCGATGCTGGAACACAGATCATAGGCGAATTCGAGCTTCACCATGGCGCGGATGGCGGTCTGCTGCAGGGTGTTCCCCGGGGAGACGCCTGCATTGAGGTTGTTGTAGACGGTCAGGTCGCCATCGCAGAACACGCGCTCGTAAGGCACTTCGACATCGTCGAAGATCACGAAGGCATCCTGCTCGTCGAAACGCGAGGAGAAGGGGGCATCGGCCACGCTGGCATCGACGCCATAGTGATCGCGGCAGATCTGGATCACGCCCTTGGTGTTGACCGGAATCGAGAAGATCAGCGCGTATTCCTCGGCACCCGAGGGGATCGGCGCCGAGGAATAGACGTAAAGCTCGTCGGCAAGCGGGCCGAGGGTCGCCAGCACCTTGCCGCCGCGCACGATGATGCCGTTCTCGTTGCGGCCAACCACGCGCAGGGTGAGTTCGGAGTTCATGCCCGCAAGCGGCGGGGCCGACTTGTCGATATTGGCATGGACGATGGTATGAGTCATCGAGAGGTCGCCCTCGATCACCTCGCGGTGGAACTTCTTGAGGCGGTCATAGCCTTCCGGTGCGCCCTTGGCCCAGATGTCCGCGCGGGCGGTGTGGCCCGACAGCACGACATTCACATAGTCCGGCGTGCGGCCCAGCATGCCGTTGGAATAGCGCGACAGACGCTCAAGGCCGCGGTGGCGGATCGCCAGGTCTTCCTTGGACTTGGGCAGCATCAGGCTGACATTCATCTTCTCGCCCGGACGTTCCGGATCGGGAATGAGGCACTCGTCCGCATATTCGTGCTGCCAGTCGAAATAGCCGGCCATGCCGTCGATCGACCCGGCAAGCTTGGGATCGGTCGCCACGTCGACCTTGCCTTTGCCGAGCCAGACCTCGCGCCCGTCAGCCAGCGATGCCTTGTATTCCTGTCCAGTTCTTGCGGCCATGTCGCCTCTCCTTGGTATTTGTTGAAAACGCCTGTATTCACGATTCGCGAGTCATGCAAGAAAAACAGACTATCGTTCTGTTTGACGGACCAACGCGTATCCTCAACCGGTTGACGGCTGGTGGTTCGCAGAATAAAAGAATGATGTTCTGTTATAGAGAACGATGAGCCGGGTCGCCGGCCTGCAAGGAATGCCGGTGCAACCGGCTGGGAGAACGTGATGCAGTCACAAGGCAGGCCGTGGGCGCGCCCATCGGCGGATATGCTCGAAAATGCGCGGGAGCGATTCTCCCGCTTGCTCGGCGCGGAAGGCGTGCAGGCCGAAGGGCCGCTTTTCGCCGAATTCCACGATCCCTTCGAGGGGCCGGACGCTGTGGGGCACCAGCCCTCGCTGGTGGTGCAGCCCGCTTCGGTCGAGGAAGTGCAGGCCGTTCTAAGGCTCGCCACCGAACTGGGCGTCCATCTGTGGACCTCCTCCATGGGGCGCAATTTCGGTTATGGCGGTTCGGCGCCGGTGGTCGACGGCGGGGTGGTGCTCAATCTGCGCCGGATGAACCGCGTGCTGGAGATCGACGTGGCCCAGGGCTACGCGCTGATCGAGCCGGGCGTCAGCTTTGCCCAGCTTTATGACGCCCTGCGCGAACAGGACGCGCCGCTGATGATGTCAGTGCCGGATCTCGGCTGGGGCAGCATCATCGGCAATGCGCTGGAGCATGGCTATGGCTATAACGTCATGGGCGATCACGCCTCGGCCATCTGTGGGATGGAGGCGGTGCTGGCCGACGGCACATTGCTGCGCACGGGGCAGGGCGCATTGCCGGGCAGCCCGCTATGGGCGTGTCACCGCCGCGGCTATGGCCCGTCGCTCGACAGCCTGTTCATGCAGAGCAATTTCGGTGTGGTCACCAAGGCCGGGCTGTGGCTGATGCCCCGGCCTGAGATCTTCGCTACCGGCACGATCACTTGCCAGGGCGAGAACGATATCGCACCGCTGGTGGACATGATCCGGGGCCTGCTGCGCGAAGGGGTGCTGCAAGGCGTTCCGATGATCGTGGGCTCGCCGGACGATGTCGATGGCGAGGAAGGCGCTGGCCGTTTCACCAATACCAATCTCAGGCAGGTTCTGCGCCCCGGGCGCTGGAGCGTGCGAATTGGCCTTTATGGCGATGCCCGCATGGTTGCGACGCGGCGGGCGATTCTTGAGAGCGCGGTGGCCGGGCTTGAGGGTGCGGAGCTGGACCTACGGACCTATCCTGGCGATGCCGGGCCGGAGACAGTCGAGCCGCGCGATCTTATCCCCGCGGGCATTCCCAATCAGGTGCTGCTCGAACGGCTGAAGGGCGTGTTCGGAGAAACGCTCGGGCATATGGATTTCTCGCCGGTTGTCCCCCTCACCGGGGAGGCGGCACAGCGTGTAGACCGGTTGGTGCGCGAGACCATGGCCCGATACGGGTTGATCGCGCCGGTGGGCTTCCTGCTCAACCAGCGCAGCATGGTCAGCGCCTGCATGGTGATGTTCGATGCTTCGGACGCGGCCCGCGTGCAGCTGGCGCGCGAGGCCGTGCGCGAAATGTACGATCGCATCGCCGAATGGGGCTGCGCGCCCTATCGTTCGCATATCTGCCTGGCCGATCACGTCGCGGGCAAGTTCTCCTTCAACGGCCATGCGCTGGGGCGGACCTATTCGCGCATCAAGGATGCGCTCGATCCGGCAGGCATTCTTTCACCCGGCAATCACGGCATCTGGCCCGGTTTCCGGGCGGCGGAGGCTGGTTGACTCTGTCATGATCGAAAAATAAGAAAACGTCATTCTGTAGAAAAGAACATTGTGGCGAAGGGGCGCGCAGGCAGTCAGGCGCGCCGGTTTCTCGCCAGAATCCGAAAAAGGAAAACAGGTAATGGGAGAAGATCGCCCCTCCATCGGCACGATGCGGCGCTATGCCTGGGCCAATGTGGCCACGGGCTTCCTCGTCTGGGGCATCGCGCTGGCCGGCATCTCGATGATGATGCCGGTGATGTATGCCACCATCTCCGAGGATATGGGCTGGACCGTGGCGCAGACCACCAGCTTCATGGTCATCAAATCCACTGTCTCGGCCGTGGCCGGGCTGTTTGCGGGCGCCATCTTCGTGCGCTTCGGGGTCAAGCGGGTCTACCTGCCGTCCATCTGGGCCGTGGGCCTCAGTTCCGTGGGGCTCTATTTCATTGACAGCCTGTGGGAATATTACGTGCTGGCTGCGGTTTCGGGCTTCGCCTCGATCCTGTGCCTCATTGCCATCCAACTCACCCTGGCGCGGTGGTTCGACAACAAGCTGGGCCGGGCGACCGGCGTGGCGATGATGGGCGGGGCGGCTGCCGGTGCGATCGTGCCGCTGGCTACCACCTATGGCCTCAAGCATTTTGGCTGGCAGGCGACCGCGGGCATCTCCGGCCTGATCGTGCTCGTCACGCTGTCGCTCGTCGTCATGTTCCTCGTCCATGAAAAGCCCGAGGATTACGGCTACTCTGCCGAGGAACTCGATCACGGCGCACGCGCCGACGGCAAGGGCGCTCCGCCGCCTGTGGCACGCGATCCGGGGCCGGAATTCCGCGACATCGTGCGCACCGGGCCGTTCATTCTGCTGGTGGTCGCTACTGGCCTGTCGGGCGTGATCAGCAACGGCATCAATGAATATATCCCGCTGTTCATCGAAACGCAGACCAACCTCGGCAGCTATATGGCGGCCCTGGGCTTCACTATCGTGATCGTGCTGTCGGGCCTCGGCAAGCTGCTGTTCGGCTGGCTGTTCGACAAGTTCTCCACCCGGGGCGTTGCCATGTGCTGGGCGCTGTGCGGCATTGCCGTGCTGCTGGCCTTCCCGGTTTCGGGCATCGTCACTTTCATGCTGTTCACTGTGGTGCGCGGCCTTTCGCACGGCGGCATCGTGGTACAGGCGCCGATCCTGGGGCGGCACATCTATGGTGTGCGCTCCATCGCGCAGCTTATCGCGGTGCTTAACGCCACCTTCCACATCGGCGCGGCGGCGGGCATCGGCCTGATCGGCCTGGCGGTCGACTGGACCGGCGGCTTCACTGTGCCGTTCACTATCGTGATGGTGGTGGCCTTCGCTTCCGCATTGCTCGCCCTGAAGTTCGAGCCCCGTTACTGGAGCGGCTATCGCGGGTCCAAGGGGTGAGTGACGCCCTGACGCTGGCGCTGCTGGCGGCGGCCTCTTTCGTGGCCGCGCTGGTAAGCGCCAGCCTCTCCATCGGCGGAGGCTACGTGCTGTTCGGGGCGACGACCCTGCTTTACCCGCTGCCTAGCGCCATCGCGCTCCAGCCAGCGCTGTCCTACGCCTCGCTGGTGGCGCGCGCGGTCGCCTTTCGCGAGGCGATCGCCTGGCGGATCGTGCGACCCTTTACCTTCGGTTCGCTCGCAGGCGTTGCGGCGGGGCTGACGCTCTACCACGCCTTGCCGGAACGGGCGCTGGCGGTGGGCGTGGGGCTGATGATGCTGGTGCTGACCTGGACCCAGCTGCCCATGCGGCATGTTCATTCCCAGCCGGGCATGGCGGGCGTCGGCGTGGCCCATGCGGTCAGCGGGACGGTGCTGGGCATGGGTTCGGTACTGCAGCCGGTGCTGCTCAATTCGGGGATCGACCGGCGCGCGCTGGTGGGCACTTTCGCGGCCTGCCTGCTGGTGCTGGAAGCGATCCGGGCGGGCGGATATGCGGTGACCGGCTTTGCCTATGGCCCCTTCGCCGCAGCCATCGCGATTGCCACTATCGCCGGTTTTGCCGGCACATGGTGCGGCAAGCAGCTGATCGGCCATATCCCGGAAGAGAAGTTCCGCATTGTCATGCGTCTGATGGTCAGCGCATTGGCGCTGCGGCTGATGTGGACCGGCCTTGCCGGGGCCGATTGACTCCACTTTTGCCCGTGCTAGAAATTACAGAACACAAATCTGTCTAACAGAACATTATCCGGCTTCGGGCCTCAAGCCCGCCAGCTGTGGGGAGAAGACATGCAGCCCAGTCCCTTGCCGATAGGCGTTGGCGCGGAAGGCTTCCGCGCGGCATTGACGGCGTTTCGCGCGGCGCTTGGCGCGGATGGCGTCCTCGACCGTGACGAGGACCGCACCGCCTATCTCGATCCCTATGCCTTCGGCGACGGGCTCGACCATGAATCCTCCGCGATCCTTGCCCCGGCCGAAGTGGCCGAGGTGCAGGAAGTGGTGCGCATCGCCAATCGCTTCGGCATTCCGCTCTGGCCGGTAAGCCGGGGCAAGAATTTCGGCTATGGCTCGGCATCGCCCGTGCGCCGGGGGGATGTGATCCTCGATCTCAGCCGGATGAACCGCGTGCTGGAAGTGGATGAGCGGCAGGCCAATTGCCTGATCGAGCCGGGGGTGAGCTTCTTCGACCTGTTCGATCACCTGTGGGCCAACAACATCCCGCTCTGGATGTCTGTGCCCGGCAATAGCTGGGGCAGCGTGCTGGGCAATGCGCTCGATCGCGGGATCGGCTACACGCCGCTGGGCGACAATTGCGAGGCGCTGTGCGGGCTGGAAGTGGTGATGCCCGATGGCGATCTGGTCCGCACCGGCATGGGTGCCGTGGGCAAGGGCGCGACCTGGCGGAATTACAAATACGGTTACGGCCCCGGCTGGGACCAGATGTTCATGCAGTCCAATCTGGGCGTCGTCACCAAAGCGGGCCTGTGGCTGCAGCCCGAGCCGGAAATGACCGCCTCTGTCGAGATCGCCTTCCCCAATTTCGACGATGCCGGCTGGGCTATCGATATTCTGGCGGATATGCGCCGGCGCGACATCATCCAGCATAATGTCGTGTTCGGCAGCCCGGTGCGCGCCGCCTCCACTCTGACCCAGCGCGCCGAATGGTATGAAGGCGAAGGCGCCCTGCCTGAAGAGGCGGAACGGGCGATCATGGAAAAATACGGCCTCGGCTGGTGGAACGCCAAGATCAGCTTCTACGGCCCGGCCTATGTGGTCGAAGGCAATATGCGCCAGCTGCGCGAGCTGTTCGAGCCGAAGCTGGGCACGGAGCTGAAGTTCCGCATGTGGCACAAGGGCGAGCCCTACGATGCCTCCGCGCGCGGCGTGCCTTCCACCCTGGGGCTGCAATCGGTCAACTGGTTTGGCGGCCGCGGCGGCCATCTCAGCTTCGCGCCGGTCATGCCGCAGGATGGTGTCCGCGTGCTTGACTATGCCAAGCGGGTGAAGAGCATCTATCGCGAAGTGGGGCAGGATTATTACTCCACATTCACGATCGGGCGCCGCCACATCAACAATGTCAGCCTGATCCTCTACGACCGTGACGATCCGGCGAGCACCGGGCGGGCCAATACGCTGTTCCAGCGCCTCGTCGTGGAAGCGGCCAAGGACGGGTACACCGAATATCGCGGCCATATCGACTATATGGACACCATCGCGCAGACCTATGACTTCAACGATCATGCGCTGAACCGGCTGAACAACAAGGTGAAGGCGGCGCTCGATCCCAACAACATCATTGCCCCGGGGCGCAACGGCATCGGGGGGAAGAAGTGATGGCTGCCGATCGCACGATACTGGCCCTCGCGGCCGTGGCCCTGATCGCTGCCTGCTCGGCCAAGTCCGATGCCGGGGAAGAGAAGCCCAGGCCGGCGCTGCCTTCCCAGATCGAGGCTGTGACCTTCGGCCAGAAATCGGCCGATCCGGGCGAGCGTCTCTATGGCAAGGAATGCGCCTTCTGCCATGTCGGTCGGAACACCGGCACGGTGATGCTGCAGAAGCGCCTGCCCGAGGATGTGCCCGCCCAGCTTCATCAGCGGACCGATTTGAGCGCCGATTACGTCAAGGCCGTGGTGCGGAACGGGCTGATGAACATGCCCGCTTTTTCCCGCGCGGAACTGAGCGATGCGGAGCTGGAGCAGATCGCGGCCTATCTGGCGAAGGACAAGACCAAGTGAGGCGGCGCGAACTTCTCGTCGGGGCGCTCGCCGCGCCGATGGCGCTGGGTCTCGGCTTTGGGGGGACTCTCGCCCGGGCGGCAGAGCCTGTTCTGCTGCTCTATAATGGAAGCATGCCCCGTGCCGCGCGCGCGGCGAAGCTGGCGACGGCGGGCGGCGCGCAGGCCCGCGCGACCGGCGGAGAGATCGCCGCCCTGCTGCTGCGCGAGCGGCTGTTCGCCGGTGCCAAGCCGGTGCTGGGGATCACCGGCCATTCCGAATATGTCCTTGCCGCCGACATTGCCCGCATGGGCGGGCGCCGGGTCGTTCCCCTGATGCAGCTGGGGCGGCAGGACCGCTGGCTGGGCAGCGCGGCTGAAGAACAATGGCGGCCGCTGCTGGGCGGCCTGACCGGCGGGAAGGGCGCGCAGAGTGCCGAGACGGCCTTTGCCTGGCTTGCCCTTCCCGGGCGCAATTCCTGAAGAAAGTGATGGGCGTGAGCGACGCGGAATTCGATTACATCGTCGTGGGTGCGGGCAGCGCGGGGGCAGTGGTTGCCAACCGGCTGAGCGAGGACCCCGATTGCACGGTGCTGCTGCTGGAAGCGGGCGGGGAGGCGAGCCATCCCTATATCCGCATGCCGCTGGGCTTCCTTCAGGCACTGCGCAATCCGCGCTTCACCTGGCAGTTCGCCTCCGAGCCCGAACCGCATCTGGATGGCCGCGTCTTCCCGCTGCCGCGCGGACGAGTGCTGGGGGGATCGTCCTCGATCAACGGCACTGTGCATTTTCGCGGCCACCCGAAGGATTTCGACGATTGGGCGCAACTCGGCTGCACCGGGTGGGATTATGAAGCCGTCCTGCCCTTCTTCAAGCGGTCGGAGGATTTCTGGAAGGGTGCCAGTAATCGGCGCGGGGAGGGCGGGCCGATTGCGGTGCGCCCGGTCGACAATAGCCGCCTGATGGGCAAGGAATTGCGCAAGGCCGCCGCTTCCATGGGGATCGCCTATGTCGGCGATTACGATGGCGAGACGAATGAAGGCCTGGCCGATGTTCATGTCGCGCTGAAGGATGGCAGCCGCTGCGGCAGCGCGCGGGCCTATCTGGAACCGATCCGCTCTTCCCGGCGCAATTTGACGGTGTGGACCGACAGCCTGGCCGCCAAGCTGGAGATTGCCGAGGGCCGGGCGCGAGCCGTGGAGATCGAGCGTAACGGGCAGCGCATGACAGTAAGGGCACGGCGCGAGATCGTGCTGAGCGGCGGGACCTATAATTCGCCGCAATTGCTGATGCTGTCCGGCATCGGCGATGCGGAGGAACTGCGCCAGCTGGGTATCGATCCGGTGCACCACCTGCCGGGCGTGGGGCGGAACCTGCAGGAGCATCCGCGCGTCGCGAACCAGTACGATGCGCGGCTCAATCACAGTTTCGCGCAGGAATTGCGCTTCGACCGGGCGACGCTTTCGTTCCTTAACTGGTATTTCAGGGGCAAAGGCCCGTTCACCAATCAGATCGCGGCAGGCTGCCTGCTGCTGCGCAGCCGCGAAGGGCTCGACCGGCCGGATATCCAGATCATGGTCAGCCCGGTGCGAGTGGATGCGAACATCTGGTTCCCCGGCATCCGCAAGGCGAAGCAGGATTGCTTCTACAGCTCGGTCTGCCTGCTGCGCCCGCGCAGCCGGGGCGCAGTGAAATTGCGCGATGCCGATTTCCGCTCCAACCCGAAAATCCACCTCAACATGCTGGCCGATGCGGATGACTGGCGCCGCCTGAAGGACGGGCTGGCCCTGTCCCGCAAGCTCTTCGCGCAGGAACCGCTCGCGTCCCATGTGCTGGAAGAGACGATCCCCGGCCCGCGCGGGACGATGGAAGAACAGATCGACGCCATGCGCGCGGAACTGCTCGGCGTGGTCCATCATCCGGTGGGCACTTGCGCCATGGGCGTGGGGGCAGAAGCGGTGGTCGATCCGCAGCTGTGCGTGCGCGGCATCGAAGGGCTGCGCGTGATCGACGCATCGGTGATGCCGCAGCTGGTCGGCGCCAACACCAATGCCGCTGCCGTTATGATCGGCGAAAAGGGCGCGGACATGATCCGCGCCGCCGCCCGCAACTGAAAGGGATTTACCAATGACCGACCTGGCGCGTGAAGCCGCCTTCCGCTCTGCACGCGCATGGATTGCCAGTGCGGGCGGGCACATCGTCGGCGGGGAGACGCAGGCGATCTCCGGCACGGCGATCGATGTCCTGAACCCGGCGGACGAGACAGTGCTGGGGCGCATCGCCGAGGGCACGGCGGAAGATGTCGAGGCTGCCGTCAGTGCCGCCAGGGCCTGTTTCAGCTCGCGTGAGTGGCGCGACATGCTGCCTGCCCGGCGCGAGGAATTGCTGCTGCGCTTTGCCGCGCTGGTGGAGGAAAACGCCGCCCAGCTGGCCGCCATCGAGACGCTGGACAATGGCGTGCCCTATCCCATGGCTCTGATGATGGCAGGCAAGGGCGGGCCTTCCGCGATCCGCTATAATGCGGGCTGGGTCCGTCGTCTGGGCGGGGAAACGGCAGAGCCATCCGTGCCGGGCCGCTGGCATGCCTATACGGTGAACGAGCCATTGGGCGTCGCTGGCCTGATCGTGCCGTGGAACGCGCCGCTGGCCATTGCCTGCAACAAGGTTTCCGCCGCGCTGGCGGCAGGCTGTACGGCAGTGCTCAAGCCTGCCGAACTGGCGCCCTTCAGCTGCATCCGTCTGGTCGAACTGGCCCACGAAGCGGGCTTTCCCGCCGGGGCGATCAACCTGGTCAATGGCACCGGCCAGTCGGCTGGCGCGGCACTTGCTGCCCATCCCGGCGTGGACAAGATATCCTTCACCGGCTCGACCATGACCGGCAAGGCGATCATGCATCAGGCAGCCGAGCGCGTGACGCGCATCTCGCTGGAACTGGGCGGGAAATCGCCCGTGGTGGTGTTCGACGATGCCGATCTCGCCCGTGCCGTCCCCGGCGTCGCCATGGGCATCTTCGCCAATAGCGGGCAGGTCTGTGCCGCAGGCTCGCGCCTGTTCCTGCACGATGCGATCTATGACCGTTTCATGGATCAGCTCTGCGCCTTTGCCGCAAAGCTGGCGCTGGGGCCGGGCGAGCGGGAAGGCAGTGCCCTCGGTCCGCTGATCTCCGCCGCTCAGCGCGCCAAGGTAGAAGGCTATGTCACCGGAGCGCTCGAGGCGGGTGCCCGTCTGACCTTTCGCGGCGAAGTGCCGGAAGGGCCCGGCTATTTTGTGCCGCCCACGATCCTCGATCGCGTGACGCCCGACATGCGCGCCGTGCGGGAGGAGATTTTCGGCCCCGTCCTGTGCGTCCAGCGCTTCTCGGATGACGAGGAACTGGAGGCGCTGGCTGCCCGCGCCAATGACAGCGATTACGGCCTGTCCGCCTATGCCTGGACCAGCGATCTCGAACGCGCACAGTCCATGGCTCGGCTGCTGCGTGCCGGTTCGGTGAAGATCAACGGTTCCGGTATGGAATTCACTCTGCCGTTCGGCGGTTTCGGCCAGTCCGGATTGGGCCGCGAGAATGGCCGCCACGGGGTGCTGGCCTTCACCGAGACCAAGTCGGTCATGCTGGGTTACTGACCTCTCCCAAAAGAAACCCCCCGCGGCCGGGCCGCGGGGGGTGGGGAGGGTACCTTTATAGTGGCCTCAGGCCGCTTCGAGCGCGGGCACGTCCATCGCATTGGCCCAGTTGCCGTGCAGGCCGAAGCGCAGGCGCACGGGGATGTCGATCGTGGCGATCGGGCCCTGTTCGATGTTGGTGGCTTCGAACAGCAGCAATTCGCTGCCGCGTTCTTCAAGCCGGTTGCAGACCATCACGATCCAGCCATCGCCTTCGGCGGCATCCGGCGTGCGCGGGATGAAGCAGGGTTCCTGGATGCTGGAAACGGGGCCGCACCACCATTTCTGTTCCTTGCCGGTTTCATGGTCGACCATGCCCAGCGTGTTCATCACCCAGCCGCCGGCGCTGCCGCCCTTGAGCTCCACCGGCTGCGAGGGATCGATCACGACCAGCCAGCCAAAGCGGTAGTTCTGGCCGCAATAGCGGTCGTCATAGCGCGGGAATTCGCCGATCATCTCGGACAGGCGCTGCGACTGATATTCCTCGGTGTTCTGGGCCATGTCGACGGTCCAGCGGGTAAGGTAGGTCGCGCCTGCCACCGGATCGAACGGGGCATCGTTGATGTCGGGGAAGAACGGCATCATGTTGTTGGCCGCAACCGGCAGGTCGAGATGGATCTTCGTCCCGTCCTGGAAGGCATTCATCACATGGGCGGTGAAGCAACTCGGCCCCTTGAACCAGCGGATATCCTCGGCACTGGTCCCGGCCTTGCGCGGCACCACGGCCAGATAGCTCGGCAGGGACGTGTCGAAGCCGAAATGCGGCTTGCCTGCCTTCAGGCGATCCCAGTTGCTGGTCATCCCCATCACGGTGAACAGCGCATAATCCGGCGTGATCGCGAAATCATGCATCATGCAATAATAGGGCGTTTCGAACCAGATATCGAACAGCAGGTTCCCGTCCGTGTCGATCTCGTAATAGGTCATGTCGCGGGTCAGCACGCCCTTGGAGGCATAGCCGAAGCTGCACAGATTGCCGGTGGCCGGATCGGTCTTGGGATGGGCGGAAAAGGTCTCGCCCGTCATCTTGCCGTCGAAATCGGTGTAGCCGAAAGTTTCGAGCGAAGCCGGGTCCATCACCAGGGCGGGGGAATCTTCCTTCAGCGCGTAAAGGCGCCCGCCATGGATATAGGCATTGGTGTTCGCGGTGCCGCGAATCTTGCCCTTCACTTCCTCATCGTCGGTCAGTGGGTTGCGATAGGCGCCGAACACGGCGCGGCCGGCGGCGTTTTCCAGCTTCCACTTGTCGGTCTTTGCCCAGCGCTGCCGGTAATCGACTTTCCCGTCCTTGAAGCGGAACATGGAGATCATGCCGTCGCCGTTGAAGGCGATGTCATTGCCCAGCTTGGGCGGGAACTGGTGTTCGGGCTGCACGCGATAGAACGCGCCGTCGAGCTCCGGCGGAATCGTGCCGCGCACGTTGAGATCCTGCACATCGGCCTCGACTCGCGACGGCTTGTTGAAGCCCGTGAATGCCGGAACGTCTGGGAAACTGGTCACACATCCTCCTAGATTGTTCTAATTGACAGAACATCATTCTATTAATCAAAATTGGATTTGTCCAGCATTCGTTGGCGATTGGGCGCCGATCCGGGGAGCGGGCGGGTGCGCGATCCGGAGGTGCCGAAGCGGCCTGCGCGTCAGGGATTTGACAAAGGGCCGAATCATCGCCTAAACGGAAAAAGAATGAGGTTCTGCTAGAGAGAACGACTGACTTGAAAGTTGGCGTTATTCGGGAGAAAAGTGATGCGAATGTGCGATCTTCGTCTGAAGCTGCTTGCCGGAGTCGGGGTTGCTGCCCTGCTTCCCGTTCCTGCCTTTGCGCAGGATGCGGAGCCGCAGGAGGCCGAGAATACCCATGAAATCATCGTGACCGCCCAGTTCCGCGAGGCGAGTGCCCAGGACACGGCGATCTCGCTCGAAGTCCTGTCGGCCGACGATCTCGCCAAGGCCGGCGTGACGCAGATGACCGATCTCAACCGCATCGCCCCCGGCGTGCAGGTGACTCAGGGCGGCACGGCGCTGCAGATCTTCATTCGCGGCGCGGGCGACTTCTCGACCACGTCCTATAACGATCCCGCCGTGGCGCAGAATTTCGACGGCGTCTTCGCAGCCCGCACCCAGTGGATGGGCGGCACCTTCTTCGACCTCGAGCGCGTGGAAGTCCTCAAGGGCCCGCAGGGCACGCTTTACGGCCGCAACTCGACCGGCGGCGTGCTCAGCATCCTCCCGGTGCAGCCCAAGCTGGGCGAGACCTCCGGCTATGTGCTGGCAGGCGTCCAGAATTATGACGGCTACCTGGCCGAAGGCGCGGTGAACGTGCCCCTGGGCGACAAGGCAGCCCTGCGCCTTTCCTATCAGGGTTCCTGGCGCGACGGCTACATCAGCGACGGCACCGACGACGACAAGCACCAGTCGGTCCGCGCGCAGGTCAAGTTCGAGCCCACCGCAGACGTCACTCTGCGTCTGGCCGGCAATTACCAGCATCTCGGCGGTCGCGGCCATGGCCAGGTGATCTATGCCGAAACCGCGCCGAACGGCCCGGGTATCACCAATCCGCAGCCGATCCTGCCGGAAGATCGCTGGACCTCGATCAACGACACTTTCAATACCCTGACGGGCCAGCTCACCGCGCCTCCGGGGCCCTATCAGATCGACACCAGCAAGGTGCAGCAGGATATCGATTCCTGGGGTGTCAGCGGCCATCTCGACTGGGATCTCGGCCCGGCGACCCTGACGATCATCCCCGCCTATCAGCGGGTGGTGAATGACAGCCAGTCCTATCCGGCGCTGAGCTACAATTCGATCAACCCCTATACGGGCGAGCCCACCACTTCCGACGCGCAGACCCTGGAAGTGCGCTTCGGCAATTCGGATGGTGCGCTGACCTGGGTTGTCGGCGGCTATTTCTTCAACGAGGATCAGGACAGCCTCAACGAAGTCTCGCTCGGCAAGGCCAGCGACACGGCCTTTGTCGCGGATCTCAATACCCGCGCCTATGCCGGCTTTGGCGAGCTGACCTATTCCCTCACCGACAGCTTCCGCGTGACTGCAGGCTTGCGCTATACCGACGAGACCAAGACCGTCGACGCGCATCGCTATGCCAAGAAGGGCAGCCTTGCCTGTCCGGCGGGCGGCAATGGTCCGGGCCAGAGCTGCGAATTGCTGACCTCGGCGGGGACCTGGGTGCAGGGCACCTATTCGGCCGATCGCCTGAACTACAAGGCCGGTATCGAATTCGACGCGGCGCCGGACAGCCTGCTCTATGCAACGGTCACCACCGGCTTCAAGTCGGGCGGCCAGTCGAATGCCGACCTCGATCCCTATCGCCCGGAAGACGTGACGGCGTTCACGCTCGGCTCGAAGAACCAGTTCCTCGACCGGACGATCACGCTGAACCTCGAAGGGTTCTATTACGAATACAAGGACCGTCAGGAAAACTTCGCCTCGCTCGATCGCGGCGGCGCGCAGGTTTCCTCGCTGTTCAACGCGGGCAAGGCCGTGGCTCAGGGCGGCAGCGTCGAGCTGGCCTGGGATCCTTCGCCCAACGACTCCCTGCGCGTCACTGCGGAGTATGTCGACAGCGAGTACAAGGATTTCACCTATCGCACCTATCGTGCGGCGAACCCCGATGCCCGCACGGCCTGCGCCGTCAGCGCGGTGCAGGGCGGCAATGCCCAGATCGGCTTCTGGGAAATCAATTGCGACGGGTTCCAGCTGCCGCGCACGCCCAACTGGACGGGTTCGGTCAGCTATAACCACACCTTCGATCTGGCCAACGGCGCCGCGATCGACTTCTCGCCCAACATGACCTTCGCCAGTTCGCGGTGGCTGTCGGCCGAATTCGTCGAGAACGCCCGCGGGGCAGCCTATGCGGTGTTCAATGCCAGCCTGACCTATCGTTCGGCGAACGATAACCTCTCCGTGCAGGCCTTCATCCGCAACATCACCAATGAAGCGGTCTACACCGGCACGCAGCAGGCACCCTTCATCAACAATTACAACGGCCTCGACATCCAGGCCCCCCGTACCTTCGGCGTCCGCGTCCGGTACGGCTTCTGAGGTTCCTCCCGCGGGCGGCGGGAGGGACGGGATCCATGCGTACCGGTTTCTTCCGTCGCCCAAGGGCGAAGCATAAGTATTAAGTCGAACGATATTCTATTCAACAGAACAACGGGTTTCACATGCGCTTGGCACGATATGATGGAGGCAAGATTGGGCTGGTAGTGGATGGCGGCGTTGTCGACGTCTCCGACATTGCCGGGGCAGCCACCGGGGCATCGGCCGAGAACTGGCCCGATACGGCACCGCTGCGCCTGATCCGCGATTTCGAAAAGCTCCGGCCCTCGCTCGAAGGTGCCATGCGCGAGCGGGCGCCGGTGCCTCTCGACCAGGTGCGGCTGGAAACGCCGGTTCCCTGGCCGAACAAGGTCATTGCCTATCCGGTGAACTACCACGCCCATGGCAAGGAAATGGGCGCCAATTACCGCGCCAAGAACCAGGGCTTCTTCCTGAAGCCCAGCTCCTCGGTCAGCGGGCCGAACGATCCGGTGGAACTGCCGAACGTGCCGGGCCGCGAAGTCCACCACGAGGCGGAACTGGGCATCATCATCGGCAAGGAATGCCGCGACCTGCCGCGCGAGCGCTGGCACGAGGCGGTGTTCGGCTATGCCTGCCTGCTCGACATGGTCGTGCGCGGGCGGGAAGAACGCGTGTTCCGCAAGGCCTACGATACGTTCTGCCCGGTCGGCCCGTGGATCGTGACCGCCGACGAAGTCGAGCATCCCGATGCGCTGTCGATGAAGCTGTGGGTGAACGGCGAACTGCGCCAGGCGGCCAATACGCGCGACCTGGTGCTGGATATTCCCGGCATGATCGCGACGGCCTCTGCCGTCATGACGCTCTATCCCGGCGACATCATTGCCACCGGCACGCCCGAAGGCGTCGGCCCGGTGCAGGATGGCGACACGATCCGCATCGTGATCGAAGGCGTGGGCGAAATGAACGTGCCCGTCGTGCAGGGCAGCCGCGGCATGACCGAGGTCTTCGCAGAACCCTACGTGCCCCCGATCGTGAAGCAGGAGCTCACCGCAAAATGAGCGCCGCCGCCGATCTGGAGGCGCTCTACGCCTCGTTCTCCGATCTCAACATGGAGGGCGGCTGGCATCGCAAGGTGCCAGCATTGTGGCCCGAACCGCGCGCCAATTTCCTGCCCCATATCTGGCATTACGCCGATGTCCGGCCGATCCTCGACCGGGCGGGCGAACTGGTCGACACAGAATTCGCCGAACGCCGCAACCTGACCATGTTCAACCCGGTGGAAGGGAACATCTATTCCACCGTGCGGACGCTGGTGGCGGCCTATCAGATGGTGAAGCCGGGCGAAGTCGCCCGCGCGCATCGCCACACGCCCAACGCCCTGCGCCTGATCCTGGAAGGTCGCGGCACCTATACGGTGGTGAATGGCAAGCAGGTGGAAATGCGCCCCGGCGACGTGCTGCTGACGCCCAATTGGGCGTGGCACTCGCATGAAAATCTCGGCAGCGAGAATTGCTACTGGATGGACTTCCTGGATGTGCCGCTGGTGCATCTGCTGGAGCCGATGTTCTACCAGCCCCATCCCGACGGGGTGGAAGCATCGCCCGAACGGGTCGAGAGCGCGCCCATCGCCTTCCGCGCGGAAGATATCGACCGCGATCTTGCGGCCGCCGCACCGGATCCCGCGCAAGGCGGGCTTCGCGCGATCACGCTCGGCCCTGCGGAGCTGGCTTCCATCGCGCTCGACGTGATCGGGCTCGATCCCGGCCAGACAGGCGGCGAAGTCCGCGACACCAGCAATGCGGTCTATGCCGTGATGGCCGGTGATGGCGCCATCGAGATCGACGGCAAGCGCATGGCCTGGGCCTTCGGCGACACGATCGCCGTGCCCGCATGGCGTGCCCATTCGCTTTCGGCGGGGCCGAAGGGAGCGAAGCTCCTCAAGGTTTCCGACCGTCCCCTGATGAAAAAGCTCGGATGGTACCGTCGCGCCGGTGCCGGTGAAGCGGCGTGACCGCCTCCGCTTCCCCCTTGCTCGCCCCCCAAACAAGTCTGGAGTAATTTATGGCCGATAAGCCTCGCATCACAATCGCCGGCGGTGGAATTGGCGGCATGGCTGCTGCGCTTTCGCTGCTGCGGCGCGGCTATCCCGTGCAGGTGTTCGAACAGGCGCCCGAACTGGGCGAAGTCGGTGCCGGGGTGCAGATCAGCCCCAATGGCTCGCGCGCGCTGGATTCGCTGGGCGTGTTCGAAACGCTGCGTGCGCAGTCCTGCGCGCCCAAGCGCAAGGAATTCCGCCTGTGGAACACTGGCCGCGCCTGGCCGATGTTCGATCTGGGCCCGGTTGCGATCGAGAAATACGGCTATCCCTATCTCACCGTCTTCCGGCCCGACCTGCTCGCCACGCTTTACGATGCCGTGCGCGCCATCGACCCCGATGCTGTGCATCTGGGCTGCGAAGTGGCCGGTGCGGAAGCGGATGACGACAAGGCCGTGCTGATCCTCAAGGACGGCCGCCGGATCGAAAGCGACGTGCTGATCGGGGCGGACGGGGTGAAGTCCATCGTGCGCAAGAGCCTGTTCGGCGACGATCATACCGAATTCACGGGCATGATCGCCTGGCGCGCCGTGATCCCCATGGAGCGCCTGCCCGAGCGGTTCCACGAAATGGTCGGCTGGACCTGGATCGGGCCGGGCGGCCATCTGGTGAATTACCCGCTGCGCGGCGGCAAGCTGATGAATATGATCGGCACGATCGAGCGCAACGATTGGCAGGTCGAATCCTGGTATGCCGAAGGCTCGATCGAGGAATGCGCGAACGATTTCGCCGGCTGGCACGAGGATGTGCAGACCCTGATCCATGCGGCGCCCAAGGTGCTCAAATGGGCCTTCATGGAACGCCCGCCGCGCCAGATCTGGAGCAAGGGCCGCGCCAGCCTGCTGGGCGATGCCTGCCACGCGACGCTGCCTTTCCTGGCGCAGGGTGCGGTGATGTCGATCGAAGATGGCGTGGTGCTTGGCCGCTGCCTCGACAAATATGCCGATCCGGTGGAAGCGCTGAAGAAATACGAGCAGGCGCGCGTGGAGCGCACCAGCAAGATGGTGCGCGGTGCCAAGGACAACACGGCCCGCTTCCACGAATCCGCCCTCAAGACCGAAGAGGGTGCGGTCGCCTATATGGAAAGCGAATGGAGCCGCGATCCGATCAAGGATCGTTACGACTGGCTCTATCGCTATGACGTGGAGACGGCCGAGATATGAGTTCTGCGCCGTCGCCCGCGCGGCAGCTGGAAGGTGTCCGGGTCCTCGACCTCACCAATATCCTTTCCGGCCCCTATGCCGCCTTCCAGCTGGCCTTGCTGGGGGCGGAAGTGATCAAGGTGGAGCGTCCGGACGGGGGCGATCTCGCCCGCAAGCTGGGCGCCGATCCCGCGCTGAACGAACAGATGATGGGCACTTCCTTCCTCGCCCAGAATGCGGGGAAGAAGTCCGTCACGCTCGACCTCAAGAAGCCGGAGGGGCGGGCGCTGTTCCAGCGGCTGGCGGCGACGGCGGACGTGTTGATCGAGAATTTCCGCCCCGGCGTGATGGACCGGCTGGGGCTGGGTTACGAGACTTTGGCCAGGGATAATCCCGGCCTGATCTATTGCGCCATTTCCGGCTTCGGGCAGGAAGGCCCGCTCAGCGGCAATCCGGCCTATGACCAGATCATTCAGGGCTATTCCGGGGTGATGAGCATCACCGGCGATGCCGAATCCGCGCCTCTGCGGGTCGGCTACCCGCTGTGCGATACTCTGGGCGGGCTGATGGCGGCCTTTGCCATTTCGAGCGCGCTCTACGGGCGGGACCGGACCGGGAAGGGCGCCTTCATCGACGTGTCCATGCTCGATGCCACGCTGTCGGCCATGGGTTGGGCGGTCTCGAACTATCTGATCGCGGGTGTCGAGCCCCGGCCGCTGGGCAACCAGAACATGACTGCCGCCCCTTCGGGCGCCTTCACGGCGGCGGACGGCCAGATCAACGTCGCGGCGAACAAGCAGGAACAGTTCGAGGCCCTGTGCGAGGCCATGGGCCTGCCGGAGCTGGTTTCGGACCCGCGCTTTGCCGAGCGCGAGGCGCGCAAGCGCAACCGGGCCGAACTCAACGCGATCCTCAACCTTGTATTCGCGACAAGGCCGGGTGCCGAGTGGGAGGAACTGCTCAACCGGGCGAATATACCCGCCGGGCGCATCCTCACCATTCCGCAGATCCTCGATCACCCGCAGACCCGGCAGCGCGATTTCCTGCAGGAAACGGGCGGGATCAGGGTGGCTCGCAGCGGCTTTGTGATGGCGGATTCCCGGCCCGAGGCCGCCTGCCCGCCGCCTCGCCTTGGCGAACACAGCGCCGAGATACTGGGCTCTCTGGGCGTGGACGAGGCGGAACTGGAACGCTTGCGGAATGCCGGTGTCGTTTGAGAGGGAAGACGCGCTAAGGGGCGGGGCTGGGTTGGCTAGGGCGGCGCTGGCCGGGGCGTCAGGCGCCCCGGAACAGCCCCGGTTGTGCCCCCAGCATACGCGAAAGGGTGACGACCTGCTCCGCCAGGACCGGCTTCAATCGCGCGACCGAAGGCTCGTCGAAGCGCGAGAGCGGCCCGGAAAGGGTAATGACGCCCACCAGATCGTTGCCCTGTCCGAAGACCGGCGCCGCCAGCGCCGCCATTTCCGGCGTGACCGATCCGAACGATCCGACGACCAGATCGTCCACCGTATAGGGCCCGCCCTTGTTCTCGAACTTGCGGAAGGCCTCTGCCGAAGCGCCCTTGTCGAGCGGGCGGCGGTCGCCCAGGCGGATCGTGTAGTCGCGGATGGTCTGGTTGCCGTCGACGCGGAACAGGCACATCTGCATTTCGGCGTGGCGGATGAAGAAGCTGGCGCCTTCGCCCGTTTCCACGACCAGCCGTTCGAGCGTGGGGTGCACGAACTGCCGCAGGTCGAAGGAATCCTGGTAGATGCTGGCCAGTTCCAGCAGGCCGGGGCCCAGCTGGTAGCTGCCATCGGCGCGCTGCACCACGAAGTAGGATTTCTCCAGCGAGCCCAGCAGGCGCAGGATGGTGCTCTTGTAGAGCCCCGTCACGCGCGAGATTTCGGCCAGCGTCATCACCGGCCGCTGATGCGTGAACGCCTGCATGATCGCGAATGCCCGATCGACTGCGGCCACACCGCCCTTGGAATTCATGCCAACCCCTCTCTATCGTCTCAATTCGAACCCGCGTTCTACATAGCGGAACGTTACTGCCCCTTGTCAACACGCCATTGCAGGAAAATCGTATAAATGACCCAACTCCCCGATCGCGTCTTCATCAAGGAGGAAGGCCCCCGCGAAGGTTTCCAGATCGAAGGCGGCGATATCGCCACGGCGCGCAAGATCGAACTGATCGATGCCCTGTCGCAGACCGGGCTTCGTCATATCCAGATCGTGTCCTTCGTAAACCCCTCTCTGGTGCCGGGCATGGCCGATGCCGAACAGGTGGTCGCCGGATTCACGCCCCAGCCGGATGTCGCCTATGCCGGATTGTGGCTCAATAGCCGGGGGCTGGAGCGGGCCATCGCCACCGGGCGGCTGGCGCTCGACGGGAAGCTGACGCTCTACGCCTCCGACGCGTTCCTGAAGCGCAACCAGAACCGCACGCCGGTCCAGCAGCTTGCAGCGCAGCCCGAACTGATCCGCATGTATCGCGATCATGGCATTCCGGTGCGCACCGGCTTCGTCACTGCGGCCTTCGGCTGCAACTTCGAAGGCGATGTGGCGCCTGCGCGGGTGGTGGAACTGGTCGGCCAGTTGCTCGACATCGCCGCGGCGGAGGGAGAGAAGCTGGAGATCGTCGGTCTGGGCGACACCATGGCCTGGGCCACGCCGGAGCGTATCCGCCGCGTGGTCGGCATGGTGCGCGATGCCTATCCGCAGCTCGAACTGTCGCTCCACCTCCACGATACGCGCGGACTGGGCCTCGCTAATGCCTATGCGGGCCTGCAGATGGGCGTGCGCCATTTCGATGCTGCCGTTGCCGGACTGGGGGGCTGCCCCTTCGCTGCGCATAAGGGCGCGGCGGGGAACATCTGCACCGAGGACTTCGTGCTGATGTGCGAGGAAATGGGCATCGCCACCGGTGTCGATCTTGAAAGGCTGATCGAATGCGCCCTGCTCGCGGAGGACATTGTCGGCCACCCGTTGCCCGGCAAGGTCAAGCAGGGCGGGACGCTGGCTAGGCTGCGCAGCAGGATCGCGGGCTGAGCGGGCGAGGCATGACGGATCGGCTTCCTACGGCCTGGGACAGGTTGGACAGTTCCATGCAGGCCCGGCTCGCGGGCCTGCCGCGCTCGCTGCGCCTGCTGCTTGAGAACGCGCTCGGTCATGGGGCCCGGCCCGATGTGGCGAGAGGGTTCGCAGCCTGGCTGGACGGCAGGCTTGAGGGGCTGACCGTTCCCTTCGCTCCCACGCGCATCCTGATGCAGGATACGGCGGGCGTCGCCGCGCTGGTCGATCTGGCAGCGTTGCGGGACAAAGCGGCACAGGCGGGAAATCCGATCAATCCGGCGGTGCCGATCGATCTGGTGATCGACCATTCGGTCAAGGTCGACTTCAGCGGCACGCCCGACGCGCCCGAGCGGAACATCGCGCTGGAATTCGAGCGCAATCTGGAACGCTATGGCTTTTTCAAATGGGCCGAAAGCGCCTTCGCCTCGCTGCAGATCGTGCCGCCGGGCAACGGCATCTGTCACCAGATCAATCTCGAGCGGCTTTCCGCCATTGCCCGTTCGGCCAAGGACGGTAGCGGCAGGATCGTGCCCGAAGTGGTGATCGGCACCGATAGCCACACCACCATGATCAACGCGCTGGGCATATTGGGTTGGGGCGTCGGCGGGATCGAGGCGGAAGTCGCGGCGCTGGGGCAGTCCTCGGACATCCCGATTCCGCCGGTGACGCAGGTCGTGCTCAGCGGCGCGCTGGCACCGGGCGTGAGCGCGGCCGATGCTGCGCTCAGCCTCACGGCCTTCCTGCGCGGGCAGGGTGTGGTCGATCAGATACTCGAATTCATCGGGCCGGGCGCAGCAAGCCTCCGCCTGCCGGACCGGGCGGCAATCGCCAATATGTGCCCCGAATATGGGGCGACTGCCGGGCTGTTCGCAGTCGATGGCGAAACCCTGCATTATTTGCGCTCCATGGGGCGCAGCGAGGAAGATCTGACGCTTTACGAGGCCTATGCCCGGCAAAGCGGCCTTTGGGCGGAGGACGGTCAGGAGCGCCGCTACAGCCGGACCCTGAAATTTGACCTGTCCTGCGTGGTGCCGGTCATGGCCGGGCCTGCGCGGCCGCAGGACATCCGGCCCTTGGCGGAGGTGCCTGCCAGCTTGCCTGCTCGCACAGACGCGGAAGGCAACGCCGATGGCGCGGTGCTGATCGCCGCGATCACCAGTTGCACCAATACCGCCAACCCGGTGCTGATGCTGGAAGCGGGCCTGGTGGCTCGCCGAGCGGTGGAACACGGCCTGCATCCACCCGCCTGGGTCAAGACCAGCCTAGCACCGGGATCGCGCGCCATGGCGGACCTGCTGATCCGCGCAGGGCTGATGCCCTATCTGGAACAAATCGGCTTTTCGGTGGTCGGTTTCGGTTGCACCACATGCGTGGGCAATTCGGGCGCACTGAAGCCCGAGGCGGAGGCCATGCTGGCGGCCGATCCCGGTCTGGTGAGCGCCGCTGTATTGTCGGGCAACCGCAACTTTCCCAATCGCATTCATTCCCGCGTTCAGGCGAACTATCTCGCTTCGCCGCCGCTGGTGGTGGCTGCCGCCTTGGCTGGCAGTCTGTCGGGCGATCTCGCAGCGATGCCGGTAGGCAGGGATGCGCAAGGCAAGGACGTCTACCTCGCCGATCTCTGGCCGGCGCCGGGCGAGGCACAGTGCCTGCTGGCGGAACTGGAGCGCGAGGGTAAGCCTGCAGGTGCGCCCGCCAATGCCCGCTGGGACGATCTGGCTGCACCGGAAGGCGATCTCTTCCCATGGAATGCCCAGTCGCTGCTGATCCGCAGGCCGCCTTTCTTCGATGTGGATGCGGGCCCACCGGCAGCGAAAATCCGCGAGGCGGCGGTACTGCTCTGGCTGGGGGACAGCATCACTACCGATCACATCTCACCCATCGGCGCAATTGCCGGGGATTCTCCGGCTGCCGAATGGCTGCGGGCCCATGGCTGGCAACGCGGCGATTATGGCGGCTATGGCGATTTTCGCGGCAATCACGAAGTGATGCTGCGCGGCACCTTCGACAATCGGCGGCTGGTGAACCGGTTTGCGTCGGACGAGGGCAATCGTGCTATCGACACTGCCGGGCGCGAAACGAACATCTTCGATGCGGCCCTGTCGTATCAGGCAGAGGGCCGACCCTTGGTGATCTGGGCAGGCGAGGCATATGGCTGCGGCTCCGCGCGGGACTGGGCCGCAAAGGGCACTGCCTTGCTGGGCGTGCGCGCCGTGATCGCGCGCAGTTTCGAGCGGATACATCGCAGCAACCTCATCGCCATGGGCGTCTTGCCTATCCGGCTGGAAGATACGCGGGAGCCCATGCTCGATGCCGCGAGCCGCTTGACGATCCATGGGCTGGATCAGGCGGGCGTCCATGCGCGCCTATGGATCGAGGTCAGCGGACCTGGCGGCGGCGAATACCAGGCTGTCGCTGAATTGGTCACGCCGCAGGATGTGGCCGTCTATCGCGCGGGCGGCATCCCGCGCATGCTGGGCGGGGGCATGTGCGTCGAAGAATGATCGGCCCGGTGGTGGGCCCCGCCGCACAAGGGGGGTAGTGTGACGAGGCCCGAGATCAGCCCGAGGAAATGGCTGACAACACGAACAGGGCAGCGGCGCGAAGCCACTACCCGGCTGTGATCCGACTTGGGGAAATCAGACATTCGCAAGACTTCATTTCTGTTTAGCCGATCTGGGGCTCTGGCTCGACCTGTCCTTTAGGGCAATCGCGGCGGTGTTTCGCATTGTCGATGCGGCCAGGAAGCATCGGAAAGTGTCACCCTTACAGGCAGGAAATTGGCCCTTTTCGTGCACACCGTCTCCCTCCCGCGGGGCGCGGTTTCGAGCCGTTTCAGGGCACTGCGCGCGGGCCGGAGTGTCACCTTCCATGTCGGCGTTTCGTGCAGGCTTAGCGCGCCTGGGATGACCCGGTCGGAAGCGAGGCAAGGCAGGGGAAAGTCGCGGCTGTTCATCGCGCAGGATAAACGCCATTTCAGGGTCTGTAGGAAAGTGTTTTTCCGCCCCTAGAGCCCGGCTTCGACTGCAAGGCGGATCGCATCCGCGCTGGTCTTCACGTCGAGCGCCTTGAGCAGGGCTGCCCGGTGCATCTTCACTGTGCGTTCGCTCAGGCCCAGCGCATAGGCGATCTGCTTGTTGAGCTGGCCTGCCGACATCATTTCAAGGATTTCCCGCTGGCGCCCGGTTAGCGCGGCGATCTTGTCCTGTGCCTGACTGCTGCGGTCCGCGCTGGAAAGGCCTGAGGACAGGACCACTTCCATTTGGGAACCGAGAAAATATTCCAGTTCGCCCGCGTCGTCGAAGATCGGCGCTACCATCACCGCGTTGCGGAAGCGGCTGCCGTCCTTCTTGTAGTTCAGGATTTCCACCATCACCGGTTGCTTGCGGCGAATGCCGTCGCGCAGCATTTCGGTCAGTTCCGGCTCCGTCTCCGGCCCGCTGAGAAAACGGCAATTGCGGCCCACGATCTCTTCGCGCGCATAGCCGGTCAGCCGCACAAACGCGTCATTGCAGGCAATGATGGGATTGTCGGGCTGACGGGGATCGCTGATGACTGCAGCGGTAGGGCTGGCGTCGATTATGTCGTGTATGGCCATGATCGGAAGTTAGCATTTCCCTTGCCGAGGGCAAGGCGCTGCCCCTTCGGCCATGTTGGCGCAAGCGCCCGTCCTTGGCAACGCAGACGTGCCCATGACTATTTCACGCCCCCAGTCCAACCGCCCGTCTGAACGCGAAGGTGTGCTCGGATGAGGGTGGGGATCATCGGGGCTGGAATTGCAGGGCTGTCCTGCGCAGAAATGCTTTCGCGGCACGGCCATTGCGTAAGCCTGTTCGACAAGGGGCGTGCACCGGGTGGGCGAATGTCGTCCCGCCGGATGGAAACAGATTGCGGCAATGTCACTTTCGATCACGGCGCCCAATTTCTGGTGGCCCGCGATCCTGAGTTCATCAGGCAGATTGGCCAGTGGGAGGCCGCTGGCGTGGTCAGCCGCTGGAGCGAGGCACGCGATGACGCCTGGGTGGGCGTGCCGGCAATGAATGCCATTCCAAAGCATATTGCCCATCCGCTCGACGTGAGCGCGGGCGTGCATGTGCGCGGGATCGCGCGCAGTTCGGATGGCTGGCATCTTGCCTTCGAGCAAGGACGGGCCGGCCCGTTCGATGCGCTCGTGATTGCGTTGCCCGCCGAACAGGCTGCCCCGCTGCTGGGCCTCTATTGCCTCGATATGGCGCGCGTGGCGGTTTCCGCTCCTTCAACGCCCTGTTGGGCTGCCATGCTGACCTTTGCCCTACCGTTGGAAGGCCCACCCGTCGTGACGAACAGCGGCATCGTTGCCTGGGCTGCGCGCAACAATTCCAAGCCGGGACGTTCGGGGGCAGAGGCATGGACCATTCACGCAACGCCCGAATGGTCGCGCGAACACCTTGAACGCGATCCGGATTGGGCGGCAGCGGCATTGTCCCGCGCTTTTCTCGCCGCATCGGGAACCTCGCAACAGCCTGTCGCAGTCGTCGGCCATCGCTGGCGTTTTGCCTTGTCCGGCAGCGCCGGGCGTGGGGCGCTCTGGGATAGCACCTCCCGCCTCGGCGTTTGCGGAGACTGGCTGATCGGCCCCCGCGTGGAGGCGGCCTGGCTTTCCGGCCGCCGCCTTGCGGAGCAGATCTTGTCCGGCGCGACCGGTGCTTCCTGCGATCAGCCGATGGCGCGCAGTTCAGGCATTGCCTGATCGAGCGACTTGCGGATGATCTCCACCAGATCGTCGATCTGCTGGCGTGAGATGGTCAGCGGTGGGCACATGACGATAGTGTCGCGGATGCCACGCACCATCAGGCCATTGGCGATGCAGTGATCGCGCACGATGGGCCCGGCAGTACCTTCCTTGCCGCCGAAACGCTCGTTAGTGCCCTTCTTGCTGACGATCTCGACCGCACCCAGCAGGCCGATGGAGCGGGCCTCGCCCACCAGCGGGTGATCCTCGAGCCGGGCTAGTGCCTCGGCCAGATAGGGCCCGGTATCCTCGCGCGTGCGGGCAACCAGCCCTTCGCGCTCGATGATGTCGATATTGCGCAGGGCGACCGCGGCAGACACTGGATGGCCGGAATAGGTGAAGCCGTGGACGAAATCGCCGCCGGTCTTCAGCACCTCCACGATGTCGCTGGACACGGCGGTGGCGCTGATGGGCAGGTAACCCGACGATAGCCCCTTGGCCATCGGCACCAGATCGGGCGTGAAACCCAAGGTCTGATGGCCGAACCATTCGCCGGTACGGCCAAAGCCGCAGATCACTTCATCCGCCACCAGTAGGATGCCGTATTTGCGGCAGATCGCTTCCACTTCCTGCCAATAGCCTTCGGGCGGGATCACCACCCCGCCCGCGCCCTGTACCGGCTCGCCGATGAAGGCGGCGACGTTTTCCGGGCCGACTTCAAGGATGCGTTCCTCGATGGCGGCGGCGCAGAGCTTGCCGAACTCGCGCTTGTCCATGCCGAAGCCTTCACCGAACCAGTAGGGCTGGCGGACATGCTCAACGCCTGGAATGGGCAGGTCGCCCTGTTCATGCATGAACTTCATGCCGCCAAGGCTCACCCCCGCCACGGTAGAGCCGTGATAGGCGTTCCAGCGGCTGATGAATATCTGGCGCTTGGGCTCCCCTTTCAGCTTCCAGTAGTGGCGCACCATGCGGAAGACGGTGTCATTCGCTTCGGAGCCGGAACTGTTGAAGAACACGTGCTGCAGCTTGCCGCCAGTTAGCCCGGCAATGCGGTGGGCCAGCAACACCGTGGCAGGGGCGGCGGTCTTGAAGAAGGTGTTGTAGAAGGGCAGTTCGCGCATCTGCTCGGCGGCCACTTCCACCAGTTCCTCGCGCCCATAGCCGACATTGACACACCAAAGGCCGGCCATGCCGTCCAGAATGCGGTTGCCGTCGCCATCGTGGATGTAACAGCCTTCCGCATGGGTCACGATGCGGCTGCCGCCCATATCCTCGATCAGCTTGTAATCCTGTTGGGCAGGCAAATGGTGCGCCACGTCGAGGCGCTTCAGTTCGGCGATGTCGTAATTGCGAGGCATGTCGGTTCTCTCTCGGAAGGAAGGGGTGCAGGCCGTGCGTGTTACACGGATGTGTAACACGCCTTCAGGGTGAGAACCCGATCCGGGCGAGAAACCGATTGGTGCGCGTGATGGGCATCATTCCCCTCGCAACATCTGTCCGAGCAGGCGGAAGAAGGCCTGGCTGTCGGCATTGCCTTCCGGGTGCCACTCGGGGTGCCATTGTACCGCAAGCACGGGGGCGCTGCCAATCCGGGTGGAATAGGCTTCGACGAGCCCGTCGGGCGCGGTGGCTTCCACGTTCAAGCCATCCGCCAGCCTGCCCACGCCCTGGAAATGGACCGAGTTGACGGTGAGGTCCTGTTTGCCGAACGCCTGTGCCAGCATGCCGCCTTCGGCAAGGTGGACCGGGTGCATATGGTCGAACATGGCGTTGAACGGCACATCGTCAGGCGCGTGGTGATGCAGCGGGGCGCCATCGGCGGATACATCGCGCCTTAGCGTGCCGCCCAAGGCGACATTGATTTCCTGAAAGCCCCGGCAGATGCCGAAAACCGGCCTGCCCAGATCGGTCATGCGGCCGACCATGGAGAGGGCGATCTCGTCCCTGCCCGGATCGAAGGGGCCTTCGCCGCCTTCGTCCTCATAACGAAAGCCTTCGATATTGGAGGGGCTGCCCGTGAGCAGCACTCCATCGAGCCTTGAGGCGACTTCGCCTGCCGTCATCAGATCGGGCAGGGAGGGAATGATCAGCGCCGCCACATCGGCATATTCCATGGCCGCGCGGATATAGCGTTCGATAACGGTCTGGGCCGGTTCGATACCGACCCTGCGCTGGCAGGCGATGACTCCGAGTACGGGGCGCGACATGGGGTCAGTGCTTAATCATCACATGGCGCGTCGTCATGTAATGTTCGAGGCAATAGATCGACAGGTCCGAGCCATAGCCGGAACTCTTCACCCCGCCATGAGGCATTTCCGTCGCGTTGACCGAATGGGTGTTGATCCACGTCACCCCATATTGGAGCTGCGCGGCGAATTGCGCGGCCTTGCCGACATTGGTGGTCCAGACCGAGGAGGCGAGGCCATATTCGCAATCATTCGCCCATTCGAGCGCCTGGGCATCGTCGGTAAAGCGGGTGACGGAGACAACGGGGCCGAAGACCTCCTTCTGCACGATCTCGTCCGTATGGCGCGCGCCTGCGATCAGGGTGGGGGCGTAGAAGAAGCCTGGCCCTTCCGGGGCAAAGCCCCCGGTCACGATCTCGGCGGGTGTATCTGCGGCGGCACGGGCGACGAAGCCGTCCACACGGTCGCGCTGGCGGGCGGTGATGAGCGGGCCGAGCTGGGTTCCCGCCTCGGCCGGATCGCCCATCGGGATAGCCTCGATTGCGGCCTGCAGTTCGGCCACCAGCCGGTCATGCACGCTGGCGTGGGCGTAGACGCGGCAGGCGGCGGTGCAGTCCTGCCCCGCATTGTAATATCCACCCTCGGCAATGGCGCTGACGGCGGCGGGAATGTCCGCATCCTCCAGCACGATCACCGGGGCCTTGCCGCCCAGTTCGAAATGGGTGCGCTTGATGGTGGGGGCCACTGCCTCCAGAATCTTGCGTCCGGTGGCAACATCGCCCGTCAGCGAGACCATGCGCACTCGCGGATGGGCGACCAGCTGGGCGCCGACACTGGAGCCATTGCCGGTGATCACGTTCACCACGCCCTCGGGCAGGAATTCCGCGCAGACCTCCGCCAGCTTCAGCGCGCTGAGCGGAGTGTGTTCCGAAGGCTTGAGAACCACGGAATTGCCGGCGGCGATCACCGGGGCGATCTTCCAGCTGGCCATCATCAGCGGATAGTTCCAAGGCGCAATGCCCACGCACAGGCCCAGCGGGTCTCGGCGGAGCATGGACGTATGGCCGGGGCGGTATTCGCCCGCAGGCACGCCGGGCACGGTACGGGCGGCCCCGGCGAAGAAGCGGAACACGTCCACCGTGTTGCCGACATCGACTGCGCGGGCAGTGCCGATGGGCTTGCCGCAATTGATCATCTCGATCCGGGCGAATTCGTCGGCGAGTTCCTCGATCCGGTCGGCAATCTTCAGCATCCGGCGCGAACGCTCCGCCGGCGTCATGCGCGACCAGACGGTAAAGGCCTTCTCGGCAGATGCAACGGCACTTTCCACCTGCGCGCGGCTGGCGCTGGCGAGGCTGGCGATTTCCCCTCCAGTGGCCGGATTGAACACTTTTTCGGGCGCTTCGTCCCCGTTCATCGGCTGGCCGGCGATGAACTGGCTGTACTGGTCTACCATGGGATTCCTGCCTTGCTGATGCCGGTCGAAGTTAGGCTTCGCTCCGCGCAGGAGGAAATACGAAAAGAAAAGCGCAGGTCATCGAATTTACCGATAGGCCGGGGGAATGGTCAGGACAGCAGGACGACAGGGCTGTCCGCGCGCCAGTGCATCGATACCCGATCGTCCCAGGAGAACACCTCCTGATCGTGCCGCGAAAGATTGGGGCGCGATACGCGCAGCATGGCGCCTGAATCGAGGCGGATTTCGTAGAGGGTGATGTCGCCCAGATAGCTCATCCCCTTGATCTGCCCGCGCGCGAAATTGTGATCGTCGGGCGCATCCTGCGCCGCGCCCCGGATGGCCTTGCCCTTGCCGGGAACGTGCAGATAGATCTTCTCGGGCCGGATCGCGACCCAGACGTCGGCGCCGTGCGGGCCGGTGACCCCGTGATTGAGATAGACCTTGCCCAGACCCGGGCAATCGACTGCCGCCCGGTGCGGCTCATCCAGCGTCAGCTTGCCTTCGAACAGGTTCACCGAGCCGACGAAATCCGCGACGAAGCGGTTGGCGGGAAACTCGTAGAGATCGGCGGGAGTGGCAAGCTGCGCCACATCGCCCTTGTTCATCACGGCAATGCGCCCGGCCATGGAGAGCGCCTCGTCCTGATCGTGGGTCACGGTGATGAAAGTGATGCCTACCTGATCCTGCAGATCGGCCAGTTCGAACTGCATCTGGGCGCGTAGTTTCGCATCGAGCGCGGAAAGCGGTTCGTCCAGAAGCAGCACCTTGGGCCGCATCACCAGAGAGCGGGCAAGGGCCACGCGCTGGCGCTGGCCACCGGAAAGCTGGTTGGGCTTGCGAGCGCCGAAGCCGTCGAGCTTCACCAGTTCCAGCGCCTCCGCCACGCGGCTGTCCCGTTCTGCCTTGCCGACCCCCGCGATCTTCAGGCCATAGCCGACATTGTCCGCCACGCTCATATGCGGGAACACGGCGTAGGACTGGAACACCATGTTCACTGGCCGCTTGTTGGGCGGCACCTTGGCCATATCCTGCCCGTCGATCAGAATCTGGCCTTCGGTGGGCATCTCGAAGCCCGCGATCATGCGCAGCAGGGTCGTCTTCCCACAGCCCGATGGGCCCAGTAGCACGAAGAATTCGCCCGGCATGATGTTGAGCGAGACATTGTCGACCGCAGTGACCTGCCCGAAGCGTTTGGACACATTGCGGATCTGGATGATCGGTTGCTTGTATTCCATGCGATCAGTGACCTTGCGCGATCGTGCCCATGCGGCTCTGCATCTTGAGCGTGATCGTAGTGAGAATGACAGTGAGGGCGATGACCATGGCAGAGGCGGCATTGACCTCCGGCGTCACCGAGAAACGGACCATGGAATAGACCTTGACCGGGAAGGTCACGGTATTCGGGCCGGACGTAAAGAAGGTGATGACAAAATCGTCGAGGCTGAGCGTGAATGCCAGCAATGCGCCTGCCACCAGCCCCGGCTTCATGTGGGGCAGCAACACGTCGCGGAAGGCCTGCCATTCATTGGCGCCCAGATCCTTGGCCGCTTCCTCTTCCTCACGATTGAAGCTGGTCAGCCGGGATCGGACTACCATCGTCACGAAGGGGAAGCAGAACGTGATATGCGCGATGGTGATCGCGCCCAGATTGAACGGCCAGACCAGGTCGCTCGGAAAGCCGATCTTGGCGAAGAACACCAGCATCGCCACGCCCATGCAGATTTCCGGCACCACGATGGGCAGGGCCATCGCGCCTTCGGCCGCAGCCTTCATCGGGAAGCGGAAACGCCACAGCATCACCGCCGCCAGCGCGCCGAGCACCACGCTGACCACGGTGGCGAGGGCGGCAATGGTGATGGAGTTCACCAAGGCTTCCATCAGGCTGTCGTTATTGATGGCCTTCTCGTAATATTTGAACGTGAAGCCGCGCCACACGATGTTGCGGCGGCTGTCGTTGAAACTGAAGGCGACCAGCGTGATCAGCGGCGCGTAGAGGAAGAACAGCACCAGAGCGACCCACGCCCGCATCCACAGGCGGCGCGTATATTCCAGCGGTGCGATCGGGGTGCGCTTGCCGAGCCCGATCATTGCCGTGCCTCCGCCTGGCGCGCTTTCATCGCCTGGAAGGCAATGGCGATGAAAGTGGCATACATCAGGATGAAGGACAGGGCGGCGCCGAAGGGCCAGTCGTTCGCGCGCTTGAACTGGCGTTCGATCACATTGGCGATCATCTGGCTGTCCGGCCCGCCCAGCAGATCCGGAGTAAGATAGGCGCCCAGCGCCGGCACGAAGGTGATGATGATGCCCGAGATAATGCCCGGCGCGGCCAGCGGGGCCACGATCATCAGCAGGGTGCGCAAATGCCCGGCACCCAGATCGAGGCTGGCCTCGATCAGCGATTTGTCGAGCTTGTCCAGCGCGGCATAGAGCGGCAGGACCATGAAGGGCAGGTGGACGTAGACCAGCCCGAAGATCACCGCGAAATTATTGTAGAGCAGGTGCATCGGCTCATAGGCGCCGGGCGGCGGAAGGCCCACCAGCGTCATCAGCCAGCCGAATTTGTCATGCAGCCAGCCTATGGTCTGGTTGGCGTAGCCTTCGGTCCGCAGCACAGCCATCAGCGCGTAAGTACGGATCAGCAGATTGGTCCAGAAGGGCAGCATGATGCCCAGCAGCAGCCACGGCTTCCACTTGTCGCTTGCAAAGACGATGGCCAGAGCCACCGGGAAGCCCACGATCAGGCAGATCACGGTGGTGGCCGCCGCCACCAGCACGGACTTCCACAGGATGCCCAGGTACAGCGGTTCCAGCGCCCGCGCATAGTTGGAGAAAGTGCCCGAGATATCGATCTCGGTCAGGCCCTGATTGGTGCCGAAACTGTAGAGCCAGACTATGCCAAGGGGGGCGAGAAAGAACAGGATGAGCCATGTAAGAGGCGCTGTCGCAATCGCTGCGAACAGTGCCCTGTGGTTCTTCCAGCTCTCCATTCGCGGCCCCCCGGTTGCTGGCTGATCGTCTGGTTTCTCAGGCCGCCCGGATGCGGGTGAAAGCCTCTTCGTAAAGTGGCTGGAGCTTCTCGTTGTAGGAAGCGTATTCGCACTTCGCGAGCAGGTCCGCCGGCGGGAAGATCACCGGATTGTTCTTGTAGGAATCCGGCATCAGCGCCTTCGCTGCCGCATTGGGGGTGGGGTAGAGGATCGTTTCGGTGATCTTCTTGCCCACTTCCGCATCGAGCAGGTTGTTGATGAAGGCATGGGCATTCTTCGGATGCGGCGCGCCTTTGGGGATGCACAGCGTGTCCGAATTGAGCTGGCTGCCCTCCTTGGGGAGCACGAAATCGATATCGTCGTCCTCGACCATGATCTGGGCGATGTCGCCATTATATTCCATCACCACATCCACTTCGCCGGACAGCAGCAGGTCCTGCCCGTTATCCTCGTGGAACGTCTTGATGTTGGGCTTCTGCTTGATCATCATCGCCTCGACCTGCTTGATGATCTCGGGCGTAAGCGCATTGACGGAATGGCCGAGATATTTCGCGCCGAGGCGGATCACGTCGCCGGCTTCGGAAAGCAGGGCGATGCGGCCCGCGTATTCCGGCGAATCGAACAGATATTTCCAGCTGTCGGGAACGCCCTTCACCTTGGACTTGCGATAGCCGATCCCGAGCGTCAGCCAGGTGTAGGGCATCGAATATTTGCGGCCCGGATCGTAGGCGACGTCGATGAAGGTCGGGTCGACGTTCTTCATGTTGGGGATCAGCGCGTGATCCAGCGGCACGATCAGGTCGGACTCAATCATGCGCTCGACGAAGTCGTTCGAGGGCACGATCACGTCGAAGCCGGGATTGCCCGCGCGCAGCTTGGCGAACAACTCGTCATTGGTCGCGAACAGGCTCATATTCACGGAGATGCCGCTGGCATCCTTGAAATCGTCCAGCGTGGTTTCGCCGATATAGGTGTCCCAGTTGTAGAAGTTGAGCGTGGCTTCCTCGCCGGTGGCTGCCACCTTGTCGCCGCCAGACTTGCTGCAGGCGGCAAGCCCGCCAAAGCTGATGCCGACCGCCGCAACACCCAAGGCCTGGAGCAGCGAGCGGCGGCCCATTCCCCTGTGCTGTGCGATTTTGCGTGCTGGAATCTCGAAGTCGCTCATGTGGACTGACCCCTTATTCGTGCCCGGTTGCAACCCGGTGCTGTTCCCCATGGACGGGATGCTACCTCACGCTGGAAATGCTGCAAGTGCACAATTCAGCCCGAGCGAAAATATGAAACCTCTCTATCGCCCGTTGCGCCAGTCGATTATGCAAAGCGAGAGCTATCGGAAAGACAGATGAACATCACCTTCCGCCAGATTCGCTACTTTATCGCCGTGGCAGAGGCGCGTTCGGTATCCGGCGGATCGAGTGCGGTGGGTATTTCGCAATCGGCAGTGACCGACGCGATCCGCACGCTGGAACTCGAAACGGGCGTCACCCTGTTCCATCGCCATGCCAAGGGCGTGACGCTGACGCGCGAAGGCAGCCAGTTCCTGCGCCACGCGCGCTCGATCGTGGATGCGATCTCGAATCTGGCCGGCGGGGTAGGCAAGGGCGAGGATCATACCGAAGGGCATATCCGCATCGGCGTCACCCCGCTGGTGACCGGCTATTTCCTGTCCGATCTCCTCTCCCGCTTCCAGCGTCTGTTTCCCCGCATCCAGGTTTCGCTGGTGGAGGACAAGCGCGCTTATATCGAGCACATGCTGGTCAATGGCGAGTTGGACCTGGCTCTGCTGATCGTCTCCAATCTGGAGCAGCGCAGTGCGATCGATCACGAGGTGCTGCTGCGCAGCGAATGTCGCGCGTGGCTGGCTCCGTCGCATCCGCTGGCCAATGTGGACGGGCTTTCGCTCGCCCAGTTGGAGAACGATCCGGTCGTGATGCTCTCGCTCGACGAGTTGGAGGGGCTGGTGGAAGGGATATGGTCGAAATTCGATCATCCACCGCGCGTGGCTTTCCGCACGTCCTCGATGGAGGGGGTGCGCAGCCTTGTCGGCACCGGGGCAGGGATCACCCTGATGCCCGATCTCGTCTATCGCCCGTGGAGCCTTGAAGGCGACCGCATCTTGTCAAAGCGAACGCGCGAAAGCCTGCCCACGGTGGATATCGGTATCGGCTGGCGCCGCCTGACGCGCCATAGCGATGCGGCGAACATGTTCATGGAAACGGCGCAGAACCACCGGCGGCAGTAAGCATTGGTGCAGTCAAATATACTCTTCGTCATTGCGAGGGGCGAAGCCTCGACGCAATCCAGGGCCCAACGGGTTACGCTCTGGATTGCTTCGCTGCGCTCGCAATGACGAAACAGGCGTGTTTTTCGTTTTCAAGTTAACCGGGTGTTGGCTTGGCGTTTGCGAACGGCTTACGCGTTACGCAGATACCAGGCGTAATCCAGTTCAGTCACCTGCCCCATGAAGTTGGCCATCTCCACCTGCTTGACGATGGCGTAGTTCTTCACGAAGCGCTCGCCCAGATAGTCCTTCAATAGGTCCGAATTCTCGAAGGCCTCGATAGCTGCCGCCCAGTGATTGGGCAGGCGGGTTGCGGAGGCTGCCTCGGCATAGCCATTGCCCACAACAGCCGGGCCGGGATCGATCTGGTTGCTGATGCCATGATGCATGGCGGCCAGCACTGCCGCCGTTGCCAGCGTGGGATGGGCATCCGCCCCGCACACGCGGTGCTCGACGTGGCGCGAGGAGGGCGGGCCGGCGGGGACGCGCAGGCTGACCGTGCGGTTGTTCACGCCCCAGGTCGGCGCGACCGGGGCATAGGAATTGGCCTTGAACCGGCGGAAGCTGTTCGCATTGGGAGCGAAGATCGCCATGGAATCCGCCAGCAGTGCCTTCATGCCGCCAATCGCGTGACGCAGCAGGGGCGAGCCTTCCGGGTCTTCGCTGGCGAAGGCATTGTTGCCCTTCTCGTCCGCCATGGAGATGTGCAGATGCATGCCGTTGCCTGCCTGATCGGCAAAGGGCTTGGCCATGAAGGTCGCCTCGAAGCCGTGCTTCATGGCGATGGCCTTCACCAGCCGCTTGTACATCGCCGCCTCGTCCGTGGCGCGCAGCGCATCGGCCTTGTGGCGCAGGGTCAGTTCGAACTGGCCGGGTGCAAATTCGGAGATGGCGGATTCCAGCGGCAGGCCCTGAACATCGCAGGCGGAATAAAGATCGTCGAAGAAGGGCTTGAATTCCTGCAATTCACGCAGGCCATAGACCTGAATGTCATCGCTGCGGTGGCCGGTCAGCTGCCCGGCGGCAGGCTCGATCTTGCTGCCCTTCACGTCGACCAGATAGAATTCCAGCTCCACTGCAACCACCGGAGTGAGGCCGTCCGCCTCCAGCCGGTCGATCACGCGGCCGAGCACATGGCGCGGGTCGAGATCGTTGGGCGTGCCGTCCAACTCGTAGAAGCTGGTGAGGAACTGTGCGGCCCTGTCACCCAGCCAGGGAGCACGTACCAGAGTGCCGGGCACGGGCTTCACATAGCGATCCGCGTCGCCATCTTCCCAGACCAGCCCGGTCTCTTCCGTATCGCGCCCGGTAATGTCCACCACCAGCACCGATCCGGGGAGAAAGCGGCCGGATTCATACACCGCTATCACCTCATGCTGGCGCAGCCGCTTGCCGCGCGGCACGCCGCACATATTGGTGAAGATGATGTCCACCGCGTCGATGTCCGGGTTGGCCTTGAAGAAATCATAGGCCTCCGCAGCGGAGGCGATCTTGTTCGAACTGTAAGGCGGCTTGGTCATCCGGGTCATCCGATCAGTGTCTTGAGGCAATCGTCGAGCACGCCTGCCAGCCGCTCGACCTGGGTTTCGGTCGTAGAGGGGCTGACCAGCGTCATATTGTGGAACGGGGCGATAAGCACGCCGCGATTGACGAGGAACAGGTGCAGCGCATGTTCCAGCGGCCCCTGCATAGCGGCGCGGGCCTGAGTGCCGTTGCGGGGCGCCTCGGGCGCGCAGATGAACTCGCCGCGAGAACCGATATGGGCGACATGCCAGTCAAGCCCGCGCCCCGCGATTACTTCGCGCAGGCGCCGGGCGAGATGTGCGGCCAGCGGCAGCATGTGGGCATAGGCGGCGGGCGTCATCACCTGAGTGAGGCAGGCGCGCATCGCGGCAAGGGCCAGGGCATTGGCTGAAAGTGTGGTGCCGATGCCGGAATGGCCGGTCTCCCCTTCGGCGCGGGCCCGTTCCATCCGGTCTGCCACTTCGGCGGAGAAGCCGAACACCGCGCAGGGCACGCCGCCTGCCACTGGCTTGCCCAGCACGAACAGGTCCGGCAGCGGGCCGTAAGTGCCGGTATGGCCGCCATAGCCGGTGGAGATCGTGTGCGTCTCGTCAAACACCAGCATGGTGCCGTGGCGGGTACACAGATCGCGCATGGCTTCCAGGTAACCGGGATCGGGCAATACCATGCCGACATTGGTGAGGGCCGGCTCGGTCAGGACTGCGGCGATATCGCCCTTCGCCAGTTCGGCCTCCAGCGCGGGCAGGTCGTTGAATTCGATGACGGCGGTATGTTCGCGCACGTCATAGACCTGCCCGACAAGGCTGCGGCGCAATTCGGGCACGCCGTCGCGTAAATCCACGAACACATCGTCCACCGCGCCGTGATAGCAGCCGTTGAATACCAGAATGCGCTTGCGGCCGGTGATGCCCCGGCACCAGCGGATCACTGCGCGGTTGGCGTCGCTCGCGCTGCCGGTGACCTGCCAGAAGGGCAGGCGGAAGCGGGTGGCCAGTTCTTCTGCCACCGCCACTGCGTCTTCCGAAGGGAGCATGTAAGTCAGCCCGCGGCTCGCCTGCCGGGCGATGGCTTCGGCCACTGGGGCGGGGGAATGGCCGAACATCGATCCCGTGTCGCCCAGGCAGAAATCGTCGAAGCGATTGCCGTCCACGTCCCACAATTCTGCGCCCTGCGCGCGGTCCACGAAGAGCGGGAAGGGCGTGCCCCAATCGAGCATCCAGTGGAACGGCACGCCCCGGTGCCAGTGGCGCGCGGCCTCCATCGCCAGCGCGGCCGAGCGGGGATTGCGCTTCACGAACAGGTCTCGCTCGGCGGCGATCATCGCCCTGATGGATGTGTCAGCGATCATAGGCGGTCCTTCAAGGCAAACCACAACATGCCGAGCACGTAGAGTGGATGGCGCAGCAGCGCGCCGCCGGGGAAGGGGCGCTTGGGCAGGTTTGCGAACAGGTCGAACTGCTCGGCGCTGCCGCGCATCGCATCCGCGATCAATTCGCCGGCCAGCGTGGTCAGCAGCACACCGTGGCCGGACCAGCCATGGGCGTAGAAGCAGTTACCTCGCCGCCCGAAATCGGGAAGCCGGTTGAATGTGACGCCGACGAGGCCGCCCCAGGCATAGTCGACCCGGACGCCCTGCAATTGAGGGAAGACCTGCTCCAGATAGGGGCGCACGAACCCTTCGATATCGCGGGGCGGGGTAGGAGTATATTTCTCCCCTCCGCCGAAGATCAGGCGGTTGTCCGCGCTCAGCCGGTAATAGTTGAGCACGAACTTGCTGTCGGACACGGCCGCACCTGACGGGATCAGCGCGTTGGCCTGTTCGGGCGACAGCGGCGCAGTGGCGACGTTGTAATTGGCGACCGGCATTGTCATCCGGCCAAGCCCCTTGTCGACCGAGGCCATAAAGGCATCGCAGGCAAGCACGCCGTGGCTGGCCGTAACCCGGCCCAGAGGCGTGGTGACGATCACCGGGCTGCCATGGTCGACATCGACGGCAGGCGTGTTCTCGAAAATCCGCACACCGGCACCCAGCGCTGCCTTGGCCAGCCCCAATGCATAGTTCAGCGGGTGGAGATGGCCGCCATTCCGGTCATAAAGCCCGCCGTGATAGATCGGGCTGGCGACGAACTCCTCGACCTCGCCGGTGCGTACGATGCGAGCGCCTTCATAGCCCAGATTTCGCTCCAGCCAGTCCAGTTCGCGGCGCATGTCATAAAGATGGCCGGGTCTGGCGGCGGCGTGGAAATGGCCCGAGCGGGGCGCGCAGGCGATGTGGTGGAGGGCAATCCGATCGCGGACCCTGTCGCCCGCCCGGTTCGCCACGGCAACCAGACGCCGGGCGAGATCGTTGCCGAATTTCTCCGCCAGATCGGCCGCGCCCCAGCGCATGCCGGGGATCATCTGCCCGCCATTGCGCCCGGACGCGCCCCAGCCGATGCGGTTGGCTTCCACCAGTACCACGGAAAATCCGGCCTCGGCGGCATGGAGCGCTGCCGAAAGCCCGGCGAAGCCGCCACCGACCACCACCACATCCGCCGAAACTTCGCCGGCAAGCGTGGGCTGATCGGGAAAGGGATTGGCGGTCGCCGCGTAATAGGACGGCGCGTGATCCGTCACCTCACACCTTCAGCAGCAGATGTTCGCGCTCCCACGAACTGATTACCGACTGGTAAGCGAACAGTTCGGTTTCCTTGATCGCGTAGAACAGTTCGAAGAAATCCTCGCCAAGCAGCTGTTTCACCGGGCGGCAATGGCTGAAGCGATCGAGTGCTGCTTCCAGCGTGCGGGGCAGGGTGCGTGCGCGATTATAGGCACTGCCGGTGATGGCCTTGGGCGGCTGCATCCGGTCGATCATGCCGATATAGCCGCAGATCAGCGACGCGGCGATGGCGAGATAGGGATTGGCATCGGCGCCGGGCAGGCGATTCTCGATCCGGCGATCCTTGTGGCCTGAAACTGGTACGCGCAGCCCGCAACTGCGATTGTCCTCGCCCCAATGGACGTTGATCGGCGCGGCCGTGTCGGGCTGCATCCGGCGGAAGGAATTGACGTTGGGGGCAAAGAGCGGGAGCACTTGCGGCATCAGCCTTACCAGCCCCGCGATATGGCTGCGGAACAGCGCACTGTCGCGACCGTTCTGGGTGGAAAAGACATTACGGCCCGTATCGATGTCCAGGATCGACTGGTGGATGTGCATCGCGCTGCCCGGCTGGTCGGACATGGGCTTGGCCAGGAAAGTGGCGTAGACGCCGTGTTCCAGCGCCACCTGCCGGACGATACGCTTGAACAGCAGCGCCTGATCGGCCAGCGCCAGCGGATCGCCGTGGATGAAGTTCACTTCCAGCTGTGCGGCGCCGGCTTCGTGGATCATCGTATCGATGTTCAGATCGGCCTTTTCGCACCAATCGTAGATCTGCTCGATTATGTCCTCGAACTCGCCGAGTGCCTCTAGGCCGAAGGGCTGGCTGGCGGTTTCCGCGCGGCCCGACCGGCCGACGGGCGGCACCAGTGGCAGATCGGCGTCGAGGTTCTTGGAAACGAGATAGAATTCCAGTTCCGGCGCGATCACCGGCTTCCACCCCCGCTTTTCGTAGAGGGCCAGCACGCGCTTGAGAATCTGGCGCGGGGCGATCTCGATCGGGTGATCGTCCCCGTCGAAGGCGTCGGCGATGACATAGGCGGTAGGCGTGGTGAAGCCCGGTGCCTCGCGGATAGTGGTCGCATCCGGGATCAGGACCAGATCGGGATCGTATCCCGGCATGATCCCGTCCATGTCCTCGGGATAGTCGCCCGTCACCGTTACCATGAAGACGCTGCCCGGAATGCGCAGGGTCTTGTCGGTCAGGCTCTTGAGGAACTTGTTGGCGGGCAGGACCTTGCCGCGCTGGATGCCGTTCATGTCGGGCACGATGCACTCGACCTCGGCTATCCCTCGTTCCCTGATCCAGCTGGCAATGTCGGTGGTCATGCGTGTCTCGCTTTGCGGGCGGGGAAGCCGGGGCCCCCGCCCATATGCCTAGAATGACTTGCTGATGGAGAATACCGCAGTCGCATCGCCCAGCGAAGTGAGTGAATGGGCGGTGTCTACGTAGTCGAGCGTGGCAGTGAAGCCCGCGCCCATGTCGAAGCTGGCGCCGACCAGCCAGTCCTTCTTGTTGTCGGCAAAGCCGCCGTCTTCATAACCGAGAGTGCCGTGCAGCGAGAGCGGCGTGCCCTCGATCGGCACTTCGCCGGAGATATAGACATAGGTATTGTCGACATTGCCCAGCGCGTCCTGGCTGGGGGCATAGGCGATCCCTACGGTGATGTCCGCCGGGCCGATGGTTGTGCCGATGGAGCCGGTGAACTCGATATAGTTGAAGTCGTCATTGCCGGGATAAAGGTAATAGACCGCCCCGATATCGAGGCTCGCGCCGCCCAGATCGGTGGCGAAGCCGGCCAGAAGGTCCACTTCCAGATCGTCGGCCCCGTCATCCAGATCGACATTGGAAACCCAGGTGCCGGCATAGAAGCCGGATTCGTGAGAGACAGTCACTTCGGCAGTCACTTCAGGATCGTTGCCGGAGAGCGAAATGCCGCGAAAGCGATAGTCGGTAAGAGCGGCGATCCCGGCATCCACTTCCCATGCGCCTGTGGCTTCTTCCTCTTCATCCTGCGCGTAGGCTGCCGTTGGCAACATGGCGAGCGGAACGGCCGCGAAAGCCAGCAGTCTGATCAACTTCATGACATACCCCCTTCTTATTGGGCCTCCCCCTGCAGGTAGGCCGTAAGTTCCGAAGCAGTCCGCCGGGCCTGTTCTGGCGGATAAAAGTGAAGTGCCATTGTCCCAGTCTGCATTGTGTCGGTCATTCGCCTTGAAGGCCAATGGGATTTATTGGGGCTATGGCTATCAGCTTTTCCGATAGGTGAAAACGATGCGAACCGAATAGCGGTCGTCATCACAGGCGGTTACTGTCCAGCAAGGCCTAAATCCCCACTCAGGAGTCTCCATGAGCGAGCCCAACGATCTTTCGGCATTCTGGATGCCCTTTACGGATAATCGCGGCTTCAAGGCCAATCCGCGCATGTTCGTTGCGGCGGAGGGGATGCATTACACGGCGGCGGCTGGGCACAAGGTGCTGGATGCCACGGGCGGGTTGTGGTGCGTGAATGCCGGGCATTCCCGGCCCGAGATCGTGGAGGCGATCCGCAAGACCGCGGGCGAAATGGATTTCGCACCCACGTTCCAGCTCGGCCATCCGCTGGCCTTCGAAGCGGCATCGCGCCTGTCGCTGATCATGCCGGAAGGGCTGGACCGGATATTCTTCGTCAATTCGGGTTCCGAATCCGTCGATACCGCGCTCAAGATCGCGCTCGCCTATCAGAAGGCGCGCGGGCAGGCTGGGCGCTATCGCTTCATCGGGCGCGAGCGGGCCTATCACGGGGTGGGGTTCGGCGGGATTTCCGTTGGCGGGATCGTGGGCAATCGTCGCCCCTATCCGACGCTGCTGCCGGGCGTGGACCATCTGCGCCACACGCACGATCCGGCGCGTAACGCCTTCAGCCGCGGTCAACCGCTGCATGGGGCCGAACTGGCGGACGATCTGGAACGGCTGATCGCGCTGCACGGGGCGGAAACCATTGCGGCGGTGATTGTGGAGCCGGTCTCAGGCTCCACCGGCGTGCTGGTGCCGCCGGTCGGCTATCTCAAACGCCTGCGTGAAATCTGCGACAAGCACGATCTGCTGCTGATCTTCGACGAGGTCATCACTGCCTTCGGCCGCGTGGGCAAGGCCACTGCGTCCGAACGCTTCGGCGTCACGCCCGATATCATCACCATGGCAAAGGGGCTGACCAACGCCTCTGTCCCGATGGGGGCTGTTGCGGTACGGCGTGAGGTTCACGACACTATCGTCAACAGCGCCGCACCGGGCACGATCGACCTGTTCCACGGTTATACCTATTCAGGCCATCCGCTGGCCTCTGCCGCCGCGATCACGACTTTGGGCATCTATGAGCGCGAAGGGTTGTTCGAAAAGGCAATCGAACTGGAAGAGTACTGGGCCGATGCGGTCCATTCGCTGAAGGGCGTGCGCAACGTGATCGATTGCCGCAATATCGGCCTGATCGGCGGGATCGAACTGGAACCGCGCCCCGATGCGCCGGGCAGGCGGGCGATGGAAGTGTTCCACCGGGCCTTCGACAGCGGGCTGCTGATCCGCGTGACGGGGGATATCATTGCCCTTTCACCGCCCCTGATTCTCGAGAAATCCCACATTGACGAGATATTCGGCAAGCTGGCCCAAGTGCTCGCGCAGGTGGATTAGAAGGCGCCGGGATTCCCCGCCAAAGGAGTGCGATCATGATCGTCGGTACGGTTCGCGAGATCAAGAACAACGAATTCCGGGTGGGCCTTACGCCCGAAGGGGCGGAAGAACTGGTCCATTCGGGGCATCAGGTGCTGGTGCAGAGCGGCGCTGGGCTGGGCATCGGCTCTTCGGACGAGGCCTATGTCCGCGCCGGGGCGGAGATCGTGGCCGAGGCGGCCGAGGTTTTCGCACGGGCCGAACTGATCGTGAAAGTGAAGGAGCCTCAGCCGGGCGAGCGGGCCATGCTGCGCGAAGGGCAGATATTGTTCACCTATCTCCACCTTGCGCCCGATCCGGAACAGGCGGCGGACCTGATGGCCAGCGGCGCGGTCTGCATCGCTTATGAGACGGTGACGGACAGTTCCGGCGGATTGCCGCTTCTCAAGCCGATGAGCCAGGTGGCTGGGCGCATGGCAGTGCAGGCGGGCGCGACGGCGCTGGAAAAGGCCCATGGCGGGCGTGGCGTCCTGCTGGGCGGTGTGCCGGGCGTGCTGCCGGCCAAGGTCGTGGTGATCGGCGGCGGCGTGGTCGGCTTCAATGCCGCGCAGATGGCCGCAGGGCTGGGCGCCGATGTCACCATTCTCGACCGCTCCGCCGAAGTGCTGGAGCGGCTCGGCATCCATTTCGAGGCGCGGGCGAAGACGCGCTTTTCCAACAAGGCGAACCTCAGCGCCTGCGTGGCCGAGGCCGATCTGGTGATTGGCGCCGTGCTGATCCCGGGGGCAGAGGCGCCCAAGCTCGTCACTCGCGCTATGCTCCACACGATGAAGCCCGGCGCAGTGCTGGTGGACGTCGCCATCGATCAGGGCGGTTGCTTCGAGACGAGCCATCCCACTACGCACGCCGATCCGACCTATGTGGTGGATGGCATCGTCCACTATTGCGTGGCCAACATGCCCGGCGCCGTGGCGCGGACTTCGACCTACGCGCTGAGCAACGTCACCCTGCCGCATATCCTGCGGCTGGCCGGGCTGGGGTGGAAAGAGGCCCTGCGCCGCGATCCCCATCTGCTGGCGGGGCTCAATATCTGTGCGGGGAAGGTCACGTGTCGTCCGGTGGCCGATGCTCTTGCTCTTGCTTATACCGATCCCGCCGACATGCTGGCCGCCTGACAGAAGAAAGACGCGCGCGAATGGCCCAGATTACCCATTACATTGCCGGACGCCGGGTGGCGGGCGGCAGCGGACGCAATGCGCCCGTGTTCAACCCCGCAACCGGGGAACAGAGCGGCCGCGTTCCGCTCGCATCGGCGGCGGAAGTGGGCGCGGCAGTGCGTGCAGCCCAGGCGGCCTTTCCCGGCTGGGCGGCCACTCCGCCGCTGCAGCGCGCGCGTGTCCTCAACCGCTTCCTGCGCATTCTGGAGGCGCGGTCCGGGCAACTGGCAGAGGTCATCACTGCCGAGCATGGCAAGTTGCTCTCCGACGCTCTCGGGGAGGTCCAGCGTGGGCTGGAGGTAGTGGAATTCGCGACGGCCGCGCCGCAACTGCTGAAGGGCGAATTCAGCGAAAATGTCGGCCGTGACATAGACAGCCACGCGATCCGCCAGCCTCTGGGCGTGGTGGCGGGGATCACGCCGTTCAACTTCCCGGCCATGGTCCCGATGTGGATGTTCCCTGTGGCGCTGGCTTGCGGCAATTGCTTCATCCTCAAGCCGTCGGAACGCGATCCTTCCGCCTCGCTGCTGATTGCCGAATGGCTGACCGAGGCGGGGCTTCCGGCGGGTGTGTTCAATGTCGTCCATGGTGACAAGGAAGCAGTCGATGCGCTGCTTGCCGATCCGCTGGTCAAGGCGATCAGCTTCGTGGGCTCCACCCCCATTGCACGCTACATCTACGAAACAGCGGCGCAGAACGGCAAGCGTTGTCAGGCGCTCGGTGGGGCGAAGAACCACATGGTGATCCTGCCCGATGCCGATCTGGATCAGGCTTGCGATGCACTGATGGGCGCGGCCTATGGCTCGGCTGGGGAGCGCTGCATGGCAGTATCGGTCGCTGTGCCGGTGGGCAAGGAGACGGCGGACGCCCTGATCGCGAAGCTCGCCCCGCGCGTGCGTGCGCTCAAGGTCGGGCCGGGCACCGATCCTGAGGCCGAGATGGGGCCGCTCGTCACGGCAGCCCATCGCGACAAGGTCGCCTCCTATATCGAAAGCGGCATTGCCGAGGGAGCAAAGCTGGTTGTCGACGGGCGAGGGCTGGAGCTTCAGGGCTATGAAGGCGGCTATTTCCTGGGCGGTACCCTGTTCGACGATGTGACGCCGGACATGGCGATCTATCGCGAGGAGATATTCGGTCCGGTCCTCTCCGTGGTGCGCAGCCCCGATTTCGAGGACGCAGTGCGGCTGGTGAACGAACATGAATATGGCAACGGCACTGCGATCTTCACGCGCGACGGCGATGCGGCGCGCGAATTCACCTATCGCATTCAGGCGGGCATGGTGGGCGTGAATGTGCCGATCCCCGTGCCGATGGCGTTCCACAGCTTTGGCGGGTGGAAGGCGTCACTGTTCGGCGATCATCACATGCATGGGGCGGAAGGGGTGCGTTTCTATACCCGCCTCAAGACGGTGACGACCCGCTGGCCCAAGGGCATCCGTGCGGGCGCCGAATTCACCATGCCTACGATGAAATAAGCCGCGAGTAGGGGGCGAAGCGGCGCTTTCCCCCAACTTCCGCCTCTCAATCGGGCCTTCTCCCGGAGCGATCTGCGCGTCCGGCCGATCGCGCTCGCCTCCCTGCGTATTATGACCTAGGCGTTTTGGCTGGACATAATTCCGTTGCAGGAATTGTATCCATTGGATACAATTATTCAGGTTGGGGGCGATGAAACTTGCTGAAATTGTCGGTTATCAACTGGATATGGCTCGCTGTGCCGCGTTGCGCAGCGTCCATCGCCGGCTTGATGGCACAGGATTGCGACCGGCTGACACGACTGCGCTGGCACTTGTCCGGGAACGACCGGGCTGCAACCAGACCATGCTTGGCCAGGCGCTCGCCGGGGGACGTTCGGTGGGCATGAAGGTAGCCAACCGGCTGGAGGCTCGCGGCCTGCTGACCCGCGCCGAGGGGCGGGACGGGCGCAGCAAGGGGCTATACATTACGCCGCAGGGCGAGGCTGCTCTGGCCGATCTGCTGGAGCGGCACGGCGATGCCGAACAGCGGCTCGCCATTTATCTCGAACCCGAGGAGCGCGGCCAGTTGCTGCGCCTGCTCGGCAAGGTTCAAAAGGCCATCGATGACGAAGAAGCCGAAATACGGCGCGCGTCCTCGAACCGGCCTGCCGCGCGATCCGCGCGGAAGGAGGCTGTTGGTTAGGCGTTTGCCGTCTGCGGTGGGGCGCCTGACGTTTTCTCAGGAGGAGGGGAAGCATGAGGTTGAAATCGTTTATTCTGGGCACGTCTGCGCTGGTGCTGTTCGCACCGGCGCTTGCTCACGCCCAGGAAGAAACCGCCGCGAAGGAAGAGGCAGACACGGGCGAGATCATCGTTACCGCCCAGTTCCGCGAGCAGAACCTGCAGGATACGCCGCTGGCGATCACCGCAGTGAACTCCGCGATGCTGGAGGCCCGCAGCCAGACCGACATCACCCAGGTTGCCAATCAGGCGCCTTCGGTTACGCTCAAGCCCCAGGGCGCTGCCTTCGGCCCGTCCATCGCGGCCAATATTCGTGGTGTCGGCCAATATGACTTTAACCCGGCGCTGGAGCCGGGCGTCGGCCTCTATGTGGACGACGTCTATTACGCCACGCTCACTGGCTCGATGTTCGATCTGCTGGACCTCGACCGGGTGGAGATCCTGCGCGGGCCGCAGGGCACGCTGGCAGGCCGCAATTCCATCGGCGGTGCGGTGAAGCTCTATTCCAAGCGCCCCGAAGGCACCAATACCGGCTCGATCCAGGCGGCCTATGGCAGCCGCAACCGTGTCGACCTGCGCGGCAGTGCCGATTTCAACCTCGCCGAAGGGCTCGACGCACGGTTTGCGGGCGTGGCCAAGAAGCAGGAAGGCTACGTCAAGCGGCTGGACTTCGGCTGCGTCTATCCGATGGGCGGCGGCGATCGCCTGCCGTCGGACGCGCCGCTGAACGCCGGGGCGGAAATCAATCCGGCCGTGGGCGGCATTCCCGCCACCATGCCGTCGGGCAGCGATTGCGTTGTGGCGGATGAGGGTAACGTCAACCTCTTCGGCCTGCGTGGCCAGCTGCGTTGGCGTCCGACCGACACGGTCGATATCAATATCATCGCCGATTACACGCTGGACGATCGCTGGCAGGTAGGTTCCGTCCTGCTCGAAACCTATTATCCCAACGATGTGCTGGCGAGCCCGCACTTCCCGCTGCCCGCGAACCCGCCTTACAACAATGCCACTGCACCGGGCCGCGACATCAATCCCTATGGTCCGGGCATTGCCTATGACACGCGCTTCGTGTGCGGGCCCTACTGCAACTTTGCCAGCTACACGAACGAGCCGGACACCAACTCGCCGTTCCGCGATCAGGCTGCTGGGCGGATCAAGTTCGAAGGCTGGGGCATTTCCGGCCAGCTCGACTGGGATCTGGCGGATCGCCTGAAACTGGTCTCGATCACGGCCTATCGCGAATATGTCTCGAACTTCGAGAACGACAACGATACCTCGCCCATGGCGCACAGCCTGGGTTACGGCCCACTGACTTTCCATTCCTTCAGCCAGGAACTTCGCCTCAACGGCGCCTTCGGCGAGAATGACGAGGTCCAGTACACGATCGGCGGCTATTACGGTGATCAGAAGTCGGTCTACACCTCGTTCCAGGGGCTGCGCAGCTCGAACCTGCGCTTCGAGCAGAGCGACCCGGTCGACCTGACCAGCAAAGCCGTGTTCGCCAATGTCACCTGGAATGCCACCGAGGCGCTCAGCGTCAATGGCGGCATTCGTTACACGGACGAGAAGAAGACCTACCAATATGTCCGCCGCAGCCCGGAAGGCGGCCCCGCCCCGGCGGCGCTGGCTCCGCTCAACGGGCTGGTCGGCACGTCGGCGGGCGATCAGGTCGATTACCGCATCGCCCTCCAGTACCGCTGGAACGATCAGTTCATGACCTATGCCCAGTTCGCCACGGGCTATAAGGGCGGCGGCGTCAATCCGCGTCCCTTCTATCCGCAGCAGGTGCTGCCTTTCGGGCCGGAAACGCTGCAATCGTGGGAAGCGGGCTTCAAGAGCGATCTGTTCGATCGTCGTGTGCGCCTGAATGTGGCTGGCTTCTTCAGCAAGTATAAGGGCATCCAGCTCACCCTCACCAACTGCACTGTGCAGGCTGGTACCGGCTTCGGAGCACCTTGCGCCCTGCCGGTGAATGCGGGCGATGCCGAGATGAAGGGGATCGAGGTCGAGACCACGATCGAGCCGGTGGACGGCTTCCTGATCGATGGCTCGCTGGCCTATCTGGACTTCGACTACAAGAAGTTCGCCAGCTTCGCCACGCCGGGCGGCGGCTCGGTCAGCGTTGGCGGGCCGACCAACATCAACGCCCCGCAATTCGGCGACTATCCGGCCTTCACTCCGGCATGGAAGTGGAGCATCGGCGCGCAATATGAGATCGATCTGGGCGGAAAGGCCGGGACGCTCACCCCGCGTATCGATGCGGCCTATCAGGGCAAGATGCACACCAATGCCATCAACCGGGACAGCAATCTGATCCCCGGTTACACTCTGGCCAATGCGCGGCTCACCTGGCGTAATGAGGAAGGCGATCTGAGCATCGCGGCCGAGGTTACCAACCTGTTCGACAAATACTACTACCTCAGCATCAACGACCAGACGACTGGCGGCCAGGGTTACACCAATGCCCAGCCGGGCCGTCCGCGTGAATGGGCGGTGACGCTGAAGAAGCAGTTCTGATCCAAAGGGGGGGAGGGCCGCGATCTTCGCCGGAAACGGTGAGGGTCGCGGCCCTTTTTGCCTGCGCCGCGCGCGGGGCTGAAACAATTGAAACAATTCTCCGCCGAAACAGAAACAAGGCGGAAGCGCTGGCCTGTGTAGGGTGCCCGGCAAAGAGCCGGAATTCCCCTTCAGGTCGCGCCGGCTCGATGGAAAAAATGCTGCAAGCGATGCAGAAAAGAAGGCAAGCATCGAGCCATGACGAATGAAGCCGCCGATTCCATGGCCGCCATTGCGCAAGAGGCGGGCAACCTTACGGGCGCCGCCGGAGGCACTGCTGCAGGAGCGGCAGGGGACAATCCCTTCATGCTGGAAATCCTCAGGTCCGCCATCGACTGCATCGTGGTGGCCGACGAGGAAGGACGCATCCTCTATTTCAATCCTGCCGCCGAAGAGACATTCGGCTGGCTGGAGCAGGAAGTGCGCGGGCAGTTGCTGGACGAGGCGATCATTCCGCATCCCTATCGCGCTGCGCATCGGGCGGGCATGGCGCGGCTGCGTGACAATCCGCAGGCCATGATCGGGCGCCGCAGGGTGGAACTGGAGGGCCTGCGCCGCGATGGCAGTGTGTTCCCGGTCGAACTGGCGCTGACGCAGATATTCGAGGGCGGGCGGCGGCGCATCGTCGCTTTCATGCGCGATCTGACCGAGCAGCGGCGCATCGCTGCCGAGCGCGAGCAGGCCATGGCACGGTTCGAAGCCTTCTTCCGCCATGCGCCCGCCACCATGAGCATCCGCAACACCGATGGCGCGTTGCTCCTGATGAATGACTGGGTCGCGAACAGATATGGCCTCAAGCGCGACGACGTGCCGCATATGGGCACGCCGGTCCTGCGCCATGAAGACGAGGCTCGTGCTCGCGCCCAGATTCGCCGCGTGATCGAGAGCGGCGAGCCACAGGTGGACGAATATGAATATCATCTGCCCGGTGGCCCGCGGCTGGGCCAATGCACTGTCTTCCCGATCCGCGATCCCGACGGCAAGGTGCGGCATGTGGGCGAGATCGTGGTCGACATCTCGGAAGAGCGGAAGGCCCAGGCAGACCTCGTCGCCTCGCGTGAGAGCCTGTATCAGGCCGAGAAGCTGGGTGCACTTGGCCAGTTGCTTGCCGGGGTCAGCCATGAGCTGAACAATCCGCTGGCGATTGTGGTGGGCCGCGCGGCGATGCTCAAGGACCAGCTTGCCGGCACTCCGCAGGAAGCCTCCATCGATAAGCTGCGTGCGGCGGCCGAACGCTGCGGGCGGATCGTGAAGACCTTCCTCGCCATGGCTCGCCAGTCCGGCCCCCAGCGCAGCCTTGTCCAGCTCACCGATCTGATCGAGGCTGCGCTCGATCTCACCGAATATGGCCTCGCCAGCGCGGGGATCGAGGTCTCGCTGACCGCAGGCGAAGATCTGCCGCTGACCTATGCCGATGGTGACCAGATCGTGCAGGTGCTGATCAACCTCTTCGTCAATGCCCAGCATGCGATGGAAGGGCTGGAGGGGGAGAAGCGGCTGGAGATCGAGGCGGGGCGCGATCCGCGCAGCGGCGCGCTTTACGTGCTGGTCCGCGATACCGGCCCGGGCGTGGACGAAGGGCTCGCCACTCGCATTTTCGATCCTTTCTTCACCACCAAGGATGTCGGCACCGGTACCGGCATGGGCCTGCCGGTGAGCCGGGGCATGATCGAGGCGCAGGGCGGCGTGCTGGAACTGGCGGCCAATGGCCCTGAAGGCGCCTGCTTCCGCATCGTCCTGCCGGTTCTGGAACATCCGGGCGATACGGCGCAGCAGGAGCAGGCCGTCCCCGCCGCCTCGCGCGGGCGGGTTCTGATCGTGGATGACGAGCCGGAGATCGCCGAAATGCTGGCCGAGTGTCTCGAGGCTTACGGCCTGACCTGCGAAGTGCGTTTCAATGCGCTTGCGGCGCTGACCAATATCTCGGCACGGAATTTCGATGTGGTGGTCACCGATCTCAAGATGCCCGGCATGGACGGGATCGCCTTTCATCGCGAACTTGCCCGGCGCGATCCGGTGCTGGCGCGCAAGATGATCTTCGTGTCCGGCGACGTGCTCCAGCGCGAGCGCACGCGCGCGCAGATACCTGCAGGGCATGTCCTGCTGGAAAAGCCGTTCGACCCCGTGCAGGTCTGGGAAGAGGTCAAGCTCCTGATCGATGGGGAGAGCGGGCAATGAATGCCACCCGAGCTCGGATCATCGTCTGCGACGACGAAGCCGACGTGCGCGACATGCTGCAGGAATATCTGGTCGGTGAAGGCTATGACGTGACCTGCGTTTCGGGCGGGCCCGAACTGCGCCTTGCCGTCCCGCAGGTGCGGCCCGATCTGGTGATCTGCGATCTCCGCATGCCGGGTGAGGATGGGCTTTCGCTCACGCGCTGGCTGCGCTCCGAATATCATTGCGGGGTGATGCTGCTCACCGGCATGGGCAGCACGATGGACCGTGTGATCGGGTTGGAAATGGGGGCAGACGATTACCTGCCCAAGCCATTCGAACCGGCGGAGCTGCGTTCCCGCATCAAGGCGATCCTGCGTCGCACCATGTCGCCTATGCATGCCGATGGTCGACCGGCCACGCGCATCCGCCTGGGCAAATGCGTGGTGGACACGGAACAGCACCGCATGTTCGACGATCAGGGCAATGCCGTGCCGCTGACGGCGATGGAATTCGACCTGCTCTACACTTTCATCACGCATCCCAAGCGCGTGCTGTCGCGCGATCAACTGCTGGAGATGGCGCACCACCAGCGCTGGGATCCCTATGACCGGTCGATCGATATCCGCATCACTCGCCTTCGCAAGAAGATCGAGCGCGATCCTGCCAGGCCCTCGGTCATCAAAACCGTGCGTGGCGAAGGGTACATGCTTATACCTGAGGGTTGAATTTGAAAATTTGTCAAATTCAATCTGAAACAAAAGAAACAAAAATCAGGTTTTCAAGAAACACCTGAACAACACGGCACTCATACTTGCTCCCCATCCGGCGACTGCGCCGAGTTTCTTTTCAAGGGGGAGTATGAAATGAAGTATCTGACCAATATCGAGCGCGCTGAAAACAGCAAGCGCCTGGGCTTCGGTGTCGCGGGCCTGTTCGCAACCGTCTGCGCCGCTGCCCTGCTTGCGCCGGCCGAGCGAGCCCACGCGGCGGAATGTCTTATCGACACCAACAAGAGCGATGCGCCCGATGTAGGCGACAGCACCGCTGGTGCCAACGATGGCGACGTCGGCTATGACGCGAATGCGTTGGCCTGCGGTGATCATGCTAGCGCGACCGGCGACAAGGCCACCGGGATTGGCACCTATGCTGCCGCGACCGGCGTTCAATCGACCGCCGTAGGCTTCGAAGCTACGGCAAGCGGTGGCACCAATGGTGTCGCCATCGGCTTCAGCAGCGAGGCGACCGGCACTTGGGCAACTGCGGTGGGTGGCAATGCTACCGCCGGTGCGGAGTCAGCCACCGCCCTAGGCGGAGCTGCCAATGCCAGTGTCATTGGCGCGACGGCGCTGGGTAGCAGCACGGTCGCCAGTGGTCTTGGCTCGACAGCAGTCGGCTTTGATACGGAAGCCACTGCAAGCAACGCATCGGTCTTTGGTAACCTAGCCAAAGCCTCGAGTCAGGGGGCGACCGCACTGGGTACCAAGGCAGAGGCCTCCGGCTCCTCCTCGCTTGCCGCGGGTGACCGCTCCAAGGCAACCGCCGAAGGAGCGGTGGCGCTTGGCAATCTGGCGAGTGCGAGTGGCATTAACTCTGCGGCACTGGGTCAGGGTGCGTCTGCCACCGGCGAACGGGGGCTCGCGCTGGGTAACAGCGCCACGGCTACGAAATCCAGCACCGCGGTGGGCTTCAGCGCGGATTCGGTCGATTACGCTGTCGCGCTCGGTGCCAGCGCACAGGCCATGGCCGGTTCCTCGCTTGCCCTTGGCATGGAGGCGAACACGCAAGCGATCGACAGCATCGCAATCGGCTCCGTTGCGAAGGTCAAGACGGGCGCGGAAAAAGGCATCGCGATCGGCACTAACGCCAGCGTGGACGCGACCTATGGCATTGCGCTGGGTTATGCGGCGCAAGTCACCGGCGGCAGCGCCCTTGCCCTCGGTGCCAGCTCGCAGGCGCTATTCTACAATTCCGTCGCCATCGGCCCCAGCGCTGCCACCACTCGAGAAGGGCAGATCATGCTCGGTAATTCGCAGCAGTCGGTCACGGTCGGGGGGCTCATCAACGGCAACGACTACCAGACGGGCACGCTCTACATGGTCACTGCCGACGGCGACGGCAATCTGGGCATGACCGCCATTCCCGCAGGCGGCGGCGGTGGCGGCTCGGTCGATCTCACCCCCATCAACTCCGCCATCGACGATCTCAACGCCCAGATGGATGTTGTAAACGACCAGCTGGCATCGCAGGCGAGCCAGATCGCGGCGCAGGGCTCCCAGATTGCCGCGTTGAACGGGCAGGTTGGCGGCAGTGGCGACATCGGCGCACTGGGCGACGAAGTCGCCGATCTGAGCGATGCGGTCGATGCGCTGGGCGAAGAAGTGGATGCGCTCGGCAACCAGGTCGCAGATCATGAAACCCGGCTCGATTCCGCCGAGACCCGCCTCGATCAGCATGACGAACGTCTGGGCTCGCTGGAGGAAGGGCAGGCCCAGCTTTACGACATGGCCGCTCGGGATCGCCGGGAAGCTCGTCAGGGTATTGCTGCAGCGGTCGCCATGTCGGACGCACCGATCCCTTCGGCGCCGGGCCGCACCAGCTATGTGTTCAATCTTGCGGAATTTCGCGGTCAGGCTGCAGTCGGCGTCAGCATGGCGCACCGCCTGAACCTCGACAATCCTTTCGCGATCACCGTCGGCTTCTCCCAGGCTGGCGGAAAGAACACCGCCTTCCGCGTCGGCGTGGCGGGAGAATTCTGACCTGCCCGGCGATAGCAGTCGATCGCCGAGGCAAATTCGGGCCGGTGCATTACGCACCGGCCCTTTTTGTCGACTGCCCGCCCGGGGGGTGGGGTTGGGTCAGGTGGACGGTCAGTCGATCGTAATCGTGGCGGCGCGGCGGTTCTGCGCCCATGCGGCTTCATCGGAGCCCAGCGCCACCGGACGTTCCTTGCCATAGCTGACCACCGCCAGGCGCGAGGCATCGATGCCCACGCTGACAAGATAGTTCTTGGCCGCATTGGCGCGGCGCTCGCCCAGCGCGATATTGTATTCGCGCGTGCCGCGTTCGTCGCAGTGACCTTCGATAGTGGCGCGCTTGGCCGGGTAACGCTTCAGCCATTCGGCCTGGGCACGAAGGGCCGCCGCGTCGGTCGCGTCGATGTCGAACTTGTCCGTGTCGAAATAGACCACGTTGCGGCCCTGCATCTGCGCCACGAAGTCCGCATTGCTGCCCGGGATCGGGCCGGTCGGCTGCGGCGGAGCAGGGGTGGCGGGCGAAGTGGCAACCGTAGCCGGCGGCGGCGGCAGGTCCTGCACGTCCGACTTCTTGGAGCAGGCGGCGAGCCCGGTGGTCGCGGCAAGGATCAGGCCAACCCGAATTGCGTTCTTCATGCATTTTTCTCCATGTCCGGCCGCAGCGCTCCCGAAGGCCCGGCCAGTATCGAGCGGCAGGTTAGGGCAGGGCGCGCCATCGCGTTAGCATGGCTTTTTTACACGGCTCGTCGCGTACCCCCGGCCGATGTGAAAATGCTGTAGGTACGCAAGGGGCGCGATTGCGCTAGGCTGGCCGGAGCGGCGGAGTTTCAACCGAGATAACGGAATTGCGCCTGAATTCCCGATAGCCGGCGCCTTGCGAGTGGGTGCCGGCTATCTCTCTCGAGCCGCTCCATCCGGCGATCCGGCGTTCGATCAATCCGGCAGAGGCGCCGCGCCCAGGCGATAGCCTACGCCCGGTTCGGTCAGGATCAGCTGCGGCTCGGAAGCGTCATATTCCAGCTTTTGCCGCAGCAGGGCGATGTAACTGCGCAGATACTGGCTGTCGGCATGGGGATCGTTCCATCCGGCTATCAGCAACTTGCGATGCGTCACGACCTGCCCTGAATGGCGGCATAGCGTTTCCAGCAGCGCGAATTCCTTGGGCGAAAGCCGGATTTCCTCGCCCAGCAGCCGCACCTCGCGCGTGGCGAAATCCACTGACAGTTCCCGCGAGACGAAGCGCGTGAGCCCGCCGGGGCTGCCCATTCCCGAACGCCGCCCGGCAGCACGAATGCGGGCCAGCAATTCCTCGATCCCGAAGGGCTTGTTGACGTAATCGTCTGCCCCTTCATCCAGCGCGCGGACCTTTTCCGCCTCCTGGTGGCGGGCGGAAAGGATGATGACGGCGTGGCACAGTTGCTTGAGCTTGGCGATGATATCCACGCCATCCGCATCGGGCAGGCCCAGATCGAGCAGCACGAGATCGAACTGCTTCATCTCGGCTGTCTTCAGTGCGCTCGCGGCCGATTCCGCCGAGGTGATGAAATAGCCCTGCGATTGCAGCACCGGACTCAGCGCCGTGACGATGGCCGGCTCGTCATCCACCAGCAGAATGTTCATCCCCATGTGCCGACCCGATCCAGCGAGACATCGGCCAGCGGCAGTTCCACCGCGATCTTGGTGCCATGCCCTTCGAAATGGGGGCTGACGATGCGGATCGTGCCGCCGAATGCCTCGGCAAAGCCATTGGCGATATGCAGGCCCAGCCCATTGCCCTCCCGATGCGTGGCCGAGCGGGAGCGGTAGAATTTGTTGAACACCAGTGGCTGCTCATCCAGCGTGATGCCGGGGCCGAAATCCACGATTTCCAGCACGCAATTCCCCGCCGCGCGGGTAATCACGACATAGATCGGCCTTATGCTGGCGCCGTGAAGGATGGCGTTCTCGATCAGGTTGAAGATCACCTGTTCCAGCATGGCCGGATTGGCCTTTACCACGGCCGTATCGAGCTGGATCTGCTTCTCGATCTCCTGCCCCGGATAGGCCTCGCGGATGGCGCCCAGCACCACGCCCAATATCTCGATCACATCCACTTCGATGAATAGGAAATCGGGAATGCCGGCCTGGATGCGCCCCATGTCGAGCAGGTTGGCGGTATAGCGATTGAGCTTGCGGCATTGCTGGCTGATCGTATCCAGCATCTTTTCCCGGTCGGCGGGGGTCAGGCTCCTGTCGAAGGATCGCAGGCTCGTCGCAGCGGCCTCGATCGCGGTCAGTGGCGTGCGCAGATCATGCGAGACGGAAGAGAGGATCGCGGTCTTGAGTTCTTCCGATTTCTGCAGTGCGGCGCTTTCGGAAAGACGTTCCAGCAACTGGCAGCGGTCGATCGCCAGGCCCAGGATGATCGCAATGCCCTGCAGATCCGGCAGGCCGATATGGACATTGGATCGCCGGTCCAGTTCGAAGCAAACGCTCCCGATGGTTCCTTCCGCGCCATTGAGGGGCAGAGTGCGGAAGCCGGTGTCGGGCTCGGCCGCTTCCTCTGGCCGGGAATACTCCTCGCCCTTGCGGATCAGCGAAATTTCCAGATCGAGCAATCGCCCGAAAGGCAGGCTGCGCCGCGCGATGCGGGCAACGTCGTCCACGGTGATGGCCCGCTGCAACTCATCGCTCAGCCGCAGCAGATGGGCATTCTTTTCCTCGGCCGTGCGGGCCAGCTTCACGCTGTCCTTCAGCCTGCCGGCCATCGCACCCGACAGGATCGCACTGGCGTTGAATGCAATCAGCGGAATCCATTCATCCGCCGAAGGAGTGCTGAAGCTGAAGACCGGTTCGCTCAGAAAGAAGTTGTAGACCAGTGAAGCCGAGAGCGCCGCAGCCAGGCCCCACACGAGGCCCGAACGGGCACCGATGACCATCACCCCCACCAGATAGATCAGGACGGCGCTGATCGGCCGTTCCCACGACTGGGCGAGGTAAGTGCCCGCCGTGGCGAGTGAAAAGATCAGCACATCCCCGGAAACCGCATTCGCATCGCGAAAATAGCCGGCCAGGCGCTGGCGATTTGTCATTTCGACCATGGGCCCGCTCTAGCACGGTAAGCGAGGCACAGGGCCTACGAGTTTTTTATGCCGCCCGAGCGGCAGCCAAAAACGCCGAAGGAACCCCGCCGAAGCGAGGTTTCCCTGTCGTTTCCGATAGTTGGAAAGGAATGGTGCCAGAAGAGGACAAGGCACTTATCGCCAGAAAACCGCAGAAATCCATGCTTTTCCAAATGGCTGCTATAGTAGTTGGAAGACCCGATTGTAGCAGTTTGGGCAAGTGGGGAGCAAAAGGCGAAGTGATTTGAGTCCTAAATGAGGACTCGAACCGGCCAGACTGGCAAGCGAATATCAGGCCAAGTTCCTCACGGTACTCACTCCCCCTTGTACCCAACTTCCGCCAAGCGCTCGCTGGCCAGCTTCCGTGTTTCGTGGTCGAACAATTCAGGGTGGCGAAGCGTGACGGCCTCAAAGGTGTACTGCGGCATATCGCGTTCGATCATCATGTCGAACCCCGACGACTTCTTACCAGTCACCAAATCCAGGACAGTTTGATACTCGCCATCTCTGGCAATTTTTTGCCGGGTACGACCGAGGCGGATTGTTAATCCCCTCTCTTCAGTCTTGGCATCCTCCAGCGCGTAGATGCATTTCCAGACAGCGTGCTCAAAACTGCCCGGAGCAAACGCGGGTGCAACCTCATAGAGGCGCTCCTGCGCTGCCCGCGCCACAGCAGTTTCTTTTGCAACGTTCGCGTTGCGGATAATTGTGTGGAGCTTGTCAGGGTCCGTGATCTTGCTAATGGTCAGCATTGCTTGCGCAATCTTGTCGCTCAAAATAGCCTCCTCATTCACCTTCAATGTAGAACGAGCCAGCGGTGTTCGGCATGGCGGCTTTCTCGGTGTTCTGCCAACCGAACTCTACTTGTACCGATATGCCCAAGCTGGAAGCTAAGCGGTATACCTGCCTCCACGCGCCATTTGCATCCTGACCTTGGACCGAAATGCCAGCGTTCGGTATGTAATTGAAACCCGCGTCCTCTTTCTTTCCCTTCTGGTAGTTTACGGTCAGTAGATCACAGATATCTTCGGAGCGGACGCCCCGCTCTGCGGCCTCAGCAATCACCGCGAACATCAGCGGGTTCCAATAAGTCTTGCTACCAGGGAGCAGCTTGCCGCCAATCCGCACCAGGTGCGGGGTGGTGTAGGTGAGGCTGGGAGGGGCGGCGGGATTGAAGGAACGGACGCTGGAGCCCTCCGCTGCAGTCGGCTCCTCGTCCCCCTGCGCCAAAGCGGTGAGCGCCCGCTCAATTACGGTCAGCGGTGTATCCACAAGCGGAATCGCATGTTTCTGAAGCTTGGCAAACAGCTCGTCGGGCAACGTTATGGTGGTGGGCATGACAGTTCATCCTATCGTTTAATCTAGATCCCATATGAAGTCGGATTCCCTCCATATCAAGTCTACAGGCCCTACAGCGCCTACAACTATGCCGCCATACCACTTCACAATCTGAATCTGACGCGCCTATGCGCGACCCTCCCTCCTACCAGAATGGGAGAAAATCCCCCGGCACCCCCTCGATGGCGCAACAGACCTCTTGTCATGTAGACTGTGCACATATAAACAGAGGTTAATGTGTGTACGGTGAGGGGCAAGCTCATGGAATATCTAGGCCAGGCTATCAGTTATCTGCGCGTATCAACTGATCGCCAGGGCCGGAGCGGTCTGGGGCTGGAGGCCCAGCGCGAAGCGGTGGCGCGGTACGCGGCTGAGGCGCGCCTGGAGTTGATCGGGGAATATGTGGAGGTGGAGACGGGTAAGGGTAGCAACGCCCTGGCCAAGCGCCCTCAACTGCTGGCGGCACTGACACAGGCAAAGCGCAGCAAGGCACGGCTGGTCCTGGCCAAGCTGGATCGCCTGGCGCGCAATGTCCACTTCGTCTCTGGCCTCATGGAAACGGGGGTGGACTTCGCGGTTGCTGACATGCCCCATGCCGACCGTTTCCAACTGCACCTGTTCGCCGCCCTGGCGGAAAAGGAAGCGGAAATCATCTCGCAGCGGACCAAGGCCGCACTCGCCGCCGCAAAAGCGCGTGGAACGGTCCTGGGGCGCAATGGCGCGGTGCTGGCTAGTCGGAACAAGGCGGACGCGGTGGAGCGCCTGGAGCCGTTCGCAGGGCGACTATCGGCCATGCGAGACGAAGGGCTGAGTATCCGTGCAATGGCGGCCCGCTTAAATGACGAAGGGGTGCCGTCACCGGGGGGCGGGAAGTGGCATCCCACAAATCTCCATCGTGCCTTGGTTCGGTTGAGTTCCTGATCGTTCGGCGACGGCTCAGGAAGGAGAAGGCTCATGTCCATTGTCCGGCGGGGAGGGAAGGGTGCCTTGCGCACTCCACGACCTCCTGGTGCGCCTCCGACGCGTATTGCCTGAAACGACTAGGGGAGGCGAACTGCATTCCGTCTCGTCGGTGGATTTGATACCATCACGCACACAGGAAGCGATTGGCCTTGGTCGGTTAGCTTTATGACACCTTGGGAGAGGCTGCTTGGCAGCTTGGTGTCACCGGCATCTCACAGACCGCTCAGCGCCCCTCAAGGTTCATGCTTGCCGGCCTCCCTCATATCTATTTCAGGAATCCCCATGGGATACCACATTGTACCAATGGAATAGACATGGGGGAGAGCCGGACAAACTCCATCCCGCTAGGCCCCTAAGGTTCATATCTATTAAAATACCCATGGGAAGACATGGCTTAGCCATGGATATAATGAGGCTCCATCCGCAGCCTTCGAGCCTGGACTATCTATCTTAGTTCGGGAGCCGTGGGGCATTATTGAGCCACTGCCTTGATGGCGGATCATCTGGTCTCAGACTTCCGCCAACCCCTCACCAATCTCAAAACGGGGAAACTTGGCAAGCTGGTTGGCCAGTGCTGGGATTGTGTTTGAACCGTATTTGCGTCCCTGCCCTTTTGAGGCGTGACCTTGCATGTAATCAGCCGCCCGTTCTTCGATCCCAGCTTCCAAGCAGATGCCTTTGAACGTGTGTCGCCAAGCGTGATTGGGTTGAACATTAGGATCATTGACGCCCAGGTCACGCACCCACTGGGCCAAAAACATGCCAACCTTCTTGTGCTGTCCTCGGACGCTCCCGCCCCTTTGCCGGTCCGGGTCATAAAACAGGGGGCCATCATCCTTGCCGCTGATCGCCGCGACAAAGCCTTGGTCAATCAAGTGTTCGTGCAAAGGGACGGTTCGGGCCTCATTGGTCTTAACCCCTCCTGCCTCTGGCGTGATGCGAACCGTCCAAACACCGTCGATCTTCTGAATGTCCTCTTTCCGTATCTGGGTCATCTCATTCACTCGTGCGCCAGTATATGCGCAGAGCCAAGGAACCCACCGGCGAGCAAAGGCGCGCTCTTGTGAAAGTCTGCCATCCGTCGGGAGGAGTGCTGCTGCGAGGATGGTGCGCCGCTCTGCCTTAGTGAAGTCCTTCTCTCGCAGCTTGGCGACTTTCGGGACGCGAGCCTTAGCCAAGCCGGTTGTCGGATTCGCTGCGATCAACAGCATATTGAGGCCATAAGAAAACACGACGTTTGCAGCGGCCAGATAACTACCGTTGATCGTTTTGGCGGAGCGGGGCTTGCCGTCCGCCATTGGCTCTTGGAGCAAGTGCTCTCGCCACCGTGCCAAGTCTGGCAACGTGACCGCCTTTGCATCGTCATGGCCCAGGAATGCGACCAGATGCTTGATGATCGCCCGAAACTGCCGGGCAGTGGCCTCGTTGATCCCATCTTGGGAGGCGTATCCTTCAAACATTCCGGTGATGGTGACGGCGGGCTCCGGGGAACTTGGAGCAATCCGAGCGGGGGCAGCCGCGTCCCTTCGCTTCCTTCGATAATACCGTTCTCGATAACGGTCGCGCTCATAGCGGGCGCTTCTCAGCAAGCGCTTCGCTGCCGCCTCGTTTTCGCTCAGCAGTTCGACCGGACGACTGAGCCTTGCTTCCAATGCCTCTTCGGCTTCCGCATTAGCTTCATCCCTTCGCTCGAACTCCTGCCAGAACTCGGCGTTTTCGTCCTCCCAATCCGCTTGGCTCTGGGTCATAGGATAGATGACAGCATTTGAAGCCGCGCGGGCTTCTCGGTCGGCAAGCTCTCTTTCGGCAGCCGCTATAATGGATTGCGCCTCTTCAAGCCACGCGGGCAGTAGCCGCTTAGCTTCGGCGCGGTCTTTCGTTTTCAGTGAGCGGCCTAGATCGCTTTTCCCGATGATTGACCGAAGTCGGGGCGGGACCACCATGCGGGTGTAATATACGCCACCATTTCTCGGGCGAAGATAGGAACACATTTCGGCTTCCCTGACTGTTACATTTGTAGCAGCCACTTGGGGAAAAGCCTTGGATTTCCTAGCATTCCTAAGCCAATCAATGGCTTAGGAGGTGATGGTGCCCAGAAGAGGACTCGAACCTCCACGCCCTTGCGAGCGCCGCCACCTGAAGACGGTGCGTCTACCAATTCCGCCATCTGGGCACGGGCTGCTTCGGAAAAGCTCCGGAACAGCAGGTAGGAGCGGGCCGATAGCGGGGGGGTGGGCGGGCTGTCAACTGATTAGACGTGCGATTTGCGAGTAATTTTGAATTGGCTGTGCAGGACTGCCTGCAAAGGCGGCTCCGGCGCCTCGCCTGGCGCTTACCAGGGGCGGTTGGGGCCGCCCGTGCTGCCGCCGGGGCCGGCATGCGAAGGCTCGCTCCGCGGCGGGCCCTGTGTTGCGGGAGGGTTCAGCTTGCCGCCGGCTACGCCGAGGCCTTGCGCCGCAGGCGGGCCATAGACAGGTGCGGGCGATGCCGAGGAATCCACTGGGCCGATTGTGGGCGTTTCGGCTGGATTATCTTTGTGGGCGAGTTCCACCGGCTGCTGCTGCCCGGTAGGAGCCTGCGGCGTTGCAGGCGCTGTGACAGACTGGCGAACGGCAAGAGCTTTCGATGCGTGGCTGACGCTTTCCGGCCGCTCGCTGGCGATATTCTGGGGATCGATCTGCGTAGCCTGTCTATTCCGGTTACCCGGGGCGCTGGTTGCGGAAGGCACATCGAGTGCCGCCTCGGCGAGGGCAGGGGACTGGCTGCCAAGCGGTGGTGCGGTCGGGGCCGAGGCCGGGGACACATCGGCTGCGAGCATGCGGTCCGGCGGAGGCATGCCGCGCTCGCCGCTGCGCGTGATCAAGGCCGTGCCGAGAAGGCCGATCGCAAGCACGGCTGCGACTGCGAAACCCGTTGCCAGCCGGCTGCGCGGCGCTTCGGGCGAATGGGACGTATCGCTGCGGATGAGGCCGGGAGCGTCCTGCGGCAGGCGAGTGACGTCAGCCACGATTCGCGCCGACAGTCCCGGCGGGACCTGCGGAGTGGGCGTGCGGGAGAGCGCGCGGTCCAGAGCGGCTTCCGCCTCGTTATGCCGCGTAATCATGGCATGAATTCCACATCGGCCAGCGAAAATTCGCTCGATTCCAGCAGGCCGCGCAGCTGGCGCCGCGCACGCACGAGCAGGGACTCGAAGGCCTTGAGGTTCATGTCCATGGCGTCGCAGGCTACAGAATTGGGGAAGCCTTCGAAATAGCTGAGTGCCAGGGCGGCCCGGTAGTGGGGCGGCAAGGCGTTGAGCGCCCGCTCGATCGCCATGCGCGCCTCGTGCCCTTCGATGCGCCGGTCGGCCAGCGGGGCCTCGTCATGGATATCCGGGAGAGTGTCGCAAAAGGACGGGCGGGTCTTGCGCAGCCGGTCGAGACACAGGTTCATGGTTACGCGGTGGAGCCAGCCGACCAGCCCGGCACCGCGCGCGCTCCAGTTGGCGGCCTGCGTCCACAGGCGGGCGAAGCATTCCTGGACCACGTCCTCCGCCTCGGCTCCGTCCCCGAGCATGCGATAGGCAACACGGTAGAGGGCGGAACTGTGCCGTTCGACTATAATGGTGAAGGCATCGACACTGCCCTTGCCGGCAAGGGCGACAAGGCGCGTATCGTCTTCCGACTGACTGCCTGCGCGGCGATCGTCGTTCTGCGCCATGCGCGCAATGCGCGGGCTGTCGCCATGCTGGCCGTCTTGCCGGAAGAGTCTCAAGGCGCCCCGATCCAAATTTTCTGAATAGCGGAGCGCCAGAAATCCGGCCCGGCGGCTTAACGCAAGCTGACCGGACTTTTTTGACGCCCTTTCCGAAGGGTTCGCGCTGCCCCCTCGTTTAAGCCTGTGAACGGCTTCCCGCAGCGTCCCCGCTCCAGCACCGGGCGGTCGTTCCTCTGATGTCTGCAAGTCCAATCCTTGCAGCCACGGAAAAACCGGCGCCCGGTGGTCCGCAGAGCCGCCGGGCGCCACCCAATTCAGGTGACGAACCCGATGATCCACGCCTTCCGCAAGCATATCCTTCTCACCACCATGCTGTCGTCGGCCCTTGCCGCACCAGCCATGGCCGATACCGTCGTGTCCAGCGACAGTACGACGGCCCTTGCCACGTCCACGGCAGGGAACATCACCGTGAACGAGGATGTGCTGCTGGACGTGCGCGAAACGACGCCGATCACAGTGGACAGCAACAACAGCGTGACGATTGCCGAAGATGCCACGGTGCTGGCGGATGCCGGAGGTGGGCGCACTGGTATTCTGGTGGAGGACGGAACGAATTTCTCCATCGACAATGCCGGCAACATTCAGGTCCTTGAAGACTTCGTGCCGGATGACGACGACGACAATTCCATCCCCGATGGGCCCATCGCCAGTTCCCAGGGGCGATACGGCATCCATATATTGTCCGGTGCCCCGGTGACGGGATCGATCGACAATAGCGGCACGATCACGTTGGAGGGCATCAATTCCTACGGCATTGCCGTGGATTCCCATTTCATCGGCAATATCGACAATAGCGGCGATATCACGGTGACCGGCGATTACAGCACCGCGCTGGTCACTCAGGCAGTCGACGGCGACATCCGCCTTGGCGGCACGATCACTGCCGTGGGCGAAGGCGCCGCGGCCGTTGACGTGAATGGCGACGTCAGCGGCACGATCACCATTGATGGCACGATCAGCAAGGCGCGATCCTACACCACCGACGACGACGATAGCCTGACCCTCTCGCGCTCCGATCTGCGGGTGGAGGCTCCGGCGGTCAGCATCGAAGGCAATGTCGAAGGCGGCATCATCGTCGCCAACCGGCCTTATGACCTCAGCTCGACCGATGAGGACGAGGACGATGACGGGGTGGACGACGATGAGGAAACCGCCGGCGCTATCACCTCCTACGGCGCCAGCCCCGCGCTGGTGATCGGCGGAGCGAGCGATACGGAGATCGGTTCGGTCACCGGGCGGGACGGGACCTATTCCCTCGTCATCGACGGGACGGTGCAGTCCAACACTCATTACAGCAGCTTCGATACGACCGCAGTGGTGATCGGCGGGCAGGGCGGCTCCGTCACCATGGCGGACGGGATCGGCATTTCCGGCACGGTGCAGGCCACCACTAACGATGCCTCGGCCACTGCGCTGCTGATCAATGCGGGTTCGACCGTGCCCACACTGGACAATAGCGGCACGATCAAGGCCTATGTCCAGTCGAGCGGCGAGGGGCATGTGACCGGTGTCCGTGACCTGTCCGGCACGCTCACCACCGTGAACAACACCGGCTATATCTACGCCACCGGCTCGAACGAGGATGAGCGGATCGCACTCGATCTTGGCGCGAACAGCAGCGGGGTGACGATCCGCCAATATCTCAACGATATCGACCAGGCGACCAAGGAGGATGAGGAAGCGGAGGAGGATTACGATCCTTCCAGCCCCACCATCTACACTGCCATGGTCGGCGATATCATCACCGGATCGGGCAACGATCTGTTCGATATCTCCTCCGGCTCGGTGGCGGGTGACACCTATTTCGGCGGCGGGGACGACCGGCTGCTGCTGTCGGACGATGCGGTCTATGCTGGCGATATCCATTCGGGCGGTGGCGCGCTGGAGATGAGCCTTTCGGGCACTTCCGGCTATTACGGCACTGTCGATGCGGGCGGTGAGGCGGCGCAGATCACCCTGTCGGACAGTGCGGTGTTCAACGGTTCCTTTGCCAATGGCGAGAATGTCTCGGTCGATGTGAATGGCGGAACGCTGGTGGCGGGCGAGGGCGAGACTGTCTCGTTCGACACGCTGCAGGTCGCTGCGGACGGCTCCATCGGCATCATCATCGACAGTGAGAGCGGGACGAATTCCTCCTTCGACGTCAATCAGGCCAGTTTCGCGGACGGCTCGATCCTCACCGTGGGCGTGACCTCGCTGGCCGGGGTGGACGGCACCTACGAGGTCCTGACGGCCGATAGTTTGAGCGGCTCGCTCGATCTCGACCTGTCGGATGGCTTTGCCCTGCCGCTGCTCTACACCGGCACGCTGACGCAGGACGATACTTCGATCACGCTCGATATTCACCGCCGCTCGGCGGAGGAACTGGGTCTGACCGGGCCGCAATCGCAGATATTCGATGCCGTGCTCACTCAGGCAGCGGAATATTCGCTGCTGGAAGCCAGCCTGCTGGAAGCGGAGGATTTCGATTCCCTGTTTGGCCAGTTCGATGGGCTGATGCCTGACTATGCGGGCGGCGTGTTCGATTTCGTCACCCGCGCCTCACGCCTTGCCGCGCGGCACATTTCCGATCCTTCGATCAGCTATGACGTCAGCCCGGTGAGTGGATGGATCGAGCCGATCTATTTCCGAGGCAGCAAGGATGCGGGCGACACGGCCGGCTTCAAGACGCAGGGCTATGGCCTGTCATTGGGCATCGAGCGGGATTTCGGCATCGGCTATCTCGGCCTAGGCTTCGATTACGTCGGCGGCTCGGTCAAGAATGGCGATCTGCAGGATATCGGCTCGGAAGTGTACGAGATCGCCGGTCACTGGCGGCTGCGCAAGGGAGGCTTCGCGGCCTTCGCGCGCATCTCGGGCATGCATGCCAAGCTCTCTTCCTCCCGCACTTTCGAGACGACAGTCGAAGAGACGGATTACAGCTACACTTCCGAGGGCAGCTGGGGCGGCTGGGCCCTGTCCGGCATGGCGGGTGCCACTTACGACCTGGCCCTGGGCTCGCGCGTCTCGCTGCGGCCCAAGGCCACGGTCGACTATTACTGGCTCAAGGAAGACGGCTATCAGGAAGACGGCGCGGACATCATCGACCTGACGGTCGACGGCCGCACCAGCAAGGCCGCGACCGCCACCACGACGCTGACGGCGAGCTACCGCTTCGGTCGTACCTCGCCTGACGAAACGCCGCTCACGCTGGAACTGGAAGGTGGATGGCGCTCCGTGCTCGACAGCCAGCTGGGTTCGACCACCGCGGCCTTCGAGGACGGCGAGAGCTTCACTCTGACCCCCGGCACGCTGAAGAGCGGCTGGACGACCGAGGCGCGGCTGCTGGCGGGCGGTTTCGACTATACCTGGCTGATCGGCCTTGGAGCCGAAAAGACCCAGGGCGATATCGATCTCTCCGCACGGGCGGGCCTCAGCATCGCGTTCTAGCGGTTCACGCTGCCCGAAAACGAAAAGGGCAGAAAACGAAAAAAGGCCGGCACCTCGCGGGCCGGCCTTTTTCGAGACTGTTCAGGATTAGCTGTCAGGCAGCGACCGAACGGGGGGCAGCATCTGCCTGATCCTGACCGTAAGCCGTCGGCGCAGGGCCTTCCGCTTCGGCCAGTTCCGCGCCGGCACGGTCGAGATCCTCGAGCGAGGCTTCGAGCCGGGAGAGCATCCGGCGGAATTGGTCGGTCTCGGCAGTGCCGAACTGGCCGAGTACCTGCCGCTCCATTTCCTCGATCGCTGCGGCGAGGGAGAAATAGACCTTGCGGCCCTGTTCCGACAGCTCAAGCAGGTGCGAGCGGCCGTCGAGCCGGTTGGGGCGGGTGCCCACGAGGCCGGTTTCCTTCAGGCGGGCGGAGGCACGGTTCACAGCCACCTTGTCCAGCTTGGTGAGGTCCACGATGTCGCGCTGCGAGCCAAGGCCCAGTTCGAACAGGCCGGACAGCACCAGCCAGTCCCGCAGGTCCAGCCCATGGCGGCTCAGCACATCGCGGCTGGCGATGCTGCGCATGCGGGCGGAGACCGCGCAGATGCGGTGCAGGAACGGGTCCTGCGCCACCGGGCGGAGGTGAGACTGCTTTGCGACGCCGGGGCTCTTTTCAGCCAGACGGAGATTCGTTTTGTCCATACACCCTTTATGCCATCTCCGGAGCGCAAGATCGTTTCAGAATTGACTAAGCTGCGACGAAATGTGAGATGTGGTTTCGAATTGGAGCTGGTTTGTGAAACAGGATGTCGATCTCGATCGCGTGGACCGGAAGATACTCGCGCTGGTGCAGCGGGACGCGACCCTGAGCCACGCCGAAATCGCGGAAAGGGTCGGCGCCTCGAGCGCGTCCTGCTGGCGGCGGATCAAGGCGATGGAGGCGGCCGGCTATCTCATCGGCAGTGTCCGCCTGGTCGATCCGAACCGGGTGGGGCGCGGGGTGACCGTGATCTGCAACGTGCGGGCCAAGGATTTCTCGCCCGCTGCCTCGCAGGCTTTCGAGGAATTCGTGCACGACAGCCCGGAAGTGGTGGAATGCTATTCCATGTCGGGCGACTGGGATTTCCTGCTGCGCATCGTCGCCTCCGACGTGGCCGATTATAACAGCTTCCTGATGGACAAGCTGCTGCGCCACCCGACCGTGGCGGGCGCCTCTTCGCATTTCGCGCTCGAAACGCTCAAATACACCACCGAATTGCCGGTCTGACTTCGGTCTTGGCCGGGGCTGTCAGCCGTAGAGGTGGCGGGCGAGGGCGCTGGTCGTCCAGCCGGCATGCAGGTCCAGCGCGTCGCATTCGCTCTGCGTGAAGCTCCGGGGAGCAGTGAAGAGGGTCGAGAGCACGGCGAGCAGCCGGCCGGACGAATCCTGAAGCGGGGTCGACTGCACGGCGCGGATGCCCGCTCGCTCCGCCACTTCCAGATGCGGGCGGTAGGAGGGTTCTTCCGCCACATCTTCGATGATCACGCGGCGGCGTTCCGTGACGCAGCGCGAGCAGGCCAGATTGTCATTGGGTCGCACTACGGCGAAATATTCCAGCTGCGGCTCCCTGAAATTCCGCTGAGCGACGATTTGCAGCGTCTCCGTCTCGGGATCGTAGAGTTGCAGGCTGCCGAATTGCGCGCCCAGCAGGCGCATCGCTTCGATCACGGCATGATCGGCGATCGCCAGCAGGTCTCCATTGGTATCGGCGAAGGACTGGTCCGCGGGCAGGGCAGCGAGCATGGCCTGGGTCTGCTCCGCCTCCGCTTCGGCGAGCAGGCGAGACAGCTTGGCGTGCATGGCTGCCGGCAAGTCTGAAGAAAGCGCCTCCTTCAGGCGCTCGATCTTCTGTTCCAGCGCTGAACGCGACATAGATCAGTTCCGTCCAAAACCCCGGATCAATTTAAAACAATTCTTGATTCTGCAAAAGTGCACGAAGGTGAATTACCACCACTTGAGATCATTCTTGTCTGCATGCGCATGGAGTGCGCTTCGGCCATCATTGCGAGACCGTATGACAGGCGCCTCATGGAGGCGGCGATGGCTTGTTTTGGGATTCTCAAGACCGATCAACAGTTTGGGAAAGAAATCTAAGATTAAAATAAGTCGTTCGAATACTAATAAATACGTAAATTGGAAATGAACGAATATTTTACTCCCGAACCTGCATAATTGATGCACGTACTTAGGTGGCTGCTTTAGCTCCCAGTCAATGTGGGGTGGGCATGGCAACAAAGAGAAAGCTGCTCTCGTTAAAGGGCTCCGGACCGATCAAGGCGGATTGGACGTCTGGCATCCGGATCCCGCGGGAGAATTCATCGCACGAACTTTCCTACACGGCGCAATGCGTCGAGGTGCTGCGTCCGCTCTTTCCGCTGATGGGCGGAATGCTGCTGATCTACACTTCGCTGCTGCTGGTGCGGAATTGGGGGAGTATCGGCTTCGCTGGCGCCATCTGGTTTGCCGGAGCGTTGGGCCTTGCCCTGCCGCTGCTGCTGGGCGGGATCAGGCTTTCGCGAAAGCTGCGTGCCAACCAGATCAGCACGGCCCGCATCATTTGCCTGGGCGGCGCCCTGTGCGGCATCTTGCTGGGCAGCGAAGGGGCCGTGCTGGCGTTCCCGCACAGCGTGGCGATAACGCTCGCATGCGTGATGATAGGCATGGTCATCCTTGCGGCCTTCCCGCTGGCGCAGATGATCTTTGCCGCCAGCTTCGCGGTCTCGGAACTCGTGCTGGGCGCCGACGGATTGCCACCGGGAGTGGTGGCCTTCTCGCTCGCCTTCAGTTTCGCCGCGATCTGGGCCAGCTCGCATGTCCGCTTCGTGCGGGCGAGCGGGCGCATGGACCTGCAGAACGAGCGGATTTCCCGCATGTCCGAACAGATGGGCAGCTTCATCTGGGAAACCGACAGCGACGGACGCCTGACACGGGCGAGCGAGGGCATGTTCAAGGTGCTGGCTCGCCCGGCCTCGGAACTGGTTGGCGAATATATCTGGGCACTGGTGGGGCCTGAGGCGAATTGCAACAAGCGGCAGGAGCGCGAGATCGCGTTCGGTACCGATATCCTGCGGCGCCATCAGATCATGCAGGCGCCGTTTGGGGACCTCACCGTTTGCGCCCGTGCACGCGATGGCATCCACAGTCTCTCCCTGTCCGGGCAGCCGCGTTACGATGCGGCGGGCAATTTCGTGGGCTTCATGGGTATTGGCCTCGATCTCACGGAATTCACTCGCGTGCAGGAAAGGCTGCTTGCCTCGGCCGAGCGCGATGCGCTGACACGGCTGATGAACCGGGCGTGCTTCAACGACCGGCTCGAGGAATTGCTGGGCGGAACCGAAGGCGGACGGGGCGCGACCGCGCTGCTGCTGATCGACCTCGACAAGTTCAAGCAGGCCAACGACACGCTGGGCCATCAGGTGGGCGACCAGGTGCTGCGCCAGTTTGCAGAACGCCTGAGGATGTTCATCAACAGCAGCGGCTTTGTGGGGCGGCTGGGCGGCGACGAATTTGGCGTGGTCCTGCATGAGACCGCCGAAGTGCGGAGGCTGGAAGCGCTGGCTGGCGAACTGGTCCGCTATCTGAGCGCGCCTTACGAGATTTCGGGCATCAAGGTGACGATCGGGGCGGCCATCGGCATCGCCATCGGGCCCGAGCATGGCGATACGGTGGACTCGCTGGTGCGTAATGCGGACCTTGCGCTCTATTCGGCCAAGGCGCGCGGCGGCAATTGCCATCGCATGTTCGATTCATCCCTGCTCGACCATGCGCTCGAACGACGCCAGCTGGAGATCGATCTGGGCAAGGCGATCGAGAATGGCGAGCTGATGCTGCAATATCAGCCGATCGTCGATTCAGGCAGCGAGAAGCTCTGCGGCTTCGAGGCGCTGGTCCATTGGCGCCATCCCGTGCGCGGCGATGTCGCGGCCGACGAGTTCATTCCGCTGGCCGAGACTGCGGGGCTGATCAATCGGCTGGGCGAATGGGTGCTGCGCGAGGCCTGCGCGGAGGCCGCCCAGTGGCCCGCCCATATCAGGCTGGCGGTGAACCTCTCGCCCTCGCAATTTTCCAGCCCGGGACTGACCACGGTGGTGGTCAACAGCCTCGCGCAGAGCAAGCTGCCGCCCGGCCGGCTGGAGATCGAGATCACCGAGAACGTCTTCCTCGACGAGGCGGAAAGCACGCAAACGATCCTGCGCCAGTTGCACGATCTGGGTGTGCGCTGGACGCTGGACGATTTCGGCACTGGCTATTCCAGCCTCAAATATCTGCTCAAGGCCCCGTTCTCGAAGATCAAGATCGATCGCGAGTTCATCAGCGGGCTGTCCGTACCGGGCAGCCAGAAGCGCCCCATCGTGGCGACCATCGTGGCGCTGGCCGAGAATCTGGGCATGGAAACGACTGCCGAGGGGGTGGAATCCCATCAGGACCTCAAGGCCGTGCGGGAACTGGGCTGCGGCCAGATCCAGGGCTTCGTCTATGGGCCCAAGCTCGATGCGCGCGAAGCCCGTACGCTCGCACGCAGCCGCCTGCCCATCGCCACCGAAGGCTATGAGGTCACCAGGCGCGAACAACGCATGGTAGTGCTGCGCAGTGCCGACATCGTCTATCGCGGCGAGAAACTGTACGGGACCGTGCGCAACGTTTCCTCCAGCGGCGCGATGGTCGAGGCAGAATGGCAGGCCGCCGTGGGGAGCCGGGTGGAAATCCACATGGATCACGACCGGCCCCGCAAGGGCATGGTCCGCTGGGTGGATGGCTTCCGCTTCGGCGTACAGTTCGACGAGCTGGGTTTCGGGCCGGACAACATCTCCGAGGAGCAGGTTGATCTGCCGATGCCTAATTCGCCGGCCAATCCGCTGCGGGCTGTGGGCTGATCCCCGGAAATCTACTTAGGTAGCTACGCATAGTCTGTAATGTATCGATGAAATATTCATTCGATTCATGCATATATTTTTGCTGCTTAACAGTTTGCGGATTCATATATCCGGTACCGTTACGGCGGTTTTTAAGCTGAATTTATATATATCTATTTATCAAGAACCCATGTGGGTGTCCTACGCATGGTGCTGCTCCCTGCGGAGACGAATATGATCGACTTGCGATTGTCGGGTGAATGCGGACCTGCCGCCCTGCCGAAGCGGCAGCGGTTGACCGTGCTCGTCATCGACGACAATCCGGGCGATCGTCGCTTGGCCGAAATGTCGCTCAAGGTCGGCTCGCACGATGCGGGTGCGGAATGCGATGTCCTGCTTGCCGGCAGCCTGGCCGACGGTGCGGCCCTGCTCGAAACGCTGGTAGCGGAGGGCCCCGATGCGATCCTGCTCGATCTCGGTCTGCCCGATGCCTCGGGCTTTGACGGTTTGCAGGCCCTAAAAGTCCTGCGGCCCGATGTTCCGATCATCATCCTCACGGGCCTCGACGAGGCGACCAAGGCTGCCAGTGCGCTGACGAACGGGGCGGCGGACTATCTCGAAAAGGACGATATCCGCCCGCGTTCGCTGTGGCGCTCGATCAGCTATGCGCTGGAGCGCAAGAAGTTCCAGGAAGAACTGGTCCAGCTTGCGATCACCGATCCGCTCACTTCGGTAAAGAACCGTCGCGCCCTGATCGAAGGGCTGGACCTGAGCATGGAACATGCGGACCGTACCAAGCTGTTCTGCGCCGTGCTGGTGATCGACATCGACAATTTCAAGCAGATCAACGACCTGCTGGGCCACGATGCCGGCGACGAATTGCTGATACGAGTGGCCGAGCAGATCAGCGAAACCGTGCGCCGCACGGATATTGTCGGGCGGCTGGGCGGTGACGAATTCGCGGTGATCGCCACCAATCTGCCTTCGCCGCGCGGGGCGATGGAACTGGCGCAGAAGATCGCCAAGGCGATTTCCCGTGTCACCCGTCTGGACGGGCGCCCGATCGATATCGGATCGAGCATCGGCATCGCGCTCTATCCTTCGGGCGCGGTCAATTCGGGCGACATGCTGACTCATGCCGATCTGGCCATGTACAAGGCCAAGAAGGAGGGGACGCGGGCGATCTGTCTTTATGACGATTCCCTGCATCGCGAACTGAGCCACAAGCTGGAACTGAAGCGGGCGATGCTGCGGGATATCTCCACGCCCAGTTTCTATCTCGATTACCAGCCCATCGTCGATTGCCGCAGCCACCGGATCGTTTGCGCCGAAGGGCTCGCGCGCTGGCGCCAGCGGGATGACAAGGTGATCATGCCGGGCGATTTCATTCCCATCGCGGAAGAAAACGGCTGGATATCCGATCTGGGCATGCAGATGATCGATCAGGCCTGCGGCTTCCTGGCGGGCTCGCTCGCGGCGGGAACGCCGGTGGTGCCGATCTCCATCAACGTCTCCCCGATCCAGTGCCGCGACAACGGCTTCGCCGGCCTGTTCACTGACGCCATCGACCGCCACGGGCTGACGCCGGACCTGTTCAATATCGAGATCACGGAATCGACCTTCATGCAGAACATCGATTCCGCGCGGCGCGGGCTCGAGGCGCTGATGAATGTCGGCATCGGCATCCATATCGACGATTTCGGCACGGGCTATTCCTCGCTCTCGATGCTGCGCGACCTGCCGCTGAAACATCTCAAGCTCGACCGCAGCTTCGTGTCCAAGCTGATCGACGACAGCGGCACCCAGAAGATCACCGAGGCGGTTTCCGATCTGGCGCACAAGCTGAACTTCAAGACCGTGGCCGAAGGTGTGGAGACGGCCGAACAGGCCGAATTGCTGACCCGGATCGGGATCGATTACCTGCAGGGCTATTACTTCTCCCCGCCGATCAGCGCCGCGCGCCTGAGCGAGGAACTGGTGATCTTCGGCCCCGATGATGCGGTGGTTGCCGTGCCACACGACATGGCCGGCAAGGCGCGGGCGGCGAGCGGCTGAGCCTGCCATGACCGGGGGCATCAATCTGCGCGGCCTTGGCCTTGCAACCCGGATCGCGCTGGCCGCGGGGCTGGTGGGCATGCTCTCGGTCATGGCGCTGTCGTGGTATTTCTATCGCGGCAGCGAGGACATCCTGATCGAACGCGATACGCAGCGGCTTGCCGGCAATGTCGAGGTTTCGGCCACGCGGCTGCGCTCGCGCATCGAATTCGCCCGGCAGGACACCTTGCTACTCACCAAAGTGCCGCCGACAATGGGCACGTTCCGCGCCCTGAGCAGCGGCGGGGTGGACCCGCAGGACGGATCGACCGCCGCGCTGTGGCGTGATCGGCTGGCCACCATCTTTGAAGGCATGATCGAGGCACGGCCCGAATATGTGCAGGTGCGGATCATCGGTTTCCAGAATGGCGGGCGCGAGATCGTGCGGGTGGATCGCCTGCGCGACGGCACCATCCGCCGCATCCCCGAAGCGGAACTGCAGACCAAGATCGACCGGCCCTACGTCCGGGAAACCCGCCTGCTGGGCAAGGGCGAGGTCTATCTTTCTCCCATCGATCTCAATCGCGAGCATGGGCAGATCGAAACGCCTCACCTCGCGGTGATCCGCGCGGCGACGCCGGTCGTGTCGGATAGCGGCGAGAAGCTGGGCATGGTCGTCATCAATGTCGACATGAACAGGATTTTCGAGATCGTCAGGGGCCCGAGGGAGGATGGCGCCGCCTATTTCGTCACCAACCAGTCCGGCGACTATCTTGCCCACCCCGATCCGAGCCGCACTTTCGGCTTCGAGTTCGGCAGGCACTACCGCTTGCAGGACGAATTCCCCGGCATGAAGCACTTCATGGAGGACACTTCCGGGCGTTTTGCGGGCTTCATTTCCACGGGCGACAGCAGCCTGCTCGCCGCTGCCACCAAGGTGGATTACGATCCCCGCGACACGAAGCAATTCGCCGTCATCGCCGAGACGATCCCGGCAGGGGCGCTCGATGCCAGCCTCATCACCGTGCGCAATCGCGCCTTCATGGGTGCCGGAGTGATCCTGCTGCTTGGTCTGGCGGCGATGGCGTGGTTCACTCGCACGCTTTCCCGTCCGCTCAAGGAAATCAGCGAGACGGCCGCCGCAGTGGCCATGGGCGAGCGCTCGGTCGATATCGGGGGGATCGCGTCCCGCTCGGACGAAGTGGGTGCGCTTGCCCGCAGTTTCGAAACCATGGTCGAAAGGGTCGAGGCCCGCGAACGCGACCTGCGCGATGCCGAGGCACGAACCGCCCGCGTGATCGACGTCATGCCCGAGGCGATCCTGGTGGCCGACCGCAACGGGATCATCCGGCGGGTCAATGATCGCACCACTGCTATCTTCGGCTATGAACCGGCGGAATTGCTGGGCCAGCCGGTCGAACTGCTGATTCCGCAGCGTTATCATGCGGATCATCCGGGGCAGCGTCAGGCCTATGTCGCCCAGCCCGAAATCCGACCCATGGGCGCCGGGCGCGACCTGTACGGCAGGCGCAAGGATGGCAGCGAAGTGCCGGTGGAAATCGCGCTGGCCCCGCTCAATGACGACGGCTCGGACGGGCAGATCGTGGTCTCGGTGGCCGATATCACCCGCCGCAAGGCCGGGCAGGACATGCTGCGCGAGACCAACGAGAAGCTCGCCCGTTCGAACCAGGAACTGATGCAGTTCGCCTATGTCGCCTCGCACGATCTGCAGGAACCCCTGCGCATGGTCGACAGCTACATGGGCCTGATCGAGCGGCGCTATAAGGGCAAGCTCGATTCCGATGCGGATGAATTCATCGGCTTCGCGGTGGATGGGGCGCGCCGGATGAAGCGGCTGATCAACGATTTGCTGACCTATTCGCGCGTCAGCAACCGCCCGCTGAAAGTGAAGTCGATCGATCTGCGTGCCGAACTGGAAGCCGTGATTGCCCTGTTCCAGCCCCAGATCGAGGAAAGCGGCGCCACGATCGAGATCGGGCCTCTGCCCCGGATCGAGGGCGATCCCGGCCAGATCGAGCGATTGTTCACCAATCTGATCGGCAATGCGCTCAAATTCCGCAGCGACCGCCCGCCTCACATCAAGATCGAGGCGCAGCAGCGCGGCAGACTGTGGGAATTTGTCATTACCGATAACGGCATCGGTATCGATCCGGAGTTCAATGAGAAGATATTCGAGATATTCTCGCGCCTGCATAGCCGCGAGCAATATGAGGGAACGGGCATCGGCCTGGCCGCCTGCAAGCGCATCGTCGAATTGCATGGCGGGCTGATCTGGGTCGAGCCGGGGACTGGTGGAGGATCGATCTTCCGCTTTACCCTGCCCGAACGTCAGCAAGAGGAAGCTGCCTGATGAACCAAGCACAATCCCCGATCGAGATCCTGCTGGTGGAAGACAATCCGGCCGATATCCGCCTGACCAAGGAAGGGCTGAAGGAGGCAAAAGTCGCCAATGTCCTGCACGCCGTCACCAACGGCAAGGATGCGCTCGACTTTCTTTACCGGCGCGGAGACTTCGGCAACGCGCCCCGGCCGGACCTTGTCCTGCTGGACCTCAACCTGCCGGGTATCAGCGGCCATTCCGTGCTTGCGGAAATCAAGCAGGACCCGACCTTGCTGACCATTCCGGTTGTGGTGCTGACATCCTCGGAATCCGAAGCGGACATCGTGAAGTCTTACGAGGAACACGCCAATTGCTTCATTTCGAAGCCGGTCGATTTCTCCAGCTTCCTCGATATCGTCTCGCGGATCGAGAATTTCTGGTTCTCTATCGTGCGACTGCCCCAGCCGGCCTGACCTGTTTCGGGGCGGCTTGCCGCCGTCGCCAGTGTTGTCAATGCCCGCGGTACTGGCGGCGGCGTGCATTTCCTGCCAAGGATAGGGGCAAAGCAGAAGCGAGCCCCCAATGGCGACCCACAAGCGGCGTCCGACGATCATAGACATCGCAAAGAAGGCCGAAGTCTCGTTCAAGACGGTCTCGCGCGTGTTGAACGAAAATCCGCGCGTCGGGGCAGAATTGCGCGGCCGCGTGCTCAAGGCGATGGCGGAACTGGATTACCAGCCCAACCTTGCGGCCCGCACGCTGGCCGGGCGGCGCGGCTATGCCGTGGCGCTGCTCGTGGACCAGACGGAGTTCTTCCGCGAAGGCGATGCCAATGCCTATTTCTCGCCCTATCTCGTCGATCTTCAGGCCGGTGCGCTGATCGCCTGTCGCGAGCAAGGCTATCACTTCTTCGTTGAGCCCTATGATTTTACGGCGAAAAACTGGCCGCATGCACTGCGGGCGCAATTGTCGCGCATTGCGCTGGATGGGGTGATGCTCGCGCCGCCCTCGGCGGACCGGGTGAAGCTGCTGGATGCGCTGGACGATCTGGGCGTTCCTTACGTTCGCTTCGCTCCGGGGCTGGAGCCGGACCGTTCGTCTTCCGTGGCGAGCGACGAATATGGCGGCGCCCGTGCCATGGCGGAGCATTTGATCGGCCTTGGCCATCGCCGCATCGGGCTGGTCGGCGGGCCGGAAGATCACATCGCCGCCGCCGTGCGTGTAGTGGCCTTTCGCGAAGCGGCCGAGGGCAGGGCGCAGCTGCTGTTCCAGCCGGGGGACTTCACTTTCGAAGGCGGGCTGGCGGCTGGCGAGGCCCTGCTCGCAATGGCAGACCCGCCGAGCGCGATCTTCGCCACCAATGATTTCATGGCGGCGGGCGTGGTCACGGCAGCGACGCGGCGCGGGCTGAAAGTGCCGGCAGATATCTCGATCGCGGGTTTCGACGATTCCGCCGTAGTACGCTTCCTGTGGCCGCCGCTCACCACCGTGCGCCAGCCGATCCGCAAGATGGCCGGCGCGGCAGTGGAATATCTGATCGCACAGGCGAGCGGGGCGGAACTGCCCGAGCGGCATGCGGAACTGGCCAGCGAACTGGTGGTGCGCGCCTCGACGGGGCCGGTTGGGGCGCGGGGCTAGCGGGTTCGTGTTGGGTAGAACGCCTACCCTCTCGTCATCCCGGACTTGATCCGGGATCCCGCTATTTCCGGACACAAAGCTGGACCCCGGCACAGGGCTGGGGTGACGGGGTAGAGTGGGTCCAGCCTGATCCGTCGTCCCGGACTTGATCCGGGACCGCTGGCCACGAAGCGCCCAGATCACAGCGATCCCGGGTCAAGCCCGGGACGACGATATTCAGCAAAGCTTCGCGCCTATGCGCGAGAAAAACCCTCGCATGCGCCGGGTCAACTACGGAGCGCCCGAAACTCGGCCCCTACTGCGGCAGCGTAAAAGCGCCCTGGCCCAGTTCCGCATCGCCGCCCAGCACGCGGTACAGTTCCACGCGGTTCTGCACCGCGATCAGCGAGATCGCCACTTCCTGCCTTTGCGCGGTGTAGAGGCTGCGCTGGGCGACCAGATTGGCGAGGAAGCTGTCCACCCCGCCGCGATAGCGCGCTTCGGTGAGGCTGGCCGTATCGCTGGCCGCTTCGGTATTCATCCGGGCGGCGCTCATGCGATCGGCAATCGTGCCCTTGGTCGCCAGTGCGTCGGCCACTTCGCGGAAGGCGGACTGGATGGCTTTCTCGTAGCTGGCGAGGGCCGCATCGCGATCGGCTTCGCTCACGGCGACGCCTGCCTGCCTGCCGCCACCGGCAAAGATCGCGTAGCTCGCATCCGCGCCGGCCGAGGCACTGAAGGCGCCGCTGGTAAACAGCGAGCCGAGCGCGTCGCTGGCAAAGCCGAGCAGGCCGGTGAGCGTGATCTGCGGGAACAGCCTGGCCCGCGCCACGCCGATGTCGGCATTGGCGGCGCGCAGGAGATATTCGGCCTGCGCCACATCCGGGCGGCGCAGCAGCACGGCGGAGCTGGTGCCAGCAGGCAGGCTCTCGATGCTCGCCAGCACTTCGCCGAGGCCAGCGGGCAGCAGCGCCGGATCGACATCGGCCCCCACCAGCAGGCGCAGCAGGTTGACGTCTTCCGCCAGCGCGGCCTTCTGTGCCGCAAGGTCCCCTTCGGCAGTGGCGAGAATCTGCTCGGCCTGCCTCAGGTCGGTACGCGGGGCGATGCCGCCTTCCAGCCGGGCGCGGGTGAGGTCCACGCTGCGGCGAGCATTGGCGGCGCTCTGTTCGGCAATGGCCAGCAGGTCGCGATCCGCCGCATAGGTGGCCCAGGCACTGGCAAGGTCCGCCACCAGCCCCAGCCGCACCGAGCGGGCCGAAGCCTCGCTGGCCAGCTCGCGCTCGCGTTGGGCTGCCGTGGCGTTGGCGAGCTTGCCGAACAAATCCAGCTCGAAGCCGGAAATGCCGCCCTGCAGCGCATAGCTTTCGCCGCTGGTGCCGCCATTGTCGCTGATATCGGCCGAGCCCCGCACCGAGACTTCCGGGAATTGCGCCGCGCGCGTCACGCGCACCTGCGCGCGGGCGGAGGCGAGGTTGGCCGCCGCGATCCGCAGGTCGCGATTATTGGCCAGCGCCTGCCCGATCAGGGTCTGCAGGCGCTGATCGCGGAATATCTCCGTATAGGAGAGGGCGGGCAGGTCAGCCTCGCCTTCCACCGGATAGGCTTCGCCCACCGGCCAGCTTGGCGGAACCGGCGCTTCGGGCTGCGCATAGTCGGGCGCCATGGAACAGGCACCCAGAACCACTGGCAGAACCAGCGGCAGGAGGGCGAGGGCGGATTTACGCATGGTCTTGCTCGTGGCCCGGCTCATGCCTGTGCCTCCCCCTGGCGGCGGCCGAAGCGCTGGTGCAGCTTCTTCAGCCCGTCGCGCGTGCTGCGGCGGACGAGAACGAACAGCAGCGGGATGTAGAAGATTGCCAGCACGCTGGCGGTCAGCATGCCGCCGATCACCGAAGTGCCGATGGCGATGCGGCTGTTCGCGCCCGCGCCGGTGGAGATCGCCAGCGGCAGCACGCCGAAGATGAAGGCGAAGCTGGTCATCAGGATCGGGCGCAGGCGGATGCGCGCGGCGGCCAGCACGGCCTCGATGATGCGCTTGCCCTTCTTCTCCTCCTGCTCCGCGAATTCGATCATCAGGATCGCGTTTTTGGAGGCAAGCCCCATGGTGGTGAGCAGGCCGATCTGCAGGAACACGTCATTCTCCAGCCCGCGGAGGGTCGCGGCGAACAGGGCGCCGACAAGGCCGAGCGGGATCACCAGCAGCACTGCCACCGGGATGGACCAGCTTTCGTAAAGCGCGGCAAGGCACAGGAACACGACCAGCACCGACAGGGCATAGAGCAGCGGCGCCTGCCCGGAAGACTGGCGTTCCTCATAGGACGATCCGGTCCAGCCCACGGCGGTACCGGGGATTTCGGCCGCCAGCCGCTCCATCTCCGCCATCGCTTCGCCCGAGCTGACGCCCGGCGCCGCCTGGCCGGTGATGCCGAAGGACGGCACGCCCTGGAAGCGGCTGGTGGAATTGGGCGTGGTGGCCCAGCCGATCGTCGAGAAGGCAGAGAACGGCGCCATGCTGCCGTCGGAGGCGCGGACATACCATTGCGAGAGGTCTTCCGGCGTGGCGCGGAATTCCGGCTCGCCCTGGACATAGACGCGTTTCACGCGGCCATTCTCGATGAAGTCGTTGACGTAGCGGCCGCCCCACGCAGTGGAGAGAGTGGTGTTCACGTCCGACGAATTCAGGCCGTAAGCCGTCAGGCGCTGCGTATCGAGGTCGATCTTCAGCGTGGCATTGTCGGGCAGTTCGCTGGAGCGGACCTGGGCCAGCAGCGGGCTGGCGCTGGCCATTTCCACCAGCTTGTCGCGCGCGGCGACGAATTGCTCGCGGCTCATGCCGGTCACGTTCTGCAGGTTCATGTTGAACCCGGCGCTGTCGCCAAGGCCGCGCACCGATCCGGGCACCATGAAGAACACCTGCCCGTCGCGCAGGCCGCTGAAGGCCATGGTGGCGCGCTGGGCAATGGCGTCGGCAGTGTTTTCGGGGCCGGGGCGCTCGTCCCAGTGCTTCAGGTTGATGAAGCCCTGGCCGCTGTTCTGGCCGCCCCCGCCGCCGCCCGCGACCAGGAACATGGTCTCGACATTGGCGCTTTCATGCTCGGCCAGATATTTCTCCACCTGATCGCGCAGTTCGATGGTGCGGACCTGAGTGGCGCCCGGAGGCAGGCGGAACTGCACCATGATGCGGCCCTGATCCTCGTTGGGCAGGAAGCCGCCGGGCAGGTGCAGGAACAGGCCCGCGAGAATGGCAAGGATCAGCCCATAAAGGCCCAGGAAGCGCCACTTGCGATCCACCACGGCCTCGACTGCCTTGAGATAGCGGCCCACCATGCGGTCGAAATTGCGGTTGAACCACACCTTCGCGCCTTCCAGCGCATTCTCGATCCGGGCGAAGCGGCCGTAATGGCGGTGGAATTCCAGATCCTCGCCGCGGTGCTTCTGCTTGAGCACGCTGGCAGTGATCGCCGGGCTGAGGATTAGCGCTACCAGCACGGACAGCACCATGCAGGAGATGATCGTGACCGAGAACTGGCGGTAGATCACGCCGGTCGATCCGCCGAAGAAGGCCATCGGCAGGAACACTGCAGACAGGACGAGCGCGATGGCGATCAGCGCGATCTGCAATTCGTCCATGGACTGGATCGTAGCCTCGCGCGGGGACATGCCGGGGTTCTCTTCCAGCAGGCGCTCCACATTCTCCACCACCACGATGGCATCGTCCACCAGCAGGCCGATGGCCAGCACGAGGCCGAACAGGGTCAGCGTGTTGAGCGAGAAGCCCGCGAGGTAGAACATGCCCATCGTGCCCAGCATCACCACCGGCACGGCCACGACCGGCACAAGCAGCGCACGCCAGCTCTGCAGGAACACGAACATCACGATCACGACCAGCACGATGGCTTCGAGCAGGGCGACCTGCACTTCGCTCACCGACAGGCGGATGAAGTTCGTCGCGTCGTTGGCATAGGCATAGGCGAGGCCGTCGGGCAGGTTCGCGCCCAGTTCGTCCATCTTCGCCTTGACCAGATCGGCCGTGCGCAGCGCGTCCGATCCGGGCGAAAGCTGGATCGCCATGCCCGCGCCGGGATGGCCGTTCATGCGCAGCAGGATGTTGTAGTTTTCCGCCCCGATCTCGACCCGGGCAACGTCCTTGATCCGCACGCTCGACCCGCTGGGCAGTGTCTTGAGCACGATGTTGCGGAATTGGTCGGGCGTCTGCAGGCGCGACTGGGCAGTGACCGTTGCGTTGAGCAACTGGCCCTGCGGCGAGGGCAGGCCGCCCACTTCGCCCGCGGCGATTTCGGTGTTCTGGTTGCGCAGGGCGGTGATGACGTCGCCCGGCATGAGCGAGAAGGCGGCCAGCTTGATCGGATCGAGCCAGATGCGCATCGCGTGCGGCGCGCCGAACACGTTGACGTCGCCCACGCCGTCCACGCGCGAAAGCGTGTCCTGGATGTTGGACGAGAGATAGTCCGACACGTCCTGATAGGAACGCGTGTCGGTCTCGTCATAGACGGCGACCAGCAGCAGCGTGTCCGAATTGGACTTGGTCACGCGCACGCCCTGCTGCTGCACATCGGCAGGCAGGCGCGAGATCGCGGCCTGGATCTTGTTCTGGACCTGCACCTGCGCAATGTCGGGATCGGTGCCCTTCACGAAGGTGGCCGTGATGTTCGACTGGCCGCGCGAGCTGGAATCCGAACTGAAATAGAGCAACCCGTCGATCCCCGTGAGCTGCTGCTCGAGGATCTGGGTGACGCTGTTCTCGACCGTTTCCGCCGATGCGCCGGGATAGGACGCGCGCACATTGACGGTGGTGGGCGCGATATCGGGATATTGCTCGATCGGCAGCGCCGTGAGCGAGCCGACGCCGACCATCATCACGATGATCGCGAGCACCCATGCGAAGATGGGCCGGTCGATGAAGATCCGCGACATTACGCCTTACCCCGGCTTTCCGGGCTGGCTGTTCTGTCCGGGTTTGCCGGGAGGCGGGCCTACGCGCTGCGGGGCACTGGCCGGGACGGGGCGGATATCGGCATCCTGCCTGACATTGGCGAGGCCCTGGGTGATGACCTTGTCGCCGTTTTTCAGGCCCGAAGTGACGACCCAGTCCGTGCCGCTGGTGCGATCCGCGGTGACCTTGCGGCGCTTGGCCTTGTCGCCGGCCTTACCGTCCTTGCCGCCCTTGGCGTCTGTCTCCACCACATAGACGAAGGCGCTGCCGTCGAAATCGCGCTGCACCGCCGATTGCGGCACCAGGAACGCGGAAGGCTGCACGGCCTGATCGAACACGGCGGTAACGAAACTGCCGGGCAGCAGCAGGCCCTGAGGATTGGGGAAGCGGGCACGCAGAGTGACGGTGCCGGTGCTTTCATCCACCGAGATTTCCGAGAATTCGACCGTGCCGGGCAGGGCGTAGAACGTCCCGTCATCCAGCTTCAGCCGCACGCTGGTGCTGCCGGGGCTGACTTCGCCCCGGGCCAGCGCCTGCTTCAGCGCGGTGAGTTCCGCGCCGGACTGCTGCATGTCGACATAGATCGGATCGAGCCGCTGGATCACGGCGAGCGGCTGGGCCTGCGCCGCGCTGGCAAGGGCACCGGTGGTGACCAGCGAGCGCCCGATGCGGCCGCTGATCGGCGCGGAGACGGTGGAGAAGCGCAGGTTGATCCGCGCGGTTTCCAGCGCGGCGGAGGCTTGCGCGACTGCGGCCTGCGCCTGACGGGCCTGCGCTTCCGCGTCGGTCAGGTCCTGCTGCGAGATGGCTTCCTGCGCGGCGAGCGGCTTGTAGCGGTTGGCCTTCGCCGTCGCGGCATCGGCCGTGGCCCTGGCAGCGGCGAGGTTGGCTTCGGCCTGACGCACGGCGGCGCGATAGAGGCTGGCGTCGATCTGGTAGAGCGGCTGGCCCGCACGCACCAAGCTGCCTTCGGTGAACAGGCGCTTCTGGATGATGCCGGTCACCTGCGGGCGCACTTCGCTCGTCTCGTAAGCGACAGTGCGGCCGCCCAGGGAAACGGCGACGGGCACGGCCGAAGGCGCAACCGTGACGAAGCCGACCTGAGGGGGAGGGCGATCGAATTTCTGGTCGCTGGAAGAACAGCCGGCGATCGCTGTCGCAGCAAGGCAAAGGCCTGCGCCAAGGATGGCCGCACGAAAAGTCTTCATCTGGTGCCCTCTATTCCTGCTGGTACCTGCAGGCGATCCTGCCCGGCCTTCCCCGCTCAATGGCCGGTCCGTCCGATCGCCGGCCCCGATTCGAAACACTGCCGTTGCAGCATGTTTGTTTCCGGCACCAGCACTGTCCCCCCTTGAACGGAATTTGACCTATTGCCCTTTTCACGGGGCCCGGACGGCTCGCTTGCCGCATTCCGCAAAACTCATCTCAAATGCTACCGTTCCAGACGGAATTCTGTCCGCCGGAATGGGTGCTTAACGGCCCGCGCTCCATAGCGTTCCCACCCTTTTGGGCAAAGCAATTAGCCAGAGCCACGGATCAAGAAATCAGGCGTGTGCGGTCCTTGACCATGCAGGCGTGCTTGCGCAGGTCTCGGTTTCCATGGACGGAAGGGGCGCCGGGGGGATTTTCCGCGTCTTTTCAATATCCCGAATGAAAGACCGCGCACGATGTCCCTTGCCCCCGATATTGCCAGCAGCACGGATTCCAATCCGCTGGAAGAAACCGGCCAGCCCATCGACGCGCCCGGCCTGCAGGGCTTCGTCTTCGCGCTGTTCTTCATCTTCGGCGGGATCACTTCGCTCAACGACGTGGTCATTCCCCGGCTGAAGGAGCTGTTCACGCTGAACTACACCCAGGCGATGCTGGTGCAGTTCTGCTTCTTCACGGCCTATTTCGTGGTCGGCATTCCCGGCGCCCGGCTGGTCAAGACAATCGGCTACATGCGCGGTGCGGTGGCCGGGCTGCTGACCATGATGCTGGGGTGCCTGCTGTTCATTCCCGCCTCGCAGACCGCGACCTACGGCCTGTTCCTGTTCGCCCTCTTCGTGCTGGCGAGCGGGGTGGTGATGGTGCAGGTGGTGGCCAATCCGCTGATCTCGCTGCTCGGCCCGCCCCAGACGGCGCATAGCCGGCTGACTTTTGCCCAGGCGTTCAATTCGGTGGGGACGACCATCTTCCCCTATGTCGGTTCGATCGTGATCCTCGGCGGCCTTGCGACAGTCAGCGCCGCCGATCTGAGCGGCGCGGCGCTCGATGCCCATCGCACGCAGGGAACCACCACGATCGTGAAGGCCTATGGGGTGCTGGCCTTCGCTCTGGCGCTGGTCGCGGGCGCGGTCTGGACATTCCGCAATCGGCTGAAGGGCGAGAGCCATGCGCAGAGCAAGGGGCTGGGCGGGTTCGACCTGCTGAAGCGCCCGCGCTTCGGTTACGGCGCGCTGTGCATCTTCCTCTATGTCGGGGCCGAGGTTTCCATCGGCTCGCTGATCGTCAGCTATCTCAAGCAGGCGCATGTCATGGGGCTGGACCAGCAGGCGGCGGGCAAGATGATCGGGCTCTACTGGTTCGGCGCCATGGTGGGCCGCTTTGCCGGTTCCGCGATCCTCAGGCTGCTGAGCCCGGGCAAGGTGCTGGCCTGCGCTGCGGCCGGGGCCATCGCGCTGCTGGCGATCTCGGCCAACAGCACCGGGCCGCTTGCCGGTTACAGCCTGCTTTCGATCGGCCTGATGAATTCGATCATGTTCCCGACGATCTTCTCCCTCGCCTGCGAGAAACTCGGTGCCCGCGCGGCGGATGGATCGGGCATTCTCAACGTGGCGATCTCGGGCGGCGCATTCGTCCCGCTCACTACAGGCATGGTCGCGGATGTCAGCGGCAGTCTGGCCCTGGCGCTGACGCTGCCGGCGATCTGCTACAGCGTGATTGCCGGTTTCGGGATATTCGCCCGCAAGCCGGCCTGACGCCTTCCGCCTTTCCTTCCCGCGCCGGTATTCGCGCCGCGCCTGCAAAGCCTGCCCTGCCGCGCGCGGCCATGGTAGGCTGCGATTGCACGGGATGAGGAGAGAGGCGCGATCATGGAGAATTTCATCGACCGGGTGCGCGGCGGCACGCGCGGAATGCTGGGTACCTGGGTGAAGATCCCCTCGCTGGAGACGGTCCAACTGCTGGCCCATGCCGGGTTCGAATTCGTGGTGATCGACATGGAGCATGCGCCCCATTCGCTCGACCGCGCGAATGAACTGGTCTTCGCCGCACAGGCCATGGGCATGGCAGCCGTGGTGCGCCTGCCGGATCACTCGGGCTCCACGATCCAGCCCTTGCTCGATGGCGGGGCCGATGGCCTGCTGATCCCGCGCGTGACCGCGCTCGACCTGGCGCATGACATTACCGCCCGGATGATCTTCGCCCCGAAGGGAGAACGCGGGCTGGGCTTCACCTCGCGCGCGGGCAAATGGGGACTGGGCTCGATCCCCGATTATCTGGCGCGGGGGGACAATCAGTGCCTGCGCATGATCCAGCTGGAAGACTGGGCCTCTATCGAGAAGGCGGGCGATTTCGCCGCGCTCGAACACGTCAACGGCCTCTTCATCGGCCATGGCGACCTGTTCCTTTCCAGCGGGAAGCCCGCCAGCGATCCGGCGGTGCAGGACCTGACTGCCCGGATGCTCGCCGCCACGAAGCGGGAAGACGTCCTGTCCGGCATTGCCGTGGGCAGCCCGGCAGAAGCGCGCGTGGCGCTCGATCAGGGCTTCTCGCTGGTGATGGTCAGCAATGACACGACCCTGTTCGGCAAGGCGGCGGCCGGGGCAGTGAGTGCCACGCTGGAAGGGTCTTGAACCGGCGGGATGGATTTGCCCCACCCGGAGGGCAGACTTTCCCGTTCCGGCATGGCGGGCAAATTGCGTTGCCGCCAATGCGCGGCGTTCCTAGCCGAAAAGGGAGAGCGCCGGCCCCGCTAGGCGCCGCGTGAAGGAGAATGACGATGTACGAAGCCGACGATCCCCGTTCCCGCCTGTCGACTGCCGGCGGCGGCTCTGCGCCCGCATCGGCCTTCGGCGAATCCACCTATGCCAAATTCTACGACACCCAGCCGGACGAGAGCGGGCCGGGCTGGAAGACGTGGTATGCGCGCGGCCAGAACTTCGTGGTCTGCTATTCCGAGGTGGAGCCCGGGGCGGTGCTGGAACGCAAGGGGCAGGTGGATGAATACGTCCTGCTGCTGCACGATCCGCAGACCTCCGCCACCGTGGAAGCCGGGGGCGAGCGGGTGGAGGTGCCCGGCTATTCCATCACCATGATCCCGCCGGGGGATAGCAGCATCACCGTGACCGGGGGCGGCACTCTGGTGCGAATGATCTCTTCCCAGAATGCAGACATTACGGCCAAGGCCCCCAACAACGCCAAATATGCCGGGCCCCATCCGCAGGTGCCGCCGTTCAAGGCATGGCCCGATCCGGTGGGCGGGTTCCGCATTCGCAGCTACAGCCTGGATGTGCCGGACAAGGAAGGCCGCTTCGGCAAAATCTTCCGTTGCACCACCTTCATGGTCAACGTCTTCCCGCCGCAGGGCCCGCGCGACGTGACCAAGCTGAGCCCGCATCACCACGACGATTTCGAGCAATGCTCGCTCGCGCTGGAAGGGCTCTATATCCACCATCTGCGCTGGCCGTGGACCGCCAATCAGCATGACTGGCGCGAGGACGAGCATGTGACGGTGGGATCGCCCTCCGTCTGCGTGATCCCGCCGCGCGTGATCCACACCTCGGCCCCGTCGGACCCGGCCTCCAACGTGCTGGTGGACATCTTCGCGCCGCCGCGGGTGGATTTTTCCGAAGTCGCGGGCTGGGTGCTGAACGCGGATGATTATCCGATGGCGGGAGAGGCCTGAAACACCGTGTCACCCCGGACTTGTTCCGGGATCCCGCTTCCTTTCCAGAACAGCTGGACCCCGGAACAAGTCCGGGGTGACGGGATTTAAAAACCCACCGCGTCTCCGCCCTTGAGTCCCAGCATTGCGCGGGCCTCGGCCGGAGTAGCGATCTCGCGGCCCAGCGCTTCCACCACCAGCCGGATCTTGGCGACCTGCTCGGCATTGGACGTGGCAAGCTCGCCCCGGCCGATGAACAGGCTGTCTTCCAGCCCGACGCGGACATTGCCGCCCAGCAGGGCCGATTGCGTGCAGAACTGCATCTGGTGCCGCCCGGCAGCGAAGGCAGAGAAGATGTAATCCTCGCCGAACAGGCTGTCGGCAATCGTCACCATATGGGCCAGATTGCGCGGATCGGCGCCGATCCCGCCGAGAATTCCGAACACGCCCTGGATCAGGAAAGGCGGGTCTATTAGCCCCCGGTCCGCGAAATGGGCGAGGGTGTAGAGATGGCCGATATCGTAGCATTCGAATTCGAACTTCGTCCCGAATTCGCGGCCCACTTCCAGCATGATCCGCTCGATAAAGGCGTTGTCATTATACATGATCCGCCCGCGCGAACCGGCGACATAGTCCTGTTCCCACCCATGCTGCCAGTGTTCCACCCGCTTTCCGGCGGCGGAGAAGTCGAAGATCAACGGACCCATGTTGAGCGAGCAGACTTCCGGACGGGCGGCCTTGGCCCCTTCCAGCCGCGCGTCGAGCGACATGGTGGCGCTGCCGCCGGTGGAGATGTTGATCACCGCGTCGCTCGCCTGCTTGATGCGGGGGAGGAACTTCATGAAGTCCTCCGCGCGCGGGCTGGGGCTGCCATCGGCATCGTTGCGGGCGTGCAGATGCAGGATAGCCGCGCCCGCCTGCGCCGCGCCGATTGCTGCCTCGGCAATCTGGTCCGCCGTCACCGGCAGATGCGGCGACATGGAGGGCGTGTGGATCGAGCCGGTCGGCGCGCAGGTGATGATGACCTTGGAATGCTTGCGCATAGGCTCCTCTAAAGGCCGGCGTGGCAAAGATATTTGAGGTTCTGATATTCGCTGAGGCCGTGATGCGATCCTTCGCGGCCGAGGCCGGACAGCTTCACTCCGCCAAAGGGCGCGAGCGGGCTGGAGACGAGGCCGGTATTGATCCCCACGATCCCGCTTTCCAGATCGCGCCCAACCCGGGCGATGGTCGCCGGATCGCTGGAGCAGAGATAGGCCGCGAGGCCGAAGGGCGTATCGTTGGCCAGCTTCACGCCCTCTTCCACGCTGTCGAAGCCGATCACGCCGGCCAGCGGCCCGAAGGTTTCTTCCCGCGCCAGCAGCGCATCGGGGCGCACTCCGCCGAGCAATGTGGGCTGCGCAAGGCGGCCGCCGGGCGAGGCTCCGCCTGCCAGCAGTTCCGCGCCGCCGGAGATGGCATCCTCGCGGTGGGCATCGACCTTGGCGATGGCCCGCTCGTCGATCAGCGGCCCGATGTCGCTCGCCTCGTCGAACCCGTCGCCCGCCTTCATCGCGGAAATGCGGGTGGCGAGGGCGGACAGGAAGCGCGGTTCGATCCCGCGCTGCACATAGATGCGGTTGGCCGCGATGCAGCTCTGCCCGCCATTGCGGAACTTGGCCACCATGGCGGTTTCCACTGCCGTATCGAGATCGGCATCGTCGAATACCAGCAGCGGCGCATTGCCGCCCAATTCAAGGCTCAACCGCTTGATCGTGGGGGCGCAGGCTTCGGCAAGGAAAGCGCCCACCGGAGTCGATCCGGTGAAGGAGAGTTTGCGCACGACCATGCTGGAGGTCATCACTTCGCCGATAGAGCGCGAATGGCCGGTCACCACGCTGAACACGCCCGCCGGAACCCCGGCTTCCTCGCCGAGCTTTGCAAAGGCGAGGGCGGTCAGCGGAGTCAGTTCCGCAGGTTTGGCTACCATGGTGCAGCCCGCCGCCAGCGCCGGAGCGACCTTGCGGGTCAGCATGGCGAGGGGGAAGTTCCATGGCGTGATTGCCACGCACACGCCCAGCGGTTCCTTCTCCACCAGCAGGCGGCGGCCGGGAACGGGGGAGGGTATCAGTTCGCCCAGATCATGCGCGGCATAATCGGCGTAGAATTCCATGAAGCCGTTGCCGTAATCCACTTCGGTGCGGGCTTCCTTCAGCGTCTTGCCATTCTCGCGGGTGATCAGCCGGGCAAGGTCTTCGCGGTGGCGCTGGATCAACTCGCACCAGCGGCGCAGGATCGCGCAGCGTTCCTTCACCGGGCGGCGCGCCCAGGCGGGGAAGGCATCGCTCGCCGCCTCGATCGCGGCGGCAACCTGCGCCTTGGAAAGATCGGGGATCGTGCCGACTCTCTCCAGCGTGAAGGGATCGTCCACGCTGATCGGAGCGGCATCGGACCCTGTCCATGTGCCGCCGACATAGGCCCTGTCCAGCAGCAGGCCCGCTTCGTCCAATGCGCCTCTTTGCCCGGTCATAAATCCTCCAGCCTCAATCGTCGTCGAGATTGGGGTTGGTTACCGGAACATCGCCTTCGAACAGATGCTCGAAGCGGCGATAGGTGCACAGCCAGCGGCCGTCGCGGCGGATATAGCGGTCGGTCGCCAGCGAAATGGTGATCGGCGCGTGGGAAGGCAGGATGCGTTCGCCATTGCGGGCGTAGAGCATCAGGAAATTGGTGGCCTCCGCCGCGTCTGGCCCGGTGAACCAGGCGCGGAAATTGGTGAAGGAATGGACCGAAAGGCGCGGGCCCTGGGCAATGCGCCAATCGTAGAATTGCTGGATCTTCTCGACGCCGAGATAGGAGGCATATTGCCCGTGGAACTCGGCATCCTCGACGTAATAGCCTGACGCGTTGCGCCCGCCATTGAAGTCGATCTCGTGCCAGTAATCCGCCAGCTGCAGCGACAGCTCGGTATTCAGTTGCAGCAATTCGGCGTCAGCCATTTCCATTCCTCTTGTCAAAGTGCCGCTTCGTAGATCGCCCGCGCATCGCCTTCGGTGACTTCGCGCGGGTTGCGCATCAGCAGGCGCTGCACGGTGATGGCCGCGGCGGCCATGTGTGGGATCGTGTTGGCGCTGATCCCGAATGCGGACAGCCGCCGTTCGATGCCGATGGCGGCGGAAAGCCGCTCGATCTCTTCGATACCCTTCAGCGCATCGGCCCGGTCATCGCCGGTTCGCGCCACCCCCATCGCATGGGCAACAGCGGCATAGCGCTGCGGCGCGGCTTCCAGATTGAAGCGCAGCACATGCGGCAGCAGCAGGGCATTGGCCACGCCATGGGCGATATGGAACTCGCCCCCCAAGGGATAGGCCAGGGCATGGACGGCGGCGGTGTTCACAGGGCCAAGACATTGCCCGCCCAGATGGCTGGCGCGCAGCATCCCCTCGCGTGCTTCCATGTCGTTCCCGTCAGTCCAGGCGCGTTCGAGATGGCGGGCGATGAGCGAAATGCCCTCCAGCGCCCAGCCATCCACCACCGGATGGGCAAAGCGATTGGCATAGGCTTCGATGCAATGGGTCAGCGCGTCGATCCCGGTCGCGGCCGTGACGCCGCGCGGCATGGAGCGCGTCAGTTCCGGATCGAGATAGGCGAAGTCCGGCACCAGATGCGGGCTGACCACGCCTTTTTTCAGCAGGGCGGCGGTGTCTTCCACGATGGCGATGGGTGTTGCCTCGCTGCCCGTGCCCGCAGTGGTGGGAATGCAGGCCAAAGGCAGGGTACGCCGGGCGAGGAGGTCCGTTCCGACCACGTCGAGAACCTGTTGCCCGCCATCGGCCAGTGCGGCGACCAGCTTGGCCACATCCATCGCGCTGCCGCCGCCGAAGCCGACCACTGCCTCGGCGCCGAATTCCCGCGCGGCGGCAATGGCGGCGGAGAGGTCTTCCAGCGTCGGCTCGCCGTCGCGCGCCTCATGGACGCGGGCCACGCTGCCGATGTCCGTCAGCGCGGCCTCAAGCCCTTCGCACAGCGCCCTGATCGGCGCGCCGGTAATGACCAGCACCTTGCGGCAACCCAGTGCGGCCAGATCGGCTGCGCATTGCGTGGCCACTCCCGGGCCGAGGCGCAGGGTGCGGACATTGTGCAGGGCAAGCGTGGCAGGCGGTTTCAAGGCGGGTTCCCCGATAGGTGCCCGCTCTCTCTTCACCCCGGCCGGATGCCTGTCTTGACCGAAGCGGCGCGCTTATCGCACCCGATCACAGCGCCGCGATATAGCCCCCGTCGAGCGGAATGGTGGCGCCGTTGACATAGGCCCCCGCGCGCGAGGCGAGGAACACCACCAGCCCTTCCGCATCCTCCGCACTGCCGGGCCGGCCGAGCGGAATGAAGGTCGCCACGCTGTTCTTCACGGCGTCGGAATCCGTATCGGTCAGGCGCGAGGGGAAGGGGCCGGGGGCTATGGCATTCACGGTGATCCGGTCCTTGCCCAGCGCCTTGCAGAGCGAGCGGGTGAGGTGATGGATCGCCGCCTTGGAGGTGTTGTAGGCATGGGCTTCCCAATTGGGGATGTGCAGCCCGCCGATCGAGCCGAGATTGACGACCCGCGCCGGATCGTCCTCGCTCGCTGCCGCCTTGAGCAGGGGCAGGAGCTGCTGGGTGAGGAAGAAGGCGGCGCGGACATTGACGTTCATCACCAAGTCCCAATCGGCAACGCTCATTTCGGCCAGGCTGCCCGGGCCGTTTGCCCCGGCATTATTGACCAGCAGGTCCAGCCGGGTCTCCCGCGCCGAAAGCTGGGCGGCGAGAGCGGCGGGTCCGTCTTGCGAACCCAGATCGGCGGCAAGGCCGATGCATGTGCCGCCGCCAGTTGCAAGCTCTTGCGCAAAGGCAGCAGTGCGGTTCTCATCGCGGCCGGAAATGTAGGTCTTCACCCCGCGCCGGACGAGACCGCGCGCGATCATCGCGCCGATGCCGCTGGTGCCGCCGGTGACCAATGCCGTCTTTCCGGCAAGCGAAAACAGGGGATCGGTGTAGCTCATCGCCGCCTCCTCAATGCAGGTGTTTCTTGCGTGCGACTGCTCAATAAGAGCGGATTTCCGCGCCTTGCAAGGACTGAAAGACGCAGGCGAAAATATTGATTGCGCGTCAATTCAAGGCGCCGAGGCAATCAAGCCGCAGCCCGGGCGCCCGCTAGTTATCCGAGCGAATGCCTCTGCCGTCGATTGTTCGCCGGCAGGACTCGCCAAACGTGGCGAACCGTTTAATTCGACTCCTAATCAATAGAAAAGCAATCCTTGGGGGATGCAGGATGTTCACCTGGTATCGTGAATCCGAAAAGAAGACGCGCCGCCTCTTCTGGACCTGCGGGGCAGGCTGGGTGATGGATGCGGCCGATGCGCAGGTCTATCAATATCTCATCCCGCTGCTGATCGGCTCGCTGGGGCTGACGCTGACCGAGGCAGGCTCCATCGCCAGCGCGAATTACTTTTCCGCCGCGATCGGCGGCTGGCTGGGCGGCTGGCTGTGCGACCGGTATGGCCGGGCGCGGATCCTGCAACTGACGATCCTATGGTTCTCGGTGTTCTCCTTCCTCTCTGGCTTCGCCCAGAATTATGAGCAGCTCCTGGCGATCCGTATCCTGCATGGCATCGGTTTCGGCGCGGAATGGGCCGTGGGCGCTGTGCTGCTGGGCGAGATGATCGCACCCAAACATCGCGGCAAGGCGTTGGGGGCAGTGCAGGCCGGGGCGCCCATCGGATCGGGCATTGCGGCGTTGCTCGCCGGGCCGGTCGCGGCGTGGTTCGATCCCGATACGGGCTGGCGGGTGGCCTTCTGGGTCGGCCTGCTGCCCGCGCTGCTGATCTTCTTCATTCGCAGGGGATCCGACGATTCCGAAGTCTACAAGCGCGCCCGTGAACGGCAGAAGGCCGCCGCTCGCTCGGCAAGGCTGGCGGACATCTTCGGCCGAAGGGTGATCGTCATCACCCTGCTTGCCTCGCTGCTCTCGCTGGGCGTGCAGGGCGCAGCCTATTCGGTGGCCAATTACCTCACCACTTTCATGACGCAGGAACGCGGGCTGACTCAGTCGGTCGCCGCCTATCTCGTGCTGGTGAACAGCGCGGGCGGCTTTGCCGGCTGCCTGGTAAACGCCTATCTCAGCGACAAGCTGGGCCGCCGGGCAGTGTTCCGCCTGTTCGGCCTGGGCTTCCTGATCATGGCCTCGATCTATCTCTTCGGACCATGGGGCGGGAATGTTGCGATCCTGATCCCGGTGGGGATGATCTACGGCTTCTTCCAGTTCGGCATGTATGCCTCTTTCGGGCCTTATTTCACTGAGCTGTTCCCCACCGAAATCCGGGGTAACGGCCAGTCCTTCGCCTATAATTCCGGGCGCGCGGCGGCTTCGCTGTTCATCATGGGCGTGCCGCTGGTGGCGCAGTTCATGTCGCTGAGCGCGGCGATGGCGACATTGGGTATCGTGGGCATCATCTGCGCGCTGATCCCCACGCTGATCCTGCCCGAGACGGCGGGGCGCGAGTTGCACGACCTTGGGGGCGAACCCCGGCCCGCTCCGGCCGAGTGAGTGCCAGCCGGTCCGGCTTCAGGGCCGGACCGGATCGCTCGACGGCCAAAAGCGCGAGGTGGAGGCGGGCAGGAAGCCGAAAAACGCGTTGATCGCGCGGATTTCGCCGCCCCACACCTTGAAGCCTTCGAAGGTGACGAGCGCATTGCCCGGCCCGTAAGAGCCGGTATCGCCGAAGTTCATCCATAGCAGCACGGTGCCGTTTTCCTCATCCACCGCAGCCACGCTGGGGATGATGGCGGGATGGAGCATCAGGCGCTGCGAATACATGCCGCAATCCTCGCGCCCGCAGCCGTTTCCGGCCGTTATGACGCCGTTCTCCACCCGGTAGGTGCCGTCTGCGAAAGGCGTGCCGGCATCGGTGAAATTCCCGATCCTCAGCCCCTCGGTATAGCGGAGCGCGGTGGCGATCATCTCTGCGCGGTTCTGCCGCTTCCCGGCTGGGACAGGATCGTTCATGCCCTTGATCGGGGCGCCCAGCTCGGTGGGCTGGAAGCGGGAATCGGGCTGGATGCGCTGCACCAGCGTTTCGATTCCGGCGATCCGACCCCCTTCCAGATGAAGTACGGCGGAATAGAGCACCGGGATCGCCCCCTCGCGCAGTTCCACATGCGTGGCGGCGATCTGCTTTTGCGTGTCGAGATAGTCCTGCCGGAAGCCGGCCTTGCCGCTGACTGTCTGCCACAGGCCCTCACCGAGCTTCAGCTCCTTGCCATCCTCGGTAAAGCGCGTCTTGCCCGCCAGTTGCAGGCGGGCGGGATCATGGGCGAGCAGGGCGTCGAGATAGGCCGTCACTGTGCCTTCGAGGCATTTCCGGTCGCACTCGGCGGCGGATGCCTGCGCCGGGGCGAGCAGCGTGCCGAACGCAACAAGGGCGGCCAGTGCCGCCCCTGTCTTGAGTCTGTTGGGTGTCCTGACCATTCATTTGCCTCCTTCCATTACCATAGCGTCGGGCGGAGTGAGTTCGATCCCGATCCCGTCGATTTCCGGCCCGTTGGGCGGCATCTGATAGCCATTGGCGATCAGGCGCGATTGCGGCAGTAGCAGGCTGGGCGTGCTGTCGGGCCAGTAATGCTCGGGCTCTCGCCCGCTGACCGGGTTCTTGTAGTGGAACCACATGGGCAGGATGCCCGGCCAGTTGACTGTCTTGCCGGTGCCACCACGGAAATGCTCCGCCCGGCGGCCCAGCGCGGTCATCAGAATGTCCGGCGGCAGACGCTTCACCAGCGGGCTCGCGCCCGATCCTTCGCCCGCTTCCACCGGCTTCACGCCGGACCAGCCGCCCTTCCAGCCGGCCATGGTAAAATAGGGCTCGTCGATGGTCAGGCTCCACAGGCGCCACACCCCGTCCTCGATCACGGCCTGATCGTTGGGATACATGCCGCCGAACAGGGACGAGGAATAGAAGCTGTTCCCGTCGCCATCGGGCTTGGCCGTGCGCGGCTGGAACAGGCGTGTACGCAGATTGGCGGAGCGTCCGTCATAAGAGACATGGATCACCGGCTGCGTGCGCCAGTGGTAGGAAATGCCCGGTCGCGTCTCCGGCGCCTTGCCATACATGGCGGTTGCCGCCGCCTTGATCCGTTCCTGCCCCAGATAGAAACCGGCGAAGGGCGAATGCTTGTTGCCCTTCTTCGCGAAGATGGAGGCCATTTCCACCCACTGGAAGTCGGTCAGGTAATAGCCATAGGCGTGGGAGACATTCTCGACCCCGTCGAAGGCGGCGGAGCGGCGCAGTTTGCGCTTCGCCTCCATCAGGCGTTCGTCATCCGAAAGGGTAAGGGCAGCGGGCGCGACGGTCGACGGGGCCGCCGTCAGCCTGTCCTGCCCCACGATCCGGGCACCTGCCAGCGTCACATCCTTGCCGGTCACCGGGTTCGGGCCGGCAAAGGCGGGCAGTATGCCATCCGCCGGCCGTGCAATCCCGCCCTTGGCCCAGCCGGGGCCGTAATCGGCCTTGATCAGGGGATAGAGGCGCAGTTCCTTGATCTTCCACAGGCCCTGATCCTTCACGAAACGGTTGCGGAACACTGTGAACTCCCACGATGCCGTGCCCTTGTCCGCTTCGCCGATCATGCCGAGTTCCAGCCCGCGCGAGACGGCTTCCATGCCGCCGGGCAGCACTTCCACGATGGTGCCGAACAGCGGCCGGTCGTTGAGCTGGCCGTGGGAAAGCCCTTCCGCGCCCATCAGCTCCATCGCCTGGCGCGCGCCGTCCTTGCCCCGGAAGGTTCCCGCGCCCGCGATCTCCACCACCGAGTCCTCGGCGAACAGATCGGTCACGTCGGTCCACATCTTGCGGTCGACGTAATAGCCATAGGCATTCTGCAGATTGCGGACGGCATCTTCCTGGTTGAGCAGGTCGATCCGGCCTTCCAGTTCCGCAAGACCGGCGGAGCTTTTCGGCGCGGGGCCCTGTGGTGGCGGGATCGGGATGCCTGTCTCGTCCACGGTGAAATGATAGGGTATCTGCGGCAGGTCCTTCCCGCCGATATTGGACCAGCCTTTCTCGTAATCCCCTTCATATTGCGGGAAATAGCGCATCAGCGAGAGCTTCCACTTGCCGTCTTCCAGCACATATTCGTTCTCGTAGATGCCGCCCTCGATGCGGGTCTTGCCCTTGCCATCGCCCATCATCGCCATGGCTTCCCACCGGGCCTTGGCGCTGCGGCCATCGACCGAGAGATTGACGATGTCGTCCTCGATGAATTCGCTGTGCAGCGCCCCGGAGGCCAGCCCCTTGCTGCCGCCCACGCGGGCCTTCAGCCAGTCGGCAATGGCCTTCTGGCCAGTGAAGGTCTTGTCGCCCCACACGATCTTCGCATCGCGGGAGAAGAGCGTGGCCATCTCGTCCCACAGGGCGAATTGCGCATATTGCGAATAGCTGCGCTGCAGGTCCTTCACCGCGCGCACGGCTTCCACACGTTCTACATCGCGCGCCAGTTCGTCCACCTGCGCGGACGGCACGGCCTGCGCGGGTGCGCCGTTCAGCAGCATCAGCGTGGCGGCAAGAGGAAGAAGGATACGCGGCAAATCTGCCATACGGTGCTTCACGGCATCGCTCCCATCTATTTTGAATTGGGTCTCCCGCAAGGGAGCATGTGGGCCAGTGCGAGACGAGGCAAGGATGGATTGCCGTTCCGTCACTGGCAGGCCGATCATTGCGCCACTTCAGTCAAAACCGCGCCGGGGCAGTCATGCGGGTCAAGTGTGATTGCCTTGCCGGTAAAGCGGCGCGTTCGGGGGCGTGCCAGTGAATCTGGCACAATCCGTGTGAGTTGACTTGCTCAAGCCCAGGTGCGAGCAATCGGCTTCACGGATTTGCGGGTCACTGTCCGAAAAGGATGGGGCCCTCCGGGGAGGATTAGCCGGATGGAGTTGTTTAGCACACTAGGCTTACCCACCGTGGGTCGTGCCGCGGCATGGAGCGCCATTTACGCCACGCGGATGAGCAAGGTCGAATTCACGCCTGGCGACAAGGACAAGTTCGACGCGGAATTGCGGATCGGGCAGCTCGGCCCGGTCAAGCTTGCGCGCCTTTCGGTCGACAGTTGCAGCGTCGAACGCAAGCAGAGCCACATCGCCACCAACGTGCCCCGCATGTATAATTTCCTGCTCCAGGCCGAAGGGCAGAGCACCTTCTATCATTGCGGCAAGGAAGCCGAACTGGTGGAGGGCGATTTCGTCCTGTGCGACACCGGCCTGCCGCATTATTTCCGCACGCATGATCGCTCGGTCACCGTGATGGTGCGCGTGCCACCCGAGGTCCTACGGTCTTACCTGCCGACGCCCGAACAATATTGCGGCCAGCATCTGGGCCGCGCGACCGGGCTGACCGGAACGGTGGCGGCGATGGTGCGCGAACTGAGTGCAGGCGTGGGGCGCGATTTCTCGCCGCTGCATGAAGACCGGGTGGCGCGCTATCTGCTCGAGATGATCTCGATGTCCTACACCATGGGCTTCGATGCCCGGAACGATGCCTCGGCCATTGCGTGGCAGCGGCGCAAGGACGTGATCCAGTTCATCGAGGACAATCTGCGCGATCCGGAATTGTCGCCTGCCACCATCTCGGAAGGGCTCAGGGTTTCGCCGCGCTATCTGCGCACGGTGTTCGCGCCGGGCGGGGAGAAGATGAGCGCCTATATCCTGCGCCGGCGGCTTGAGGAATGCGCCCGCCAGATGTGCAATCCGGCCTGGAACGCCCATACGCTGACGGAGATCGCCTTTTCCTGGGGCTTCAACAGCGCGGCGCATTTCACCCGCACTTTCCATGAGAAATACGGCATGGCGCCGCGCGATTTTCGCAAGGCTGGCCAGACCAGGGTTTCAGCCGCCGCCGATCCGGTCGGCTGAAATGGGGTGGCCCTTCGGGGCTGCTGAAAAGGGGGAGGGCGCATGGGAGACCATGCGCCCTTTATCGTTGCGGACTGCGGCCATCCCCTCCTGCCCGGCAACATGACGCAAGCGGTCCGAATTCTTGCTCGCCGGTTTCCCTGCGTAGGGAAAACTGGCGGGGAAGGGGTAGTGCACAGCTTGACAAATTCCGAAAGAGACGCGCATAATCCACTGAATATAGGGGAATAAATTTCCCGTCCGGCTGTGCTTTCGGTTGACGGAAATGCCGTCGTGAAAGCGGCGTTTCCACTCCGCGCCTGCAGAACAAGTTCTGCTGCCCACGCAGTCAAGTCCGGTGGGGCGGGCCGGAATACCCAAAGATCAACGTCTGACAAAAACGGATCGGAGGGGATCTCATGAACAAGGGTATGGCACTGGCCGCAGCTTCGCTGATTGCGCTTCTGGCGGCTGAACCCGCTTTCGCGCAGGAAGAAAAAACACCTGCCCAACCGGAAGGCGGAATCAAGGATATCGTCGTCACCGCCACCCGGCAGGCGACCAATCTGCAAGATACTCCTATTGCCATCACTGCCGTGACGGCCGACGCGCTGGAAGAGCGGGGCGTAACCAATATTGGCGATCTGACCTCGGTCGTGCCGAACGCGCAGTTCCGTCGTGTGCAGGGCGCCTTCGGCCCGGGTGTTTCTGCATTCATCCGTGGCCTGGGCTCGGGCGATACCAGCTTGGCCGGACAGCCTCCGGTCGCTTTCTATATCGACGATGTCTATTATCCCGTGCTGCTCGGCGCGAATTTCGACCTCCTCGACATTGACCACATCGAAGTGCTGCGAGGTCCTCAAGGTACTTTGTTTGGCCGTAACTCTCTGGCAGGCGCGATCAACGTGGTGGCGCGCCAACCGCGTCCGGGCGATGCCTCTGCCTATGCGGAAGTGACGACCGGTTCGTTCAACCGGATCGATCTGCGTGCCGGCTTCAACCTTCCAATCGGCGAGAATGCGGCCCTGCTTATGTCGGGCCTCTCAAAGAAGCGCGAGGGTTATCAGAAGCAGCTCGACTTCACGTGCGAGATGAACCGGCGCGGCACGCCCGAACTGGCGGGTAGCTTTCCCTATGTCACCCCGCTGCAGAACTCGACCAAGTTCGACACCGTGGATGACTGCACCATCGGCCATTATGGCGGCGAGGACGTTCGTGCCATACGCGGCAGCTTCCTGTGGGAGGTGACGCCCTCTGTCAAACTGACACTGACCGGTGACTACCTGCGCGACCTCTCGGAAAATCCGGCTGACTCGGTGGTGGATGTCGACCCCACTCGCGCCAACAGCAATATGAAGAGTCAGGCCGCCTATTGGGGGCTGGTAATCGACCAGCGCTTCATGACCGGCGATCCCTACACGACCTACGTTACCTATACAGACCGGATCGCAGCTTGCACGGTGATCCCGGGGAACACCTATTATAACGGTTCGGTCAACGAGCGCGGGCAATGTACGCGCGGTGGCTACGCGCTCCCCAATCACAACAATCTGAAGAATTGGGGCGTTTCAGCCAAGCTGAACTGGGATTTGGGCAACAATATCGATCTCACTGCCGTGGTCGCTCACCGCGATCTGGACGAGACGCACACGTTCGATACGGACGGCATGCCGATCGTGGTCGAGCATGTGATCAACAATTTGATGCAGAAATACACTCAGGCGGAACTGCGCGTCTCAGGCACTTCCGACCTTATCGACTGGGTCGTCGGCGGGTTCTATTTCGATGCTGATGGCGATCAGCACGCATCGCTGATCCAGGCAAGTTCCGGCCTCCAGCGCGCCCTGCACACGACTTACAAGCCCACCAGCAAGGCCGTGTTTGCGAACGCGACCGTCCGCCCCTTCGGTGAGCGCTTCGGCATCGTTTTGGGCGGCCGCTATTCGGACGATAAGATGGTGGTGGACTTCACCAACATTTCCGATGTCAGCTGGCTGACTTCCGCGTCGGACATCGTGTTCACCGTTGTCCCACAAAGCAAGAAGTTCAGCTGGAAGGCCGGTATGAACTACCAGCCGAACAACAACCTGCTGTTCTACGCCTCTGCTGCAACCGGCTATACCCTACCGGGCTACAACACGCGTCCGCTGCAATATACACAGGTTGAGCAGAGCGAGGCGGCCGAGGATATCGCCTACGAAATCGGCGCCAAGCTTGATCTGTTCGATCGCAGGGTGCGCTTGAATCTGGCCGCGTTCTACACCGACTTCAAGAACCGACCGACCACCATCAGCGGCGCGGAGGCATTGCTGGACGATAATGGGAACCCGCAGCCGGGCAACCAGCAACTCGAACCGCTGCCGGGTGGCCCGGAAGGCTCGACCCGCTGCAGTACCACTACATTGCCCAGCAATACCGGCATCACGTGCCTTGGTCGCAGCTATTTCCGTAACCAGCCCGCCACCGTGCGCGGTTTCGAGGCTGAGTATACGATCAATCCGATCGACAATCTGGAAATCAACGGGTCTGTTGGCTGGTCCAAGTTCATGTCGCCCGATATCGAGGCCCGCACGGTAAATCGCCGTCAGAGCAATCCGTTCTGGACCGCCAGCGCCGGTATCCAGTACCGGATCGAGGCCGAAGGACTGGACGGTTCCATCACCCCGCGTCTCGACTGGACATTCGAGAGCAGCCAGATCGTCAGCGGCCTTTCGACCAAATATAACTATCTCATGCCGGCTAAGTCGCTCTTCAATGCGCGGGTTACCTACGAGAACGAGAAGCACGGCTTCACGCTCGCAGCAGGCGTGGTGAACCTGTTCAACAAGTTCTACTATCGCAATGTGTTCGACTATCAGGGCTTGGGTTATCCGCAGACCGACGCTCAACCGGCCCCCCCGCGCGAATGGTCGCTCACTCTCAAGAAGCAGTTTTGAAGCGCAGCCGTCCCGGTCTGTCCACATCGGGCGAGGCCGGGGCGGCAACCGCATTCAAGGGTCGGATACGCCCCACGTCACGATTTTACGACGAAGACCGTATGACGCGGTAAGACAAGGATTCTGGAGGATGGCGCTCCAACTGCTCGACACACATGCGCACCTTATTTCCGGCGACTGGGACAAATATCCTCCTAAGCCGTTTTCTCCCGGGCTGCCCACGCCCGAACGAACAAGTTTCACTGTTACCGCAGAAGCACTGATTGAGATGATGGATGCCAATGGCGTGACGATGTCTTGCGTCGTCCAGCGTGGGCACGTTTACGGTTACGATAATAGCTACATACTCGATTCTACTGCCCGCTATCCCGACAGGCTGCATTCGGTAGTGATTCTGGACACGCAGGATCCGACAACCCCGCAGGTTTATCGCGAGATGGTCGCTGCAGGTCTGGCCTCGGGTTTTCGCATGGCCAATTCGCGGCCATGGTTTCTTGATACCGCTTGGCTTTGCTCACCCACGGCAATGCAGGTATGGGACGCCTGCGCGGAACTCGGCACGCCAATGACGCTGATCTTCTTCAACAACCAGCTGCCTTATCTGCTGCCGCTGCTGAAGATGCTGGCGGAACGTTATACTGAACTTCCCATCATCCTCGACCACGGTGCCATGCCATATGGCATGTCGCAATACGAAGTGGCCCTGCGGGAAGAAGCCGGAGAAATCGTCGTGATGCCGCCGCCGCCCGATTACGGTATCGACGACACAATCGCGCTGTTTCGTGACGTGCCCAACATCCACTTCAAAATCACCGAAATCAATATGGAGCGGTTGGTGAAGGCTGGCGTGCGTGCGGCCGATCTCGTCAGGCGCATGGTGGACATGTTTGGAGAGGACCGGCTCGTCTGGGGCTCCGACGTTGGGCAAAGCATGCTGTGGACCTATGATGAAAAGGTCAAAATGGCGATCGCGGCAACCGAACTGCTGACGCCGGAGGAAGCACGCAAGTTCCTGCACGACAACGCGATGCGCATCTATGGCTTCCACTGCGGCTGAAAGCCGAATTCACCGGCACTCTCTGCCCCCACGTCTCTCGGCGGACAGGTCCGGACTGGCTGCGTCTTTGCGGGAGCCATCCAACCTCCCACGGCATCGCAAAGACGCAGCCTTTTCTCGACTGTAGGGTTAGTGCTTCACTTCCCGGCGAGGAAGGCGTCCGCCGCCTCGTCCATCTCGCGCACCGGGTTCTTCGGGCCCGAGTGGCGGTTGGGGATGAATTCGTTGAGCACCCGGCGCTTGGCGAACAGCCAGTGGCCGTCCACGCGCTTCATTTCATCCTCATAGATGCCGTAAGTGCCCATCTTCATGGTGTCGCCCGGCCCGTCATTGGCCATTTCGACCCAGAGCGAGCGAGCCCATGCGCGATCGCCTTCCACGCGGATAGAAGATTGCAGGATCACGTGGCGCAGCTTGGCGGGCTTGCCGTCTTCGGTGTGGTAATATTTGCCGATATTCTCGCTGAAGCTGGATACGGCCTTGCGGATCGCATCGCGCCCCTTGGAAGTGCCGCTGGCGAATTCCAGTTCGCCGTCCTCGGCGAAGGTGGCGACATAGGCGTCCCAGTCGAAATAATCGATGGCGAAGAGATAGCGGGCCATCAGATCCTCGATCTCGGCCCGGTCCTCGGCATAATCGCGCGCGTAGATGCCTTCCGCGCTCACGGCGGCGGGGGCAGTGGCGCCCAGCAGCAGGGCGGCGGCAAGCGCGGCCCGGCAGATCGTCTTTGCGGGCCGGATGCCCATAATGCGTTCCCCTCTCATCTCAGTTGCCTTCCCAGTCGGCATTGGCTCTCGAAATCACATATTGGTGGATGGCCTCGGCCTCGTCGGCGGAAAGCAGGTCGGCGAAGCTGGCCATGCCGTTCGCCTCGCGCTTGCCGCGGATCACGATGTCGAGGAAGTCCTTGTGGGTTTCCGGCGACATGTGCCGCAGGTCCTTCACCCCGCCGCGCGCGGCGACGCCGTGGCACAGGGCGCAATTGGCGCCATAGAGCTGCTCGCCATTTGCCACCATGTCCGCGCTGCCGGTCACCTTGGGCGGGGCCAGCAGTTCGGGCACTTCGCGCGACTGTTCGGGCAGGGCAGGCAGAGTGGCCTTGCCGCCCAGCTTGAACACCAGCAGGCGCGGCTTGGACAGGAACAGCGCCGCATAGGCGGAGCGTTCCACATGGGCGAGCCCGCCGCCCCAGCCGACATTCACCGCGATATATTGCTCGCCATCAACCGAATAGCTGATCGGCGCCGCGATGGGCACGTTCTGCACCGGCAATTCCCAAAGCTTCTCGCCCGTCTTGGCATTATAGGCCGCAAAAGTGGCGCCGATGGTGCCTTCGAAGACGAGGTTGCCCCCCGTCGCCAGCACGCCGCCGCTGCCCTTGAGCGGGGAGGGCACGCGCCAGACTTCCTTCTGGGTCTTCGGGTCCCATGCGGAAAGCCAGGCCTTGGAATGCTTGTCGGCATATTCGGTGATCGCCTTACGCTCTTCCTCATAGCCCGTGTAGCTCGCGCCCGTGCCGGGGTTGGCGGGATCGAAGCTGGAAGCCGCGGCATAGCCCATGTAGGTCTCGGTCACCGGCAGGTAGACCAGCCCGGTCAGCGGGCTGTAGGCCATCGGGTTCCAATTGTGGCCGCCGCCCGCGCCGGGCGAGACCAGCACCGGCTTTTCGCCATAGCGCGCAGCCGGATTTTCCACCGGGCGGCCGGTCTTCATGTCAACGTGAGTGGCCCAGTTGATCGGCACGAATTTCTCGGCGCTGAGCAATTCGCCCGTCACCCGGTCGAGGATGTAGAAGAAGCCGTTCTTCGGCGCCTGCATGATCACCTTGCGCGTCTTCCCGTTCAGCGGGAGGTCGGCCAGGATCATCTGCTGGGTGGAAGTATAGTCCCATTCCTCGCCTGGCGTGGTCTGATAGTGCCAGACATATTTGCCGGTGCGCATGTCCAGCGCCACGATGCTGGAGAGATACAGATTGTCGCCGCCGCCGGGGCTGCGCCACTTGCGTACCCAGGGCGATCCGTTGCCGGTGCCGATATAGACCAGATGGGTTTCCGGATCGAAGGCGAGAGCATCCCAAACGGTGCCGCCGCCACCGGCTTTCCACCATTCGCCCGTCCAGGTTTCGGCCGCGCGCTCCATGGCCTCGTCCTCGAAGCCCAGCGTGGGATCGCCCGGCACGGTGTAGAAGCGCCACGCCATCTCGCCGCTTTCGGCATCATAGGCGCTGACATAGCCGCGCACGCCCTTTTCGGCGCCGCCATTGCCGATCACCACCTTGCCTTCATAGACACGCGGGGCGCCGGTGATGGTGTAGTTCTTGGAATTGTCGACCGTCAGCGTGGACCAGACCTGCTTGCCCGTCTTCGCATCGAGCGCGATCAGCCTCCCGTCCAGCGTGGCGACGTAAATCTTGCCCTTCCAGGCAGCGATCCCACGCGAGACGATGTCGCAGCAGGCCAGGCGGCCGAAGCGCAGCGGCACCTGCGGATCGAAACGCCACAGCTGGCGGCCGGTCTTCGCGTCATAGGCTGTGACGATGTTCCACGGCTGGACGTTGTAGAGCACGCCGTCGATCATCAGCGGGCTGGCTTCCATCCCGCGTTCCGTGTCGATGTCCGCATACCAGGCAAGGCCAAGCTGGCCGACATTGCCATCGTTGATCTGGGTGAGCGGGCTGAAATGCTGCTCGTCATAAGTGCGCCCGCCGCTCAGCCACTGGCTGTCTTCGGGCGCGGCCATGCGTGCCTCGTCCACCCATGCGGGTGTGGAACCATGGTCTGCGCCCGCGATGGCCGCGCCACCGGCCAGCATCAGCAGGGCAGCGGCCGCGCCGCGCCAGATCGTCTTCATATTCATCGCACTCATGCAGGGGTTGGTAGGTCGCTCGAATCCGCCCAGAAGCCGTGAACCTGGCCGACGCATTTGAACGGCATCTTCACGCGGGCAACGGGCCCGGCGCCTATGTCCTTCGTATCGAACAGGATCAAGTCGCTGCGTCCGGCTTCTTTCTGGCTGCTGCCCATGCCGATCAGGTAGCCGTCGCCTTCCGGCGCGTCTTGCCTACGCGGCACGAAAGTCATTTCGGACAGCGAATAATCCTGCACCCGCGCCATCTCCACCTTGCCGGTGTGATGGTCGAACACGGCCCAGGCGCCGCCGCCCGGGCCCATGCTGTTCAGATAGCCATAGCGATAGGGCACAGTGTGATAGCGGTCATCCTGGCGCGAAAGCACGCCCGAAACCTGCGGGAACAGCGTTTCGGCCTGATAGCGGTCATTCGTCTTGCTGGAGAGGTCCACCGTGAAGCGGCGGACGTAGCCGGTGCCCTTCACGGGATCGAACGGCTCGTGCAGGCTGGGGAAGAAGGGGAACTGGTTCCCTTCGCCGCCATCCATGTCCACCGTCACCTTGTCGCCATCGCTCCACGCGCCCATCACATGGGTGCAGAACAGGTTGGGCCCGGTGAACCACTTCAGGTCCTTCCCGTCGCCGCCACGGCGCATGATGCCCAGATAGCAGGGCGTCTTGCTGTCGTAAGAGAAGTGGACGCCGCCTGCCTTGATCCGGTCCATGTCGGAGATCATGTTGGTGAGGTAGAGGATCACGTGCTTCTGCGTCACCGCGAAGTCGTGCATCATGCCCGCATAGGGCGCCTGCACTTTCACCTGCCAGTTGATGGCGCCGTTCCGGTCCGCGGAAAACACGCAGATGTCCTTGGAACACAGGCCGTTCGCTTCGTAGCCGAAGCCGATATATTCGCCCGTCTCGGAATCGATCTTCGGGTGGGCGGTGTGGGTCTGGCTGTCCAGCTTGCCGCCAAAAGTGTAGTAATCGTCCAGCGTTTCCAGCGTGTTCGGGTCCATATAGACCGGCGGGCTGTCTTCCTTGAACACCAGCAGCTTCTTGTGGTGCACGAAAAGCTGGGTGTTGGCCGTGCCGCGGCTGAGGCCCTTGACGCTGGGATCGTCGGTCAGCGGATTGCGATACATGCCGAACAGCGAACGGCGCGCCTCGTGCTGCGCCTTCCAGCGCTGCGTCTTGGCATAGCGCGTGCGGTAATCGACATGGCCGTCCTTGATGCGGAACATCGAGACATGGCCTTCGCCGTCGAACATGATGTCGCCTTCATGCTCTTTCGGCTTGGGATATTGGGGGTCGGGCCCGACGCGGAAGAAGGTGCCGTTGATGCCCGCAGGCAGGGCACCTTCCACTTCGCAATCGTAAAGGTCGATCTCGGCGCGGATATTGGTGCCGGCAGGGCCGCCGGCAAAGGCGCGGGGATCGCTGGGGAAGTCGACCTGCGGTGCCGGACCCGCAGGCGCGGCAGCCTGAGCCGTCGCTGCGCCCGCGCCGATACCGGCCAGCGCCGCGCCTGTGCCCAGAGCCGCTGCGCCAAGAAATTCGCGCCGGCCCGGATTGCTCGGCGCCCGCGACTCATCCGAAAATTTCGACATGACTTCTCCCCCACGAATTTATGCGATCTCATTATCCCGCGCCGCTCATTTGACAACCGCAAGCCAGTGGAATTTTCACGATCGTGATGATTGGCCCCGGTCCCGTGGCGGTGCAGCACCTCCAAATTGGAGGTAGATAGAACGAAAGGCGTCCTATCCCTGCTTGAGCACCACTGCCGCCCCTTCATAGGCATTCGCGCGAGAAGGGGGATTTGGCATGGGCGCGGATCGGGCGCTGGGTTTCCTGTATGAGGCTTTGTGGACGGGGCTGGTGGTTGCCGGTCCTGTGCTGCTCGTTACCCTGGTTGTCGGGCTGCTGATCTCGATCTTCCAGGTCGCGACCCAGATCCAGGAAATCACTCTCAGCTACGTGCCCAAGACGCTGGCGGCGGGCTTCACGCTCGTCGCGCTTGGCCCCTGGATGCTCGCGCGGCTGACCGATTTCGCGCGCTCGCTTTACATGATCATCCCGAGCCTCGGTCACTAGGCGGGCGGGGTGGAGGATCTGGCCCTTACTCTTGAGGCAGTGCTGCTCGTCAGCCTGCGCATCGTGCCGACGCTGGCCTTCGCGCCGCCTTTCACTCTGTTGCGTCTGCCGGTGCCGATCCGGCTGTTGCTGGCACTGTCGCTCGGCATGGCGCTGGTGGCAGGCAATTCCGATGCGGCGCTGGGCGCCTTGCGGCAGGGGCAATCGCTGCTGTCGCTGGCCACGGGCGAATTGCTGGTCGGCATGGCGATTTCGCTGTCCCTCCAGATCGCCTTTGCCGCAATTCAGTGGGCGGGCGGCGCGGCGGATATTCAGGCGGGCTTCGGCCTTGCCACCGTGGCGGACCCGACCACGCAGGCGCAGATGCCGCTGGCGGGGACGGTCTTTTCCTATGCCGCGGCGCTGATCTTCTTCACCTCTGGCGGACCGTACGACCTGCTCGCCCTGTGGTCCGCCTCGCTGGAGGCGCTGCCGGTGGGCCATGCGCTACGCAGCGGCGATATGGCGGCCGTGGGCGTGCTGCTGGGCGCCAGCTTCTCCATCGCCCTCGGCCTGTTCGCGCTGGTGATGCTGGTGCTGTTCCTGCTCGATCTCGCCATCGCCTTCATGTCGCGCACCCTGCCGCAGATGAACATGCTGCTGCTGGGCTTTCAGGTGAAGTCCATCGCCATGCTGGCCACTCTTCCGGTCGCGCTGGCGCTGTCCACCGGGCTGGCGCTGCGCCTGTTGCGGCTGGCCATGGAAAGCGCGCCGGGCCTGCTGGGGGCGGGGGGCTGAGCATGGCGGAAGGGCAGGAACAGAACCGCAGCGAGGAAGCGACCCCGTTCAAGCTGCGCAAGGCGCGCGAGAAGGGGCAGGTCGCGCGGGGGATGGACCTCGGCTTCATGGGCAGCCTTGCCGCGCTCGTCGCCGTGGTGCTGTTCGCGGGCGAGGGTTTCGCCGCTCGCATTGCGGACCTCATGCGGCTCAGCTTCACCTCGGGAATAGACCGCACGCGCGATCCGGCCGATGTGCTGGCCACTATCGGCGCGCTCTATTGGCCCGCCTTTCAGCCGCTTATCGTTCTGGGGCTGGTCGCCATGGCGCTGCTGGTGCTGCTGGAACTGCTGCAATTGCGCGGCTTCATGTTCACCACTGCCCCGCTGAAGCCCGATTTCAGCCGTCTCAACCCGGCCAAGGGCCTCAAGCGCCTGTTTTCCATGCGGATGCTCAAGGAAACCGCCAAGAACATCGTCAAGCTGGCGGGCTATACGGCAATCACCTGGCTGCTGCTGGACTGGGCGGTGCGGACCTATGCCGACAGCATGGCCGATGCCGGCATGCTCGGCCGGGCCATGTCCGGTGCCGCCACGCGCCTGCTGCTGGCGTTCCTCGGTGCGGCCTTCGCCTTCATGGTGCTGGACCAGATCATCGCCCGGGGCGAATTCCGCAAGCAGATGCGCATGAGCCGGCGGGAGATCACGCGCGAAGCGAAGGAGCGGGAAGGGGAGCCGCGCCTCAAGCAGAAGCGCCGCCAGTTGCATGAGGAAATGCGCAAGCAGTCCGAAGGGCTGGGCAAGCTCGAAGGGTCGGACTTCCTCGTCGTCAATCCCGAACATTTCGCGGTCGCCCTGCAATATCGCCCGGGCGAGATGGCGGCGCCCGTGGTGCGGGCCAAGGGGCGCAATCACTTCGCGCAATTGTTGAAGCGCAAGGCCCGGTTGCTGGGCCTGCCAGTGATTGCCGACCCGGCGCTGGCCCGCGCCCTGTTCCGCGAATGCGAGGCCGGGCAGCCCATCGGCGCAAGCCACTTCCACGGCGTTGCCCGCCACTACGCCAGATTGAGACGAGATGCCGCCCAGCGGCAGGAGACCGAAAATAATGGGTAAGCTTCTGGGCAGGAACAAGGATCTGGTGCTGGTGATCGGCACGGTGATGATCCTGCTGATCCTCTTCTCGCCTATTCCCCCGGCGCTGCTGGATCTGGCGATCATCATCAATTTCGGCTTCGGGCTGACGATCATGCTGCTGACCTTCTATGTCAGGAAGCCGGTGGAATTTTCCACTTTCCCCTCGCTGTTGCTGGTCGCCACGCTTTACCGCCTGTCGCTCAACGTCGCGGCCACGCGCCTGATCCTCACCGGCGCCGATGCGGGCGATGTGATCGACGCCATCGGCCATTACGCCGTGCAGGGCAATTTCGTGATCGGGCTGGTGGTCTTCTTCATCCTGATCGTGGTGCAATATGTGGTCGTCACTTCCGGCGCGCAGCGCGTTTCGGAAGTGGCGGCGCGCTTCACGCTGGATTCCATGCCCGGCCAGCAGATGAGCATCGATGCCGATCTCAATCTCGGCCTGATCGACCAGAAGCAGGCGATTGAGCGGCGCGAGGAGCTGGAGAAGGAAGCCAGCTTCTACGGCGCGATGGATGGCGCTTCCAAATTCGTGAAGGGCGATGCGATTGCCGGGATCATCATCCTGCTGATCGACATCGTGGCCGGGCTGATCGTGGGCGTGGCGCAAATGGGCATGGGCTGGGGCGAGGCCTTGGAGCGGTTCACTCTGCTCACCATCGGTGACGGGATTGCCACGCAGCTGCCCGCGCTGATCATCTCCATCGCCACCGGCATCATCGTCACCCGCTCGGCGGCGGACAAGGAACTGAGCACGGAAATTTTCCGCCAGCTCGCCTCCGAACCGCGCATTCCGCTGATCGTGATGGCGGTGATGGGCCTGTTGATGCTGCTGCCCGGCATGCCCAAATGGCCCATCGCCATCCTGCTGGGCATCACCCTGTTCGCCTGGCTGCGCATCCGCAGGCTGCGCCGGGAAGAGGCGGAGGATATCGGCAAGGATAGCGAGGAGGAACAGGCCCCCGCAGGCACCACGGCCCAGCCGCCGCTGGAAATCGCCTTCGGTGCCCGGCTGGCGGAGGCATGGGCGCATCGCAAGGCCCTGCTGCTGGAGCGTATCTCCACCAGCCGCATCGCGCATGAACGCGCCTTCGGCCTCGCCTTCCCGGCGGTGCGCTTCGTGGAGAGCGACGATCTGGGCGGGCTGGATTACCGCGTGAACATCCACGGCACCACTTATGGCAGTGGCCAGCTTCACCCGGACCGGATGCTGGCCATCGCCCAGAGCGACAATGCCCCGCGCCTTGCCGGGCTGGCCGGGCGCGATCCGGCCTATGGCATCGCCGCGACCTGGATCGAACCCGCCATGGCGAACGAGGCAGGGCAGGCAGGCTACAGCGTGATTGACCCGGAAACGGTGATGATCACCCATTTCGTGGAGATCGTGCGGATGGAGGCGCCCAGCCTGCTGACCCGCGCCGTCACCGGCGAATTGCTCGACGCCCTGCGGGAACGCCAGCCGGGGCTGGTGGAGGAACTGGTGCCCAACATCATGACCCTGTCCGATGTGCAGCGCATCCTGCAGAACCTGCTGCGCGAGCGGGTGTCCATCGCCAATCTGGACCTGATCGTGGAAACTCTGGTGGATGTCGGCCGCAGCGAGCGCGATCCGCTGGAACTGACGGAGAAGGTCCGCCAGGCGCTCAGCACCGCCATCTGCAACGGGCTGAAAGGCCAGAACGCGCATCTTTCCGTCCTCAGCCTCGATCCAAGGCTGGAAAACCGCATCATCGCGGGCGCTGGCACGGCAGAGGCGGCGGCGCTGGGCATGGAGCCGCGCCTTGCCGAACAATTGCTACGCGGCCTTGCTCCACTGGCGGAAGGGATGATGCGGCAGGGCAAGGCGCCGGTGCTGCTCTGCGCCGGGCCGATCCGGCGGCTGCTGGTGAGGCTGACCCAGCGTTCCATCCCGCAACTTTCCGTCCTCTCGGTGGACGAAGTGCCGATGCGCATTGCGCTCCATTCATTCGATGTGGTCAGAGTACCTTCCGACCTATCCGGTTCATCGTGACGGAGCCGAATTGGGCTCAGTGCAAGGAGAGAAGGCGCAGGAATATGTCGATCTTTCAAGACTTCTCGACGCGGCAATGGGCCCAATTCGGCCCGCCGCGAAGCGGTTGCGTCAGGCAGCCCGCTGGCAGCGTTGCATCGCTCGCTGGGGCGACCAGCCCCAGCTTCGCGCTGCGCCTCCCCAGCAGGCTGCCTGACGCAATCACGATGGACCGGATAGGTCGGAAGGTACTCGAGGTAGAGGCGTGATGCAGGCAGAAACACAAAACCGGCTGGAGCTTCTGCTCTCTTACCTCGGGCACGATCCCGATAATCCCAACCTGCTGCGCGATTGCGCCGCCGCCGCGATGGAACTGGGCGATCTGGCCAAGGCGAAAGAACTGTTCGCCCGCCTGCGCGATGTTGGCGAGCTTACCGATGCCGACAGCAATCTATGGGCCATCGCCGCCATGCGCAGTGGCGAGCCGGAACTGGCGGCGGAGACTTTCGCGGGCCTGCTGGAACGCAATCCCGGCAATCACGGCCTCGCCTTCAACCTCGCCTGGGCCAAGGCGCTGGCGGGGGACAATGAAGGGGCGCTGGCCCTGCTGAGCGAGGATTTGACCGAGGCGCTGCCGCAGGCCGCCCAGCTCGAAGTCCATCTGCTCCACGCGAGTGGCCTCTTCGAAAAGGCAGAGCACCGCGCCCGCGCGCACCTCGCGCAGCATGGCGATTATCCGCCCTTCGCCGCCGCCGTCTCCGTCCTCGCGCTGGATGTGGAGGACGAGGTGCTGGCCCGCGCCATGGCGGAAAAGGGCGGCGCCCATCCCGATGCGCTCACCACGCTCGGCACGCTCACTCTGGGCGATCAGCAGCCGGAAGAGGCGCGGGCGATGTTCGAACAGGCCCTCGCGCTCAGCCCCAATTCCCCCCGCGCCTGGGTGGGGCTGGGGCTGGCCGATCTGCTGCAAGGCAATGCGGCCACAGCGGGAGGGCGGCTGGACAAGGGCGCGGAGATTTTCGGCGATCACCTCGGCAGCTGGATCGCGGCAGGATGGGCTTACCTGATCGCGGGAGACCTGCCCACAGCCCGCACCCGCTTCGAACAGGCCGTGGCGCTGGACGGCACTTTCGCCGAAGCCCAGGGCTCGCTCGCCGTCGCGGAACTGCTGACGGGCCAGCGCGAAGAGGCCACCCGCCGCGCCGAAGTCGCCCTCCGGCTGGACCGCCACTGCTTCTCCGCCGCCTTCGTCCAGATCCTGCTGAGCGCCGCCGACGGCAATCCCGAGCGCGCCCAGCGGATCATGGAAATGGCGCTCAAGCAGCCCCTAGGCGCAGATGGCCGGACGATTGCGGACGCGATTGCGCGGATGGCGCGGTGAGGGGAGGGCTTGTGCGTCAGCCGCGTTAACGCAGCCGAAACCCGCTCAATCAGTAGTTTGAGGCGATGGGCTTAAGGCCCGCGGCCTTTGCCCGGGCGTCGGCCCGCTTGAGCGCGGCCCGCTTCCCGGCAGTGCGCCGCGCCCCGCTATTACGGCAGGACTCAACTCCCGGCACCATGCCATCAGGTGCCAGCTTTGCCTTGCGTGCCTTCACGCCTGCAAGATAGCCGTTGAGTTCAAGCGTCTTCATGAAGTGCCAGATAGTCCCAAATGCGCAGGATTACCAGATTCCTCGACTATACGGCGATAGAGATAAGCAATGTCTAAACCCTCGGCGAGGACATAAAGCGCGCGCGCCTGCTCCAGCATTGACGGGTCTCCCCCGGCAACTTCATGCTGGCCCAGCCTGTCAGCGATCATGTCTTCGATAGCGGGCAGAACAATTGCCGCATTTTCGCGAACCACGAGCTTAAGGCACCGCGCCTTGTCGGCGCGCCCATCGAAATAGCCACCTGAAACTTGCTCGACGGCGAATTGAGGATGAGCCGGATGATACCACCCGCCTTGCCCGTGCAGGGCCTTGTCATCATCCACGAAGCCCGCTGCGGCCATGGCTTGAACGAAGGCGGCATCGTTGCTTGCGACCACGTCGAAATCTGCCGACATGAAGGCACCGTCCGTGTGGATCGCAGCGGCCGCCCCGCCGACCAGCACGGCCACTCTTCCGGTAGCCTTCTCATAAGCAGAAAAGGCATCGGCCAATGGGGCAAGGGCAGCAAGATATTCGGGAGGTAAAGACATCTCAGGTAGTGTTTACGCCTGAAACTCCCATCGTCCTAGTCAGTGGAGGCTGCCACTGCTTCTCCGCCGCCTTCGTCCAGATCCTGCTGAGTGGCGCCGACGGCAATCCCGAGCGGCGCCCAGCGGATCATGGAAATGGGCTCAAGCAACCGTTAGGCGTGGATGGCCGGACGCGATTGCGTGGATGGCGCTATGTGGGGGCGCGGAGCTGTTGGTGCTACAGATAAGCCAGATTGACTGAGCGCGACCGCAGGATTTGTTTGGTGACGTCGTTTGTAATTAGGGGCAACTCGGAACGGCTCCTGTCAATAGCGTAGATTGGAATGACGGACGTTCCGTACAGAGTGCAGCGCGTCGGCTTCGGATCCCTTCTAGCCATTAGAAGACTCACTTTTCGTGCTTTGAAGCGGATGGCCGGAAAAAGGGTGGCTGGAATGGCGACGGGAGAATTATTGGCCCAGTAACGTCAAGTTGCATAAGGTAAGTAGCGCGATGTTGACCTCAATATCAAGGGTAGAAATTTTCTTTGAAAAGATGAAAAGTAATGCCTAGTTAATAGGGATATATTTGATGAAACTTCATTAAGTAAAACGCTTCCCCATTCGTCGGGGCGATAGCGCATAATGTTTGAAAACATGCTAGTTATCAAAAAGTGAACGGCAACTTCTGGAAGTATTATTGGATAGAAGGGGTTTTCAATAAACCAAAGATTTCCCCTGAGGTCAGTGTATATCATGGCATTTATTCGTTCGGCTCTTGCTGCCGGTACGGTAACGATCGTCTTTCCGTGTTTTTCTCCCACTTCAAATCCGTCAAAGGCCTGTTCGACCAATGCCGCATTTGGTCGAACCTCTCCATTACCGATTTGAAACTCCCAAGTAACACTGCGGATGTCATTGGCGTTGACGATCTCCAATGGAAAACATCGACTTTGCTTACCTGTTGTGAGTTTAAAATAGTCTGACATTTCTGGTATCAGGCTTAAAAGTGTGCCAAGGCTAACATCAAATTTGGTATTATAAAACTCCATGACGGATTTGGAGCAATCGATATTGAATGAAATTCCGGGAACTTTCACCAAGTGTGTCGGGAATGATCCAACCAAGTCGCTAAAAGTTCCTCGGGCAGAGTCGCCGCCAAATTGTGCTTGAATTGTAGTTGGAAGATAAGACATGCCATGTGAGCCAGGCAGCATGTCCTTCCGATAACGAAGGGGATTATTTAGAATAATGATACCGTATGTATACGCGGTGAGGGCGTAAAAGAAATTTAGTGGCTTCACCATTAGTGAGCCATTGCGTCCGGCTATGAAAAGCTCTCGTCCTTGGCTGAAGCAGTTCTTTAAGCGAGAGGCTTCTTCTGCGGTTATTCCGGCATTGCTACTATTGCCGACCGAAACTTTTCGAAGCTTATACAGTTCTCGTAACTCGTTTACGTTTTCCAAACTTTCTGCAAGCTCTAAGCTTGCGTCCTCAAAGTCCAAGGGCTCGATAGCCAAGAGACTTAACGGATCTTCTCTCTCAACGCGCCTCTTTACTTCCCGCAGTACAAGGGAGGTGTTCTTAGCTGGTATGAGCTCCGGATCTTTCAAATCAGGTAGGCCCTTCCGCTTTTCAAATTCTCCGAGGTCTCGGTAGGCGCTTTTGTCAGTTGCGCTTAATTCTTTCCAATCCTCAAGGATTTCTGCCTTTTTTCGCTGAAGCGCATCGTAGTCCGGCTCTGTCGCGAACATTGGCTGATTGGCTGCGGCCACTCTAGACAGCTTATCGTGCGCAATTTCTTCCAGCATAATACCCTTCCGTTTGCAGAAGAAGTGATAGCCAAGTGTAGGTGTCATGTCAGCGTCTAATCAGCGCACCACTGAAGCCGCCTCTCAGTCGCACGACGAGCGCCTGAATTAAGGGCGGCTTCCGACGAGCCAATCCGACGCAGGAAATGACAGCATTGTTGGCGGGAGTTGTCTTCGGAAACGCGATATTTGACATATCGCCACAAACCACTTTCCTACACGCCCCAAAATCGCGTTTATCCTGCGCGATGGACAGCCACGCCTCCGCCTCGCCCTACGCCTCTCGCGCCCACCACAGCCCGGATTTCCGGGCCGCGCGCAGGCTGCACGAAACTGCAAAACGAAAGGTCACACCCAATCCAACAGGCAAGGCCGAAAAACCTCTCGAAACCGGGCCTTACGGGAGGATCGTGCGAAAAGTTTCGGGGGGTGTTTTGCGTCACTTTCGGGTGACACTTCACCCCTGGATCAGAGGCCCAGAATTACCGACCTTGGGATCTTTGGCCCGCTCAGATCACCGGCCAGACCTGCTTGTCCGGCAGGCCGGTGCGGGCGATCACGGCTTTGCCGGCGCGTGTGGCTTCGGCGTAGAGCTTTTCCTCGTCGATAGTGGTGGAGCGGTGATTGTCGATCACGCGCTTGCCGTCGATCCATACGGAGTGGACGCCCCTGCCGTCGGCTGACCAGATCAGCTGGTTCACCACGTTGAACAGGGGCTGCCATTCGGGCCGCTGCGTGTCGTGGAGGACGAGGTCGGCCTTTTTGCCCACTTCGATCGATCCGATGCTGTCCGCCATGTTAAGCGCCTTTGCGCCGTTGAGGGTCAGCATGGTCAGCGCCTCATGCGCGGGGAAGGCGGCGGTATCGCGCCGTGCGTCCTTGAACAGGGCCGCAACGAGGTAGGAGGCGCGCATCAGGTCGGAACTGTTTGAATTATTGTTGCCGTCCGTGCCCAGGATCAGGTTCACGCCCGCGGCCTGCAATTCGGGGAACTTGCCCGCTGGGGTAAGACCATAGGCGCCTTTCAGCCCGGACATGGGGCAATGGGCGACATTGGCGCCGAAGCTGGCGAGGGCGGCCACTTCCGCATCGTCCAGATGGACGGCATGCGTGAGGCAGACTTCGGGGCCGAGCGCGCCGATTTCGGCCAGGCGGATGATCGGGCGGCGGCCCACATTGGCCAGATACCATTCGGGATCGGCCTCGACCGGGCTCATATGCGCAGCCACGCGCCCGCCCTTGGATTTGGCCAGCGCGACGGCGGCCTGCCACATCTCGTCGGTCGCGGTGACGTGGCCGACCAGCAGGGGCCATACGTCGATCCGGCCATCGCTGCCGGTCAGGGTGGCGACGGCTTCTTCCATGGCGCGGATGGCGGCGTCGGTCTTGGCACTCTGGCTTTCGGACGGGTCGAAGGCGCGGTCTTCCGTCCATTTGCCGATGCGGCCGCGAATGCCGCTGGCGTGCAGGGCCTCGGCCACCGGGCCGATATGGCGCACCGTGCCGCCTTCGAGGAAGGAGGTCGTGCCGGTGCGCATCATCTCCAGCGCGGCGAGCGTGGCGGAGGTCGCCTCCTCCTCCGGCTCCTGCGCCTGATAGAGGGGGACGAGCCATTGCCAGACATTCTCGTGCCAGCCGGTATCGTCCGGCACGAAGCCGCGCGTGATCGGCTCGCCCGTGATGTGGATATGGCCGTTGACGAAGCCCGGCGTCATGACGAAGCGGCTGCCGTCCACCACTTCCCTGGGCGTGACGAGGGGGAGGATGTCGGAGGTCTTGCCGACATGGCTGATCCGGTCCCCGGTAATGGCAATGGCGGCATCGGTGATGATTTGCCTTTCGGCATTCATCGTCACCACCATGCAGTTGCGGATGATTGTATCGACCGGGGCGGGCGTGGCGGCGGCGGTGTCGGTCATCAGAACGGCTTGTCCCCTGCGATCTGCACCCGGTAGCCGGATCGGGTTTGCGGGAAGTAATCCCAGATGGCGGAATGCTGGACGGAGCGATTGTCCCACAGGGCCACCGAATGCGGCTTCCAGCGGAAGCGGCACTGGAACTGCGGCTGCTGCACATGCTGGTAGAGATAGGCCAGGATCGCATCGCCTTCCTCGCGGGGGAGGTTGTCGATCTTGGTGGTGAAGTCGTCATTCACGAAGATCGCCTTGCGGCCCGAAACGGGATGGGTGCGCACCACCGGGTGGGACGATTTGGGCAGTTCCGATCCGGGCGGGGCAATGTCGCCGAAATTGCGGCGGGCATCGTGCGTGGCGGTCAGCCCTTCGAGATAGGCCTTCATCTTGTCTGACAGCGCATCATAGGCGGCGAACATATTGGAAAAGGCCGTGTCCCCGCCGGTGGGCGGCACGGTGTGGAGATAGAGGGCGGAGCCGAGCGGCGGCTCCGGATCGCAGCTCATGTCGCTGTGCCAGGCTTCCCCCGCGACATATTTGGAATCCGCATCGGCATGGATGGCCACAATTTCGGGATAATCCTTCATCGCCCATGCCGCCGCAGCCTTGCCGATATGCAGCGGTCCGAAAATCCGCGCGAAATCGCGATGCGCCTCGTGGCTCAGCGGCTGATCGCGGAAGAAGATCACCAGATAATCGGCCAGCGCCTGCCGCAAAGCCTCCGCCAGTTCCTCGCTCACCGGGGCAGTGATGTCCACGCCGGTGATGATGGCGCCCATGTGGGGGGTGAGCAATTCGACGTCGAAAGGCAGGTCCATCGGCAGGGTTTGCTCCGTTTTGATATGGGGCGAACCTGCCTTGTCGCCCGCGCGCATTCTTGATGGGCCACGCTCAATTTCTTTCGCTCCATGCAGAGACGAGGCTTGCATCCGGCAAATGATTCGATATTTCTCGAAATATGGATTTGTTTGCCGCTCTCGATGCCCTTTCGGCGCTTTCCCAGCAGACAAGGCTGGAGGCCTTCCGCCTGCTCGTGCGGCATGAGCCCGAGGGCCTGCCGGCAGGCGAGATTGCGCAGGCTTTGGACGTTCCGGCCAATACGCTTTCCACCCATCTTGCCCTTCTCGCGCGGGCAGGGCTGGTCACGGCCGAGCGGCAGAGCCGCACCATCCGTTACCGCGCCGATCTTGCGGGGATGCAGAAGCTGCTGTCCTTCCTGATGCAGGATTGTTGCCAGGGCGAACCCGAAATCTGTTCCGGCCTCATCGGCCAGATCGCCTGCAAAGCCTGAGGCTGAAATCATGACCGACAAGACCTACAACGTCCTGTTCCTGTGCACCGGCAACAGTGCCCGTTCGATCCTGGGCGAAGCGCTGATGAACAAGCTGGGCGAGGGCCGCTTTCACGCCTATTCCGCCGGCAGTCAGCCCAAGGGCGAAGTGCATCCCATGGCGCTCTCGGTGCTGCAGGGACTTGGTTACGAGACGTCAGGCATGCGCTCCAAGAGCTGGAGCGAGTTCGCCGGGCCGGATGCGCCGCAGTTCGATTTCATCATCACCGTGTGCGACAATGCGGCGGGAGAGAGTTGCCCGGTATGGCCCGGTAAACCGATCTCGGCCCATTGGGGCATCGAGGATCCGGCTGCGGTGGAGGGCGAGGGCCAGCGCGAGGCCTTCATGCAGGCGCTGCGTTATCTCACCCGGAGGATCGATCTGTTCCTCGCGCTGCCTCACGCCGCGATTGACGAAATGGCGATGCGCCAGAAGCTGAAGGAGATCGGCCGCTCCGAAGGCGCCAGTTCGCTCGCGGGAAGCCACGAGTGAGCACTCCAGCCGCGCGCGGGCGCTTGTCGTTTCTCGACCGTTATCTGACGCTCTGGATATTTCTCGCCATGGCGCTGGGCGTGGCGCTGGGATCGACGTTTGAAGGCTTGCCCCGCGCGATCGAGGACCTTTCCTGGGGCAGTACCAATATTCCCATCGCCATTGGCCTGATCCTGATGATGTTCCCGCCGCTGGCCAAGGTGAAATATGAAGAACTGGGCCTGGTGTTTCGCGACACAAGGATATTGGGGCTGTCTTTCGTGCTGGCTTGGATCGTCGGCCCGGCGCTGATGTTCACGCTGGCGGTCACGTTCCTCGGCAATTCGCCCGAATATATGACCGGCCTGATCCTAATCGGAATCGCCCCTTGTATCGCCATGGTGCTGGTATGGAACCAGCTGGCGGGCGGCGATCCGCAATATGTCACCGGGCTCGTGGCGTTCAATTCGCTGTTCCAGATATTCTTCTACACCCCCTACGCGTGGCTGCTGCTTACCGTTCTGCCGCCGGTCTTCGGGCTGGACGCGCATGTGGTGAACGTGGAATTCGCCACTATCGCCAAGGCAGTGCTGACCTATCTCGGCGTGCCCTTCGCGGCTGGCTATCTGGCGCGGCGCACGCTGATCGCCCGCAAGGGGCGCGATTGGTACGATCACCACTTTCTGCCCGCGATCAGCCCCGTCACGCTGATCGCGCTACTGTTCACCATCGTCGCCATGTTCAGCCTGAAGGGCGGGGAAATCCTGGCCCTGCCGATGGATGCAGTGAAGGTGGGCGTGCCGCTGGTGATCTTCTTCGTCACCATGTTCGTGCTGGGCTTCGCGCTGTCGAAACTCGCCGGGGCGGATTATCCGCGCGCCGCGGCACTGTCTTTCACGGCAGCGTCGAATAATTTCGAACTGGCCATAGCCGTTTCCATCGCTGCCTTCGGCCTTGCCTCCCCAGTGGCCTTCGCCGCCGTGATCGGTCCGCTGGTGGAGGTCCCGGTGCTGATCGGCCTCGTCAATGTCGCGCTCTGGATCGGCCGCCGCTGGTTTGCCGATACGATGCCGGAAGGAATGCACCAGTGACTAGCCGTCTGCGCGACTTGCCCGATCCGTCGAGTTTCCCGGCGCTGAAGCCCGAATATCTGCACCGCTCGCCTGCAGCAGGGCTGGGCAGCCTCGATCCGCCGCCGCGTATTTTGCTGCTCTACGGATCGCTGCGGGAACGCTCCTATTCCCGGCTGGCAGTGGAAGAGGCCGCGCGCCTGCTGCAATTCTTCGGGTGCGAAACACGGATATTCGATCCCGTCGACCTGCCTCTGCCCGATCAGGTGCCGGGGGACGATCACCCGGCAGTGCATGAATTGCGCGAGCATTCGCTATGGTCCGAAGGGCAGGTCTGGTGCAGCCCGGAACGGCACGGCCAGATTACCGGCGTCATGAAAGTCCAGATCGACCATCTGCCGCTGGCCTATAAGGGCCTGCGACCCACGCAGGGGCGGACGCTGGCGGTGATGCAGGTCTGTGCGGGATCGCAGAGCTTCAACAGCGTGAACAGCCTGCGGGTCCTCGGCCGCTGGATGCGGATGGTCACGATCCCCAATCAGTCGAGCGTGGCCAAGGCCTACGAGGAATTCGACGAGGCCGGGCGAATGAAGCCATCGAGCTATTACGACCGCATCGTGGACGTGATGGAGGAACTGGTCCGCTTCACCGTGCTGCTGCGGCCCCATGCAGGGCAGCTGGTCGATCGTTATTCCGAGCGCAAGGATCGCGGCGAGCCGGTCGAAACTCCAGTCGAGGCCGCTGGATTGGCGAGGATTTGAGCGAAGTTTTCGTTCGCCTTGCAATTTTTCAACATCACTCTATATAAAAATTGCCTCACGTCGCTTGCGACGGAATTTGATAGCCGCAGAGGCGGCTCCGCTTTCCTTTACATGCTGCATGGCTCTGCGCCGGGATACGCCCGTGTGCGGATGTTTTTCGTACGCAAGGAAATGGATTGGCGAAGGAAGAGCTCATCACGATGGTCGGCGAGATCGACGAGATCCTGCCCGATGGACGCTTTGGCGTGACCCTTGAGAATGAGCATCGGATTATTGCCTACACGGCGGGAAAGATGCGCCGTTACCGGATCCGCTCGGTCGTTGGCGACCGCGTACATGTCGAAATGACGCCTTATGATCTGTCCAAGGGCCGGATCATCTTCCGCGAACGAACACCGGGCCAGGGGTCGACAGGTGCTCGCCAACGCGGAAACCGGCGCTGACACTTTTGAAGAACCGGTGGCAAACGGCCCCCGGCAAGGAAAAAATGAACATTGTCTCTATCGGCGCTGTCACGCGCCAGAAACTCTCTTCGCGCAAGGGCGCGATGAGCCTCGGACGTAATGTGGGCCATTCGCCTGCTCCTGCAATGCTCTCAGCCATCGAATTGCGACGCCTCGTCGCGGCGATGGTCGATTGACCGAATTTCGATTTGCGGCCGTGCCCGGAGCATTCCCGCGCAAACAAGGAGATCGCAAATGGACCTCAACCGGGAATATGCCGCCCACCAGCAGGCCTTGATGAGCGCGAATGCCGCCGCCGATCGTGGCGATCGCCTTGCGCATCTTGCCCGTGCATCCTGCATTGCAGGACGGATCAGCACCTTCCAGCAAAGGCTGGGAGCGGCCGCTGCCTGCGCCTGGAGCATGGCGCAGGTTTCTGCTACTGATCGAATTTGAATTTGCGTTGCTGGCAAAAGCTGGCAGCGTGATGTTGCTCTCGTTGAATTTCGACGGGTTTCGACGAACTGGTTACGGATCAAAGCCGAGAAATCGGCCTGATCTTCACGACGACGACTTCCTTTCAATTGACGACTTGACGCACGATCCGGTCCGCAATCTCGCGGCCGGCAACTACCGTTTCTTGAAAGGAAACGCACATGACCATCGGAACCGTAAAATTTTTCAATGAAGACAAGGGCTATGGATTCATTCAGCCCGACGATGGCGGCAAGGACAGCTTCGTCCACATTTCCGCTGTCCAGGCAGCCGGCATGGCTACGCTGAACAAGGATCAGCGGCTGAATTATGAAGTCGAAACCGGCCGCAACGGCAAGGAAGCGGCTATCAATCTGAGCAGCGCCGACTGATCGAGCAGTTCTCCCCGGCAGTCGCCCTGCGGCCGTCGGGGAGATCGCCCTGTCTTATTTCCCACTTGTGGAGGTGACTGTGGCACTTACCTACGAATTCTACATCGCGCGTGCGGAAGAAGCCGCGAAAGAGGCCGAACGGGCCCAACTGGACAATGTGCGCGAGCGTGCCTTGCGGTCCGAAGCAGCATGGCGCGATATGGCCGACAAGGCCCGCAAGATCGTGATCGACCGGGAGCAGGCCCAGCGGGAAAAGGAACTGCGGCAAGCAGAGGCCGCTCTGGCTGAAACAGAGATCGCCGCTTCCCGTTTCGTCTAGCCGGGATTTCCGGCCCCTCGCACGCCCCTGATTGCGTCTGCTAGCAGCCTGCTTGCCTGCGGGTCGCTCGCGATTATGCGATGCACTTCGCCTGCCATGCGCTGGAAGGCGGGATCGTTCGCCGCCGCTTCGCCGAATTCATCGACCAGCAGCGCCGTTACCAGCGTGCGGGCTAGGTCCTCATCCGAAAGCTCGTCCGAACGCAGCACTGCCTCCACGCGCCCGGCAGCAGGCGGGCGGCGCTGCGGGCCGGTGGTGGAAGTCGCGCTGCCCTTGCGGGAGCGGGAGGATTTGTCGAGGCGCTGCAATTGCTGGCGCAGCAGCATCAGCACCTGATCGACGTTTGAGATGCGGGTCATCGCGCCTGCCCGTCAGTGCCGGGTCGGGCCGCCGGAGAACTGGCCGAGCAGCAGAGAGGTGGCCGAAAGATCGGCGTCGTCGCCGCCGGCCCCCTGTGCTTTGCCGCCCGCCATCGCCTTCTCGCACTCGGCCATCAGCAGGCGGATATCGCCGTTGAGCGGCTCGTTCTCGCGATTGAGCGCGATGCCTTCGCGCATGCGGGCAAGGGCGGGCTCGAATTCGTCACGCACCAGATGGGTCAGCCCTTCCACGAATTTGCGCAGATAGGCGTCTTCTGGCAGGCGCAGCAACGGGCCCCAACTGGACAGCGCCTGATCCACTTCGCCCGAAGTCAGTTCGAAGAAGCCCAGCTGATAGCGGGCAATGGCGAAATCGGGGGCCAGTTCCACCGCGCGGGCCAGCGCGGCATGGGCCTCGCGCGGTTCCTTGCGCCCGGCCAGGATCGATCCGCGCATGAAGTGCAGCCGCGGGTCTTGCGGAAAGCGCTTCAGCATCGCGTCCACCGCCGCCAGATCTTCCGTATCGCTGGCCTGCATCTGCCTGACCAGCCCGGCCATGTCCTCGTCGCCGCACAATTCCATTGTCTGTTCTCCTAACGCAGCTTTGCGGCCAGCCCCCGGAGCCTGTCCAGTGCTGCCTTGTGAATTTGCGAAATGCGCCCCTTGCTGACGCCCAGCAGCATGGAAATCTGCTGGAAGCTCACACCGTTGCGATAATGCTGCTGAATGACGAAGGCCTCTCGTTCCGGCAGAGTGCCCACCAGATCGCGCACCCGGCCCTGCAATTCACGCCAGGCGAGGCTTTCGTAAGGGGTGGGGGCCGGATCCCCTGCTTGTCGAGCACGCCGACGATCTCGGCTGCATCCGCCTCGCGCAGGTCTTCATAGAGCATGCCGTAGCTAGGCCTCAGGAAAGCAAACCAGACGAGTGCCAGAACAGCCAGGACGGCCGTGAAAATACCGCCGAAGACAAGGATTTGCCTGCGTTCCATGCGTCAGAGCTGCATATTCATGAGTTCGCGGTAGGTCTCGACCAGGCGGGTACGGACCTGCATGGCGAGTTCCACCGACAGCCGGGCTTCTTCCAGCGCTATGGTCACCTGATGGACCGGCACGGAATCGTCGAGCGCAAATTGCCGTACCAGGTCATCCGCATGGGCGACCTTCTGGTTGACCGTGTCGAGCCCGGCGGAAAGTACCGACTGGAAGCTCACACCCGCCGCAGTTGAGGAGGGCAGGGCAGGCAGGCCGAGCCGCAGAATCTGCGGGGCGGAATCCGAAAGGCCGAGCGCGGCCACAGGATCGAGCACGCTCATGCCTGCCGTCCGATCTTGAGCGCGCTGGAATAGATCTGCTGCGCCGCCGCCAGCGCCACGAGGTTCGCCTCATAGGCGCGCGCTGTCTTCACCATCAGAGACATTTCCTCAGCGTGGCTGATATTGGGATAGGTCACAAAGCCGCTGGCGTCGGCCTGCGGGTGGCTGGGCTCATAGACCCGGCGCAGGCCTGCGCCGCTCGGCTCCACGCCATAGACGCGCACTCCACCCGGCGTTTGCTGGCCGTCCAGCACCGTGCGGAAGCTTTCCGCCGGACCGGAACGCAGCCTTAGCGACTGGTAGGATGTGCCGTCCGCCGAGGCACCGGAATTGATATTGGCGAGGTTGAGGGCGATGATTTCCATCCGCCGCCATTCGACGTCGAGGCCGGTGCGACTGATCGCGATCGCGTCCATCACTGGCCTCCCGTCACGGCAAGGCGGGAAAGCTGCATCTGGCGGCTCAGAACATCGACCAGCGCGGCATAGCGCAGGGCAGTTTCCGAAGCGCTCGCCAGTTCCAGATCGAGCCGCATACTGCCTTGTCCGGCCCGGCTGATATCCTGCGTGAATTGCGGCTGGAGATCGCGCACGGCCTCTGGGCCCGCCTTGGCAGCATCGCGCAGTTGACCCTCGAAATTCACGCGCAAAGGCGTGTAATTCGGTGAATTGGCATTGGCGACGTTCTGCGAAATGGCCGAGGCGCGCAGGGCGAGCCCGTCCAGCGCTTTGACGACAAGCAGGGCGGAAAGCTGGTCCATCCCACGTTCCTCCTATTGAACCACGATTTCGGCATGCAGCGCGCCTGCGGCCTTGATCGCCTGCAGGATGCTGATCATGCGCCTGGTATCGACCTTCGCCCGCGCCAGCCCTTCCACCAGCGAGCCCACGGTGGTGTTGGGAAAGCTCATCACGGCGTCGTTTGCGCCCTGTTCGACTTCCAGCTTGGTATTGGTCACGATCAGGCTGGAAACGTCATTGGCGAAGCCGGAAATGAAGCTGGGCTGCGATGCGTAATTCTCGGTGACGATGGTCACCTTGATGTCCCCCTGAGAGATCACCACGCCGGAAATCCGCACGCCCGATCCGGCCACGACCGTGCCGGTACGCTCGTTGATGACGATGCGCGGGGACAGGTCAGGGGTGACCGGGATATTCTCGATACGTGAGAGGAAAGCCGCCAGTTCCGCCGGACCGCGATCATAGGCGATCACTACTTCGTCCGCATTGCGGACCGTGGCGATGGGGCGGCCGAAGCTGGCGTTGACGGCCTCGCTCACGCGTTGGGCGGTGGTGAAATCCGGCTGTGCCAGCAGGAAGGAGACAGTGCTTTGCGCGGACAGCAGGCGGGTATCCACCGGCGCTTCCACTGTTGCGCCGCCGGGCAGGACGGCGGCAGTGGGGTAATTGCGCTGCTGGCGGTTGAGGTTCGTCTCGAAATCATAGCCGCCCGCCGTCAGCGCGCCCTGTGCCAGCGCATAAGGGCGCTGGTCCGGACCCATCAGCGGGGTCATCAGCAAGGTCCCCCCGGCAAGTGAGCGGGCATCGCCGATGGAAGAGACGATAGCGTCGATCCGGTCGCCCGGATTGGCAGAGGCGGGCAAGGTAGCCGTGACGATCACCACCGCGACATTGCGGCTGTTGATCTGTTCCTCGCTGACAGCGGTACCAAGGCGGGAGAGGACGTTGCGTAGCGCCAGCCGCGTCACTTCATTGCGGCGGGTGTCGCCGGACCCGGCCAGACCGGTGACGAGGCCATATCCGATCAGTGCATTGTCCCGCCAGCCGTCGAACCGACCAAGGCCCTTCAACGGCACTTCCTGTGCTCTGAGGGGCACCGAGAGTGTGCACAAGGTGGCCAGCACGGCCATGCGGAATGCCAGACGCCAGCCCATCAGCCGATCCCCAGAAAGCTGAAGATGCGGTTGAGCAGGCCCGGTTTCGCGCTGCGGCTGACGAAGCCCTTGCCGTCATAATCGATCTGCGCGTCGGCGATGCGGGAGGAGGAGACGAGATTATCCGCGCTGATGTCCTGCGGGCGGATGCGGCCGCGCACGGCGATGGTCGTCTCCTCGCCATTGATGAGCATTTGCTGGCGGCCTTCGATCACGAAATCGCCATTGGGCGCCAGTTCCACGACATTGGCGGAGATCTGCGCCACGAATTGTTCGGCGCGTACCACTTCGCCGCGCCCGGCATAGGAGCCGCCGAACTGGATCGAGGCGTTTTCGTCGATCCCGCCTGCCTGGAAGGAGCCGCCGGTCTGCGACTTGCGCGAGGAATTGTTCTGCAAGCTGCTGCTGGCGCGGGTGGTCTCGACGATCAGGATCGTGACCGCATCGCCGATGCCCATTGCCTTGCGATCGCTGGCCACAGCTGGCCAGCCGGTGCCGCGATAGAGCTGTTCTGCCTGTGCAGGCAGGGCGGCCAGACCGGCGAGAGTGGCAAAAAGGAGGAGGGCGGGGCGGATCATTCGGCGCTGCCTGCATCCAAGAAGCGCGCGGTCAGCACTTCGCCATCTGCCGCTCGCACGAAGCCGCGCTCGCCCGCGCGCAGGGAACGGATCGGGCGCACTTCACGCTCCACGATCACTGGCCCATGGCGGATCACCAGTTGCAGTGTCTCGCCAGCCCTGGCGATACTGCCCGGCCTGAGTGCTATCTGCCCGAGATAGGTTCCGGCGGGCAGGTCTTCATTGGCGACCGGGGCGCCCGCGTCGCGGTCGAAAGCAAGGGGCAGGTCCGGCCTTTCGTCGCGGCATGGGATCGCTTGCGCCATTTCGGCAGTCAGGAATTCGCCCGCGCCGACGCCTTGGGCCAGAGCGAAGCATTCGCCTCGCGCCGCCGCGAGCGCGGACCCGCCGCTGGCGCAGGCGGCCACAGCCACCAGGAGTACCGCTGTCGACCTCATGGCCTAGCGCCTGAGCGTGTTGGTGATGGCGGCGAGTTGGTCGGCCGCCTGGACGATCTGCGCATCGGCGGCGAAGGCGCGCTGGACCATCAGCATCTCGACCATTTCGGCGGACAGTTCGACCGTGGATTGCTCCACACTGCCCTGGACGATGCGGCCTGCGCCATCCTCGCCCGGACGGGCATCGATGAGACGCGCTTCTTCACTGGCCCGGTAAAGCCCGCCATCGAGCCGTTCGAAGGCGGATTCCAGTTCCGGTCTGACGAGCGAGATCTGCCCGATTTCGATACTTTCATCCGTCGCGGTTCGCACGCTCACTACGCCGTCCTGCGCGATGGTCAGTTCTTCCGCATCGGTGGGCACAACGAGGCCTGCTTGCAGGGGAATTCCGGCAAGGGTCGCGAGCAGGCCGTCCTCATTCACGCGCAGCCGCCCACCGCGCCAATAGAGCGTCTCCCCGCCCGGTCCCGCGAGTTCCACGAAGCCGCGCCCGTCGATTGCGAGGTCCAGCGCATTGCCGCTGGGCTTCAGTGTGCCTTGCGCGAACAGCATCTCGCCCGGCACCATCCGCACGCCGCCAAAGCCAGTCAGCGCCGTAGATTTGGGAGTATTTGCCTCCACCCCTTCCGCGCTGCGTGCCAGCACCTCCGCGAAGCGCGCTTCGGTCCGCTTGAAGGAGGGCGTGTTGACGTTGGCGATATTGTTGGCGTGCACTTCCAGCGCGCGCTGCTGTGCCTGCAGCGCCGCGGCGCCCACTTCGAAAGCCCCGTTCACTGCCCGCTCCTGCTGAAAGTGGTGATCGCCTGGCCGATCAACTCGTCATAGAACTGCATCACCCGCCCGCCGCTTTCGGCCTGGCGCAGGCTGGACATCATGGCGACCATCTCGTCGCTCATCGTCACGTTGGATTTTTCGAGGAACCCCTGGCGGATCTGCGATGCTTCGGCATCCGCCATCGCGGTTTCAGGCGTGGTGAAGGCGGAGCCACCCTGTGCGTTCAAAGCCGCGGGATCGCCTGCCTCGTAAAGTCCGATCCGCGCGGCGGGCAGCCCGTCTTCCAGCACTGTGCCGTCTTCCAGTACCTCGAAGGACCCGCCCGTCAGCGCAAGGTCTCCGCCGCCTGCCTGCTGCAGCACACGCCCGGTGGGATCGGCGAGCAGCCCCTCCGCGTCGAGCGCAAAGGAGCCGCCACGAGCGTAGACGAAGCCTTCGCCGTCGCGCAGGCGCAGCAGGCCCGGCCCATCGATCGCCAGATCCAGACTGCGGCCGGTTTCGGTCAGGCGCCCCTGCGTGAAATCGACGAAATGCTTCTGCGCGGGCAGGGAACTGTCCGCCCGATCCGCGAATGCCATCGCCTCGGCAAAGCTGGCCTGCCGCTTGAAGCCCGGCGTGGACGCATTGGCGACGTTTTGCGCGGCGGCTTCGAGCCTGCGCTCCGCAGATGCGAGTATTGCGGTAGCAGAGTCGACGAGACCCGGCATATTTCCCCCCCGGAGAACCTGATTGAGGTCCCAAAGAGCCTATCGGGACATCCGTAGGAAAGGCGCGACACCTCCACTCCGGAGGTTTAGCGGCGCGGCGGTTCGGCGGTGTCGTCGCCAAATTGACAGCGGCAAGGGGCGCCCCTAGACCTCGGGCAAGCGCCGCAAACAGGTGCGCAGGGAAGGCGGCTGTCGGTGTAGGCCCGTGCCCGGATGGAAGGCGTTGATTTCTTCCCGGCCGTATCTTCCCAAACCTCGAAAACCGGCCTTTCCGGCCGCGCGATCAGGCATGGCGGCATTATGTGCGGCCGGGGCGGCCATGATGGCTCCGGAATGGATTTACCCGGCCTCGGTCGGGTCCATGTCCGTCAATCGGGGGGCAACGACAAAGCGGCCCGGGAAGGCTGCCGAAGGGGAGAAGTGATGGCCACGATTGCCACCGATGGCGTGCGAGAAACCGCGCCTGTTGCCACTGGCGCATATCCGCCTGCGCGGGAGGGCTGGTACGCGGTTGGGGTCCTTGCACTGACGACCACCTTTGCGATGCTCGACCAGGGTATTCTGGGCCTGTTGATCCAGCAGATCATTGCCGATTTCAAGCTGACAGACACGGAAGCCAGCCTGCTGCTCGGCCCGGCTTTCGTGCTGTTCTATGTCGTTCTCGGCGTGCCCTTGTCGACGCTGATCGACCGCTGGAAACGCACCTGGATCATTTCCGTCGGGATTTTCGTCTGGAGCATGGCGACGGCTGCCTGCGGGCTCGCCGCGAATTTCATGCAACTCTTCGTCGCGCGCTTCGTGGTCGGTGCGGGCGAGGCGGTGAACGGACCGGCGGCCTATTCGATCGTTGCCGACTATTTCCCGCGCGATAAGCTGCCGCGCGCGGTGGCGACCCTGCAGATCGGCTCGGTTGCAGGGTCGGGGCTTTCGCTGCTGCTGGGCGGGGCGATGATCTGGCTGGTTGCCTCTATCGGCACGCCCAGCCTGCCTTTGCTGGGCGAATTGCGGCCCTGGCAGGTGGTGTTCCTTGCCGTGGGCTTGCCCGGCGTGCTGGTGGCCTTCCTGCTGCTGACGGTGAAGGAACCGCCCCGCACTGCCATGCGCAAGGAAGTATCCAAGGTGCCGCTGGTCGGTGCTCTTTCGTTCCTGTGGCGCAATTTTGCCATTTTCGGGCCAATGTTCATCGGCCTGACGCTTGGTTCGCTCGATACGGGCGGAAGGGCCTGGGGGGCCGCCTTCTTCGAGCGAACCTATGGCTGGTCGCCTGCCACCTACGGTATGGTCTCAGGCGTCGTCTCGTTAGTGGCGATGCTCACTGGCCTTTATCTCGGGGCCAAGTGGGTCGAGTGGTTCCAGGCGCGCGGAAAGGCGGACGGCGCGTTCCGGGTAATTCTCTATACCCGCTTCATCGCGATCCCGTTTGCGATCCTGATGCCGGTCATGCCTACGCCCGAACTGGCCGTGGCCTTCAACGCGGTAAGCTATCTGACGCTCGGCATGAGCGGGCCGATGCTCAACGCGGTAATGCTGATCGTGACGCCCAGCCAGATTCGCGGGCAGGTGATGGCGCTCTATCTCTTCATCTTCACCGTGATCGGGCAGGGGCTTGGGCCCGTGGTGACCGGCGTGACTACGGACTACATCTTTACTTCGCCCGACGATCTGCGCTGGTCGATCATGCTGCTGCACATCGTGTTCCTGCCGGCCGCTCTGGCAGTGACATGGCTGGGCTGGAAACCTTGGCGCCGAGAAGTCGAACGGCTCAACGCAGAAGATGCAGCGCGGTAACAGTCTCGTGCCAACTTCCCTCGCCGACGAGCCGCGGCGTTTGACGAGCGGGGGAATTGTGGCATCCGTTTTTTCAGACGGGGCAGGGCGGCAGCGGGTGTGATCGGCAAGCTATTCGAGAACAGGTCCAGCCGTGTGATCGCGGCCGGGCGCATCGCGCTGGCACTGCTGTTCGTCCTGTGGGTCTGGCTCGATCCGGAGCAGCCGGAGCGGGGCGGGCGGTGGTGCTACATCCTGTTGGCGGCCTATCTCGCCTTCGCCGTGGCCGTGTTCCACATCGCCTGGGTCGATTGGTGGCGCGATTACCGGCTGACCGTGCCATTCTTCCTGATCGACATCGGCCTGTTCATGGCCGCGCTCTATTGCACGGAGGGTGGCTCGGCCGACTTCGTCAGCGGTTATTTCGCCTTCTTCGTCTTCATGACCATTTCGGCGGCACTGCGCTGGAACTGGCGCGCCACGCTGGCGACGGCGGCGGCGCTCAGCCTGCTCTACCTCGCCATGGGCCTGTTCCTCCATTGGGACGAGCTTGCCGGGATTCTGGCCAGATATATCCGCCGGGCCAGCTATATGCTGGTACTCTCGCTGCTCGTCACCTGGTTCACCCTGCAACGCGCCGCGCCGATGGTGGCCAAATTCTCGCCCGCTCCGGCAGCGCAGGCCATGTCGCCGTTCGATGCGGCGCTCATCTATGTGGTGGGAGCTTCGGGCGCGACCGGGGCGGCGATCGCGTGGGAAAGCGTCGAGGAGCCAGGCGCCACGCTGCATACGGCGGGCGCGCTGGCGGGCGGAGTGCGTCATCTGCCGCCCGGAATGCTCGACCTAGGCGCCGATATCGCGCCGACCCTGTTCGATTGCCTGCACAAGCGCATGCTTCGCTTGCTGCCGGGCGGGCGCTTCGAGGCGGAGCGGAATGCAACCGGGCCGGAACTGGCCCGGCATCTGGGGCTTTCCCAGGGACTTTGCTTCCCCATCGTGGGCACGACCGGCGTGGGGCAGGTGGTGCTGACCGGCATTCCAGGGTTGTGCCGGGACCATCTCGAACTGTGCCGCGCGCTCGCCCGCGAGATCGGCCATGGGATCGATGAGGAGGAAATCGCCTCGCTTGCCCGGGAAGCCGCCGCCAACCGCTTGCGCGGCAATATCGCGCGCGACCTGCATGACAGCGTCGCCCAGTCGCTCGCCGGGGCCGGTTTCCGCCTTGCCTCGCTCAAGCGCCGGGCGAAGGAAGGCAAGGACATCTCGCCCGAGTTGGAGGCCGTCTCGCTCAGCCTGCGCGACGAGCAGGCCCATATTCGCGAGATCATCGAGCGCCTGCGCAGCGACGAGGTCAATCCGGGGACGCGCAATCTGGGGACCGAGCTGGCACGACTGACCGGCGCGCTGTCGCGCCACTGGGACGTGAGCGTCCGGTTCGAGGACAGCGTGGAGGCGCTGGTGATTCCCGCGTGGCTGGCGTTCGAGATTCAGCAGCTGGTGCGCGAGAGCGTCGCCAACGCGATCCGCCATGGTGCAGCGCGGCGCTTGCTGGTGCGCACGGCCCGCAAGGGTGGTGCGATCATGCTTACCGTCGCGGATGACGGAAAAGGCTTTCCAGCGGGCGATGAAACGCGCATGCCGCGCTCTCTGGCCGAGCGGGTGGACGCGCTGGGCGGGACTATAAGGGTCGCTTCCATGAAGGGCGATACCAGGATCGAGATCGAATTGCCTGTGGGAGGGCGTAAATGACCAGGATCGTGCTGGCGGACGATCACCCGTTTCTGCGCGCCGGCGTTGAAGAAGTGCTGGGCGGCTGCGGGATCGAAATCGCCGCTTCTGTGAATAATGGAGTGGCCGCTCTGGAAGCGGTGGAGAAGGAAAACCCCGACGTGGTGATCCTCGACGTGCGCATGCCCGACATGGGCGGGGTGGAGGTTCTGGAAGCCATGCGCGCGCGGGGGGATGAACGGCCGGTGATCCTGCTCACCGCCGAAATAGCTGACGCTGCGCTGCTTTCGGCAGTGAAGGCCCGCGTGGACGGGATCGTGTTCAAGGATGGAGCCGAAGGTTCCCTCGGCGAGGCGATCGCGACCGTGCTCGGCGGCGGCCGTTATATCGATCCGCCCCTTATGGAGAGGGCCCTCGATCTGGCGATCGAACCGCCCCAGCAGCCGCAGCTTGCGCGCCTTTCTCCGCGCGAACTCAAGATTGCGGAAGCCGTGTCCGCCGGGCGGCGCAACCGCGATATCGCGGAAGAGATCGGCACGACCGAAGGATCGGTGAAGGTCTATCTCCACCGCATCTACGAGAAGCTGGGCGTCGGCTCGCGCACCGAGCTGGCAGTGCTGGTGCTGAAGGAAAAGGGCGGCTGAGCGGCAGGGCTTACCGCCTGCCATGCGTCGTGTTATCGCTTAGGGCATGACCGCCGCGCTCACTCCGGCAGAAGCCGTTCGCCTCGTGGAGCAGAACCCCGCCGAAGCGGCCCGGCGCCTGCGCGCAATGCTGGCCGCCGATCCGCGTAGTGCCGCTGCCTGGCGGCTTTTTGCACGGGCATTGAGGGCTTCCGGGCAGGAGGAAGACGCGGCCGAGGCCGAACTCGCCGGAGTGCGCGCCACTGCCTATGAACCGGAGATGGTGGCCATCGCTGCCGCCATGCTGGAAAACGACCTGCCTCAGGCCGAGGCGCGTCTGCGCCAGCGGCTGAAGGCCCAGCCCACCGATGTCGCGGCGATCAGGCTGATGGCGGAACTCGCCGCGCGGATCGGCCGCCTGCGCGATGCAGAGGCACTGCTGCGCCGGGCGCTCGAGCTTGCGCCGGGCTTCCTTGTGGCACGCGCGAACCTTGCCAGCGTGCTGAACAAGCAGCACCGCTATGCGGAAGCCATTGCCGAACTGGACGCGCTCGCCGCAGCCGGGGAAGAGACGGAGAGCCGCAATCTGCGCGCGGCCGTGTTGGGCCGCACGGGCGACTATGAAGAAGCCGCGCGGCTCTATCGGGAACTGACGCAGACCTTCCCCACTCATGCTCGGATCTGGATGAGTTACGGCCACGTTCTCAAGACGATCGGCAATCAGGAAGAGGCCATCGCTGCCTATCGCAAGGCGCTGGAATGCCAGGCGGACCTTGGCGAAGTCTGGTGGAGCCTCGCCAATCTGAAGACGGTCAGCTTCGGGGATGGCGATGTCGCGGCGATGGAGGCTGCGCTGGCCGCCAATCCGCCGCCGGCCGAAGATGACCGGCTGCACCTCCATTTCGCGCTCGGCAAGGCCTATGGCGACCGGGGCGAGGTGGAGCCGGCCTTTCGCCATTATGCGCAGGGCAATGCGCTGCAATCGGCCCGGATCGGACACGATCCGGCAAGTGTCGCCGCACAGGTGGACCGGGTTATCGAGACCTTTACGCCGGCCTTTATCGAGGCGCGGCGGCGCATGGGCGATCCCGCGCCCGATCCGGTTTTCATTCTGGGTCTGCCGCGTGCAGGCTCGACCTTGATCGAGCAGATTCTATCCAGCCATTCGCAGGTCGAAGGCACGATGGAACTGCCGGATATTCCCGCCATGGCCATGCGCGAGGCGCGCGCTGCCGGAATGGGGCCGCGTGACTGGCCCGCGGCATTGGCGGCCATGGACGATGCCAAGCTTGCCGCACTGGGTGCCGAATTCCTCGAACGCACTCGCATCCAGCGCAAGACGGACAGGCCCTTCTATATCGACAAGCTGCCGAACAATTGGGCCTATGCCGGTTTCATTCACCTCATCCTGCCCAATGCGAAGATCATCGATGCGCGGCGCCATCCGATGGATTGCTGCTTTTCCAACTTCCGCCAGCATTTCGCCAAGGGGCAGGGCTTCACCTACGATCTGGAGCATATCGGTCGCTATTACGCCGACTATGTCCGCGCGATGGATCATTACGACCGCGTGTTGCCGGGGCGAATCCACCGGGTGATTCACGAGGAATTGCTGGACGATCCGGAAGCAGTTGTGCGCGCCATGCTCGATTATCTGGGCCTCCCGTTCGAGGAAGCGTGCCTGGAGTTCCATCGCAACCGCCGGGCAGTGCGCACGGCATCGAGCGAACAGGTTCGCCGCCCGATCAATCGCGACGGTGTGGGCCAGTGGATTGCTTATGAAAAATGGCTCGATCCGCTGAAGAATTCGCTGGGTGACCTTACGGAAACCTATGCTCGGAACAGAGAGGCGATTGTTACGCCCTGAAGACCTGCTGTGGCAGAAATGTCATAGTTCCCAAAAATTGGTTTCGGCTGCGACGACCCTTCGCGATTGCACTATTGTCAATGGCTGGGAAAACTGGCGCATTCGCCCCTGCAGCATTTGCACAAGAGGGGTCTAAGATGCGCATTCTTCCGTCGTCCAATCGCCGTAATCTCGCCATCGCGCTTTTCGCCACAAGTTCGCTGGTTGCGGTGACCCCCGCTGCCGCGCAGGATGACGATAGCGGCGCCATCATCGTCACCGCGCAGAAGCGCGAACAGAACCTGCAGGACGTCGCCGCATCGGTCACCGCGCTGGGCACCGAAAAGCTCGACGAATTGCAGGTGAACGATCTCCAGGACGTGGTGAAGTTCCTCCCCTCGGTCACGGTGCAGAGCGCCGGGCCGGGCTTCTCGCAGGTCTATTTCCGCGGCGTGGCTTCGGGCGAGAACGCCAACCATTCCTCCTCGCTGCCCACCGTGGGCACTTATCTCGACGAAATGCCCATCACGACCATTCAGGGCGCGCTGGATATTCACGCCTATGACCTCGCCCGTGTCGAGGCGCTCGCCGGGCCGCAGGGCACGCTCTACGGCGCCAGTTCGATGGCCGGCACGATCAAGATGGTCACCAACAAGCCTGACTACGGCAGCACTTACGGTGCGGTCGATTTCGAGCTTAATACGGTGACCAGCGGCGGCGTGGGCGGTATCGCCGAAGGCTTCGTGAACATTCCGCTGGCCGAGAATGCCGCGGCGCGCCTGGTGGCATGGTATCGTAAGGATGCCGGCTATATCGACAACATTCCGGGCTCGCGCGTCTATCCCTCGCTTGAGGCGAATTACGGCACGGCCGCCGCGACCCAGACCAACGCAGCCTATGTGAAGGAAGACTATAACGACGCCGAAACCTATGGCGCCCGCCTGGCGCTGGGGATCGAACTCGACGATAACTGGACTATCCGCCCTACCATCATGGGCCAGGTCCAGAACACCAATGGCAGCTACGCCGAAGAGCGCAGCAGCGCGGTGACCGAGCATTATCAGACTGTGCAGTACAATCCCGAATGGAGCGAGGACAAGTGGCTCCAGGCGGCACTGACCATCGAAGGCAAGATCGGCAGCTGGGACCTTGTGGCAACCGGCGGCCATCTGTGGCGCGATGACGAGGTCGTGTCGGACTATTCCGACTACTCCTACTTCTATGACTCGCTTTATTACGCGCTGTACGGCTCGGGCTACATCGTTCCCGACAACAATGGCGATCAGGTCAGCCCGAACCAGTATATCCGGGGCGGGGACAAGTATCGCCGCCTGTTCGGCGAACTGCGCGTCGCCTCGCCGGCCGATGCGCCGCTGCGCTTCATCGGTGGCATCTTCGGCCAGCGCCAGGTTCACTACATCACCCAGCACTATATCATCGACGACATCGCCGATGACATCCAGGTGCCGGGCACGGACGACAATATCTGGCTGACCGCCCAGAAGCGCGTCGATCGCGACCTCGCCGCATTCGGCGAACTGAGCTACGACCTTACGGATCGCCTGACGCTGACCGGCGGCATGCGCGTCTATTACTACAAGAACTCGCTCGAAGGCTTCTTCGGCTACAACAATCCGGGCTTCAGCTCGAACCCGCAATATCTCTGCGCCGCTCCGTCCACCGTGCCGGGCGCGCCCTGCAACAATCTCGACAAGTCGACTTCGGATACGGACTTCATCCACAAGCTGAACGCGACCTACAAGATCAGCGACGATGTGATGGTCTATGCCACCTGGTCGCGCGGTTTCCGTCCGGGCGGGATCAACCGCCGTGGTACGCTGCCGCCTTACGGCCCGGATACGCTCGACAATTATGAAATCGGCTGGAAGACGCAGTTCGGCCCGGTCACCTTCAACGGTGCGATCTATCAGGAAGACTGGACTGACATTCAGCTCTCCTTCCTTGGCGCCAACGGCCTCACCGAAATCCGCAATGCCGGCCTTGCCCGCATTCGCGGCATCGAGGGTGACTTCACCTATTCCCAGAACGGCCTGACCATTTCGTTGAGCGGCAGCTACAACGACGCGCAGATCACGCGGGACTTCTGCAAGATCGCGAATGAGGAGTTCGACTGTACCGTGCCTGCCGGCAACGAATTGCTGGCCCCGGCCGGTACGCGCCTGCCTGTCACGCCGGAATTCAAGGGCAACGCGGTTGTCCGTTACGAATTCCCCATCGGCAGCTGGGATGGCCATGTGCAGTTCGCCGCCAGCCATCTGGGCAGCCGCCGCAACGATCTGCGCACGGCAGAGAATGCCTTCCTCGGCAATCTCGGCGCTTACACTACGGCAGACTTCAGCCTTGGCGTGAAGAACGACACTTATCGCGTCGAACTGTTCGCCACCAACCTGTTCAACGCCCATGGCGTGATCAACAGCGGCACTGCCTGTCTCGAAAGCGTCTGCGGCGATGCCCTTGGCCTGACGGCTGGCGGCGGCGTGTTCTATGACTACGTCATCAAGCCCAGGCTGGTTGGCATCAAGGTCGGCGCCGACTTCTGATCCAGCCGCGACGGGGAGGGGGAATGACGCAGGATAGCCCGGGGCCGGGCCGCAAGCTCGGCCTTATGGCAGCCATTGCGCTGGTCATGGGCAACATGATCGGCTCGGGCGTCTTCCTACTCCCCGCCAGCCTCGCGCCCTATGGCTGGAATGCCGTGGGCGGGTGGATCTTCACGATCGGCGGGGCGCTGGTCCTTGCCTATCTCCTCGCCCGGCTGACCCGCGCCGTTCCGCGCGCGGGCGGGGCGACCGGCTTTGTCGAGGAGGCTTTCGGCGAGGTGCCGGCCTTCCTGATCGGCTGGATATATCTCGTCTCGATCTGGACCACGGTTGTCGCCATCGCGGTTGCGGCGGTCAGCTACCTTTCCAGCATTTTCCCTGCCCTGTCCGCCGGAACCGGGCGCCCGGCCATTGCCGCGCTGGTCCTGCTCTGGGCGATGACGCTCATCAATTTGCGCGGAACGCGGGCGGCGGGCGGCTTCCAGATCGTCACTCTCGCGCTCAAGATCGTGCCGCTGGTGGTGGTGATCGCCATCGCGGGCGGGCTGCTGCTGTTCGGCGGCGGCGAGATCGCACCCTATCAGCCAGAGGCGATCAGCTTCGGACAGGTGAGCGGAGCGGCGACCCTGACGCTCTGGGCGCTGCTGGGCTTCGAATGCGCCAGCCTTGCCGCCGCGCGGGTGGAGGACCCGGAAGTCAACGTGCCGCGTGCCACCCTGTGGGGCACCGGGCTGACCGGCGTGCTCTATCTGCTGGTCTGTTCCGTCATTGCGCTGATGCTGCCGGCCGATGTCGCGTCGGCATCGCCTGCGCCATTCTCCACTTTCGTCGAGCGTTACTGGGCGCCGGGACCGGCTGCTGCCGTGGCGGTGTTCGCGGTGATCAGCTGTGTCGGCGCGCTCAATGGCTGGGTGCTGCTGCAGGGCGAATTGCCACGCGACATGGCCTCGCGCGGGCTGCTGCCCCGCCGCTTTGCCGCGACCGACGCGCATGGCACGCCGCGCCGCGCGCTGATCGTGTCATCCGTGCTCGCCAGCCTGTTCGTGCTGATGAATGCCAGCAAGTCCATGCAGGGCCTGTTCGAGTTCCTGCTGCTGCTGGCGACTTCGGCCACCTTGTGGCTCTACCTCGCCTGTTCGCTGGCCGCGCTCAGGCTTGGCGTTGCCCGCATCCTCGCAGTGATAGGCGTCGTCTATTCACTCTGGACCCTGTGGGGGGCGGGGGTGGAGGCGAGCGCGCTGAGCCTGGTGCTGATGCTGGCGGGGCTGCCGGTCTGGTGGTGGTCCCGGCGGGAGGGGAGGGCGAGTTAGCCCTTGATCGGGAACCCGAACCTCCGCCCATCCTGAGCTTGTCGAAGGACACGGGAAACCGCCTGCCCAACATCCCCTCCTAGGGCAAACGTCAGCGCGTGTCCTTCGACAAGCTCAGGATGAGCGGGCGTTGAGAGACAATTCCCTAACCCAGCAAACTATCCAGCCACTTCTCCGCCAGTTCCTCCGCCTCGGATCGGGTGAACGGCGCGTCGCCCAGCGAGAGTTCCAGCCATAGTCCGTCGATCAGCGCCGTCAGCGCCACGGAAGCGAGGCGCGTGTCGGGCAGGGCGGGGCGGTATTCGCCGATCAGCCCCTCCAGCCCGGTGCGGAAATCGCCATAGACCTCGGCCCGTACTGAGGCGATGGCGGGATCGCTGCGGGTGAGGCTCCAGAAGGCAATATAGGTGGCCAGCAGTTCCGGCGTGGAGATCGGCGGGCGGAAGCTGGCGGTCAGGTAAGCCAGCAGCCTTGCGCGCGGCTCGCTGCCCGCCTGCGCCACGGCCGCTTCCAGCGCCTCGCCGATCTGGCGGCCGGTCCAGCGATAGGTTTCCGCGATCGCATCGGAGACGCCCGCGAAATAATGCCGCAACAGGCCCGGCGAGACGCCAGCCTCTGCGCAGATCGTCCGCACGGAAACGCCTGCCGCGCCCTTTTCCGCCAGGCAGCGGGCGGTCGCCTCGATCAGGCTTTGCCGCCTTTCATCGGGCGCGGCGCGGGTGAATGTGGCTTGCCGGGCACTCATGGGCTTGTTATACGAGTGTATAGCAAGGAAGATCGCATGGCAACTCTGCTCCACGAACAGACCCGCAATTCCGATCCGCTGGAAGGCTGGAGCCTGCCGGCCTGGACCTATCACGATCAGGAATTCTTCGAGCTGGAGAAGGAGCGGGTGTTTGCATCGTCATGGCAGGTGGTCTGCCATGAAAGCGACATTCCGAACACCGGCGATTGGCATGGTCTCGATTATATCGGGGAAAGCGTGATCGTGGTGCGCGGCAAGGATGGGCAGGTGCGCGCCTTCACCAATGTCTGCCGCCATCGCGGATCGCGCATTGTCGATGGATCGAGCGGCTGCGCCAGGAAGCTGGTCTGCCCCTATCACGCCTGGGTTTACGAGCTGGACGGCAAGCTGACCGGCGTGCCCGACAGCCCTTCCTATCCCGGCCTCGACAAGAGCCGCCACGGCCTCGCGCCGCTGAGCATGGAGATCTGGCGCGGCTTCATTTTCGTCCGTCTTAAAGACGAGGGCCCTTCGGTCGCAAGCATGATGGCCCCCTACGAAGCGATGGTTGCGCCCTATCGTTTCGAAGAACTGAAGGCGCTGGGCCGTGTGACCCTGCGTCCGCGCGATGTGAACTGGAAGAATATCGGCGATAATTACTCCGATGGCCTGCACATCCCGGTCGCCCATCCCGGCCTGACCCGCCTGTTCGGCAAGAGCTATGGCGTGGAAGCGAGCACTCATGTGGATCGCATGTGGGGCGATATGGAGGAACGGCCTTCGGACAATTGGTCCGAACGGGCCTATCAGCGCCTGCTGCCACCCGTGCCGCACCTGCCGGAAGCGAACCAGCGCCACTGGCTCTATTTCAAGCTCTGGCCGAACGTGGCCTTCGACATCTATCCCGATCAGGTGGACTTCATGCAGTGGCTGCCGATCAGCCCCACCACCAGCCTGATCCGCGAAATCAGCTATGTGCTGGACGATGACCGCAGGGAAATGCGCGCCGCGCGCTATCTCAACTGGCGCATCAACCGGATGGTGAATGCGGAAGATACTGCCCTGATCACCCGCGTGCAGGAGGGGATGACGTCGCGCAGCTTCTCCATGGGGCCGCTGTCCGACAAGGAAGTGTGCCTGCGCCATTTCTGCGCCCGGATGCGCGAGATCATCCCCGAGGCGCGTGAAGAACAACAGCCCGCCCGCGGGTGGAGCCGGTAAGTCCTCCTCCCGCTTGCGGGAGGGGTTAGGGGTGGGCCTTGCGGCTCGCCGAGTTTTCATCGGGACAGGCCCTCCCCCGGCCCCTCCCGTAAACGGGAGGGGAGCATGAAGTACGATGCCGTCATCATCGGTGCGGGCCATAATGGCCTGACCTGCGCCTTCTATCTCGCTCAGGCGGGGCTGAAGGTGCGCATTGTGGAACGGCGCAACGTGGTGGGCGGCGCGGCAGTGACCGAGGAGTTCCACCCCGGTTTCCGCAACTCGGTGGCCAGCTACACGGTCAGCCTGCTGCAGCCCAAGGTCATCCGCGACATGCGGCTGGAAGATCATGGCTATCGCGTGATCGAGCGGCCGATCTCCAATTTCCTGCCGCAGGAAGATGGAGGATACCTCAAGCTGGGCGGCGGGCTGGAGCGGACGCAGGCGGAGTTCCGCAAGTTCTCCGCCGCCGATGCCGAGACGCTGCCCGCCTATTACGACGCGCTGGAAACGGTCGCGGAAGTGCTGCGCGGCCTTGCGCTGAAGGCGCCGCCCAATGTCGGTGAAGGGTTCCGCACCCTGATCGACGGCGCGTTGCAGGGCAGGGGGCTGGCCAAGCTTTCCCTCAGCCAGAAGCGCGACGTGCTGGACCTGTTCACCAAGTCCGCCCGCAGCTTCCTGGATAGCTGGTTCGAGAGCGAGGCAGTGAAGGCCGCCTTCGGCTTCGACGCGGTGGTGGGCAATTACGCTTCGCCCGATACGCCAGGCAGCGCCTATGTGCTGCTGCACCACGTCTTTGGCGAAGTGAACGGCAAGAAGGGCGCATGGGGCCATTCGGTGGGCGGCATGGGCCAGATCACGCAGATCATGGCCAAGGTATGCGAAGCCTGCGGCGTGGAGATCAGCCTGGAAGCCCCGGTGGCGCAGGTGCTGGTGGATGGCGACAAGGCTGTTGGCGTGAAGCTGGTAAGCGGCGAGGAAATCGCCGCATCCCGTGTGATCGCCAATGTCGGGCCCAAGCTGCTCTATGACCGGCTGATTGCGCCTGCGGACCTTTCGGAAGAATATCGCCGCCGGATGCGGGGCTTCAAGGCCGGATCGGGCACTTTCCGCATGAATGTGGCCCTGTCCGAACTGCCGAACTTCACTTGCCTGCCGGGAGTTGGCGAGCATCACCAGTCCGGCATCATCCTGGCCCCGACGCTGGATTACATGGACGAGGCCTTCCTCGATGCGAAGCGTTATGGCTGGTCGAAAAAGCCGATCGTGGAAATGCTGATCCCCTCCACCGTGGATTCCACGCTGGCGCCGGAAGGACAGCATGTGGCCAGCCTGTTCTGCCAGCAATTCGCCCCCGAACTGCCCGATGGCCGCAGCTGGGACGACGAGCGCGAGGCGGCGGCCGACTGCATCATCGACACAGTGGAAGCCCATGCGCCCGGCTTCAAGGCCAGCGTCATTGCCCGGCAGATCCATGCGCCGCTCGACCTCGAACGCAAGTTCGGCCTGATCGGCGGCGACATCATGCATGGCAATATGAGCCTCGACCAATTGTGGTCGGCCCGGCCGGTGCTGGGCCACGGTTCCTATCGCGGGCCGATCAAGGGCCTCTATATGTGCGGTGCCGGCACTCATCCCGGCGGCGGCGTGACCGGCGCGCCCGGCCACAATTGCGCTCAGGTGGTGATCGGCGACAAGGGCGGATACGGGCGGTTCCTCTAATCGTCCGCCGCCACTGGAGCGCCGGGCAGCCCGGGCAAAGGTGACGCGCAAGCACCGGCGAAACCCTGTGACCTTTCGCCTCCGTCGCGAGGCGAAAGGGACGCCCGGTCGATCCGCGCCAGATGACCGAGAAGCGCGGAATTGTCGGCTGTGCGCATGGTGCCGACATGCTCGCCGCGATAGATCACCGGCCTGAGCAGGTCGAACAGCGCACGCTGCACGCGTTCCTCACCTGTGACCTTTCGCCGGGTGGCGTCTCGGACCTTGCCCAGCACCTTGTCCCACGCCGCGGCAAAGCTGCCCGCACCGGGCTTCGCGCGCAGGCGATAGGCCGTCTCCCGCGCCATCTTCACCCGGCGCGCCGCCTTGGCGACGCAGCGAGTGATGGCCAGCGCGGCAAGGAACGCCGCCTGCCTCCGGGGCGTCCACCCATCGGCACGGGCGCGCAGGGGCACGGGAGAGAAGGCCGGTACGCGGGCGTGGCGGGCACGGCGGGGCGATGTGCGGGAATAGTGCTTCATCCGCCAGTCTAGGGCAGATTTTGGCGATGTAGGAAAATGGTTTTTGGGGGTGGGAATGGGGAGTGCGTGTCTGCCCCAATTTCCAACCTCCGCTCATCCTGAGCTTGTCGAAGGATACGCGCTGTCATTTGCCCCACGGGCACTAACGCAAGCGTGGGTTGGCTCCGCACCCAGCCCAACCCTTTCCCGTGTCCTTCGACAAGCTCAGGATGAGCGGGTGTGGGTGCGTGGGTCGGGTTGGGTGGGGTGTTGAGGCACCAAGTTGCCCTCAGTCGTCATGCTGAACTTGTTTCAGCATCCATCTATCCCAACACGCTGCTGCTCAATTCGGAGAAATGGATCCTGAAACAAGTTCAGGATGACGGGCGTTGTTGAGTCTTCCCGCCTGCGGGGGGATGACGAACCAGCCTACTTATACCGCACGCCTTCCTTGATGACCCCGCTCACGCTTTCCAGCACCCGCACATCCTTCAGCGGATCGCCTTCCACCGCGATGATATCCGCCGATTTACCGGGCGCGATCGTGCCGAACTCGCCTTCCTTGCCCATCAGCGTCGCCGCATCCAGAGTGGCGGAGCGGATGGCCTGCAGCGGACTCATCCCCCATTGGACCATATAGGCGAACTGCCGCGCATTCATGCCGTGGGGATAGACGCCCGCGTCGGTGCCATAGCCGATCTTCACTCCCATCTTCACTGCCTTGGCGAAGCGTTCGCGCTGGGCAAGGGTGGTGTCGCGGTTCTTCTGCAGGGCTTCTTCCGGCCAGCCCTCGGCCGTGCCGGTCTCGTCGATATAATCGCCGTTGAACACGTCCATCACCAGCCAGACGCCCTTGTCCTTGGCCATTTGCAGCCCTTCATCGTCGATCAGGCTGGCATGTTCGATGGAATGGGCCCCGGCGCGGATCGCGGCCTTCAGCCCCTCGGCCCCATGGGCATGGGCCGTGGCATAGGAACCGTGGGCCTTGGCCACTTCCACCGCGGCGCGCATCTGGTCCTCGGTCAGTTCCGGGGCGTTGACGTCCGTATTGAGCGCCAGCACCGCGCCGGTGGCGATCAGTTTGAGGAAATCCACCCCGTGGTCGAACAGATATTCGGCCTTCGCCCGTGTTTCCTCCGGCGTGGAGGAGACGCCCAGCCGCATGTCGGGCGGCAGTTGATCGTTCGGCATCACGCCGTTCAGCTCGCCCCCGCCGCCCGGCGTGGTGATATAGCCGCCCGCCACCAGCATGCGCGGGCCGGGCACCCAGCGTGCGGCAATCGCATCGCGCAGGGCCACATCGGTCAGCCCGCGATAGGTGCCGACGTCGCGCACGGTGGTGAAGCCCGCGCGCAGGGTGGCCCATGCGTGGTTCGCCCCCAGCAGGGCCGTGGCCTGCGGCGAGGTCTTGATCGGGGCGGCGGTGTCCGCGCTTTCGGTCACGTCCGCCAGATGGGTGTGCAGGTCGATCAGGCCGGGCAGCACCGTATAGGCGCTCCAGTCCACTTTCTCTGCCCCGGCAGGCGTTGCGCCGCAGGCTTCGATCCGCACGATCTTGCCGCCATCGGTCAGGATGCACTGGCCGGAAAGCTCCTGCCCGCTTTCGACATCGAGCAGCTTGCCCGCCGCGACATAAAGCGGCTGCGCGGCGGCAGGCGAGGCGAGGAAGGGCAGGGCGGAAGCGGCAAGGGCCAGGATGCTGTGCTTCATGCGGGGAGGCTATCGCGAAGCGACGCTAAGGGCCAGTTATTTTACGAGTGTGCAACAATGCCGGGCTGCGACCATTTTAGACTTTGTCAAATGGGCTTGGCTCCCCCCGGTTTTCGGCTAAGCTCCCCGGCAAAACAAAAGGGGAGAGTGCCATGTCTGGCAGGACATTGGTTTCGATAGCGGCATTCGCTTGCCTTGCAGCGGGCGTTCCGGCCCTTGCGCAGCAGAGCGAGGAAGAAGTGGGCGTGCCCCCGGCGAAGCAGGCGGGGTGGAAAGTGCCGCGTACATCCTGGGGCGATCCGGACCTGCGCGGCATGTGGCCGCTCGATCTCGGCCGCACGCCGATGCAGCGGCCCGCCCGCTTCGGCACGCGCAAGCTGATGACCGAGGAGGAATTCCGCCAGGCCGACGATGCCGCCACCGAAATGCGCGGCCGCGCCGATCAGGAGGATGAGGCGAACAAGCTCGGCTCCGGCAACTGGTTCGAGAGCGGGCGCAGCCTGCGCCAGACCTCGCTGATCGTGGAGCCCGCCGATGGCCGCATCCATATGAACGAGGAAGGCAGGCGCCGCGCGGCGGGGATGAAAAGCAGCTGGTCCGAAAAGGAGTTCGACGGGCTGGACGATTTCAACTCGCTCGATCACTGCATCACGCGCGGCCTGCCTTCCAGCATGATCCCATTCCCCTACAATAATGGCGTGCGCATCTTCCAGTCGCCCGGCTATGTCGTGATCAATCTGGAACTGGTGCACGAAACGCGCATCATCCCGGTGGACGGCACGCCGCAATTGCCCGGCGCGCTGCGCCCGTGGCTCGGCTCTTCGCGCGGGCATTGGGATGGCGATACGCTGGTGGTGGAAACCCGCAATTTCAACGGCAAGGTGCCGATGGTGATCGTCGGCCCTTCCAACGAGCCGATCCCCACCAGCACATCCATGAGCATGGTGGAGCGTTTCACTCCCGTCTCGCCCGACCAGATCTATTACGAGGCCTGGATCGAGGACCCGGAAGTGCTGGCCCAGCCCTTCAAGATGGGCTTCCCCTGGCGGCGGGACGAGAGCTACCAGCCGTTCGAATATGCCTGCCACGAAGGCAATACGCTGGTGCGCGGCTATATCCTGTCCACCAGCCCACGCTATGCTGAATACCGCAAGGAGCGGGGCGGGGAGTAACGCCTCCCGCTCAGCGCCTCGGCGCCAGCTTGCCCAGCATGCGGCCCAGCCAGTGGCGCAGCGGATCGCTGTGCAGGCAGGCGCCGCCCGCCACGCCGATCACTGCGCCCAGCACCGTATCGGCGAAGCGGGCGATAATCAGCGGAGTGGCGCTCGTCTGGCCCAGCGTGGATGCTTCGGCCAGCAGGATCGCCAGCGGGGTGATGAACACGGCGGCCAGCGCGTAATGGCGCACGATGATCGTCTCCACGCAGAAGGTCAGCAGCGCGATGGCCAGGGCAAGATGCCACGGCTCGGTGATGAAGTGCAGCAGCAGCCACACTGCGCCCAGCCCGGCGAAGGTGCCGACGATGCGCTGCAATTGGCGTAGCCATACGGCGCGCAGGGTCGCGCCCTGCAGCACCGCGATGCAGCTGATCGGCACCCAATAGGGCTTGTCGAACCCCAGCAGTTCCGCAAGCCCGAGGGACAGGCCTACGAAGGCCGCCACGATCACTGCGGGCACCGCCACTTCGGCCATCAGATCGTCCGGCGCGGGTTGCAGCGGCAGGGGATCGCGGTGGCGCAGGATGTGCAGCGAGTAGAAGAAGGCGATGCACACCGCCCCGATGCTGCCCAGCGCGAAGACGCCCAGATGCTCCGGCAGCTCGGCCAGCGTGCCCGGCGCATAGGCGCCGATGGCGGCAGTCATCACGAAGAACAGCGGGCCGGGCGGACCGACCCGGTAATAGCGGCAGGCCATGGTCACGAGCAGCGCCACTGCCGTAATCAGCGGCGCGCGCATGGCGGGCACCACATGGCCGATCTGCCCGAAGGCATAGCAGGCGATCATCGCGCAGGCGGCGGACATCACGGCCACCATTCGCAGGTCCAGCCGTGTGCGGGGCAGATAGACGATGGTCATCGCCCCGATGGAAGCCAGCGCACCAAAGCCGATCTGCCCGATCAGCGCCCCCACCAGCACCGGCAGGCCTGAGGCAAGCGCAATGGCGAAAGGCAGTTCCCACGGCCTGTCACTCTCCCGCCCGGCGAATACGTCCGCGAACTCACGACGCAGGAGCGAGGGGAGGGATGGGCGCTGGGTTGCAGGATCGGGCATTGGGGGTGGTTTATGCGGGAAGGGTGCCGGGGTCCATGGGCAGCCGTCCTTCTCCCGCTCGTGCTGAGCCTGTCGAAGGACGCGCGCCAGGGTTTGCCCAATCAAACGGATATTGGGCGGGCGGTTTCCTGCGTCCTTCGACAGGCTCAGGACGAACGGATGTTGGGTCCTTGCGTCATCAACCCCGCCTACCGCCCGCCCCAAACGAAAAACGCCCCGAGGTTTCCCCCGGGGCGCTTTGCTTTCAGCCTGTGGGCTGGATCAGAAGATGCGCACGGCCACTTCGGCGGGGGCGTCGAGATATTCTTCGAGCTGGCCGTCGAGCTTGAGCAGGGTCAGCGAGGCGCCGGCCATTTCGAGGCTGGTGCAATATTCGCCGACATAGTTGCGGACCACGGTCAGGCCAGCCTGCTCGGCACGCTCATGCGCGCGGGCATAGAGCACGTAGAGTTCGCTGATCGGCGTGCCGCCCAGGCCGTTGATCATCAGGGCCACGCGGTCGCCCGACTTGTAGGGCAGATCCTGCGCCACGGCGTCGAACAATTCGTCGGTGATGGCGTCGGCGTTCTTGATCTTGTCGCGGCGGCGGCCGGGTTCGCCATGGATGCCGATGCCGACTTCCATTTCATCGTCGCCGATTTCGAAGATCGCGGTGCCCTTTGCCGGGGGAATGCAGCTGGTCAGCGCAACGCCCATGGTGCGGACATTGGCGTTCACCTTTTCGGCAACGGCCAGCACGGTGTCGAGATCGGCACCGGCTTCGGCGGCGGCGCCGCAGGCCTTGATGACGAAGAAGTTGCCGGCCACGCCGCGGCGGCCCACGGTGTAGAGGCTGTCTTCCACCGAGACGTCATCGTTGATGATGAACTGCTTGACCTTGATGCCTTCGGCTTCGGCCATTTCGCAGGCCATGTCCCATGCCATGCGGTCGCCCTGGTAGTTGTTCACCAGCACCAGCACGCCCGCATCGGTGGCAACCGACTTGATCGTTTCATAGCATGCGTCCACCGGCGGAGCGGCGAAGACGGGGCCCTGGCACGCGGCCGAGAGCATGCCCGGGCCGACGGCCATGATATGCGCCGGTTCGTGGCCCGAGCCCGAACCCTGAACGACCGAAACCTTGTTTTCCGCCGGGCGGTCCGTGCGCTTGATCAGCTGGAATTCGGGGATGAATTCGAGCAGGCCCGGATTGGCCAGCAGCACGCCCTTCATGAATTCGGGCACGAAGTTGGCGGGTTCATTGACGAATTTCTTCATGAGATATTCCTCTCCGTGGAATAGACGAACAATTTGAGTGGTTTGGATCAGCGGTTCAGTTCGGCGGCGGTGGGGGTGTAGTCCACGCCGTAATGCTTGCACCAGTCCAGCAGGATGGTGGCGACGCCGACGATGCCCGGATCGGGAGTGTTGGCGCTACGCTCGCCCACCTGGCTGGCGCGGCCGCGATGGGCCACCAGATTGCGGGTTTCGTCGATCGCCTTGTCGGCCACTTCGGTCACGGCCTTGAGCGTGGCGGCTGCGTCGCCAGTGGGGGCCAGTTCCTTCATCGTCTCGGCAATCGGGATCAGCGCGTCGAGCAGGGTCTTGTCGCCCAGCTTGGCGCCGCCGCGGGCCATGATGCCTTCAACCGCTGCATTGACCATCGCGGCCAGCTCTTCCAGCGTCACGCTGGTCTTGTCCTTGCTGGCCATGCCGGCCTTCATGAAGCCGGTGCCCCAGATCGGGCCGGAGCTGCCGCCGACATGCTTGGAACAGAGCATGCTGATCTTGAGCAGCATGGCGCCGATGGCGCTCTTGTCCAGGGTCGGCAGGTCGGCCTTGATCACCTTGAAGCCAGTGGCCAGCGAGGTGCCGAAATCGCCGTCGCCGGCAAGGCCGTCGAGGTCCGAGAAATAGATTTCGTTACGGATGACCGTGTCGGACGCGACGTCGATTGCCTTTTCAATCTGCTCGATCGTGATTTCCGTCATGTTTCCTTCTCCCCTCAGGCGGCGGCCTGTGCGGCCAGCCGGCCCAGGTCTTCAATGGTGATGTTGATGTTCGGCGCGTCGCCCAGTTCGGGCACGACCTTCGCCGCTTCGGTGAAATCTTCTTCCATCGTATAGGTGCTGGTGGTGATCAGCGTGGGCAGGCCCGCGCCGGTCGCGGCCAGCAACCCGTTGCGGCTGTCTTCGATCACCACGCAATCGCCGGCCGGAAGGCCCAGCGTTTCCAGCGCCAGCAGATAGATGTCGGGCGCGGGCTTCTTCTTGGCCACTACATCGCCTGCATGGACGAATTCGAAGGCAGCCTTGCGCTCGGCCCCGAACAGGTCGAGCACCGCGTCGATGAACTTGGGGTTCGACGTGGTGCACACGCCCAGGCGCACGCCCGCTTCGATGGCTTCGTCCACGATGCGCAGGATGCCGGGGCGAACCGGCAGTTCCGTCACGATTTCGGAAGTGATGCGCGTCTTCGTCTTGTGCAGATCGATGATCAGCGCGTCCTTCGCCTCATCCGTATCGGCGCCTTCGGGCCAGCCGAATTCGTCGAAATAGGCGCGCATGCGTTCCTTGCCGCCAGCAACCAGCAGCAGGCGGCCATAGAGATCGACATCCCATTCGGCGTCGATGCCATGTTCGGCGAAAGCGCGGTTGAAGCCGACGCGGTGGGCGTCACGCTCGGTATCGACGAGAACGCCGTCGCAATCGAAAATCAGTGCCTTGACCATGTCCGACTATCCTCAGCCCAGGGTGGAGAGGAATTCGGAACCGCGGCCCTTGCCGCCGAACTTCTCGATGAAGCCGCCGAACATCGTCTTGCAGGCCTGATACTGCGCATCCATCACGCGCAGCGGTTCGAAATCGGTCGGCTTGGCGGTGTGGTAATCGACGAAGCTCTGCACCCAGACGTGCTTGAGATTGGTCGAGATGTTCACCTTGGCCGCGCCGCGTTCAATCGCCTTGGCGAAGGTTTCGTCGGACAGGCCGGTGCCGCCATGCAGCGCCATCGGGGTCTTGGTCAAGCTGTTGATCGCGGCAATGCGATCGAAGTCCACTACGGGCTCGCCCTTGTAATAGCCATGGGCGGTGCCGACGGCGCAGGCAAAGGCCGACAGGTCGAGCGCGGCGCAGAAGCGTTCCGCATCGGCGGGGTCGGTCAGGACCGAATCGGCCTCGTCCACCACCATGTCGTCTTCGACGCCCATGATCTGGCCCAGTTCGGCTTCCATGCCCACGCCGTACTTCTCGGCGATCTCGCGAACCTTGAGCGATTCTTCCAGGTTCTGTTCGAAGGGCAGTTCCGATGCGTCGATCATGATCGAGGTCCAGCCCGCCTTGGCGCAGGCTTCGATCATCGGGATGTCCTTGCAGTGATCAAGATGCAGAACCACCGGCACGGGCGAATCCTCAGCCACGGTGCGCACCCAGCTCACGATTTCCTTGTGGCTGAAATATTTGATGGTCTTGGCGGAGGTCTGGCAGATCACCGGGGCGTTCAGCTCCTCGGCGGCCTTCACCATCGCCTTGGTGGTGTTGTAGTCCACGAGATTGAAAGCGGCGACCGCATAGCCATTGTCCATCGCATGGCGGAGCAACGGCTTCATGTTCACCAGGGGCATTCGGGTGTCTCCCTACAGATTTGCAAAGCTTCTTGGCGCGCACAGACAGGCGATTCGCGCCGGCCTTGTTAGCCGGAATGGGTGCCTGCTGTCTCGTATTGCCGCCCAGTGGTTGATTGAGTCCGCTTTGTCCAGACTCTAAGGGCGGGGGCAAAGCGGCAGGCGTTCCGGATCGGCATCTTGTGTTGCAGCATCGTGGAACGTTGCTAGTCTGAATTCGTTACCGCTGTGAGGGCTTTTGCACGCCCGCGCGGCAGGGCGCTGTCCGGCTCGGGGGCCGGCCGCCGTTTCTAGGGAGAAGCAAAATGGCCGTTAAGGTCAAGATCAATGGGGAAGTGCGCGAGATCGACGCGCCCGAGGACATGCCGCTGCTGTGGGCATTGCGGCAGGAACTGGGCATGGTCGGCACCAAGTTCGGCTGCGGCAAGGCCCTGTGCGGTGCCTGCACCGTGCATGTCGACGGCGTCGCCACGCGTTCCTGCTCCACGCCCATCGGCTCCATCGGCGAAGGCGAAGTCACCACGATCGAGGCCCTGGGCCAGACCGATCTGGGCCGCGCCCTGCAGGAAGCATGGCTTGAAGAAGACGTGATGCAGTGCGGCTATTGCCAGGCCGGCCAGCTGATGAGCGCCACCGCGCTGCTGCTGCGCAATCCCGAGCCCAGCGCCCGCCAGATCGACGCGGCGATGAGCGGCAATATCTGCCGCTGCGCCTGCTACACCCGCATCAAGTCCGCGATCACCCAGGTGGCTGAGAGCGGCGTTGCCAAGAAGGGAAAAGCCAATGCCTGAGGCCATCGCTCTTTCCCGCCGCACTCTGCTGAAGGCCAGCGTCCTTTCCGGCGGCGGCCTGGCGCTGAGCGCCGCGATCCCGATGGTGGCCCGCGCGGCCGCCGTCACTGGCGAGGCGCAGGGCACCCTGAACGCCTTCGTCACCATCGCGGCTGACAACACCATCACCATTGTCGGCAAGAACCCCGAGATCGGCCAGGGCATCAAGACCATGCTGCCCATGCTGATCGCGGACGAGATGGACGCCGACTGGGATCAGGTGAAGATCGTCCAGGGCGATACGGACGCCGCCAAATACGGCCCGCAGCTGGCCGGCGGCAGCTTCGCCACGCCGATGAACTGGTTCCCGATGCGTCAGGTTGGTGCAGGGGCCCGGCAGATGCTGCTCGCGGCCGCCTCGCGCCGCTGGGGCATCGACAGTGCCAAGCTCACCACCAAGCTGGGCAAGGTGATCGATCCCGCTTCCGGCCGTTCGCTGACCTATGGCGAACTGGCGAGCGATGCGGCGACGGTCGCCGTGCCGGACCTGTCCAAGGTTCCGCTCAAGAACCCCAAGGACTTCCACATCATCGGCCGTGCTATCGGCGGGATCGACAGCCCGAAGATCGTGAAGGGGGAGCCGATCTTCGGCGTGGATACCCAGCTTCCGGGCATGGTCTATGCCGCGTTCGAGCGTTCGCCCGTCTTCGGGGCGAAGCTGGTTTCGGCGAATCTCGATGCGGTGAAGAGCCAGCCGGGCGTGATCGATGCCTTCATCGTGAAGGGCAACGGCAATGCCGAACAGCTCGTCGATGGCGTGGCGGTGATCGCCAAGAACTGGTGGCTGGCCGATCAGGCGCGCCAGAAGCTGGAGATCGAATGGGACAATGGCGAATGGGCCAGCCACTCGACCAAGGGGTATGATGCCACTGCACGCCAGCTGATGGCCGATGGCAAGCCGCAGGAAACCCTTGCCAGCCATGGCGATGTAGATGCGGCCTTCGCTTCGGCGGCCAAGGTGCTGGATGCGGAATATTCCTATCCCTTCCTTGCCCACGTGCCGATGGAGCCGATGAACTGCACCGCCCTGTGCCACGAAGACGGCGCAATGGAGATGTGGGCCCCTTCGCAAACGCCGCAGGGCGGGCAGACGGGCGTGGCCCAGATGCTGGGCCTCACTCCCGACAAGGTGAAGGTCCACATCACCCGCATGGGCGGCGGCTTTGGGCGGCGCCTGACCAATGATTACATGCATCAGGTCGCGGCCATCGCGAAGCAGATGCCCGGCAAGCCGGTGCAGCTGATCTGGAGCCGCGAGGACGACGTCCGCAGCGACTTCTATCGCCCGGCGGGCTGGCACCGCCTGCGCGCGGCGCTGGACGAGAAGGGCAAGCTGATCGGCTATGACGATCACTTCATCACCTTCGATATCCCCGGCCCGGGCGCATATAATCCCGCCGCCATGTCGAAGGACGAGTTCCCGGCGAAGTTCGTGCCCAATCTGCATTATGCGCAGACCAAGCTGCAGACCCGTGTGCCGATGGGGGCCCTGCGTGCGCCGACGTCCAACGCCATGGCCTTCGTGATGCAGAGCTTCCTCGACGAGGTGGCGCAGGCATCGGGCAAGGATCTGCCGACCCTGCTGCTGGAAATCGTCGACGGAGCCGAGAAGGAACCGGATTCGATGGGCTTCACCGGCCCGCAGCCCGGCTTCAATCCGGGCCGCCTGCGTGCGGTGACCAAGAAGGCGCTGGAAATGTCCGGCTGGGGCAAGACCATGCCTGCCGGCCATGCGCTGGGCTTCGGCTATTATTACAGCCATATGGGCTATTTCGCCGAAGTGGTGGAAGCCAGCCTCGAAGGCGGCCGTATCACCGTCCACAATGTGTGGGCGGCAGGTGACGTGGGCAGCCAGATCATCAATCCGCATGGCGCGCTGAACCAGGTGCAGGGCTCGATCATCGACGGGATCGGCCAGGCGCTGGCCCTTGCGATCGAGATCGAAGGCGGCGCGGTCAAGCAGTCCAACTTCCACGATTACCCGATCCCGCGCATGCCCGTGACGCCGAAGATCGAGGTGGAATTCGTGAAGAGCGACAATTCGCCCACCGGCCTTGGCGAACCGGCCCTGCCGCCGGTGATCCCGGCCCTGACCAATGCGCTGGCCGCCCTGACGGGCAAGCGCATCCGCAGCCTGCCGATCGACGTGAAGCAGCTGGTCTGATGAAAACACGCCTCCTCGCCCTTGCGAGGAGGCAGAGCCGACGAAGCAATCCAGGGGCCCACGCGTTGGGTTCTGGATTGCTTCGCTCCGCTCGCAATGACGACTAGCCGGGCGGGCGAGTATCCGCCGCCAGTGCCTCAAGCTCAGCCACCGTATCGACATCGCGCAATTCGTGCGGATCGATGTCCAGCACCGCAACATCGCCAGACCGCAGCAGCGCACCCGCACCCTTGTCGCCGCCAAGCGCGGCGAGGGCGGGAAAGCTGGTTGCCGGGAAACAGGCGGGAATGCCGGGGTGGCCGTCCGGATGGCGCACGCAGGCGGGGGCATTGCCACATGCCTCGATCAGTGCCGCCAGCGTTGCAGCGGTAACCAGCGGCATGTCCGCCGCGAGCAGCAGCAGCCTGTCTGCCCCGGCCTCCCTGGCATGGCCCGCCGCAAGCGCGACCGAGGTGCCGAGCCCTTCCTGAGCCAACGGATTGACGATCGGCACGGCCAGCCCTTCGGCGGCGGCTTCCCGTGCGAAAGCGGGGGCATCCTCGCTCACCACCACCAGCGGCATCCCCCGGCCCAAGGACAGCGCGGCGTCGAGCGCATGGCGGCCCAGTCGCTTGCCCGCCAGCATCGCATCCAGCTTGCCGCCGCCGAAACGCCGTGCGCTTCCGGCCGCCAGCAGCGCGATGGCAAGCTGCCCGCTCATGAGTGCGGGTGCAGCGCCTCATAGGCGCCGACCACATCCGCCAGGACGGACAAGGCCAGCACGGAGGAATCGCGCGCCCGGGGGATCAGGCCGACCGGGCTGCGCAGCCGGGCGAGTGCCTCCTCTTCCACGCCCCCGGCCTTCAATCGCTCCAGCCGGGCCATGCGCGCCGGGGCGCCGCCCTGTGCGCCGACATAGAAGGCATCGGTGGTCAGTGCCCATTTGAGCAGGGCATATTCCCACTCGTGATCGTGGAACAGCAGCAGGATCGCGGTCCACGGATCGGCGGCCCATGTGCCGTCCAGCAGGTCCGCCGGCACCTTGTCGAGCGAGAGGTGATTGCCCGCCTCGCGCCATTCCGCCTCGATCCCCTGTGTCTGCGCCAGCTTCACCAACGCGGAACATTCGGACCCCGCGCCCAGCACCAGCAGGCGCAGCGGTGGCATGTAGTGGCGGGTTCGCAGGAAGGCGGGATCAGCGTCAGCGGGCAGGGGCAGTGCCAGTTCGGCAGCCTCCCGTTCTGCCAGAGTTGCCATGCAGTCCTGCAGTGCCGCCCGGTCAGGCGCAGGCTCGATCAAGATGTCGAGGCCGGAACCGCAGGGCAGGCGGAAATCGATGAAGGGCGATCCCTTGCCATAGCGCAGCAACCGGGCGCCGCCGTTGCTGCCGCTCGCTTCCATGGCTTCGATAGCCTGATTGGCGAGTTCGGCATTCAGGCAATTGTCCGCCAGATCGCCTGCAATGGTTCCGTCCGGGGCCACGGCCAGTTGCGCCCCATTGCGGCGCGAAAAGCTGCCGTCGATTGCCACGATAGTGCACAGGGCGGCAGGCTGGTCCGCCGCGAAGGCGAGGGCATCATGATCGCTGGACATGGTGCCCAAAGCGATAGTTCCCCCAAGGGGTTCCCGCTACCGCCAATTGCATTCATAGTCCCTCGCGGGAGGAAAAGGGGGAGGTTATGAGGATGTTCACACGCAGGATTGCCCTTGCGGCAATGATGGCGGCCGCTGCTCTGGCCGCGCCGGTGCAGGCGAAGGATAATCCCGGCCCGATCGCGATCCACGGCAACAAGCAGACCTTCGAGATCGCGCCGGTGCTGCTTGCGGCGGAGAAATATTATCCGGGCGAAGCCAGTGTGAAGATGGGCGGTATCCCCAATCTGGTGGGCGAGCCGATCATTCCCGGTTTTGGCGAGGAAGGCGTGGCCGATGTCGCCACCCATGCCGAGACGCAGGCCCTGCGCTATTCCGTGCGCCACCCGGATCTGCGGATCATCCTGAATGTCAGCCAGGGGCTTTACCGGATCGTCGCCCGCCGTTCGGCCGGGATCGAGGAAGTTGCCGATTTGAAGGGCAAGCGCATCGTCACGGTCGCGCCCACTTCGGCCGGCTATTTCCTCCAGCGCATGTTGCAGACTGCCGGGCTGAGCTTCGCCGATGTCGAGATCGTGGGGCTGCAGCCCGGAACGCCGCTTTCCGCCATGCCCCTCATGCTGGACGCGGGCGAGGTCGACGCAGTGGTGATCTGGGAACCGGAAAGCGAGAACGCCGCCCTCGTGCTGGGCGATGACCTGACCGAGTTCCATGGCGACGGCGTCTATGCCGAATATTTCAATCTCAACAGCACGGCAGCCAATCTCGCCGATCCGGCCAAGCGGGCCAAAACTGTCGCTTTCGTGCGCGCGGTGATGGAGGCGGCCGGGGAAGTGCGGCGCGATCCGGCCGAGGCGAAGAAACTGGTGGAGGCAGCCAGCAGCTTTCCCGCCGATCAGGTGGAGCGTAGCTGGAAGCACCACGCCTTCACGGCAAGCTATCCCGCCGACATGCTCGACGTGCTGGTGGCGGAGGAACAATGGCTTGCCGCGCAGGACAAGCGCCCTGCGCGCAGCCGCGAGGAACTGGCGAAGCTGATCGATACGAGCGTGTATGAGGAAGCGATGGCGCTGGGGCGGTAAGGAGGCCGAATCCGGCCTCCCTTCCCCAAAACTATCGCTACTTCCGTTCGTCCTGAGCCTGTCGAAGGACAGGGGCAGCCGTTTGCCCGACGAACCGCTCCACCGCCCGCGTAACGAGGGGGGGGGGGCTCATGTTCAGTCCAAACCCAGAATATACGTCTCGCGTGTCCTTCGACAGGCTCAGGATGAACGGAGGTTGGAGGGCTGTTTATGGGACTGTGTCGGCAATCGGCCCAAGGTCCTCAAAGCCCGCCTTGCGCCACATATTTGAGGTTCAGATATTCCATCAGCCCGTGGAGTGAACCCTCGCGGCCCATGCCGGACATCTTGATCCCGCCGAAGGGCGTGCAGGGCAGGGAGATGACGGCATTGTTCACGCCCACCATGCCGGTCTGCAGGCCGCGGCTGGCGCGGGCGATGGTCGCGGCGTCCTGTGCGCAGACATAGGAACACAGGCCGAAGGGCGTGTCATTGGCCATGGCCACGCCTTCTTCCAGCGTGTCGAAGGCGATGATGCCCGCCAGCGGCCCGAAGGTTTCTTCCCGTGTCAGCAGGGCGTCGCGCGCCACGCCTGCCACCAGTGCGGGCTGGGCGAGGCGGCTGTTGGCCGTGCCGCCGCCCGCCAGCAGATGCCCGCCGCGTTCCAGCGCGTCCTGCAAATGGCGGTCCACCTTGGCCACGGCGCGTTCGTCGATCAGCGGGCCGAGATCGGTCTCCTCGGCAAAGCCGTCACCGGGGCGCAGGGCTTCGATCTTGGCCTTGAAGGCGGCCAGGAAGCGGTCGAGAATGCCGCTTTGCACATAGATGCGGTTGGCCGCGATGCAGGTCTGCCCGGAATTGCGGAACTTGGCGATCATCGCGGTTTCGATGGCGATGTCGAGGTCGGCATCGTCGAACACCAGCAGCGGGGCATTGCCGCCCAGCTCAAGGCTCATGCGCTTGACCGTGGGGGCGCAGGCGGCGGCCAGCATCGCACCCACGGCAGTGGAACCAGTGAAGGAGAGCTTGCGCACCACCGGCGATCCGGTCAGCACTTCGCCCACCTGCTGCGCATTGCCGGTCACGATGCTGAGCGCCCCCTTGGGCACGCCTGCCTCCAGCGCCAGCCGCGCGATGGCGAGGGCGGAGAAGGGCGTCAGGTCGGCGGGCTTGGCCACCACGGTGCAGCCCGCCGCCAGTGCTGGGCCGAGCTTGCGCGCCAGCATGGCGAAGGGGAAGTTCCACGGCGTGATCGCGGCGCAGACGCCTACGGGCTCGTAATCCACGGTGAAGCGCTTGCTCGGCAGGGGGGAGGGGATGATCTCGCCCAGGGCGGTATCGGCATGGTCGGCATAGAACTTGATATAGCCCGCGCCATTGTCGATCTCGGCCCGCGCCTCGCGGATGGGCTTGCCGTTCTCGCGCGTGATGATGCGGGCAAGGTCTTCGCGGTTGGCCAGGATCAGATCGTGCCAGCGGTTGAGTATCCTGCCGCGCTCCGTCGCGGGGCGGGCGGCCCAGCCGGGCAGGGCATCGGCGGCGGAATCCACGGCCTGCTGCACCTGCGCCTGATCGAGCGAGGGGACTTCGCCGATCACTTCCAGAGCATAGGGATCGTCCACCGGGATGGGCGCGGCATTGCCCCGCTGCCATTCGCCGCCGACCAGCGCCTCCTCGATCAGCAGGTCTGCATTGTCGAGTTTACCGCGCGTCGCGTTCATGGGCCTCTCCAGCTCCGTGTAGTGTCAGGCGTCGGGTCTAGCCCTTTGGCGGCAGCGCATAAAGGCCCGTTGCGCTTCGCCGTGCAGTGCCCATAAGTGGTGCGCGAAAGAGGAGAGGAAATCCAATGGCCAAGATCCGCAAGATTGCCACCGAAGAAGCATGGTCGATTCCCGAAGTCGCCGAAGAACTGAGGAAGGTCGCCAATTCGCCCACGCAGAGCCTCGACAAGCTGCTGGTGAAGGGCATCTACGACGCGCCCGCCGACACCAGCGGTTATGGCAAGCTCGATTTCCTCACCGGCCTTACGGATATCGAACAGCACCGCCTGCCGCAGATGGACGAATATGGCGTGGACATGCACCTGCTGGCGCTCACCGCGCCGGGCGTGCAGATGTTCGATGCCGATACGGCGATGGACCTAGCCCGGCTCGCGAATGACCGGCTGGCGGAAGTCTGCCGCAAATGGCCCACGCGCTTTGCGGGCCTTGCCAGCTTCGCCCCGCACAGCCCGAAGCGCGCCGCGAAGGAGATGGAGCGCGCGGTCAACGAGTTGGGCCTCAACGGCTTCATGATCAACAGCCACACCAATGGCGAATATCTCGACGATCCGAAGTTCTGGCCGATCCTCGAAGCGGCGGAGGCGCTGGATCGCTGCATCTACATCCACCCGCGCGCGGCCAGCGATACGCTGAAGGGCCCGTTGCAGGATTATGGCATGGACAGCGCCATGTGGGGCTATGGCGTGGAAGTGGGCACCCATGCGGTGCGCATGATGGCTGGCGGCGTGTTCGATGCATTCCCCAAGCTGAAGATCTGCATCGGCCATATGGGCGAAGCGGTGCCGTTCTGGATCTGGCGCATCAACTTCATGAACAGTCGCGCACAGGTGGTCGGCCGGGCGAAGAAGACCGGACGCAGCATGGCGGAATATTTCCAGGACAATTTCGTCATCACCACCAGCGGCGTGGAAGACCCGCTGGCCCTGCGCTATTCCATCGACAAGCTGGGCATCAACAATGTGATGTGGGCCATCGATTATCCCTATCAGCCGCAGCAGCCGGCCGTGGACTTCATCGACAACTTCCCCTGCACCGAGGAAGAGATGCATGCACTGTGCCACGGCAATGCGGAGCGGATTTTCCATATCGATCCGCTTTGAAGTTCCGGGCTTGCCTGAATCGTCATTGCGAGCGAAGCGAAGCAATCCAGGGCGCAACGCGTGACGCTTTGGATTGCTTCGGGGCTTCGCCCCTCGCAATGACGAGGTTTACTGAATGACCAGACCCGCGCCGCTTGAAGGCATCAAGGTAGTCGAACTCGCCCGCGTTCTTGCCGGGCCGTGGGCCGGGCAGATTTTCGCCGATCTCGGCGCGGAAGTGGTGAAAGTGGAAAGCCCGCAGGGCGACGATACGCGCGACTGGGGGCCGCCCTTCATCGAGAATGCCGATGGCACCAAGGATGCCGGCTATTTCCATTCTGCCAATCGCGGCAAGCGCTCGGTCACGGCCGATTACCACAAGGCGGAAGACCTCGAGATGGTGCTCGGCCTGATCCGCGAGGCGGATGTGGTGATCGAGAATTTCAAGCTGGGCGGGCTGAAGAAATACGGCCTCGATTACGAGAGCCTCAGCAAGATCAATCCGCGCCTCGTCTATTGCTCGATCACCGGCTTTGGCCAGACCGGCCCCTATGCTCCGCGCCCCGGCTATGATTTCATCATTCAGGGCATGAGCGGGATCATGGACCTGTCGGGCCTGCCGGACGGTCCGCCGACCAAGATCGGCGTTGCCTATGCCGATATCATGACCGGGCTCTATGCCGTGATCGGCATCCAGGCCGCGCTCCACCAGCGCCAGCATACCGGCAGGGGCCAGCATGTGGACCTTGCCCTGTTCGATGTGATGGTGGGCACCATGGCCAATCAGGCGATGAATTACCTCATCACCGGCAATGCGCCGCACCGTATCGGGATGAGCCATCCCAATATCGTGCCCTATGACGGTTTCCCCACCAGCGATGGCTGGGTGATCGTGGCCGTGGGCAACGACACGCAATTCGCGCGCTTTGCCGAAGTGCTCGGGCTGGAAGTGCGGCCGGAATGGCAGACCAATCCGGAACGCGTGGCTCACCGCGCCACTCTGGTGCCGCTGATCATCGAGAAGACCCGGCAATGGAACCGGGACGCCTTGCTGGCCGCGCTGGAACAGCACGGCATCCCGGTCGGCCCGATCCACGATGTGGGCGAAGCCCTGCGCGATCCGCAGATCGAGGCGCGCGGCATGGTGCTGGATATGGAGCGGCCTGACGGCACCCATATTCCGGGCCTGCGCACTCCGATCGTGTTTTCCGACGCGGACCTCGCGCTGGGCAAGCCTTCGCCCATGCTCGGGGAGGGGTAGGTACCTGTTCGCTCCAGACACTGCGCCTCATGGATCGTCATCCCGGACTTGTGCCGGGATCCAGCTAATCCGTTAGAAAGCTGGACCCCGGCACGAGGCCGGGGTGAGTGTTTGGGGTGAGGCTGGCCTCCGCGGTCATCCCGGCGAAAGCCGGGATCGCTGGCGGCTGGGGGCCATGCTCACAGCGATCCCGGATCAAGTCCGGGATGACGAATTGAGCAGCGAGCCCGGGACGACGTGTTGGGCTACTGCAAATTGATCCCCGGATTGCGCAGGATTGCGCCATCGTCGTCGGCCTGCGGGCCGGGGATGACGGTGAGCGTGTGGACCGCACGGATCTTGCCGTCGATGAAGCGGAATGTATGTGAATCCGGGCCGCCGTTCTTGCTGTCGCCAAAGCGGCAGAAGATGTTGATCACGCCCTTTTCCTCATCGACCAGATAATCGCGATTGGTGATGTAGAGCACACCCGGCGGCATCCCGATCTCGCAGGATGCATGGGGATCACTGGTGCGGTTGGTATAGGCGCCGCCTTCCAGCCGCGCACAGGGCGTGCCCCAGGGAATGTCAGTGAACTTGTCGGCAAAGCCATCCAGATAGGCATTGGCGCCCCTGACCATCTCGGACGGCGGGGTTTTCTGATATTTGAACAGCGGCTCCCAATCTTCCTGCTTCGAATATTTGAGGAAGGCATTGGCGTTGAACAGCCAGTCGCCCTTCTTGGTGACGAGGCTATCCACCCGGATCACCTTGCCCTGATGCATATAGAGCCGCGTGCCGATGATATATTGGACCGGCCCCTCGGTTACGACCAGCTCGGTAAAGGCCTTGCAGCGCTTGTCGTCATGGAAGCTCAGCGAATGGGCCACGGGCAGGGCGGTGTTCCACAGGCCCTTGTCCTGCTCCACCGTCTGCATGTCCTGCAGGTAATGCGCCTTGGGGTCGAGCGGCAGGCCGGCAAGGCTGCCCTTGCGCTGGCCTTCGACATAGGCGGAGGTCACGGCCTTCAGCTCATCCCGCGTGCAACTGGGCTTGTCCTGCAACGGAGCCCAGGGGCTGGGCGGCGGGCCGTTCTGGGCCATGGCGGGCGTGGCGGTGGCCGCGACCGCCAGCAGGGCGGCGGCGGAAAGAATGCGCTTCATGACTAATACCCCTTCAAATTACGCAAACCGTCACCCTGAACTCGTTTCAGGGTCCATTTCTCCCCATGCGTTGCCATCGCCCGGATCCACGATGGATGCTGAAACAAGTTCAGCATGACGAGGGGAAAACGAGAGATTTACCTGATGTCCTGGATCTCTTCCGAGCGGCCCTGTTCATAGGTGCTCCAGCCCGAATTGATGCCATATGGCCCGCGAATGAAGATCGCCTCGATCCGGCTGATCTCGCCCTTTTCGATCTTGAACAATTCGCCCAGCTGCCAGGTCCAGTTGATCGGGCGGTGATCGAAGAAGCCGAAGGCGAACACGATGCCGCGCTCCCGGTCTACCGCCACGAAGCGGCGGTCGCGAATGCCGGTGACGGTGCCCTTCAGCGCCACTTCGAACTGCTTCTTGCAGCCCATCCGCTCGCGCTTGCCGGTCTCGGGATTGGGATAGTTGGCCAGCACGTCCATGCCGTTTTCGAAGCGGATGCAATCGTCGGTGAAGGGATAGTAACCCTTGCCGTCATTGCGCTGCAGGCCTTCGAAATAGGCATTGCCCACCGCGATCAGCTCGGCGCGGCTCATGCGCTCCTTCTCGGGAATGGCCTGCGAGAAGATCGGCGCGGGCGCGCCCATTTTCTCCACCGCTTCGCCCGTGGCGGGGAAGGGGTTGCTGGATGCAGCGGCAGTGCCGCCTCCGATCGGACGATCCGGCCGGGCAGCGATTTGTTCCACTTCGGTGATCTTGCCGCCCTCGATCCGCAGGCGCAGGGCCAGCCCGACCAGCTCCGGTTCGCGCGCCGCGCCGGTGGCGGAACTGCGCGCCACTTCCTTCACCGTGCCGAGGAAGGCGACCTGCTGGGTTTCCGTGTCCGGCACATAGAGCTTGTACTGGCCCACGCCGCTCGCCGTGGCCCACAGGCCTTCATTGCCGAAAGGCAGCTCGATCCCGTTTTCGGTGAAGCGCACGTTCTGCGCGAACAGCTCCGGGTCCACCTTGTGGGCCGCCATGGCCGCCAGATAGCGGTTCACGAAGCCTTCGAGGCATTCGCGCTGGCAGGCCTGGACGGGGGTGGGGACACCCCCGACGCTGTCGGCTTGCGCGGGCGCGCCGAAGGCAATGCAACTGGCGGTAAGGGCAAGCGCGGCGAGCGCCTTGCGGACAGGCTGTTTCATGAGTTCCCCTCTTCCCGGTAGGCCCCCTCTTCGGGGGTCGTTGACTAAGTCCTACCGGAGGAGAGGTTCGCTAGTCCAGCGGTTTGAATACTACGTGGCCCACGGCCGTATTCGATGCGGGAACGTGGTAGAAACGGTGAAGTTCTTCCACCTTTTCGCCCAGTGCCGCGCGCATGATCAGCCACATGATCAGTTCGATACCTTCCGAACCGGACTCGCGCAGATAGTCGAGGCGAGTGATCTTGCGCAGATCGTCGGTCCCGTCGATCAGCTTGTCGAGGAATTCATTGTCGAAATCCGGGTTGATCAGGCCGGCGCGCGGCCCCTGCAACTGGTGGCTCATGCCGCCGGTGCCCCAGATCTGCACGTTGAGGTCTTCCGGGAAGCAGGCCACCGCATCGCGGATGGCGGCGCCCAGCTGCCAGCAACGCTCGCCCGAGGGGGTGGGGAACTGCGTGACGTTCACGGCCAGCGGGATGACCTTGCAGGGCCATTCGCTGACATGGCCGAACATCAGCGAAAGCGGCACGGTCAGCCCGTGGTCCACATCCATCTGGTTCATGATGGTGATGTCGAAATTGTCGATCACCAACTGCTCGGCAATGTGCCCGGCAAGGTCGGTGTTGTTGTAGACCATCGGCACCGGGCGGCGGCCCCAGCCTTCGTCGGCCGGTTCGAATTCCTCGGCAAAGCCCAGGGCGAAGGTGGGCACGATGTCCAGCATCATGGCCGAAGCATGATCATTATAGCACAGGATCACCACGTCGGGCGTGTTGTCCTTGATCCATTCCTTGACCCATTCATAGCCATCGAAAACCGGCTTCCAGTAGTCGTCCTGATCGCGTCCCTGATCGAAGGCCGCGCCGATGGCGGGCACGTGGCTGGTTGCGATGCCTGCGGTGATTTTCGCCATGGTTTCAGTTCCCCTCGCGGATCGAGCGCTGGCCTTCGGGACTGCGGCCCCCGGCGCGCATCATCGCGGCATATTCGTCAGCGGTCATGCCGGTCATGGAACCGACGGCCTTCTGAGTGCTCCACCCGTCGGTGTTGGAGAGCTTGACGAGGAAGTAGATATTGCCGCCCAGTTCGATGAGCTGGTTGAAATCGCGGTCCAGCACGGCCTGTTTCTGCTCCGCCGACATGCGGAACGTGTCGAGATAGGCGCGCTCGTCGGTCTTGAAGCGCTTGCGGTTTTCCGCGTCCATCAGGGACATGCAGAACTTGTGCAGGTGATAGGCCTGGCGCGAGCGCCGGGCAGTGAAGACGGTGGTACCAGGAATGTCCTCGAGATCCTCGAGGGGATAGAGCCGTTCGCGCATGGGGCCTCTCCTGTAGGGGGATAGGAAAGTTACCAGAGGCAGCCGTGCCCTGCCAGAGCACGTTCAACCTCAAGTGGATGTGGGAAGGCCGCGCCACTGGCGCAGGAGAAGGGCCATGGCAAGCGGAAAGGTCACGCCCCAGGCCGCTCCGCCCCATATCAGTGCAGGAATGAACATCTGGAAGGCCAGGAAGGGCAGGATCGCGCCATTGGCGATCATCGCCCGCCGGGTGGCGCGGGCGCCGGGTGCGTCCGGCAGGCCAAAGGCGGCGATCAGCGTCGCCGCGCTCATCAAGGAATAGCCCAGCAGATCCACCGCGAAGAGGAAGGATTTGTAGGGCACGAACAGCAGCAGCTCGATCCCCTGCGTGTCGCCCGTGGCAAGGCGTGGGCCCACGAAAGTGAGCTGCACGAAATAGACCAGCCCGGTCAGCGTGGCATAGATCACGGCGAAGGCGAGGCCGGACAGGGTGAACACCCTGCGTTCCTCCGGCGCAGCCTGATGGAGCGCCGCCATCGTCACTACGAAGGCCGGGCCGAGCAGCAGCGAGGGCGTGAGCAGCAGGGCGATGCCCAGCGGAGTGCTGGCGGCATTGGGCCCACCCGCGGAGCCGAGCAGGCCCAGCCATTCGAGCAGTTGGGCACCGATATAGGCAAGGCTCAGGGCCAGCGTCGCGCCGGTTGCCCAGATGCCGATAGTGCGGGTGGAGGGCGAAACACTCATGGCCTGCCCTCCTTCCGTCTCAGGCCTGCGGGCGGTTGGCCAGCAGATCGTCCACTACCGAAGGATCGGCCAGTGTGGAGATGTCGCCCAGATTGCCCGTGTCGTTCTCCGCGATCTTGCGCAGAATGCGGCGCATGATCTTGCCGGACCGCGTCTTGGGCAGGCCGGGTGCGAACTGGATCACGTCGGGCGTGGCGATGGGGCCGATCTCACGGCGGACCCAGGCGACCAGCGCCTTGCGCAGTTCCTCGCTGGGCTCCACGCCCGCCACGCAGGTGACATAGGCATAGATGCCCTGTCCCTTGATGTCATGCGGCATGCCCACCACGGCGGCTTCGGCCACGGCATCGTGCGCCACCAGCGCGCTTTCGACCTCGGCGGTGCCCATGCGATGGCCCGAGACGTTGATTACATCGTCGATGCGGCCGGTGATCCAGTAATAGCCGTCCTCGTCGCGGCGGCAGCCGTCGCCGGTGAAGTAATAGCCACGGAAGGTGCTGAAATAGGTCTGGAAGAAGCGCTCATCGTCGCCATAGACGGTACGCATCTGGCCCGGCCAGCTATCGGTGATCACCAGCGCGCCTTCGCAGGCGCCTTCCAGGATAGTGCCGTCATTATCGACGATGGCGGGCTGTACCCCGAACATCGGCTTGGACGCACTGCCCGGCTTGAGCGCGGTCGCGCCGGGCAGGGGAGTGATCATGTGGCCGCCCGTCTCGGTCTGCCACCATGTGTCCACTATCGGGCAGCGGCGATCGCCCACCACCTGATGATACCATTCCCAGGCTTCGGGATTGATAGGTTCGCCCACCGAGCCGAGCAGGCGCAGCGAGGCACGGCTGGTCTTCGCCACCCACTCGTCTCCCTCGCGCATCAGGGCGCGCAGGGCCGTGGGGGCGGCATAGAAGATTTCCACCTGATGCTTGTCCACTACCTGCCAGAAGCGGGAGAAGTCGGGGAAATTGGGCACGCCTTCGAACATCAGCGAAGTGCCGCCGTTCAGCAGCGGACCGTAGACGACATAGGAATGGCCCGTGACCCAGCCGATATCGGCTGCGCACCAGTAGATCGGATTGCTGCCGTCTTCATGCGGCTGATAGTCGAAAGTATATTCATGGGTCATGCCTGCCCACACGGCATAGCCGCCTGTGGTGTGCAGCACGCCCTTGGGCTTGCCGGTGGAGCCGCTGGTATAGAGGATGAACAGCGGATCTTCCGCGCTCACTTCCACCGGCGGGCAGGTGTGGCTGCCTGCGGCCAGCGCATCGTGCCACCACACATCGCGGCCATGTTCCATATGAACCATCGCGCCGGTATGCTTCACCACGATCACGCGGCTGACATTCTTGGCGTGATGTTCCAGCGCCTCGTCCACATTGGCCTTGAGCGGGATTTTCTTCCCGCCGCGCAGCCCTTCGTCGGAGGTGATGACGATGGTGCTGGCGCAATCGTCGATCCTGCCGCCGAGCGCCTCGGGGCTGAAGCCGGCGAAGACGATCGAATGGATCGCCCCGATCCGCGCGCAGGCGAGCATCGCCACGGCGGCCTCGAGGATCATCGGCAGATAGATAGTGACCCGGTCGCCCTTTTCGACGCCATTGGCCTTGAGCGCATTGGCGAAGCGGCAGACCTGTTCGTGCAGCTGGCTGTAGGTGAGAGTGCGGACGGGGTTGGCCGGATCGTCCGGTTCCCAGATCAGGGCGACGGTGTCGCCCTTGGTTTCAAGGTGCCGGTCGAGGCAATTGGCGGCGAGGTTCAGCGTGCCGTCCCAGAACCAGCGGATGCCGAAGTCTTCTTCGTTGAAGCTGGTGCCCTTTACCTGAGTGAAGGGCTTGATCCAGTCGATCCGCTTGAGCGCTTCCTCGCGCCAGAAACCTTCCGGATCTTCCACGGAACGGCGGTATTTTTCCTCATAGGTCGCGGCGTCGATCAGGGCCTTTTCAGACCATTCCGCCGGAACCGGGTGGAGGGACACCTGGTGCATCATTCGCTCCCAAAGCCTAGCTTGCGGCCACGGCTTAACGAGCGATCGGGACTAGCGCCAGAGGGCGTCGAGCGCGGGAATGAAATGTTCGCGATGCTGCAAGGGAATCCGCGCCAAAAGCTCCTGTTCGAAGCGGTCGACCGTGTCGCGAACAGCCTTTACGCGGTCCTTTCCCGGCCCGGTCAGGCTGAGTCCCTGGGATTTGCCGTCAATCGGTGAGCGTTCCACCAGCCCCGAGTCTTCCAGCCGCTTGAGCAGGGGAACCATGTTCGCACGCTGGATGTCGAGCGCCCGGCCGAGGGCGCTGGCGGTGACCTGCGGGTTCTCGTCGATCCACATCAGTACCGTGGCGTCCACGATCCGCAGATCGTATTCTGCCAGCCGCTGCGTAAGCTCCGCCGTCATCGCGCTGGACGCGCGCCTGAGCGAATAGCCGGGGCGGTTTACGAGTGGATCGCGCATGATGAAACCTTCAAGATTGTTGTTGCGTATAACAATCCAGATCGTTATGGGCAATAACAATCAGCAGAGTTGGGAATTCCCCCATTCCTTGAGGAGTCTGTATCATGGCCATGCCGTCGCAACCCGATCCGCGTCCTGAAGAAGAAACCGTCAAGTATGAGATCATCGACGGTGTCGCATGGGTCTATTTCAACCGTCCCGACAAGCGCAACTGCCAGAGCCCCAAGCTCAACCGCCAGATGGGCCGCGTGCTGAACGAGCTGGAATTCCGCGACGACGTGCAGGTGCTCGTCCTCACCGGCGAGGGCTCGGCCTGGTCGGCCGGCATGGATCTTCTCGAATATTTCCGCATGAACGAAGCCGGCGGTATCGGCGCGGTCCGCAAGGCCCAGCGCGAAGCCTATAGCTGGTGGGAACGCCTGCGCTGGTATGAAAAGGCCACCATCGGCATGATCAATGGCTGGTGCTTCGGCGGTGCTTACGGCCCGCTCTTCGCCTGCGATATCGCCATTTCGTCCGACGATGCGCAGTTCGGCCTTTCGGAAATCAACTGGGCGATCCTGCCCGGCGGCGGCGCCTCCAAGGTTGCAGCCGAGCTGATGCCCTACCGCAAGGCGATGTATCACGCGATGATGGGTGAGAACCTGTCGGGCAAGCAGGCTGCCGAGCAGGGCCTCGTGACCGAAAGCGTCCCGGCCGACCAGCTGAAGGCCCGCGTTCAGGAAATCGCGGACAATCTGAAGAAGAAGGACACCCATGCCCTTCGCGCCACCAAGTGGGCGATGCGCCGCGTCATGGAAATGACCTACGATAACGCGGAAGATTACCTGATCCGCACGCAAGAAGCGCTGAACGATTTCGGCGGCTGGGAAACCCGCAAGGAAGCTACCAAGCAGTTCCTTGACGAGAAGACCTTCAAGCCCGGCCTTGGCGCTTTCGACAAGACCAAGGTCAGCAAGGACTGATCAGCCTGAAATAGCCGCGCGGGCACTTGTCCGCGCGGCGCTCCCCATTTAGGGAGCCCAACCGAAATAGGCCCCGATCCCCGCTCGTGGGGAGTCGGGGCCATTGCCTGCATGGGAGTTTCGAGCGATGAGCGGCAAGCGCTTCACCAACAAGCAGATCGACCGGCTGCTGCGCCCCAAGAGCGTCGCGGTTGTCGGTGCATCCGACCGGCACGGCGCGCTGGGCGCGACGCTGCTCAACAACCTCGTCCAGTACGAATTCGCGGGCGACATCTATCCCGTGAACCCCAAGCGGGAAGAGATTCAGGGCTTGAAGTGCTACGCTTCGGTGGATCAGCTGCCTGAGGGCATCGATTGCGCCGTGCTCGCCATTCCGCGTCCCTTCGTGCTCGATACCGTGCGCGGCCTTGCCAATCGCGGCTGCGGTGCGGTGGTGATCTACTCGGCCGGCTTCTCCGAAGCGGGCGAGGAAGGGATGAAGGAACAGCTGGAACTCGGCGCGATCGCTGCGGAATACGGCATGGTGATCGAAGGCCCCAACTGCCTTGGCTGCACCAATTATGTCGAGCGCGTACCGCTGACCTTCGTCGAAACCAACATGATCAGCCCGCCCAAGGGCGCACGCGCGGTTGGCATTGCCAGCCAGTCGGGCGCTCTGGCCGCCGTGCTGGCCACTGCGCTGCATCCGCGCGGTTGCTATGTCTCCACCTCGGTATCGACCGGCAACGAAGCCGCATCGGGCGTGGAAGACTATGTCGAATGGCTGATCGATGATGAGAATACTCACGTCATCTCGATGTATGTGGAATCGCTGCGTCGCCCCAAGGCCTTCATCGCCGCCGCCCGCCGCGCCCGCGCTGCCGGCAAGCCGATCATCATGCTGCACCCCGGCAAGTCCAACAAGGCGCAGGAATCGGCCGCGACCCACACCGGCGCCATGGCTGGCGACTATGCGCTGATGAAGGCCAAGCTCGGCCGCGAAGGCGTGATCTTCGCCGATACGCTGGAAGAGCTGGAAGACATCACCGAGATCGCCCTGCGCTGCCCCAGCCTGCCGGGCGCCAACATGGCGGTTCTGGGTGAATCGGGCGCGCTGCGCGGCCTGGCCTTCGACATTGCCGAGGATATCGGGCTCGACCTGATCGATCTCAATGACGACAACAGCCCGGCCCTGCGCGCCGTGCTGCCCGATTTCGTGCCGGTTTCGAACCCGACCGACATCACTGCCGTCGGCCTTTCCGAGCCCGAGATCTACACCAAGGTGCTGACCGCGCTGCTGGACGACGACCGTGTCGGTTCGGTGGTGGCCTCTATCATCCAGTCGGACCCGATCACCTCGAAGATCAAGTTCCCGGCGATCATCAAGGTCCTGGAAGACGGCACTTTCGCCAAGCCGCTGGTCTTCGCCGGCGTGGATGAAGGTGCGCGCGTTCCGCAGGAATATATCGATGGGCTGCGCGCCGTGGGTATCCCCTGGTTCCCGTCGACCGAGCGTGCCTATCGCGCCATCGCGCGGCTGGCCGACCTGTCCAAGCGTGACCTTGTCGATAATTCGCAGGCCCCGCTGCCGCTGCCTTCGCTCAAGGGCGTGTCGGGCGTGGTGCCGGAATACAAGGCCAAGGAACTGCTCGCTCCGCTGGGCATCCCGTTCCCCCAGAGCAAGTTCGCCGCCACGGCCGACGATGCCGCCGCCGCAGCCGAGGAAATCGGCTTCCCGGTGGTGCTCAAGGCGCAGGCTGCCGCGCTGGGTCACAAGTCTGACGCGGGCGGCGTGATCCTGAAGCTCGACAGTGCCGAAGCGGTGAAGGCTGCCTTCGACAAGATCTTCACCAATGTCGCGGCCTATGATGCCTCGATCCAGCTCGACGGCGTGCTGGTCGAGAAGATGGGCACGATGGGCCTGGAAATGATCGTGGGCGCCAAGTCCGATCCGGAATGGGGCCCGGTGGTCCTGGCGGGCTTCGGCGGTGTGACGGCCGAGATCCTCAAGGACGTGGTGCTGCTGACGACCGACCTTTCCGAAGAACAGGTCGCGGCCAAGCTCCTCACCCTCAAGCAGGCCGCCCTGCTCAAGGGCTATCGCGGTTCGCCCGAGTTGGACGTTGCGGCGCTGGCCAAGCTGATCGTGGAGATTGGCCGCGTGATGGAAGGCAACCCTTCGATTCGCGAGATCGACCTCAATCCGGTGATCGTCCACCCCAAGGGTCAGGGCGTCGTGGCGCTGGATGCGCTGATGCTGGTCCAGCACTGATCCCATTTTCCGCGCAATGCCGTTTTCCGGGGAACCGGAACGGCAGAGCGCGGTTTTCGGACATTATCAATCAATTGATCGGGACCGCGCGGCCTTTATGGCTTCGCGGTCCAGATTTTTCTCACGTCTGCAAAGCAAACCAGCCATTGCCGCGCGCGTGCAAACAGGCCTAGAGGGGCGCCACTATGACCCAGAACATTCTCGAAAAGCTCGCCGCGACCAATCCCGAAGCCGAAATCTGGTGGGATTCCTCGCCCCTGATTTACCCCAGCTGGAAGGAAGAAACCCTCGCCAAGGCGCCGGAAGGCAAGCGGGCGGAATGGGAAACCCAGCTGACCCGCCTGATGGACCATGAAACCATCGAAACCACGGGCGTGATGGGCTTCCGCGGCGTCACCACCAATCCGCCGCTGTCGCTCCAGGCGATCAAGCTGGCGCCGGAACGCTGGGCCAATCACATCCGTGACATCGCCCGCGCCAATCCGGGCATGGACGTGGAAGGCGTGTACTGGACGCTCTATCTGGAACTGGTGAAGAAGGGTGCGGAAGCGATCCTGCCGGTCTATGAAAAGTCGGGCGGCAAGTACGGCATGCTTTCCGGCCAGGTCGATCCGCGCTTCGTGCGCGATGGCGACAAGATGCTGGCCCAGGGCCTTTCGATCTACGAACAGGCACCCAACGTGATGGTGAAGCTGCCCGGCTCGAAGGAAGGCTACGAGGTTCTGGAAGAACTGACCGCGCGCGGCATTTCCACCAACAACACCACCAGCTTCACCGTGCCGCAGTACATGCGCTGCATGTCGGCCGTCAGCGCCGGCCTGCTGCGTGCTCGCGCCGCCGGTGTGGACCTGTCCAAGTGGCGTTCGGTCATCACGCATATGTCGGCTCGCCTTGGCGAACTGTCGGACTGGAAGGTTGAAGCCAAGACCCGTGGCATCGAACTGACCCTGCCGGAAATCCGCGACGGCGAGGAAGCGATCCTCAAGCGCGCCTATCACTTCGGCAAGTCGGAAAACCATCCGTCCAAGATGCTGCAGTGCTCCATGCGCGTCGAAAAGGACGAGCGCACGGGCAAGCTGGTTAGCCGTCATATCGAGGATTATGCGGGTTCGGACATGGTCTACACCTGCCCGCCGAGCTACATCGCCGGCTTGATGAATGCCGAGGACGAGCTGGCGGACTTCGATCCCAAGGCGATCGACCGCGAGCCGAACAAGGCGAGCATCGAAAAGCTGCTGAAGCTGCCCAGCTTCCGCGCCGCCTATGAATTCGACGGCATGACGCCTGACCAGTTCGCCCATTTCGGTTCGTTCAAGGCGACCGAAACGGAATTCGCCGCGGCTACCCGCCAGACGGTGGACTTCGTTGCCATGGTGATGGACAAGTAATCGCCAGCCCCTCTCCCGCCCAGCGCGGGGGAGGGGCGGCCCTTTCGGCTGACGCCGGGAGGGATTGTGGTGCCGGGCAGCCAAAATGCCCGCGCCGGGGGAGAGGGCGATGCGTTTGAAACTGGCCGCAGGCCTCGGTTCCCTTCTGCTCGCAGGAAGCGCCATGGCACAGGTTCCCCCCGATATCGCTACGCGGCTCCATGAAATGGGCCAGAGCATGGACCCGACCGTGGGCCAGCTTTACGAGCCGCTCTTCGCCGCCGAAACCTATGCCGGGATCGCGCTGACCCGCGACGTTTCCTATGGCGCCGACGCCCTGCAGAAACTCGACCTCTATGTGCCGGAGGCGGCAGAAGGACCGTTGCCGGTGCTGGTCTTCGTCCATGGCGGCGGTTTCGTGCGCGGGGACAAGCAGGGCACGTTCTATCCCGACAACATCACTGCCTGGGCCGCGCGCCACGGCATGGTGGGCGTGGGTATCAATTACCGCCTGGCGCCCGATCACCCCTGGCCGACCGGCGTGGAAGATCTGCGCGCGGCACTGGCATGGGTGCGGGCCAATATCGCGGCGCATGGCGGCGATCCCGAGCGGATCGTGCTGTGGGGCCATTCCGCCGGGGCGAACCACGTGGCGGATTATGTCGGCCATACGGAGCTGCATGGCGACGAGGCGGCAGGCGTGAAGGGCGCCATCCTGCTCTCGCCTAATTACGCCGTGGATGCGCCTGCGCAGGCGCATGTCTATTACGGCGCGGATGGATCGTTGCAGACCCAGTCCGCAACCATCGCCCGCCTGCGCCACGCCGCTACGCCGCTTTTCATCGGCTTTGCCGAACTGGACCCCGATCCCATGCGTCACACGGCCGAGACGCTGATCGCCGCGCTGTGCACGCAATCCGGCCCCTGCACGGCCAGTATCGACTTGCCGGACCACAACCACTTCACCGAAGGCATGGCCGTGGGCACGGATGACACTTCGCTCTCCGGCCCGGTGCTGGACTGGGTGAAGAAGGTGACCGCGCAGTAGATCGCGCTACTGCCGCCTGATCTCGTAATCGATCCTGATCCGGACCCATTCGCCATAGACATATTTGCCGCCCAGCCGGGGCGGGCGGACCTTGAACTGCCAGGCGGCGGCAAGGGCGGCGCGAGCAATGTTGGAATGGTCCGGGGATTCCTCCAGCGCAACGCAGCTGTCCACCCGGTATTCGGGCACCGTGCGGCAGGTTATCAGGCCCCAGCCAGGTCCGTCTGCGGTGGAGAGATAGCCGGCCAACTCGTCATGGGTCGGCTCGCGATACCATTGTGCGGCATACATCGGCTTGCCGTTGGGGGCAGTGCCGACGCGCTGCGAATCCTTGGCGCCACCTACATTCGCCGGGCCATAGGCCTGTTTCGTCTGCGCCGGTGCGGGCTGCGCCTTGGGCAGGTTCGAAATGTCGAGCTGCGCCATCTGGCTTTTCGAGATTGGAATGAAGGCAGGCTGGCTCGGCGCGGGCTGCGGCTGCACGACCGGCTCCGGGGCAGGTTGCGGATCGGGCTGGGGCTGCTGCTGCGGTTGGGCACTGGGCTGCACGACAGGCTTCTGTTCCTCCGGCTTCGCGTCCGGCGGAGACTCGGAATCGTCTTCTGACGAGGAATCGAACGTCGTTACTACCGAGGCGAGCGGAGCATCCTCCTTCTTGCCCATGCCCAGGGTCAACAGCAGCGCGAGGATGACTGCTTCCAGCAGCAGGGCGACGACGATCCCCGCGGCGCGACGGCCGAATTCGCCGCGCATCCGCTCGATCAGGGTCGTGCTTGAGGCGTAGGCCGGCTGGGACAAGGAACCTCGGGGTGGGGCTGCGACGATTTCTGGCGGCTCGATACCAGCACCGCGCCCTAATGTCTCGCGGATGAACCGTGGCTGTCGCACGATGATGCGTTCGCCTGTCCGCTACGGATCATCATTCGCTCAAATCCATGGATTGTTGTTTGCCAGCCCGCGATAATCTGGAATAGCGATTGCAGGCATTCACGGCTGAGAGTTGCTTTTTTGGGGTTGAGGGCGTTCGATTCCGGCACATGCGCCATCGGAGCGATGCCAGGCCCGGCTGTGAGTTTCGTGCGCGTTCTTGCTGCTGTGCTGCTGGCCTTGGTGCCTTCCTTCCTTGTTCCCGCGCCAGCCGGAGCGATGACGGACGAGATGGCGTTCGTCGTCTCCTCCCAGCAGGGCGACGGGGGCATGGATGCCTCCACGGCGCGTGTCGTTCGTGCGATCCTTGAATATTCGCGTTGGCCGAAAAGGGCAGATCCCGTGCGTTTGTGTGTGATTGGCCAGGCCGACAATGCGGAAGGGCTGGAGGCCATCATTCTTCCCGACGGACGGCAAGTGGCGGTCCGTCAGCTTACCCGCGATGCCGTTGCCGCGCCGGCCGCCTGCGATGCGTTCTATCTCGGCGCGATGGATCTGGCCGCGATGCGCCAATGGACCGCAAGGGCGCGCGGGCTGCCGATCGTGACCATTGCGGAGCGCGATCCGCAGTGCCGGAGCGAGGCCATGTTCTGCCTGGTCTACAAGCCGGCGGCAGTGACTTTCCGGCTCAATATCGATGCAGTGGCGCGCTCGGGCGTGCGGGTCGATCCGCGCGTATTGCGCATGGCGGAAGGAAGGTAGCCATGGCCGAGACGCAAAGTCCTTCGCTGCTTTCCGTTCTTTCGCGGGCGCACCGGCAATTGATCGGATTTGCCGTCATGCTGGCGGGCTTGACGGTGATGGCCAGTGGCGCGGCGGTGATCCGCGACAATGCGGAGCGTAATCTGACGCTGATCGCCCGGACGCTGTCCTATTCGGTCGAGCCGGCCATCGTGTTCGGCGACCGGGAGGCTATCGGCGAGAGTATTGCCTCGCTGGCCGGCAATGGCGCGGTGGAACGGATCGAGGTCCTGGATGCCGATGGCGCGGTGCTGCAGAGCTGGTCGCGCAGCGGCAACGGGCTGTCGGCGGGGATCGAACGGCTTGTCGGCAAGGTGATCTGGCCCACGCCCTATGTCATTCCCGTGCAACGCGGGGGCGAGAAGATCGGCGAGGTCCGTGTAATGGGCAGTTCGGGCGATATTGCCCGCTTCCTGCTGCAGGGGCTGCTGATCGCACTGTGCTGCACGGGTATCGCGCTGGTCGCCATGCGTATTCTGGCGCGCAAGCTGAAGCATGGCGTGATCGATCCGCTCAACCATGTGGCGGAAGTCGCCCGCTCCGTGCGGACGGAGCGGGCGTTCCATCGCCGCGTGCCGGCTCCGGGCCTTGCCGAAGTCGATATGTTCGTGGACGATTTCAACGCGTTGCTCTCGGAGCTTGAGGGCTGGTATGACGGGCTCACAGAGGAAAATCAGGAACTGGCGCGTCAGGCCTCGCACGATGCGCTCACTGGCCTCGGCAATCGCGCCTTGTTCGAAAGGCACCTCGCGGCGGCCATCCAGGCCGGGGCCTCGGGCGGTTCGCGTTTCGCGCTGCTTTATCTCGACGGGAACGAGTTCAAGCAGATCAATGACTGCCATGGGCATGAGGCTGGCGACAGAGTGCTGCAGGCCATCGCTGTGCGACTGCGCAAATGCGTGCGGCAGGCCGATACGGTGTTCCGCCTGGGTGGCGATGAGTTCGCCATCCTGTTAGGCGCGCCGATCGAAGCGGAAGAGGTCGACGCGATTGTCGACCGTATCGAGGCCGCGATGGAAGAGGCAATCGAACTCGGGAAGGGTGGCTTTGTCGCCCTTTCGATCAGCGTCGGCTTTGCGATCTATCCGGATCACGGGCAGACGGCCGAGGATCTGGTGCGCAGCGCGGATGCTGCGATGTATCGGGACAAGACCAGGAGAATTAATAATGCATTCGGTTGAGCAGGCAGCTGGCGGACGAACAATCAGGCGGCTGGTGGCCTCGCTGGCGTTCCTGCCGTTGCTGGCCTGCCAGACGATCCCGGACCAGCCTGTGTCGCCATATTCGGCGGAGCAGATTGCCAAGCTGCGCCAGTATGAATTCCGCGAGGAAGGCGATCAGTGGCTGCTTGGCCTCGACGGCAAGCTGCTGTTCCCTACTAACGGCTCGGTTCTGGCCGAAGAGCAGGTTTCGCGCATCGGTACCATGGCGCGTGAACTTTCCGGTGTCGGTATTCACGGGGCCGATGTGGAAGGCCATGCGGATTCGGTTGGCGAGGAATCCTATAATCTGGACCTGTCGCAGCGCCGGGCGAATGCGGTGAAGCTGGCGCTCGTTTCCGGCGGGATGACGGATGGCCGCGTCAAGGCAATCGGTCTGGGGGAAACCCAGCCGATCGCGAGCAATGCCACCGAGGAAGGCCGGCAGGAAAACCGCCGCGTGGTGATTATCGTCTCGCCCGAAGACGTTCTGCCCGAGTGATCCGGGCCTAGCCTCAGGCGAAGGCGGCGATGGCTCGAAGGAACACGTCGCCATAGGCCTCGCGCTTGCGGGTGCCGATGCCGGGCACTTCCGCCAGTTCGGCATGGCTTAGCGGACGGCGGGCGGCCAGTTCGCGCAAGGTGCTGTCATGGAAGATGACGTAAGGCGGCACATCCGCATCGCGGGCAAGGTCGCGCCGCAATTCGCGCAGCGCGTCGAATAGCGGATCGCCCACCGGGTTGGCGGTGCTGCCCCCGCGTTTGCCGCGTTTTGCCCGGGCGGGGGGCAGGACAAGCTGCACGCTTTCTTCTCCGCGCAATATCGCCCGTGCGTCCTGGCCCAACATCAAGCCGCCATGTTCGGTCGTCTCCAGCGCGCCGCGCACCAGCAGCGCCCGGGCGACGGGCTTGATGAGTGCAGTCTCCTCGCCCTCCACGATCCCGAATACCGACAGGGCGTGATGCCCGCGCTGGATCACTTTCTCGTTTTCCTGCCCCAGCAGCACCGCTTCCAGATGGCCCAGGCCGAAGCTCTGGCCAGTGCGATAGGCGGCTGAGAGCAGCTTGCGCGCAACTTCGGTGCCGTCCACGCCCTTGGGCGGGGTGAGGCAATTGTCGCAATTGCCGCAGGTGGTGGGGGGATGTTCCCCGAAGTGGCGCAGCAGCACAGCGCGGCGGCAGGTCGCGGTTTCCACCAGCGCGCCCAGCGCGCCGATCCGTGCACGCTCGCCCGGCTGGCGGGCTTCCTCTGTCTCGCCAATGCGCTGACGGGCGCGGACGAAATCCTCCGGTCCCCACAGCAGGGTGGCTTGCGCGGGATCGCCATCGCGCCCCGCACGGCCGCTTTCCTGATAATAGCTCTCGATGCTCTTGGGCAGGCCGGCATGCACCACGAAGCGCACGTCCGGCTTGTCGATCCCCATGCCGAAGGCGACCGTGGCGACCATCACCATATCCTCGCTGGCGATGAAGGCGGCCTGATTGCGGGCGCGCACTTCCGGATCCAGCCCGGCGTGATAGGGCAGCACGCGGCGCGCGCCCTTGGCGGCGAGGCTTTCCGCCAGGCGCTCGGTCTGCGCGCGGGTGGGGGCATAGATGATGCCAGGGCCGGTATTGGCGGCGAGGATGTCGGCCAACTGGCGCGAAAGCCCATCGCGCGGCTGCACGGCATAGCGGATGTTCGGCCGGTCGAAGCCCGAGACGATCAGGCCTTCTTCCGGGATGCCCAATTGGGCGAGGATATCCGTGCGGGTATGATGATCCGCCGTTGCCGTCAGCGCCAGACGCGGGACTTGCGGGAAGGCATCCAGCAAAGGGCGCAGCAGGCGGTAATCGGGGCGGAAATCATGCCCCCATTCGGAAACGCAATGCGCCTCGTCTATCGCGAAAAGGCAGATTTTCGAGCGTTCGAGCAGGTTGCGAAAAGCTTCGCCGCTCGCTCTTTCCGGCGCGACGTAAAGCAGGTCCAGATCGCCCGCCAGCAGCCGGTCCTGCGTTTCGCGCCAGTCGGCATCGGCGGAAGTGAGGCTTGCCGCGCGAATGCCCAGCGCCCGCGCGCTGCGCAATTGGTCATGCATCAGCGCGATCAGGGGCGAGATGACCACGCAGCAGCCCGGCAGGGCCACGGCAGGAAGCTGGTAGCACAGCGACTTGCCTGCCCCGGTAGGCATGATCGCCAGAGTGCCCCGGCCTTCCAGCACCCGCTCCACGACCTGTTCCTGCACGCCCCGGAAATGTTCGAATCCGAACACGTCGTGCAGCAGGGTGGCAGGGGATGGGCGCATGGCTTGGGGCTATAGGTTGCGGGGCCGGGCCTGCCTATGGGGTGCAGGCGGCTGTCCGCAGATTTGGGATGGTTCGATCCTCCCCGGTCCGGGGGGGGGCAGCCCGCAGGGCTGACGGAGGGGCACGTCCCTAGGGCAGAACGTAACGGCAGGAGCCCCTCCACCATGCTGTGCATGGTCCTCCTCCCCCCTATGGGGGAGGATTTAGAACGCCGCCAGCCCGGTAATCGCCCGGCCGATGATCAGGGCGTGGATGTCATGCGTGCCTTCATAGGTGTTCACCGTTTCGAGGTTCACCATGTGGCGGATGACCTGATATTCCTCGGAAATGCCGTTGCCTCCGTGCATGTCGCGGGCCATGCGGGCGATGTCGAGCGCCTTGCCGACATTGTTGCGCTTCACCATGCTGATCATGTCGGGGGCGAAGCGGTGTTCTTCCATCAGACGGCCGACGCGCAGCGAGCCCTGGAGGCCCAGCGCGATTTCCGTCGCCATGTCGGCCAGCTTCTTCTGGAACAACTGGGTGCCTGCGAGTGGACGGCCGAACTGCTTGCGATCGAGGCCATATTGGCGGGCGGCGGCATAGCAGAACTCGGCCGCGCCCATGGCGCCCCAGGAAATGCCGTAGCGTGCGCGGTTGAGGCAGCCGAACGGGCCCTTCAGCCCCTCGACATTGGGCAGCAGGGCATCGCCCGGCACTTTCACCTCGTCCATCATGATCATGCCGGTGGTGCTGGCGCGCAGCGAGATTTTGCCTTCGATCTTGGGCGCTTCGAGCCCGGTCATGCCCTTTTCCAGCACGAAGCCGCGGATCTTGCCGCCATGGGCTTCGCTCTTGGCCCAGACGACGAATACATCGGCAAAGGGGGAGTTGCTGATCCAGGTCTTGCTGCCGGAAATGACGTAGCCGTCGCCATCCGCCTTGGCCACCGTGCGCATCCCGCCCGGATCGCTGCCCGCATCGGGCTCGGTCAGGCCGAAGCAGCCGATCAACTCGCCGCTGGCAAGGCCGGGCAGATATTTGCGGCGCTGCTCGTCAGACCCATAAGCGTGGATCGGATACATCACGAGGCTGGACTGGACGCTGGCCATCGAACGATAGCCGGAATCGACCCGCTCGATCTCCCGCGCGACGAGGCCATAGGCGACATAGCCCGCGCCCGCGCCGCCGAATTCCTCGGGGATTGTCACGCCCAGCAGGCCGGACTGGCCAAACAGGCGGAACAGTTCCGGCGCGTCCACTTCGTCCCGGAAGGCGTCGATCACGCGCGGCTGCAGTTCGGACTGGGCGAAGCCGTGGGCGGCATCGCGGATCATCCGTTCTTCTTCGGTAAGCTGGCTGTCGAGATCGAAGGGATCGGCCCAGTCGAAGGGAACCATAAGGGATAGTCTCCTCTGAAACCGGTCAACTAGCGGGCCGCGGAAAGCCTAGCAAGAGGGATCGGCGACGAAGGTCAGACAGCCCCGAATTTTGCCTTGAAACCCGCATCGTCCCCTGCGGCGAGGAACTTTGCCTGTTCGGGCCAGCTATCGCGCCGGATACGGCCCGCAAAGGTGCCGAGCTGGGCGTCGATCCGGTCGATATCGGCATCGTTCCATCCGGCGATTTCGGCATAGGTCGTCACGCCCAGCGAATGGAGCAGCTTTTCCAGCTTGGGGCCGACGCCCTTGATCCGCTTGAGATCGTCTGCGGCAGAGGCCGCAGCGGCAGGTGCGGGGGAGGGTGCCGGTACCGGCTCGGCCTTGGCTGCCGCATTGGCTGCGGGCGCATCGATCAGCGCCTGATTGCGCTGGGCAGGCGCTGCGCCTTCGTCCAGCACGTCGGGCCGGGACGTGACCACCCGTGTCTTGCGGTTGGCGACGAAGATCCACCACGCGACCGCAATGCCGACGATCAGCGCGATCACGAACAGCCACCAATTGGCGGCGACCAGTTGCATCATTCCTTGTCCTCCCTGACAGGGGCCGGCGTACCGCCCCACAGCACCCAGCCCAGCGCCATGCCCGCCGCGAAGACGACCAGCAGCAGCACCAGCAATTCGAGCCAGATCGGCATGGGCGCATCGTTCCTTTCAGCGGTGGCTCTAAGGCTTGCCGTGCCCGGAGCCAAGGGCGCTATCGCGGCCCGGGCGTATCGACCGGCGTGGGTTTGATGGGCACGCTTTCGATCACGGAAAATTCGATGCGGCGATTGGCCGGATCGGTGGGATCGAGCCCCTCGACCGGCAGGGTTGAACCGACCCCGCTCGCCCGTAGCCCGTCAGCCGGAATCCCGCGCCCGACCAGCGCCGCCAGCACGGCATTGGCCCGCTCGCGCGAGAGAGCGAGATTGCTCGGCTCGGGGCCGGAGGAATCGGTGTGGCCGGTGATCGCGATGATCGCGCCGAGGCAGGGGCGCAGTGCCGCCGCCACTTCGTCCAGCAGGCCAAGGCTGGATGCGTCGATCCGGCTGGAGCCTTCCTCGAACCGGATGGACCGGGAACTGAGCAGTGCTGCGACATCGTTCTCGCAATGGAGCGGTCGTTCGGCAGGTGCCGCGCGGGAGGCGAGGGCAGAGCTGTCTTCCCAGCGCACGCCGCCCACGCCGGGGATGGCGGCAATTGCGCGGGCCACTTGCCCGCGCGAAGCGTCGCTGAGCCCCTTGCCGCCGATCAGCAGCGGATGGCGGCTGGGCTGGCCGCTGGCAGTGCTGAAGCGCGCGGTAATGCCAGTGCCGCCCGCCTTGGCAATAACCGCCTGCGCCTTGTGTGAGAGGTCCCCGGCAAGCGCAGGCCCGGTCAGCCGCGCGCCGGTGAAGGCAAGCAGCACGATAAGGGCCAGACCCAGGACCAGCGGGAGCAGCGGTGAGCGGAGCATGAACTCCTATATTCACGCGGGGCAGGTCGAGGTCTATCCCCGAACCGGAAAAAACTCAGCCTAGGGGTTCTTCCGTCTTTTTCTTCGTAACGTTCCGGCGGAACAGCAGGCGATCTTCCGGGCCGAAGCCCTTGTTCCAGATCATCCAGCCATAGACGCCCAGGATCAGCGGCACGCCCAGGCTCAGTTCCAGCCATTCGGGCAGCTGGATGGCGATCCAGCCCACGACGATGGCAGGGGCCGCGGCCCAGACGAGTGCCCAGCGCCAGTTGTTCACCGGCTCGCGCAGCAGGCGCGAGAGGATGAAGCCCTTGGTGATGGAGGCGAAGCCCAAAGCCAGTGCGAGTGCCAGAGCTGCGCCGCCCGCATAATAGAAATCCGGCAAATTATAGCGGTCTACTGCCATCATGAAGGCCACGGTCAGCCCCGCCTGCAACGAAATCGTGGTGAGCGAGACCCACAGGTTCTTCATCCGCGCCACGTAGATCAGCGCGGCTTCGGAGACGACTGCCGTGGCGGCTACCACTTCGGCGATCAGCAGGAAGGCGAGCGCGGCGGTGCCGCCGACGAATTCCGGGCCGACGAGGCCCATCACGGCCTCGCCCGGAATGCCCAGTGCCAGTGCCACGCCGGCCTGCATCGCAGTGATCCAGAAGCCGACCTGGCAGACCTGCTTGGCGATGGCGCCGTAATTCTTCTCGATGACGTTGCGGGTGATGACCGGGCCCAGGATCGGCTCGAAGCTGCTCTTGAGCTTGGAAGGCAGGCTGGCGACCTGCTGGGCCGCCCAATAGACCCCCACGGCCGTGGGGGTGGCGAACTGGCCCAGGATCGCGATGTCGATGCGGCGCGTGCCCCATTCCACCGCGTCGGCGGCGGCCAGCGGAATATTGCCGATGGCCAGCTTGCCGATGCGGAAAGGGTGCGGGGTCCAGCCATGAGGCATGCCATAGGCGCGGAACAGCGGGATCAAAGCGGTCAGCGCGGCGGCGAAGATCGATGCGATATAGGCCAGCGCCAGCCCGCTATGCGGCAGGAAGAAGAAAGCGCCGGCCGCCGCGATCGACAAGGTCCACGGCTCCACTACCGAACGCGCCTTCACCGTGGTGCCGATATCGTAGCGATAGGCAAGGGCAGACAGCGCGATGTCGGTCAGGGTGAAGGGAATCACTGCCAGCGGCAGCAGCCAGTCGATCTGGGTGAACCCGCCGGAAGGGAACATCACGTGTGGGAACAGCATCAGCAGGGCCGCCAGGGCGGAACCCGTGATGATGCTCAGCACCATGCCGTCGGCGATGATGTGGGCGGGGGGCTGCTCCCCGCGCGAAAGCTGCTGCGCCAGTCCGCGCTTCTGGCCCAGGGCGGCGAATTGTGCCGCCAGTTCCACGGCCACGAGCGCATAGGCGAAGCGGCCCAGTGCCTCGGCCCCATAGAGGCGGCCGGCGATGAACAGGAACGGCATGCGCGCCGCGAGGCGGAGCAGGAAACCGAAGAAATTTGTTCGCCCGCCCTTGGCCAGAGCGGCGATGTCGCCGCCTTCGGGCGCGGAATTATGCGTGGCGGCACTCAAGCAAGCTGTCCTTCGGCGCGCAGGGGACGGGCGAGAAGGTCCGAGACGACTTCCGGTGCGGAAACGCCGGCCAGCAGCCGTTCGACCGCCTCGGCAATGGGCATGGCGATGCCCAGCTGCGCCGCGCGTTCGACCAGAACCGGCGCGGTGGAGGCGCCTTCGGCAACAGTGCGGCGATTGGCAAGCAGGGCGGCGGGAAGCTGCCCTTCGCCCAGCGCCTTGCCAAGCGAGAAATTGCGGCTGGAGGTGGAGGAGCAGGTGAGGACGAGATCGCCCAGCCCGCACAGTCCCGCCAGAGTATGGGAGTTGGCGCCCAAAGCCTCGCCGAAGCGGAGCATTTCGGCATAGCCGCGCGCGATCAGGGCGGCGCGGGCATTCTGGCCGAGGCCCAGCCCTTCGACCACGCCGCAGGCAATGGCGAGTACGTTCTTCACCGCGCCGCCGATCTCCGCACCCACGACATCGTCGGTATAATAGGGGCGGAAGCTCGGCCGGGCGATGGCGGGCGCGAGCCTGTCCCACTGTTCTTCACCCCCGCTGCAGGCCAGCGTGACGGCAGTGGGGAGGCCCGCGGCCACTTCATGCGCGAAGGTGGGGCCGGATAGGACGGCGATTTCCGCACCCGGCACGGCATCGCGGGCGACATCTGCCATAAGGCGGCCCGTCCCAGCCTCGATCCCCTTGCTGCACAGGACCAGATCGCGCGGGGCGCGGGGGAGTTTGCGCAAAACCGTGCCCATGTGCTGGGCGGGGGTGACGATCAGCAGGATGTCGCACGCGGCCGCCTCCGCGATCTCGCTGGTCGCGCGGATCGAGGGGGAGAGCCTTGCGGATGGGAGATAGGCGCTGTTCACTCGCGCCGTGTTGATTTCCTGAGCCAGTGCCGCCTCGCGTGCCCATAGCAGCACTTCGCTGCCATCGCTGGCGAGCATCTGGGCCAGCGCCGTGCCCCAGGCGCCTGCGCCGATCACGCCGATATTGGTCGCCCCCTTAACCTTGCCTGACGTCACGCCTTGACCCCCGCGCCGCGTACCGGCTCGGCCGCCGGATCGAGCGGCCAGCGCGGCCGTGCGGCAATGTCGAGCGGGTCGGAATGGCCCGGCTCGAACCGCTCCAGCCCCGCCCAGGCAATCATCGCCGCATTATCCGTGCACAAGGCCATGGGCGGGGCGGAGAAGGGCAGGCCGAACTCTGCCGCGACGCCTTCCAGCGCCGCGCGGATGGCGGAATTGGCGGCAACCCCGCCGGCCACGACCAGCGCGGTCACTTCATCCATTTCCTGAAGAGCGATGCGCAAGCGGTCGACAACGCAGTCGACGGCCGCCTGCTGGAAGCTGGCGGCGATATCCGCGTCGGAATACTTGCCGCTCTCCTTGGCGCGCAGGACCGCGCTCTTGAGCCCGGCAAAGGAGAAATGCACTTCCCCGCTACCCACCAGCGGGCGGGGCAGGGGCACGCCCTTGGGGTTACCTTCGCGGGCCAGCTTTTCAACCTTCGGTCCGCCGGGGTAGCCGAGCCCGAGAATCTTGGCCGTCTTGTCGAAAGCCTCGCCCAGCGCATCGTCGATCGTGGTAGCATAGCGGCGATATTCGCCCACGCCTGCCACTTTCAGAATCTGGCAATGCCCGCCCGAAACGAGCAGCAGCGCATAGGGGTAGCGCAAGCTCTCATCCGCAAGGCGCGGGCTCAGCGCGTGGCCTTCCAGATGGTTGATCGCATAGAGCGGCTTGCCGGTGGCCATGGCGAGTGCCTTGGCGGAAACCAGCCCGACCATTACCCCGCCAATCAGGCCCGGCCCGGCCGTGGCGGCAATGGCATCCACATCGTCCAGCGTCATGCCCGCATCGGCCAAAGTGGCCTCGATCAGGGGGGCGAGCTTCTCGGCATGCGCGCGCGCGGCTATTTCCGGCACCACACCGCCATAGGGGCGATGTTCCTCGTCCTGGCTGGCGATACGTTGCGCAAGAATGCGCCGGTCGGACGCGACCAGTGCAGCCGCCGTCTCGTCGCAGCTGGATTCGATGCCAAGGATCCTCCTCATCCGGGGTTTCACTGGACGCAAATGCGCTTTAGGGCAACCCACTGCCATGAACGCTCCTGCAACACCTTCTCCGAAGCTCCGCCTCGGCACTCGCCGCTCCCCGCTCGCCATGGCGCAGGCGGAGGAAACCCGCCGTCGTCTGTGCGCCGCCCATGGCTGGGAGGAGGCCGATGTGGAACTCGTCCCCGTGCTCGCCAGCGGGGACAAGGTGCTCGACCGACCGCTGGCGGAGATCGGCGGCAAGGCGCTGTGGACCAAGGAACTCGACGCCTGGCTGCATGAAGGCCTGATCGATGCGGCGGTCCATTCGATGAAGGATGTGGAGACCTTGCGGCCCGACTGGCTGACCATCGCCGCGATCCTCCCGCGCGAGGATGTGCGCGATGTGCTGGTGGGTGCGGCCTCGATTGCCGAACTCGCACCGGGATCGCGGATCGGCACCAGCGCCCCGCGCCGTGCGGCGCAATTGCTCCATTTGCGGCCCGATTGCAGCGTGGTGAGCTTCCGCGGCAATGTCGCGACGCGCCTCGGCAGGCTGGAAGCGGGAGAGGCGGATGTGACCCTGCTCGCCGCTGCGGGGCTCAACCGGCTGGGCGAGAGCCATGTGGGCTCGCCGCTCGATGTGGATCAATGGCTCCCGGCCCCGGCACAGGGCGCGATCGGGATCGAATGCAACGCTGACGATGCGGAAACCCGCGCCCTGCTTGCCGCGATCGACCACGCGCCCAGCCGCGCACAGGTGATGGCGGAGCGGGCCTTGCTCGCCGGGCTGGGCGGTACCTGCCACAGCCCCATCGCGGTCCTGTGCCGCGAAGAAGGCGGCCTGCTGGCGATGCGCGCCGCGATCTTCAGCCCTGACGGGGTGGAGCGGGTCGAATTCGAAGCCCGCTTCGTTCCGGGCGACGAGGATGCGCCTGCCGCGCTGGCGGCGGAATTGCTACGCCGGGCTTCGCCCGCCATCCGTCAGCATTTCACCGGTTCTGCAGGCTGATGGCCGCCATGAAGCGCGCAATCGTGATCCGGCCCGTAAGGGGCATGGAAGATACGCTGGCGGCAGCTGCTGCCGTCGGGCTCGACATGGCCGGCTGGCCCCTGTTCGAAATGCGTGCCCGGCCGTGGGAGCCTCCGGCACCGGAAGGGATCGACGGGCTGCTGATCGGCAGTGCCAATGCGCTACGTCTGGGTGGGGCCGGGCTCGATGCCTTCAGGGCCAAGCCGGTCTATGCCGTGGGCGTGGCAACGGGCGAGGCGGCTCTGCGGGCAGGATTTCCGCTGGAAGTCGTGGGGACAGGCGGGTTGCAGCAGGTGCTGGACGGACTCGCGGGAAGGCCGCTCACGCTGCTGCGCCTTGCCGGGGAGAAGCATGTGCCGCTCAATCCCCCGCTCGGTATCGTGCTGGTGACCCGCGTCGTTTATGAAAGCGCGGCCCTGCCGATGTCGCCCGAACTGGAACTGGCCTTGCGGGAGGGCAGTGAGGAAGGCCCCGTTGTGCTGCTCTATTCGGCCGAGGCCGCACGGCATTTTTCCGCCGAATGCGAAAGGCTTGGGGTCGACAAGGCGCGGATCGCGCTGGCCGCGCTGGGCCCGCGTATCGCGGCGGCGGCGGGCCAGGGCTGGGCGCAGGTCCGCAGCGCGGCAGCACCCAATGAGGCTGCACTATTGGCACTTGCGCAGGACATGTGCCATTGAAACCGGATTGTTCCGTGCCATAAGAGTACTAACGGTGCGGACTGTCCGGGTCGACTAAGGACGATATGGAAGAAGATTTCCTCAGCCGGGCGCGGCCCCGCAGCCCTGAGCGCCGGGGCAGTGGCAGCGGCTTGCTGATCGGTGCCGTGCTCGTCTCCTTCCTCGTCGGGGTGGGGGCGACGGGCTATGTCGCATGGCAGGGCGGGCTCGATTTCCTGCCCGGCATCGGCGACGCGGCCCAGGATACATCCCAGCCAGCCGACCGCCAGCCGCTCCTCGCCTCCGCACCCACGCCAGGCGCCAGCGCGAGCGATGCCCAGGCCGCCGCACAGGCGGCAGAGAAGGTGGAGCAGGTCGCACAGCAGCAGGGCGGGATCGAAGCGCGCGTAGTCGCGGTGGAGCAGCGGCTGGACCAGCTTTCGCTGCAGGCGCAGTCGGTTGCCGGCAATGCTGCCCGCTCGGAAGCCTTGCTGGTCGCCTTCGCCTCGCGCCGTTCGATCGAACGTGGTCAGCCGCTGGGCAGCCTTGCCGATCAGCTCAAGCTGCGTTTCGGCGATGCCCATCCCAACGCCGTGCGCACAGTGATCGAGGCGGCCAAGTCCCCGGTCACCCTCGATCAACTCGTCGCCCGGCTGGACGGTTTGGCGCCGGATCTCACCAGAAGGTCCAGCAGCGAAATCAGCTGGGCACGGCTTAAGCGCGAATTTTCCGAACTCTTCGTCGTCCGGCATGAGGCGACGCCTTCGCCCCAGCCGCTCAAGCGGATGGAGCGGGCGCATCTGTTTCTCGAGAGCGGTCGCGTCGCGGCGGCAGCGGCCGAAGTGAGCAACCTTCCCGGCGCGGATAGCCCGGATGCCTTGCGCTGGATCGCCGACGCCCGGCGCTATGCCGCCGCACAGGATGCGCTCGACCGGCTGGAAACCGCCGCGATTTCCGACGAAGTGCGCCTGCGTGACGGGCAGGGCAGGCCGGTGCAGCAACCAAGCCCCATTCGCCCCTAGTCACTGCTGCCCTCTTCCAATATACGAACCATATACGAATCGTATATGGAGACCCCGATGGGCATCGTGAATATTGACGACGATCTGCACGATCAACTGCGCCGGGCGAGCAAGGTGTCCTGCCGCTCGATCAATGCGCAGGCGGCGTTCTGGATCAGGCTCGGCATGCTGTGCGAGACCAATCCGACGCTGAGCTTCAACCAGATCATGGAGCGGGAATTGAACTCCGCAGGCGTTTCGCCTCCACCGCTGGCAGATGTGGCGCATGATCAAGCAGCCTGAGGAATTGGCGCTGATGGCCCAATCCGGCCGTCTGCTCGCTTCCGTTTTCGAAATGCTCGACCGCACTCCACTGGCGGGTAAATCCACGCTCGAGATCGACGCGCTGGTGGAGCGCTTCATAGTCGACGATCTGGAGGCCCGCCCCGCCAGCAAGGGGCAATATGGCTTCGCCTTCGTGCTCAATTCCTCAGTGAACGACGTGGTCTGCCACGGTGTCCCCTCGGCGGTGGATGTGTTGAAGGACGGCGATATCGTCAATCTCGACATCACGCTGGAGAAGAACGGCTATATCGCGGATTCCAGCAAGACCTTCCTGGTGGGGGAAGTCCATCCGGCCGCGAAGCGACTGGTTCGGGGAACCTATGAGGCGCTGTGGCAAGGCATCCGCACTGTTCGCCCCGGCGCGCGGCTGGGCGATATCGGCGCCGCGATTGAACGCCACGCGAAGAAATACGGCTATAGCGTGGTGCGCGAATATTGCGGCCACGGCATAGGCCGGGAAATGCATGAAGACCCGCAAGTGCTCCATTTCGGCCGCCCCGGCACCGGAATGACCCTGCGCGAAGGCATGACCTTCACTATCGAGCCGATGCTCAACCAGGGCCGCCGGGCCGTGCGAACCGAAGATGACGGCTGGACCGTGGTAACCCGCGACGGATCGCTCTCCGCGCAGTTCGAACATACGGTGGCGGTTACCGCGACCGGGGTCGAGGTACTGACCTTGCGCGCGGATGAGCGCGGGATGGGGGGAAGGGATAAGGTTTCCTATACGTCATCCCAGCGAAAGCTGGGATGACGATGGGGCGGCCCACCATTCCCTTTCCCAGCCTATGTCGCTAGGCATGGCGGATGGATTTGGACGACCAGCTTCGCCGCTATTTCGGCACTTCGGACCTTTCGCAGGTGTCGCCCGCGGTTCAGGCCGATGGGCTTGACCGGATGCGGGTCGATTTCGGGCTGGAGACGGATCGGGCGCGGCGGTTTGCGCTGTGGAGCTTGCTCTACATGCTGGGACAGGCGCCCGATCTCGATGTCGCCTTCAAGGACGAGGCCGATCGCGAGGCCGCGCGCAACCTGATGGATCTGATGGCGGCTTCCGAAGGGGATTAACGCCCGTTGCTCTCAAAAATGCGCTCGTCATTGCGAGCGGCAAAGCCGTGCGGCAACCCAGGGCAATTGCACGCAAAGGTTCTGGATTGCCACGGGGCCTGCGGCCCCTCGCAATGACGTTTATTGGCCAAGCCCCGGCAGGCGCTTGCCTTTCCGGCGGCTTGTCAGATGAAACTGCCAGCACCGGTCGCAGCGATAGAGGCGCAGGTCCAGCCCTGATGCCCTAATGGCGGCCAGTGCATCGTCCTGAGTGCGATAGGAAGCCTTCTTCCGGCAGATGCTAAGCCTTGTGCGCATGGCATTGCCTGATCGGATTTCGTCATTGCGAGCGACCGAAGATCGCGCGGCAATGACGAAATCCGTTGAGAGGCCTTACTTGGCTACTGCAGCCGCCAGCATTTCCGGCGTGGGCGGAGCGGTATCCTTCGGGTCGGAACCCTTGTGCTTGTCGGTGGCAGGCAGGGGCGCACCATTGGCGATGCCGAAACCGGCCTGCTCGCCCGCGAATTCGGTGTAGGCGACGTTGACGTTCATATGTGCGCGGGCCAGCGGCGTATTGCCATATTCGAGGCCCTTCTTGATGTGCGTGTCGAGCAGTGGCGCGAATTCCGGATTGCGCTGCAGCTCGGCCACGGCCACGCCCGGTGCGTCGCCGCGATCATAGGCGGCCCTGGCTGCGGTAACGAGGGCACGGTTGAAGTGCGACAGGCGCGTGAGCCCGGCCCAATTGTTCACATGGCCGTGACCTTCGACCACGATTTCGATGCCCATGTCCTTCACGGCATCGACCAGCTTCTCGGTCTCGGTGGCAATGGCCTCTGCGCCGCCTGCGGGGAGGAAGGGCGCCATGTTCCACGCCATCACGTCACCCATGAACAGCAGCTTGGCCGCTGGGACGACCACGAAAGTGTCGCCGCCGGTGTGGCCCACGCCGGTGTGGAACAGCTCGATCCGCTCATCGCCTTCGCCGATGGTCAGGCGGTCCTTGTAGGTCTCGGTCGGCAGCAGCTTGGGATTGCCCTGCGGATTGGCCGCCAGTTCGGCCTTGGTGCCTTCGCTCATCACGATGCGGACATTGGGATAGAGTTCGCGGATGAAGTCGGTGCTGCCCGTATGGTCGGGATGGCTATGCGTGCAGATGATCGTCTTGATCGGCTTGTCCGTGATCTTGCGGACTTCATCCATGATCGCCTGGCCGTTGCCGGGCATCTTGGTGTCCACCAGGATCACGCCGTCATGCTGGACGACAACCAGCGTGTTACCGCCGCCGCCGAAGATCTTGTAGACGTTGCCGGTGATGTGTTCGATCGGCTCCGGCGGGGGCAGCATCGAACGCGGGGCCGCCGGGGCGCCGGGGCGAGCCGGGGGCGCGCCTGCGCCGGTCTGCTGCGCCGCTGCCGTTGCGGTCATGCTGCCCGCAACGAGGAACGCCAGGACTGCCTTGAACTTCATCATTTCTCTCCCTGATCGCGATTCGATCTTGTGCACGCGTTGCCTAGCCCGCGCAGGAATGCAGGCATAGGTCTGCAAGTGTAGCGAAAGGTCGCAACGGAGGGGGCGGCGTTCCGTTCCCCGGATCGCCCCGATTATGCCTGCAAAAGCGAAGGCAGCTTGCCGCTCATTCCGCGAGCCTCGTCCATGAAGAAGTTCTTCAGGGCGGGCAGGCGCTGCACGCCCGCCATGCCGAAGCGGCGGATGGCGGAGGCGGCGCGGCCTTTAACGCCGAACAGGCGCGTGATGCTGTCGCAAGTGGCCGAAACCGTGAAATTGTCGAGGCTGCGCCAGCGTTCGTAACGCTCGAGAATCTGGGCATCGCCCGGATCGAGGCCGAGGCGCATTCCGTCCATCAGCACTTCCACCAGCGCGCCGACATCGCGCAGGCCCAGATTGAGGCCCTGCCCGGCAATCGGGTGAATGCCATGGGCGGCATCGCCCGCCAGCACCAGTCTTTGCCCAGTCATCCGCGCGGTGTGCTGGAAGCCCAGCGGATAGGAGGAGACGCGGCTGTTCAGCTTGATCGTGCCGAACATGCCCTGCATCCGCTTGTCGATTTCGGCCAGGAAGGCGCGTTCGGAAAGCGCCAGCGTGCCGGCCGCATCCTTTTCCGCCACGGTCCATACCAGCGCGCTGCGGTGTTCTCCATTGGGCCCGTCACGCATCGGCAGCAGGGCGAAGGGTCCGGTGGGATAGAAGATTTCCCACGCGACATTGCCATGCGGCTTTTCATGATCCAGCCCCACGATCATCGCACGGTGCTGGTAATCCCAATGGGCCAGCTTCAGCCCCGCCTCGTCCCGCGTGGGGGAACGGCGGCCCTCGGCTGCGACCATCAGGCTGGCGTGGAGCACCTGCCCGTCAGACAGGGTGGCCGACACGCCATGTTCGCCGCGCTCGCGCTTCACCATGTCGACGGGCGCATGCCAGGCGATCAGCTTCTCGTCCTTCGCGGCTTCGAACAAGGCGAGGCGCAGATCTCGATTGGCGAACATACGGCCGAGCGAGCCTTCATCCGGCTGGGGGCGGAAATCGATCTGGCCGGGGCGCATGGCATCGGTGACCGCAATCGAATCGATCGGGCAGCCATGCGGCTCCAGCCTCTCGCCCAGGCCGATATTGCAGAACAGGTTCCAGCTGGCGGTGGAGATCGCGCTGGCGCGGCCGTCAAAGCCGTCAGCTGTCAGTTCCGCCGGGTCCGCGCGGTCTACTACATGGCTGGCAATGCCCTGTTTCGCGGCGGCGAGGGCCAGGGTCATGCCCACCAGGCCGCCGCCCAGGATCAGCAATTCGCGCCTCTCGTCCATCGTGCCTTCCTTGCGGGTTGGGAACTCAGGCCCTACGCCGTGAGTCCCATGCGAGACAAGTGCAACATTACCCGACACGAAAGACACATTGCCATGCCGGTGTTCCGGTGCATTGCCGCTCTGCTTGCTCTTCTGACCGCCATCTTCTCGCCCTCGCTCGCGGCGGCGCAGGGCCGGGCGAACCACATCGCCGCGGAACTGGTGGCCGAAGGGCCTGCTACGCCGGGTGGCACGGTGGACCTTGCCTTCGTGATGAAGCCCGAGCCGGGTTGGCACGGCTATTGGGCCAATCCGGGCGATGCGGGTTACGGCATGGAACTGACTTGGTCGCTGCCGGAGGGGTGGAGCGCGGGGGACCTGTCCTATCCCGTGCCGCAGACCCTGCTCATCTCCGGCATGATGAACCATGTCTATGAGGGGCCCTATGCAGTGCTGGTGCCGCTTTCGGTGCCGTCGAACGTCCGGTCGGGGGCAATTATACCCATTTCTGTCGAGGCCAACTGGCTGGCCTGTACGGACAAGATTTGCGTTCCGGAACAGGCGCTTCTGGCAGCTACCGTCAAAGTCGGTTCAGGAACCGCTACCGAGGCGCGCTTCGATGGCTGGCGTGCCGACATCCCGCCGTTGATCGACCGGGCAGCCAGCTTCTCGTTCGATAATAATACGTTGCGCATTGGTATCCCACTGCCCGCAACGCTTGAAATCGCCGCCCCGCACTTGTTTCTGGGTGAGACTGGCCTGATCGACTATGCCGCCCCTCAGACCTTCCGCCGGGAAGGGGATATGCTGGTGGCCGAACTGGCTTTGGCAAAGGATGCGGACCTTTCCGCCAAGGCGATTTCCGGCATTCTCAAGCTTGACGATGCAGGCAACGGGGTGAGCTTCGCCGGCCAGCCGGGCAGCGTGCCGCAAGGCGGCGAAGTGCTCGAATTCGGGGCCGCGAGTAATGGAATTCCGGCATTCCCGCTGCTTCTGGGGATGGCGCTGGTGGGCGGGCTTCTCCTCAATATCATGCCCTGTGTCTTCCCGATCCTCAGCCTCAAGGCCCTCAGTCTTGCCCGTGCGGGTGAGAGCGAGGCGGAGGCGCAGCGGGAAGGGCTGGCCTATACGGCGGGCGTGATCCTCGCCTGCCTTGGCCTTGGTGCACTGATGCTGGCCCTGCGCGCCGGTGGCGCGGAGATCGGCTGGGCCTTCCAGCTGCAGGAGCCGGGCGTGGTCGCAGCCTTGCTGGTGTTGGCAGTAGCGATCACCGCCAATTTCGCCGGACTTTACGAACTGCCTTCGCTTTCGGTTTCGGGGGGCGGACAGCCGATGGGTGCATTCGGCACCGGGTTGCTCGCCGCCTTCGTCGCAACGCCCTGCACCGGGCCGTTCATGGCCGCCGCGATGGGCGCGGCGCTGCTGCTGCCTGCCGCACAGGCCATGCTACTTTTTGCGGTGCTTGGGCTCGGCATCGCGCTGCCGTTCTTCGCCCTCGGCTTTATCCCCGCGCTTCGGCGACTGCTTCCGCGCCCAGGCAAATGGATGAGTGTTTTCCGCAAGGTAATGGCCGTGCCGATGGCGCTGACCGCGCTGGCGCTGGGCTGGCTGGCGTGGCGCCTGGGCGGCTGGCAATTCCTGCTGGCGGCGAGCAGCTTTGCGGGTCTGTTCCTGCTGGTCCTGGTAATCGCGGGGCGCCGGCAGCGGGCTGGGCAACGGGCATGGCCGCTGGTCGCGGGTGCCGTGCCGGTGCTGGCCATAGGCTGCGTGGCAGCCCTGCCGCACGTGATGGCACCGCCGGTTGCGGCGGAAGCGGGCCTGATCGCGGCACAGCCGTTTAGCGAGAAGGCGCTGGCCGAGGCGCGGGCGAGCGGCAAGCCGGTATTCGTGTGGTTCACCGCCGACTGGTGCCTGACCTGCAAGGTCAATGAAGGCGTTGCCATCGAGCGGGAGGAAACGAAGCAGGCCTTCGAGAAGGCCGGGGTCGTTGCCCTGGTGGGGGACTGGACCCGGCGTGACCCTGCGATCACTCGCTTCCTCACCGCCCATGGCGCGGGCGGCGTGCCGCTCTATCTGTGGTATCCGGCAGGAGGTGGAGAGCCGCAACAATTGCCGCAGGTGCTGACGCCGTCGACCCTTACGGAGCTGGCGGGGGCGAACTGATTTTCTGGGGCTCGGCCAGCCCGCCACGGCGGCACCAGCCGAGAAATTCGCGGGGCAAAGGGCTTCCCGCGATCTTCAGAGTGCCCGCACCGGGCAGGGTCGCCTCGATATTCCGCTGGCCGGTGAACACGTCCAGTTCCACGGCATCGGCGGGATAGAGACCCTCCCAGCGCCAGCCATCGGTCTTGGAGAGAGTGGCGTCGAGCTTGAGGCGGGCAGTGATGCCATTGCCCAGCACTGCGAACAGAGCCTTGGCACCGGGCTGCGACTGGGCATGGCGGATCACGGCGAGTTGCGGGGGCGTATCTTTCGCCAGCACGCAGTGCAGCGTGAGGAGCGGTGGCAGTTTTTCCTGCCCGAAATCGATTCCCTTTCCGTCGGCGGACACATGCCATGCAGCGCCCTCGCTATCGGGCGCAGGATTGAGCGCCAGCGAGGCCGCACTCTGTGTCTCCTCCAGATCGATGCGCTGCACCGGCGGCCGGTCGCAGGCAGTGACGATGAGAGAGAGGGGGGGAAGGGTGGAAAGGAAAAACCGGTTCATGCTTGTCTCGCGATACGCAGCAGCGCGATGCCGGTAACTGCGCCGATCGACAAGCCTGCTGCCATTCCCCCTGCAAGCGCGCTCAGGGCGATGAGAAACGGTGCAGTCGTCATGTCGGGCCAGGTTGCGGCAAGGAAAATCCACATCATCGCGATCGACCAGCCTGCGATATTGGCTGGAAGCCACCACCCGGCACGCGCGGTGAAGGGACGCAGGGCCAACCATTGCGCCACGCCGAAAACCAGTCCGCCCGCAGCCCCCATGCCTGCAGAGGCAAGGAGGATGAAGCCGATACCCGGTTCGCTTGCTGCGGCCGCCGGAGCGGATGCCGTGCCCACGCTGAGCGTCGAGGGCAGCATCCCCACGGCCCAGCCGAGAATGGCAACAGCCATGGTTGCGCCGACCCAGCGGTGTGGCGGCAGACTGGGGAATATCCGCCTCAGAACACGCCACTGGAAAAAGCCGATTGCGCCGCCTTCGACTGCACCCACGGCGACCATCATCAGATAGATCGCCCAGGCTTCAAGCGTGCTGTCGGGCTCGCCGATCAGGCTGTTCGCCGCCAACGCGACGATGCCGGCCAGGCCGATGCCGATGAATTCTCCGAGTGCGCAGGACAGGACCCAGCTGCGATACAGGCGATCTTCGGAGATCGAAGAGATCAACGCCCCCACTTCCGCTGAGTCTTGCCGTATCGCGTCTTGCGGGTGCCGGGCTTGCCTTCGTTACTGCGCCCCACCAGCGGAGCCTTCTTCTCGTCATCCGGCAAGCCAAGCTCTTCGGCTTCCAGGCGGCGGATTTCGTCGCGCAGGCGACCGGCTTCCTCGAATTCCAGATCTGCGGCGGCGGCGCGCATCTTCTTTTCGAGATCCTCGATATAGGCGCGCAGATTGTGGCCCACGAGGTTGTTGCGGCCGTCTTCCGCCTCGATGTCCACCAGCACGCCATCGCGGCTGGCCGTGTGGGCGACGATGTCGGCGATCTGGCGCTTGATCGTCTGCGGCGTGATGCCGTGTTCCTCGTTATAGGCGCGCTGCTTCTCGCGGCGGCGGTCCGTCTCGGCAATGGCGCGTTCCATGCTGCCGGTCATGCGGTCGGCATAGAGGATCACCCGGCCATCGACGTTGCGGGCCGCGCGGCCGATGGTCTGGACGAGCGAGGTTTCGCTGCGCAGGAAGCCTTCCTTGTCGGCATCCAGAATGCAGACGAGGCCGCATTCGGGAATGTCGAGCCCCTCGCGCAGCAGGTTGATGCCCACCAGAACGTCATAGACGCCCATGCGCAGGTCGCGGATCAGTTCGATACGTTCCAGCGTCTCGACGTCGCTGTGCATGTAGCGAACGCGCACGCCGGCTTCGTGCATGAATTCGGTGAGGTCCTCGGCCATGCGCTTGGTGAGGGTGGTGACGAGCGTGCGGTAACCCTTTGCCGCCGTCTCCCTGCATTCGTTGATGCAATCCTGCACCTGATCCTCGACCGGCCGGATCGTCACCGGCGGATCGATCAGCCCGGTGGGCCGAATGACCTGTTCGGCAAATACGCCGCCGGTCTGCTCCATTTCCCAATTGCCGGGCGTGGCCGAAACGGCGACGGTCTGCGGGCGCATCGCGTCCCATTCGTTGAAGCGCAGCGGGCGGTTGTCGATGCAACTTGGCAGGCGGAAGCCGTATTCGGCCAGTGTCAGCTTGCGGCGATGGTCGCCCTTGGCCATGGCGCCGATCTGCGGCACGGTCTGGTGGCTTTCATCGACGAACAGCAGGGCATTGTCGGGCAGATATTCGAACAGGGTTGGCGGCGGCTCGCCCGGCAGGCGGCCCGTCAGGAAGCGGCTGTAATTCTCGATCCCCGCGCAGCTGCCGGTGGCTGCGATCATCTCCAGGTCGAAATTGGTGCGCTGTTCCAGCCGCTGGTGTTCCAGCAGCTTGCCCTCGGCTTCCAGTTCCTTGAGCCGCTCGGTCAGTTCGAAACGGATTGCCTCGCTCGCCTGTTTCAGCGTGGGGCCGGGCGTCACATAGTGCGAGTTGGCATAGACGCGCACGCTGTTGAGGCTTGCCCCCTTGGCGCCGGTAAGGGGATCGAATTCGCTGATTTCCTCGATCTCGTCGCCGAAGAAACTCACTCGCCAGGCCATGTCCTCATAGTGGCTTGGGAAGATTTCCAGGCTGTCCCCCCGAACGCGGAAATTACCGCGCGCAAAGGCCGCATCGTTGCGCTTGTATTGCAGCGCCACGAGCTTGCGGATGATCTCCCGCTGGTCGACTTCCTGCCCCTTCTTGAGGTCGAAGATCATGGCCGAATAGGTTTCGACCGAGCCGATACCGTAAAGGCAGGAGACCGAGGCGACGATGATCACGTCGTCCCGCTCCAGCAACGCACGCGTGGCGGAGTGGCGCATCCGGTCGATCGCCTCGTTTACCGAGCTTTCCTTCTCGATATAGGTGTCGCTGCGCGGCACGTAGGCTTCGGGTTGGTAATAATCGTAATAACTGACGAAATATTCGACCGCGTTTTCCGGGAAGAAGCTCTTGAATTCGCCATAGAGCTGCGCGGCGAGAATCTTGTTCGGCGCCAGGATCAGGGCGGGGCGCTGCAAGGTCTCGATCACCTTGGCCATGGTGAAGGTCTTGCCGCTGCCGGTCACGCCCAGCAGCACCTGCGTTTTCTCGTCTTCGCGCATGCCCGCTACGAGTTCCGCAATCGCGGTGGGCTGGTCGCCGGCTGGCTCGTAATCCGAGACGAGCTTGAACGGCCGCCCCCCATCGGACTTTTCCGGGCGCGTGGGCTTGTGGGGCGTGAAAGTGCCCGACGTGTCGGGCTCTTCCAGACCCCTGCGGATTACGAGTTCGGCCATGGCGCGATATATGGCCGTTCTGCATGCGTTCCGCAACGGGGCGTTGGCAGGAAGGCGCCGGCTTGGTATCCCCATGCCGATGGGTCGCGTCATCTGTTCCGTTTTTCGAAGGGATCGATTTGATGCGTAAACTGGTTCTCCTGCCGATCGTGGCGGCAATTGCCCTTGCCGGGTGCGGCAAGAAGGAAGAAGCGCTGGCCAGTGGCGAGGCAGGCAGTGAAAAGGCTGCGCCTGCCGAGGCCGCGGCGGCAGGCCTCGAAATGCCGCAGCCGGGCGAATACAAGCAGACCGTGGAAATCATCGAGATGAGCATCCCCGGCATGCCTGCGGCGATGGCTGCGCAGATGAAGAAATCCATGTCGGCCAACATGGAACTGACAGATTGCCTCACTCCGGAAGAATCGAAGGAAGCGCTGAAGCAACTCACCTCGCGCGGGATGAGCAATGAGAGCAACTGCACTTACGAGAAGTTCGACGTGTCAGGCGGCAAGATCGACGCTGTGATGAAGTGCGGCGGCGATGGGGAAAAAGGCGGGGGCGGTACCTTCAAGCTCAGCGGCAGTTTCAATTCTACCGGCAGTGATATGACCGTGGAAGGCGATCAGATCGTTCCGGACATGCCCGGCGGCACAATGCATATGAAGATGCACATGGTTTCCGAACGCATCGGCGAGTGCAAAAGCTGACGACCTGAGCCTGGGCGGCTGCGGAAGGATTGCCCGGGATCGCCGGGGCCGATGTGTAACCCTTGCGTTACACGAAATGCCTATCGAAGTGTGCGGCGCTACACCCTCGTTTGGCCCGGTTTCGAGCCGTTTTCGGGGCTTGGCCGCAGCCTTGGGTGTTACCTTCCATTTCGGGTTTACGTGCAGGGTCCGCGCGGTAGGGAAGGCGGTCCCGGAAACGGGGCGGGCGCGGACGGGCAGGGTAGCAGGGCGGCTGTTCATCGGGCAGGATAAACGCCATCTGGGGGCCTGTAGGAAAGGGTTTTCTCGCCGGGGCATGGGAAGCAGGCCGCCCTGCCAGAATGCTACAGTTTCGTGACTGCGGCAGATTTCATTCAGCCTACAATAAGTCAGTTCTGTTACAGTGCCCGCATGAACTCGCTGAGTCGAAGCCATGCGGGCGCCGCGTTGCGCCGGAATGCCATCGGGCATCGCCCCTTGCGCATGCCTGCAGCGGGCGAGTGGCTGGATACGATCAAGGCGCGCGCCGCGCTGGTGGCTGAAGCGCAGCCCAGCGGAATTCACGGCCCGCCATTGAAGCATCTGCTGGGCGAGCTGCAGTTCCTCACGCGCCCGCTCAAGCGCAAGGAGCCGGGCCTTGCCGTGTCTCGCAGCGCCAGTCCGCGCGTGGTCATGCTGCTGCCCGGTTTCGCGACTCACCCGGTGCGGCTCCGCCGGCTGGCGCGCCATCTCGAAATGGCCGGTCACACGGTGAAGAATTGGGGCCTGGGCTTCAACATGGGGCCGTCGCCCGAGAATTTCGATGTGGTCACCCAGCGCGCGCTCGATCTCCATCGCCGCTATGGCGAGCAGGTGGTGCTGGTCGGCTGGAGCCTGGGCGGCATCTTCGCGCGCGAAGTGGCGAAGCGCCATCCCGATGCGATCGCCAAGGTCGTGACAATGGGCTCGCCTTTCTCGGGCAATCCCAAGGCCAATAATGTCTGGCGAATCTATCACCTGATTACCGGCCATTCGGTAGAAGCGCCGCCGGTAGTGGCGGATATCGCCACCAAGCCGCCGGTGCCGACAATTGCCCTGTGGAGCCCGCGGGACGGAATCGTCTCTCCGCGCAGTTCCTGCGGCCGTCCGGGCGAGCGCGACAGGGCAGTTGCCCTGCGTTGCGGCCATATGGGTTTTGCCTATTCGGACGAGGCAATCGAGGCGGTTCTGGCCGAACTCGAAGACATCTGATCGAATTCCACATTGACCCCTTGGCAGGCATAAAGTTCCGTGCCAGTGTTGCACTGCAACATAAGGGGCAGTGAGCATAAAGCCGGAGCCTAATTTCGATGAGATGCGGCAGGCCGACGGGTCCATCCGTCCGGCTTACCGGGACTACGTAACCTGGCTGGAAGAACAGGACCCGGCCCTCATGCGGCGCAAGAGCCGCGAGGCCGAACAGTTCTTCCGACGAACCGGGATCACCTTCAATGTCTATGGCGACGATGACGCGGAAGAGCGTCTGATCCCCTTCGACATGGTGCCCCGGATCATCACCGGCGGCGAATGGCGGCGGCTTTCGCGCGGGATCGAACAGCGGGTGAGGGCGCTCAACGCCTTTATGCACGATCTCTATCACCGGCAGGAAATCCTGCGTTCGGGCCGCATCCCGCTCAGCCTGTTCAAGGGCAATGTCGCCTGGCTGCCGCAGATGGTCGGCTTCACTCCGCCGGGCGGCGTCTACACCCACATCGTCGGCATCGATCTTGTCCGCACCGCGCCCAACGAGTTCATGGTGCTGGAAGACAATGCCCGCACGCCCAGCGGCGTTTCCTACATGCTGGAAAACCGCGAAACGATGATGGCGATGTTCCCCGAACTCTTCGCCAAGATTCACGTCCAGCCGGTTTCGGATTATCCTCGCCGCCTCGCCAAGAGCCTTGCCGCCTGCGCGCCCGATGCCGCGTCGGACAAGCCGGTCGTGGCAGTGCTGACGCCGGGCATCTACAATTCCGCCTATTTCGAACACGCCTTCCTGGCCGACCAGATGGGCGCCGAACTGGTGGAGGGCAGCGATCTGCGCGTGGTCGACGGCCGGGTGCAGATGCGCACCACGGCGGGCTTCCAGCCGATCGACGTGCTCTATCGCCGGGTGGACGACGATTTCCTCGATCCGCTGACCTTCAACCCGCAATCCATGCTGGGCGTGCCTGGAATTATGGACGTCTATCGCTCGGGCGGGATCACCATTGCAAATGCGCCGGGCACCGGCATTGCTGACGACAAGGCGATCTACAGCTTCATGCCGGAGATCGTGGAGTTCTACACCGGCGAGAAGCCGCTGCTGCCCAATGTGCCCACCTGGCGCTGCGCCGAGGCGGACAGCCTGGCCTATGTGCTGGATAACATCGCCGAACTGGTGGTGAAGGAGGTTCACGGCTCGGGCGGCTATGGCATGCTGATCGGCCCGACCTCGTCGAGCCGCGAGATCGCCAAGTTCAAGGACAAGCTGAAGGCCCGGCCGGACAATTACATCGCCCAGCCGACGCTGGCCCTGTCCACCGTGCCGATCTTCACCAAGGCCGGGCTCGCCCCGCGCCATGTGGATTTGCGGCCCTTCGTGCTGGTTTCACCCAACGGGGTGGACATCACGCCGGGCGGGCTGACCCGCGTGGCGCTGAAAAAGGGATCGCTGGTGGTCAATTCCTCGCAAGGGGGCGGGACCAAGGACAGCTGGGTTTTGGAAGACTGAGGGGCGCGGGCAAGAAGATGCTGGGCAGGACAGCCAATTCGATCTTCTGGATGTTCCGCTATCTGGAGCGGGCGGAGAATACCGCGCGCCTGCTGGAAGCGGGCTTCCGCATGGCGCTCACTCGCGGGGCGGATGCCGCCAATGAGGAATGGCGCTCGGTCATCGTTACGCTGGGCGAACGGGCGGAATACGAAGCCTTGCATGGCGAATATGCCGGCGCACAGGTGTGCAATTTCGTGCTGCGCGACAAGGAAAACCCGCAAAATGTCCTCGGCATGATCGAAGCCGCCCGGGCCAATGCCCGCAGCGCGCGCACCTCGATCACCGCCGAAGTGTGGGAATCGGTCAACGAAGCCTGGATGATGCTGAGCGAATTGCTCGATCGCCCGGTGCGCGAGGCGAGCCTGGGCAATGTCCTTGCCACTATCCGGCGCGAGGCGACGCTGGTGCGCGGCGCGACCTATGGCTCGATGTTGCGCAACGAAATCTATCACTTCGCGCGGGCGGGGACCTATCTGGAACGTGCGGACAATACGGCTCGCATCCTCGACGTGAAATATTACCTGCTGCTGCCCTCGCTCGCTTACGTGGGCTCCAGTCTCGATACCGGGCAATGGGACACGGTGCTGCGCTCCCTCTCGGCCGAGCGTGCCTATCGCTGGCTCAATGCCGGGCGAATGGACCCGCGGGGGATTGCGGAGTTCCTGATCCTCGACCGCCGTTTCCCGCGCAGCCTGGCCTTCTGCTACGATGCGTTGCGCGGCAATCTGGGCGCCCTTGCCGAACTCCACCATAATCGCGGCGACTGCCACGTGCTGATGCGCGAGGCGGATCGGAAACTGTGCGAGGCGACGATCGATTCGGTCTTCGACAAGGGCCTGCACGAGTTTCTCACCGCCTTCATCGGCGAGAACCAGTCCATCGCCAATGCCATCTCCCACGATTATCGTTTCATCGCCTGAAAGCCATGCGCCTCTCCATCCGCCATACCACTCACTACCGTTTCGCAGATCCGGTCGCGCATGGGCTCCAGCGCCTGCGCCTCACGCCCAAGGCCACGCATGGGCAGGAGATCCTGTCCTGGTCGATGACCTATGAGGGGGCGAAGCTCGAACTGGAATATGACGACCAGAACTGGAACCACACCACGCTGATCTCGGTGCTGCCGGGTGCGCAGGAAGTGGTGATCCATTGCGAAGGCACGGTCGAAACACAGGACAAGGCCGGTGTCATGGGCTGGCACGCCGGACATTTGCCGCTCTGGGCGTTCCTGTCCCAGACTGCGCGGACGAAGCCGGGCGCGAAGATGCGTTCGCTCATTGCCCAGGTGCGCCGCCACGACGGAGATGCGCTGACGATGCTGCACGGCCTTTCGGACGCGATCCGCGAGGCGGTGCGCTATGAAACCGGCGTGACGCATGTCCATACCACTGCCGAAGAGGCCCTGACCGAAGGCGTGGGCGTGTGTCAGGACCATGCGCATATCTTCATCGGCGCCGCGCGGGCGCTCGACATTCCGGCGCGTTACGTATCGGGCTATCTGATGATGGACGACCGCGTCCATCAGGAAGCGACCCATGCCTGGGCAGAGGCCCATGTCGAAGGGCTCGGCTGGGTCGGCTTCGACGTGTCGAACGGGATTTCGCCCGATCCGCGCTATGTTCGCGTCGCGACCGGGCGGGACTATGGCGAGGCGGCTCCGGTGACCGGGATCAGCTTCGGCGCGGCGCAGGAAGAACTGCACGTCGCATTGGCGGTAGAACAGCAGACCGTGGAACAGTAATCTTCAGGGCAGCGGTATTGCCACGGGCGGGATCGCCCGCAATGGCTGTTGAAGGATCAGAGTCAGGGGATTCGAAGTGACGTATTGCGTGGGCATGATGCTGGAAAAGGGGCTGGTGCTGATGAGCGACACCCGCACCAATTCGGGCGTCGATAACATCTCCACCTTTCGCAAGATGTTTCACTGGGAAGTTCCGGGCGAACGGATCATCACCCTGATGACGGCCGGCAATCTCGCCACCACCCAGGCTGTGGTCAGCCAGTTGGAAGAACGCAACAAGGCGCCGGACCAGCGGCAGAACTCGCTGCTGGAAGCGCCGAGCATGTTCCAGGTGGCCGTGGAAGTCGGTCGCCTGCTGCGCTCCACCATCCAGTCCTCCCAGGTGGGCAACGGGATGGAAGGGGAAGGGCGCTTCACTGCTTCGATGATCCTGGCGGGCCAGATCAAGGGCATGCAGCCCCGGCTGTTCATGCTGTACCCGGAAGGCAATTTCATCGAGGCGAGTTGGGACACGCCTTTCTTCCAGATTGGCGAAACGAAATATGGTCGCCCGATCCTGCTGCGCGGCTATGAAAGCGACATGGATTTCGAGGATGCGGTCAAGCTGCTCATGGTCAGCTTCGATTCGACCCTGAAGGCCAACCTTTCGGTCGGCATGCCGCTGGACCTGATGGTGATCGCCCGCGACAGCTTCGTGCCGCTGCACGAAAGGCGGATCGAGAAGGACGATCCTTACTTCCTGTCCATTTCCTCGCGCTGGGGCGATTCGCTCAAGGAAGCCGTCCACGCCCTGCCGGACTACCGCTTCGAAGGCTGATTTTTCGCCCTCCTACGATCGTTCGAATCGCTGCTCGCGGATGGGCCCTTAAGGGCAATTCCGTAATTCAAATCCGCTTCGGACCGATTTCTACTCTTGTTCTGACATATTGGTGCGAATTTACGGTATCTTATTGCCCTGAAACGGCGCCAAGTCGGAATGCATGCCAGGGGGGCATGCCCACATCCTTGAGGGCATGGGACAGGTTCTTACCATCCACTTCGTCGAACGCGACATCAAAGCGCGGGCAGAGGCTGCCCGGTTGGCGCTTGCACTCGGCTATCATGCCGAAGTGTATGCGAGCCTTGAGGAAATCGCGAAGCACCCACCGCGCGAGGGTATCCTTATCGTGCGCGACGACGAGCTCGGCAGCGGCGCGGCGGAGATTCTGGCTGCGCTCGACACGCTCGGCGTGTGCCTGCCGCTGGTGATCGCTTCCGAAGACGCTTCCGTCTCGCGCGTGGTCGAGGCGGTGAGCCTCGGTGCGCTGGATTATCTCCTTCTGCCGATCGAGGACGGAGCTTTCGCGGCCATGCTCGAACGGGTGGAAAAGCGCGCCCGCGAACAGACGCGCACTCGTCGCCGGATGATCGAGGCGCGGGAAAAGATCGGTTACCTGTCGGAACGCGAAGGCGAAGTGCTCGAACTGCTGGTCAATGGCGGCTCGAACAAGCTCATCGCGCGCGAGCTGGAAATCAGTCCGCGGACGGTGGAAATCCATCGCGCGAACATGATGGAAAAGCTCGGCGCCAAGCATGTCGCCGAAGCGGTGCGGCTCTATCTGGATGCGAAGCTGGATCGCCCGAGCAGGACCATCAGCGAACAGGAATAGGCGCCACCGCAGACCCTATCGGCAGAACGGCCGGCCGCCTCCTTCGAGGTGGAAATGGTCCTTGTGCGCTTCGTTATATTCCGGCCCCAGCACGGTGCCGAAGCGCTTGCACGCACTGGCATGGACGACGCGCAGGAATTCCCGCTCTGCCGGATTGCCGCTGCTCCACGCCTGCTTCACGCTGATCCGGCGACCATCGGCGAGGACGAAGCCCGATACGTCGATCGCATTGGCTGTGGCATGGGCGGACCGGCGCGAACTGCCGGCGACGTTGCGGCAGCTATAGCTGCCGAAGGTCTCGATCCGCGCGATAGGGCTGCCGAGGATTGTCCGCGCGGCGCGGTCGACACCGTAACGCGCCCAGCCGGCGAAACTGTTCGCCACCGGGCAGGCGACCGGGCCGATATTGGCGAGGCCGAGGGGGCGGCTCTCATCGCCGTAAAGTGCCGAAAGTTGCACAGTGTTCACAGTGGAGCAGCCGCCGCCGTAAAATTTGTCGGGCAGGGGAGTGAAGCTCGCCTCGGCCGCGCCGAGCTGAGTGAGGCATTGACGAGTCTCTGCGCTGGGGACGTAGGCGGGCTGGGCCGGGCGAACGGCCTGGCGGCCGGAACTGCTGCCCGAACTTCCGCCCGGCAGCATCGAGCAGGCGCCGAGCGCGGCAGATGCGAGAAACAGGGCGAATGCGCGTTTCATGGCGTGATTCTGCGACAAAGACGGTTAATTTTCAACTAAAACGGCTGTTTGCGAAAAGCGGATCGCCGCGCGTCCCGGCAATTCGCCTTGACACTCCCCGCAGCGCTACTAAGTGCGGCGGCGGGCCACGCGGTCCCAACGCCGCGCGTGCTCTCTGTGAGGAGAGTCTACATGACTGATACCAATGCCCGTCCGGCGGCCAAGCCGGCGCGTCCTTTCTTTTCTTCCGGTCCCTGCGCCAAGCCGCCGGGATATTCCCCCGAAAAGCTCGCTACCGAATCCCTCGGCCGCTCGCACCGCGCCAAGATCGGCAAGTCGCGTCTTGCCTATTGCATCGACCTGATGCGCGAAGTGCTTGAGCTGCCCGATACGCACCGCATCGGCATCGTGCCCGGTTCCGATACCGGCGCATTCGAAATGGCCATGTGGACCATGCTGGGCGCACGTGGGGTTACGGCTCTGGCCTGGGAAAGCTTCGGTGAAGGTTGGGTCACCGATGCCGTCAAGCAGCTCAAGCTCGAAGCCAATGTGATGCGCGCCGATTACGGCCAGCTGCCCGATCTCGACAAGGTCGACTGGTCGGACGACGTGCTGTTCACCTGGAACGGCACCACTTCGGGCGTGCGCGTTCCCGATGGCGAATGGATCCCCGACGATCGCGAAGGCCTGTCCTTCGCCGACGCGACCAGCGCCGTCTTCGCTTACGACATTCCGTGGGACAAGATCGACGTCGCCACCTTCTCCTGGCAGAAAGTGCTGGGCGGCGAGGGCGGCCATGGCGTGCTGATCCTCGGCCCCCGCGCCGTGCAGCGCCTGGAGGAATATACCCCCAGCTGGCCGCTGCCGAAGGTCTTCCGCCTGATGTCCAAGGGCAAGCTGGCCGAAGGCGTGTTCAAGGGCGAAACCATCAACACCCCGTCCATGCTGGCGGTGGAAGATGCGATCTTCGCGCTGGAATGGGCCAAGGGCCTCGGCGGCCTCAAGGGCCTGCAGGCACGCAGCGACGCCAATGCCGTGGCGCTGGACAAGATCGTGGCCGAACGCGACTGGCTGAGCCACCTCGCGGCCGACATGGGCACCCGTTCCAAGACCTCGGTCTGCCTCTCGGTCGAAGGCGCCGATGCCGACTTCATCAAGCAATTCGCCGGACTGCTGGAGAAGGAAGGCGCGGCCTATGACGTCGCCGGATATCGCGATGCCCCTCCGGGCCTGCGCATCTGGTGCGGCGCCACTGTCGACACCGCCGATATCGAGGCGCTCGGCCCCTGGCTCGACTGGGCCTATGCCGAAACCAAGGCCGCTCTGGCCGCTGCCTGATCTCCGTTTAACTCCCTCTCCCCTTGTGGGAGAGGGTTGGGGAGAGGGGTGCGCGAAGCGCTGGCATTGAGCCCCCTCTCCAGGTTCGACTAGGCGGTAGGCCGCCAAGTCTTCCCATCCTCTCCCGCAAGGGGAGAGGACATAAGGACACAAATCCCATGACCAAGCCCAAAGTCCTCATTTCGGACAAGATGGACCCCAACGCCGCCCGCATCTTCGAAGCGCGCGGCTGCGACGTGGACGTGATTACCGGTGAAACCCCGGAACAGCTGATCGCCCGCATCGGCGACTACGATGGCCTTGCCATCCGTTCGTCGACCAAGGTGACCAAGGAAGTGCTCGACGCCGCCAAGAACCTCAAGGTGATCGGCCGCGCCGGTATCGGCGTCGACAATGTCGACATCCCCTATGCCTCGGCAAAGGGCGTGGTGGTGATGAACACCCCCTTCGGCAATTCGATCACCACTGCCGAACACGCCATCGCCCTGATGTTCGCGCTCGCCCGCCAGCTGCCCGAAGCCGACGCTTCGACCCAGGCCGGCAAGTGGGAAAAGAACCGCTTCATGGGTGTGGAACTCACCGGCAAGACGCTGGGCCTGATCGGTGCCGGCAATATCGGCGGCATCGTGGCCGATCGTGCGCTGGGCCTGCGGATGAAGGTCGTCGCCTATGACCCGTTCCTTTCGGCCGAACGCGCCGTGGAACTGGGCATCGAGAAGGTCGAACTGGACGATCTGCTCGCCCGTGCGGACTTCATCACGCTGCACACCCCGCTGACCGACCAGACCCGCAACATCCTGTCGAAGGAAAACATCGCCAAGACCAAGAAGGGCGTGCGGATCATCAACTGCGCCCGCGGCGGTCTGGTCGATGAAGCGGCCCTCAAGGAAGCGCTGGATTCCGGCCATGTCGCAGGCGCTGCGCTGGACGTGTTCGCAGTGGAACCGGCCAAGGAATCGCCGCTGTTCGGCACGCCGAACTTCATCTGCACCCCGCACCTTGGCGCATCGACCAACGAAGCACAGGTCAATGTGGCGCTGCAGGTGGCCGACCAGCTGAGCGATTTCCTCGTCAATGGCGGCGTCACCAATGCGCTGAACATGCCCTCGCTTTCGGCCGAAGAAGCGCCGAAGCTGAAGCCCTATATGGCGCTGGCAGAAAAGCTCGGCTCGCTGCTGGGCCAGCTCACGCATGGTTCGGTTCCGCGGATCTCGATCCACACCGAAGGCGCGGCGACCGAACTCAACGCCAAGCCCATCGTGGCGGCCGTTCTCGCCGGTTTCCTGCGCGTCCACTCGGACACGGTGAACATGGTCAATGCTCCGTTCCTCGCCAAGGAACGCGGCCTTGAAGTGCGCGAAGTGAAGACCGAGCGCGAAGGCGATTATCACACGCTGATCCGTGTTTCGGTGAAGACCGATGCGGGCGAGCGTTCGGTTGCCGGTACGCTGTTCAGCAATTCCCAGCCGCGCCTGATCGAACTGTTCGGCATCAAGGTCGAAGCCGAACTGACCGGCCACATGCTCTACATCGTCAATGAAGACGCGCCGGGCTTCATCGGCCGTATCGGCACTCTGCTGGGCGAAAACAGCATCAATATCGGTACCTTCAACCTCGGCCGTCTGGCTGCTGGCGGCGAAGCCGTGCTGCTGCTGTCGGTCGATACGCCGGTTCCGGCCGAAGTGCTCGAAAAGGCTCGCAGCCTGCCGGGCGTGAAGCGGGCGATGCCGCTCAACTTCGCGTAAGGCGCCTGCAATAACCATCTCTCCATGGGCCCGGCCCCGGATTTTCTCCGGGGCCGGGCTTTCCTTTTGCGAGCCCTGCATCAATTGGGGGTTCGACAGGCCAAGCCCGAGGAGTTAGGGGCTCTCCGACATGAGCGATATCGACCGCGACCTGCTGCCCGAGGGGCTTGGAGACCGGCTGCCGCAAAGCGCGGCTGCCGCCACCCGGATCATGCGTGCCATCCTGGATGTGATGGACGCGCATGGATATGACCGCGTGCGCCCGCCGCTGATCGAGTTCGAGAAATCGCTCGCCGCGCGCATGGCCGGCATCCAGCCGCGCCGCATGTTCCGCTTCATCGATCCCGTCAGCCTGCGCACGCTGGCCCTGCGCAGCGACATCACGCCGCAGGTGGGCCGCATTGCCGAAACCGGCCTTGCCGCCGCGCCGCGCCCGCTGCGCCTTGCCTATGCGGGCCCGGTGACGACGATCAAGGCCGACGCGCTCGATCCCAGTCGGGAACGCCTGCAGGTGGGCGCGGAACTGATCGGCAGCGACGGTGTCGCCGCCGCCGCCGAGATTGTCGCCATGGCAATCGAAGCCGCCAAGGCCGCCGGGGCGACCGGGGTTTCGGTGGACTTCACTTTGCCCGATCTGGTGGACACGCTGGCCACCAGCATCCTGCCGCTCGACCCGCAGGCAATCGACGCAGTGCGCCGCGAACTCGATTCCAAGGATGCGGGCGGGCTCAAGGCTGTGGGCGGCGAAAGCTACCTGCCGCTGCTCTACGCCACCGGGCCGTTTGAGAGCGCCATCGAAAAGCTGGCAGGCATCGATGTGGGCGGCGTGCTGGAAAGCCGCATCCTGGGCCTGAAGGAAATTGCATCGCGCGTTGCTGGTGCTGCCCGGCTGACGCTCGATCCCACGGAACGGCACGGCTTCGAATATCAGAGCTGGTTCGGCTTCACGATCTATGCCGAAGGCGTCCGCGGGTTGCTGGGGCGCGGCGGCACTTACCGGATCAGCGGCGATGCCGCCGGGGAACAGGGCGGCGGCGAGGCCGCAACCGGCTTCTCGCTCTATCCCGATCCGCTGATCGACGTGGCCGCCAATGGCGCCGCGCGCGAGGCGGTGTTCCTTCCGCTGGGCCACGATCCTGCGGCAGCCGCGAAGCTGCGCGCGGAAGGTTGGCGCACGATTGCCGCGCTTTCGGATGCGGATGATGCGGCCACGCTGGGCTGTTCGCATGTGCTGGAAGGCGGCGCGGCGCATATCCTCCCCTGACAGGGGAGGGGGACCACCCGCAGGGTGGTGGAGGGGCACGGGCGATAAGGCCTGCCCTTCAAGTTCGCACTGTCGGGCCAGCCCCCACCACCGGGCTTCGCACGGTCCCCCTTCCCGTGCCGGGGAGGGGATGAACTACCCGAAAATCCGCTTCAGCCAGTCATCCACGGCCTTGGTCGCGGCATAGTCCGGATCGCCCAGGCTGCGATTGATGGTCATGTGGCCCTTGAGGCCCTTGCCGGGGAAGCTCTTCACCGTCACATCCGTGCCTGCCTTGCGCAGGGCGTCGGCAAGCGCGTTGCTCTGGCGGATGCCGTCGGCGCGCTGGACGTGGAGGATCAGGAAAGCGGGGGCATTGGGCTTTGCCGAGTGGAAGGTGGGCGAAAGTTCGCGCTGCCGGGCCGGGTCCTTGCCGAATGCGTTGCCGAACATATTGCCCAGCCACGGCCCGCGTGCCGCCTTCATCTGTTCGGGCACGTCATAGGCGGCGCCGTCGATCGGGATCACTCCGGCAATGTCCCGTTCGGACAGGCCGGCCGCCTTCAGATAGCGCGGATCGGTACCGACCAGCGCCACCAGATGCGCCCCGGCCGAATGGCCCATCAGCACCACCCGGCTCTTGTCGATGCCAAGCTGGCCCGCACGGTCGAGCAGGGCCTTGAGTGCGTCGGCCACGTCCTGCGCCTGCTGTTCCACCGTTGCCTTGGGCACCAGCCGGTAATCGATCGTGGCGAAGTTATAGCCTTCGCCCGTGTAATGCGGGGCCTTGTCCTTGCCGGTCGCATTATCCTTGCTGCCCTTGGACCAGCCGCCGCCATGCACGAACATCACCAGCGGCGCAGGCCCGCGCGTGGTCTTCGCCGAATGGAAATCCAGCGTCTGGAGCTTGTCCCTGCCATAGCTGATGGTCTGTTTGGCAATCGCGCGGGCAGGAGCGGTGCGAGCAGGGGCAGCCCGTGCTGTCTGCGTGCCCTCGCGCGAGGCGGCCCAGGCTGCGTCGGCAAAAGTGAGCGTGAGGCTGGAGGCAAAGAGGAGGCCGGAGGCCAGGGCTACGAACTGCATGCGTTTCGTCCTTTCGGGCCCCCGCACGCACGCTAATCGCGCAAACTGGCCATTCCAGCCGCGAATTGTCGCAAATTGTCGTGCGGGGTCATGTGACATGGCCTTGACTCCGGGAGCCGGAAGCCATTAACGCGCCCCCGCATTGAGGCAGCGTGAACCGCTTCCTTCCCGGATTTCATCCCGTCGCCGAGTCCTGTCGAAGGGCGTAGAGGATCCACCTGGCAGGGTGGTGAGGTATAAGCATGGCTAACGTTACCGTGATCGGTGCCCAGTGGGGCGATGAAGGCAAGGGCAAGATCGTCGACTGGCTTGCCAGCCGCGCCGATGCCGTCGTCCGTTTCCAGGGCGGCCACAATGCCGGCCACACGCTGGTGGTGGGCGAAAAGGTCTACAAGCTCAGCCTGCTGCCTTCGGGCATCGTCACCGGCACGCTGTCGATCATCGGCAATGGCGTGGTGCTCGATCCCTGGGCCCTCAAGGCCGAGATCGAAAAGCTCGAAGGGCAGGGCGTCGTCATCAATCCGGATAATTTCGCGATTGCCGATAATTGCCCGCTGATCCTGCCGCTGCACCGCGATCTTGACGGCCTGCGCGAAACGGCTGCCGGTTCCGGCAAGATCGGCACGACCGGTCGCGGCATCGGCCCGGCCTATGAGGACAAGGTCGGCCGCCGCGCGATCCGCGTGTGCGATCTGGCTCATCTCGATTCGCTCGACGCCCAGCTCGACCGCCTCTGCGCCCATCACGATGCACTGCGTGCCGGTTTCGGGCAGGATCCGGTGGATCGCGCGGCCCTGCTGGCCGAACTCAGCGAAATCGCGCCCTTCGTGCTGCAATTCGCGCAGCCGGTGTGGAAGCGCCTCAACACCGTGCGCAAGGCCGGTGCCCGCATCCTGTTCGAAGGCGCGCAGGGCGTGCTGCTCGACGTCGATCACGGCACCTATCCGTTCGTCACCAGTTCCAACACGGTCAGCGGCACGGCCGCTTCCGGCTCGGGCCTCGGCCCCAGCTCGACCGGCTTCGTGCTGGGCATCGTGAAGGCCTACACCACCCGCGTCGGCTCCGGCCCGTTCCCCACCGAGCTGGAGGACGAGACCGGCCAGCGCCTGGGCGAGCGGGGCCATGAATTCGGCACCGTGACGGGCCGCAAGCGCCGTTGCGGCTGGTTCGATGCTGTGCTGGTGCGCCAGAGCTGCGCCATTTCCGGCGTCACCGGCATCGCGCTGACCAAGCTCGACGTGCTCGACGGGTTCGAGACAGTGAAGATCTGCACCGGCTATCGCCTGCGCGGAAAGGTCTTGGATTACTTCCCCAGCCACGCCGCCGATCAGGCCGCGGTCGAGCCGATCTACGAGGAAATGGAAGGCTGGAGCGGCACCACTGCCGGCGCCCGTTCCTGGGCCGATCTGCCCGCGCAGGCGATCAAATATATCCAGCGCGTGCAGGAACTGATCGAAACGCCCGTGGCGCTGGTTTCCACCAGCCCGGAACGCGAAGATACGATCCTGGTGCGGGATCCCTTCCTCGACTGATATGGAGTGGGGCGATGACCTTGCGCATCGCCCTTTCCGCCGCCTTCTCCGCAGGTGCGGCACTGGCCCTGTCTTCCTGCACCTCCGTGCGGGAGGGACCACCACTGCGCGCCGATCTGATCCGGGTCGACAAGTCGGACCGGACGCTGACTCTCTATGCCGGGGGCACGGAGATCAGGACCTATTCCGGCATCCAGTTGGGCGGTGCGCCGCAGGGGCACAAGCGCTTCGAAGGCGATGAGCGGACGCCCGAGGGGCGCTACACCATCGACACGCGCAATCCGCAAAGCGCTTACCATCTCTCGCTGCGCATATCCTATCCCAACCCGCAGGATCGCGCCTATGCCCGGTCACAGGGACGCTCTCCCGGCGGGGATATCTTCATTCACGGCCAGCCCAATGCAATGCCGCTCGGCCGCGTGCCGGGGGACTGGACCGATGGCTGTATCGCCCTGTCCAATTCGGAGATGGAAGAGCTGTGGCAGGCCGTGCCGGACGGCACCCCTATCGTGATTATCCCTTAGTTGAATGACCTTGACCTGATCCTTGTTTGTTCTCACTATGTTCAAAATGGATCAGAGTCGGATCGCTTAAGGAGATTGCACGGTGGCACAGGCGCAATTCGCCCATGAGGATATGGGTGGGAACGGAGCCACAGGCACGGGTTTAGGCACGGGCATGATTGCCCATGTCGACCGGCTGCCGCTGGCGGTCTCGATTTTTGCCGCGCGCCCGCGTGTGCGGGAGGAAATCCGGGAAGACGCTTTGGTTGCCGGTTTTCGCGTCGGCCAGTGCGGCGATCTCTCGCTCCTGCTGGCCAATGAGGCGATCCCGCTGGGCGAAGTGGTGCTGGTGGATTGCCCGCAGGTCGGGCCCGCCGAACTGGCGGCGCTGACGCAGCTCGACCAGCGCGCTGCGCGTTCCGCTGCGCAGCTGGTGGTCGCGACCGGGATCGACGCGCTGGACGATGTCTTTGCCTGTCTCGACCAGTCGGGCGCCCAGATTCTCGTGGCGCCGGGCCGGGCGGAACGGATCGTCGCCATGGGCCGGGTGATCGGTCAGGCGGCGCAGATGCGCCTGCGCGAATTGTCGGAGGAAGACCGGCTCCAGCTTATCCGCCTGTCGGAACAGGTCGATGCAATTGCCCAGAAGCTCGACCGTCTGGGGGTGGAGCATCCGGCAGGCGCGCTTGCCCGCCATCATGGCGAAGCCGGCACGCTGCAGGTCGAAGTGCCTCCTTCAAGATGGCATGGGTCGGACGATGGCGGCGATGCCAGCGACCGGATGCGCCGCGCAGTGCGCCCGGCGCTGCCCGATCCCCGCCTTGTGCGGCAGATCATCCGGCAGCGCCAGTTGCGTGCGCGGTTCTTCGATGCGGACCTTTTCGCGGACCCGGCGTGGGATATCCTGCTGGACCTCACGGCTGCCCGGGCGGAGCACAAGCGGGTTTCCGTAACCTCGCTGTGCATCGCATCCGGCGTTCCGCCGACCACTGCCTTGCGCTGGATCGGTCAGATGACCGAGGCGGGGCTGCTGGCAAGGGTGGAAGATGAAGCGGATCGCCGCCGTGCTTTCATCGCCTTGTCGGACAAGGCGGCAGACGGAATGGCGCGCTATTTCGCGGAAGTGGCCAAGGGCGCGGCGCAACTGGGCTGATTTCGCAGTTTCGATCCCGGCCGTGCCCTCTGGGGGGAGGAGAAAGTTCGAGCGGCATTGCCGATGCAGCCTATTCGGTCCACCCTTGCGCCCCTCGCGATGAGGGGGCGGGGGCAGGCGGCCGCGGTTTTTCTCGCAAATGCGGTAAACCCGCTCCGCTCAAGGTTTATATGCAGCAGGTCGCCGTTTTTGCGTTGCCGCAAACCACCCCGTAACTACTACCGCCTAAGCATCTCTTTCACCGCCACTTGGACAGGGGGAAAGCTTGGCAGACAAGGTTGCGTTGATCACCGGTGTAACGGGACAGGACGGGGCCTATCTGGCTTCGCTGCTGCTGGAAAAGGGTTACGAGGTTCACGGCGTGAAGCGCCGTTCCTCTTCCTTCAATACCGGGCGAATCGAAGAGATTTATCAGGACCCCCACGTCGAGAACGCGCGGTTCCACCTTCATTACGGCGATCTCACCGATGCGACGAACCTGATCCGGATCGTGCAGGAAACCCGGCCGAGCGAGATCTACAACCTCGCCGCGCAAAGCCACGTGCAGGTGAGCTTCGAAACGCCGGAATATACGGCCAATTCCGATGCGCTGGGCACGCTGCGCCTGCTGGAGGCGATCCGTATCCTCGGCATGGAAAAGACCTGCCGTTTCTATCAGGCCTCCACCTCGGAACTCTACGGCCTCGTGCAGGAAGTACCCCAGCGCGAGACCACGCCGTTCTATCCGCGCAGCCCCTATGCCGCGGCCAAGCTCTATGCCTATTGGATCACGGTCAATTACCGCGAAGCCTATGGCATGCATGCCTCCAACGGCATTCTGTTCAACCATGAAAGCCCGCTGCGCGGCGAAACCTTCGTCACGCGCAAGATCACTCGTGCGGTGGCGGCGATTTCGCTGGGCCGGCAGGACAAGCTGTTCCTGGGCAATCTCGATGCCCGGCGCGACTGGGGCCATGCGCGGGAATATGTCCGGGGCATGTGGTTGATGATGCAGCAGGACGAGCCCGACGATTACGTGCTGGCAACCGGCGAAACCACGCCGGTGCGCGAATTCGCTCGCTGGGCGTTCGAGGATGCCGGCATCCCGATCGAATTCAGCGGCGAAGGCGTGGAGGAGAAAGGGCATTGCCAGAAGACGGGCAAGGTCCTGCTCGAAGTCGATCCCCGCTATTTCCGCCCGACCGAGGTGGACCTGCTGATCGGCGATCCGTCCAAGGCGCATCAGAAGCTGGGCTGGCGCCACGAAACGCCCGTTCGCGAACTGGCCCGAGAGATGGTGCTGGCCGATCTGGAGATCATGCGGGACGCACCGATCTCTGCGACCAACACCTGACGGCAACATTGTGCGATAGCCCCATCGAGGAGGCGTGGATGAGCAGTGCCAGCGAGAATGTGGCGCGGATGTTTCCTGAAATCGGCGCGGGCGGATATTCGCGCGTGGATGGAACTGTCGAGTTCTACAGCAGGGTCAATGCGCTGCTTCGGCCCGATTTCACCGTGATGGACCTTGGGGCGGGGCGCGGAGCCCAGTTGCTGGTCGAACCCGCTTCCTACCGCACGCGGCTGGCGACACTGCGGGGCAAGGTGGCGAAGGTCGTCGGCGTGGATGTGGACGATGCGGTGTTCGAAAATCCCTATCTGGACGAGGCCGGGCTGATCGAGATCGGCAAGCCCTATCCCTTTCCGGATGGCACTTTCGACCTGATCCTGTCGGACTGGGTGCTGGAACATGTCGCCAATCCGGTGGAATTCGCGGCGGAGATCGACCGGGTGCTGAAGCCCGGCGGCTGGTTCTGCGCCCGCACGCCCAATCGCTGGGGCATGGTGGGGCTGGCGACGAATCTCATCCCCAATCGCCTGCACACCAGGACGCTTTCGAAGCTGCAGCCCGGCAGGCAGAGCCAGGACGTGTTCCCCACCGAATACCGGCTCAACACGCTGGGCAGGCTGCGGGCGGCATTCCCGGCGGATCGGTGGGAGAATTATTCCTACCTCACCAATCCGGAACCGCCCTATGTCCAGAAATCGCTGCTGGCGATGCGGCTGGTGCGGCTGGCCTGGCGTTTCGCGCCGGACCATTTCGGCACGGTGCTGAATGTGTTCCTGCGCAAGCGGCCTGCTGAAGGAAGCGATGCATGACGGGGCCTGAGTTCGCGCTTGAGGGCAAGCGGGTATTCGTTGCAGGCCATCGCGGCATGGTCGGCTCCGCAATCGTCCGCCGTCTCCAATCCGAAGGTTGCACAATCCTCACGGCGGGGCGCGATGTGCTGGATCTGGGCGATCAGGCCGCCGTGCGGGACTGGTTCGCTCGCGAGAGGCCGGATGCGGTCTGTCTGGCGGCGGCCAAGGTGGGCGGCATTCTGGCCAATGACACCTATCCGGCGGACTTCCTCTACGACAATCTGATGATCGAGGCGAATGTGATCGAGGCGGCCTATCGCAATGGCGTGGGCAAGCTGCTGTTCCTCGGATCGTCCTGCATCTATCCCAAATTCGCGCCGCAACCCATCCGGGAGGATGCGCTGCTGACCGGGCCGCTGGAACCGACCAATGAATGGTACGCAGTGGCCAAGATCGCCGGGATCAAGCTGTGCCAGGCCTATCGCCGGCAGCATGGCTGCGATTTCATCTCCGCCATGCCGACCAATCTCTATGGGCCGGGCGACAATTTCGATCTGCAATCCAGCCATGTGCTGCCCGCGCTGATCCGCAAGGCGCATGAGGCGAAGGTTTCGGGCGCCGAGAGCATCACCATCTGGGGCACGGGCACGCCGCGGCGCGAATTCCTGCATGTGGACGATCTGGCAGATGCCTGCGTCTTCCTGCTGAAGACCTATTCGGATGCCGAGCACGTGAATGTCGGCTCCGGCAGCGACATCGCGATCCTTGAGCTGGCGCAGCTGGTGTGCCGCGTGGTCGGGTTCGGCGGCGGGATCGTGACGGATATTTCGCGGCCCGACGGTACGCCCAGAAAGCTGATGAGCAGCGAGCGGATCGCCGCGATGGGGTGGCGCTCCCGGATCGCACTGGAGGAAGGGATCGCCGGTGCCTATGCCAGCTTCCTTGCGGGCGAGGCCAGAGGCGGCGATGCAGCGGGCAGCTGACGCCCTGCCACCGCTTCGGTACCCGTTCCCGTCAGCCTTCCATCTTGCCCAGCAGCGCGATCTCGCCCCGTCTGCGGGCGGCGATCAGGTCGATCGCCAGGGCGATGGCGATCCAGATCGAGAAGCCGGCGAAAAACATGTAGCCGCCTTCCACCGTGTCCAGCGGCAACAGGAAGGGCGCGGCCACGCACCATGCCAGGCCCATCGGGATGCGCAGCCAGGCCCAGCGGTTCCATCCGCGATGCGACACCAGGTTGGACGCCACCTGCACCGTATTGGCGAAGGACACGGCGATGGCACAGACCAGCAGCGCCTGCGCCTGATCGGCATAGGACGGGCCGATGAAGAACAGCAGGCTCTGCGGCGCAACGGCGGAAAGGGCGATAAGCCCGATCCCGGGCAGCATGGCGAGTGCCACGAAGGCGCCGAGGCGCAACAGCGTGCGGTCTTTCGTCTGGGCGAAAGCGGGCACGAAGAAGGCCAGGCTGACAGCGGCGACCGGCGCGAGGAGCTGGGCGATGCGGGCGAGGGCGCCATAGGTTGCCAGATCTTTCGGGTCGCCCAGATGCGTCAAATAATAGATCGCGGCCTGCGACTGGAAGACGTTGAACAGATCGGCCGGCAATTGCCTGATGGCCACCGCGCGAATGGACTTGGTGGTCGCGGCCGCCGGCTTCGCGCCGCCGCCGCCAACCGAGCGCCTGACCCATTTCACGATCGGCGGGATACGCAGCGCCGCCGTGACGAGATTCACCAGCAGGGCGGCAGTCACCGACACGGCGTTGAACAGCCGCAAGGCGATCACCAGCAGGGCGCGGCCGAACGAGATCGTCGTGTCGAGATTCTGCACGGGAACGGCCTTGCCGTCGAAATAGAGCACCTGGTCGATCACGCCGCTCTGCAGGTCGGCCAGCCAGGTGAGCGCCAAGATGCCGACGATCACCCCCGCGATCAGGTTGCTTGCCCCGGCCTGCGTCAGCAGGAGCCAGGATGCGATCAGGATCGGCGGCATGGTGAGGGCCGAAACGATCAGCCGCGCCTGCACGGAAGAGGCAATGGCGCGTCCTGCGGCAAGGCGGTCGGGCCAATGTTCGGAAAGCTGGGCCGCCAGCCCCATGCGCACGCCGCCGCGCGTCAGCAGGGTGATCGCGCCGGCCATGGTGATCGCCACGGTGTAGAGCGCGTAATCCTCCACCGACATCCACCGGGCGAGCAGCAGGCCGGCAACCGCCGCCGCGCCCTGCGCCAGCACGCCGCCTGCAACGAACGATCCAATTCTTCTGAGCGAAATCACATGAAACCCGTTGATCTGGACCTGTCGGAAACACGTGGTCCTGTTATCGCTGACGCAGACCGTGCAATGTACATGGGAGAGGCCCGGCCATGAAGATACACGTCTATTGCCGTAGTTTCGCTCCTGCGATCGGCGGTATGGAAAGGCTGCTCGAAACGCTTGCCCGTGAATTCGCACGGGCAGGGCACGATGTCCATGTGGTGACCGAGACGCCGGGCGAGGCGGACCTGCCCTTTCCGGTCTACCGGGCGCCCGGTTTCCGTCGCTATGTGGAGCTTGCCCGCGCGAGCGACGTGATCCTCAGCGCACCGCTCAGCCTGCGCCGCCTTCCGGCGCAGATAGTGTCGGGCAAGCCGATCGTGGTGGCCCATCCCATCGCCTTTGGCGGTGCGGGCCTGCAGCGGCTGTCCGCCCATGCCAAGGGGCTGATCGCCCATCTGGTGACCAATATCGTGCCGAGCGGTTTTCTCGGCCAGGGCCTGCCGCGGCCCATCGTCATCGCCAATCCCTATGACACCGGGCTGTTCCATTGGCCGGAAGCGGGGGCGCAGCGCGAAGGGATCGTGTTTGCCGGACGGCTGATCCGCATGAAGGGCGCTCATCTTCTGGTGGAGGCCTTTGCGCGGATCGCCCATGCCCGTCCCGGCCTTGTGCTGACGATCGTCGGCAATGGCCCGGAAGAGGGCAATCTGCGCGAACTGGCCGCCAGCCTGGGCATCGGCGCAGCAGTGCGCTTCACCGGGCCCCTGCGCGGCGAGGCGCTGGCCAGCGAGTTCCGCCGCCACGCGATCATGGTGGTGCCCACGGAGGGGGTGGAGGCCTTCGGCATCATCGCCCTTGAAGGGCTCGCCAGCGGCTGCCGGATGATCGTGGCGCGCAGCGGGGGCCTGCCGGAGGCGGTCGGCCCCTATGCCCTGCTGTTCGAACGGGGCGACGTTGCCGGCCTTGCCGCCTGCCTGGAACAGGCGCTGGCCGAACGCGAGCCGCCCACGCGCGAGGCAGTGGAGCATTATCTGGAAGACTTCGCGCCGGAACGGATCGCGGCGCGTTATCTCGAGGTGCTCGAAGGGCGGCTGTGCTGAGCCCACGGACCGGCCGGGGTGCCGTTCAGGCTTTGCGGATCAGCAGGCACAGCGTGTCGCCCGGCACCGGGTCAGGCACGAAGCTGCGCGCAAGGGCCGCCAGCAGCCGGGTGGAGCCGCGCGAAGTGATGCTTGCGCCTTCCGGATAGGCCCAGCGCCGGTCGATCCGCAATCCGTGCCGGGGCAGCACCCGCTCCAGCGAGGTCAGCAGCACCGGATAGATATGGGTCGGATCGCCCTTGGCGTCGAACTGCTTGAGATTTCCGGTCAGGAAAAACCGCATGCGGCACAGGGCCGAATGCACGTTGGGCGTGGAGACGAGGAAGGCCCCGTCGTCGGCCAGATGGCGCGAGACATGGTGGAACAGGCGCCCGGGATTTTCCAGATGCTCGAGCAGTTCGATGGCAGTGATCAGCTTGAACTTGCGGTCGCCCAGTCCGACGTCGTCATAATCGAGATTCGCCTGGCTGATGGTTGCCCGGTCGGTGGCGAAATCATCGGCATAGAGGTCGATGCCGTGGAGGTTGGAATAGCCCAGCCCGCCCAGCCGGTGAAGCCAGGCGCCAGTGCCGCAGCCGATATCGAGCACCGGTTCGTCTTTTCCCATGGCGGGCAGATGCTCGGCAAGGGCGGCATGGAGCCCGCCCAATGTACGCTCGACAAGCTTGTCATTGCTCAGTTCGGCTGAATCCAAGGCTCTTGCTCCTAATCCGGTTCGAGATTGCACGAAGGCAGATACCCTTGGCGCATGAATGGGTTAAGGCAGAGCTAAGCCGATGCCGGCGAAGGCGCTGCACTGTCACGATTTGTCAATCCGAACGGCGCAGGGATAGGGCGGTTGAGACTATCCGCTCTTGGCCAAAGACCAAGTGTTTGCTCATTTGGCTCACGAATCTCGCGAGGCCCCCGAAATCGCATGCGCATCCTTATCGTCGGTATCAATTACGCCCCGGAGCCTATCGGCATCGGGCCCTACACAGCCGGTACGGCGCGTGCCCTGCGCGAGGCCGGGCATGAAGTGGAAGTGCTGACCGGCAAAGCCTATTATCCCGACTGGAAGATCGATCCGGCCTTTGCCCGGCCGATCTATCACCGCAGCGTGGAAGACGGGGTGCGGATCACGCGCTGCCCGCTTTACGTGCCTTCGCGCGATGGCGGGCTGAAGCGGATCGCCCATCATGCGAGCTTCGCCGCCGCCGCCCTGCCGGAAGCGGTGCGGATCGCACGGCGCTTCCGGCCGGAACTGGTGCTGGCCATCGCGCCCTCGCTGGTTTCCTTCCCGGTCGCCCGGGTCGCGGCGCGCATCGCGGGGGCCAGGCTGTGGCTGCATATCCAGGATTTCGAGGTCGAGGCGGCGTTCGCCACCGGGCTGATGGACAGCAGGTCGCTGCTGGCCAGGACCGCTGCCGGTTTCGAGGCGCGGCAATTGGCGGCGGCGGACCGGATCACGTCGATTTCCCCGCAAATGTGCGCCCGGCTGGCGGCCAAGGGCGTGCCGGAGGACAGGATCGCGCAATTCCGCAACTGGGCCGAGATCGAGCATATCCGCCCACTGGAAGCGCCGTCGCCCTATCGGCAGGAATGGAACATCGCCGAGCCCTTCGTCGCGTTCTATTCGGGCAATATCGCCAAGAAGCAGGGCATCGGGATCATCGTGGAGGCCGCCCGCCTGCTGCGGCACCGGCGCGATCTGGTGTTTGTTATCTGTGGCGAGGGGCCCAATCGCGCGGAGCTGGAGCGCGAGGCCGCGAGCCTGGGGAATATCCGCCTGTTCGACCTGCAGCCGCGCGAAAGGCTGGGCGAGTTGCTGGGGCTGGCGACGCTCCATCTGCTGCCGCAGCTGGCGGATGCGGCCGATCTGGTGCTCCCTTCCAAACTCGCCAACATGATGGCGTCGGGGCGCCCCGTAGTGGCCACTGCCGCGCCGGGGACGGGCATCGCCAACGAGATCGCGGATTGCGGTGTCTCGACGCCGCCGGGCGAGGCAGCCGCCTTTGCCGCGGCGATCGAAGCCCTGCTCGACGATGCGGAGCGGCGCGAGCGGCTCGGCTTCGCGGCCCGCCAGGCGGCGGAACGGCGCTGGAGCCGGGCGGAGCTTCTGGAGCAATTCTGCGCAATGGTGGAATATTCTCCCGATTTTGCGCGAAATCGGTAAAAACAATTTTCCTACAAGAACCGATATGGTTATTTGAGTGACCCTCTGGCGATTCCCTTCGCCGCTTTCGGAGGATTCCTCACATGACAGAGCTGCCTATCGTCGCTCCCGCGCGGTATTTCCCGGTCACGGCCATCGCCTTCGGTATGCCCGGCGGAGATGGAGTGACGGTCGACGCCGATCACCCGCTTCCGATGGAACTGGCGCCTGCGCCCTCGGGCGTTGTGCCACTGGCAGGCTCGGTCAGTTCGAGTACGGTCCTTGGCCCGTTCACGCCCCGTCTGGGGCGGCCGATCTGGCTCTCCCTGTCCGGAAACTGGACCGGTAGCGCAGCGTTCAAACGTTCGCCCGATGGCGGTGCCACCAGGCTGCCATTGACGGCAGGAGGCGCGCCATGGGGCATCTTCAACGGCAATGCCTGTGAGCAGGTGGTCGAAGAGACCGAGGCCGGTGCGACCTATTTCCTCGACGTGTCGCTGCTGTCGGGCACGCTGACCTACCGGGTGTCGCAATGATCGCGGTCGACGCGATTTCGCGTGGCCGTGCCCGCCAGCAGGGCATCGCGTCCCGCCGCCGCCGCCTGGCCGACAGTCTGCGCGCCACGATGGGCCGCTATGAAGTGCCGCGCTTCGTTCCCTGCGTCGTTGCCGGCATTGCCCAGCGGGCGACTGCCACGGCCTATGCATACGGCGCGCTCGTGGCGCAGGATGCTTGGGTGCTGCGGTGCATAAAGGCGGGTGCCTCCGGCGCTTCGGCCATGCTCTCGCTCGCCGATCCCGATTACATCGCGGATGGCGCGGCGGTCTGGGCCGTGCAGGGCAGGCTCGCCCCGGTTCCGTTCGCCAACAATCTGGCGATGGCGAAGGGCCAGCAATTCGCCACTGGCGGCATGATGTTCGAAGTGACAGTGGCGGGCACTACCCATGCCGCCGACGCCGCGCCTTCGGCCCCGTCAGGCGGCACGCATGGCAGCGTCACTTATGTCTATGTCGGCAGGCAGGAATTGCCGCTGGTCTATCTCGTGGAAGGGGCCGCGCCCGCCGGGACCAGCCAGCAGGCCGCCTGTTCCGACAATGCGAAGATCGCCGCCAGGGGCGGAGTGAAAGTCGATGCCTACCCCAATAACGGCACGGTCGGCACGATCATGAGCCAGAGCTGGGATGGGGCAGCTCTGGCGCGCGGGCAGGGATCGTGGCTGTGGCAGACCGATGCCCCCTTGGCGGCCATTCGCGGCTTCATGCAACTGTTCGGCGATCATATCTGGGTCGACGGCAGGATCGTGGCGAATGTGACGCAGACGGCGGCGGCGGCCTATCGCCAGATCGTGATCGACAGCACGGGCCTCTCGCGCAGGATGCGCACTATCCGCCACCGTTCCGGCAGTGTCACGGGCATTCTCGGCATCTGGGCCACCGGCTTCGACACGGTGCGTGCGTGGAGCGGCTATTCCCCGCTGCGCATCGTCTCGCTGGGGGACAGCTTTACGGAGGGATATGGCTTCACCTCCTATCTTTCCGACATGCTGGGGGTAGAGGACTGGTGGGTGCAGGGCATGGGCGACACCGGCATTCTCGATACGGGGCCCGGCCGCGCCAACTGGACCGAGCGGCTGACCCTCGATGTCATCTCGCGCGATCCGGATATCGTCCTCATCCCCCTGTCGCAGAACGATGGGCCGGGCGAAGCCACCAACATTGCCTTTGCCGCGATGCTCGATCGCATCCGCAACGAGACGCATGCCGAAGTGGTGGTGGTGGGCGTGTGGAACAATCGCGGGCCGCTGACGTCCGGCAATGCCTATGCGCTGGATACGGATCTGCAGGCCATCTGCGCCGCCAAGGGCGTGCCCTATATCAAGTGGCGCGATCTGCTGACCGATGGCGGCTATGTCGGTGCCGCAGCCGGTACCGGCAATTCCAAGTTCTACACCACGTATGACGGCACGCATCCCACGGCGCCTGCCGGCATGCATTTCCGCGCTTCCTATCTGGCGCCGCGCTTCCTTGAGGCGGTGGAGGGGCTGGCCGCCTGAGGCTAGGCGGGCACCAACCTAAAGTTGCATATCCCCGAGTAGCTTCGCGATATTGTCCCGGTAATTCGCGAAGCTGTATCGGTGGGCCGCCGCCGGGGCATTGGCTCGCCATTGCTCGACCAGGTCGCGGTTTTCGATGGCCTGCATCATCGCCTCGTACAGGGCCTCTTCGGCGATGTCTGGCATCAGGATGCCCGTATCCGCCGTCACCGCGATATCGGCATTGCGCGACTGGATGATGCCCATGCCCGAGGCGAGCGCTTCGTAAAGGACGATCCCGGCGCCTTCGAAATAGGTCGGGAAGATCAGCACGTCGGCCTCGCGCATCAAATCCACCATGCCCCGCCGTGCGACGGTGGGGATATGCGTGACCCTTTCGGCATAGCGGGCATAGGTCTGCGCGGGCACCTGCAAATCGCCGACGATCGTGAGCGAGGCAGCCTCCGGCGCGATCCGCTCCATCGCCTTGAGCGCGAGATGGACGCCCTTGCGGACCCCGGCCTGCCCGGCGAAGAGGAAGCGGAGCGGTTCGTTCTTCGGCCGGGGCGGGCGCGGGGGCGCATCGGCGAAGAGCAATTCGTCGTAGCAATAGGGCAGCACGCGCAGCTTCCCGGCAATCGCCGCGCCGCCATGCTGGGCAACGGTCTCGGCGGAAAAGGGCGAGCCGGCCAGAATGACGTCGGCCTGTTCGTATTCCGCCTGATTCTGCTCGATCCGCTGCTGGTCCATGCGGAAATCCGCCTTGGGGAAGAATTCGGGATAGTCCTCGAACACGGCTTGCATGATTTCATTATAGGCGCGCCAGTCGCCAATCGTGCGGTCGAGGATGCAGGCCCGGCCATGGGCCTTCGCGGTGGGGAACAGATTGCCCGCCACATTGTCATAGGTCCACAGGGCAAAGGGCTTCGGCCCGCCGAGCATCCGTTCCAGATCGTCGGCAATGCGCCTGTTCCCGATCCGGTCGAGCCGCGCGGCCAGATCGCGATAGCCCTGTCGCCGGGCAATGCGTTCCAGCCATTCCCACACGCCGCTCGTCCGCACGAGATCGGGGTTCAGGCCGCCATGGCTGAAGCGCCGGAACTCCCGCCCGAGCCGCTCGCCCAGCGATCTGGGCAGATAGCGTTCGATCCGATAGGGCCAGCGGTCGGGCTGGTAGAAGATCGAAGTCGCGTAGAATTCCAGCCTGCCGAGTTGCTGCAAGGCATAGGCCGTCTGCCAGCTGTGCTGGGTGCCGGGGTGCACGACCGCAACGTTCATAAAGTCAGCTTTCCCTTGCCTCGACCAGATCGCGCAGGCCCTTTGCGAATAGCTGGGTGTCCCCCCGGTCGGCGGACGCCAGCGCGGCTTGCGACATGCGCGCGTGCTTTTCGGGATCGGCGTGCATCAGTTCCATCCCGGCCGCGATGGTTCGCGGATCGTGCGGATTGATGAGGACGCCATTGACCAGATTGTCGACCAGAATGTCGGAGGCCCCGGCATTGACGGTGCAGATCACCGGCAGGCCGAGCGCCAGCGCCTCGTTGATGACGAAGCCGAACTGCTCCTCCACGCTGGGCAGGATCAGCGCCAGCGAACAGGCCATGGCCTGCCCCACTTCGCGGGTCTGCAGAAAGCCTGCAAACTCGACGAGATCCGCGATGCCCAGCCGGTCTGCCTGCGCGCGCAGTTCCGCTTCCAGCGGGCCGTCGCCCAGGATGCGCAGGCGCCGCGCACCGGGATAGCGCCGGTTGAATTCGGCAAAGGCCTCAAGCGCGGCGGCGATGTTCTTCTTGGGCACGAGGCGGGCGACGATGATGAAGTCCCGCTGCTCGAACGGCGGCACTTGCGGCAGGGTCGCGGCGACATGTTCGCGCAGGCGCTTGGTGTCGATCGTGTTGTAGCCGAAGACCATCCTGGCCCGGTCCACCCCCAGGAACGCCAGATATTCGCGCGAGCGCAGGCTGGAGGTCATCGCGCCGTGATAGGGGCGCAGGAACAGGCTCTTCGCCACTTCGCGTCGCAACACGCGGGGCAGATCGTCGAACTTGGAATTCATCATCGCGAACAGCCGCTTGCCCGTGAACAATCGCAGCAGGATCGCGCAGGTCATGGTCGGCAGGCCGTAATGGCACAGGAAGACGTGGCGGGCCGGGTGCCTGCGTACCGCCTGGAACAGCCGCCAGACCTGCGCGGCGAAGGACGGGCGCTCCCCGGCGGCGTTCAGCGTCACCACGCGGTAATCGACCGCCACTTCCGCTTCCCAGCTATAGGTGTCGCTGGCGTGGCTGAACTGGATTGCGGTTACGTCGAACCCGGCTGCCGCTGCGGCCCGCAGCCGGTCGTCATGCGTGGGGCCGAGATTATCCCACACGAAGAGGAGGGGCAGGTCAGGCAAGGCTTGTCCTTTTTGTATCGAGTGGATGCCTGTTGCACAGCAACATTACCGCGATCCGAACGCTGTCTGTGGATGGTCTCGCTTCGGCCGGGATCAGGGGTGCCCGGTCGCGCCTTCCGCCGCGGGCCCGCCCGCCCGGGCCGCGACCTGCGCGCGAAAGGCGGCTTTCGAAATGGTCTGGCCATATTGCCGCAATGTGGCAGCGGGGCCTTGCGCCAGCGGCAGGGCGGAAAAGCCCAGCAGCAGCACGAAGAACACGAAGGGGTAGGGGTTGAGGTTGAAGAAACGGTCATTGAGCATCAGCATCGCCAGCGTTGCCGCCAGGATCGAGGCTGCCCTGCGATCGCGATGCCACATCCTGACGCCGTGATAGATCATCAGCCCCAGAACGATGAGGAACATCAGCCCGAGATTCGCGAAGCCGTAGAGGAAGAAATTGTGCGGGGATTCGATCTCCCTGACTTCGTAGATCGCGGAGCCGTTCCCGACGATGGGGCTTTGCATGAACAGATCATAGGCCATCTGCCAGCGATCCGTCCGCCCGACCAGCCCGGTGCCCTGTCCGCGATAGGGATCGTCCAGCAGGAACACGGCGTTCAGGATCTCTTCGGTAAAGCCGATGGCAGTCACGCTCACCAGAGCGACGGCCAGGATAAAGGCCCCGAAGATCGCTGCCGGATATCTGCGGGCATATGCCATCCCGTCATTCAGGAAAGTGATCGCCAATGCGATCAGCATCGCCAGCAGGGCCGAGCGCCCCTGCATCAGCAGGACCGGCGCTACCAGGATCAGCGCCCTGAAGATAATCGCCTTGCCGCGGAAGAAGATGCAGGCTGCCATCAGCGCGATCGCGTTGATCTCCGAACCCAGATTCGGATGGGTCTCCGAAAAATACAGCGCGCGGCCGTTCACCGGAATCGTTCCGATCAGGGCGAGCGCCAGATAGAGCAGGCTCGTGGCGCAGACGGTATCGACGAACGCCTTTCCGTAGGAAACCAGCCTCTCGCGATCGGCGACGATATAGACGCTCAGCAGCAGGCTGATCGACATCGCCGCCAGCTGGAGCGGCGCATCGCTGTTCTGATAGGGCGAGGCGATCAGGCTGATCGCCGACACAGCGGCAAAGACCAGTACGAAGCTCGCGCTGCTCAAGGCCGGACGCCGGAACGGAAGCAGCGCGACGATAAGCAGCTTCACGACCAGGCCGGCCCCTACGAAGGCAGGCGGCGTGCTCGCGAAGATATAGGCGAAGATCGGTGCACAATCGGCAATGCCGGCCATCGCCGCTAGAACCCGATGATATTTCGACCCCGAAGTGAAGGGAGCGTTTGCCTGACCTGCAATCGCCATGCCCTGTCGCGCCATCGTTCCTCAGCCATTTGCTGGGGCCGCGTAGTGCGGTCCCGGAAAGGTTCACTGCCTTTGCCGCGTAAGCGAAACAAGGCCATGGTCCGGCATTTTCGGCAGGCCGCAAGTCTGGCACGGGCAACCGTGCAGCACAGGCCATGCCGAGCTTGACGAGCGTGTTCGAACTTGAAACGACACAACTCGTTGCCAGGCGGGCAAACCAGTTTCCGTCCGGTTCTTCCGCACAAGGGCAGTGCCAGCAAATTATGAAGATACTGCACTACACCCATTCGCTCACACGCTCAGCGGGTGGGGTATTCTTCGCCGTCACCGGGCTGGCCAAGGCAATGCAGGCACTGGGGCACGAGGTTTCGGCCATCGGTTGGGCGGACGAGCATTTCGAGGAAGACCGGGCGCTGTGGGGCGAGGTGAGGTTGCTGCCCCGGCACAGCGGCAATCCCGGCTATGGCTTCGCCCCGCAAATGCTCGCCCGCATTCTGCAGGAAAAGCCCGACATTCTGCATGTGCAGGGCATCTGGTCCGCCGCGTCGATCTATGGCCGCATGGCTGCGGCAAGGGGTATCCAGGTCGTCTGCTCGCCGCATGGCATGCTGGAGCCCTATATCCTCGCGCGGCGCCCGGCGGTGAAATCGGTTCACGCGGCGCTGTTCGAACGCCCGATGTTGCGAACCGGGCATGTCCACGCACTCAATGCAAAGGAACGGGACGCGGTGCTGGCCTTCATGCCCTCGCTGGCGGGGCGGATTTTCGTGGCTCCCAACGGAGTGGAGCAGGCCGTCGCGCCCGAACCCGATGCTGCCCGCGCGGGCACGCTTTTCCTCGGCCGCCTGCATCCCAAGAAGCAGGTGCTCGAACTCATGCGTAGCTGGCGCGCGGCTCCCGCCCTTGCGCAAGAGCAGCTGACCATCGCCGGCTGGGGCGATGCCGATTACACCGCCGAAGTTCGCGCCCTAGCGGAAGCCGCGCCCAACATTCACTTTGCCGGCCCGCTTTTCGGCGAAGCCAAGGACAAGGCCCTGCGAGAAGCCCGGCATTTCATCCTGCCGTCGTTGAGCGAAGGCCTGCCGATGGCAGTGCTGGAGGCGATCCAGCTGGGCTGCATCCCGGTGCTGACCGACGATTGCAATCTGCCCGAACTCTTCTCGGACGGGATCGCGCTGCGCATGGCGACGGATTTTTCCGATTTCGAAATAGTAATGAGCGATGCAGTGGCGCGGCCGGAGGAGGAAGCGCAGCGCATGTCTATGGCGGCGGCGGCCTATTCCAACCGCTATCTCTGGTCGAACATTGCCGCGACCATGGCCGGGGAATATCGTCAGATCCTCTCCGGCAGGACATAGCGGCGACACTTCGCCGCACAGACAGGAAGCGCCCGAACAATCATGTCATCTCCTCTGGACGCCCGGCAGACCAAGCCCCTTGAAGGCGGGGCGAGCTTCTCGCTCGGCAACCGGGTCTTCCGTGCAGTCTGGGCAGTGGCATGGACTGTCCTCGCCCGCTGGACCCCGCCGCCGCTGCATGGCTGGCGCCGCTTCGTGCTGCGCGCCTTTGGGGCGCAGGTGGGGCGCAATGCCCGGCTCTATGGCTCGACCCGGGTCTGGTATCCGCCCAATCTTACGCTGGGCGAGGGCGTGCTGCTGGGGCCGGGGGTCAATTGCTACAATCAGGGCCGGATCGAGATCGGGGCCTATACGGTCGTGTCGCAGGGCGCCCATCTGTGCGCCAGTTCGCACGACATTTCCGACCGCGATTTCCAGTTGGTGCTCAAGCCGATCACGATCGGGGAACGGGCATGGATCGCGGCCGAGGCATTTATTGGCCCCGGCTGTGTCGTGGCGGATGGCTGCGTGATCGCGGCGCGCGCGGCCCTGTTCGGGAAGACCGAGCCGTGGGGCGTCTATTCAGGCAACCCGGCAAAGCTGCTCAAGATGCGCGTGTTGCGCAATTAGGCGACGGTTGAAGCATTCACCGCGTTGACCTGCCGCGCAGACCCGTTAAAGGCGCGGTTTCCGAGTGATCGGGCGGTTAGCTCAGTTGGTAGAGCATCTCGTTTACACCGAGAGGGTCGGGGGTTCGAGCCCCTCACCGCCCACCACGGAAATCAGCCATTTCCTGTCATCATTCGCCGCGCAGCTGGGCGGCGGTCAGCTTCGGCATTTCGCCGGGCCCGACAGTGAAGACATCGCGCCATTCGGGATGTTTGACGTAGCGCGCGCGGACATAGGGGCAGATCGGGATGATCCTGAACCCCCGTTCGCGGGCATCGGCGACGAGATAATCGACCATCGCCGCGGCAACTCCGGTGCCCTTCAACTCGTCCGGCGCGCCGGTATGGTCCGCGCTGATCAGGCCGGGGCCGCGATGCGTGAAAGTGATTTCAGCCTCGGCATCGATCCCCGCCACTTTCCCGACATAGCGGCCATGTCGTTCGCCATCCTCGATCGTTACAGTGATTTCGCGTGCGCCGTCGGCCATGGCCCTGCTCCTTTTGCGATTCGAAAGACAAAAAGGCCCGGAGGAAGCGGTCCCTCCGGGCATCTTCAGATCATGCCGGTGCGAGTGCGCCGAACCGGCCCGAGTTGAAATCCGCGATTGCCTGGCGGATTTCGGCCTCGGTATTCATCACGAACGGGCCATAGCCGAATACCGGCTCGTCAATCGGCTCGCCGGTCATCACCAGCAGCATGGAATCGCCATCGGCCCTGATCGCCACATCGGCGCCGTCGCGAGTGAGGCGGGCGATTTCCGCTTCGCCAACGCCCTTGCCGTCGATGGTCACATGGCCGGAAAGCACAGCCACCATCGTGGTGTGGCCATCGGGTACGGGCAGGGTGGTTTCCGCATTGGCCGCAAGCCGCACGTCCCACAGGTTGATCGGGGTGAAGGTGCTGGCCGGCCCCTTGGTCCCCCAGAAATCACCTGCGATAATCCGCGCGCGCCCGCCGTCGAAGCTGACTTCGGGGATCATGTCGCGCGTGATCGCCTGGTACTTGGCGGGAGTCGCCTTGTCCTTTGCGGGCAGGTTGACCCACAGCTGCACCATGCGGAACGGGCCGCCGGTCTTCGAATAGCCGGGGGAATGGAATTCCTCATGCAGCACGCCCGCTCCGGCAGTCATCCACTGGACTTCGCCGGTGCCGATCGTACCGCCGCCGCCGGACGAATCCCGGTGGCTGACTTCACCGTCATAAACGATGGTCACCGTTTCGAAGCCCTTGTGCGGATGTTCGCCTACGCCGCGCGGGTGGCCTGCCGTCGGTTCGAAATTCCACGGTCCGGCATAGTCGAACAGCAGGAACGGGCTGATCGGGGCGGTTTCGCCATGATAGCTGAACAGCGAACGCACAGGGAAGCCGTCACCCACCCAGTGAGCGCGGTCGTTGCGGAGGATCGTTTCGAGAGTCTTCATCGCATGTGCCTTTCAAGGGGCGTATTCTGCTCGTCCGCCCCGCCCCGGGGCCTTGCCTTCTTGTTGAACGAAACATATGCGGGCACTAACATATCAACAAGTACGGTCTTTCAGGATACCGTTGTGGACGCCCCTGCAAATACGACAGACCACTGGAATTGCCCTGCGGAACGGGCGCTCGATTTCCTGTCGGGCAAATGGCGCCCCATGGTGATTTACTGGCTGATGGACGGGCCGCTGCGCTTCAACGAATTGCAGCGGCGGCTGGGCGGGATCACGCACCGCACCCTGTCCAAGACGCTCAAGGAAATGGAGGCGGACGGCCTTGTCGCCCGCAAGGATTACGGCGAAATTCCGCCTCGCGTGGATTATGCGCTTACGCCGAAGGGAGCGAGCCTGCAGCCGGTGCTGATGGCGATGGAGAACTGGGCGAAGTCCTGGCGATAATGGGCTGAAATTCGCTTGAACTGACTTGGGCGCGCCCGCTACCTCCAGTCTATGGCGGGGCAACAACTGGATATCGGGATTGCCGGATGCGGCGTAGCGGGCCTGGCTTCGGCGGTGCTCCTCCATCGGCAGGGCCACCGAGTGACCCTATACGAACGCTTCGACCAGCCGCGCCCGCTCGGTTCCGGGCTGATGATCCAGCCGACTGGCCTTGCTGTGCTGGACCGGCTGGGGCTCGCCGGGCGTATCCTGCGCGATGGGGCGCCGGTCACTCGCCTGCTTGGTCGCAACGCGGATGGGCGGGTGGTGCTGGATGCCCGCTATGGCGACCTTTCGCGCCGCGGCGCGTTCGGCATCGGAATTCACCGCGCCAGCCTGTTCGCGGCCCTTTATGAAGCGGTGCAGGCGGAAGGGATCGCCATCCGCACCGGCCGGGAAGTCACGGGCTCCGCAATGGGCGATGGCGGGCGCAGGATCGCCTTTGCCGATGGCGGATCATCGCCCGACCACGATCTCGTTGTCGATACGCTGGGATTGCACACCACGCTTGCTCCGCCCACCGGCAGATGGCTGGATTACGGCGCCTTGTGGACTACGCTGGACTGGCCTGCGGGCTCGACCTTCGATCCCACACTGCTGGAGCAACGTTATCGCGCCGCCCGGCAGATGGTGGGTGTGCTGCCGACGGGGCAGGGCAGGCTTGCCCTGTTCTGGTCGCTACGGGCAGATGCGTTGGAAGGATGGAAGGCGGCGGGTCTTTCTGCCTGGAAGGACGAGGTGCTGCGCCTCTGGCCGGAATGCGCGGTGTTGCTCGACCGGATTGAAGATCCCGGCCAGCTGACCTTCGCCCGCTATGCCCATCGCACCTTGCCCCGGCCGGTCGATGAGCGGCTCATTCACATCGGCGATGCATGGCATTCGGCCAGCCCGCAACTGGGGCAGGGGGCGAATATGGCCCTGCTGGATGCCTGGGCGCTAGCCATGGCGCTGGGTGAGGAGAGGGCGGGCGGCGAGGGGGCATTGCAGGCCCGGCTGGAACGCGCGATCGCCTTCCGACGCGGCCATGTGAAGCTCTATCAATGGCTCACGGCCCTGTTCACGCCGCTCTATCAGAGCGATGCCGCCTTGCCTGCGCTGCTGCGCGACTGGCTGCTCGCACCGCTTTCGCGGGTCGGTCCCGGCGGGGCAGTGCAGGCTGTCCTGGTGGGCGGATTGGCGGGCGGCCCGCTGCGGCGGCTGGGGTTGGACATACCGGACTATCTCGGCCTGGCCGAACCCTCTCAGCCCAGCGTGACCGTGGCCGTCCCGGCATAGCCTTTCTCCGGGCTGCCGGTGAGGTGGATGGTCTGGGCTATCCGTTCCTCCTCCGGGCCGGAAAAGGCGAAGTCGCGCGTGGCGGGCCAGCGGGAAAGGTTGGCGAGGCTGGAGCCATAGTCGCTGCTCGCCTTGTATACCTTGGCGCATTCCTCCTCTGTGAAGGCTAGTTGGGAGACGAGCAGGCTGGCATGGCCGCTTGTCGCCGCGTCGAGGCTCTCGAAGGCTTCGATATGCACATGCGGCGCGCGGCCGCCATAGCAGCCGGGCACGATGGTGGTGAAGCGCACCACGCCGTCCGCATCGCTCACCTGCATTCCGCGCAGCCAGTTCACGTCCTCGCGATTATAGAGCGAATAATCGCCCGCCGCGTCGCATTGCCACAGATAGAGCGCGTGGCCCGCCAGCGGAGCGCAGCTTTGCGCGCTGACCAGCCGGATCGCGCAATCGAGCATCACCCCCGGCGCCTCGCCCGCCATTCCCGCGAAGCTGGTGCGGATATCTTGCCGCACGAGGCCCTGTTGGCCGAAGACCGACAGGGTCTGCCCGCTGGCACGCGTGCCGTCGGCGGGGAAGGGGCCGCGAATCTCGGTCGGCGTGAGGAGGCATGTCTCGCCACTTGCGGTGCGCGCTGCCACCGTTTCCTGGCAGGCTGCCACAAGCCCGCCCAACCCGAGCGCGGCCAGCCCCAGCGCCTGACGGCGAGAGGCAAGGGCGGCAAGATCGGTGACGAGGCGGGATGTCATGGTGTCAGCCCGCATTCCCCATGGCTTCGGCGATCAGGGCCTTGGCTTCCTCGCCCTCCCAGTCGAAGGCGCCGGTCACGCGGGCTACTTCCTTGCCGCTGGCATCGTAGAGGAACGTGGTCGGCAGGTCCGAAGCGCCGGAATTGAAGCTGAGGTCGCTCTTGGTATCTAGCCACGGCTCGAGATGGGCGAACTTGCCCTGTTCGAAGAAGGGCGTGACCACTTCGGCGCCCTTCATGTCCTGACTCACCGTCACTACGCGCAGCTTGCCCGCATGTTCGCCCGCAATCGCATCCAGCACCGGCATCTCCGCCTTGCACGGCGCGCACCAGGTGGCCCACAGGTTCAGCAGCACCGGCTGGCCTTTGAGGCTGGCAAGGTCCAGCACCTTGCCCGAGGGATCGGTGGCAGTGAATTTCGGCAGGCTCTCGCCCGCGAATTTACGGCTTACAGGCCCTTCCTTGGCGCTTTGAGTCGACGCTACGTCGCCCTGTGGTTGCGCGTCGGGGCCGCTTTCCCTATCGCACCCCGCCAGTGAGACGGCAAAGCCGAGTGCGAGCGCAAGCGTGACGGATAACGAACGGGACATGAAGAAAAGCTCCAATCAGATGTGGGGCGGGCGCTTTGCCGAGGGCCCGTCTGCGATCATGCGCGAAATTAACGCCTCGATCCCGTTCGACAAGGCACTGTGGCGGCAGGACATTGCCGCCAGCAAGGCCCATGTCGCCATGCTGGGCGCGCAGGGCATTGTCTCTGCGGAAGATGCCCTTGCGATCAGCGATGGGCTGGATCAGGTGGCCAACGAATATGCCGCCAATGGCGTTCCCGAAGATTGGGACCTCGAAGACATCCACATGACCACGGAAAGCCGCCTTGCCGAACTGATCGGCCCGGCGGCAGGGCGCCTGCATACCGCGCGCAGCCGCAACGATCAGGTGGCGACCGATTTCCGCCTGTGGGTGCGCGATGCGATTGACGAGGCCGATGCCGGGCTCGCCGCCCTGCAGCGCGCGCTGGTTACGCGGGCGGGCGAGCATGCCCATTCGATCATGCCGGGCTTCACCCATCTGCAGGTGGCCCAGCCGGTCACGCTCGGCCATCACCTGATGGCCTATTACGAGATGCTGCGGCGCGATCGCTCGCGCTTTGCCGATGCGCGCGCCCGGCTCAACGAATGCCCGCTGGGCTCGGCGGCGCTGGCGGGCACGGGCTTCGCCATTGATCGGCAGGCGACGGCCAGCGCCCTGGGTTTTGCGAAGCCGACCGACAACAGCCTCGATTCGGTGTCCGACCGCGATTTCGCGCTCGATTACCTGATGGCCGCCTCGCAATGCTCGCTGCACTTGTCGCGGCTGGCGGAAGAGATGATCATCTGGGCCAGCCAGCCCTATGGCTTCGTGCGTATGCCGGATGCGCTTTCCACGGGCAGTTCGATCATGCCGCAGAAGAAGAACCCGGACGCAGCCGAACTGGTGCGCGGCCATTCCGGGCGGATCGTGGGCTGCGCCACGGCGCTGATGATCACCATGAAGGGCCTGCCGCTCGCCTATTCGAAAGACATGCAGGACGATAAGCCGCCCGTGTTCGAGGCGGCTGGGCTGCTGGGCCTGTCCATCGCGGCGATGGAAGGGATGGTCGCCAATGCCACCTTCAATACGGCACGCATGCGGCAGGCGGCCGAACTCGGCTATGCCACGGCAACCGATCTGGCCGACTGGCTGGTGCGTCAGGCCAACATTCCCTTCCGCGAGGCGCATCACATCACCGGTGCTGCGGTAAAACTCGCCGAAAGCAAGGGGGTAGCCCTCGAAGCTCTCTCTCTGGACGAGCTTCGGGCGATCGATCCCCGCATCGACGAACGCGTCTATTCCGCGCTTTCGGTCGAAGCGTCGGTCGCATCGCGCGCCAGCCATGGCGGAACCGCGCCTTCCGAGGTAGAAAAGCGGATCGCACAGGCGCGCAGCGCGCTGGAAATGGACGCATGAAGCAACCCGCAACCCTTCTTCTCCTGCCCGGTCTCGCCTTGCTTGCTGCCTGTGGGCAGACGGCCGATCTGCGGCCGCAGGCGGGCAAGGAACTGCCTCAGGCGCCCTACGGCCGGGAAGAACGCCTGACCGCCGAAGAACTTATGGAGCCCGCTCCGCAGGCCGCACCCGAACGCAGCGTGGAATTGCGCCGCCGCTCCGAAGAACGCGAGGACGATCCCTTCGATCTTCCGCCCGAATAACAGGTAACCATGGATCATTTCGAACTCAGGAACGGCGAGCTTTACGCCGAAGACGTGCCGCTGGCCCGCATCGCGGCCGAAATCGGTACGCCCGTCTATGTCTATTCCCGCGCCACGCTGGAACGCCACGCGCGGGTTTTCCGCGAGGGCCTCTCGATCCTGCCCAAGGTGCATGTCGCCTTCGCGGTGAAATCGAACCCCAATCTGGCCGTGCTGAAGATCCTCCAGCGCGAAGGCTATGGCGCCGATGTCGTCTCGGGCGGCGAGTTGGAACGTGCTCTGCGAGCCGGCATGCCTGCGGAGGACGTAGTGTTTTCCGGCGTGGGCAAGACCGCGCGCGAATTGCTGCGCGGGATCGAAGCCGGGATCGGCCAGTTCAACATCGAATCCGAGGAAGAGGGCCGGGAACTCGCCGCCATTGCCGAGGCAATGGGCGAAAGCGCGCCTTGCGCCTTGCGCGTGAACCCGGACATCGATGCCGGAACGCACGACAAGATCTCCACCGGCAAGGCCGACAACAAGTTCGGCGTGCCGATCGACGAGGCGCCGGGCATCTATGCGCGGCTTTCAGCTCTGCCCGGCCTCGATATGCGCGGCGTCGCCGTCCATATCGGCAGCCAGCTTTCCGATCTCGCACCGCTGGAAAAGGCCTTCACGCGCCTTGGCCGCCTGATCGCGGAACTGCGCGCGGCTGGCCTCAAGGTGACCCATGCCGATCTCGGCGGCGGCCTTGGCGTGCCCTACAAGGCGGGCGAAGTCATGCCGAGCCCGGCCGAATATGGCGAAATGGTCGCCCGCGTGACGAAGGACTGGGATGTTACCCTGATGTTCGAGCCGGGCCGCGTGATCGCGGGCAATGCGGGCATCCTGCTCACTTCCGTGGTGCGGGTGAAGCGTAACGGCAATCGCGATCCCTTTGTGATCGTCGATGCGGCGATGAACGATCTTGCCCGCCCGGCGCTTTATGGCTCGTGGCACGATTTCGATGCAGTGTGCCCCAGCGGCGCGAAGATGACGGCCAATATCGTCGGCCCGATCTGCGAAACCGGCGACACTTTCGCCATGGGCCGCCACATGGACGCGCTGGAAGCGGGCGATCTCGCCGTGTTCCGCACGGCCGGTGCCTATGGCGCCACCATGGCATCTTCCTACAACAGCCGCGGCTTCGTGCCCGAAGTGCTGGTGGATGGGGACCGTTACGCCGTTGTGGCCGACCGGATCGCGCCCGAAGCCATTGCCGATGCCGAGCGCGTTCCGGACTGGCTGCTGGGCTGATGCAGTCTCTTCCGCTCTTCCACCGCATTGCCGGTCAGCCGGTGATCGTGCTGGGGGAAGGGCCCGCCGCCGAGCCCAAGCGCCGGTTGGTGGAACGGGCAGGCGGCGAAGTGATCGATACGATCGAACTGGGCTGGTCGCGCGGGGCGCGGCTGGCCTTCGTCGCGTTGGATAGCCAGGCGGCGAATGAAGAAGCCGCAAAGCGCCTGAAGGCGCGCGGCGTGCTGGTGAACGTGGTCGACCGGCCGGACCTGTGCGATTTCACGACGCCCAGCATTCTGGAACGCGATCCGGTGCTGGTGGCCATCGGCACGGGCGGGGCATCCGCCGGGCTGGCCAAGCAATTGCGCCTGCGGCTCGAATCGCTGCTGCCCGCCACACTCGGCACGCTGGCCGAATCGCTGCAATCAGCGCGGGAGCAACTGCGCGCACGCTGGCCTTCGCCCGCTGACCGGCGCCAGGTGCTCGATGCGGCACTGGGGCCGGGCGGGGCGCTCGATCCTCTGCGCGAGGAAAGTGCCGATGCGGTGGAAGGTTGGCTCGACGGGGCGGAGACGGAAAAGCCGCTCGGTCACGCGATTATTGCCCTGCGCAGCGCCAATCCCGACGATTTGACCCTGCGCGAGGCACGCCTGCTGGGCAGCGCGGACGTGCTGCTGGTGGGGCAGGGCATTCCGCAGGCGATTCTCGACCGGGCGCGAGCCGATGCCCTGCGCCGCCCACTGCCCTATGAGGGCGAATTGCCCAAGGGGCTGGTGGTAGAATTGCGGCGGAACTAATCCGTATCCGCCTGTCCTTCGACAAGCTCAGGACGAACGGGTGGGGGCTAAAACGCCGCCCCGGCCAGCGCATCGATCGCTCCCTGCAGGATCACCGCTGCCGCATGGCTGTCGATTCGCTCGGCGCGTTTTCCGCGGCTGAAATCCTGCGCGATCATGTCGCGTTCGGCGCTGGCGGTGGACCAGCGCTCGTCCCACAGCAGCACGGGCAGGCCGAGCGGTTCCAGATTGCGGGCATAGGCGCGGCTTGCCTGCGCGCGGGGTCCTTCCGAGCCGTCCATATTGAGCGGCAGGCCGATCACGATGCCCTTCACACTGCGCTCGGCGATCAGCGCTTGCAGCTTGGCCTTGTCGGCCGTGAATTTGCCCCGCGGCAGGGTTTTGCCCGCCGTAGCGAAGCTCCAGCCCGCATCGCAGAAGGCCGTGCCGATGGTCTTGGTGCCGACATCCAGTGCGATCAAAGCGCCGCCGCCGGGCAGGGCTTCGCGCAGTTCGGGGGCGCGGGTGGTGATCATGCCGGCGGCGTCCACTGCTTCACCCGCGCGGTCACGTCCTGCTGCAGGTTCTTCCAGAACAGCGGGATGTCATAGACGTGGTAATTATTGCCCGGCAGCACGGCGGGGCCCAGTTCGGGCGGATCGCCGATCAGCAATATGCCGCTGGCATCGCAGCGTGCAGGTATTGCCCCGGGCGTCAGTGTACCATCGGTCATCGCGGCATTGGGCACCAGCGTGCCCAGATTGGCGCTGGCGGGCGCAGAATCGGCTGATCTGCCGGTAAGCGGATTGCTGCACAGGATCGGGCTGCCCTTGCGCGACTGGCCGTCGAAACCCGCCGAGGCGTTATAGCGTTCGAGCATCTGGCCGGTATCGGCGGGCTCGGCAAAGCTCACCCAGCCCTGGATGCAGCCCGCCTGATGCAGGACTGAGCAGGCAGGCAGGCCCAGCGCGGGCAGATCGTGTTCCAGCGAGACGGGCCAGCCGATGGCATAGACCATGGCAATGCGCTTTTGCGCAGGGGTACCGCGAATATGTTCCGCCAACAGCCGCAGCAGATGGAGCGAGCCCTGGCTATGCCCGGCCAGCACGATCGGCTCGTCGGCGGGAATCTGGGTCAGGAAATAATCGAAGGCCAGCGTGACGTCGCGATAGGCTGCGTCCAGCGCCTTGTCGGCCTTGGGATCTTCGGTGAGGAACGATCCGAATGCTGCCTGGCGATAGCGCGGCGCCCAGATTTCGCTTGCCTGCCCGAAGGGGCTGGCCATGCCTTTCAGGAACAGGCGGGCGCGGTCATTCGCGGTCGCATCCTCGAGCGAAGCGTTCCACGATCCCTTGTCCAGATAGGATGTCGGGTGGACGAAGAAGACGGCAAAGCGCGTCTCGCCCGGTTTCTGCATCGCGCCGCCCGGCTGCCAGCGCACCAGATCGTCGCCCTTGCCGGGGCGGGCGAACCACATTTGCGGATCGGCATAGGCACTGGCGGCCAGCGGCTGCTGCTCCTGGAATTCGGCCGTGGGCACGAAGGCGAAGGCGGTCAGTTCGCTGGACCAGATGCGCAGGGCAAAGAAGGTCCCGATCACCAGCACGATACCGGTGGCGACGATGTAGAGGAAGATTCGCGCGGCTTTCACTGTGCCTTTGCCTTTATGCCGGGCCTAAGCCCCGGCCTCCTGCGCTTCGCGCGCAGCATCGTATTTGGCCGAGCGCCGCTCCAGCGCGACCTTGATCATCGCCACCAGCGGGTCTGCCAGGGCGAGGCCGAGAATCCCGAACATCACCCCCATCACCAGCTGCGTGGCCAGCACCAGCGCCGGGGCGAGGTCGACCGTCTTCTTGGCGATCAGGGGGACAAGGACGTTTCCGTCGATCGTCTGGACGAAGAAATAGACGAAGATGGTGTAGAGCCCCATCTCGGTGCCGCCGGAAAAGCCCACCAGCACCATCAGCACGCCCGAAATGACCGCGCCGACATTGGGGATGAAGGCCAGAGTGCCGGTGATAAGGCCCAGCAGCACCGCCATGGGCACCGGCACGCCATCGTTCACCAGCGCATATCCGGCAAGCATCGCCCAGGTGAAGATGCCTTCCACCACCATGCCGAACAGCCGCCCGCCCAGCAGGTGGCGCAGCTTGCGCGCCATCAGCGATCCGGTGACGTAGAAATCCTCGCGCCGGTTCTCGGGCAGCATCCAGGCGATGCCGCGCTCGTAAAGCCGGGGCTCGAGCGAGATATAGATGCCCAGGAAGCCGATCAGGATCAGGCTGGCGATTCCGCCCAGCAGGCCGCTGAGGGCCCGCGTAACCGTGCCCACGCCGCTGGCGAGCTGACTGCCGAAGCTCTGCAGCGAATTGGCGTCCACCGCCACCCCGCGCGCCTGTGCCCATACGGCCCAGGCGTGAATCTGTTCTTCCACGATTCGCGGCAATTCTGCCGCCTGCTGGGCAATCGTCGTCCCGGCATAGACTACCATCCCGATGAGGAAGGCGACGCCCAGGGTGAGGACGATGGCGATGCGCCAGCCGCGTCCGATCTTCAGCACGCGGCCCAGCAGGCGCGCGCCGCCATCGATCATCGCGGCAAAAACCATGCCGCCGAAGACGACCAGCAGCGAGCGGGCCATGTAGACGGTGAGGACGGCGCCGCCCACCACCAGCACCCACATGAAGGCGCGGCGCGCTTCATAGGCGAGTTTAGGGTCGGCGATCTGCGCGGGGCTGGAGCCTACCTTGCGTTCCCCGTCCTGCTGTTTCCCATCCCGCACGGGTTTTGCGTCACTTCCCGCCATCTCCACTCCCGTTGGCAACTGCCGGTTCGGCCTTCGCGGGGCGCAGGCTAGTCCAGGCGCGGCCGTCACGGAAGGCCTTGAACCAGGTGAGGGGATTCCAGGTCATCGAACCGTCGAGCGAGAAGGTGATGAACTCCGCCCGTCCGCCGATGCTGGACAGCGGAACCGGGCCGCCCAGGCCATTGGCGATGGGCTTGGCCGGCACGCGGCTGTCCGCCGAGTGATCGCGATTGTCGCCCATCAGGAAGACATGGTCCTCCGGCACGGTGATCTCGCCATAATCGTCGTTCATCTGGATCATGTCGTCGATCACCAGATAGCTGACGCCATTGGGCAGGGTCTCGCGATAGGTCGGCGGCTCGTAATATTCCCGGCCATCGGCATCGCGGACCCGGAAATTCTCGAAATCCTCAAGGCAGGGCCGGGCCACGCCGTCGCCATCCGGGCAGGTCTGCTGATCGACCGGGATGCGCACCGGCGATACCACCTGCCGGGGAACGAGCTTGCCGTTGAGGACGATTCGCCCGTTCACCAACGCGATCCGGTCGCCCGGCAGGGCGATCACGCGCTTGATGTAGTCCTCGGGCCGGTCTGGCGGCACCGCGATCACCACATCGCCATATTCGGGCACCCGGCTGGCGATCTTCCAGTCGCTGCGCGGCAGGAAATGGAACGTGGCCGAAACCCAGCTCCAGCCATAGGGATATTTGCTGACCACCAGACGGTCGCCCACCAGCAGGTTGGGCACCATGGAAGTGGAGGGGATGTAGAACGGCTTGGCGATCAGGCTGTGGAAGGCGAGTACCGCCAGCAGCATCAGCGCCAGCCCGCGAATCTCCGCAAACCAGTTGACCTTGGGGTCCTTCTTGTCCTCCGCAGCGGCTTTTGAGGCCGGAGTGGGGGAGGCCGGGGTGGAGGAGGCGGTCGCGACAGGATCGGCGGGAGCGCCCGATTGGGTTTCGTCTTCGGAATTCACAGCTTGCGCGCCTCTATCACGACGAAGGCCTGGGCCCATGGATGGTCATCCGTGAGCGTCAGGTGAACGATGGCCGCATGGCCTTCGGGGGTCAGTTCCTGCAGGCGGACGAGGGCGCCCCCCTGCAATTCCAGCGTCGGCGCGCCCGAACGGGCATTCACCACGCCGATATCCTTCATGAACACGCCCTGCTTGAAGCCGGTGCCCACTGCCTTGGAAAAGGCCTCCTTAGCGGCGAAGCGCTTGGCAAAGGTGCCGGCGCGGGTATGCGGACGGCGGGCGGCCTTGGCGCGCTCTATCTCGGTGAACACGCGCAGCTCGAAGCGTTCGCCCCAGCGGTCGAGCGAATTCTGGATTCGCTCGATATTGCACAGGTCGGAGCCCATGCCGATGATCATCCGCGAGCCTCGTCCATCAACTCGCGCATGCGCCGCACGGCGACGTCGAGCCCGGTGAAGATCGCTTCGCCCACCAGATAGTGGCCGATATTCAGTTCGGCGAGCTGGGGAATCGCCGCAATCGGCTGCACATTCTCGTAAGTGAGGCCGTGGCCGGCATGGGGCTCGATCCCGTTCCGGGCGGCGAGGGCGGCCATATCGGCGATGCGCTTCAATTCCGCCGCGCGCTGGTCGCCCGTGGCATGGGCATATTCGCCGGTGTGGAGTTCCACGATCGTGGCGTTCAGCCGCAGCGCCGCCTCGATCTGCTCGGGCTTTGCCTCGATGAACAGGCTGACGCGAATCCCCGCATCGAGCAGCTTGCCGACGATCGGGGCGAGTTGATTATGCAGCCCGGCTGCGTCCAGCCCGCCTTCGGTGGTGCGTTCCTCGCGCTTTTCGGGGACGATGCAGGCGGCGTGCGGCTTGTGGCGCAGCGCGATCTCCAGCATTTCCTCGGTCGCGGCCATTTCCAGGTTCAGCGGCAGGTCGGTCGCGGCCTGGATGCGGGCGAGGTCCGCATCGCGGATATGGCGCCGGTCCTCGCGCAGATGAGCGGTGATTCCATCGCCGCCCACTGCCGCCACGATCTCGGCCGCGCGCACGGGATCGGGATGATCGCCGCCGCGCGCGTTCCGGATGGTCGCGACATGGTCGATATTGACACCCAGCCTCAGGCGTCCGGGGTTGAGGATAGCGCTCACAATTCCGCTTTCTCGTCAGTCCTGGCGGCTGCCGGGCTTGGTAACCGGCCTGGCCGCGAGTTCGGGGGGCAGTTCGTCTTCCGCATAGGTGGGGAAGGAAAGTTCCACCAAGGGATAGAAAGGCACCTTGAAATCGACCGAACCGCCCGAACGGTCGACCAGCGAAGCAGCGGCGATCACCTTGCCGCCGGCGGCGCGGATCGCGTCCATCGCCTCGCGGCTGGAAAGGCCGGTGGTCACGACGTCTTCCACCATCAGCACTTTTTCGCCTTCCTTGAGGCCGAAACCGCGGCGGAACTCGAACGTGCCGGTCGGCCGTTCGACGAACATTGCCTCCACGCCCAGCGCGCGGCCCATTTCATGGCCGATGATGACGCCGCCCATGGCGGGCGAGACCACCTTGGAAATCTGCTGGCGCAGGTCGCGGGGCAGCTTGGCCGCAAGGGCCGCAGCCAGGCGCGACGCGCGCATCGGGTCCATAAGGACACGGGCACATTGCAGGTAATAAGCGCTGTGGCGGCCTGAGGAGAGCTTGAAATGCCCTTCAAGCAGCGCCTCGCTGGCGCGGAACTCGGAGAGGACCTCGTCTTCGGTCATGGATGATTCTCTGTAACCCTGTTGGTGTGAAGCAGATGCCCCTTGGTGCGACTGTGCACGGGGCTGTCGAAAATTATCCCTAGAAGCGCTTGAGGCGGGGGGCAAGCGCGCGTATAGGCCCCGGCAAAACCAGCCCCATACGGGGTTCCTACGGGCATGCTTGCCCCCAAGATAACGAGCGGAAAGCGTCAGACAGATGAACTTCGGCGAGACCCTTCGTACCACGGTCACTTCCCTGAAGGCCCTCTCGCTGGGCCTTGTCGGCGCAGCGCCCTTCGCCCTGCTGCCCAAGGCAGCCCTTGCGCAGGAGGCTGCGGCTCCGGTCGCCGCTACTGCGACTCCGGCTGCTGCCGATGCGGCGGCCCCGGTTGCCGATGCGGCTGCGGCCGCTGCTCCTGCGGCGCCGACCTACACCCCGCTTGGTCCCGACATGATCAAGGGCCAGCCCGAACCCGGCGGCATGTGGCTGCAGTCGCAGCATTCGCCCATCGGTCACGATGCCAGCTGGATGCACGACTATGTGCTGACCCCCGTGATCATCGCGATCGTGGTTCTGGTTCTCGCGCTGCTCCTGTTCGTGATTATCCGCTTCAACCGCCGCGCCAATCCGGTGCCGTCGAAGACCAGCCACAACACCCTGCTGGAAGTGCTGTGGACCGGCGTTCCGATCCTGATCCTGGTGCTGATCGCGGTTCCCTCGCTCAACCTGCTGGCCGAACAGTATAAGAGCGCTCCGAAGGATGCGCTGACCGTCAAGATCACCGGCTATCAGTGGTATTGGGGTTACACCTATCCCGACAATGGCGGGTTCGAAGTGATCTCGAACATGATGCCGGAAGAAGAAGCCAAGGCTAAGGGCTTCCCGACCCACCTCGAAGTCGATCACCGCATGGTCGTTCCCGTGGGCGTTCCGATCCGTATCCAGACCACTGCGGCCGACGTGATTCACTCCTTCGCCGTGCCTTCGCTGTGGTTCAAGCTCGACGCCGTTCCCGGCCGCCTGAACGAAAAGGTTCTGCAGATCGACGAGCCCGGCATCTATTACGGCCAGTGCTCCGAACTGTGCGGCGTGCGTCACGGTTACATGCCGATCGCGGTCGAAGCCGTCCCGCAGGAAAAGTTCGAACAGTGGATCCTGTCGCAGGGCGGTGAACTGCCGAGCAAGGCTGCAGCGGCTCCGGCCGCTCCTGCCGCCGCGGTTACTCCTGCCGCCGCACCGGCTCCCGCCGAAACCGCCACGCCGGGCGCTGCCTGAGCCGTTTGAAGATTAGATCAGAAGGTCGAAAGTAAAGCCATGGCAACCATAGCCGATACCTTCCAGGCTCACTCGGAAGAGCATCACCACGACGCCGACCACAAGCCGGGCTTCTTTGCCCGGTGGTTCATGTCCACCAACCACAAGGACATCGGCACGCTCTACCTGATCTTCGCGATCTTCGCGGGGATCGTCGGTGGCGGCATCTCGGGCATCATGCGCGAGGAACTGCGCGAGCCCGGCATTCAGGTGCTCGGCCATGTGGCGATGCTGCTTAACGGCGGCGCGGTCGATTTCGACCAGCAGCTCCACCTGTGGAACGTGCTGATCACCGCGCACGGCCTGATCATGGTGTTCTTCCTGGTCATGCCGGCCGTTATCGGCGGCTTCGGCAACTGGTTCGTTCCGATCATGATCGGCGCGCCGGACATGGCCTTCCCGCGCATGAACAATATTTCGTTCTGGCTCACCTTCATGGGCTTCTGCTCGCTGATGATCTCGCCCTTCATGTCGGGCGGCACGGGCAACGGCGCGGGCGTGGGCTGGACCGTTTATGCCCCGCTTTCCACCACCGGTTCGCAAGGCCCGGCGATGGACTTCGCGATCTTCGCGCTGCACCTTGCCGGTGCGGCCTCGATCATGGGCGCGATCAACTTCATCACCACCATCTTCAACATGCGCGCGCCGGGCATGACCCTGCACAAGATGCCGCTGTTCGTGTGGTCGGTGCTGGTCACTGCCTTCCTGCTGCTGCTGGCGCTGCCGGTGCTCGCTGCCGCGATCACCATGCTGCTGACCGACCGCAACTTCGGCACGACCTTCTTTGACGCTGCCGGCGGTGGTGACCCGATCCTCTACCAGCACCTGTTCTGGTTCTTCGGCCACCCCGAAGTGTACATCATGATCCTGCCGGCCTTCGGCATCATCAGCCAGATCATCTCGACCTTCAGCCGCAAGCCTGTGTTCGGCTATCTCGGCATGGCCTACGCCATGGTCGCGATCGGCGTCGTCGGCTTCATCGTGTGGGCTCACCACATGTATACGGTGGGCCTCGACGTGAACACGAAGATGTACTTCACGGCTGCCACCATGGTCATCGCGGTGCCCACCGGCATCAAGATCTTCTCGTGGATCGCCACGATGTGGGGCGGCTCGCTTGAGTTCAAGAGCCCGATGGTCTGGGCCATCGGCTTCATCTTCCTCTTCACCGTGGGCGGCGTGACCGGCGTCGTGCTGGCCAATGGCGGCATCGACGATGTGGTGCATGACACCTATTATGTGGTCGGCCACTTCCACTACGTGCTGTCGCTGGGTGCGGTGACCGCGCTGTTCGCCGGCTTCTACTACTGGTTCCCGAAGATGAGCGGCCGGATGCACAGCGAATTGCTGTCGCACATCCAGTTCTGGATTTTCTTCGTCGGCGTGAACATGATCTTCTTCCCGATGCACTTCCTCGGGCTGCAGGGCATGCCGCGTCGTTATCCGGACTACACCCCGGCCTACCAGCACTGGAACGAGATCGCGACCTACGGCTATTACATCATGGCCCTGTCGCTGGTGGTGTTCTTCATCAACATCATCTACGCTTTCACTGCCGGCAAGAAGGCGCCGAACAACTACTGGGGTGAAGGCGCAACGACGCTGGAATGGACGCTGACCAGCCCACCGCCGTTCCACCAGTTCGAAACCCTGCCGGTGATCAAGGACGAAGATCACCACTGATAGGGGCCAACGGCAGGGCAGGCGCCCGCCAGGCCGACTGACGGTAAATAGGGTGGGGCGCGCCGCAACGGTGCGCCCCTCCTTGTAACAAGCGGCCAGGCCGCGCTGAAAGACGTATGACGACCACCACTGCAACCCAGCTCCCGGCCGACTGGCGCGACTTCTTCGCGCTGACCAAGCCGCGCGTCATGAGTCTGGTGGTGTTCACCGGCCTGTGCGGCCTGCTTGCTGCGCCGGGCCATATCCACCCCGTGCTGGGCTTCACTGCCGTGCTGTGCATTGCCATGGCCGCGGGCGGGGCAGGTGCGCTCAACCAGTGGTGGGAAGCCGATATCGATGCGGGCATGAAGCGCACTGCGCGCCGACCGCTCCCGCAGGGCAAGATGGACCCCACTTCCGCTCGCGATTTCGGCGTCGGCCTGTCAGTGGCAGCCGTGCTGATCATGGGGCTGGCAGTGGGCTGGCTCGCCGGGGCGATCCTTGCCGCTTCGGTCGTCTATTACGCCGTGATCTACACCATCTGGCTCAAGCCGCGCACGCCGCAGAACATCGTGATCGGCGGCGGGGCAGGGGCCTTTCCGCCGCTGATCGGCTGGGTGGCCGTGACTGGCGAGATCACGCTGATGCCGGTGCTGCTCTTCGCGATCATCTTCTTCTGGACCCCGCCGCATTTCTGGGCGCTCGCGCTGTTCGTGAAGTCCGATTACGCCAAGGTCGGCATTCCGATGATGCCGGTGGTCGCGGGCGAGGCTTCCACGCGCAAGCAGATCCTGGCCTATAGCGTGCTGCTGCTGCCGCTGTCCGCCACGCCGTGGTTCATCGGCGGGACCGGGGCGCTCTACGGTATTGCGGCGCTGGTGCTTTCGGCCGTGTTCCTTGCCTTGTCCTTCCCGGTGGCCTTCCGCCAGCGCATGGGCGAGGAGGATGCGATGAAGCCCGAAAAACGGCTTTTCGCCTTTTCCGTATTCTATCTTTTTGCGCTGTTCGCGGCTCTGGTTGCGGACCGGCTGCTTTCCGTGCAGGGACTAATCTGATGACCATGACGCCCGAAGAACAGGCCGAATTCACCCGTCGCCGCAAGGGGCGCAACCTCGTGGTTGCGGGCCTGCTGGTGGGTTTCGTGGTGCTGTTCTTCTTCATCACCATCGTTCGGATCGGAGGCGCGCAATGACCAGCGTCGGGCATGATGCGGCACGGCGGAAGAACCGCAAGGTCGGCTTCATGGCCTTTTCGCTGGCCGTGGCCATGCTGGGGCTGGGCTATGCCTCGGTCCCGCTTTACCGCATCTTCTGCCAGGTGACCGGCTTCGGCGGCACGCCGCAGATCGCGAGCGAGGCCAAGGCGGCGGCGGTCAACGCCACGGGCGAGACGATCTCTGTCCGTTTCGACGGCAATATCGCGCCTGACGTGCCGTGGCAGTTCAAGCCGGAGCAGGTGACGGAAACCGCCCAGCTGGGTGAGCGCAAGATCGCGTTCTTCATTGCCCGCAACAATTCGGACAAGCCGGTGACCGGGCAGGCAAGCTACAATGTCGAGCCCGAACAGGCGGCGCCCTATTTCAACAAGATCCAGTGCTTCTGCTTCACCGAGCAGACGTTGCAGCCGGGCGAGGAAGTCCGGATGCCGGTGACCTATTACGTCGATCCCGCCATCCTCAAGGACGAGAATGCGAAGGGCGTCGAACAGATCACCCTGAGCTACACATTCCACAAGCAAGACGATCCGGGCTCCTAGGATACGACCTAAGCTCTGGACCACACGCGATCAGCAGATTAAGGGGCGCTCACAAGGCTCTGTCAGGGGCGCCACGCAAGACCAACCAGGAAGCAATCCATGGCCGGCACGAAGAACCACGATTACCATATCCTTCCCCCCGATATCTGGCCGCTGACCGGCTCGTTCTCGGCGCTTGTGTTCACCACCGGCATGGTGATGTTCATGCACGAGATGGCTGGCGGCCATCTGGTTGTCGGACTGGGGCTCGCCGGCCTGATCGCCACTTTCTTCAGCTGGTTTTCCAACATCATCAAGGAAGGCCGCGAGGGTCACCACACTCCGGTGGTGCAGCTGCATCTGCGTTACGGCATGATTCTGTTCATCGCTTCAGAAGTGATGTTCTTCGTCGGCTGGTTCTGGAGCTGGTTCGATTTCGCGCTGTTCCCCAACGCGCTTACCGAGGTTGTAGGTGGGCAGTTCCCGCCCAAGGCGATCGAGGCCGTGATGGACCCGTTCGCCCTGCCGCTGCTCAACACGCTGATCCTGCTCTGCTCGGGCACGACGGTTACCTGGGCGCACCACTCGCTGATCCACGGCGATCGCGCTTCGCTCAAGAAGGGCCTGTGGCTCACCATTCTCCTGGGCGTGCTGTTCAGCTGCATCCAGGCCTATGAATATATGCATGCGCCGTTCGCCTTCGGTGGCAACACCTACAGCTCGGCCTTCTACATGGCGACCGGCTTCCACGGTTTCCATGTGCTGGTCGGCACGATCTTCCTGATCGTCTGCCTCGTGCGTTCCTATAAGGGCGATTTTACCGCCAAGGAGCATTTCGGCTTCGAAGCGGCTGCCTGGTACTGGCACTTCGTCGACGTGGTGTGGCTGTTCCTCTTCGTGGTCGTCTACATCTGGGGCGGCTGGGGTGCACCGATCCACTGATCGGCCCCGAGGTGAACCAACCCGAATCTATCAAGGAAGGGCAGCCCGCCGCAGTGCAGGCTGCCCTTCTTGGTCTTTGCCCCAGATGCGGAGCGAAGACGCTGTTCGGCGGGCCTGCCCGCTTCGCGCCGCGCTGCACCAGCTGCGATCTCGATTTCGCCCAGTTCAACGTGGGTGACGGACCGGCCGCCTTCCTAACCCTGATCATCGGCGCGCTGGTGGTGATCCTGGCGCTGTGGCTGGAATTCTCCGTCCATCCGCCCTTCTGGGTTCATGCGCTGATCTGGATTCCGGTCATCGCCGGATCGACTCTCTGGGGCTTGCGCGTCAGCAAGGCTTGGCTGCTGCAGGCGGAATATTGGCGCAAGGCGAAGGAAGTCACCGGTAGCGACGTCGGCGACGACAGGGGAGGCGACGTGGGCGGTGCTGCTGGCGGCCAATCCGCGCAGGATGGGGCCGAGTGACCCGTCGCATCCCGATTTTTGCGACCGTCGTCGTATTACTCGCCGTCGCCACCATGGTGGGGCTGGGCGTGTGGCAATTGCAGCGCGCCAGCTGGAAGGAATCGCTGCTGGCGCATTACCGGCAGGCGCTCACCATGTCCTCGCTGGCCGAATGGCCGAAGGGCAAGGCAGAGGTGGAGGGCGTCCTCTATCGCCATTCCACTGTCCAATGCGCCCGGGTTATCTCGCTCGACGCCGCGGCCGGCCATAATCAGGCGGGCGAAACGGGCTGGGCGCAGGTCGCCCGCTGCGCGATTCCCGGCGCGGGGGAAGCCGATGTCGTGCTTGGCTGGTCCGCCAGCCCGCAAGAGCGGGTGCAATGGGCCGGCGGCGAAGTGCAGGGAATCATCGGGCCGGGCCGCGATGGCGAGGCCCGCCTGATCGCATCGCCGCCGCTGGCGGGGCTGCAGGCCAATGCCGCGCCCGATCCGGCCGACCTGCCCAACAATCACATGGCCTATGCCGGGCAGTGGTTCTTCTTCGCCGTCACGGCGCTGGTGATCTACGCCATTGCGCTGCGCAGGCGGTTACGGGGCAAATAGGGTTCGATAAAATAGTTTGCCAATCGGTAAACTGATCCGTATGGTTCACCATATGGAAAACAATACTTCATCCCTCGATCTGGCGTTCCATGCCCTGGCCGACCCCACGCGCCGCGCGGTGATCGGCCGCCTGATGGAAGGGCCTGCCCCGGTCGCCGAACTTTCCCGGCCTTTCGCCATGGGCCTGCCTGCCTTCCTCAAGCATCTTCGCGTGCTGGAGGAGAGCGGGTGGATAGCGTCGGAGAAGAAGGGCCGGGTGCGCACTTGCCACATGCTGCCGGACCGGCTGCGCGCGACGGAAGAATGGCTCACTGCCCAGCGCAAGATCTGGGAAGCCCGCACCGACAGGCTGGCCGCCTATGCCGAAACCCATATCGCCGGGGAGGAGCACTCGTGAGCGCCTTACAAGCCGATCTCGCCATCTCCCGCCTGATCAAGGCGCCGCCCGCTGCCGTATGGAAGGGCTGGGCCGAAGCCGAGCATTTCGACCGCTGGTGGATTCCCCAGCCGATGGAATGCCGCTCCATCAAGCACGACCTCCGCCCCGGCGGCGGGTTCGAGACAGTGATGCGCGAGCCGGGCGGCGAATGGCAGCCGCATATGGAGGCCTGCTTCCTCGAAGTGGTGCCGGGCGAAAGGCTGGTCTTCACTACCATGCTCGGCGAGGGCTGGCGGCCGATAGAGCCGTGGCTGGGCCTCACCGCAATCGTCACACTCACGCCCGAGGATGGCGGCACGCGCTATGCCGCGCGGGTAATGCACAAGACACCCGAAGATGCCGCGCGCCATTCCGATCTCGGCTTTGCCGATGGCTGGGGGACGGTGATCGAGCAGTTGGGGAAATTGGCTGCGGAGTGGTGAGGGGGAATACCCCTCTCCAAGCTCCGCTAGTCCGCCGTGCGGCCAAGCTGCGTTATCCTCTCCCGCAAGGGGAGAGGAGGGGCGCTAAACTCCTCTCCCCTTGCGGGAGAGGATACGCAGGCTCGCGAGCTTGCTCGCTAGCCGAAGTTGGAGAGGGGGCTTGTCGCCAGCCTACTTATACATCCCCTCCCGCAAATTGATCCCATGCTCGATCCACACCTTCAGCGCGCAGAGCATCTGGGTCCAGCCGTGGCAATTGCCGTAGGAGCCGCGCAGGCCGCCTGGCGTTTCGCGCCAGCCTTCCTCGGCCACTTCCACCAGGGTGCGCCCGTCTTCGAGCGGGCGGAATTCCATGGTGACGGTGGTTTCATATTCCGCGCGGCCATCCACGGCAGCATCGCCATCCTCTGGCGTGGCCTCATTCGCGGCCCAGCGCAGCACGATGCGCTTGTCAGGCACCACTTCCACCACATGCACCGGGAAGGCGCCGGGAAAATCGTGAAAGTCCCACATCACGGTGGCGCCGGTTTCCAAACGGCCCTTGGCGCCGCCTGTGGTGAAGTAGCCTGACAGCTTCTCCGGATCGGCCACGGCTTCGAACACTTCGTGCACTGGCCGCGCGATCCGCGCCGATACCCTGAATTTCAGTTCCATTGCGCCATCCTCTCTTGAGTCGCGCTCGATTATGTTATAAAAATATAACATGTCAATCGATGGGAATATGGACGCGGTCTTCAAGGCCCTGGGTAATGCCACCCGGCGCGCGATCTGCGACGAACTGAAATTGCGCCCGCTCACCACCAGCCAGCTTTGCTCCTGCTTTGCCGAGCTGGATCGCTGTACGGTGATGCAGCACCTCAAGGTGCTGGAGAAGGCCGGGCTGGTCGTGCCGGTGCGCAAGGGGCGCGAACGGTTCAATCATCTCGATGCCATGCCTATCCAGCAGATTCACCAGCGCTGGATCGGCCCTCACGCAGCGAGTGCGGCGGCGGGGCTGCTGGCGCTGAAGGGCGCGCTGGAAGGGGAGGGCGTGGGGGAAGAGGTGTAGGCGCATTTGGGTGACGAACCTCATGCCTTGTCACATCCGTCATGCTGAGCTTGTCTCAGCATCCATTCGGCCTTTCGTGCCTTGCCTGATCCCGAGAAATGGATCCTGAAACAAGTTCAGGATGACGGCAGGATCTTTCGCCAGCGTTCGTGCCCAAGCTGGTAACGCAGCATTTTCCTACACGGCCCCATCTGTGCCATGGCGCCTGCAAGCCGATTTCGCGGTGGCTGAGTTGACGCGTTGGCAGTGCGATTTAACCGGGTGAGGGGGAGCTGAATGAAAAGTCACACACTCATTCGCGAAATGCCCGGCAGGTCATTGTTCCTGAATGATAATTCCGGGAAAGGTCACGCAGTTTCGCAGGTCGTTTCGTGTCACCTTCGCGATGCGTCTTCATCTCTCCTGCACTGCCCGCCCCGGCGCCGCCTGAAAGCATCTCGCTGCCCATCCGGGGTTTCCTTTGCCGGGCGGTGCGATTAAGGCGCGCGCCATGCTTTACGTCTCCACTCGCGGCAGCGCGCCGGCGCTCGATTTCGAAGGTGTCACTCTGGCCGGGCTGGCCTCGGATGGCGGGCTCTATGTCCCCACCGAATGGCCCCGTTTCACTGAGGCGGAAATCGCGGCGATGGCCGGGCTTCCCTATGCCGAACTGGCAGTGAAGGTGATGCAGCCTTTCGTGGCGGGCAGCCTGACGGATGAGGAACTGCTGCGCCTGTGCCGCAGCGCCTATGGCACCTTCGCCCATGACGCGGTGACGCCGCTCAAGCAGTTTGACGAACAACACTGGCTTCTGGAACTGTTCCATGGCCCCACGCTGGCCTTCAAGGACGTGGCGCTGCAATTGCTGGGCCGCCTGTTCGAAACCTTCCTGTCCCGCCGGGAAGACCGGCTGACCATCGTTGGCGCGACCTCGGGCGACACTGGCTCTGCCGCGATCGACGCAGTGGCGAACCGCAAGAACATCGACATCTTCATGCTGCATCCGCGCGGCCGGGTGAGCGACGTGCAGCGCCGCCAGATGACCACAGTGCTGGCGCCCAATGTCTATAACATCGCCATCGAAGGCAGCTTCGACGATGCGCAGGCGATGGTGAAGCGCATGTTCGGTGATACTGCCATGACCAGCCGGTTCAACATCGCGGCGGTGAACTCGATCAACTGGGCGCGCCTGATGGCGCAGGTGGTCTATTACTTCGCCTGCGGCGTGCAGCTTGGCGCGCCTTACCGCAAGGTGGCCTTCTCCGTGCCGACCGGCAATTTCGGGGACGTGTTCGCGGGCTATGTCGCGGCCAAGATGGGCCTGCCGATCGAACGGCTGATCGTGGCGACCAATGTGAACGACATTCTCCACCGCGCATTGTCGGAAGGCGATTATTCGGCCGGAACGGTCACGCCCACTGCCGCGCCTTCGATGGATATTCAGGTCAGCTCCAATTTCGAACGCCTGCTGTTCGATTGCGGCGGGCGCGACGGTCTGGCCCTTGCCGAGCAGATGCGCGGCTTTGAAGCAAGCAAGGCCATGCGCCTCACCAATGCGCAGCGCGAAGGGGCTTCCGCCCTGTTCACCAGCGCCCGCGCCGATGGGGACGAGACCATGGCCGCGATGCGCTGGGCGGCGGACCATTGCGCCGAGATCATCGATCCGCACACTGCCATTGGCCTGCACGCCGCGCGCAATGCCGGGGTGGATAAATCCGTGCCCGTGGTGACGCTGGCGACTGCGCATCCGGCCAAGTTCCCCGATGCTGTGGAACAGGCAACCGGCACGCGTCCGGGCTTGCCCGCCCGCGTTGGCGATCTGTTCGAGCGTGAAGAACGCTATGTCCAGCTGCCGGGCGAATATGATGCCATCGCCGCCTATGTGGCGGAGCATGCGACGCCCAATTCGTAACAGGCCGCCCGTCCTGAGCTTGTCGAAGGACAGTCCTTCGTTCCTGAAGTCAGGCGTGACGGTGAAGTGAAAGGCTGCCCTTCGACAAGCTCAGGGCGAACGGGTGAAGGGAGGAACGCAGAGTGGCAGATCTCGCACTTGATCCCCTGATCCTGGCGGGCGAGGGCTGGGCCGATTACGGGCTGGTCGATAGCGGCCATGGCCGCAAGCTGGAGCGCTACGGTCCGTTCCGCTTCATCCGGCCGGAGCCGCAGGCCATGTGGACCCCGCGCCTTGCGGAGTGGGACGCGGATGGCGAATTCGTGCCCGGTTCGGACGAGGATGGCGGCGGGCGCTGGCATTTCTTCCGCGAAGTGCCGCGCGAAGGCTGGCCGCTGGAATGGGAAGAAGTGCGCTTTACCGCGCAATGCACGCCCTTCCGCCATCTCGGTTTCTTCCCGGACATGGCGCCGGTATGGCACTGGATGCGCGGGCAACTGATTGCTCCTCCCCCAGCGGGGGAGGGGGACCGTCCGCAGGACGGTGGAGGGGGATTGCATTCGGGCACGCCCCCACCGTCAGGCGCTGGCGCGCCTGCCACCTCCCCCGATGGGGGAGGATCTTCGACCCTCAACCTTTTCGGCTATACCGGCGTGGGCACACTGGCGCTGAGCAAGTGCGGCCCTGTCACGCATGTGGACGCCAGCAAGAAATCGGTCGCGGCGGCGCGGGAAAACGCCTTTCTTTCGGAGATGCAGGACCGCCCGGTGCGCTGGCTGGTGGACGATGCCGCCAAGTTTACCGCGCGCGAGGTGCGGCGCGGCAGGCGCTATGACGGGATCATTCTCGACCCACCCAAATTTGGGCGCGGGCCGGGCGGGGAAACCTGGCGGATCGAGGAGCATCTCGCTCCGCTGATCGCCGATTGCCGCAGCCTGCTGGACGAAGACAGTAGCTTCCTGTTCCTCACCGCCTATGCCGTGCGCATGTCGAGCCTGTCGCTGGCGGGGCTGCTGATGGAGTATTTCGCAGGCCTGCCGGGCCGGATCGAACATGGCGACCTGGCCGTGCGGGAAGACGGGCCGGATGGGCGCCTGCTGCCCACGGCGATCTTCGCGCGCTGGACTCGCGCCGAGTGAGCGGAACTCCCGAGCCTCATCCGCTCGATGTCGTGCCTCCGGCGCGGATCGCGGCACTGGTGGAAGAGGTCGGGGTTCGCAAGGTCGCGCTCGGGTTTATCGAAACCTTCACTCTGGCCGTCCTGGCCGGAGCCTTCATCGCCTTCGGCGCAATGTTCTACACGGCGGTCGTCACTGGCAGCGAACTGGGCTTCGGGCCCACCCGGCTGCTCGGCGGCATGGCCTTTTCGCTCGGGCTGGTGCTGGTGATTGTCGGCGGGGCGGAACTGTTCACCGGCAACAGCCTGATTGTGCTCGCCCGGGCGAGCGGGAAGATCACCACCGCCGCCTTGCTGCGTAACTGGGCGATCGTTTGGTTCGGCAATCTGGTGGGTGCGGTCGGCACGGCGCTTCTGGTGCATCTGTCCGGCGTTCTGGACATGGGCGACGGGGCCGTCGCGGCAACCGCCCTGTCAATCGCCGATGCCAAGCTCGCGCTCGATCCGGTGGAAGCCTTCGCACGCGGCATATTGTGCAATGTCCTCGTCTGCCTGGCAGTGTGGATGTGCCTTGCGGCCCACAATGTCTCGGGCAAGGTGCTGGTCATCCTCTTTCCGATCACCGCCTTCGTGGTGCTCGGCTTCGAGCATTCGGTGGCCAACATGTATCTGATCCCGGTTGCCATGCTTCATTCGGGCCTGTTCGACATGGCGGGGCTGGCGGCCAATCTCGCACTCGTGACGGCGGGCAATATCGTGGGCGGCGGGGTGCTGGTGGCGCTGGTCTACTGGCTGATTTACCGCCGGCCGCATTCCGCCTGACGGACCAAATTGCGGGTGCGATGCTGGACATCGACGCGTTCCGGTGCGAAGGGCGCGCAAATTCGTAAGCAGGGCAACGATGTCTGACAGCCTTTACCTCGAAGTCGCCGATTTCGAACATGACGTGCTCACCGGGATCTATTCGGAAGAGACCGGCAAAGCCCAGCCTTTGCGCTTCAGCCTGCGGGTGAAGCTCAAGGCGGCGGATCGTTACGAGCCGGAAACGCCGCTCGATGCGAGTCTCAATTACATGGACCTGAAGTTCGCCGCTTCGGAAGCGCTGGGCGATTCCCGCCACTATCAGCTGATCGAAGCCGTGGCGGAGCATATCTGCGACACGCTGTTCCTGCGCGACGAGCGCGTGGAGGAAGTCGTGGTCAAGATCGTGAAGCTCGCGCTGAGCGAGGCGAACGAGCAGATCGGCATCACGCTCACGCGGCAGCGCCGGTCCGCCTGATGCAGGCCGTGCTGCGCATTCAGGGCCTGCCCGAAGCGGCGCTCGATGCCGCGGCGGCCTTTCATGCGCGATACCTGCCTGCGGTCCGCAAGGAACTGGCCAGCGGCGCCGAGGCGCTGGCGCTGGTCTTTCCCGAAGCGCCCTATGACCACACCGGCTGGCGCAAGGCCGCCATTGCCGATCTTGCCCGCGAAGCCGCGCCCAAGCGCGTCAACGGTGTGGAAGGGCCGGAAGGCGAGGCGGTCGAGGCCGTGCTGCAATGGCTTGCTCATGCGCCGGGCATTACCGGCCAGCTTCTGCCCGTCGATCCCGCTGCCGGGAATCGCGAGGCAGGCAATTTCCCGAATTAGTGCTATATGACACTCGTGAGCACTTCTTCGGCCCCACTGGTGGACGCCTTCAACCGGCGGATCACCTATCTGCGCCTCTCGGTGACGGACCGGTGCGATCTGCGCTGCACCTATTGCATGCCGGAGAAGATGACCTTCCTGCCGCGCAAGGATGTGCTGAGCCTGGAAGAACTGCACAGGCTGGCATTGGGCTTTATCGATCGCGGCATCACCAAGATTCGCCTGACCGGGGGCGAGCCGCTGGTGCGGCGCGACGTGATCGAACTGGTTCGCGCGCTGGGCCGCAAGCTGGGCGATGGGCTGGAAGAACTGACCCTCACCACCAATGGCACGCAGCTTGAACAGTTTGCGGATGATCTGGCCGCTGCGGGTGTGCGGCGGATCAACGTCTCGCTCGACACGATGGATGGAGAACTGTTCCAGCGCCTCTCCCGCCGTGACAAGCTGAACGACGTGCTGCGCGGCATTGCCGCCGCACGCGAGGCCGGGCTGAAGGTCAAGCTCAACACCGTCGCGCTGAAGGGCCTCAATCAGGAGGAAATCCCCTTCCTCATCGAATGGGCCCATGCGCAGGGCCATGACATCACGCTGATCGAGACCATGCCGCTGGGCGAGGTGGAGGAAGAGCGGGTGGATCACTACCTGCCGCTCCCGGTTGTCCGCGACGAACTGGAAAAGCGCTGGACGCTGCTTCCCACAGACGCGACCACCGGCGGCCCGTCGCGCTATGTCGATGTGGCCGAAACCGGCGGGCGGCTGGGCTTCATTACGCCGCTGACCAATAATTTCTGCGCCGGCTGCAACCGCATCCGCGTCACCGCCACTGGCCAGCTCTATGCCTGTCTCGGCGGGTCGGAGCAGGTGGATCTGCGTGCGGCTCTGCGGTCTGACGATCCGGAACGGAATCTCTCCGAAGCGCTCGATCTGCTGATGCGGATCAAGCCGGAGAAGCACAATTTCCGCATCGAACGCGGCTCCGCTCCGGCCCTGCCGCGCCACATGTCGCTGACGGGCGGCTGATCCGATGGCAGTGAAGTTCGTCTTCCTCGGCAAGCTTGCCGATCTCGCCGGTACGCATGAGCGCATTTTCGCCGAAGCCGATGGCGTGGTCGACTGGACCGATCTGCTCGCCTGGCTGGAAGTCTGGAGTTCTCCCGCTCTTTCCGCCGCCGTGGCGGGAGAAAAGGTGCGAATCGCAATCAATGGCGAATTGCTGAAGGACAAGGCTGCGCTCGCCGCGAAGGATGGGGACGAGGTGGCCTTCCTTCCTCCCGTCAGCGGGGGCTGAGATGCGCGATGTGCGCCTGCTCGCCGAGCCATTCGATCCCGGCGCGGAGATAGATGCCTTTTCCGCTGTCCATGCCGAGGCTGGCGGCGTTGCGGCTTTCGTGGGCAAGGTCCGCCCCACCGATGGCTGCGAAGCACTGGAGCTTTTTCATTACGAGCCGCTGACCCTGCCGGGCATGGAAGCCCTGGCGGATGCCGCGCTGGCCCGATTCGAGTTGGCGGGCATTTTGCTGACTCACCGGGTGGGTGTGCTGGCCCCGGGCGAGCCGATCGTGCTGGCCGTGGCCGCCGCGCGCCATCGCCGGGCCGCGATCGAGGCGGTGGATTTCGCCATGGATCACCTCAAGAGCGATGCCTGGTTCTGGAAACGGGAAAAGCGCGCCGACGGCTGGCACTGGATCGAGCCGCGTGCGCAAGATCACTCGGATCTCGCACGTTGGCAGCAGCGCTGACGGCTGCGGTCAGTCAGCGACCTGGGAATTGAGCGAATCGAGCAGCCGGTCTTCTTCGGCGATGAGTTTTTCGACATCGGCGCGGGCCGATTCGACTTCGGCCAGTTCTTTTCCCTCGTTCTGGCCCTCAACAAAAAGCAGGTCGAGTTCGGCCAGCGGGATCATCGTTTCGCTGCGGATGCCCGTAAGATCGGCCAGCGCCACCTGTGCCACCGACCATTGTTCGGCGCCATTTGTCGCGCCGCGTGCTGCGACCACCGGACCGCGCGCCTTTTCGGCCGCGACCAGGAAGCGCTTGTGCGTCTCTTGCGCTTCGCTGCGCAGCCGCTGCACGCGATCCAGCGTTTCCGGGCCCTGAGGCGCAGGAACGAAGGGCTCTGCCTCCACCGGTCGGAACACACCGCTCACCCGTTCCGCCTCGCGGATGGCGAGAGAAGGATAGACGCCATCGTCTTTCGCGCATCCCGCCAGGGCAAGCGCGGCGGCGGTAAGGAGGGGCAGGGCAAACTGGCGTGAGGTCATGCGCGGAGCCATAGCATGGTGGGCATACCTTTCCAGCGTCTTGAGAAATGCGGCTCTGCGGCGTTGACAGGAAGGGGCGCTTCTACTAACGGCACCCATCTTTCCGGCGCCCTTCCGGGGGCGCGCGGCGCGTCGCTCAATGCTCGAGATTCGGTTTTCCGGATTTCGGTTAAAAGGCGGGGCGGCACAGCAGTAGAATGGATGCAGGTACCATGTTCGCAGTAGTGCGCACGGGCGGCAAGCAGTATCGGGTTGCCGCCGGAGACAAGATCGCGGTTGAAAAGCTCGCTGGCGAAGCCGGTGACACGATCGTGCTGGGTGACGTTCTTCTCGCCGGTGACGGCGGTGAACTGAGCGATGCCGGCAAGGTGACGGTGTCGGCCGAAATCATCGCCCAGGCGAAGAGCGAAAAGGTGATGGTGTTCAAGAAGCGCCGCCGCCACAACTATCGCCGCCGCAACGGTCACCGTCAGCAGATGACCCTGCTGCGCATCCTCGCCGTTGGCGAAGGCAAGGCTCCGGCTGCCAAGAAGGCTGCCGCGCCGAAGGCTGAAGAAGCCGCTCCCGCCGCTGAGGCCGCGCCGAAGAAGGCTGCTGCCAAGAAGCCCGCCGCCAAGAAGGCGGATCAGGAATAAGTCCCGAGTTACGGAGTAAGACGAGATGGCACATAAAAAAGCAGGCGGTTCGTCCCGTAACGGCCGCGACTCGGCGGGCCGTCGCCTTGGCGTGAAGAAGTTCGGCGGTCAGGAAGTGATCGGCGGCAACATCATCATCCGTCAGCGCGGTACCCGCGTCTATCCGGGCGTCAATGTTGGCATGGGCAAGGATCACACCCTGTTCGCGCTCGCGGAAGGTCGCGTGCGATTCCACGACGGCAAGCTCGGCCGCAAATACGTCTCTGTGGACGTAATGGCTGAAGCCGCCGAATAAGCGGACGGTTCATTGAAAGGGCCGTCCTACGGGATGGCCCCGCCGGAGTCTGAATCCGGCCGTCAGAGGGAGAGGGGCCCAGCCCGTCTCCCTCTTTTCATTTCACGTCTCCCTCGCAACGCTTGGCCGAAAAGCTTGTGCTTTCGGCAATAGTCCTGTCACGTTCCGCAATCAGTGGGGCGTGGCAGCGTGAGAGGAGAATGCCATGTTTCACCGTAGCGAAAGATTGCTGCTCAGGCCGGGCTGGCTGGAAGATGCGGGCGAGTTGACGGTTCGGATCGCCGATGAGGCGATCGTCCGGAATCTTGCCCGGGTGCCGTGGCCCTATCGGCGGGAAGACGCCGAAAGCTGGCTGTCGCGGCCTGCCAATCCCAGGCTCCCTTCATTTCTGGTGACGCTTCCCGGCGCCGGCGGCAGCCCGATCATCGGTTCCTGCGGCCTGCATGAGGAGGAGCACGGGCTCGAGATCGGTTACTGGATCGCGCGCGACTGGTGGGGCAGGGGCTTCGCCACGGAAGCGGCGCGGGCAGTGCTGTCGATTGCCAGTTCGCTGGGCCACAGGCGCGTCCACAGCTGCCACGCGGTCGATAATCCGGCATCCGGGCGCGTGCTGCGCAAGGCGGGCTTTGTTCCGACCGGGCGGGTCCGCACGATCCATAGCCTTGGCCGGGGCGCCGACCTTTCGGCCATCGAGTTCGTCACCGAACTGGATGGCTGTGTAGGCGGTGACGATCCTGCCATGATGCCGCGAGCGGCCTGACCCCCTCTCCCTGAAACTCGCTTCAGTGTGAGCGGGGGTCGCGCTCGCGCGCGAAATCGCCTCAAGCGGCGGCGGAAGCCTCGCGGAAAGGCGCTGCCGTATCGGGCATCACCGCGTCCGGATATTCGCTGTCATAAAGCTGGATAAGCGCGCGGTCGTCGGTCTTCCATGGGTGGAAGCCGGGCAGAAAATACGCCAGCCAGCCGGGAAAGATGCAGCGCAGCACGCCTGGGCGCCCGACAAGATAGAGCCCGACGCGCCATTTCCACTTCCAGCCGGTAAGTCCGTCCTGAGCCAGGAAATCCAGCGTATCGAGAATCCGGCCCTTCACGAAATTGCGCCCGGCCAGGATCATCAGCAGCGATTTCACCCACCAGCGCCTGAAGCGCGTCCAGTTGCGGGTGGCATGCAGCCAGGTGTCATAGGCGACGCCCTTGTGCTCGATCTCTTCCACAGCGTGCCAGCGCCACAATTCTGCGACTTCCGGCTCCGCCTTGCCGTATTGCTCGAGGTGAGTGAGCGTGTGGCGGGCGATGATAGCGGTGAAGTGTTCCAGTGCCATGGATGCCGCGAGATTGGCGATGCACGGGCGGCCCTTGGTGGCCGACAGAGTCTCGTTCAGCCGGTGTTCGATCTTCGAGAGGTCATAGCCCGCCTCGGTGAGGAAGCGGTTGAAGGCCATATGTTCGCGGGTGTGGTTGATTTCCTGCCGCACGAAGGCACGGATTTCCGCCGCCAGCTTGGGCGGAACGCCCTCGCGATGGGCCTTCACATGTTCGATGAAGAAGCTCTCGCCCACCGGGAACGCGACCGACAGCGAATTGTGCCACGCCGTTGCCACCGGATTGCCGTCCAGCCACCAGCGCTGAGGCTTCGAGCCGCGGCAGAAACGCCTGTCACGCGGACGGATTGCCAGATCCGCCGGAGTGGCCGTATCCTTGCCGAGTGGCGCCGGGGCCTCTAGGTCGAATTTGAACGGTGCGGACATGAGCGAATTATCACCGGATTAGCTTACTATTATGTCAACGAGGAAACGCCTGACTCCCGAGGAAAGCCGGCTTGCCGCGCTGGAAGCCGCGCGCGCGCAGCTGATCGAGGCAGGCCCGCAGAGCGTTACGCTCAAGGCCGTGGCCGCCAGGATCGGCAGGACGCATGCCAATCTCCTCCATCATTTCGGCTCCGCGGCAGGACTGCAGCGAGCCTTGGGTGGTTATCTGGCCGAGACTGTTTGCCAAACCATTGCCGACGCAGTGCGTGCTACCCGCAGTGGCGAGGGCAGCCCGCGCGACGTGGTGGACCTGACTTTCGATGCTTTCGACATTGGCGGGGCAGGGGCGCTGGCCAGCTGGATGCTCGCTTCAGGCAATGAAGACGCGCTCGATCCGGTGATCGAATCCATCCACGCGCTGGTGGACGAACTCACGCCTCAGGACGCCGTGCGGGAAGACGAAGCCGCGTCTGTCCGTCAGACGACGCTTACGCTCGTGCTGCTGGCTCTGGGCGATGCGTTGATGGGCGAGCGTATGGCAGTATCGCTCGGCTTGCCGCGGGGCTCGGCCAGGACACATGCCGAAGCCCTCCTCATGGCTCAACTCACCGGCCAGCGATAACCGGCGGGCATTAACCCTCCGCATTCTCCCCATCCGCCGCGATCGCGCGAGCCTGCCATTCCGGCAAAAAGGCGGGATCGATATCGTCCACCCGCAAGTGATCGACCGCAAGGCCGAGCGCCGGATAGGCAGCCTTGCGTCTCTTTTCATCTGAGTTTTCGAGCGGAACGACCACCAGCCTGCGATTGACCTTCTGGCGCCAGTTCATCCGGGCGGTATTCTCCTGCCCGACATAGCAGCCCTTGGTGAAGCTCACGCCGTTGAGCTCGGCGGCGTTGGTTTCCAGCCACAGAATGTCGCCCAGTTCGGCACGGCCTTCGGGAATACCCAGCGACAGGCGATGGGCAAGCCATGCCTCGTCCGCGCTCTCGTCATCTTCGGAAACAGGGGCGATCCAGCGCTGGCCCAGCGCCAGCATCCGCGGATCGCGCGCGCCACCGTCACCGGGCTCGGGCTCCCAATGGATGCCATGGGCATCGTCGCGCCCGATCGCGATTTTGCGCCTCAGCCGGTAGAGCGAGAGGCGCTTCACCAGTTCCTCCGCCGCATCGGTCTCGCAATCGAGCAGCAGCCCGTCGCCAGCTGGCCAGACGAGAAAATCGAACATCGCCTTGCCCTGCGCACTCAGCAGCCCGGCCCATACTGGCAATAGCCCGGTGACGTCATTGGTGACGAGGCCTTGGAGAAACCCCCTGACATCCTCGTCTGCCTCCAGCGGAGTGAGCCTGACGAGCGAGCGGGAGAAGAGCCGGGTCTGTGCCATGGGGTGTAGGTGGCGGTGCGGGCGGGAAAATCAATCCCCCAGAAGCTTCGCCATGCTCCGCCGCCCGCCTGCCGCAGGTCGGGGAAGGGTGGGATAGGATGGATCGTCAAGCACGGAGGAAATGAGAAAATCCTCCACCGCCTGGAGCTGCGGCTCGTTGCGCTGCGGGTTGCGGTAATAGACCAGGCGCCAGTCCTCGAGCGGATAGAGCAGCGCGACATTGCGATGCTCGTTGCGCAGGATCGGCTCCAGCGTGGCGCCCACGCAATTGCCGCGTTCGAACATGGCGGACATGACATCGAAATATTGCGTGCGCCCCGCGACTGTCTGCGGCTTGATTCCTGCCTGTGCCAACAGGGACAGGACCAGGTTCTCATAGGGCGTACCGGCCGGAGGCAGGACGAAGGGCAGGGCGCTGATCTCTTCGGTGGTCAGGAGGCGGTTCTTGCCTTTCAGAAAACTGCGATGGCCAAATACGCCGCAGCGAATCCGTGCCAGTTCACGCATGCCGGGCCCCAGCGGGCGGGCGAGCTGTTCCTGAAACAGTGCGAGATCGTAATGGTCCCGTTCCACCACTTGCCCCGGAAGATCGGAAATCGTGGGCGAAACGAAGTCGAGGTGAATCGAGGGGTGCGCTTCGACAAAACCATCCAGTTTCGGCCTGACGCAGTCCTTCAGGATGTAATTTCCGATCATTACCCTGAGCCGCAACTCGCCCGGAGGTGGCGTATTTCCGGCCCGGCGATGCGTGGCAAGCTGCTCTGCCGCGCGCCAGAAATCGCCTAAATCCGCCAAAAAAGCGGCACCTTCCTTGGTGAGCTGAGGCCGTTTGCCGGGCTCCCGCGACAATAATCGCGTGCCCAGCTGATTTTCTAGCGCTTTCAACTGGTTGCTAACCGATGCTTGCGATATTCTCAGTTCATCGCCGACGAGCCGGAAGCTCCGCAACTTGCAGAGGAGCTCGAATATTTCGAGCTGGCGGAGAGTGAAAGGCAGCCCGGGCATGTGTTTGAAGTGGATGGTTATAACTTTTCAGTGATGATTTGTCATCACTTTGGGATGTGTTGCCTCAAATTGGGGGGAACCAATATGGGCGCTGAGCTTTTCAATCGCGTGATTAAACGACAAGGAATGGAATCAGAAGCAAGCCAGACAGACGGGCAGGATACGGACGATCGTCGCAGGGATGGTCGAACAACTGCTGTCTATCGTCCGGTATTGCTTGAGGCCGAGGGCTTCACCGGCTTCTGCCTGCTGCGCAATCTTTCGCCCAGCGGCATGATGGGTGTGGCCTATGCGGATTTCGCCACTGGCGAGGTGGTGAGCGTGCAGTTCATGCCTGGCCATGTGGTGAGCGGCAAGGTCGCCTGGTCGAAGGAAGGCAAGATCGGTGTCCAGTTCGATGAGGAAATCGATCTGGCCGCTGCGCTCAAGAACATGGGCAGTACCCATGTCGAGAGCCAGTTAAATCGGGCGCCGCGCCTTCCGATCCAGTGCGACGGAGAAGCGCTGCTCGGCGATGTCCGCATCAAGCTGGAGGTGAAAGACATCTCCCAGCGCGGCATCAAGGCAGTGATTCCCACGGTACGCCCCGGAGATGAGGTGACCGTGATGTTGCCGGGGATGGAGCCACGCAAGGCGGTGGTGCGCTGGTCGCAGCTGAATGTTGCCGGGTTGAATTTCATCCGGCCGGTCGGCTTCGAGGAATTGGCGCGTTGGGCAATCTTCTGTCAGGCGGAAGGCTGCGCCACCTGCGAACGGAAAACCGCCTGAGCGGCGGCCGAACGCTTTTAGAGATCTAGCGGGCGCCAGCGGTCGAACCGGGCCGCCTGCCCGCCAGCGGAGCCCTTCGGGTCGAAGAGGTTCCAAACAGTCGCCCGCTCGATCCGGAAGCCCCCTCCGGATCGGGCGGTGCGCACTCCCGCATAATCGTCGATGAAGCCATGCTCGCTTACCCGGGCAAGCATTTGCGCGCGTTCGTCGCGGGCCAGCGGCTTTGCGGAAAGGCGCGAAGGCAACTGGATGAACTCGGCGGCCGGAAACTCGAACAGGGTAAGCGCCATGCGATTGGCGTAGAAGAAGATGGGATCGGCCTCGGTCCCATGGGCGACAACTACTGCGGGAACATTCCACAGCGCACTCGCGACATCCGCGCAGGGCGGAACGAGATCGCGCCCGGTGAGCCGGCGGTAGCTGGCCGCGATCCACTCGATGCGCTCCGGCCCCGCATGGATTTCCACCAGGCGACGCTCCGCTTCCCAGTCACGCGTTTCGCTGTTGCATTCCTCGCTCATGCGAAGCTGCTAGCGGCGCGGGCCGCGAAACGATAGGGGGCAGGCATGGCCGACTCCACCATTATCACGATCCGCCGCCCCGACGACTGGCACGTTCACCTGCGCGACGGCGCGGTTCTGGCGGGCGTGCTGCCTTACACGGCGCGTCAGTTCGCCCGTGCGATCGTGATGCCCAACCTTACGCCGCCGGTGGTCAATGTCGCCGATGCGGTCGCCTATCGCGAACGCATTATGGCCGCGCTGCCGGAAGGCATGGATTTCACACCGTTGATGACGGCCTATCTCACCGACGATACCGATCCTGAAGAACTGGCGCGCGGCCATGCCGAAGGTGTGTTCACCGCCGCCAAGCTCTACCCCGCCAATGCGACGACCAATTCCGCGCGCGGAGTCAGCAATGTCGCCAATCTCCTGCCCGTTTTCGAAAAGATGCAGGACATCGGCATGCCGCTGCTGATCCATGGCGAAGTGACCGATGCGGAGATCGACATCTTCGACCGCGAAGCCGTGTTCATCGAGCAGATTTTCGCCGATCTCGTGCGCACTCTACCGGAACTCAAGGTCGTGCTCGAACATGTGACGACCGAGGAAGCGGTCGCCTTCGTGGACGCGACCGGGCCGAATGTCGCGGCTACGATCACGCCGCAGCATCTCCATATCAACCGCAACGCCATGCTGGTGGGCGGGATTCGCCCGCATGCCTATTGCCTGCCGGTCGCCAAGCGCGAGAAGCACCGGCTGGCGCTGCGCCGCGCGGCGACGGGCGGCTCGCCCAAATATTTCCTCGGCACCGATACGGCGCCGCATGCCCGCCACCTGAAGGAAGCTGCCTGTGGCTGCGCTGGCATCTTCAATTCCCCATTCGCGCTGGAGAGCTATCTGGCCGTGTTCGAGGAAGAAGGCGCGCTCGACCGGTTCGAGGGCTTTGCTTCGGAACATGGCCCGCGCTTCTACGGATTGCCGCTGAACGAAGGCACGGTGACGCTGGAGAAGGCACCGGTCGAAGTGCCCGAGGTGGTTGACGCCAATGGTACGTCGCTCGTGCCGTTCCATGGCGGGCAGACGCTCGGCTGGCGTTTCGTCGGTTAAGGTTTCACGGGTTAAGGCGTCAGAAGCTGAGACGTCAGGCGGGGCGAGGAATTCTTCGCCGCCGCAGGAACAGATCCCACACGAACAGGGCCATGGCAGCCCAGATCAATACGAAGCAGCCCAGTTGGGCAGGCTTCAACTCCTCGTGGAACCAGAACAGCCCCAGCAGGAAGACGATGGTGGGCGAGAGGAACTGCAGGAAGCCGATCAGCGTATAGTCCATCCGCCGGGCTGCCGTGGCAAACAGCATCAGCGGCACTGCCGTCATCGGCCCGCCCAGCGCGATGGCGCCCGCAAGGCCCCAGCCTTGCGCCATGGACGAACCGGCGGGCTGCGCTGCATAATATCCGGCGATGGCGATGGCAGGCAGGATCAACAGCAGGGTCTCCACCATCAGCCCCGTGATCGGGCCGACATTCACGGTCTTGCGGATCAGGCCATAGAGGCCGAACGTCACGGCCATAGTCAGGCTGAACAGCAAGGTACTGAGAGCGCCGGCGGCCAGCAGAGCCACGCCGACCGCGGCGAGCGCGACCGCGCCCCATTGCGGGCCGCTCAGCCGTTCCTTCAGCACCAGCAGCCCCAGCAGCATCATCACCAGCGGCAGGATGTAATAGCCCAGGCTGGCGGCGTAGACGTGGTCCGTCTGGATGGCGACGACGTAGAGCACCCAGTTGATCCCGATCATCGCCGAACTGCCCAGCAGGGCCAGAACGGATTTGCGCTGGGAAAAGGCGGCGCGCAATTCGCCCCATTGCCCGCGCCAGGCGATCACGGCGGCGCATAGGGGCAGAGTGAAGATGATGCGCCAGGCCACGAATTCGATGGAGGGCACATCGTGCACCAGCCCGAGATAGAGCGGCATGATGCCCCAGATCGCATGGGATCCCAGCGCGAAGGCCAGCCCGTCGATCCGGTGAGGGTGCTGCGAGTCGGTCGCCATGCGATTGCTGTTCCCGGGCGCTTGCCGCCTCGTTTGCTTGTTCGGGCAGGGGTTTAGGTGGGGTGGCAAGCGGCTGCAAGTCTCACGTCCTGCATGCAGTTCAGGCGGAATTGCGCGGTTGTCCTCCGTTAAGAATCGAGGGTGTAAACAGATGCTTGCCGGCCAGCCCCATTCAAGGCCGGCAAAACTGGACCGTCGAGAGGGCGGTCCGCACATCGGGCCGGTAGTCTCCCCCGCTCCTGGCCGGCCTAGGGTCTCCGCAGTGTCCCCCGCGAGACCAATACATAGGCGCCCTCCCGGTACGCATGAGCCGGGACGGGCGCCTAGCCTTTTTCGGTCAGGGTGACTTTCTCAAAGAACTGTGGCGGCGGCGCCCGGCCCTGGCAGGGCTGGCCAAGCGCAACGATTGCATGCAGGAATTTCCCGTTGCGGGACATGGCTGTGATCCCGCCTCGGCAAAGATGGCAAACCATCTACACCGTTCAACTTCCTTTCTGCGGAGAATCCACACCATGCTACGCACGCCTTCGTTCCTGCTTCTCGCCGTCGTGCCCGCGCTGGCGCTCGCGGCTTGTGGTGGCAAGGATGACAAGGCGGAGACGCCCGAAGGCACCGCAGATGCGGAGCTCGCTTCCGCGCTGGGCGACGAAATCATGGTTGATCCCGATCTGGCCGGGCAGAACAGGGCCAATTCCGCTGTCTCGGCCGGGCTGCGCGACGGTGCGCTTCCGCCGGAAATGACCAGCCCGGAAGCGATGGAGCGCGCTCGCGGCGAAGCACTGCAACTGGTCGGCGGGCCCGGCAAGCTCAAGAAAGCTCCTGCGGCCCAGCCTGTGTCGGGCAAACTGCCCGAAGGCTCGGCGCTGGCGGTGGCAAGCCGTGCCGCCGCCGCACCGGGCGGGAATGGCAATTGCGCCGATCGCGCCCAATATACGATGGAATGGGCGGCAAAGCTGCCCGCAGCCTTCCCGGTCTATCCGCAAGGCGCCGTGCAGGAAGCAGCGGGCACCGATGAAGGCAGCTGCGCGCTGCGCGTGGTCAACTACGTCACCGCCATCCCGCTCGATGAAGTGATCGATTTCTATTACACGCGCGCCGCTGCCGGCGGCTTCACCGCTCAGCGCGTGAAGGAAGATGGCGACGACGTTCTGGGCGGCGTGAAGGGCAAGGCGTCCTTCGTGCTCTATGCCCGCCCTCTGGCCAAGGGCGGCACTGAAGTCGATCTGGTGACGAACGGCCGCTGACGGGGCGGGGGCAGGGCGCCCCCGTATTCCCCTCAGTTCGGCTTGAAGCCCACGCCCACGCTGGCGCGCGGCTGGTCCATCTCGACACTGGCCACCGGATAGGCGCAGTAATCCGCCGCATAGAAGGCCGCCGGGCGGTGATTGCCCGAAAGGCCGACGCCGCCGAACGGCGCTTCGGATGAGGCGCCGTTGGTCGGCCGGTTCCAGTTCACGATCCCCGCACGAATATTGGCCCAGAAGCGGTTGTAATCCTGCGGCGTGCCGCCGAGCAGCGAAGCCGAGAGGCCAAAGCGCGTATTGTTCGCCTCCGCGATCGCCTCGTCGAAATCGTCGACCTTCACGATCTGCAGCAGCGGACCGAACAACTCGATATCGGGCCGTTCGGGAATATTGGTCACATCGATGATCGCGGGCGAGAGGAAGGGCAGGTCGTCCTGCTTGCGGCGCATGTGCCGGATCGGCTTGCCGCCCTGCGACATAAGATAGAGGAAGCTCTCCGTCAGCTGATCGGCGGTGTTGTTATCGATCACCGGCCCCATGAAGGGGGCGGGATCGTCGAACGGTGCGCCCACCACGATTCGGTCGGAAAGCTTGGCGATTTTCTCTACCGCCTCGTCATAGAGCGAGGACTTCACGATAAGTCGCCGACCCGCCGTGCAACGCTGGCCCGCAGTGGTGAAGGCAGACTGGACCACCAGCACCGCGACATCGTCCAGCAGCGGCGTGTTCCACAGTACCATCGGGTTGTTGCCGCCCATTTCCAGCGCGACAATCTTGCCCGGATTGGCCGCCAGCTTGCGGTTGATCGCGATTCCGGCATTGGCGGAACCGGTGAACAGCACCCCGTCGATCCCCGGATGGGAGACGACCGCCTTGCCTTCCTCCGGCCCGCCGATCAGCAATTGCACCACTTCGGGGGGAATGCCGGAGCGGTGGAAGCAGCCGACCAGGAACTCGCCCACCGCCGGGGTCTTTTCGCTCGGCTTGAAGACAATGGCGTTGCCCGCGATCAGCGCGGGCACGATGTGGCCATTGGGCAGGTGAGCGGGGAAATTATAGGGCCCCAGCACCGCCATGACGCCATGCGGCTTGTGCCGCAGCGCCTGGGTGCCCTGCAGGGCGCTGTCATATTTGCGCTGGCCGGTCCGTTCCGCATAGGCGCGGATCGAGATCTCGACCTTGTTGATCACGGCTTCCACTTCCGTGCGGGTTTCCCACAAGGGCTTGCCGGTCTCGCGCGCGATCAGCTCGGCAAAGGCCTCGTTGGCCTTGCGCACTTCATTGGCGAAACGGCGGACCATTTCGATGCGGGTGGCAAGGGGCAGGGCGGCCCAGGTGGGCCATGCGCGCCGGGCGCGGGCTACGGTTTCGTCAACATCGCCTGGCAGGCCCCGCCACAGTTCCACGCCGGTGGCCGGTTCGTGCGAGATAATCGCGTCGCTACTCACGAGATAGAGTTCCGATCAGACATCCTTGCGCCGTTGCCGCAGGATTGCGGCGACGGCAACCTTTCCGATCCTTTGCGCCAGAGACGAGAAAGTTACAAGCGGAACCGGGTGAGAGGGCTGCGCCTGAATATTGCAGATATGCGGACGAACACGCTTCGCGAATATACATATATGTTCACATCAAAATTTGCATTTTGTCGAAATCAATGTCTCGCGCGCAATATTCGGTTCGAATCGACTCGAAGATTTGAAGTGATTTGGAAGTGGATTTCGGAACCCGAGCGGGGCCGCGAATGCTGCGCTCATCGAAGTAGGAAATGTTCCTTTTCGAGGCGAGTTTCGGCCAAAAATGCACAAATACAATCGTCTGTAATTCATCCAAACCGGATTGGTCCCCCGTGCGACGGAGCAGGTTGTGCGTTGCGGCGCAACGAGCCGCTGGTGTAGAAACGGTTATCTGCAAATTAACGTTTCCTTCGCGGGGACCGGCTCGTCCTGCGCGAAGTGCCAAGGGGGCAATATATGAAGAGTGATGTCGTGAACGGCGCGGCTGCGCCGGGTCTCAAGGCTGCGCGCAGTCGCAAGGCTCTGGCGGTAACCACCGCGCTGGCCGCAGGGTTGTTGGCGTCGCCCATGTTCTTTAATGAAGCGCGGGCGAATGAGGAATGCGGCGGCGTTCCGAACACGTCGGGGGTTCACACGATTTCGTGCGGACAGGGTGATCCGAACTACAATTCGACGGGCATCACTTATAGCAATGGCAATACCGATGATGCCGGCGCGATCATCATCAATTTCGATAACACCCAGGTTGATCGCAGCGGCATTTTGTCCAGTACTGCTGTATCCATCTCGACAAATGAAAATAATAACTACCTTGATATCAATGTCGATCAGGTTGGTGCGGGACCGGCGCCGTTCTTTGAGGGCAATGACGCACTTGGCACGAGCAATGGTTTCCAGGCTACGACCTCGGGTTCCAGCGCGCCGATCACATTTGATGTGAATCAGGAGGTTGTGGGGGGCGTCAACGGTACCGGTGCCACGTTCAACGGCGGTAACTCTGCAGGCGGCAGTTCTTACGGCGTACTGCTGGGCACGACCGGCGCCGATTCCACCATTGATATCAACATGGATAATTCCACGGCGAAAGGTGGCAATCTGACTATTGCCGTCGGTTCGACGATGGGACTCGGGGCAACGAGCACTGGTTCGAATGCGGGCGTCACTCTGGATGTCACCGATTCAAGCTTCACCGGCGGTAGCGTCACTGCTGCGGCGGGCAATAGCTTTGGTATTGGGATATCTACTACCGGAAACGGGTCGGATATCGATTTCACGCTCGATAACGTCACTGCAACCGGCGGTAACGGATCGGCTGCTGCGGTCACGACACACGGTGTCGATCTCGCGACGACGGGGGATGATGCGGCGGTGAACGTCGACCTCACCGACGTTACGATCAAGGGTGGCAACGTCAATAATGGCTTGGGTAACGTCACCGGTTTCGAAGTCACGACCGATGGTGACAATTCGGGGATCGACTTCTCGCTCGATGGTGGCTCGATCGCCGGGGGGGCGATCACGGGCGTGTCTGGCGGAGTGGGCCACGGTGTCAGCCTTGAAACCGATGACATCGATTCAGACGTTACGTTCGACCTCGTGTCTGGCTCGATCACCGGCGGTACTGGCGGTACGGTATTCCTCGGCCACGGTGTGAATATCGATACGTCCGACGCAGGTTCGGACATCGATTTCGAAACCGAGGCTGAAACCACGATCAGCGCCAGTGCGGGCGATGCGGTCCATCTGGTCGCGACCGGCGGCGGCAATGTCGACGGCGTACTTGGCGGCTCAGCCACTTCCACCGATGTTCTCGGCACGACCGGCACCGGTACTGGCCTGTGGGGTGAAGCCTCGGGTGGCGATGGTTACGTCAAACTGACGGTCGAGGACGGCGGCTCTGCTACCGGCACCGCTGCTGGTGTGTTCGGCCGGGCGGCCGGTGCGGGTGACGTCACGATCCAGGTTGATGGCGATGCAAGCCAGACCTCGACCGAGGCTGCGGATCTCGGCATGGGTCTGCCTGTCGGCGTGGGCGGCTGGGCAACCGGCAGCGGCGATGTCGAGATCACGCAGGGTACCGGCAGCACGGCCACTCAGGTGGGTCATGTTCCGGGCCTCGACATCGAAGGCGTCGGTATCATGGCGCTCAACACCGGAACCGGCGACGCCACCGTCACTGCTGACGGCACCGTCAATGCAACCGGCTTCGGCGTGGCCGCGGTCGCTACCGGTGGTGGTAACGCCACCGCGAATATCGGCGGTGAAGTCAACGTCAACGGTGCGACCGGGGACTCGCTTCTCGGCACGCTCGGCTTCGGCACGCTCGGCAATGGCACTGTTGGGGGGCTTGCCTTGTCCACCAGCGGTGCTGCGACCGTCAATCTCGATGGCGGCAACATCAACGGCCTCACCCCCGATTTCGGGCTGATGTCGGTGGTGCTCGGCGGTACGTCGGATGCTACGGTGAATGTCGGCGCGAACGCGCTGGACGATTCCGAAGTTCACGCCAACCTGGTTGGCGTATCGGCAATCAATCTCGGCTCGGGCGATGCGATCATCACGGAAACCCCCTTCGATGAAGGCGGCGAATTCGAAGATCCGAACGACATCATTTCGGGCGGGATCGGCGTGCTCGGCTTCTCGGCCGGCGGCAACGTGGATATCGAATCCGGCGACGTGAACTCCGGTTCGGCCGGCGTTCTCGGCGTTTCCGGTGGCGTGCTTGGCCTTTCGCTGGCCGGCGATGTCGGCATCGAAACCAAGGGCGATACCACCACGCTCGGCAGCGTCGGCGTCGGTGCCTTCGCGGCGAACAATGCCACCATCGATCTCGACGGAAACACGGTCACCGCGGATAGCGGTTACGGCGTGATCGGCGCGGCCCTCGGCGATGTGGACATCAACGGCGAAGGCAGCACTGTTCATTCGCTTAACACCGGCGTGCTGGGTCTTGGTACCAACGTCGAAATCGACTCCGGCACGGTAACGTCGCTCAACGATTCCGGTGTGGTCGGCGTGGCGCTGGGCGGCAACGCCACCGTCACCAGCCATGGCAAGACGACTGCCGATAACGGCCTGTTCGGCGTTGCCGGTATCGCGATCGGCGGCACGTCGACGGTGACGGTCAACGGGGATATCGATCCGCCGACGATCGGCGCCGCCTCGCTTGCCTTTGGCGGCGATGCAAATCTCAACGTGGCCGACGGGGTCGACATCTTTGCCGACGAACTCGGCCTGGTTGCGGCTTCGGTGGGCGGCGATGCCGATATCGAGGCAGCAGGCTCCTGGATTTCCAGCGGCGGCGCTGGCGTGGTCGGCACCGCGATTGAGGACGGCGGCGTAGGCGGCGACGTCTACATCGATACCGGCACGGTCTATGCGGGTGGCTCGGGCCTGGGCGGCATCGGCGTTGCCGGTCTCGCCATCGGCGGTAGCGTCGATATCGACACGCATGACTACACCGGCACGCTCAATGGCGACTTCGGCGTGATCGGCGTCGCGGTTGGCGGCGATGTCGATATCGGCATCGGCGGTAATGTCGATGCGCTGAGCGGCGCCGGCGTTTCCGGCGTTGCCTTCGGCGGCGATGTTGCGATTGATAGCACCGGTTACACCGTCACGTCGGCCTATACCGGCCTTGGCGCCCTGGCGCTGGACGGCGGCGTCGATATCGACGCGGGCGACGTCAACACCACCGCAGCCGGCTTCGAAGGCAGCGGCGTGGTCGGCATCGCGGTGGATCTCGGCACGGGCAGCGGGGATGTCGATATCGCCGCACATGGCGACATCACTGCCGATAACGGCATGTTCGGCATCGCGGCCCTGGCGACCGGCGGCAACGCGCTCGTCACGATGGATGACGATATCACCGTTTCCGCTCTCAATGGCGCAGGCGTGACTGCTGTCGCGCTTGGCGGTGACGCAACGATCACCGGTGCGGGCTCCAATGTCGAATCCATGTATGTCGGCGTGGGCGCACTGGCCATCGACGGCAACGCCACGGTCGATAGCGGCACGGTCCACACTTCGGGTGCGACCGGCTTCGAAGGCAGCGGTGTGATGGCTGTCGCGATCGGGGGCAATGCCAGCGCAACCAGCCATGGCAAGACTTCGGTCGATGACGGCCTCTTCGGCGTCGCTTCCATCGCGGTGGGCGGTAATGCCACCACGGTCGTGGGCGGTGATATCGATCCGCCGGATATCGGTGCCGCGGCGCTCGCCATTGGCGGCAATGCGGACCTCGATGTGCTGGCCGATGTCAGCGTTGAAGCTGACGATGTCGGCCTGCTGGCAGTGGCCATCGGCGGCAATGTCGATATCGATGCGGATGCGACTTCGATCGTGACCAGCGGCGATGCCGGCGTGGTCGGCACTGCGTTCGGCGGCGATGTGAATATCGACACCGGCACGGTCTACGCCAATGGCACCGGCATTACCGGCGTCGGGATCACCGGCGTGGCGCTGGGCGGCGAAGTCAACATCACCACCCATAATCTGACCGATGCGGATGGCCTGTTCGGCATCTTCGCCCTTGCGGACGAAGACGTGAACATCGACATCACCGGTCAGACCGTGAATGCGCTTTACGGCTTCGGCGTGGTCGCCACCGCAGGTGACGATGTGGACGTTGATGGCGTGGGCAGCACGATCAATTCGAGCCTGACCGGCATTCTCGCGACCGCCACTGGCGGCAGCACCTGGGTCGATAGCGGCACGATCGTTTCCACCAGCGGCTCGGGCATCTTGGCCAGCGCTTTCGGCGGCGACACGGATATCGTGCTCCATGGCAATATCACTGCCAATGGCCTCGCCGGTGTGAACGGACTGGCTTCGGTCGATGTGAACATCGATCTCGGCACCAACACGGTCATCAACACCGCCGGTATCGGCGTGGGTGCCGAAGCCGGGGAAGATGTGGTGATCCTCGGCGCCGACAGCACGGTGAATTCGGAACTGACCGGCGTCCTCGCTCTGGCAGGCACCAATGTCGATATCGAATCCGGCACGGTCACGGCCGCCAACGGTTCGGGTATCTTTGCCGTCGCGACGACCGGCTATGTCGACATCGCTGCCTTCGGCGACGTCACGGCCAATGGCTTTGCCGGTATCAATGCGCTGGCCGGTACCACGGCCACTGTCGATCTGGGCGAAAATACCATTACCAACACCGCCGGCTTCGGCGTGGGTGCCACGGCGCTCGCCGGTGACGCGATCGTCATCGGTGCCGACAGCACGGTGAATTCGCTCGACAGCGGTATCATCGCTACTGCCTTTGGCGGCGATGCTACCGTCGACAGCGGCGTCGTGACCTCGACCAACGGCTCGGGTGTGCTCGCCACGTCGTTCGGCGGCGATGCTATTGTCACCACGCACGGCAAGATCACGGCGGATAACGGGCTCTTCGGGGCTTCGGCTACGTCGTTCGGCGGCGCTGCAACTGTGACCGTCAACGAAGTGATCGATCCGCCGGTAATCGGCGCATCCGCCGTGAGCTTCGGTTCCGGTGCCGCCACCGTTACCAACAATTCCGACATCGAAGCCGATTTCATCGGCATCAATGCCGCGAATTTCGGTGGCGGCGACGTGATCGTGACCAATAACGGCACGGTGGGTGCAGGTGCCAATCCGGCGCCGGTCTTCGGCATTTCGGTGCTGAATGACGGGCCGGGTGCCACCACCATCACCAACGCGACCGATGCGGAAGTGTACGCGCTCGGCGCAGCGGTGTTCGCAGTTGCCAATGATGCCGATCCGGTCGCGGTGGACGATATCTCCATCGTCAATGACGGCCTGCTTCAGGGCGATGGCGATCTGTTCGCCACCGTCATGTCGTGGAGCGACGGTTCGCTCTCGCTCGCCAATGGCGTGAACGGCATCATCACCACCGACGAAGTCGATCCTGAAAGCGGTGCGGCGATCTGGGCCTATTCGGAAGCGTCCACCATCGGCATCGACAATGATGGCTCGATCATCGGCAACGTGGCGCTTGCGGCGCTCGGTGCCGACGCGGTCAGCGGCGTCAGTGTGCAGATCGACAACAACAATACCGGCGATTGGACCTTCTCGGGTGAGAATGCCATCTATGGTCTGGGCGATGTCGTTCTGAACAATGCCGGCAAGATCAACGCGGTCGACGCGTCGCTCTCGACCTTCCAGTCGGATGAAGGCGATATCGCGATTGCCAACTCGGGCATTTTCAGTGCCACGGGTTACGAGCATGACTTCGAGTTCATCCATCCGCTGGGCAGTGCGACCTTCGACAATACCGGCAAGGTCGTGGTCGATGGCGGGCTGAACTTCATCGGCCTCGATGATTTCAACAATGCCAAGCTCATCGACATGGTGGACGAGGATACGGACGATTACCTGACGACCACGGGTAATTATAACGCCTCAGGCACTGCGGTCTTCGCGTTCAACGCGGAGCTGGAGGCCAATGGTTCTGCCGATTATCTGGTGATTGGCGGAGATGTCTCGGGCACGACGCATCTCACGGTCGACGATCTCTCGGCCGCCGTTCCGGGTGAATATGTCGATGCCGACGATGCGATCGTCTTTGCCTATGTGGGCGGGGCCGTGAGCACCTCGACGCCGGACTTCACCACCGATGGCGGTATCGACAAGGGCCTGTTCCGCTTCGACGCCTATCTCCGCGATACTCCGAAGAATTCCGACGGGTATGAGGAATGGGTGCTGGCCAGCAATCTGGACCGCGAAGCCTTCGACCTTTCGACGATTGCCTATGGTGCCCAGAATTTGTGGAACGTCACCACTGGCACCTGGCTCGACCGTAATGCCGATCTGCGCAATGGCTTCGGTGACCACGCGGAAGGCCAGGCCGGGAATGTCACGCCGGGCGTGTGGGGCCGGGTGTTCGGCGCCAACATCGAACGCGACATGTCGAACACCGTCGGCGCGCCCTCTGGCCTGTCTGGCGGCGGCGTCTACACTTACGACGATCAGATCTCGCAGGACTTCTTCGGCCTGCAGATGGGTGTGGACTTCGGCAGCGAGAGCGTGTCGGCCAAGGGTAAGGACCGGGCATGGCTGTTTGGCGTGCTGGGCGGCTGGGTGCAGTCGGACTTGAAGTTCGACATGTCGAACACGGCCATCACCTATGATCAATGGTCGGTCGGTGCCTATGCCACTCGTCTCGATGGTCCGTTCTTCGCGGACCTGCTGGTGAAGGCCGACTTCGGCACGCTCGACTACTCGATGAACGATGGTGTCTTCGGTGACGCCTTCACCACGCATTACACCACGCTCGGTGCTACCCTTGATCTGGGTTACAAGCTGGCGCTGGGTTCGGGCGGCGCGTTCTTCGAGCCCAAGGGCACGGTAAGCTACGGCAATACCAAGTTCGACAACGACCTGCCGACCCTGCTGGGTACCGGGATCGATGTGCTGGACTCGGACAGCCTGCGTACTCGCCTGGGTGGTCGTCTGGGCTACACTGCCAAGTTGGACAGCGGCACGGTGGTTGAGCCCTATATCGAAGGCAACTGGTGGCATGAGTTCGAAGGTGATTACGTCACCAACCTGCTCAGCAACGGTTCGACGCTGCCTGTCGGCTACAATGTCGAAGGCGATCAGGGCGAAATCCTTGGCGGCATCAGCGTCAGCAACGGCAATAATGGCTGGAGCTTCTTCCTGAGGGGCGGCACGCAGTTCGGCGAGCAGGGCTTCGCTGGGTATACGGGTAATCTCGGCGTTCGGAAGGCATTCGGCAAGGCTGCTACGCCTCCGCCGCCTCCGCCGCCGCCCCCCCCGCCGCCTCCTCCGCCCCCGCCTCCGCCGCCTCCGCCCCCGCCGCCGCCTCCGCCGGTGTGCAACAAGGGCCCGTACATCGTGTTCTTCGACTGGGATAAGTCGGACATCACGCCTGAGGCTGCGACGACCCTGGACAGCGCTGTGACTGCCTATGGCAATTGCGGTACGGTTCCGATCATGCTGGCTGGCTATGCTGACCGTTCGGGCAGCACCCAGTACAACGTAGGCCTCTCGAACCGCCGCAACGCTTCGGTTCAGACCTACCTTGTCGGCAAGGGCATCCCGTCCTCGGCGATCAGCAGCGAAGGCTTCGGTGAAGCGAACCCGCGGGTTCCGACTGCCGACGGCGTCCGCGAACTGCAGAACCGCCGCGTCGAAATCACCTACGGTCCGGGTTCGGGCAACTAAGCCCGATCCGAACCGCAAGGTCCGACAAACGAAAGGCCCGGAGGGAAACCTCCGGGCCTTTTGCTGTCTGTGTTCGCCATGGGCCTGAAGGTCAGCTGGGATTGGGCTGACAGGCTAAGCGCGTTCACACCGTCGGAGGCTGATGACCCGCGGGAATAGGGACCTCGCCGAGAGCTTCACCCATCTGCCGCAAAGCTGCGACCTTGGCGTGAAGCGGCGCCCAGTCATCACGGCTTGCGATCGCTTCCCAGATCGCCTCGACCTCTTCGATCAGCATCGATTGGGGGGCGTCCCCGGCCCAATAGTCATGGTCCGAAGGGAGGGGGACATAGGCGGCGAGCACTTCGCCCAGAGCTCCGCCAGCCTTGCGGCCGCCGCGATAGGCGAAGAAGAATGCGTCCGGCCCCGTCGCCTCTTCCCGCATGGCCTGTTCCGCTGCGGCGATCAGTTGGGCGTCTTGTTCGACGCCGCGGGATTCAATGCCAAGCCGCCAGCAGAAGCGACGCGCCATCGATGCATGATAGAGCGCAGGGAAGCGCTCCAACGCCGCGACAAGCGGAGGGGCCTCGCTCAATTGCCGCAAAGCTATGGCCAGTTGCGCGCAGTTCCAGTGGATGGCCTCTGCCTGACGTCCAAAGGCATAGAGCCCCTGCTGGTCGAAATAGGCGGCCGTGAAGCCCGGCTCCCAGCGCGGCAGCCAGCGCCATGGTCCGTAATCGAAGCTCTCGCCGGTGATGTTCATATTGTCGGTGTTGAGCACGCCGTGGACGAAGCCGGCCGCCATGTAGGAGGCTGCGAGGTCGGCAAGCCGTTCCACTACCTGATGGAACAGGATGACGGCGGGTTCATCGCGGCCCGGTGCGTCTTCTGGCGGCAGCGGGCCGGAGAATTGCTCGAGGCAGTAGGATACCAGTTGTTCCATCTCCGCCTTTGCCTCGAAGGCGGCAAGGCGTTGGAAAGTGCCGATGCGGATATGGCTGTGGCTCAGCCGCACGAGCACGGCGGAGCGGGTTGGGGAGGGCTCGTCTCCGCGCCAGAGTTCTTCCCCGGTCTCGATCACCGAGAAGGTCTTGCTGGTATAGGCGCCCAGCGCTTCGAGCATCTCGGTCGCCAGAATCTCCCGCACCGCGCCCTTAAGGGTGAGGCGGCCATCGGCCGTTCGGCTGTATGGCGTAAGGCCCGAACCCTTGGTGCCCAGATCCAGCAGGCGGGGCGGTTGCCCATAATTCGGCCCGTCGCGCAATTGGGCAAAAGTGAAGCCGCGCCCGTCACCCAGATCGGGATTGTACACCCGGAACTGGTGCCCATGATAGCGCAGCGCCAGCGGGCGGGGCAGATTATCGGGCAACGGTTCGAAATGTCCGAAATGGCGGACCCATTGCTCGTCGGAAAGCACATCGAGGCCGACTGCACGGTCCCACCGGCGGTTGCGGAAGCGCAGTTCCGCTTTCGGGAAATCGGCTGGAAATACCTCGTCGCCAAGCCATTCGGCGAGCTTGAGGATTTGCGGGTCTGCCCTATAGGGGGCTGGTGGCGGTTCTGCTCGCATCCCGCTCTAGTGGGGGCTGGGTGGGCCGTGCGCAAGGAGCCGGCTGAGAAGGGGTGCAGCGAATATGGCAGATGGCGCCGCTTTTCAGGACGGGTTCTGGACCTCGCCTGACGGCCTCAAGCTGCATTATCGCGATTATCCCGGGCGGGCCGATCGGCCACCGTTGCTCTGCCTGCCGGGTCTCACCCGCAATGCCCGCGATTTCGAGCCTGTCGCGGAGGCTTTTGCCGGCGATTGGCGCATGATTTGCCTGGATCTGCGCGGCCGGGGCGAGAGCGATTACTCGAAGGATTCGGCGACTTATAATCCGTTGCAATATGTCGCGGATATCGATGCGCTGCTCGATCAGGCGGGGATTGCGCGTTTTGTCGCAATCGGCACTTCGCTGGGCGGCATTCTCACCATGCTGCTTGCCGCGGGCGGGGCGGAGCGGATCGCCGGAGCAGTGCTCAACGACATCGGGCCAGTGCTGGAGCCGGCAGGTGTCGCGCGTATCCGCGAATATGTCGGGCAGGGGCGCAGTTTTCCCACCTGGATGCATGCGGCACGGGCGCTGAAAGAATCGGGCGGGGCCATCTTCCCCGATTTTGCGATCACCGACTGGCTGGCCATGGCCAAGCGCGTGATGGCTGTCGGCGGCAATGGTCGTATCGCTTTCGATTACGACATGAAGATCGCCGAGCCCTTCAATGCGCCTGCGGCCAATGCGGATTTCGATCTCTGGCCGGCCTATCGGGCCTTGGCGGGGCGGCCAGTGCTGGCGATCAGGGGGGCGTTGTCTGACCTTCTTTCGGCCGCGACATTGAAGCGCATGGCGAAGGAAGTGCCAGGCACCGAAACGCTGACCCTCAAGCGCGTGGGCCACCCGCCCACACTGGCCGAACCGGAAGCAGTCGCGGCGATTGCCCGGCTGCTGGCGAAGGTCGAATGAACGCCAGGCGCGTCCTGCACTTGCATTCGAGTTTCGATGCGGGCGGGAAGGAAGTGCGCTGCGTTCGCCTGATCAACGCCTTCGGGAGTGAATTTGCGCATACCATCGTCTCGGCGGAGCGCGGCGCGATGGCTGCGGCGAAGCTGATTTCCAGCGCTATAACAGTCGATTATCCGGGTAATTTCCCCTCGCTTGTCGGATCGCCCGCGCTGGGACGCCTCAAGGAATTGGCGCGCGCGATGGCGGGTTTCGACCTCGTGCTCACCTATAATTGGGGCGCGATGGATGCAGTGATGGCGCACGGCCTGTTCGCGCGATCGCTGGGGCTGCCACCCTTGATCCACCATGAGGATGGCTTCAATTCCGACGAGGCCGAGCGCCTCAAGACACGCCGCAATATCTATCGCCGTCTGGCCTTGCGGCGGGCTTCGGCGCTGGTCGTCCCCTCGTTCCGGCTGGAGCGGATCGCCCGCGAGGTGTGGCATCAGCCCGCCCGCCGGGTTCACCGCATCGCCAATGGCATTCCCACTGCAGCCTATGCCGTGCTGCCTGCGCCGGATGCCTTGCCGGGGCTGGTGAAGGGTGAGGGCGAGAAGTGGATCGGCACGCTGGCTGGGTTGCGTGCGGTAAAGGACCTGCCCGCCATGGTGCGGGCCTTCGCGCCGCTTCCGCCCGAATGGCGGCTCGTTATCCTGGGGGATGGGCCGGAACGCGAGGCGATTCTGGATGAAGCGCGCCGCCTGGGAGTTGCCACGCGCGTCCATCTGCCGGGCTTTGCGCCCGATCCTGCCAAGGTGGTGGGCCTCTTCGATATCTTCGCCCTGTCGTCGAGGAGCGAGCAGTTTCCGATTTCCGTGGTGGAGGCAATGGCGGCCGGTTTGCCAGTCGCGGCGCCGCAGGTGGGCGATGTGGCGCAGATGGTCGCGAAGAAGAATGCGCCTTACATCGTGCCTAAGGGAGACGAAGCCGCGCTTGCCGGGGCTTTCGCTGCCTTGGCCGCCGATCCTGCGTTGCGGCAGGCAATCGGGCAGGCCAACTGGGAAAAGGCCCGGGAATCCTATGATGAGGGCGCGATGCTGGCCGCATATCACGCGCTTTACGCCGGTGCGATCGAGGAACACGGCCCGCGCTGAATGGCCTTGTGCTTAATGGTCGGTTCACCCGGGAAGCGGCACGGTTCTGCCCCAGTTGAGGATGGGCGGGTATCCGCCATTGCGGTATCGCCGCGAGGCCCCTAAACAGCCCCCGAAACAAGGAATTCACCGAGCAGAAGGCTCCCGCGTGGCTCTTACACCGACTACCCCCAAGACCGATGCCGAAAAGCGTGCTGATCGCGACTCGAAGCAGCAGGATGCGCTGCTGCGCGAAGTCGACGATGCGCTGCGTCAGGATCAGTTCGCCTATTTCGCGAAGAACTATGGCAAGCAGGTTGCCGGCGTGGTGATCGGCGGCCTCGCGCTGTTCGGCGGCTGGCTGCTGTGGACCGAATATAGCGAAGGCGGGCACGACGAAGTGTCCGAAGAGCTGGTCAAGGCGCTCGATCAGTTCGATGCCGGGAATAACGATACGGCGGCCAAGGCGCTCGAAAAGCTGGAAAAGGATGGTGGTGACGGTGCCGCCGCCGTGGCCAAACTGATGCGCGCCAGTGTTGCCGTGCGCCAGAACAAGATGGTGGAAGCCGCGCGCCTTTATGGCGAAGTCGCCAATGATGGCGGCGTTCCGGACCCCTATCGCAATCTCGCCACGATCCGTCAGATCTCGATCAATTACGACAAGATGAAACCTGCGGAAGTGGTCGAAAAGCTCAAGCCGCTCGCAAAGCCCGGCACGCCTTATTTCGGCAGCGCGGGCGAGTTGCTGGGCGCGGCCTATCTCGACATGGGCAAGCCGGACCTCGCCGGGCCGCTTTTTGCCGAGATTGCCAAGGATGAGAATGCCCCCGATTCGCTGCGTTCACGGGCGCGACAGCTTGCGGGGATGATGGGCGTCGATGCCATCGTGGATGTCGACGAGACGCTGAAGGACCTGCGCCGGGAGGGTGAAGAGCCCGCGGCGGCGCAGTAACAGTTGCGAGAATGATAAAGCCTATGAACCGCATCTCTACCCGGCGCCTGGTGGCGCTCCCCATGCTGGTCGTGATGGCCACCGCGCTGTCGGCCTGTGGTGTTTTCGGCGGCAAGGACAAGCCCAAGACGCCCACCGTCGGCAATCGCGTGCCGATTCTCTCGCGGATCGAGGCTGGGACGACTGTCGACCCCGCACTCTCCGCAACTTCGGTGGTGGTTCCCGCGCCGCAGGTGAATGCCGATTGGAGCCAGGCAGGCGGTACAGCTTCCAAGAGCTACGGTCATCTCGCCATCGCAGCCAATCCCACCGAATTGTGGACCGCGCGGATTGCCGGTTCGGGCAAGAAGCGTCGTCTGGCGGCTTCTCCGGTTGTCGGTGGCGGCACGCTTTACGTGGTCGATACCGATGCCGTGGTTCACGCACTGGACGCCAATACCGGCAGCCAGAAATGGACCTACAAGATGCCGGTTCCCGGCAAGGTCGAAAGCTCGGCCTTTGGCGGCGGCGTCAGCTATTCGAACGATCGCGTCTATGCCACCAATGGCGTGGGCGATGTGGTCGCGCTGGATGCGGCGAGTGGCAAGCAACTGTGGTCCGTGAAGCCCTCGGGCCCGCTGCGTGGTGCGCCTACCATCGCGTTCAACACGATCTTCGTGATGACGCAGGATAACCAGATCATCGCGCTGAACCCGGCGGACGGCACGGTTTCGTGGAATGAATCCGGTTCGGTCGGCCAGGCGGGTGTGTTCGGCGTTGCCGCCCCGGCGGCCGGGCAGGGCACCGTGATCGCCGGTTACAGCTCGGGCGAGCTGGCGGCCTATCGCTATGAGAACGGCCGCGAGGTTTGGGCTGACGCGCTTTCGCGCACCAATATCTCCACCGAAGTGGGCGCGCTGACCGACGTGGACGCCGATCCGATCATCGATTCGGGCCGCGTCTATGCACTGGGGCAGGGCGGCCGCATGGCTGCCTATGAACTGGTCACCGGCCAGCGCATCTGGGAGCTTAACCTGGCGGGCATTTCCACTCCGGCGCTTGCCGGCGAATGGATCTTCACCCTGACCGACGATGCCCGCATGCTGGCCATTGCCCGCAGCAACGGCAAGGTGCGCTGGCTGACCCAGTTGCAGGAATGGAAGAAGCCCAAGAAGCGGACCGACCGCATCTTCTGGACCGGCCCGGTTCTGGCAGGGAACAAGCTGTGGGTCGCCAGCTCGCGCGGTGAAGTGCTGACGCTGGATGTGATGACCGGAACGCCTACGCCGTTCCGCAACCTTAAGACGCCGGTCTCGCTGGCGCCGATCCTGGCCAACCAGACGCTGTATATCCTGGACGACGACGGGACGATCCGCGCCTACCGCTGATTGGCCTCGGGCCGGGTGAACCGCGGGAGTGACAGGGGCGTTACCCGCCCCTTAACCCTTTTCCCCTATGCGCCCATGGCATGAGCGCGCGTCCCGAACCTGCCCCCATTGCCGCCACAAGGCCGCCCCGGAGCGACGTTTCGCCCTGGGTGGGGCTGGTTGGCTTGCTGGGGCTGTTCGTCTGGATCGCGATCTGCCGCAACTGGCCGCAGATCGCCGATGCGCTGAACCTTCCCGGCCCGCGCGAGCGTATGTCCGGCGCCTATGCCGCCCTTGCATCCATGCTGCTCATCGGCGTTCTGATGGCAGCATGGTCGGTGCTGGTGGAGAAGGTCCATCTGCGCCCGTCGACTGGCATCGACTGGAAGAATCCACGCCCGCTTTCGGATGTGATCGAAATTTCCGTCACCAAGCTGGCGGGGCTCTGGTCCACCTGGGCGATCATCGGTTTCCTCTATTGCGTGTGCCGCTGGTATTGGGACGGGCAATATCTCTTCGCGATGGAAGTGATCGGCGTTTCGGCCATCCCGCTCTTCGTGCTGTCCGTTCCCTATGTGCTGTGGCTCAATCGTGTGCTGGTGAATCCGCGCGATGGGGCCTGGCATTTCGGAGCCATGCTGATCGGGCGCGAAGCGTGGGATGCGGAGCAGGTGAAGAAGCACTGGCGCGCATGGGCGATCAAGGCCTTCTTCGGCGCCTTCATGATCTCCATCCTGCCGCCGGGCTTCGCCAATATCGTGAATGCCGACATTCCCGCGCTGCTCGATAATCCAGGGCGGTTTGGCGGCGTACTGTTCGAACTGCTGTTCTTGATCGACGTGCAGATCGGCACGGTCGGTTATCTCTTCACCCTGCGCCCGCTCGATGCCCATATACGCAGCGGCAATCCCTTCCTCGCCGGCTGGCTGGCGGCATTGATGTGCTATCCGCCCTTCGTCTGGGGTGTGATGTCGAATGACGGGGTGATCGGCTACGAATATCACACGGCGGACTGGGCTTACTGGTTCCAGGGCCATGCCACCCTGATGTGGGTGTGGGCGGCCTGGCTGGGCTTCCTGACGGCAGTCTATGCCTGGGCGACAGTGGCCTTCGGTATCCGCTTTTCCAACCTCACCTATCGCGGAGTGCTGACCAACGGGCCCTATCGCTTCACGCGCCATCCGGCCTATCTGGCGAAGAACCTGTTCTGGTGGTGCTCTACACTGCCCTTCTTTGTCACCAATGGTTCGCTGGTGGACGTGGTGCGCAACACCTTCTTCCTCGCCTGCGTCAGCGGGGTCTATTACTGGCGCGCCCGCACCGAAGAGGCCCATCTGCTGGCGGAAGACCCGAAATATCGCGAATATTACGATTGGATGGCCGAGCACGGCCTCATCACCAGCCGGCTGCGCAAGGTCCTGCTCCGGTTCCGTCGCCGTCCGCCCGTGGCCTTGCAGCCGGCGGAGTAACGGCTGCGCCGTTCGTCATCCCGACGAAGGCCGGGATCGCTGGCCAAGTGCGCCCGGATGACAGCGGTCCCGGGTCAAGCCCGGGACGACAAAAGAAATCAGAAGCTCTCTTCGTACACCCGCGTGATGTCGCTGCCCCACGGGCCGTTATAGAGGTTCAGCAGGCGCTGCGCCGGAACGATGCCGCTTTCGGCGATCTCGAACAATTCGTTCAGATAGCCAGTCTCATTGTCACCGGCTGCGTTGAGCTTTGCGCGCGCGGAGAGGCCGGAGCGTGCGATTTCAAGCACTTCGCGGGCGATGTCCTTCAGCTTGCGGCCTCCGGGGATGGGCGCATCCAGCGCGTGCTTGGGCACTGCATTGCGCAGGGCCTCACGCTCTTCCATCGTCCAGTCCTTCACCAAGTCCCATGCGGCGTCTAGCGCGCCCTGATCGTAGAGCAAGCCCACCCACAATGCGGGAAGCGCGCAGATGCGGCCCCACGGCCCGCCATCGGCGCCGCGCATTTCGAGGAAGCTCTTGAGGCGGACCTCGGGGAAGGCGGTGGACAGGTGATCCTGCCAGTCGTCCTCGGTCGGCAATTCGCCGGGCAGGGCGGGCAGTTCGCCCCTCAGGAAGTCGCGGAAGCTCTGGCCCGCAGCATCGATATATTTCCCGTCGCGGAAGACGAAATACATCGGCACGTCGAGCATGTAATCGACATAGCGTTCGTAACCGAAGCCATCCTCAAACACGAAGGGCAGCATGCCGGTGCGCTGCGGATCGGTGTCCGACCAGATGTGGCTGCGATAGGAAAGGAAGCCATTGGGCTTGCCTTCGGTGAAAGGCGAATTGGCGAACAGCGCAGTGGCCAGCGGCTGCAGTGCCAGGCTGGTGCGGAACTTCTTCACCATGTCCGCTTCGCTACCATAGTCCAGATTGACCTGGATGGTGCAGGTGCGCAGCATCATGTCGAGGCCCATCGTGCCAACGCGCGGCATGTGCCGCATCATGATGGCATAGCGGCCCTTGGGCATGACGGGCAGTTCTTCGCGGGTCTTGTCGGGCCACATGCCCAGGCCCAGGAAGCCGACACCGAACTTTTCGCCGATTTCCTTCACCTGCCCCACATGGCGGCCGGTTTCGGCGCAGGTCTGGTGCAGGTTCTCCAGCGGCGCTCCGGAAAGCTCCAGCTGGCCGGCCGGTTCGAGGCTGATCGCCCCGTCGGCGCCGGACATGGCGATGACGTTGTCGCCTTCCTCCACCGGTTCCCAGCCATATTCCCTGAGGGCCAGCAGCATGTCGCGAATGCCGCCCTTTTCCTCGTAGGAAGGGGCGTGGTGATCGCTTTGGGCGAAGACGAGTTTCTCGTGCTCCGTCCCGATCCGCCAGGCGCTGACCGGCTTCTCGCCGGCCTGCATGGGGGCGACGAGTTGGTCGCGGCTTTCGATCAGCCGCTCCTCTCCATCTGACGCTGTGCGCGTGCTCATAGCGGCGCCGTTAGGGCACTAAAGGGCGCTGCGCCAGCGCAAATTGTCAGTGTCATTCTTGCCAGTCTCCGGCCGCTGCCATCCATAGGGCGGTGGCGGCAATCGCTGCCGTTTCGCCGCGCAGGATGCGGGGGCCAAGGGTGATTGCTTTTGCCGCAGGATGGGCGCGGATCGCCTCGCGTTCGGTATCGTCGAAGCCGCCTTCCGGGCCGATCAGAAGGGCGGCAGGGGCCTGTTTCGCGGCGAAGGCAGCATGGGCGGGATCGCCGCCCAGCTCATCGGCGAAGAACAGCACTCGGCCATCTTCCCAGCCCTTGAGCAAGGCGTCGAGCTTCACTGGCTCGGCAATGCGGGGCAGGGCAGTGCGGGCGCATTGCTCCGCCGCTTCCGCCACCAGCGCACGGGCTCGCTCCAGATTGAGCTTGTCGGCCACGCAGCGCCTTGTGAGTACCGGCTGGATCACCCGCACGCCCAGCTCGGTGGCTTTTTCCAGCACGAGGTCGAAACGATCCTTCTTGAGCAGCGCCGCGCACAGGGTGAAGTCGGGCACATCCTCCCGCTCGCGCAGGCGTTCGGCCACTTCCAGCACCACGTCACGCTTGCCGGTGGAGGCGACGCGGGCGGCCCATTCGCCGGTCTCGTCATCGCACAGGATGACGATGTCGCCTTCGCTCACGCGCATCACCCGGGCGAGATAATTCGCCGGATTGCCGTGCAAGGTCACAGCAGTCCCGGCCGCGAGCGGACCGGGAACGAACAGGCGCGGCGCGCTGCGCGGCGGCCAGGCGGGAGTGGCGGGCATGTTCGGAGTGCTTTGTCTGAGTTCGGGGCCGCTTACTTCAGGATCTCGCGCAGAAGGGTCTCCCACTGCTTCACGCCGGGATCGATCGTGGCGACGGGCAGACGTTCGTTCAGGCCATGGGCGAATTCATCGTCCGGCCGCATGAAGATCGCCGAAACGCCATAGCTGGGAATGCCGAGTGCCCGGAAATACATCGAATCGCTCGCCCCGGCGCTCATCTGCGGCACCACGGTGAGCCCCGGCGCGCGCTGGTGCACGGCCTTGGTGATGGCATCCATCATGTCCTTGCGCAGCGGGCTTTCGGGCGACTCGATCGAGCCATCGTCCATCATTTCCAGCGTGATGCGGGGATCGTCGATCACTTGCTTGAGGATCTCGCCCGCCTGAACGCGGGACGTGCCGGGGAAGATGCGGCAATTGATATTCGCGGTGACCGACTGAGGCAGGGCATTGGCCGCGTGGCCGCCATTCACCATGGTCGGCACGCAGGTAGTGCGCACCAGGCCGACATATTCCGGGCGGGCCGAGAGGCGCTCGGCCGCGGCGGTGTTGTTCGGATCGGCGGCGAAGGCCACCATCGCTTCCGCCACTTCCTCGGGCGCATTGGGCGCTGTCCCTTCCCAATAGGCCTTGGTCAGCGGGCTGAGTTGCGGCGGGAAGCGATAGGCATCGACCTTGGCCAGCGCGCGCGACATGGCGCCGATGGCATTGAAGCTGCCGGGGCGGCTGGAATGGCCACCTTCGTCGGTGACGGTCAGCTTGAAGTCGGCATAGGACTTCTCGGCCGCCTGCACGCTGTAGACGATCGGCTGAAAATCGTTCGACAGTTCCCCGCCGCCGCCATCGCCATTGATGACCATTTCGGCGTCCCTGAGCGTTTCGGCCAGCTTGGCGGTGGAGCGCATCAGCGTCTCCTCGTCGCCCGAAATGCCCAGCACCAGATCGCGCGAGGGCACCCAGCCGGACCGCTTGAGCTTCATCACGGCGGCCAGCATCATGGCTGTATCGCCCTTGTTGTCCGAAGCACCGCGCCCGAAGACGTAGCCGTTCTCGACCACGGCCTTGAAGGGATCGCGTTCCCAATCTTCCGGCTTGGCTTCCACCACGTCGAGGTGGACGTTCACCACCACCGGCTTGGCCTTGCGGTCCTTGCCCGGATAGCGGGCAATGAAATAGCCGGTATCGGTGCCGTCGACCGGAGTGAAGGAAATGTCCTTCGGATCGAAACCGGCCGCCATGAGACGCGCGGTGAGCTTCTCCACCAGCTTGGGCACATTGCCGCGCCCGGCAACGGTGGGCACCTCGATCGCTTCCTTCAGGATCTCCAGCGCTTCCTGTCCCGCCGGGGTAGTGGGCAGCGCCTGCGCGTGTGCCGTTGCGGGCAAGGCCAGGGCAAGGGCGGAAACGGCGATCGGGAGGAAACGCATCGGGGAGTCCTTGGGAGGGGCTGAACGGAGCGCCTTTGTTGCGCGATGCGTTGCCTTGCGCAACCCATGTCGCGCACAAGAGGTTGCGCCTAACAGACAGGGGACGCCCTCCTTTCGTGCATGGCGCGAATGGGCTAGGGCGGCGGGCATGACCCAACCCGCACCGGCCAGCGAGATCGTTCCCGATAGCGAGCACAAGGGCCTCGTCGCCCGTCTGCCGCTGCCGCTGCGTGACTATGCCTCGCTGGCCCGGTTCGACCGGCCGATTGGCTGGTGGCTGCTCTTCTGGCCCTGCGCTTGGGGCGTGTGGCTGACGGGGGCAGGGGTGCAATGGCAACTCGTGCTGTGGATGCTGCTGGGGTCTGTCGCCATGCGCGGTGCGGGCTGCGTCTATAACGATATTGTCGATGCCGATATCGACCGGCAGGTGGCGCGTACTGCCCAGCGCCCCGTGGCGAGCGGGCGCGTAAGCCGCACGGCTGCCTGGGCGTGGCTGCTGGCGCTCTGCGCTGTCGGCCTTGTGGTGCTGCTGCAATTGCGCCCTGTCGCGCAGCTGGTGGCGCTGGGCAGCCTTGCGCTGGTCGCGGCCTATCCCTTCATGAAGCGCATCACTGGCTGGCCTCAGGCATGGCTGGGGCTCGTCTTTACCTGGGGCGCGCCGGTCGGCTGGATCGCCTTGCGAAGCGACCGGCTGGACGTGCTGGCCGCACTCTATGCCGGGGCGATCCTGTGGTGCATCGGCTATGACACGATCTACGCCTTGCAGGACCGGGAAGACGATGCGCTGGTGGGCATTGGCTCCAGCGCATTGTCGCTCGGCAAGAATGTCCGCGCCGGGGTGGGCGGGTTCTTCGGCAGCGCGGTGTTCTTCTTCGGTCTTGCGATCTGGCTGCTGCGGGAGGACTGGCTGGCGCTGCTGGCGCTGGCCCCGGCCGCGGTTCATTTCGCGTGGCAGGTGTTGACGCTCGATCCGGAGGATGGAGCCAACGCACTGCATCGCTTCCGTTCCAACCGCTTTGCCGGGTTGCTGGTGGCGGCGGCCTGTTTCGTGGCGGGGAATGCGTGAGGGAAAGCCTTACCCACCCCCGCTCAGCCTGAGCCTGTCGAAGGCCACGGGAAACCGCTCGCACTAGGGGCGACTGGCAGCGCGCGTCCTTCGACAAGCTCAGGATGGGCGGATGTGGTGGGCGGCTCAGGATAAGCGGGGTGGCTGAGGGGGAGTGGGTTTACCGATAACTTACCACTTCGAACTCGATCCCGTCCCAGTCGAAGAAATAGAACCGCCGCCCAGGCGCATAATCCGCATGGTTGAAGGGCGTTAGGCCGGCAGACTTTACGACTTCTTCTGCTGCACCGAGATCATCCACCAGCAGGCCGACATGATTGAGCGGCGCGCCCTTGGCGTAACGCGCATGCGGCTTTTCGTCCGTGTAGAGCGCCAGATAGGTCATTTCGTCACCGACATGGATCGTCCATCCGCCCATGGCGGATTCCCCGCGCCAGCGTTCATGCCAGCCGAGCAGGTCCTGCAGCAGGGCGGATGAGCGTTCAGGATCGGAGACGGTGAGGTTCGCATGTTCGAGCAGGCCGCGAGCGCGCGTTTTCAGGGTCATAAGGGCAATTCCTTCATCCAGTTGTCTTACGTGCGCGTTAGCCATTGCGAGCTGCGAATCGCCGCGCTTGCCCCTTCTGCAACCTCAAGCTAAGTTGAGGTCAAGCTATGGGTTCGCACATTCGGGTCCGGGGGATTTCTGAAATGGGCAATGATCAGTTGATACCGATCGGAACACTCGCCCGCCGCACCGGCGTGGCGGTTTCGGCTATCCGTTTCTATGAATCCAAGGGGTTGCTGACCTCGCTGCGGACGGGGGGGAACCAGCGGCGCTTCCTGCGCTCCGACATTCGCCGGGTGGCCTTCATCCTCATTGCCCAGAAGCTGGGGCTGGGGCTGGCGGAGATCGAGGCGGAACTGGCGCAATTGCCGCAGGGCCGCACTCCCACGATCAACGATTGGCAGCGCATCAGCAGGTCCATGCGCGTGGCTATCGACGAGAAGATCAAGCTGCTTACCCGCACGCGCAACCAGCTCGATCAATGCATCGGCTGCGGCTGCCTCAGTCTTCACAAATGCCAGCTCTACAACAAGGATGACCGGATGGCGGCACGCGGCCCGGGGCCGCAACTGGTGTTGGGATAGGGACGACTCTGTTCCGGCGCGCAGCTTACATTTTTATCCGGGCGTAATTGCCTTTTGCGGCAAATAATGTATCCGGGTAAAAATATCTGAGCGAAGGGCCGGTGATGGAACAGGAAAAACGCCGCGCGGCCATAGCGGCTTACAAGGAACGAGACGTCATACCCGGCATTTATGCCGTGCGGTGTACCGCAACCGGCGAGTGCTGGGTGGGGCGGGGCCCCGATCTTTCGACGATCCACAATCGGCTGTGGTTCAGCCTGCGTCTCGGCTCATGTCCGCATCGCACCTTGCAGCAGGCATGGCGGGAAAATGGGGCCGAGGCATTCACCTTCGAGCGGGTCGAAGAACTGGACGCGGAAGAACTGGCTTTCGCGTTCGATCGCGTGATGGGTGAACGCCACGATCACTGGTGCGATCAGCTCTCAGCCCGGCGGATCTGAGCTCCCGCTGCCGGTCACTCCGCTGCCAGCAATTGCTCCGCCCCGCCAAGGTCCACGCTGACGAGGCGGCTGACGCCTTTTTCCACCATGGTCACGCCGAACAGCCGGTGCATGCGGCTCATGGTCACGGCGTTGTGAGTGACGATCAGATAACGGGTGTCGGTTTCCTGCGTCATCGCCTCCAGCAGGTCGCAGAAACGGTCGATATTTGCGTCGTCCAGCGGTGCGTCGACTTCGTCCAGCACGCAGATCGGTGCAGGATTGGTCAGGAACAGGGCGAAGATCAGCGCCACGGCGGTGAGCGCCTGCTCGCCGCCGGATAGCAGAGTGAGCGACTGGAGCCGCTTGCCCGGCGGCTGGGCGTAGATTTCAAGGCCGGCTTCGAGCGGATCGTCGGAATCGACCAGCGCCAGATGGGCATTGCCGCCTTCGAACAGGCGCGTGAACAGGCGCTGGAAATGCTGGTCCACTTCCTCGAACGCCGCGCGCAGGCGTTCGCGCCCCTCGCGGTTGAGATTGCCGATGGAACCACGCAGGCGATTGACCGCTTCGGCCAGTTCAGCCTGTTCGGCGGCGCTGGCGCCGTGTTCGGCTTCGATCTTCTCCAGTTCCTCGGCCGCGACGAGATTGACCGGGCCGATGCGTTCGCGTTCGCCCGTCAGCCGGTCCATCGTGGCGGTTTCTTCCGCCGATCCGGCCACTTCGCTCGCCTCGAACTGGAAGCGGCCGCACAGCAGCGGGGGCGAGCACTGGAAGCGTTCGCCCGAAAGGCGCGACATTTCCTCGCGCCGGGATTCCTCGTTTTCCGCACGTGCAGCGGCACCGGCGCGTTCCTCGCGCGCAGTGGACAGAGCCTCGTTGAGCCGGGCGAGCAGGCTGTCGGCGGCCTGCGCTGCCTGCGTCACGGCGGCGAGTGCGGTTTCAGCTGCATCAAGTTCTTCCGCCAGCCGGGCGCGCACTTCATCGCCGCGCTCGATCTCCGCCATCAGCGAGGCGGGCTTGGCCTCGATCACCGCGCGTTCCTCGGCGATTTCCTCGAAGCGGCGCTCCATGTCGGCGAGGCGCCGGGTGGCATCGCCTGCGCGCGCTTCCCAGCCCTTGATGTCGGCGGCACGCGCTGCGCGCCGTTCGCGCGCAACAGCGAGTGCCTGGTCATGGGCGGCAAGGGCCGCTGCGGCGGACTGCATGCCTGTGCGGGAGGCCTCATGCTTCGCCTGCGCAGCTGCAAGGGCGGCACGGCCGGTCTCGGGATGGGGCAGGGCGGCGCGTTTTGCCTGCGTGGCGGCGAGTTCAGCCTCGGCAGTCTGGCGTTGTTCGGCAAGGTCGGCCTTGGCCGTATCCAGTTCCACAAGCCGGGCGGCGTGGCGTTCCCGCGCGGCTTCCGCCTGATCTAGCGAGCGCAGCGCTGCACGTTCCGCCTCGGACGCCTGTGCAATCTCGCGTTCGGCCGCGATCAATGCCTGCTGCAAGGCGCTCAGTTCGCTTTGCGTGGTCGCCTGCCGCTCTTCAGCCTCGGCTGCGGCGGCTCGCTTGGGCGGCAATTGTCCTTCCAGTTCGACAAAGCGGTTCTCCGCCTCCAGCCGAGCCGCTTCCGCCGCACCTTCCCCGCGCGCGAGGAAACCGTCCCAGCGCCGCAGGAAGCCGTCCTTCGTCACCAGCCATTCGCCCGGCTTCAGCGCACGACCATCGTCGCTATCCGCCACATGGACGAGGGCAAGCCGCGCGGCGAGTTGGGGCGGGCATTCGGGCACATGGGCGGCCAGATTATCCGGCACTGGCGCGGGTGCGTCGCTGCCTGCCCAGAAGCGGCCTTCGGTTCCGGCATCGGGCTTGCCCAAAGGCGCCTTGGCGTCACGGCCGAGCACGGCGGCGAGCGCGCGTTCGAAGCTGGGGGCGGCGCGTACCTTGTCCAGCGCAGCGGGCAGGCCATGCTTGTTGGATGCCTGCTTCGCCCGCGCCTCACGATCGCGCTGCAAGGCATTGAATTCACGTTCAGTCCCCGCCAGTTCCGCCTTAGTCGCGGCCAAGGCGCTGGCAGCCTCGTCGCGTGCGGCGGAAAGCTCGTTCTTGCGTTCCTGCCGGGAGGTCAGCCCGTCGCGCAAATCGGCAAGGCGCTTAGCTGCATCCTCTGCGGCCTGCCTTGCGCAAGTGACTGCCTCTTCCGGATCGCCTGCGCTGGACAATGCCGCGCGCATATCGTCCTGCCGCCGCGCCTCGGCTTCCAGACGCGCAAGCCGCGCCCCGGCTTGAGCGACTTCCGCTTCGGCGACACGCCATTCGGCCTCGACTCCGGCGTGATCCGCAGTGGCGCGGGCAAGGTCCAGTTCGGCGGCGCGGGCTGCGGCTTCCGCCCTTTCGGCCGCGATCAGGAAGGAGGGGCGGCGCGCCTCATCGTCCTGCAAATCCTTTTCGGACTGGGCCAGTTCCGCTTGCAGCCGGGCCAGCGCCTCGGCCGCGTCGCGCGTCAGCCGGTCAGCCTCGCCGCGATCCTCCTCGAGCCTGCGCTGCTGGCGCTGGAGGTCGGCCAGACGCTGCTCGGCGGCTTCCAACTGGGTAGTGAGCGCGGCCATGCGGTGACCATGGGCCGTGGAATCGTCGCGCCGGTCCGCCAGTTCCTCGCGCGCATCGGCAAGCTTCTGGGCGAGTTCGGCCTGTGTCTTCTGGGCCTCAGCCGTATCCTTCTGAGCCACGCTGACGCGCTCGTCAGCCGCGCGGGCGGCCTTGCGGGCCTCGTCGGCTGCCGCAGCGGCATCGCGCCAGCGGGCGAAGAGCAGGCGGGCCTCAGCCAGTTGAATCTTTTCGGACAGCGCCTTGTAGCGTTCAGCCTGCTTTGCCTGCCTGCGCAGGGAGGCGATCTGCGTGTCCAGCCCCGCCATCAAATCTTCCAGCCGGGCGAGGTTCGCCTCGGTCTGGCGCAGCTTGCTCTCCGCATCCCGGCGGCGGACGTGGAGGCCCGCGATACCGGCCGCCTCTTCCAGCATCATGCGGCGTTCGGCCGGTTTGGCGGCAATGACGGCGGCGATCTTGCCCTGGCTCACCAGTGCCGGGCTATGCGCTCCCGTGGCGGCATCGGCGAAGACCAGCGCCACGTCCTTGGCGCGCACGTCCCGCCCGTTGACGCGATAGGCGCTGCCTGCGCCTCGTTCGATCCGGCGGGTGACTTCCAGTTCCTCGCCATCGCCGCTTTCGGCATGCAGCACGACTTCGGCAAAGGCGCGGGGCGGACGCTGGGCGGTGCCGGCAAAGATCACGTCTTCCATCCCGCCCGAGCGCATGGATTTGGGCGAGTTTTCGCCCATCACCCAGCGGATCGCTTCGAGCAGGTTGGATTTGCCGCAACCATTGGGGCCGACGACGCCCGTCAGCCCCGGTTCGATGCGCAACTCTGCCGGTTCTACGAAGCTCTTGAAACCGCTGAGTTTGAGCTTCCTGATCCGCATCGCCGTCCTTTATGCGGGCCCGTCAGCGCGCGCCGGCATTCTGGAGGACCGGTTCCACCGCTTCCCAGGTGGTGAACTGGATCCGCTTGCCGTTGAGGAAGAAGGTGGGCGTGCCCGTAATATCGAGGTCCTTCGCGTCCTTGTCCGAACGGTTCACGATTTCGGTGATCTTGTTCACGTCGGACAGGCACTGCATCGCCTGATCGCGGCTGATGCCGCGCTGGGCGAAGAAGTCGTACAGGCCGGCGGCCTCGGCAATGCCTTGGAAGCGTTCGCCGCCCGTCTTCTGCATTGCAGCGGCGTAGACGGACTGGTTCTTGTTCGCAGTGTCGAAGATCGGGCTCAGATTGGCCCAGGCCTGCTCCGCCAGCGGATGGAACGCAGCCGCGCCGCTGCAGCGCGCGAGCGTGGCGATGGTAAGGTCCAGCGGTTCGCGGATGAGGTTGCGGATTTCATAACTCAGCACGCCGCTGGCGACGTAATCGTCACGCAGCTTTTCCGCGCCGTCCACCGAGAATTCAGCGCAGTGCGAGCAGGTGTGGCTGGCATATTCCACCAGCTTGAGCGGAGCGTCGGGATTGCCGATGCGGAACCCGCCCTCCGGCGTTTCCGCCGCGACATCGGCCCATTGCTGCCCAGCGGGCGGGGCGATGTGGGCGATCGGCTCGGCGGCTTTCGGCAATTCGCCTTCCGCATCGTCGCTGCTGCCACAGGCCGCGAGGACCAGTGTGAGCGGAAGGGCGACGGAAAGGGCGGCAATTCGGCGGAAGTTCTTCATGGCATCCATCGTGATCAATCCCTTGAGGCTAGCCCATCGTGCGTGAGCATAGAAGCGAAGAGGGCAGCGCGGCGCTGGTTTTGCACAGCTTAGCCCCCCGATTTGATGTCAGAGCCGCGCGTCGATCTGCGGCTTGAGCAGCGACCAGTCATAAGTTGCGATCAGCTTCACCCCGTTGAGGATAAAGGTGGGCGTGCCGGTGATCTTGAATTTGGTCTCATCCGCCTTGTCTTGTTCGGCAAGGCGTTGGGCCAGCGCGTTGTTGTTGAGGCATTGATCGGCCTGTGCGCGGGTCAGGCCCTGTGTGGCAACCAGCGGATAGAAGCCGAAATCGGACGCGATGGCGCGCCGCGCGGCGGCCTTGTCCTGCGCATACCAGCGATCCTGCTGCGCCTTGGAGGACGAAGTCAGGGTTCGGGCGATCTGGTCGAAATTGCGGAAAATGGCCTGATGCGTGGCGAAGAACTTACCCGGGGCCACGCATTCGGTCAGCATGGCGGCAGTAAGGTCCACCGGATCGCGCAGCGCGTGGCGCACTTCGAGCGAGACCTTGCCCGACTGGATATAGGAAATGCGCAGTTCTGCGGCGGCTTCCTTTTCGAAATTAGCGCAATGCGGGCATGTGTAACTTTCGAACGTGGTCAGCTTCACCTTGGCATTGGGATTGCCCAGCAGGTGGCCGCCATCGGTCTTGCTGACTGTCACAAGCCAGTTGGGCGTGGCGCCCACGCTCATCAGCGCGATGCCGACTACTGCAGCGGCACGGATCAGACCCTTCATTGTTCCCCTTCCTCTTGCGCACCCAGGCTGCGCGCCAAACTCTCCAGCACCGTCCGCAGTTCCGGATCGCCGATGTCGCGCAGGCTTTCGCCCAGTTCCATCGGGATCGGCTTCAGGGAGGGCGGCGGCGAGCCGGTTTTGCCCGCGCCGCGTTGAGCATAGGGCGCCTTAACCGCGCCTTGCCGCAATTTCACCCGCGCAACCGCCTTGTAGCCGAAGAAACGGTTCACTCGCTCGATGATCTCGGGGATCACGTGCTGGATCAGCGGCGCATGGGCCGGAGCGACAGTGAGCTGCAGGATGCCGTCGCTCTTCTCGCCGGGCGGAAAGCGGATCGATTCGGGCACGCAGACTTCGGCGTGCTTGGGCCCGACGATCTCCGGCCAGCGAGTGACGACGCTGGACTGGATGAAGCCGAAGCGGCGAAAGGCCGTGCGGCCGATATCGGGCATGAGGTCGGAAATGGCGCGCGCCGGGCCGCCGCGCGGGCGCTCGTAGCGCTTCGCGACCTTCGCCTTCGGGGGCTTTCGCCCGGCTTTTCCATCGTCCCGTTCCATGATCGGCTTCGCCATGCCATAGCGCCCCGATGGACGCCAGCGCGACGATTTCAGAGCTGCTTCTCGGCTGGTATCGCACTCATGCGCGCAGGCTGCCGTGGCGCGCCTTGCCGGGCGAGACGCCGCCGGAACCCTACCGCGTGTGGCTGTCCGAAGTGATGCTGCAGCAGACTACCGTTGCGGCAGTGATTCCCTATTTCGCAAAGTTCACCTCCCGCTGGCCCACGGTCGAGGAACTGGCCGCCGCGCCGGAGGAAGACGTGATGGCCGCCTGGGCGGGGCTCGGCTATTACTCGCGCGCTCGCAATCTGGTGAAATGCGCCCGCGCCGTGGCGGAACTGGGCGCTTTCCCGGAAACGGAGGAGGGCCTGCGCGCCCTGCCTGGGCTGGGCGCCTATACGGCGGCGGCCGTGGCGGCGATTGCCTTCGGCCGGCGCGCCGTGGTGGTGGACGCCAATGTCGAGCGCGTGGTCGCAAGGCTGTTCGCGATCGACGATCCGCTTCCCGGCGCCCGGACGGCAATCCGCGAGAAAGCGGACCTCATTACCCCGGACAGGGACGCAGGCGATTTCGCGCAGGCGATGATGGATCTGGGCGCGACGATCTGCAGCGCGCGCGATCCGCGCTGCCTGCTCTGCCCGCTGGCGAGTGTCTGCAAGGCACGGGCGCAGGGCGATCCCGCACGCCTGCCGGTAAAGGCGGCGAAGAAGGCCAAGCCGGAGCGGGTCGGCACGGCCTTCTGGATCGAGCGCGCAGGCAAGGTCTGGCTGGTTACGCGGCCCGGCGAGGGCATGCTGGGCGGAATGCGGGCCTTGCCGGACGATGGCTGGCACGCGCGGGCGGATGGCTCGGGCGAGGCTCCGGTGGACGGGCATTGGCGCGATGCAGGCGCAGTGCGGCACACCTTCACGCACTTCCACCTCACCCTGCGGCTCAAGGTGCTCAAGGGCATGGAAATGGACGGTGAAGGGGAGTGGTGGCCACTCGCCCGGCTGGAGGATGCAGGCCTGCCGACGCTGTTCGCCAAAATTGCCCGGCTGGCGGTGACTTAGGGGGGCATCGCCCCCTAAACATTCCCGTTCGTCCTGAGCCTGTCGAAGGACACGCGCCGCGTTTCCGGCAGGGGAGCGACGCAATCGGTACCGTTTGTTTTTCGTCGGGACTTGGTGTCGCGCGCGTCCTTCGACAGGCTCAGGACGAGCGGAGACAGGTGATCGCAATCACCACACTCCCCAGAAATCGCTTTCCTACAGCACCCCGAATGGCGTTTATCCTGCGCGATGAAGCGCCGATCTGCACATATCTCCGCCCGTCAGAAGGCTGCAATCACCCGGCCATTCGAAACGCTCAAAGCGCGCCAAAACGAAAGGTCACACTCCATTTCGCGCCCGGTGCCGGAAAGTGGCGCAAAGCCGGGCTTTATGGAGGTGTTGCTCGAGGAGTTTCACCGGGCGTTCCGTGTCACTTTCGGGAGGCTTTCCTCCGCCGGATCACACCAGCCCGCCGCCCAGCATCAGCCGGATCACGGCGATGGCGAACACCACCAGGCAGAAATTACGCCCGTGATTGTGGCGCGACAGGGCGCCGATGCCCACGCCCAGAACGGCGATGGGCAGCACGATCCAGTTGCCCCAGCCGAGCAGCGGAATCTGCGAGGGAATGGCGAGAGCCAAGGCGACGATGCCGATCAGGATCGAGATCAGGTTGAGCATGTGTTCTATATGAATAACACACCATCGCATTGCAAGCACCTGTCACAAAGCGCCGCCTTGCGCGCGTCACGCCTGCTGCCTAGGCATGGCAAAACGAAAACAGTTTGGAGAGGCCGCGTGGAGTCTACCATTCAGCCCAGTCTGTCGCGTCGTCGCATCCTGCAGGGCGGCATTACGCTCGGCATCGGGGCGGGGCTTGGCGGCTGGCCGCTTTCCGCCTTCGCCGCCGGTGTCGAGGAACCATGGCCCAATCTGCGCGCCATGGCGCGCCGCTATGTGGAAAGCCACAAGGTCGCCAATATGCTGGCCTATATGGGGCAGGGCGGCGGGGTGCCCCAGATGGTGGCCGAAGGGCGCGACATGATGGGCGGGCCGCGCAAATCCGATGCGGACAGCCTCTATCGCCTCTATTCCATGACCAAGCCGATCACCGGCATGGCGGTGATGATCCTGATCGAGGAGGGTCGCCTCCATCTCGACCAGCCGCTGGCCGAAATCCTGCCCGCCTTCGCCGATGTGAAGGTGCAGAAGGTCTATGACGGGCCGGTGAGCGAGGACAATCTCGAGCCGCTCGCCCGCCCGATCACGATCCGGCATCTGCTCACGCATACGGCCGGGCTCGGCTATTCGGTGGTGCAGCAGGGGCCGATCAAGGATCTGATGGAAGAGCGCGGGGTGATTTCCGGGCAGGTCAGCCGCATCCCGATGGAAGGCTTCATGCGGGGCAAGCCGGTGGAAAGCCTGGCCCTGTTCGCGGATCGGCTGGCCGAAATTCCACTGGTCTGCCAGCCGGGCACGCGCTGGATATATTCCTGCGCGCTGGACCTGCTCGGAAGAGTGATCGAACTGGCGAGCGGGGAGACCTTCGACGCTTTCCTGAAAGACCGAATCTTCGATCCCTGCGGCATGACGAGTACGTGGTTCCGCGTGCCCGAAAGCGAGGCGGGGCGCCTGACCACCACCTATGCCGTGGTTAAGGGCGAAGTCCTGCCGCTCGATCCGGGCACGGCCTCGATCTATCTCGATCACCCGGCCTTTCCCTTTGGCGGATCGGGGCTGGTGGGCAGCCCGCGCGATTATGACAGGTTCCTCAGGATGCTGGCCGGTTACGGGCGGATCGAGGGCAGGCGCGTGATGAGCGAAGCGGCAGTGCGCATGGGCACGTCCAACCTCTTGCCGAATGCCGAAGTGACCGTAGGCACTTCCGTTGCCGGTTATGGCTTCGGTGCGGGCGGAAGAGTCGGCTGGGCCGGCGGCACCAGCGCGTTCGGCTGGGCAGGCGCCGCGGGCACAGTGGGCTTTGTCGACATGGCGAGCGGCCTGCGCGGCGGGATCTACACGCAATACATGCCCTCCACTGCCTATCCGGTATATGCCGAGTTTGAAAAGGCGGTCGAATCCGATCTCGCCGCAAGGAAGGGAACCGCATGAGCTGTTGCGTCTCCGCCATTGCCTTTGCCGGGTCCGGGCTCGACCGGGCGGATCATATCCGTTCCGATCCCGAACGGCTCGCGGTGCTGAAAAGCCCGCAGGCCAGCCTGCTGCTGATGGACGGGCTCGCGCCGGAATTGGGCGCGGATAATCGCCTCGCCTGGGGCAAGCTGGCCGACGCTCCGGACGATGCCGAACTGGTGTTCCTCGGCCTGCGTCACGGCTTCGGCTGCTTTGCCGCAGTGCCGCTGCAGGGCGATACCAGCCCGGCCTATGCCCACCGCAAGTCCTGGCAGGCCATCGCCGCGATGAGTGGGGAAGACATGGCCATCTATGGCTGTGCCCGCAGTCTGGTGGACTGGCATGCCCGCCATCGCTTCTGCGCCAAATGCGGCGCGCCTTCCGTGCTGGCCAAGGGCGGCTGGCAACGCAATTGCGTGAACGAGAATTGTGCTGCCGAGCATTTCCCCCGCGTCGATCCCGTCACCATCATGCTGGTGGAACATGAGGGCAAGTTGCTGCTGGGCCGCCAGTCGCGCTTTCCGCCCGGCAGCTATTCGGCACTGGCGGGCTTCGTCGAGCCGGGCGAAGCGATCGAAGAGGCCGTGGCGCGCGAAGTGCTGGAGGAAGCGGGCGTGAAAGTGCGCGACGTGACCTATATTTCCAGCCAGCCCTGGCCGTTCCCCTCGCAATTGATGATCGGCTGCCATGCCTATGCCGATTCCGCCGCGCTGATTATCGACCGCACCGAACTGGACGATGCCCGCTGGTTCACGCGCGACGAAGTGGCCGAAGCGATCGAAAAGAACCGGGAAAGCACCAGCTTCTTCCCGCCTCCTCCTCAGGCGATTGCCTATCACATGCTGACATGGTGGCTTGCGAAATGAGTGCCGGGCAACTTCCCAAGGTCGCGGTCGACATCTGGTCCGACGTCATGTGCCCGTGGTGCGCCATCGGCTATACCCAGTTCGCCAAGGCGCTGAAGGAGCTGGAAGGGGAGATCGACGTCGAAGTGCGCTTCATGCCTTTCGAACTGAACCCCGACATGCCGCCCGAGGGCCGCAGCCAGGCCGAACATCTCGCCGCCGTCTATGATCGCAGCCCGGCAGAGGTCGCGGAAATGCGCGAGCAATTGCTGGAGGTCGCGGCGCATGCCGGCTTCCCGATGGATTATGACGGGGAGGGGGAGCCGCCCGAACCGTGGATGTGGAACACTTTCGATGCCCACAAGCTGCTGCGCTGGGCGCTGACGGTGGAAGGGATGGAAGCGCAGACGGCATTGAAGCTCGCCCTGTTCCGCGCCCATTTCCAGCAGCGCCGCCGGATTGGCAAGCGGTCCGTCCTGCTCGACGTGGCCGAGAATCTCGGCTTCGACCGCAAGGCGATGGAAGCGGCGCTGGACGATGAGGCGCTGGGCATCGCCGTGCGGCTGGAAGAACGCCGGGCACGCGAATCGAACATCAATTCGGTGCCCAGCTTCATCATCAACGATCGCTATCTGGTGCCTGGTGCGCAGGAGCCCGAAGTCTATCGGGAAACCCTGCGCAAGGTCGTGGAGCTGTCGCAGGCGGGGTAGGTCGCTCTCAGCCTGATAGGATCGTCATTGCGAGGGCCGAAGGCCCGAAGCAATCCAGAGCGCCCCAAAGACGCCGCCCTGGATTGCTTCGCTACGCTCGCAATGACGGTTCAGGCATAGGCCGGGCAGCACAGGGCCTCGAGTTCCTCAACCACGCTGCTTTCGCGCATTTCACGTTCCACTTCGGTGCCGAGTTGCAGCGCGCCCCGATGGATCGAGCGATCGTAGAGCACACGCTCCAGCGCATCGTGGATTTCGTGCGTTTCGGCCATGGGCGGCAACATCAGCCCGGCGCCATGGGCCACGATGCGGGCGGCATTGCCATCCTGATCGCGGCCATGCGGGATGACCAGCACCGGCAGCTTGTGCGCCATGGCGCGGGCCAGAGTGCCGTGGCCGCCATGCGTGACGACAAGGTTCGCCTCTTTCAGCACCGCATTATGCGGCGCGCTGCGGACGAGCACGGTGTTGGCGGCAGGGGTCAGTTCCTCGGGATCGACGGCGGGCCCGAGCGTGACCAAGGCGCGCACCGGCAGAGTGGCAAGCGCATCGATCACCCGCTGCATGATCGCCACATGGTTCTGGAAGGTGGTTGAAAAACCGACCAGCGCCAGGGGGCGGGCATCGTCGGCGGGCCAGGGGGACTGCCATTTGCCGGTCCAGGCCAGATCGTCGAGCTGCGGGCCGACATAGCTGTACCGCCCGTGGTCGCCTTGCGGCGCGAAGTCGAAGAAGCGGCTGATGCCGATCAGCACTTTGCGGGCAGGCTTGAGCTGATCCATCAGCGAGGCCAGCGGCGGCAGGGCCAGCAGGGCACGCGCTTCGTTGAGCTGGGGCAGGGCGCCGTCGAACACCGCGCTGGCGGCGGCGAACATCGCCCCGGCCTGCGCCTGCTGGTCCGGCGTCATGTCCGCGAACCGCACCGGGCCGGCGGGCGGCGCATCGGTGAGCGGGAACATCAGCGAATTGCACGGCATCAGCGCCATGGGCTGGTCCAGAGTCTCGCAGGCGGCCATGACGCCGAACAGCAATTCGCTCGAGATCACGAGGTCGGCGGGTTCGCGCCGCAATTCGTCGATCGTGTCCAGCGCATAATCCAGCGCGCGCCCGGTGAAGACGGCATCCAGCGCCTGCGCGAAGCCTTCCAGCGGATTGGCCTGGGCCCAGTCGAGAATCGGATCGCTCTCGCGATTGCGGTCGGCGCGGCTGGGGGCGCGGGTCCAGGGGATGAAGCGCGCGCCGATGGCTTCGCTCTCCAGCCGGTTGCACTCGTCACTCATCACGCGGACATCGTGCCCGGCATCCATCAGCTTGCGCGCCACGGTGAGCTTGGGCCCCACGGAGCCGCCGCCTTCCCAGGTCGCGATGAGGAATTTGCGGGCGGATTTGTCGCAGGTCATGTCAGGCCTCCGTAAGCAGGGTGGGGCGTTCCAGATCGCCCGGTTCAAGTCCAAGCGCGTCGGCCGCCATTTCCAGCATCGCCTTGCGCAGTTGCTCCACGCTGCGGCCCATATCGGCACGCAGCAATTTCCAGACGTAGAGGTCCAGCGCGATCACCAGCCGGTCATGCACGGCCTCGCGCCTTTCGGCCGGGACAAGCGGCAGCCAGCGGGCGAAGACATCGCCCACCCACTGGCGGTGCGTGGCCCGGCCGCGATCGGCGATGGTGCGGATCGCCGGATAGCGATCCTCCTGCGAGAGCAGGCGCATCATCAGCGGGCCGACCGCCTCGTATTCGCCGATCAGCGTATCCACGGCCCCGCCGACATCCTGTGCGGCAGGGGCGCGTTCGCCCACGATCTCTTCCTGCATCCGGTCGCTGGCGGCCTTGAGCAGCCCTTCCTTGCCGCCGAAACGGCGGATGACGGTCTGCACCGTGACCCCGGCTTCCTTCGCCACGTCGTCCAGCCGGATCTCGTCGAACCACTGGGTCTGCAAATGGGCCATGAAGGCGTCGACGATCCGGTTGCCCGTTTCCTCTGCCGCTTTGGCCCGTGCCGACTGGCGATAGTCGCGCGTCTTGCTCGATTCGTCTTTCATGTGAGTTTGAGTAACATGAAAAATAGGATGTGCAAGTTTTATGTTAGTATGGCTTACATGAAATAAGCACGGGGCATGACTCTCCTCCGCCGGAAGGCACGGTAAAGTCTGATTTTCCGAGGATTCAGAGCGCGCGGATCGACGCAGCGAGAGCGATGTGAGTCAGGGCAAAGCCCGCAAATGTCGCTGCCAGCACCGGATGACCCAGCGCCATTATCGCCGCGGTAGCGCCTGCGAAGACCGCCAGCTTGAACGCGGCCAGCACCACGCCCTTCAGGCGGCGGGGCGATTTGGGCGCCGCCCAGCGGCTCCAGGCCAGCGAAATAGCACCGGCACAGGCGATGGATGACAACAGTTGCAAGGGCAGGGCGCCAGCCAGCGACCAGCCGAAGACGGAGAAACCCGCAAGTGCAGCCAGTTCCAGCAGCGCCGCCATGGCGGCGTTTGCCGTTCGCAGCATCGGTTTCAGACCAGACCCAGCTTGGCGAGGTCCTTCACCAGCCTGCCGGGAAGCACATCGCCTTCCATGGCCCCTTCGCCGAGGTCGGGCGGGGCGTTTTCTTCCTCGAGATAGCGCCAGCCCTGATGCGCCCGCTTGGCGCGCGGCTCGACCGGGATCAGTTTTGATTCCAGCACGATCCACCAGCGGCCATTATCCTCGCGCTGTTCAAAGCGCAGGATCGGGCTGCGGCCCACCAGAGCATGGTCGTAGATCCAGTAGAGCGATCCGCCTTCCAGTTCCGCCAGTCGCTTGGGCACATAGCGGGTGGTGAGGCGCATTTCCGGCCCCTCTTCCTCGAACCAGCTGCGCAGATCCTCCATGGATTGCGCGCCATAGGCGATCTTGGTGAGGTGCAGCGGCATGTCAGCCGGTCAATCCGCTCAACGTCGCGAGGCCGAGGAAGGCGAGGAAGCCCATCGAATCCGTCGTCATGGTCACGAAGATGGAACTGGAAATGGCGGGGTCGACCTTCAGGCGCTCCAATGTCAGCGGCACGAATACGCCGGCCAGCCCCGCGATCACGATATTGGTCAGCATGGCCGCCGCGATCACGCCGCCAAGGGCCGGATTGTGGAACAGCAGGCCCACCGCAATGCCGATCACCACGGCCACGGTGCTGCCGTTGAGCAGGGCAATGCCCAGCTCGCGCCGCACGGCGCGCCAGGCGTTGGAGGCAGTGAGCTGGTTGGTTGCCAGTGCGCGCACGGTCACGGCCAGCGTCTGGGTGCCCGCATTGCCGCCGATTCCGGCGACGATGGGCATCAGCGTGGCAAGCGCGACCATCTTCTCGATCGTGCCTTCGAAAGTGGCGATGATCGTGCTGGCCAGCGTGGCGGTAAGCAGATTGGCGATCAGCCAGCGCACGCGCGCGCCATAGGCTTCGCGGATCGGCTCGTTGATGTCGCCTTCGCCCGCACCGGATAGTAGCAGCACGTCCTCGCCCGCTTCTTCCTGAATGATGTGGACGATATCGTCGACCGTCAGCTGGCCTACCAGACGCCCGCTTTCATCCACCACGGCGGCGGAAATCAGCGCGTATTTCTGGAACAGCAGCGCGACTTCTTCCTGATCCATCGCGACCGGAATCAGCGTCTGGTCGCGCTTCATCACATCGGTCAGGGCGATGTGGCGCGGAGTGCGCAAAATCCACGAAAGCTGGCAGGTGCCGACCGGCTTGTGTGTGTGGTCGACGATGAACACTTCCCAGAACTCGGTGGTCAGATCGTCGCGCTCGCGCAAATAATCGATCAGGTCGCCGACACTCATGTGCTCGGGCACCGCGATCAGCTCGCGCTGCATCAGGCGGCCGGCGGTCTCTTCCGGATAGGATAGCGCGCTTTCGATCGCGGCGCGGTCTTCCGGGTCCATTTCCGCGAGGACGGCGGCCTGGTCTTCCTCGTCGAGGTCTTCGATCAGCTGGACGGCATCGTCCGTATCCAGCTGTTCGGCGATTTCGGCCACGGCCCCGGGCGCCAGCTCCTCGACCATGCTTTCGCGGACATAGTCGTTGAGTTCGGCGATCACCTCGCCGCTCATCAGGTCGGTAATGGCGGCGGCCAGCTTCGCGCGTTCGGGCCGTTCGAGCAGTTCGAACAGGTCGGCGATGTCGGCGGGGTGGAGCGGCTCGACCAGTTCGTAGACCTGCGCCTCGTCGCCTTCCTCGAGCGCATCGGAAACGGCACGGACGAAATCGGCCTTCAGGCGGTTCTCATTGTCGAACTGTTCGCGCTTCTCTTCCCCGGTGCCAGCTTCGGCGGCCGGTGCGCGTTCCAGTTCTTCGAGTTCCTCTGGGCTCATTGGTCCCTCCTATTCCGGTGGGAGGCAAAAGCAAGGTGGGGTGACTTATTGACGGCAGGGCCTATATCGGCGGCCGAACTTTAGGAGATAGCCCGATGGCCGACGAAACCCTTACCTTCTCGCTCGAAAGCGGCGATGTCGTGATCAAGCTGCGCCCCGACCTTGCGCCCGGCCACGTGGCCCGCATCACCGAACTGGCCAAGGAAGGCTTCTATGACGGGGTGGTTTTCCACCGCGTAATCCCCGGCTTCATGGCCCAGGGCGGCGACCCGACGGGCACCGGCATGGGCGGTTCCGACAAGCCGGACCTGCAGGCCGAATTCAATGACGAACCGCATGTGCGCGGCGTGTGCTCCATGGCACGCACCCAGGCGCCGCACAGCGCCAACAGCCAGTTCTTCATCTGCTTCGACGATGCCCGCTTCCTCGACAAGCAGTACACCGTCTGGGGCCAGGTCGTCAGCGGCATGGAACATATCGACGCGCTGCCCAAGGGCGAGCCGCCGGCAAATCCGGGCAAGATCGTGAAGGCAACGGTGGCCTGATCGCCCGACAGGGCACAGGCTGATTGCATTCAGGGCGATCCGGTGCGGTCTTCAGGGCCGCGCCGGGTCGCCTTTTTGCTGGGATTGTGTGGACAGAACTAGCGCTATTGGTGAAATTCAGCCGGGAGCAGGTTTCCGGATCTTTAGCTGGGTGTGGGTTTTACTGCTGTCGTCATCCTGAACTCGTTTCAGGATCCATTTCTCCGGATCGTCCAGCAGCCTGTTGGGAAAGATGGATGCTGAAACGAGTTCAGCATGACGAGTTTTCAATAGTTCGTTCTCTTCCATTTGCCGCGATGCGCGAGGCGGCTTGCCGATAGCGGGTGACTATTCGATCAGCGTTTATCCGCGCCCTACAGCCCCGATTCGATCATCCAGTCATGGAACAGCTTCACCGGCCGCGTATCGAGCGATTTGGGCCGGCAGACGAACCAGTAGGAATAGGGGCTTTCCACTTCCACATCGTAGAGCTTGGCCAGCTTCTTGCCGGTCGCGCGGCGATAATGGTCGTCATGCATGATCGCGATGCCCAGGCCCTGCGCGGCCGCTTCCAGCATCAGCTGGCCGGAGTCGTAATGGTCTATCGCGGCGGGCTGCAAGGCCTGGAAGCCCAGCGCTTCCTTCCATGCCTCGAAGCTCTCGGGCAGGTCGTTGTGGATCAGGAAGGTCTGCTTGGAGAGCGTTTCCAGATCGGGCGAGGGGCCGATTTCGGCGGCGAGCGCCTCGCTGCAGATCGCATGGACCCGGTTATGGTCCAGCCGTACGGAATAATAGGCCTCGTCCGGATCGGCCGTCACGATGATGGCAGCGTCCAGCGTGTCGCCCACGCGGCCGAGCAGGTTGGGGCCGGTATCGATGTCGATATGCAGGCGCGGGTGCAGCTTGCGCAGTTCCAGCAGGCGCGGGAACAGGCGCTGGCTGCCGAACAGCGGCGAGACGCCCAGATGCAGCCGCAGCAGCTGCAGGTTTTCCGATTGCGCTTCCACTGCCTGGGCCAAGGCTTCCAGATGCGGATTGATCGCTTCGTAGAAGGAGCGCCCGTCATCGGTCAGCTTCATGGCCTGATGGGCACGGGTGAACAGCTTCTTGCCCACGAATTCCTCAAGGCTCGTCACCCGGCGGGAAAGCGCCGAGGGAGAGAGGCCGAGTTCATTCGCGGCAGCGCGGGCAGAACCCATGCGCACGATGCGCACGAACGCTTCGAGCGCACGTAGAGGGGGAAGGCGGCGTGTTACCATGAAGTACTACAGTTTGTCAGAAAAACCCGGTCTGTCGAGAACCAGCCGGAAAATAGTTGCGAAAAATACAATTTGAAGAGGGGGACCTAGTCCTCTTCCTCAAAATTGCGTCGCGGCGGATGCAGGCGTAATCTTGTTACGTGGGTTTCGTCCCCCGCTGTAACTTCGATCCGCCAGCCGCTGGGATGTTCCAGAATCGCGCCGACTTCGGGCACCTGACCGGCCAGCACGAAGGCGAGCCCGCCCAGCGTGTCGACCGCTTCCTCCACTTCGGCAATGCGCGGGTCCTCGACCGTTTCGGCAACGTCGTCCAGTTCCGCGCGGGCGTCGGCATCCCACATGCCTTCGCCGATGGGCACGATCAGCGCCTCGGGCGCGTCGTCATGCTCGTCCTCGATTTCGCCGACGATTTCCTCGACCAGATCCTCGATGGTGATGATCCCGTCGACGCCCGAATATTCGTCCACCACTACGGCAAGGTGCGTGCGGCGGGCGCGCATGTCGGCCAGCACGTCCAGCGCATTGCGCGACTGGGGCACATAGAGCGGCTGACGCAGCAGGCCGGTCCAGTCTTCCGGCGGCGTCTGGCCGGTGGCGATGATCGTGAAGACGTCCTTGATGTGGATCATGCCGATCACATCGTCCAGCGTCTCGCGATAGACCGGCATGCGCGAATGGCCGTGCTCGGCGAATCTGGCGACCAGTTCCGTCCAGCTCGCATCCGCCGGAACGGCAATGATCTCGCCGCGCGGAATTGCCACGTCGTCGGCATCGTGTTCGCTGAAATGCAGCAGGTTGCGCAGCATGGTGAGTTCGAGCGGCGACAGGTCGCCATTGGTCTTCCCGGCGTCGCCGCTGGGATGCTCGTCCTCATGCTCGGCAATGGCCTCCTCCAACTGCGCACGCAGCGAGGTCTCCCCATTGTCTGCATCGAAGAAGCGGCGGATGGAACCCCACAAGCCGCCTTTACTGTCCGCGTCTCCATTGCTGGATTCGCCCGTCCTGCCCGTGTCGGACATGGCCTTGCTATTATCTCCTGTCATTGCTCGCGGTCGCCATATGGGTCTGCAATTCCCATTAGCGCAAGCGCCTTTGTTTCCAGCGCTTCCATAGCGTCCGCATCGGCGGGAGATATTTCGTGGTCATGACCGGCCAGATGCAGCAATCCATGGACGATCAGATGAGTCGCGTGATGTTCCAGCGGAACGCCCTTTTCCGCCGCTTCGCGCGCGCAGGTCTCATGGGCGAGGGCGATATCGCCCAGCAATTCGGGCGGGCCTTCCGGGGGCAGGGCAAGCAGGTCCTCGCGCTCCAGCATGGGGAAGGACAGCACATTGGTCGGCTTGTCGCGCTGGCGCCATTCGCGATTGAGCGCGTGGATTTCCTCGTCCGAGGTGAAAATCAGGCTCACGCACAGGCGCGGATTGCCCAGCTCCGGCGCGACCTGCGCCAGGGCATCCACTGCCGCTTCGGCCAGTTCTTCCCATTGGCCGGCGGGCCAGGGCTCTTCGATGTCGATTTCGAGTTCCAAGATTTCTCCGTCGTCCCCGCGAAAGCGGGGACCCCGCTATAATTCATGCGTTGAGTGTGTCGAACAGATCATCCCAATCGGGATTCATCGTTTCGATCAACTCGATTTTCCAGGCGCGACGCCATTTCTTGATCGCCTTCTCACGAGCGATGGCGTCCTCGATCCGATCATGGAATTCCATATAGACCAACCGGGTGAAGCCATATTTCGCCACAAATTCCGAGCCGGTGCCCGCTCGATGCTGGACCATGCGGGCCGCCAGATCTCCCGTTACGCCTGTGTAGATGCCGCCGCGATAGCGGTCGCCTGTCATGTAGATCCAGCCGCCCTTACTCATCTTTCGTCATTCCCGCAAAAGCGGGAATCCCGCGATTTGGAAGGGCAGGTGATATCGGGAATTGTCTGTTGGCTGAAAAGACAGCGGGACCCCCGCTTTCGCGGGGGCGACGAAGTTACCCGTCCTTGCCCTCGTATGCCTCGACGATCCGGCCGACGATCGGGTGGCGCACCACGTCGCCGGAGGTGAAGCGGGAGACGGCAATGCCGTCCACGCCTTCCAGCCGGGCCACGGCATCGTTCAGGCCGCTCATGTTCGGGCCGCCGGGAATGTCCACCTGTTTCGGGTCGCCGCAGATCACCATGCGGCTGTTCTGGCCGAAGCGGGTGAGGAACATCTTCATCTGCTCGCGCGTGGTGTTCTGCGCCTCGTCCAGAATGACGAAAGCATCGGCCAAAGTGCGGCCGCGCATGAAGGCGATGGGCGCGATTTCGATCTCACCGCTGGCCAGCCGCCGTTCCACCTGTTCGGGCGGCATGCAGTCATACAGCGCGTCGTAGAGCGGGCGGAGATAGGGATCGACCTTCTCCTTCATGTCGCCGGGCAGGAAGCCCAGCCGCTCGCCAGCTTCGACCGCGGGGCGGGAGAGGATCAGGCGCTGCACGCTGCCGGTGATGAGCTGGCTGACGGCCTGAGCCACGGCCAGATAGGTCTTGCCGGTACCCGCCGGGCCCAGCGCGAAGATGATGTCTTCGCGCGCCAGTGCCCGCATATAGTCGATCTGCGCGGCGGAGCGCGGCACGATCGTCTTCTTGCGGGTGCGGATCATGATCGGCGGGCGTTCCGCATCGCCGGAGATGATGCCTTCCAGCGTGGGTTCGCTCGACATGGCGATGAGCGATTCGATGGCCCCGGCATCGAGCTGCTGCCCGGTGAGCAGGCGTTGATGCATGCCTTTCAGCACATCGCGCGCACGCGCGACGGCATCGTCCGGCCCTTCGATCTGCACCTTGTTGCCGCGCGCCGCGATATAGACGCCCAGCCGATTTTCGAGCTGGACCAAATTGGCGTCGAATTCACCGAACAGCGCGCCCAGCACGGTCTGCTCGTCGAACTCCACTTCCACCCTGGCGCGGCGCGACGGATCGCGGCGATCTTCGGGATGGGCGAGTGCCGCGTAACCGGCACGATCTGCTTTGCGGGCCATGCGCTCCTTTCGGTCTGTAACTGGGAAGATAATACAGGAGTGGACGAGGGCAAGCGGGCGGGCCGCTCGTGCCGGTGGAAAACCACGCGGATGTTGCTTTTGTGCGTCGGGCTGGGAGCAGTCTGCCGGTTTGAGTCATGACAGGGAAAGAACTGCTCAGGCATCTATCCGTATATCCTACAGGCAGCATTGGAGAGCACCCATGACACAGGACTTTTCCGGCAAGGTAGCCATCGTCACCGGCGGGGCATCGGGAATCGGCGCGGCGATCGCGCTTGATCTGGCAGCGCATGGGGCGAGGGTGGTCGTGGCCGATTACAATCTGGAGGGCGCGCAGAAACTCGCGGCGGAAGCGGGCAATGGCGCGCTGGCCTTCAAGGTGGATACGGCCGATGCGACGCAGGTGAAGGCCATGGTCGATTTTGCGGTGGAGCAGTTCGGCAGGCTCGATCTTGCCGTGAACAATGCCGGGATCGCCGGGGCCGACAAGCCGGTGGGCGAGATCGAGCTGGAGGACTGGCACCGCGTGATCGGCGTGAATCTGCACGGCGTGTTCTATGGCATGCGCTACCAGATACCGGCCATGCTGCGCAGCGGCGGCGGCTCCATCGTCAACATGGCCTCGATCCTGGGTTCGGTCGGCTGGCGCGGGGCGGCAGCTTACGTCACGGCCAAGCACGGTGTGTGCGGGATGACCAAGTCGGCCGCGCTCGAATATTCCGCCCAAGGTATCCGCGTGAATGCCGTTGGTCCGGGTTTCATCGAAACCCCGCTGATCGAAAATGCCATGACGGACGAGGCGCGCGCCGCGCTGGTGGGTATGCATCCCATCGGTCGTCTCGGGCAACCGGAGGAAGTGGCCGCGCTGACCAATTTCCTGCTCAGCGACGCGGCCAGCTTCGTGACCGGCGCCTATTATCCGGTGGACGGGGCCTATCTCGCCCAATGATCCTGGCGTGAAGGCGTAGCGGCTCAGGCAATGGCGGGTTGCAGCAGGCGGCCGGAAATCGAGTTCGGCCCCGCTTCGGCCAGTTCTACCGTCACGATGTCGCCAATCGCGGCCTCGCCCTCGAAATGGACCGATTGCAGCCAGGGCGACTTGCCCAGCCACTGGCCGGGGTATTTGCCCTTGCGCTCCACCAGCACAGTGCAGGTCTTGCCTACGGAAGCCTGATTGAAGGCAAGCTGGTCGCGATTGAGCGCGGCCTGCAGGCGCTGCAGACGCTCGTCCATCACGGAAAGGGCGATCTGGTCCGCCATCGTCGCTGCGGGCGTGCCGGGGCGGGGGGAATATTTGAAGCTGAAGGCGGCGGCATAGCCGACGGCGTCGACGAGACCGAGTGTTTCCTCGAACTCGGCATCCGTCTCGCCGGGGAAGCCGACGATGAAATCGCCGGACAAGGCAATGTCGGGCCGGGCGGCACGCACACGTTCCAGCAGGCGCAGATAGCTGTCGACCGTATGGCTGCGGTTCATCGCCTTCAGCACCCGGTCGGAGCCGCTCTGTACCGGCAGGTGCAGATAGGGCATCAGCTTGTCGATCTCGCCATGGGCGGCGATGAGGCCGTCGGTCATGTCGTTCGGGTGGCTGGTGGTGTAGCGAATTCGCTGCAATTCCGGTAGCTTGGCGAGTGCCCTGATAAGACCGTCGAGCCCGAGGGTGCGGCCCTTGTCGTCCTCGCCGGTCCAGGCATTCACATTCTGCCCGAGCAAGGTGATCTCGCGTGCCCCGGCTTCGGCCAGCCTCTGCGCTTCGGCAATCAGATCCTTGTAAGGACGGGAAATTTCTGCGCCGCGCGTATAGGGGACGACGCAATAGGTGCAGAACTTGTCGCACCCTTCCTGCACCGTCAGGAAAGCGGTCGGCCCGCTGCGGCGGCGGGCGGGCAGGGCAGCGAACTTGGCGTCGGCCGGCATGTCCGTATCGGTCGCGCGTTCGCCATGGGTGGCCTTTTCGAGCATCTCGGGCAGGCGGTGATAGGCTTGCGGGCCGACCACCATGGAGACGGCAGGGGCGCGGGCCATGATTTCCTCGCCCTCGGCCTGCGCAACGCAGCCGGCCACGGCGATCAGCGGGCTGGACCCGTCCTCGCGGCGCAGGCGGCCGATGTCCGAATAGACTTTCTCTGCCGCCTTCTCGCGGATGTGGCAGGTATTGAGCACGACCAGATCCGCATCCTCGCCCTCGGGCGCGGCGGAAAGGCCGCGTTCGGCCAGCAGTTCGGCCATACGCTCGCCGTCATAGACGTTCATCTGGCAGCCGAAGCTCTTGACCCTGTAGGTCCGGGGGGGCGGGCTCTGTCGCATGGCGGCGGCGTTTAGGGGAAATGCGGGCCGGAGTGAAGGGGGTGACGGCTCAGCGGGCCAGTGCCCGATGCAGCGCCTCCTGCGCGGCGATTGCCATGGTCTTGCGGCTGGCAAGCTGTTCGCCCGTAAGCGGCGGAAGGAAATGCACAGTCAGATGCAGCGGCCGCAGCCGCGCGAGGATGCGCTTGAAATTGTCGAGCCCGTGTTCCTCGCCCACCCAGGCAATGCCGGGCACTTCGTCATAGGCCAGCAGCACTGGCTGGACGGCAACGCCTTCCGGCAAGGGGCTGACGGCGGAGAACAGCGCGCTCTTGAACGGCAGCAGGCCGGTCCCGTCGCTGGTGGTGCCTTCGGCGAACAGGGTCAGCGTGCCGCCATGGTCGATCGCATGGCGCACATCCTCCACTTGCCGGGCGATGCTGGCCCGGTCGTGCCGGGCGACGAACACCGTCTCGTTCAGGCGGCAGAGGAACTTGAGCAGGGGAAAGGCCGAAAGCCCGTCATGCGCCACAAAGGCGCTGCCCGCCGTCTGGGCGAGGGCGGGAATGTCGAGCCAGCTCACGTGATTGGAAACCAGCAGCGCGCCGCGCACCGGGCGGCCGCGCCGTTCGATCTGCAAGCCGCAGATCGCGCCGATTCCGGTAAGGAAAACGCGCGGCCAGAACCGGTCCAGCCGCAGCGCTTTCCACAATCCATGCAGCGGAAGACACAGGGCGAGCAGGGCCACCATCAGCACGAGCCTGACGGAGATCAGCAGCCAGCCGAGCGGTTTGATACGGGGCGGATCGAGGGCAAGGGCGCCACTCATCACGGCCGTTCCGTCAGTCCTCTCGGTCGAGCCGGACGCCGTAAAGCTCCATGCGGTGATCGACCAGGCGATAGCCCAGCCTTTCGGCGATCACACGCTGCAGGGCTTCCAGCTCGGGATCGACGAATTCCACGACCTTGCCGGATTCGACATCGATCAGGTGATCGTGATGGGCCTCGGGCGCGGCTTCATAGCGCGCGCGGCCATCGCCGAAATCATGCCGGTCGAGAATGCCTGCTTCCTCGAACAGGCGCACGGTGCGGTACACCGTCGCGATCGAGATCTTGGGATCGATCGCGGAGGCGCGCTCGTGCAGCAGCTCGACATCGGGATGATCCGTGCTTTCGGAAAGCACACGGGCAATGATGCGCCGCTGCTCGGTAATCCGCAGTCCCCGCTCGTTGCAGAGCTGCTCAATATCAATGGGTTGATTCAACGCTAGCCCCGTCAATCAAAACGCCCCACGGGTTGTAGACCCATGGGGCGTTTTTTCAACCTGCAGTGAGACTTTGTGAGACTCAGGCTTCCTTTTTGCGGCGACCGCGCTTCTGGCCGGGCTTGCGGCCGAGGCCGATCTTCTTGGCCAGCTCGCGGCGCTTTTCCGCATAATTGGGGGCAACCATCGGGTAATCGGCGGGCAGGTTCCAGCGCGCGCGATATTCCTCCGGCGTCATGTTGTAGGCCGTCATCAGGTGGCGCTTGAGCATCTTCATCTTCTTACCGTCTTCCAGGCAGATGATGTAGTCGGGCTTCACGGACGCACGGACAGAAACGGCGGGTTCCAGCGGAGCGACTTCGGGTTCGACTTTCTGGCCAAGACCGGCGAGGGCGCCGTAGATATTCTGGATCAGGCTGGGAAGTTCTTCGACCGCGACGCTATTATTGCTGACATGAGCTGCGACGATATCCGAGGTGAGCGTGATCAGCGTCTCGGTCATGTCATTTTCGATGGTGTCCATAATGTCCTCAATTCCAGCGAGAGGGGGGCTCGCTTACGTGTTTTTCCGGTATGGGACCGGATTTGGCGCCTTGCATGAAACAAATTCGAAATTCAAGTGCAGTGCGGGGAACGGTGAAGAACTGTCGTCCTCGGTCAAGTTAAGCCTTTATGATCTAAAGCCCTAACGCAAAGGTAATGGCGTCGATCCCGGCAATCGAACCCCGATTGTAATAATTCGGACGGCGACCCACAGGCTCAAATCCATGACGGAGATAGAGCGCCTCTGCCGGGTTGCCGTCGCGCATTTCAAGGAACATGCGCGTCACTCCGCGCATGCGCGCGTCGGCGATCAGGCGCTCCATCAGCGCGGAAGCGACTCCCATTCGCCGGAAATCGGGCAGGACCGCGATCAGCAACAGCTCTTCTTCGCCCGCAGCTTCTCGCGAAAGAGTAAATCCTGCCGCTTTCCCAAAAACATCAGGAACTTGCAGATCGGCATCGAGCAAAAGATGGCGGCAATTCCCCATGATCAACGCGTCGCTGACCTGCCTGCGGGTCCAAGCTTCGCCGAAGGCGGGATCGAACGCGCCTTCCATCACTTCCATGATGTGATCGACGGGATCTTTGGGGGCACTCATGCCGCCGCTCCCGGCAGGCGGGCATCGGGCGCGCGGCCGTAGATTGGGGAAAGCGCCGGAGTGAGCAGCGCGGCCGGCAGGAGGGGCAGGTGCCCTGCCTCGGGCCAGAGGGGCAGGGCCGCGCCGCTGCCCTTGGCGGAGACAAGCGCTTCGGACTGCGTCCCGGCGATCAGCGCATGGCAGGGGCGGGTTGCCGCGGCATCGGGGCGCAGCGATTCAAGCGGGCCTTCGGGCATGCCTTCCGCCGAGAAGTCCTGCAGGAACCATTCGCCATGGCCGCCGGTCATGCAGACGGTGACCGGCTGTGTGCCCCTATCTCCCCGCGCCATGGCGGCAACCAGCGCCAGAGTAGGATAGCCAAGCACTTCCGCCCGCCAGGCAAGGCCCAGCGCCCGCGCGGCGGCAAGGCCGATACGCACGCCAGTGAAGCTGCCGGGGCCAAGCGACACGCAGATCCGGTCCGTACGGCCCCGTTCGGGCAATTGCGCGATCATCGGAACCAGCTGTTCGGCATGGCCGCGCCCGAGCATGCGGAACTCCCCCGCAACCCAGTCATCGCCTTGGAACAGGGCTACGGAGCAGCCCTCGGTGGCGCAATCTATGGCAAGTGTCTTCATTATGCTCTGCGCTAGCGCGTCAGAGCACGCGGTTGAAGACCTCGAAATCGGGCCTTGGACTGCGAGGGAAGATGGTGGCGGGGTCGCCATAGCCCAAAGTCGAGATGAAATTGGACTTCCACCTGGGCTGATCGGCAAAGAATTCCGCGTCAACAGCCGCATTGTCGAAGCCCGACATCGGGCCGGTATCGAGCCCGAGCGCGCGGGCGGCGAGAATGAAATAGGCCCCCTGAAGCGTCGAATTGCGCAGGGCGGAAAGTTCGCGGCCCGGTTCGTTCCCGTCGAACCAACTCTTCGCATCGGCATGGGGGAAGAGCCACGGCAATTGCTCGTGGAAATCCACGTCCATGGCGATGATCACGCTGACCGGCGCCTTGCGGATCTTGTCGCCGTTGCTGCCCCCGGCGTGCTTCGCCAGCCTTTCCTTGGCCTCCGGAGTGGTGAGCCAGACGAGCCGAGCAGGAAGCTGGTTGGCCGAAGTCGGCCCCATCTTCACCAGATCCCAGATCGCGTGCAGCTGCTCGGTGCCGACCGGCTTATCGAGATAGCCATTATAGGTCCGCGCGGTGCGGAACAGCTGGTCGAGCGCGGCGTCCGACAGGGGCTCACCCATCTCAGGCGGCCCGCACTTCGGTGACTTCGGGGACGTAATGCTTCAGCAGGCCCTCGATCCCGTGCTTGAGCGTCGCGGTGGAGGAGGGGCAGCCCGAACAGGCACCCTGCATGGAGAGATAGACCACCCCTTCGCGGAAACCGCGATACTGGATATCGCCCCCGTCGCCGGCCACTGCCGGGCGCACGCGGGTTTCGATGAGTTCGCGAATCTGCGCCACGATATCGGCGTGGGCCGGATCGTCGCCCAGATCTTCGTCTTCCGGCGGCACGGCAATGTCGGCGGCAGTGCCGGCATGGAACAGCGGTGCCTGGCTGATGAAATGATCGAGCAGGATCGCCACGACCTGCGGCTTGAGCGCTGACCAGTCCGCGCCGGGTGCGGCGGTGACGGAAACGAATTCCCGCCCGAACAGCACATTGACCACTTCGCCGGTGCCGAACAGGGCATCGGCAAGCGGGGACGCTTCCGCAGCTTCGGGTGAAGCGAATTCCCGCGTGCCGGTAGCCATCACGGCCTGTCCGGGCAGGAATTTGAGCGTCGCGGGGTTCGGCGTGGTTTCTGTCTCGATATACATGGGAGTGAATTTAGGCGCAGGGCCCCGGTGCGGCAAGGTAGAGCTTGTTTTGCACCATTCACTATCCCTTCATGCCCTCACTCCTTAAAAGGACGCCATGAATATCCACTCGCGCGCCGTGCGGCTGCTTGCGCCCTTCCTTGCCCTGCTGGTTGCGGTCACTCCCGCAGTGCAGGCGCGGGACGAGGTTTCGACTGTATTCGTCCCGTCGACTGCCGCAACGGTTCCGCCTGCATCGCTCAAGCCCGACGATCCGTGGATCTATCGCGGCGGCGATATCCCGCATGACAAGGACTGGCTGTTCGGCGAACTGCCCAACGGGCTGCGCTACGCCGTTCGGGAGAATCTCGTGCCGGGCCAGCAGGTTTCGATCCGAGTGCGCATCGACGCCGGCTCGCTCAACGAACAGGAAAGCGAGCGCGGCTTTGCCCACCTGATCGAGCACCTCACCTTCCGCGAGTCGAAATATCTCGCCAACGGGCAGGCGATTCCCACCTGGCAGAGGCTGGGTGCACGGCTGGGATCGGATACCAATGCGATCACCTCGCCCACCCAGACAGCCTATCAGCTCGATCTTCCTGACGCGACCGACGCCAAGCTGGATGAGAGCATGAAGCTGCTGTCCGGCATGATCCGCGAGCCCTTGCTGAGCGATGCGAACATTGCCGCCGAAGTGCCGATCGTGCTCGCGGAAAACCGTGAGAATGGCGGGCCGGGCAAGCGCTTTTCCGACGCGTCGAGCGCCTTGTTCTACAAGGACCAGCTGCTGGCGACCCGCGCGCCGTCCGGGACGGAGGCAACTCTCCAGGCTGCTACAAGCGCAGCCCTGAAGGCATTTCACAGCCGCTGGTATCGCCCCGAAAACACTACCATCGTGATCGTGGGCGATGGCGATCCCAACCATTTCGCCCGGCTGATCGAGCAATATTATTCCGACTGGAAGGGCAAGGGCGCACCGGCAAAGGCGCCCGATTTCGGCAAGCCCGTCGCCCCCAAGGGCGCGCCCAAGGTCGCAGGCCTCGACAGCCCGATGGGCGAGACGCGCGTGATGGTGGAGCCCGATCTGCCGCGCGGCATCATCGTGGCGGTGCTGCGGCCCTGGGGCAAGCCGACCGACAATCTGGAGTATAACCGCCAGCTGATGATCGACCGGGTTGCCGAACAGATCATCAACCGGCGGTTGATGGAGCGTTCCCGCGCAGGGGGCAGCTTCGTCCTCGCAAGCGTGGAACGCCGGGAAATGAGCCGTTCCGCCAATGTGACCTTCATCAATGTCACGCCTCTGGGCAATGACTGGAAGGCCGCGCTGAACGACGTGCGGGCAGTGATCGCCGATGCACTGGAAACGCCGCCGAGCGAGGAAGATATTGCTCGCGAGTTGTCCGAAATCGACGTGGCCTTCGCCGATATGTACGATCAGCGCATCAACCAGCCCGGAGCCCGGCTGGCCGACGATCTCGTCAATGCGGTCGACATTCGGGAATCGGTCGCCTCTCCGGAAACCTTCCTCAATGTTCTGCGCGAGATGCGCAGCCGCTTCACGCCGCAGGCAGTGTTCGAGCATTCCAAGCAGCTCTTCAAGGGCACGGTGACCCGCGCGATCCTGCTGACGCCCAAGGCTGGCGAGGTCACGGAAGAGCAGCTTCGCAGCGCTCTGCTGGAACCGGTCGCAGCCGATAATGGCGCCCGTGTCGCCACCGGGGCATTGAGCTTTGCCGATATGCCTACCATCGGCACGCCGGCGCAGCCCGTCTCGCGCCACCTGATCGGCGTGCGCGAGATCGAGCAGCTCGATTACGCCAATGGCGTTCATGCACTGGTCTGGCGGACGGATAACGAACCGGGGCGGATTACGGTGCGCGTGCGGTTCGGCAGCGGTTATCGCGCCTTCGCGGCCGAGGATGCGCCCTATATCAGCCTGGGCCAGTCGGCGCTGGTCGCCTCGGGCCTTGGGCCGCTCGGTGCCTCGCAGCTCGATGCCATTGCCTCGGGCCGCAAGCTCGGCTTCGATTTCTCGATCGACAATGGCGCGTTCCAATTCGAGGCACAGACCCGGCAGGAAGATCTGGCCGACCAACTGTGGCTGTTTGCCGCAAAGCTGGCCTTGCCGCGTTGGGATGTGCCTGCGTTCGATCGTGCCAAGGCACTTGGGCAGCTGGGCTATGACAGCCTCAATGCAGATCCGATGAGCGTGATGAACCGCGATCTCGACTGGATTCTCGACAATCGCGATGCCCGTTTCGCGACCCCGACCCCGGCCCAGCTGGGTGGGGCGACTCCGGAGGGCTTCCGCCATGTGTGGGAACCGCTGCTGCGGCAGGGGCCGGTGGAAGTGATGGTCTTTGGCGATATCGATCCGGCAGCGACCGAGGCGGAACTGGCGCGCACTTTCGGCGCCCTGCCGCCGCGCGCGCCAATCCCGCCCGAGGCACTGGCGCGGGGCGTGTCCTTCTCGCCCGTGCCGGCTGAACCGGTGGTGCTGCATCACAATGGCGAGGCTGATCAGGCCGCCGCCGTGGTCGCCTGGCCGCTGGGCGGCGGGGTAAAAGGCGTGCCGGTATCGCGCGAACTGACGGTGCTGGGCGATATCTACAACAACCGCCTGCTCGATGCGATGCGCGAGAAGGCCGGGGCAAGCTATACGCCCTTCGTCATGGCCAGCTGGCCGACGGATATCGACAGTGGCGGGCGCTTCATGGCGCTGGCACAGCTCAAGCCCGAGATGGTGCCCGAATTCTTCGCGGTGGCTGACAATATCGCTGCCGATCTGGCGAAGAACGGCCCGGATCAGGACGAGATCGTCCGGGTGACCGAGCCGATCCTGCAGCAGCTGTCGCGCTCGCTTTCCGCGCATGGCATCTGGATGAACCTGGTCGAAGGAGTGACGACCCAGCCGGAGCGGATCGCAACCGTCGGTTCGCTGTTCGATGACTTCACGGTGACCACGCCGGAACGGATGAAGGAACTCGCCGGTCACTTCCTCCCCGCCGGACAGGGGATGCGCGTGGCGGTGATTCCGCAGGGCCAGCAACTGGCGCGTTCGGCCCCGTCCGGGGCCGGAGCAGCGGCGGCTTCCGCGGCGCCCATGCCGCTGGCTCCCTGAGATCGAATATATCGATCAGAGTAGTTGAGAGTGTAACCTTTGCAATCTGGCGCGCGAGCGCCTATTTGCGCCGCCTTCCCATAACAGGCAGAGACAAAAAGTGGCTAAGAGCTGGACCCCCGAGGGCTGGAAGAACTTCGAAGCGAAGCACCTTCCGGTCTATGAAGACGAAAAAGCGCTGGATGCGGCAGTGGATACGCTGTCGGCCTATCCGCCGCTCGTCTTTGCGGGCGAGGCGCGTGCTCTCAAGGCCGAACTGGCCGAAGTGGTCCATGGCCGCGGTTTCCTGCTCCAGGGCGGGGACTGCGCCGAAAGCTTTGCCGAGTTCCACCCGAACAACATCCGCGACACGTTCCGCGTGCTGCTGCAGATGGCTGCGGTGCTGACTTTCGCCAGCAAACAGCCGGTAGTGAAGGTGGGCCGCATGGCCGGCCAGTTCGCCAAGCCGCGCAGCGCCCCCACCGAGACGATCGGCGGCAAGGAACTGCCGAGCTATTTCGGCGACATCATCAATGGCATCGATTTCGAGGATGCCCAGCGCCGCAACGATCCGGAGCGGATGATCCGCGCCTACAGCCAGTCGGCGGCGACGCTGAACCTGCTGCGCGCTTTCGCGGGCGGCGGTTATGCGAACCTGCGTCAGGTCCACAAGTGGACGCTCGATTTCATGGGCCGCAGCCCCTGGGCCGACAAGTTCCGCGACATCGCCGACCGCATTGGCGAGGCGCTGGACTTCATGGAAGCCTGCGGGATCGATCCGGAACACGCGCCGCAGCTGAAGAGCGCGAGCTTCTACACCAGCCATGAGGCGCTGCTGCTTCCCTATGAGCAGGCGCTGACCCGGCAGGATTCGCTCACCGGCGACTGGTACGATACCAGCGCGCACATGCTGTGGATCGGCGACCGCACCCGTTTCGACGGTTCGGCCCATGTCGAGTTCCTGCGCGGGGTGCAGAACCCCATCGGCATGAAGTGCGGCCCCAGCCTGGAGCCGGACGCTCTGCTGCGCATGCTCGACACGTTGAACCCGAGCCGCGAGGCCGGCCGCATGACGCTGATCAGCCGTTACGGCCATGACAAGGTGGAAGCCGGTCTGCCCAAGCTGGTGCGGGCCGTGAAGCGTGAAGGCCATCCGGTGGTGTGGAGCTGCGATCCGATGCACGGCAATGTCGTGAAGGCGGAAAGCGGCTACAAGACCCGTCCGTTCGACCGCATCCTGTCGGAAGTGAAGGGCTTCTTCGCGGTGCACCGGGCCGAAGGAACCCATGCCGGCGGCATCCATGTGGAAATGACCGGGCAGGACGTGACCGAATGCACCGGCGGTGCCGTTGCGATCACCGACGAACGTCTGGCCGATCGTTACCACACCCATTGCGACCCGCGTCTCAACGCGGCGCAGTCGCTCGAACTGGCATTCCTGCTGGCCGAGATGCTCAATCTCGAAGCGCAGCAGCGTCAGGCCGACGCCGCCTGATAAATTGACCCGATTTTGGGTAGGATAGCGGGCTCCGTGTTTCGGCACGGGGCCCGTTTCTTTTGCCGTCCGCAAAACGGTAGCCGTTCGGTTTACCATAGCTTCACTCCTCGCGGTTATCCGTCGACGATTGAGGAGGAGGCATTGGACAGCAAGATCGTCAAAGACGGGCTGTTTGCGGCGGGGGTGGCGCTGGTCTGGCTGGCAAGCGCGATGGCCTCCGTTTCGCTGCGCGATGCCGGTGGCGCTGTGCTGCTGTTGTGGCTGCCCAGTGCCTTGGCCGTCTCCGCGCTCTATGTGGCAAAGCGCGGGCAACGCCTGCCGGTGATTGCCGCGCTGGCAGTGGGCAATCTGGTCTTCAATGCCTGGGTGGGCGTCGGGTTCGGCGATTCGCTCGGCTATCTCGTCGCCAATCTGGTGGAGCCGGTGGTGATCGTCACCATCGCGCATTTCGTGATCGGCCGCCGCAAGCTCGAGGCGCTGCGGCTGCGCGACATGACCCTGCTATTCCTGGGCGTGGTCCTCGGCTCGCTGGCGAGCGGGATCATTGCCCTGCCGTTCCGGCCGCATCAGGATTCCGTGCAATTCATCTGGTGGATATTGACCACCACGCTGGGCACTACGGTCGGTGCGCCGATCCTGCTTTATTTGCATGACTGGCTGCGTCGCCGCCGCGAGGGTGAGCGGAGCGCCGCCGAACGGCGGCCGGTGTGGCTCATAATCTCCATGATCACCCTGTTTGCCCTCTCGTGGATGGCATTGGGCTTCAGCCACGTCTCGTTGATCGCAGTGGTCGTGTCGGCGCTCGTCCTGATCGTGACCCGGTATGGCCAGATCGGCGCTTCGCTGGGGACCTTCGTCTTCGGTCTGGCCGGCACGCTCCGCTCGATCGGCGGGCACACTCCCTCGGCCTCCTATCTCGAATTCACGCCGTTCGAGGCCGGGATCATCCTGCAGCTCGTGATGTTGCTGATGATGGCCACTTCGCTGCCGCTGGCGGCACTGTTGCTCGACAATGACCGGCTCGCCCTGCGGCTCAAGGCGCGCAATGCCCGCATGCGCGAGAACCTGCTGATGCTCAACATGGCCGAGGAAGTCGGCCGGATCGGACGCTGGCGCTACGATCCGCGCACCGGCGAGCAGGACTGGTCGCGCCAGATGTATCTCATCAACGGGCTCGACCCGACCTTGGGGCGCGACCCGGGCGACCTTACCGCCATGCTGCCCGACGGCGGCGCGGAACTGTTCGGCCAGCTGGCGCATCATGCGAAGGACCGCGCGCGCTACAGCTTCGAATATCGCATCCGTCCGCCCACGGGCGACGAGCGCATCCTCAAGATGTATGCGACCAACGAATTCACCGAAAGCGGCCAGCTGGCCTGCATGTTCGGCGTGGTGATGGATGTGACGGAACATCACCAGCGACAGGAAGCGCTGGATAAGGAGCGGACGCGCGCCATGCGCCTTGCAGCGGAAGCGCAATATCTGGCGCATACCGATCCGCTGACGGGCCTTGCCAATCGCCGCCGCACCATCACTCAGCTTCAGAAGTGTATCCGCCGTTCGGAACAGGACGGGCGGCCCACCGCGCTGATCCTGTTCGACATCGACCATTTCAAGCGGGTCAACGATACGAGCGGCCACCAGACCGGCGACGACGTGCTGGTGCGGATTGCCGACATCGCGCGTGCGCAGGCCCGCGCAAGCGACCTGATCGGGCGCATGGGCGGCGAGGAATTCGTCTGGCTGCTGCCCGGCGCGGGACAGGAAGAGGCGCAGGCTGCGGCCGAGAGGCTGCGTCACGCGATCGAGCAGGAAAGCGCCGAAGGCGGGCTGCCGCAGGTCACCGCCAGTGTCGGCTATGCGCTGTGGCGGGAAGGGGACGATGCCAACAACCTGCTCGCCCGCGTCGATGCCGCACTTTACGAAGCCAAGGAAGCCGGTCGCAACACTGTCCAGCGCGCTGCCTGAGGTTTTGCGTCGCCGGGCGGTGTTGTCGGCGTCAAACTCTGATTGACGCGCCAGTGCCGCGCGGCCACTCTCCCGCAAAAGCTAATCGCGAATAAATCCGCGAAATTTGGGGGAGATAAGCCTGATGGCCAGCAGCACGGCCGGGATACCCGGCGCGCAGGAGAATCGTTTCGACGTCGAAGCCTTCATTGACGGGCGCCGTATCGGCGGCCGGGAAGTGATGATGCTTGTCGTCTGTTCGCTGGTCCTCTTCATCGACGGCTTCGACATGTATTTCTTCGGCAAGATCCTGCCTGCCATCGCGCATGGGCTGGATGCCAAGCCGGCCGACATGGATGTGGTGATCTTCTGGACCTATGTCGGCATGGCCGTGGGCGCGTTCCTGATGCCCCCGCTGGCCGACAAGGTGGGGCGGCGTCCGGTGCTGGGCCTGTGCGCCCTGTGCTTCGGCGTGCTCTCGATCATGGGCGCCTATGCCCAGACGGTCACGCAGATGGCGGTGCTGCGCGGCGTTTCCGGCATCTTCTTTTCCGCCATGCTGCCCATCGGCCTGGCACTGCTTTCGGAAATGACGCCGCGGCGCTGGCGTGCTGGCTTCATGGCCATGGCGCTGGTGCTGTTCTCGGCAGGCAATGCCGCCAGCGGGGTGATCGCGGCCTGGCTGCTCGATCTCTATGGCTGGCAGATCGGCTTCTGGGTCGGCGGCGTGCTCGGCTTCGTGGCGGTGCCACTGCTGATGCTGATCCCGGAATCGCTTGCTTTCCGCCTGGCCCGCAATCCGCAGGACCCGAAGATCCCGGCCACGATCAAGCTCCTCGATGCGAGTGCGCCGATTTCTGCCGGATCGACTTTCCAATATGGCAACAGGCCGCCTCGCGAGAAGAGCGGCGCCGGGCCCTTGGCTCTGCTGCACAAGCCCTATTTCCTGCAGACGATGATCCTGTGGGTCGCGTGCTTCATCTCGCTCGGCAATATCGCGCTGCTGACCAACTGGATGGCCACGTTCTTCCAGGAACTGGGTGGCATTCCGATTCAGGAATTCGCCGTGTCCGCGATGATCTCCTTCATCGGCGGAGCCACCGGCACGCTGATCATGGGCTTCCTGATGGACCGGGTGAACCCCTACTGGCTGATCGCGGCCTTCTTCCTGGTTGAGGCAGTCGCCCTGTTCCTGCTGGGGCAGGTGCCGTTCAGCAGCGGGATATTCCTTGGCGCATTGATCGTGTGGAACTTCACGCAGGTCGGTGGACAGACGGGGATCAACAATCTCGCCACACTGAGCTACCCGCCCGAAATGCGTTCGAGCGGGATCGGCTGGGCAGGCGGCTGGGGCCGCGTGGCCGGCATCGTGCTGGCGCCCTTTGCCGGTGCTGCCGCGCTGCGGATGATGCTGCCGCTGGAGACGATCATGACGCTGATCGCCACCATGGCAGTCGCAGTGGCAGTGCTGATCGTGGCTTTGGGAATCTTCGCGCCCGCTTTCGGGCCCAGAGCCGCTTCGAGGAACTGAGGACAAGGGAAGCCGGGGGCGGGCGAGCTGCAGCGGCAGACATTGCCGCAATGCAACCCCCCTCTTGGCCCACCCCCGGGACCCCTCGGGCGGGGTCCAAGCCGCAGTGCGGTTCCCCTAGCTGTCGATGCCGAAGTGATCCGCCAGTTGCTGGCCGGTGAAGCCGTAACTGGGGGCATTGGGATCGAACAGCATGCCCTTGCTCCATTCGGCATAGGCATTCTGCAGTTCCGCGAAGCGCGCTGGGTAGCGGTCCTTCAGATTGGCGCGCTCGAGCGGATCGGCAAAGACGTCGAACAGGAAGGTGTTTCCGGCGATTTTGAGATATTTCCATCGGCCACGCAGCGCCGCTTCCTGGCCCTTGTTGGTGAAGCGCCAAAACAGTGTGCGTTCGGGCATGGTTTCGCCCCTGATCGCGGGAAGGATATCGCGCCCATCGCTGGGAAAGGCCGGGTCCTGCTTGCCTCCGCCAGCGGCGAGGAAAGTGGGGAGCCAGTCCATCGAGATGATCTCGCTTTCGCTGGTGGTGCCGGCCTTGGTCACGCCCGGCCAACGCACGATAGCGGGAATGCGCAGCCCGCCTTCGAGCAGTTCCGTCTTGCGGCCGGTGAAGGGCCAATTGTCGGAGAAACGCTCCCCCCCATTGTCGCTGGTGAAGACTACCACGGTATTCTCGTCCAGCCCCAGTTCCTTGAGCCGCATGAGTACCCGCCCGACATTCTCGTCGAGCGAGAGCATCATCTTCTTGTAGGTCTCCATCGTGCCGCCATCGTAATGGCTGAAGCCACCGGGGATCTTGGCGATGCGGTCCGCCTCGGCCTTGCCTTCCTCGTCATTGGCCTCCCATGGCCAATGCGGCGCGGTGAAGTGGAGCGAGATGAAGAACGGCTGCTTGTCCTCGGCCCGGCGCTCCAGCGCGGCGATGGCGGCATCGCCCAGCAGGTCGGTCATATAGCCGGTCTTCTCGACCGGGGTGTCGCCGTCCCACAGGTCTTTCGCATCGCCGAAGCCGTGGCGGAAATAGTCTACGCCTCCGCCGCGCAGGCCCCAGAATTCGTCATAGCCGCTTTGCAGCGGGCCGTATTTGGGAAGATTGCCCATGTGCCATTTGCCCACCAGCGTGGTCTTGTAGCCGGCCTTGCGCAGCAGCGAGGGCAGGGTGGGGTGTTCCGGGGGAAGGCCCACGTCGCCAGGGCCGAGCGGCTCCTGCAAGCCCACGGGAATGCGATATTGGTAACGGCCGGTAATCAGGCCCACGCGCGTGGCGGTGCATACCGCGCTGTTGGCATAGGCATGAGTGAAGCGGATGCCTTCCGCCGCCAGCCGGTCGATATTCGAAGTCTTGTATTCGCGGCGGCCGTAGCAGGAGAGGTCGGCATAACCCATGTCATCGGCCATGATGTAGAGGATGTTGGGCTTGCCGCTGGTCCCGGCCTTCTGCGCGGAGCAGCCGGGCAGCACCGAAAGCGCGGCCGCCCCGGCCAGCCCGGCCACGGCGGTGCGGCGGGTAATCGCGGCCCGGTTCGTGTTGGAGTGCTCCGCACCTTCAGCCATGTTCTTCATTCCTCTCCGAAAATTCCGCCCGGGACTTGCCTTTCCCGGCCAGACGCGATGTAGTCTTTGCGACTTGCGTGCAGTCCGCAACGGGGCCATCCTCTTAATATGAATACGGGTTCTCATTTAGGCGTCAAGCATCCCGTTGCGATGGGTGAGTGGGACATGCCCGCTCCAATGCAGGAACGCAGCCGCAAGACGGCGGAACGCTTCATCCAGGCGGCGCTGCAATTGCTGCGGGAAAAGACCTATGCCGAGCTTTCGGTGGCCGAACTGGCCCGCAAGGCCGGGCGCTCCGTGGGCGTTTTCTACCAGCGCTTCGGCAGCAAGGACGATTTCCTGCACGTCCTGCTTTCAGCCTATTTCCGGGATTCCCTCGGCTGGCGGGAAAAGGTCACTGCCGACGGCACTCCGGCGGAAATCTATGCCGAGATTCTCGCGCGCGGTTATCGCGGTATCGTCGAGAACCGGAACCTGTGGCACGCCGCGCTGGAACGCTCGGCCGCCGATCCCGAATTCTGGGCCACCTATCATTCCTTCCGCGAGCGGGTCGGCGTGATGACGCTGGGCATTGTAGAGGCGGCAGCCGGCAGGCAGTTCGATGCAGGCGAACGGCGCCGGCTGGCCATTGCCGGGCAGGTGTTCAATTCGGTCATCAACAACCAGATCATCAACGGGCCCGGCCCGCTGCGGCTGGAGGATGACGATTTCCTGCCCGAACTGACGAAGATCGCGCTCGACCTCGCGCCGTTCTGAGGCAGCGGGTCAGCCTGCCGGAAACTGCAGCAGTTCCAGCTCGTGCCCCCAGGGATCGAGCACGATGCCGACCTTGACCGCGCCCATCTCGAACGCCGGAACGATCGGGTTCGCACCCGCTTCGACTGCCTTGGCGCAGAGTGCATCGATATCGTCGGTGACGAGGCCGACCGGGCCATGGCCGGGGCCGACCGACACGTCCCGCCCGTCCTTATAGGCAACCAGCAGCAGGTTGGGCCCCGCTTCCTGGCCGGGCAGCGCCATGATGTGTTCGAGGAACGCATCTTCGTCGAAAGTCTGGGTAATCTCGAACCCGAACACTCCGCGATAGAAGGCTAGCGCCGCGTCCATGTCGGGCACATTGAGCTTGAAGAAGCTGAGCTTCACGGTGGGGGCGGGCATCGGGATCCTCTCGCAACTTGATTGTCTTTTGCGCAGGCTATCGCCGGGAAGGCCGGTGGGGAAGGGGCGAGATCTCTCCTTGACGATTTAGAACATTAGAACTAACTAATGTTCAGCAGGAGAGACTCCATGACTGCCATTGCCCCGCAAATCGACCGCCCGCTTGAAGCCGCATCCGCGCAGGTTGCGCGCGCGCAGGCGGAACCGGCGCTGCGCCCGGTGGTGCAGGCCTTCTTCGACGAGCCGACCTATACCGTGTCCTATGTCGTGCACGATCCAGCGACCCGCGAGGCTGCCGTGATCGACCCGGTGCTGGATTACGATCCGGACGCCGGGCGCACCTCCCATGCCTCGGCCGACCGGATCGTCGATTACGTCCGGGCACAGGGCCTTAAGGTCGCCTGGCTGATCGAGACCCATGCCCATGCAGACCACCTCTCTGCCGCGCCCTATCTGCAGGAGAAGCTGGGCGGCAAGCTGGCGATTGGCGAGCATATCGTCACCGTGCAGGGCGTGTTCGGTAAGCTGTTCAACGCCGGGCCGGACATGGCCCGCGACGGTTCGCAATTCGATCATCTGTTCAAGGATGGCGAGACTTTCCGCCTCGGCAATCTGGAAGGGATCGTGCTGCACGTGCCGGGCCATACCCCGGCGGACATGGCCTATATCATTGGCGATGCGGGCTTCGCGGGCGATACGCTGTTCATGCCCGATTACGGCACGGCGCGGGCGGACTTCCCCGGCGGGGATGCGGCGCGCCTGTTTCGCTCGATCCGGCGCTTGCTGACTCTCCCGCGCGAGACGCGGCTGTTCATGTGCCATGACTACAAGGCGCCGGGGCGCGACACCTATGCGTGGGAGACCAGTGTGGGTGCCGAGCGGGACGGCAATGTCCATGTCCATGACGGGGTGAGCGAGGAAGAGTTCGTCGCCATGCGTACCAAACGCGACGCGACACTGGCCGTCCCTCGGCTGATCCTGCCTTCGGTGCAGGTCAATATCCGCGCCGGGCACATGCCCGAGCCGGAGGAAAACGGCGTGAGCTACATCAAGATTCCGGTCAACGCGATCTGACGGAGGCGGGCAGGCCATGATCGACCAGATCCACTATATCCTCGCGATCCTGAGCGGCGTGGCAGTGGGTTTCACGCTCGGCCTTGTCGGCGGGGGCGGGTCGATCCTGGCAGTGCCGCTGATGGTCTATGTCGTGGGGGTGAAGAGCCCGCACGTGGCCATCGGCACCAGCGCGCTGGCAGTCGCGGCCAACGCGCTCGCAGGGCTTGCGAACCATGCCCGCGTCCATAACGTCAACTGGCGCTGCGGCGGCACTTTCGCCACGGCCGGAGTGCTGGGCGCGCTGGCGGGCTCGACTCTGGGCAAGGCGGTGGACGGGCAGAAGCTGCTGTTCCTGTTCGCCCTGCTGATGATCGTGGTGGCCATTGCCATGTATCGCGGCCGCAGCGGGGAAGGGCCGGAAAACGTCGCCTGCAATCGCGACAATATGGGCAAGGTTCTGTCCTATGGCTTCGGCACTGGCGCGCTGTCCGGCTTCTTCGGGATCGGGGGCGGGTTCCTGATCGTTCCGGCGCTGGTCGCCTCCACATCCATGGCGATTTACCGCGCGGTCGGCACTTCGCTGGTGGCCGTCACGGCCTTCGGCGTGGCGACTGCTGCTTCCTATGCCTTTTCCGGTCTGGTCGACTGGCCGCTGGCAGGCGTGTTCATTGCAGGCGGTGTAGTGGGCAGCTTTGCCGGCACTGCCGCCTCGCGCCGCCTTTCGGCGCAGAAGGGCCGCCTCAACACCCTGTTTTCGGGGCTGATCATGGCTGTCGCCCTCTACATGCTTGCACGCAGCGCAATCGCGCTTGCGGGATAATCATGCGCCAAACCATAGGAAGAGAAAGGGCTTATCTGCTATGGCCGCGATCGCTGACAAGGACCGAAAATGCCGCTCCATCGGGCGGATGATCGCCGAGGGTAGAGGAGTTACCGAAAGCTGCCGCGTCTTCGGCATTTCGGAGAAAACCTACTACCGCTGGCGCAACGAACAGGCCGCGGCCGGGAGTAAGTGATCCATGTTCGATCAGGCAGACGCGCTGTTGCTTGCACGAGTGCAATTTGCATTCACGGTGAGCTTCCATTTCATCTTCCCCGCCTTCTCGATCGGGCTGGCAAGCTATCTCGCAGTGCTCGAAGGGCTGTGGCTCAAGACGGGCAAGGGCATCTATCTCGACCTCTTCAAATATTGGCTAAAGATCTTCGCGGTGGCCTTTGCCATGGGCGTCGTCTCCGGCATCGTCATGTCCTATCAGTTCGGCACCAACTGGGCCGAATTCTCCGACAAGGCGGGCCCCGTCATCGGCCCGCTGCTCGCCTATGAGGTGCTGACCGCCTTCTTCCTTGAGGCAGGCTTCCTTGGCGTGATGCTGTTCGGGCTGGAACGCGTGGGCAAGAAACTGCACTTCATCGCCACCCTGATGGTGGCGGGCGGCACGGCGGTTTCGGCCTTCTGGATTCTCAGCGTGAACAGCTGGATGCAGACGCCCGCCGGGTTTGAGATGGGCGCGAACGGCCAGTTCCTGCCGGGGCCGAGCTGGGTGGACATCGTCTTCACCGCCAGCTTCCCCTATCGCCTCGTCCACACGGTGATCGCCGCCTATCTCACCACTGCATTCGTGGTCGGCGGGGTGGGGGCCTGGCACCTGCTGAAGGACAAGACGAACCAACACGCGCGCAAGATGTTTTCCATGGCAATGTGGATGGCCGCGCTGGTCGCTCCGGTGCAGATTTTCGCCGGTGACATGCACGGGCTCAACACGATGGAGCATCAGCCGGCCAAGGTCATGGCGATGGAAGGCCATTATCAGAGCCACCCGGACGGGGCGCCCTTCATCGTGGCGGGCATTCCCAACAGCAAGGAACAGCGCGTCGACTATGCAATCGAGATTCCCAAGGCATCCTCGCTGATCCTCAAGCACGATCCCAATGCGCCACTCGCAGGACTGGACACGATCCCGCCGGAAAATCACCCGCCGGTCGGCCCGGTATTCTGGGCTTTCCGCGTGATGGTGGGGCTGGGCTTCGCCATGCTGGGGCTGGGCCTGTGGAGCCTCGTCGCGCGCTGGAAGAAGTCGCTTTATGACTGGCCGCTGCTGCACCGTGCCGCGATCCTGATGGCGCCTTCGGGCTTTGTCGCGGTGATCGCGGGCTGGATGGTCACGGAAATCGGCCGCCAGCCCTATACGGTCTATGGCCTGTTGCGCACGGCGGATTCTGCCTCGCCGCTCGATGCGCCTGCCGTGGGCGCGTCGCTGCTGGCCTTCGTGGTGGTCTATTTCGCCGTCTTCGGCACGGGCACCTGGTATATCCTGCGCCTGATGCATGGTGCGCCCAAGGTGCATGAACCGGGTGTGCGGCGGACGGAAAAGGGCCCGATCCGCACGGCGGGCATCACCCCCGGACCGGCGCGCGCCGTGGGCGGCCCGATCATCGAGCAGCCCGCGAAGGAGGACGGAGAATGAGCTTGGACCTCACCGCCATCTGGGCCTTCATCATCGCCTTCGCCGTCTTCGCCTATGTGGTGATGGACGGGTTCGATCTGGGCATCGGTATCCTCTTTCCCAGCTTCAAGGTGGGCGAGGAACGCGATCAGGCGATGAATTCCATCGCGCCCGTGTGGGATGGTAACGAAACCTGGCTGGTGCTGGGCGGGGGCGGGCTGTTCGCTGCCTTCCCGCTGGCCTATGCCATCATCCTTCCGGCCACTTATCCGCTGGTCATCGCCATGCTGCTGGGCCTTGTGTTCCGGGGCGTGGCCTTTGAATTCCGCTGGCGCGATCCGGGCCATAGGCCGTTTTGGGACATGGCCTTCAGCGGCGGGTCGCTGGTGGCGGCATTGTCGCAGGGCATGATCCTCGGCGCGATCCTGCAGGGGATCGAAGTGGACGGCCGCGCCTATGCCGGCAGCTGGTGGGATTGGCTGACGCCTTACACCCTCCTCACCGGTCTCGGCACAGTGGCGGGCTATGCGCTGCTCGGCTCGACCTGGCTGGTGTGGAAGACGGAAGGCAGCACGCAGGCTCATGCCTACAGGCTGGCCCTGCGCTCGACGCTTGCCACGCTGGCCCTGCTGGGCGCGGTCAGCCTCTATACCCCGCTGCTCGACGCGCAATATTGGGAGCGCTGGTTCGCCATGCCCAATGTGCTGTTCGCCGCGCAGGTGCCGCTGCTGACGGCCATCATCGCGGGCTTCCTGCTGTGGGGCCTGAAGAAGCAGTGGCAGGCGGCGCCGTTCCTGCTGTCGCTGGGCTTGTTCCTGCTCGGCATGGCAGGGCTGGGCGTTTCCATGTGGCCTTTCGTGGTGCCCGATACGGTGACCATCTGGGATGCCGCCGCGCCGCCGCGCAGCCAGGTGTTCATGCTGATCGGCGTGGGCCTGACCATGCCGCTGATCATTGCCTATACCGGCTGGGCCTATTGGGTCTTCCGTGGGAAGGTGGGCAGCGAGGGGTATCACTGATGGGGCAGGTCCCGCATCTGGACGCCGATGACGCGCCCCTGTGGCGCCGCCTCCTGTGGATGGCGACGCTGTGGGTTGGCAGCGTTACGGTGCTGGGGGCGGTGGCCTATGGCATCAGGCTGTGGCTGAAGGTGTGAGGTAAGGCGTCAGGCTGCTCACACCTTCGTCATCCCAGCGAAAGCTGGGATCGCTGGTGGCTTGGGGGCTGGCTTGCGCGCTGGGCATCCACTCAAAGGCGAACGATCCCAGCTTTCGCTGGGATGACGAGCGGGGCAATGCTGCCCGCATCGGAAAACACTTTCCTACAGGCCCCCAAATGGCGTTTATCCTGCGCGATGAACCGCCTTGCCCCAGCCTTTCCTTGCGCCTCGAACGCCGCCTCGCTCAAGCGTCACCGCCCTCGATCGGCCTGCACGAAAACCCGAAATGGAAAGTCACACTTCCGCGCGCACTCGCGGCCGGAAAACGGCTCGAAACTGCGGCTTACAGGGGGTGTTACACACTACCTTTCACAGGTCGTTCTGTGTAACACGAGGGTGACACTTCACCCGTTATCTCCGGGCAGGAAACCAAGCGAACCGCCGCCGGCCGGCAACCCCGCACAAGGGGGGGAGAGCCGGGGTCACTCCATGCCGGCGACGGCTCGCAACTGGTATGCGGCGGCGATCACGCGGCCCTGCGCGCCGGACAGGGCGGCCTCGGCCTCGATCGCTTCCCGCTGGGCGTCGAGCAGGGCAAGTTGCGGCTTCGCTCCTGCTTCGACTTCAAGCTTGGTTCCGCGCAGAGCCTCTTTCGCGGCGGCCTGCCGCGCTTCGGCGGCCGTCAGCATCAGCTTCGCGGTTTCATATCCGTCATGCGCCGTGATCGCGGCCTGCTCGGTTCGCAGGCGGGCCATGTCGTAATCGGCCTGGGCGGCATCGGCTTCCGATCCCGCAGCGCGCGCCTTGGCGCTGTTGCGGCCGGAGGAGAAGAAGTTCCACTTCACCCTCAGCCCGGCGGAATAGGAATCCGCGGCGTAGCCGGGGAAGAACTGGTCCCTCACGCTGGCGGCCTCGGCATAGGCGCCGACCATCGGCAGCGCTTCGCCCTTGGCCATGCGGTGCTTGCCCTCGGCCGCTTCGACAGCCTTTTCGGCGGCAAGCAGTTGCGGATTGCCCGCCAGTGCCATCGCCATGGCTTCCTCGCGCGTCGCAGGCACCTGCGGCGGGGCGGGGAGCACTTCGTCGAGCGTCACGGCATCGAGGCCGGTCAACGTCCGCAGGCCTGCCATGGCGGCCTTCAGGCGCCCGTCGGCGGCGGCATAACCGGCATCGGCTTCCGCCAGCCGGGCCTTCGCCTGGGCCAGATCGGTAGAGGTCGCCGCGCCGACCTTGAATTTCAGTTCGGACTGGCGGACCACTTCGGCCAGCGACAGGCGCAGCAGATCATAGCTGCCCAGCAGGCGCTTGGCCGAAATGGCTTCCGCATAGGCGGCGGCCACTTCCACCCGCAGATTGAGCCGGGTCTGGCGCGCCATCAGTTCGGCCGCCTTGGAGCCGCCACGCGCCGCGTCGATCCCGCCGCCGGTGCGCCCGAAAGTGAGTAGCGGCATTTCCGCCGTCACCTGCGCCGTGCGCGGCGTCACGTCATCGGCGGAAAGGCCGAAGAAGCCCTGCGGATCGATCCGGCCGAAGCCGATCTGGCCCTGCGCGTTGAGGTCAGGGCGGGTCTGCGCCCTGGCGTAATCGAGCTGGGCTGCCGCCGCCTCGGCCCGCGCATCCGCCCCGGCGATCGCGGGAGAATGCTCCAGCGCGATCGCGGTCGCTTCGTCGAGGGACTGGGCACCGGCCGGGGGGGAAAGGGGGAGTAGACCCAGTCCGGTGCCCAGAAGGACGAGATGGCGGAATTTCATGGCGGCCCCGCTCGCAAGCTCAGTTGAAGGCCGTGCCGCTGCGCACGCCCAGCTTCCTGAAGATCATTGCTGCCGGGCAGAAGCCGGTGAAGCTGGCCTGCAGCATATTGAGCCCGGCGAAGATCGTCAGCGCGATCCAGTAGGGATGGACAGTGAGCGACAGGATGGAACTCAGCAGTACCACCACGCCTGCGAAGGCCATTACGGAACGGTCGAGGTTCATCGCTTATCCTCCTGATCTGTCAGTTGAAACGCAGCTTCTTCACGCCCAGCACATGCAGGGCCAGCTTCTCGTAGAAGGGCTCGCTCTCGCCGCTGCGGACCTTGTGCAGGAAGTATTTCTCGAAGCCGATCTTGGCCAAGTGAACCCACTTGCCTTCGCTCGCCCAGTTGACGTTGCGGGGCGGGATCTGCGGCTTGGCGACGAAGGCCACGCCGCTATCGCCGAAGTCGGCCAGGCAGATGGCATTCCAGCTCGCCTCATGCGTCGGTTCCTGCCCGGCGAGGATTTCCTTCAGGTTCTGGGCAATGGCGGTGACCATGCTTTCGATCATGAAGCCGGTCTTGGGCACGCCCACGGGCAGCGGAGTGGGGCCGACCGGCGGGATCGCGATGCACACGCCCAGGCCGAAGATGTTGGGATAGGTGGTGTTGCGCTGGTGCTTGTCGGTGATGATGAAGCCGCGCGGGTTGGAAAGGCCTTCGATGCCCATCACGGCTTCCACGCCGCGGAAGGCCGGCAGCATCATTGCCCAGCCAAAATCGAGATCGTGCGCCTTCTTGAGCGAGCCATCCTCGTTCACTTCCTCGACATGGACCTTGCCGTCCTCGACCGAGGTGACCTTGGCGTTCGTGATCCACTTGATGTGGCGGTCGCGCATTTCGCTTTCGAGCAGGCCCTTGGTATCGCCCACCCCGTCGAGGCCGAGATGGCCGATATAGGGTTCGGGCGTGATGAAGGTCATCGGCACGCGGTCGCGGATTTTGCGGCGCTTGAGCTCGGTATCGAGGATCATCGCCATTTCGTAGGCCGGGCCGTAGCAGCTCGCGCCTTGCACCGCGCCGACTACGATCGGCCGGGGATTGGCGCAGAGTTCCTCGAACTTCGCATAGGCCGCCTTGGCATGGGCAGTGACGCAGATGCTCTCGGTATGCCCATTGGGGCCGAAGCCGGGGATCTCGTCGAAGCCGAGTTCAGGCCCGGTGGCGATCACGAGATAGTCGTAAGCGACCGAGGAGCCGTCGAGCAGCTCAACCCGGTTTTCCTTTGGGTGCACCTTGGCGGCGCCGACCGAATTATAGGCAATGCCGTGCTTCGCCATCACCGGGGGCAAGTGGACGCGAATCGCCTCGGGCTCGCGCCAGCCGACGGCGACCCAGGGATTGGAGGGGGCGAACCAGTAATCCTCACCCTTGTTCAGGACCGTGAGTTGCGCGGATTTCCCCAATGCCTGGCGGATTTCATAGGCGGCGATCGTGCCGCCAAGGCCTGCTCCGAGGACGACGATATGCGGTTGGTCAGACATCTCGGCTTCTCCCATTACGATCTTGCTAATATAACGAATGACGCATATAAGCAATCCATAATTTAATCGGAAAGGATTCGAATCATGGGCCTGTTCGGCAAACCCAAGCACAAGGAACTGACGCCTGCGCAGCTGAAGAACATGCTGGATCGCGGCGAAGTGCAGGTCGTCGACGTGCGCGAACCTGATGAATTCCAGCAGGGACACATTCCGGGGGCGCTCAACATGCCGCTCTCCAGCTTTTCGCCCGACAAGCTTCCCGAGTCGCAGGGCAGAATTCTCGTGCTAAACTGCCTCGGCGGCAAGCGCTCCGGCATTGCGCTCGATCAATGCGGTTTGGCGCAATCCGCGGTGGATACGCATCTTGCGGGTGGCTTCGGCGCCTGGGCGCAGGCCGGCCTGCCGGTGGAACGCTAGGACAAGCGGCGAGGGGGCCGGACAATGATCGGTAAGACACATCTGCGTCTGGGCATCGCGGCGGCGTTGCTGGCGCTGCCTCTGGCAGGTTGCGGCAGCAGCGAGAGCGAGCCTGCTCAGGTCCAGAAAGCCGAGGGTGAACGCTTCACTGTCCAGCTTGCCGATACGGGCGACTGGAAGGATGTGAGCGCTGAAATCTCCACCGTCGATCAGGCGCAGGTCCTTGCCCGCATTCCCGGCATCCTCACGTCGCTCTCCGTCAAGGAAGGCGATCTTGTTCGCAAGGGGCAGGTGATCGGGCGCATCGTCGATAGCCAATTGGGTTATCAGGCGGGCGCCTTTGGCGCGCAGGCCGCTGCCGCGCAGGCACAGGCCGCCGCCGCCAAGGCCGAACTGGAACGTGTCCAGTTCCTCTATGACAATGGCGTCTATGCGAAGGCGCGACTGGATCAGGCCAGGGCCGCCGCCGATGCCGCTCAGGCACAGGTCAGCGCCGCCCGCCAGCAGCAGGGCGCCGTCAATGCCGTGGCCGGGCAGGGCGCCGTGGTGGCTCCTGCCTCTGGCCGCGTGCTGCTGGCCGATGTTCCGGCAGGCTCGCCAGTGGCTCCGGGCATGCCGATTGCGGTCATCACGGCCGGGGCAATTGTGCTCAAGCTGGAACTGCCGGAATCCCTTGCCGCGCAGGTCCATCCCGGTTCGCGCGTGCTGGCCCAGATGCCGGGTGCTGCGGATGTGACTGGCACGATCGTGAAGCTCTATCCGGCCGTCATGGGCGGTAAGGTTCGCGCCGATGTCGAAATCGCGGGCCTTGACGGGTCGCTGATCGGCCGCCGCATTTCCGCCAAGGTCGAAGCAGGTAGCCGCAAGGCGCTGCTGGTGCCCGCCGATTACGTCACAACTGCCTATGGCCTCGATACCGTCTGGGCGGTGGGCAAGGATGGCAGCGCGGCCAGCGTGCCGGTGCAGACCGCTCCGTCGACCGAGAAGGGCAAGGTGGAGATACTCTCCGGCCTTTCCGCGGGTGACGTCATCGTGAAGCAGGCCGCGAAATGAAGCCGTCGGTTTCCTTGGGCATCTCCGGGCGACTGACCCGGGCGACGATCCAGTCGCCGCTCACGCCGCTGCTGCTGCTCGCCGCGATCCTGGTTGGCGTGATTGCGACGCTGACTATCCCGCGCGAGGAAGAGCCGCAGATTTCGGTCCCCATGGTGGACATCCGCGTCACCGCGCCCGGCCTTTCGGCCAGCGATGCAGTGGAAGTGGTGGCCAAGCCGCTCGAGACCATCGTGAAGAGTGTGGACGGCGTGGAGCACGTCTACACCCAGGCCGAAGACAATGGCGTGATGGTAACGGCGCGCTTCGTGGTCGGGTCCAATCCCGAAGACGCCGCAACCCGCATCGACGAAAAGCTGAACGCCAATATGGACCGCATCCCCGTGGGCATTCCCGCCCCGCAGGTGACGGTGCGCGGCATCAACGACGTTCCGATTGTCGTCCTCACCCTTTCTCCCAAACCGGGCGCACCCGGCGCTTGGAACGAACAGGCCCTGGGCGAACTCGCCGGCAGGCTGCGGACCGAAGTCGCCAAGGTGCCCGATGTCGGCCTGACCTTCATCACCGGCGGCCAGCGGCAGGCGGTGCGGATCGCGCCCGATCCGGCGAAGTTGCAGCTTCATCAGGTGCCGCTGGGCAATCTGATCGAGGCGGCCAGCCAGGCCAATCGTGCCTTCCCTGCGGGCAGCGTGCGCGAAGCGGGGCAGGCGGCGGACGTCGTGGCCGGGCGCACGCTCTCAGGCGCGGACGAAGTCGGCAATCTGCAGGTACGCGCGGTGGACGGATCGCCCGTCTACATGCGCGACGTTGCCACTGTCACCGAAGCACCCACTCAGGACCAGCAAATGGTCTGGCGTTGGTCGAAGGGCGAGGAAGAGGGCGCGAAATGGGCCCGCACTCCCGCCGTCAGTATCGCGATCGCCAAGCGCGCGGGCGCCAATGCCGTGACCGTTTCGGAAGCGGTGGTGGACCGGATCGAAAGCCTCGAAGGAACGCTCATCCCCACTTCGCTCGATGTCGCGGTGACGCGCAATTATGGCGAGACGGCGAATGAGAAGGCGAACGAACTGCTGTTCCACCTCGCTCTCGCCACCGTTTCCATCGTGGTGCTGATCGGCTTTGCCATCGGCTGGCGCGAGGCGGGTGTGACGGCCATCGTCATTCCCACCACCATCCTGCTCACCATGTTCGCCTCGAACATCATGGGCTTCACGATCAACCGGGTGAGCCTGTTCGCGCTGATCTTCTCGATCGGGATCCTGGTCGACGATGCCATCGTGATGATCGAGAATATCGCCCGGCACTGGGCGATGGCTGACGATCGCCCGCGTATTCAGGCCGCTGTCGAAGCCGTCGCCGAAGTGGGCAATCCCACCATCGTCGCGACCATGACCGTTGTGGCCGCCCTGCTGCCGATGCTGTTCGTTTCGGGGCTGATGGGCCCCTACATGGCCCCGATCCCGATCAATGCCTCGGCAGCGATGATCTTCAGCTTCTTTGTGGCCGTGATCATTGCGCCCTGGCTGATGATCCGCTTCGCACGCGAGACGCTGGCCCATGGGCATGACGAGCACGGCGGCAAGCTGGGCCAATATTACGCCCGTGTTGCCCGTCGCGTCATCCGTGACCGCAAGAGCGCGCGCAATTTCCTCATCGGCGTGGGCGTGGCAACGCTGGTCGCCTGCTCGATGTTCTACTTCAAGGCGGTGACGGTGAAGCTGCTGCCCTTCGACAACAAGTCGGAGATCCAGCTTGTCGTAGATATGCCGGAAGGCACGAGTCTCGAGACCACTGCCCGCGTGCTGGATCAGGCCGCTGCCGTTGCTCGCAGTGTGCCCGAAGTCACCTCCATGGAGGCTTATGCCGGTTCGTCGGCGCCGTTCAACTTCAACGGCCTCGTGCGGCATTATTTCCTGCGCGCCAGGCCGGAGATGGGGGACCTGATGGTGACCTTGCTTCCCAAGGGCGACCGTTCGCGCGCCAGCCACGATATTGCAGTGGACATGCGCGAGAAACTCGCGGGGATCGCGCTGCCGCAGGGTGGTTCGATCAAGGTGGTCGAAACCCCGCCGGGGCCGCCGGTACTCGCCACCCTGCTGGCAGAGATCTACGGCCCGGACGAGACTACCCGCCGCGCCGTGGCCATGCAGGTCGAGAAGATCTTCAAGGACGTGCCGTTCATCGTCGATGTCGATAACAGCTTCGGGGAAGGGCGCCCCCAATTGCGGCTGGTGCCGGACCGTTCGCGGCTCGATCACTATGGCCTGTCGGAACGTCAGCTGTTCGATTCCATCGGCGCGCTGATGGGCAATCAGATCGTGGGATATGCCCCGCAGGGCATGGGCCGCGATCCGCTGCCGATCCAGGTCGCGCTCGACCAGTCGGAGCGCGCCTGGTCGGCCAGCCTTGCCGCCACTCCGGTGGCGGTGACGAATGCCGCGGGCGCGCCGCAACTGATCCAACTGGGCGAACTGGTCGATGCGCGGATGGAGCGCGGCGAGCCAGCCGTGTTCCGCCGCGACGGGCGAGGGGCGGCGATGGTGCAGGCCGAGCTTGCCGGCCGTTACGAGGCACCGATCTACGGCATGCTTGCGGTCGACCAGGCCATTAACGATTTCGACTGGGCCAAGGCAGGCCTGCCCAAGCCCGAAATCGCCCTTAACGGACAGCCTGAAGACGAACGCCATCCGACCCTGCTGTGGGATGGAGAATGGGAAATCACCTGGGTGACCTTCCGCGACATGGGCGCGGCCTTCATGGTGGCTCTTCTGGGCATCTATGTGCTGGTTGTGGCTCAGTTCGGGAACTTCAAGATCCCGCTGGTGATCCTCACGCCCATTCCGCTGACCCTGATCGGAATCGTGATAGGTCACATGCTGTTCGGCGCGCCGTTCACGGCCACCAGCATGATCGGCTTCATCGCATTGGCCGGGATCATTGTGCGCAATTCCATCCTGCTGGTGGACTTCATCCGCCATGCGCGGGCGCCCGGAAAGTCACTGCGCGATACCTTGCTGGAGGCGGGGACCATCCGCTTCAAGCCCATCGCCCTGACGGCCGCTGCCGCCATGATCGGCGCGGCGGTGATCCTTACCGATCCGATCTTCCAGGGGCTGGCGATCTCGCTGCTCTTCGGCCTTGCTTCCTCCACCGCGCTCACGGTGCTGGTCATTCCCGCCATCTATATCGTCTTGCGCGATGACGGGTTGCCTGCCACCGGAGACGAATGAAGACTTTGATGCCCTTGGACCTGCTACGCGAAAATTCCGAGGCAATGGCCAACCGGTTGCGGATTCTCTCGCATCCGGACCGGCTGCTCATGCTGTGCCGCATGTCGGACGAGGAAGTGACGGTCGGCGAACTGGTCGAACTTACCGGCATGTCCCAGTCCGCCGTCTCGCAGCACCTCGCCAAGTTCCGCGACATGGGGCTGGTGACAGTGAGGCCCGATGCGCAGACCCGCTATTACAAGCTGGTGGACAACGATGTGCGCCAGATCATCCTCGCCCTTTGGGAAATCTGCCAGGCGGGGATGGAAGGGGCACCGGATTCCTGCGCTTCCTCTTGAGGTGAATGGCGCGGAAACCCGCGAGCTAAGTTGACTCTGTCCTAATGCGGTTGCACAAACCGCGCCTTCGACGCCTGATCGAGGCGCGGGTTGGACGGAGAGGGCCGGATGGCAAAGAACAACACGATCACGCTTTACGATCTTCAGCTTGAGCCGGGCTGCACGATCAGTCCCTTCGTCTGGGCGACCAAATATGCCATCGCCCACAAGGGTTTCGAGATTGACATTGTCCCCGGCGGTTTCACGGGCATCATGGAGCGGACGGGCGGCAAGACCGAACGCCTGCCCGCGATCGTCGATGACGGCGAATGGGTGCTCGATAGCTGGCTGATCGCCGAATATCTCGACGAGAAATACCCCGATCGCCCGACCCTGATCCCTGACCCCAGCGTGCGGGTGCTGACCACCATGATGGAAAACTGGCTGTGGCAGGTGGCCATCGGCCCGTGGATGACCTGCTTCATCAAGTCCTATCGCGACCGGTCGCTGCCGCAGGACCACGAATATGTCACCGAAAGCCGCGAGCGGATGTTCGGGCGCAAGATGGAAGACATCATTGTCGGCCGCGAGGATCGCCTGCCTCTCGTCCCGCCGGCACTGCAACTCATGCGCAACACGCTGGCCGACAACAAATGGTTCGGCGGCGAAAGCCCCAATTACGCCGATTACCGCATGCTGAGTGTATTCCTGTTTGCTGCTTCCGTGGCGGATACGCCGGTGCTGACCGCGGACGATCCCCTGCGTGACTGGATCGATCGCGGGTTCGACCTTTATGGTGGCCTGGGGCGTCATCCGGGCATGTTGCCGCTGTTCGGGCTCAAGCTGCGCGAAGGCGATCCTGAGCCGTTCCAGAAGGGACCGCAACTGGGCGGACTCGCCCGTCGCAACACCGGCCCGCAATCCACTCAGGCCGAGACAGCGATGATGAAGGGTAAGAGTTAACGCTTGTAAAAACTCTGTCCCGATATCGCACGTCTACGATTTCTGCGGGCGTTAACGCGCATTAACCATAAGTGTTGGCGAGGGAGTAACCGTGTTCCGTCTATCTCCGGGCAGGCTTGGCCTAGTCTATGGAGAATATCGGAATGCGCAGCCATTCCCCCGGGGGCAAATTCCTTCGCGCGCTTGCGAAAGACCGTTCGGGCAACACGCTCGTGATCGCGGCTGCCTCGCTGCTTCCTATGACGGCTCTCATTGGAGGCGGGGTGGACGTCAGTCGAGCCTATATGGCCAAGACCCAGCTTCAGTCCGCCTGCGACGCGGGTGTGCTCGCAGGCCGCCGAGCGATGAGCAAGACCGGCACCTACGGCACTACGGAAAAAGCGAAGGCGAGCAGCATGTTCACCTTCAACTTCAACCCGACCTCATTCGATGCCACGAATGTTAGTTACGTCACTCACGACAATGATGACGGACAGGTTCTTGGCACCGCAACCGCGACCATCCCGACACTGGTGATGAAAGTGTTCGACATGAACACGGTCGACCTGTCGGTGGATTGCATGGCCGAATTGCAGATCGGCAATGCGGACATCATGTTCGTGCTCGATACCACCGGTTCGATGGCCAATTCGATCAGCTATGGCGATCCGGCCAAAATCGACGGCCTGCGATCCGCGGTTCGTGACTTCCACAAAACGATCAACCAAGCGGTGAACGATAACCGCACGCGTATCCGTTACGGCTTTGTACCTTATTCGATGACGGTGAATGCCAAGGGCCTGCTCACCGGCGGATCCATGCCCTACAGCTATTTCACGGACCAAACCCAGTACCAGACGCGTATTCCCTATTTCGGGAAGACGACCTACGTGGCCGAAACTCCGGTAGAGGTTGGTAGTGGAACCGAGGTCTATTCGACCAAGATCAGCCAGACCAATTGCAACAAGTATGGCGCCTACAATTACCCTACGAGCGGCGTGAATCCGGTAAAAACTGGCGGCGCGCCCAATCCGCTTTACGTGACTGAGTACAACTATGTCTCCTGGACGAATGTAACCGGATCCGGGAATAACAAGGTTGGCACCTGCACCCGACGCTGGGTGAAGACCAGGACGGATTATGAGACGTGGTTTGGCTTCAGCTACTGGATCTACCAGGATGAGTCGCTGGACACCGCGAATTTCAAGAACTTCTCCTCGGTGCCCATCGCCACATCGGTGACCTCGGCGCTGGTTTCCACGCAGGGTGATTATGACCTCGTGACGCTTGCCAAGATGCAGGCCGGAACTGCCCCCAATGGCGTGAAAGCGACTGGCGTAAGTGTTTCAAGTTATACTTGGAACGGCTGCCTGGAAGAGCGCGACACGGTTCAGGAAACCGATTTCGATCCGATCCCGGACGATGCGTACGATCTCGATCTGGATTTGGTGCCAAGCAGCAGTCAGACACGCTGGCACCCGATGTGGAACAACGTCGAATATTCGCGAAGCAATTACGACGGTCAATATTACTATTATAATTCATCGGACGGTAAGTACTACAACTATTCGAACTATAGCGGGAACCAGGTTTCGCCGCCCAGCAACAGCAGCGGCAGTTGTCCTTCGGAGATGATGCTGTTTCGGACTGTCGAACTGGCTGACGACCCGAATGACGTGCCTGCCTGGCTCAACACTTTTCTGAACAATCTGGTGGCGACCGGTAACACCTACCACGACATAGGGATGACCTGGGGTGGTCGTCTTACGAGTGCGACCGGGCTATTCGCTGACAACGTGAATCTTGATGCCGACAAGATCAATGTGAGCAAGCATATCATCTTCATGACCGACGGTATTATGGAGCCCACAGCGTCCGGCTATTCCGCCTATGGTATCGAGAACCTCGATAGCCGGATTGCGCCACGTTATTACGCCAATACGATCACATCGCGACACAATGCGCGCTTTTCGGCTCAGTGTGAGGCCATCAAGGCGCAAGGCACGACGATCTGGGTAGTCGCTTTTGGTACAAGCATGACCACTGAGTTGCAGAACTGCGCCAGTAATGGCCGTGCCTATTACTCGAGCAATACTGAGCAGCTTCGCAACACTTTCAAGTTCATTGCCGCACAGGTGGCCGACCTGAGGTTGGGCGAATGATCGGGCGAATTCTCCTCAATTCGGTACGCTGCCTTGCGGGTGATGCGCGAGGGGCGACCCTGCCGGAATTCGCCATCGTGCTGCCGACCTTTCTGCTGCTGCTGTTTGGTATCTTCGATCTCGGCCAAGGCATTTACGTCCAGTCCGTGCTTCAGGGGGCAATCCAGGATGCGGGGCGTGACGCCGGTCTCGAAAGCGGGACGAGCCAGAAGGATGTGATCGACCAATACGTGCGCGACCAGCTTCGTCCGATCGCGATCAGCAATCCCACTTATACGATTGAGCGCAAGAATTATTCGAGCTTCGCCGACGTCGGGCGGCCCGAGGATTTCACTGACTCGAACAAGAACGACAAGTACGATTCCAACGAGTGCTTCGTTGACGAGAACGGCAACAACTCATGGGATGGCGACGTCGGTAAAGGCGGGCAGGGCGGCGCGAACGACGTTGTGCTTTATACGGTCACTGTCAGTTATAATCGCGTGTTTCCCCTTTGGAAGCTCATAAGCAGTGAGGAACGTAGTGACGTTTCTGCCTCAACTGTGCTGCGTAACCAGCCTTTCGGCCCTCAGGCCGGCAGGGCGACGAAACAGGTGTGTCCGGGGGTATGATGAGCAAAACAACTCCGGGCGCTCTGCGCCGCTTTGTGCGTCGTCTTTGGCGTGATGAAAATGCCATTGCCCTCGTCGAGTTCGCCTACTCGCTCCCTGTGCTGACCATGCTTGGCCTCGGCGGTGTGGAGATCGCGAACCTCTCGATCACGCATATGCGGGTGAGTCAAATCGCGATCTCGCTGGCTGATAACGCGTCGCGCGCGAAGCAGGAGATCGTCTCCGGCGTGCCGCGCATGCGCGAATATGACGTTAACGAGACGTTCGAAGGCGCCGCGCTGCAATCGGGCGGGCTCGATATCGAGCAGAACGGGCGGCTGATCCTGTCCAGCCTTGAGGTGAACTCGCAGGGTGGGCAGTGGGTCCACTGGCAGCGTTGCTTCGGAAAGACGGCTTACAAGTCGAGCTATGGCAAGCAGGGCGACGGCATTACCGGAACCAGCTTCCCCGGCATGGGTCCCGCCAATCGGCGGGTGCGCGCCGAGAGCGGCTTTGCCATCATGTTTGCGGAAGTGGTCTATAATTACAAACCACTGATCTTCAGCAGCCTGGTGCCGCCGCAGGCGATCCGCAAGACGGCAGCAATGTATGTCCGCGATGATCGCGATCTCACGCAGATCTACAACCCTTCGCCTGCCGCGACAGTGAATTCCTGCCCGAACTGAACGCATGCGCCGCAGGCCCAAGAGTGCGGCTGTGTATCGTGGATCATGCGATTTGGCTGGGGCGGCAGGATTCGAACCTGCGAATGCCGGTACCAAAAACCGGTGCCTTACCACTTGGCGACGCCCCAGCAGCGTCTCCGCCTGCGCCCTTGGGCGCATGGGTGAGGCGCCCCTATAGCGGGGCCTCGCCCATGCGCAAGGTGCTATGCTCGCCCTTCCTCAGAGGAGATCGGGACGCTTGCGTACCGGATCGAACAACGAGGGGTCGAGCGCGTCGAAATCCGCCGCCGAATGGCGTTCCGCCATTGCCTGCGTGTTCACGAGGCGACCGCGAATGGCGCCCGGGCGCGCGTCGATCGTGCGGATCCAGCGGCCGACATTCTCGTATTCGTCGAGGCTGAGGAAGATGTCACAGCGATTATAGGCACCGTGATAGAGGTTGCCGAGCCACGTATAGGCGGCGATATCGGCGATCGTGTAATCGCTGCCCGCGAGATATTCCGTCTTGCCTAGCTGCATGTCCGCCACGGCGAAAAGCCGCTTGGTTTCCATCGCATAGCGATCGATCGGGTACTTATAGCGCTCGGGCGCGTAGACGTAGAAATGTCCGAAGCCGCCGCCCATGAAGGGCGCGCTGCCCATCTGCCACATCAGCCAGCTGAGCGTCTCGGCGCGGGCGGGTTGGGTCTTGGGCAGCAAATAGTCGAACTTCTCCGCCAGATGCAGCAGGATCGAGCCGGATTCGAACACGCGGAACCGCTCCGGCCCGGACTTGTCGAGCAGGGCGGGGATCTTGGAATTAGGGTTCAGTTCGACGAAGCCGGACCAGAACTGGTTGCCTTCGAAGATCTTGATCAGCCACGCATCGTATTCCGCGTCGGAAAAGCCGGCTTCCAGCAATTCCTCCAACATGATGGTGGCTTTCACGCCGTTGGGAGTTCCGAGCGAATAGAGCTGGAAGGGGTGATCGCCCTCCGGCAGTTCATGTTCTTCGCGCGCGCCGGCGGTGGGGCGGTTGATCCCGGCGAACTGGCCGCCATTTTCGGGATCGAAGGTCCAGACCTTGGGCGGAACATAGGTGTCGTCGGACATGGCGCGGCTCTCCTGCGAGGGGGTTTGTTGACTCTGTCGCAGTAGATGGGACTGCGCGGGCGCGAGGGCAAGCGATGCTTTGCTTGGGGCGCGCCAAGATGCGGTTTTCAGCCTCTGAGTGCCCGTGTCAGCAGGGCCAGCGCCTCGCCCTGAGCACCCTTTTCAGCCATTTCCACGACCTTGCGATAGGCTTCCCGCATGTCGCGGCCCAGTTCGGTGACTTTCGCCCCGGCTTGCTGTCCGCCGCCGGGATGTGTCTCCACCAGGGGCTCGGCAAAGCAGCGGTTCATCGCGTCGACCAGCATCCAGGCGCGGCGATAGCTCATGCCCATGGAGCGCGCGGCCGCCGAAATGGAGCCTGTCGCCTCGATCGCGTCGAGCAGGTCCGCCTTGCCGGGGCCCATGGCGATCTCATCGCCGACATAGAGCTGCAGCTTGAGCTTGAGCGTTGCGATCGGCCGTCTCCCGTTTGATCGGGTCAGACTAGCCGATCATGCGGCGGATTGCAGCCGTCAGGGTGCCTTTATCATCAGCCTGCTGGTAGCCACCTGCGCGGCGGAAAGCTCGATCCGATAGGCTCCGGCCTCCAGCGGGAAGTGGACGATCTTGCCGATGCCCGAACAGTCGGACCCATGGCCGTGGCTTGAGGATTCGATCACGCCCTTGGGCCCGATCACGTCGATCCACATCGGGTCTGCCACGGTGATGAGGTAGGTTCCCGCGGCCGGAGCGGTAAAGGTCAGCACGGCGCCCATGCTGCCTTCGGGCAGTTCCTTGCCGTCGAAGCCGGTAAGCGCCACCTGCTCGACGGGAGCGAGCGTGAAGGACCAGGCTTGGCCTGCCGAGATATCGCCGTTTTCGGGTGCAGCCGAAGGACTGTCCCACCCGGTCCATTCGGCAGGCACCGGAACGGGCGCATCGCAGGCAGGCGGTTGCCATTTGTCTTCGGCGGCCAATGCCGGAGAAGCCGAGATGAAGCCGAAGGAAACAAGCGCTGAAAGCGCTGAGGTAATCACGGAACGGGGGGCCAAGGACGTGCTCCTGCCTTGCTATATCGCAGTGTATATAGCATAGGCGCCGTTCGATACGTCAACCGAAAGCCACTGCAATGCAGCGCATTTTTTCCCGCCTCCTGCCGATCGTTGCCGCTGCACTGCTGGCCGCGTGTTCCGGCGGGAAGGAGGAGGCAAAGGGCCCGACTGTGCTCGCCGCCGCAAGCCTGCAGGAATCGCTGGAAGAAGTGGCCGATGCCTGGGCTAAGGAAGGCCATCCCCGCCCGGTGCTGAGCTTCGCGGCCACTTCCGCATTGGCCCGACAGGTCGAGCAGGGCGCGCCCGCGGATTTGTTCATTTCCGCCGATGAGCAATGGATGGACACGCTGGAGGGCGAGAAGCTGATCGAGCCTGGCACGCGCAAGACCCTGCTCGGCAACACGCTGGTGCTGATTGCGCCGGTGGCCAGCAATACCCGCGTCGATCTTGCCGATCGCGCCGGTTTCGTCCGGGCGCTGGGGCAGGGGCCGCTGGCGCTGGCCGATCCCGAAGCCGTGCCGGCCGGGAAATATGCCAAGGCGGCGCTGACCGGGCTTGGCCTGTGGGGCGATGTTCAGGGCAAGATCGTCCAGGCGGAGAATGTCCGCGCGGCGATGGCGCTGGTCGAGCGGGGCGAAGCCGCTTTGGGCGCCGTCTATGGCAGTGATGCCAAGGCGAGTGCCAAGGTGCGCGTCGTGGCGAGTTTCCCCGCTGACAGCCATCCGCCGATCCTTTATCCGGTGGGCCAGATCAAGGCTTCGACGAACCCTGAAGCGGCGGGTTTCCGTGAATATCTGGCGGGCGACGCGGCGATGGCGGTGTTCGAACGGCACGGCTTCACGCGGCCCGGCGCCGATTGAGACAACAAGGCGGTCCTGAATGCTGAGTGCGGCGGAATGGGCCATCGTGGGCCTCTCGCTCAAGGTGAGCCTCGTCGCCATGGCGGGTACCTTGCCCGTCGCCTATGGGCTCGCCTGGCTCCTCGCTCGCAAGCGCTTCCCCGGTATTCTGCTGCTCGACGCGCTGGTGCATTTGCCGCTGGTCGTCCCCCCGGTGGTGACCGGCTGGCTGCTGCTGATCCTGTTCGGGCGTAACGGCCCGGTCGGGTCCTTCCTGGAAGATCATCTGGGCATTGTCCTTGTCTTCCGCTGGACCGGCGCGGCACTTGCGGCGGCCGTCATGGCGCTGCCCCTGATGGTCCGCGCGATCCGCCTCTCCATCGAAAGCGTGGACCAGCGGCTGGAAGAGGCTGCGCGTACCCTGGGCGCACGGCCGCTGCGCGCGTTTCTTACCGTTACTCTGCCACTTTCCGTGCCCGGCATTCTGGCAGGCAGCGTGCTGGGCTTTGCGCGCTCCATCGGGGAGTTCGGGGCCACGATCACCTTTGCCTCCAATATTCCGGGCGAGACGCGCACGCTGCCGTTGGCGATCTATACCGGCCTGCAAATGCCCGGAGGCGAGGAGATGGTGACGCGGCTGGCGCTGATTTCCGTCGGCCTGTCCATCGCGGCGCTGGTCGCCAGCGAATGGCTGGTGCGCCGCAGCGGGGCCCGGCTGGGGCAGGGGGGTGGCCATGTCCTCTGAACCACAGTCCTCTGAGCCCATCTTCGAGATCAAGCTCGCCCGCCGGGTCGGGGATATGCGGCTCGAACTGAATGCCGTTTCCCATGCCTCGCTCACGGCGCTGGTCGGCCCTTCGGGTGCCGGCAAGACCACTACGCTCAACTGCATCGCCGGCCTGTTGAAGCCGGAGAGCGGCCGCATCGTGGTGGCGGGCAGGGTGCTGTTCGATTCCGCGCTGAAGATAAACCTGCCGCCGGAGCGGCGCCGGGTCGGTTACGTCTTCCAGCAAGGGCGGCTGTTCCCGCATATGAATGTGGCGGCAAACCTTGCCTATGGCGAGAAGCTCCACGCGCCGGAAGAACGCTGGATCACGCAGGGCGAAGTGGTCGAGTTTCTCGGCATCGCCCATTTGCTGGAACGGATGCCCGGCACGCTGTCTGGCGGTGAGGCCCGCCGGGTTACTATCGGTCGCGCGCTGCTGTCGGCGCCCAAATTCCTGCTGATGGACGAGCCGCTTACCTCGCTCGACGCGGCTCGGGGCGAGGAGATCCTGCGCGTGGTGGAACGTATCCGCGACGAACTGGCTCTGCCGGTGCTCTATGTCAGCCATGACATGGCGGAAGTGGAGCGTCTGACGGATAGCGTCATCCGGCTCTAGGCGGCAGGGCGCCCGCCCGCTAGGGGCACTGCCATGGCCGGCGAATTCGATGCGATTGTTCTGGGCGCCGGCGCTGCCGGCATGATGGCGGCGGCCACGGCCGGGCAGCGCGGCAGACGTGTGCTGTTGCTCGACCATGCCGATGCACCGGGCAAAAAGATCCTCATTTCCGGCGGCGGGCGGTGCAATTTCACCAATATCCACACCGCGCCGGATCGCTATCTTTCGCAGAACCCGCATTTCGCCAAATCGGCGCTGGGCCGCTATTCGCCGCAGCACTTCCTCGCCCTGGTCGAGAGCCATGGCATTGCCTGGCACGAGAAGACGCTGGGCCAGCTCTTCTGTGACGGTTCCGCGCGGCAGATCGTGGATATGCTGCTGGAAGAATGCGCGAAAGGCGGGGTCGAGCTGCGCTGCAATGCCCCGGTGAGCGAGGTTGCCCACGTCGATGGGACCTTTCGCGTCGCCGCCGGAGGCGAGACGGCAAGCGCGCCCGCACTGGTGATCGCCACGGGCGGCCCGTCGATTCCCAAGATGGGCGCGACTGGCTTCGCCTATGATCTCGCCCGGCAATTCGGCCTCAAGGTGGTGGAACCGCGCCCCGCGCTGGTGCCCCTCACTTTGCCGGGGGACGAAGCCCTGTTCCGCGAGCTTTCCGGCGTTTCGGCCGAAGTGATCGCGCGCTGCGGTAAGGCTGCCTTCCGCGAGGCGGCCCTGTTTACTCATCGCGGACTGTCCGGTCCGGCGATCCTGCAAATCTCCTCCTACTGGCGGCGGGGCGAGGAAGTGGGGATCGACTTCCTGCCCGATCTTGGCGAGGGCTGGCTGGCCGAAGCCAAGCGTACCCGTCCGCGCGCTGGCCTGCGCAGCGCACTGGGTGAGCATCTGCCCGACAGGCTGGCCACGGTGCTGGCGGAAAAGCTGGGGCTGGAGAGGGAACTGGGCAATCTGTCCGACAAGGCACTGGCCGAAGCGGCGCGGCGGCTGGCGGACTGGCGCTTCCGCCCGAATGGCAGCGAGGGTTTCGCCAAGGCCGAAGTGACCATCGGCGGGATCAGCACGGCGGAGCTTTCCTCCAAGACCATGGAGGCGCGCAAGCTGCCCGGCCTATACGCCATTGGCGAGGCTGTGGACGTGACCGGCTGGCTGGGCGGCTATAATTTCCAATGGGCCTGGGCGAGCGCGAAGGCGGCGGGGCAGGCGATTTAGGCGGGGCGGTTGGGGCAAGCGTGTCACCTTTGATGTTACACGGAACGGCCATCGAAACCCCTTGTGTAACACCCCCTGTATGCCGCAGTTTTGAGCCGTTTTTCGGGATTAGGCTCGCGGCGGAGTGTGACCTTTTGTTTTTGCTTTTTCGTGGCCGTTCCAGCCGACCTTTCCAGACCGGGCGGAGGGAGGCGAGGAGGGGCGTGGCGAGGTAAGGCATCGAGCAGGATAAACCCCATTTGCCACGATGTAGGAAAGTGATTTCTCGCCCCCGTCATCCTGAACTCGTTTGTGTAAGCACAGCTTCGCTTCCAGGATCTATTTTTCCAGATTAGGCCGTAGTTTGGGGGGGAGCGATGGATGCTGAAACAAGTTCAGCATGACGGTATAGTGATTTCCGCTTCCCATCCCAATCTTGCCGAATGCCGCCATTCCGGACGCGATGACATTGCGGACGTTGGCTGAAAAGATATATCCTGTTGCGAAGATGACTGTGTCCGAGATCGCAAATGAGCTGGCTAATGAGTGGCTTGAGATGCTTGCCAAGGTTTCGTGGTCCGACCATGCCAAGTCAATTCATGCACGTTCACCGTTTCCCTGCGGTGAGACCACATCGGTTGATACGTCGATAGGACTCTTGGATGTCAGCGATACGGAGCGTTGGACAAGTGGGATTGACGGAGACATCGAACTGATCATCGAGGTGTACGATGATCCCGATGGTGAACCACTTGCCAAGCGCAGCGCCACCATCAGGCGGCCTGCCTAAACACGACGAGCCTCCTCTATGTCCGCTTACCACCCCATTCCTGCCGGTTGAACGTCGCCTTGAGGCAAACGAAAGCTGACAGTCCCGAATGCGTGCGGGCATCCTCCATCCTCCGCTCGTCCTGAGCCTGTCGAAGGACACGCGCGACGGTGGTTCCGGGAAAGATCCAGCTGGGCCAGTTCGCACTGGGAAGGCGACGGAGCTGCTCAATGGTCAAATGGCAGCGCGTGTCCTTCGACAGGCTCAGGATGAACGGACGGGGTGATTGCGGAAAAGGAGCTTTGTTCGCCCCCTTTCTCCCCCGCCTAACCTCAACCCCGAAGCTTGCCCCCACATGCGCCTCGCAGCGGGAGTGGCCGTTCAGCCTGCTATCGACGTAATACGCGTGCAATGGAGCGCGGAAGCTACTCCTGTGAAACTGTAGGCGGGATCGATTCCATCTAACGCGAACGAGAAGCAATCCAGATAACCGCGAAAATTTCGTCCTATCCAGCACCAGCCAAGCTTGTGGGACACAGCGCCTTGTAGTTGCGGAAGCGTCTGCCATCCCTCAACTTCACCGTCGAACGGCTCAAGTGTGACTATCACCTCATCGGTATCCGGGTTCACCCTCAGGATCACAGCGGAGGAGTCCAGCTTCAATGCAAGCTCTTTGCATTCAAGACTGCCGTCATCAAGGCAGCGCCCCCCCTTGGCAAACACGCCTGCCACGGTAGCACCTTCAACTTCTTCCCAGTCAAACTGAAGCATAATTGCCTGATTGTTCGTCCGAAAAGTCTGGCAGGAAAGAGAGCCCGCCGCTTAACCCTCAACCCCGAAGCTCGCCCCAACATGCGTCTCACCCCTTGCCCGGGCGAGCATTTCCTGGCGGTGGCGTTCGGCGTAGCTGGCGCGCTGTTCCTCGTCGCGCTCGGCGTGGCAGGCGGGGCAGCTGACGCCCTCGACATAGAGCGGCGAGGCCTTGTCTTCCGCGCTCACCGGGCGGCGGCAGGCGTGGCACAGATCGTAGCTGCCCGGCGCGAGGCCGTGGGCGACTGTTACCCGCTGGTCGAAGACGAAGCATTCGCCTTCCCACAGGCTGTCTTCGGCGGGCACGGTTTCCAGATATTTGAGGATGCCGCCCTTGAGGTGGAATACCTCTTCCACGCCCTCGGCCTTGAGGAAGGCAGTGGACTTCTCGCAGCGTATGCCGCCGGTGCAATACATCGCCACCTTGGGCGCCTTGCCTTCTCCCAGCAGGCGCTCGCGCTCGGCGCGGAACCAGGCGGGGAAATCGCGGAAAGTGGCGGTCTGCGGGTCGATCGCGCCGTGGAATTTGCCCACGGCCACTTCGTAATCGTTGCGCGTGTCGATCAAGATGGTTTCCGGATCGTTGATCAGCGCGTTCCAGTCTTCCGCCGGGACATAGGTCCCCACGCTGGCCAGCGGATCGATGTCCGGCTCGCCCATGGTAACGATTTCCTTCTTCAGCCGCACTTTCATGCGGTGGAAGGGCATGGCGGGGGCGCGGGAATATTTGACGTCCAGCCCCGCACAACCGGGCAGGGCGCGGACATGGCCGACCACGCGGGCAATCGCATTGTCGCTGCCCGCGATAGTGCCGTTGATCCCCTCATGCGCCAGCAGCAGAGTGCCCTTTACGCCCAGCTCCTCGCACAAAGCGAGCAGCGGAGCGCGCAGGACCTTGTGGTCCGGGAAGGGCGTGAACTGATAGAGCGCCGCGACGCAGACGGGCAGGGAAGTTTCCTTGGGCATGTCAGCCACAGGGGCGGTTCCGCTCAGTCCAGCCGCATCACCCAGCCATGGGTGTCAGGCACGGTGCCGCGCTGGATGCCCACCAGCTTCTCGCGCAGTTTGCTGGTCATCTGGCCGGGGCCGCCCGAACCGATGGTGAATTCGCCATCATGGCCAGCGACCTTGCCCACCGGAGTGACGACCGCAGCGGTGCCGCAGGCGAAGGTTTCGACCAGCTTGCCGCTTTCGGCATCGGCACGCCATTGATCGAGCGAATAGCGTTCCTCGCTCACGGTCAGGCCTTCCTCGCGGGCGAGGGCCAGCAGGCTGTCACGCGTGATGCCCGGCAGGATCGTGCCGGTCAGCGGGGGCGTGACCATGCGCCCGTCATCGAAGACGAAGAACAGGTTCATGCCGCCCAGTTCCTCGATATATTTATGCTCGGCAGCATCGAGGAACACGACCTGATCGTGGCCGCGGGCAATGGCTTCTGCCTGCGGAACAAGACTGGCAGCGTAATTGCCGCCGCACTTGGCCGCGCCCGTGCCGCCGGGGGCCGCGCGCGTATAGTCGCTCGACACCCAGATCGAGACGGCCGGGGCGCCCGACTTGAAGTAATTGCCTGCCGGGCTGGCGATCACCAGGAACTTGTACTGCTTGGCCGGGCGCACGCCCAGGAAGGGCTCGGACGCGAACATGAAGGGCCGCAGATAGAGCGAGCCGCCTTCCACGCTGGGGAACCAGTCCGCATCGGCGGCGACCAGTTCGCGCACGGCGCCGATGAAGGTCTCTTCCGGGATTTCCGGCATGGCCAGGCGCTTGGCCGACTCATTGAAGCGGCGCGCATTGGCATCCGGGCGGAACAGGGCAGTGCCGCCATCGGACAGGCGATAGGCCTTCAGCCCTTCGAAGATTTCCTGCGCGTAATGCAGCACGGCGGCGGCGGGATCGAGCGTGATCGGCTCGCGCGGGCCTACCTTCGCATTGTGCCAGCCCAGGCCGTCGGTCCAGTCAATCGATACCATGTGGTCCGAAAACAGAGTGCCGAAGCCGGGATTGGCGAGGGCGCTGTTACGTTCCGCCAGCCCCATGGGGGCCGGATGAGGCAGGCGATTGAATTCGACGGCGGGAAAATCGGCCATGGGAAGGTTTAACTCCGGTTGATCGGGGCGGTTAAACCTAAATCCGCAGGCGGTGCAAGTGCGAGTAAAGTTGCCATTGTAACGGGTGGCTGCCGCCGGATTTGCCGGGATTTGCCCCAGATATGTGAAAACCCGCCCCGGCAGGCCGGGAGCGGGTTTTCGCATGGTCAGCGGCCGGAAGTGCCGCTCACGGAGCCTTTATCGTTGCTGCTGGATTTAACGATAATGCTCCGCGCGGAAAATAACCGACCTCCCTGCTGAACCATGAGACATCGGATCACCTCCTTTCGCGCTGTTGAGCCAAAGTCGCCGTTTTTTGCGGCTGGGCCCGCGGTCTCGCGTGCCTTGGCCCCAATGTGAGTCATGACGCGGCGCAACACAAGTCTTGCAAATATGTTTTTCCCCGTCAGAATTGAGCGCTTGGGACATTGACGGGTGAACTGGCCCGAATTCCCCGGATTTCCGACATTTCTGGACAGCACAGCAAAACCGCCACGCCTGCTTGTGAGCTGGCGTGGCGGTTGCGATCGGATTGCATGGCCGGTGCAGCCCCACCGCCGGACAGACGGCGAGGCTGCTGCGGGGCATCAGCCCTGGGGTGCTTCGGTCGGAGCCGGAGCCGGGTCTTCGGTGGGGGCCGGCGTCGGGCTTTCGGTCGGCTCCGGAGTCGGAGTGGCCGTTTCGTCCGGCGTGGGGGCGGGAGCTTCTTCCGCGTGAGCGGCGCTCATCGCGAAAGGGGCGACCAGTGCGAGCAGGGCCTTGGCTGCGACCATGTTTTTGATTGTCTTGGACATTACAAACTCCTGGATATTCTGGGGGCGAGGAACAATCCTGCGTTCGGAAAATTCAGGGTAATCCGTCAGTTAAGCATCCAAAATGCGATAATTAGAGCATTTGTAGGGGTGGGGTGCGGCAGGCGTCCGGTTCGTCGCGCGGCGGGCACGCTTCACGTGCGCGCTCGTAACAATTTGCCACGAAGCGGCATGGCGGGTGGGCGATTCTCACCCGCCGGGCACGCGTCGCCCTAGCGGCAATCCTCGATCACTCGGGTCACTTCCGGCCAGCTGGGCACATAGAGCGTCGGCTCGCCTCCCGTCTCGACGGCGAAGCGGCCCTTGCTGATCGCCATCGCATCCAGCAGCGAGTCGCTGGCGGAAAGGTCTGCGGCGAGCAGGGTTTCAATCGAACCCTGGCGCGGCTGGGCGTTGAGCAGGCGCTCGGCGCTTTCGGCACGGATTCGCATCGGCTGGGCGCGGGTCTGGGCGCTGACGCGGCCGATGGCGATGGTGCGGGTTGCCGGATCGCAGCGCATGACGAAGCCGAAATCCGTATCGCTCCTGCCATAGACGGCATAGCTGAACGCACCGACCTTCTTGTAGAACCAGTCCCCGGGGCTGCGCGGTGCATCCATCCAGTTCTCATGCGCCTGAGTCGGCACGGGTGCCGGGGCGGGAGCTGGCAGCGGGGCCGGTGCAGGCGTGGGGCTGGGCAGCGGCGCCGGGGCCGGAGCGGGCGGCACGGCGGCCGGAACGCAGGCGCCGAGCGCGGCGGCGGGCAGGCAGGCGGCGAGAAGGCGAAGTTTCATCGCATGCATCCTTGGCTCAAAGGCGGCGCTGGCTCAAGCGCGCGCTCGGCGCTATCGGCTGCGTTCATGGCGGGAAAACAACGTATCGACCAATTGCTGGTGGCCCGAGGCCTCGCGGAAAGCCGTGCGCGTGCGCAGGCGCTGGTGATGGCGGGCCTCGTCTATCTGGGCGAAAGCAAGGTCTCCAAGCCGGGGCAGCAGGTCGCGGAAGATGCCGAAGTCAGCGTGCGCGGGCGCGATCATCCCTGGGTCAGCCGGGGCGGGATCAAGCTGGCCCATGCGATCGAGCATTTCGGCCTCGATCCCGCCGGCGCGGTGGCGATGGATATCGGCAGTTCCACCGGCGGCTTTACCGATGTGCTGTTGAGCAAGGGTGCCGAGCGCGTATTCGCGGTCGATTCAGGCACTAACCAGCTTGCCTGGAAGCTGCGGCAGGACCCGCGCGTGACCGTGCTGGAACAGACCAGCGCGCGCATCCTGACGCCCGGACAGATCGACGCACCCTGCAACTGGGTGGTCTGCGACGCCAGTTTCATTTCGCTGCGCAAAGTATTGGAAGTGCCCCTGAAACTGGCTGCGCGGCAATGCCGCCTTGTCGCCCTGATCAAGCCGCAATTCGAAGTCGGCAAGGGCGAGGTGGGCAAGGGCGGCGTGGTGCGCGACCCGGCACTGCACCAGCGTGTCTGCGATGAAGTGCGCGAATGGCTGGAGGGCGAGGGCTGGCAGATCGACGGCATCGTCGAAAGCCCGATCACCGGGCCGGAAGGCAATGTCGAATTCCTGATCGCGGCGCAGCGCGGTTAAGGTGCGGGGGATAAGCGAAATTCCCCTTTCCGCCCCGCTTTGGGAACAGTGTGACGCGCGCGATTGCTCCGGCGGCTGCGTGCCGCCAATATCCGGGCAACCGAATCGGAGTTCGCATGACCGTTCTCGCCTCGCGCGCGCAGCTGAGGGCTAGTTTCTTCCGCTGGGCGCTGTTCTTCGTACCTGTGGTTCTGCTGCTGGGATTCCTTTCCGGTGCCGTTTCGGGATCCGGGGCGGAAAACCCGTGGTTCGCCACGCTTGATAAGCCAGCGATCTATCCGCCGCCGGTTGCCTTTCCGGTCGTGTGGAGCGTGCTCTACGCGCTGATGGGCTTTGCTGCCGCGCTGGTGGCTGCGGCCTGGGGCGCACGCGGCCGTACGGCGGCGCTGGTGTTCTTCATCATTCAGTTCGCGCTCAATCTCGCCTGGTCGCCGGTGTTCTTCGGCCTGCACGAGATTCGCTGGGCGCTTTATCTGCTGGGCGCGATGGATGTGGCAGTACTGGTGACGCTGGTGCTGTTCTGGCGAGTGCGCTGGCAGGCGGGCGTGCTGCTGCTGCCCTATCTGGCATGGATTTGCTTCGCGACCCTGCTGACTTTCCAGCTGCTGGAACTCAATCCCCGCGCGGATGGCTCGGAATATTCGGGCGCGGTGCAGCGGATCGAACTCTGATCTTGCGCGCCGCTTCATGCGGGACCAAATAGGCGCCATGCAAAGCGACAACCCGATCGTCTCCGATTTCGTCAAGCTGATGAACAGCGCCGCCGGCACCTTTGCGGGCATGACCCGCGAAGCGCGCGAAGCCGCGCGTGAGCGGATGAAGGGCGCCATGGGCGGCTTCGATTTCGTTTCCCGCGAAGAATTCGACGCAGTGAAGGCAATGGCCGCCAAGGCACGGGAAGAAAACGAAAAACTGGCGGAACGTCTCGCGGCGCTTGAGGCCTCGCTCAAGAAGTAAGCCGCCTCGTGCGTGCGGCAGGCGGAGGAACGCCTGCCCGCCTGAATGGGTTTTACATGCGAAAGGATGCCGCATGTTCACCCAACTCGAACCCGCAATCCCCCTCCATGTCCTGGGCAAGGGCGATGGCTATGCCTTCGCCGTCATCGACTATGGGCAGGAGCATAATCTGATCTGGGTCACCTCGATCAACGACACTGGCGAGATCTGGTGCGCGCCCAATCCACGTGTCCGCATGCAGAAGAACTGGACCATGGGCCGCACGGAGAATCCGCAGGCGGCATCGGCCCGGAATGCCCCGGCATTATGCGCGGATTGTACCGAGGTGCTTGCGGCCCGCGATTGAGGGCGATCAGCCCTCCTTGCTGCCCGCGTCGCTGTTGTCGTCTTCGCGGGCGTGGAGCTTTGCCCACAGGCCTTCCGTGCCCGCTTCCTGCGCCTTGTTGACGTATTGCGAGGCAACCAGCCAACCCTTGATCGGGCGCAGCGGCAGGATGCATCCCGCCAGCATCAGCGGCACCGAGAAGATCAGGTGGACCCAGAAAGGCGGATGATAGGCAACTTCCAGCCACACCACCACGAACAGCAGCGGGAAGGCCACGATGCATTGCGAGAAGAATGCCGGCCCGTCATCCGGGGCGGCAAAGCGGTAATCGAGGTCGCAAACGTCGCACTTGGTGTTGAGCTTCAGCCATGAGGCAAACATCTTGCCTTCGCCGCAACGCGGGCACAGGCCCTTCCAGCCGCAGCGCAGGATCCAGTGGAGCTTGTCGTCTCGGGCGGACGATTTTGACCGAGCAGAAGACTCGGGCGCGGGACTCGGGTTCTTGTCCATGCGCGCGCCATACACACCTCCGCCCGCCATGCCGACCGGATAAGTGGCCGTTCGCGAAAGATTTGTGCGGCGTGGGTTGCTCGCCTACACCGCCGCTATGCATATCCGCGCCCAGGCGATCCTCTGCGCTGCCCGTCCTCATGGCGAGACGGCCGTGATCGCACGGCTGCTGAGCGAGGAACACGGCATGGTCGCGGGCTATGTCGCGGGGGGCAGGGGGCGCAACCTGCGGCCGGTGATGATTCCCGGCAATCTGGTGGACATGGAACTGCGCTGGAAATCGGAAAGCCAGTTGCCTTTTGCCCGGCTGGAACTGGTGCAGAGCCGGGGGCCGTGGCTTTCGGAGCCCCTGCCGGCCGCCGCGATCCAGTGGGCTTGCGCGCTCACGGCATCGGCCTTGCCCGAGCGTCAGCCCTATCCGTCCCTCTATCAGGCACTGGGCGCCTTGCTCGACGCCATATGCCACGCGCCCTCTGCGAGGGGCTGGGCCGGGGCAATGGCCGCCTATGAGGCACTGGTGCTGCGCGAGTTGGGATATGGCGGCGGCGGGCCGCCCCGAACCGAGACACTGACCGAAGCACTTACGGCGCTGGATGCACTTTCCGCTCCTATCGAGCGCTACCTTCTTGCCGACCGGCGCGGCGATGTTATGGCGACGCGCGCGATTCTGCGGGACAGACTAGGGCGGATGGATAGATGAAGATTGCTGTGCTGGCCGGTGACGGCATCGGTCCGGAAATCATGGAGCAGGCTCTGGCCGTGCTCGATGCGCTGGCGCTGCCCGGCGTGGAACTGATGCATGGCGATGTAGGCGGCATCGGCTACAAGAAGCATGGCCACCCGCTTCCGCCCGAAACGCTGGAAATGGCCAAGGCTGCCGATGCGGTGCTGTTCGGCGCGGTGGGCGATCCTTCCTGCGACAATCTGGAGCGCCATCTGCGCCCGGAACAGGCGATCCTCGGGCTGCGCCAGGCATTGACCCTGTTCGCCAACCTCCGCCCCGCCACCCTGTTTCCCGGCCTTGAGGACATGTCTGCCCTGCGCCCCGAAGTGGCCCGCCAGATCGATCTGCTGATCGTGCGCGAGCTGAATGGCGACGTCTATTTCGGCGAAAAGGGCATGCGTACCCTGCATGACGGGCGCCGTCAGGGCTATGATTTCATGTCCTATGCCGAAGACGAAGTGGAGCGTATCGCCCATGTCGCCTTCCGCGCGGCTCAGGGTCGGAAGGGCCGGCTGTGCAGCGTGGACAAGGCCAATGTGCTGGAAACCAGCCAGCTGTGGCGCGACGTGGTGATCGACATCGCCAAGCAATATCCCGATGTGGAACTCAGCCACATGTATGTGGATAATGCCGCGATGCAGTTGGTGCGCAATCCCGGCCAGTTCGACGTGATCGTCACCGGCAATCTGTTCGGCGACATCCTATCCGACCAGGCAAGCATGTGCGTGGGCTCCATCGGCCTGCTCGCCAGCGCCTCGCTGGGTGAGAAGCAGACCGCCTATGGCACCAAGGGCCTGTACGAGCCTATCCATGGCAGCGCGCCCGACATTGCCGGGCAGGGCAAGGCCAATCCGATGGCGATGATCCTCTCGCTTGCCATGCTGCTGCGCCACTCGCTGGGGCTGGAAGCCGAAGCCGCCCGTGTGGAAGCTGCCGTGGCGAAGGCCTTGGCGGACGGCGTGAAGGGTGCCGATCTGGGAGGCAGTGCAAGCACCGCGGAAATCGGCGCTGCGGTCGTCGCGCGTCTCTGAGCCGAACCGGCATGTCCCTGCGCCTCGCGATCATCCTGCCGACCTATAATGAGCGCGCGAATCTGCGTGCGCTGGTCGTGCGCCTCGATGCGGCGCTGAAGGGTGTCGAATGGGAAGCGGTGATTGTCGACGATCACAGCCCCGACGGCACGGCGGATGAAGCACGGGCCATTTCGCTGGAAGATTCGCGTATCCGGGTGATCGAGCGGATCGGCCGGCGCGGCCTCGCCAGCGCGGCGATCGAGGGCATGTGCGCCACTGCGGCGCCGATCGTCGCGGTGATGGATGCCGATCACCAGCACGATCCGGCTCTGTTGCCCGGCATGCTGCAGGCAATCGAGAGCGGCGAATACGACGTCGCCTATGCCTCGCGTTTCTGCGAGGGGGCCAGTACGGAGGCGTGGAACCGGCCCGACCGGGTCAAGGCTTCGGGCCTTGCCAACAGCCTCGCCCGCAAGATGACCGGCGTCGAACTGTCGGACCCGATGAGCGGATATTTCATGCTGCGGGCCGAAACCCTGCGCGCCGATGCCCATCGCCTTTCCGGCGTCGGTTTCAAGATTCTGCTGGATATTCTCGCAACAGTGGACCGTCCGTTGAAGATCAAGGAATTCCCGCTGGAATTCGCGGCCCGTGCCGAGGGCGAGAGCAAGCTCGACCGGACAGTGGTGTTCGAATTCCTCGTCGGCCTCTACGACAAGTGGCTGGGCCGGATCATTCCCACTCGCTTCGCGCTGTTCGGCACCATCGGTGCGGCCGGTGTTGTCGTGCACATGGCCGTGCTTGCCACTTTCCTGCATCTCGCGGGCGGCGACGGCTTTGTCTTCGGGCGCTGGATCACGCAATTCGACGTTGGGCAGACAGTCGCCTCCATCGTGGCGATGACGTTCAACTTCGTGCTTAACAATGCGCTGACCTATGCCGACAAGCGCCTGACGGGCGCGGGGCCCCTGTTGCGCGGCTGGCTGCGCTTCGCGCTGACCTGTTCGGTGGGCATGCTCGCCAATGTCGGCGTCGCGGCGGCGCTCGTGCGTTCGGGTTTCCACGCCTATCCTTCGGCCATTGTCGGCATTCTGGTCGGCTCGGTCTGGAACTATGCCCTGTCGAGCCGCTTCGTCTGGGGCCGCTTCAAATAGGCAGGCGCGAGGCGGGCCGTTCGCATGGCTCGATCGGTTGGGGAACGTTTATCCCGTCCAAGCCGTTGAATTTACGTCGACGCCGCCAGGCGGCGCCGTAAACGGCAAAGGAGGATATTCCATGTCCTATCTTCTCGGCATCATCCTGCTGATCCTCGATATCTGGGCCATCGTCAGCGTTCTGCAGAGTTCGGCCTCCGGCGGGGCGAAACTCGCCTGGTCGGCCGGGATCGTGATCTTCCCGCTGCTGGGGCTGATCGTGTGGTTCCTTGCCGGCCCCAAGGGGCGGCCGGCGCTTACCTGATAATCTGCCGTGCTATCGGGGCGTAGGCACATCGAAAGCCTGCGCCCCCTCGCGGTCGAGATGGGCGATCAGCACTTTTACCGCCCAGACCGAGGCTTCGGCCACATCCGGCCCCCTCAGATCCCACTGATCGCGCATTTCCCGCCAGGCGAGCCCGCTGCACAGCAATTGCATTGCCGCATGGGCCTTGCGTGCCTGATCCTCGGTCAGGTCCTTTGTGTGCGGGCCGAAGATCGCGTTATACGCCGCAACCCGTTCCTGCTTCATTTCCAGCCGCATCTGGCGCCCTTCCGGGCTCGCTGAGGCGACCGTCATGACGGCTGCTTGGCGATCGAACTTCTCGAATGTCTCGCGCAATTCCCAGGTCAGCAGATCGTGCAGGCTGCGCGGCATGCCGCCCGGTGGAGAGAGCAGGCTCCACAGCCGCTTCCGCAGCGCCACCTGATCCGCATAGCGGCGATAGACTGTCCGGCGCGATACGCCGGATTTGCTGGCTACGGCATCGTGAGTGAGCGGCGCACCCTCGGCCGCGAGTTGCAGCAGGGCCTCGTCGATCCGCTCGTCATTGGAGGAAGGCTTTTCGGGTGCGGTTACGTCTTCGGTCATAACGGGTCTCTGGCATGTGGCATAAAATGTGTCAAATTGACGTTGACACTTTTTGTGCCATAATCCAGATGGCCCGCCATCGAGTCGCCCTTGCGGCTCAAAGGGGAGAACCGAAATGCTGTTTCATCTTTCGATCGATGCGCGTCAGCCGCACCATGTCGCCTCCGTCCTCGCCGAGCTGTTCGGCGGCGGCACCGTCACGCCTTTTCCTCCGGTAAGCGAAGGCAGCTGGCTCGCCATGGCAGGCGACGAGCGCAATACGATGGTGGAAGTCTATCCGCGCGGCACAGTGCTGGAAGAAGTGCAGGGCGATGCCGACGCTGTGGGCAATTATGATCCGCGCGCGGGCAGTGTGCCCGGCTTCTCGACCCATTTCGCCATGGCCACCCGCCTGTCTCAGGATGAAGTGATGGCCATTGCCGGACGCGAGGGCTGGCCGGCCAAATATCGCAGCCGTGCGGGGATGTTCGGCGTGATCGAGATGTGGATCGAGGGCGAACGGATGATCGAGGTGCTTACTCAGGACATGCAGGACGAATATCTCGCCAGCATGAGCGTGAGTAACTGGACCGGATTTCTAGCCGCTCACGCCCCGGCCTGATCGGCTCCGGCATTGCCGGATCACCGCCAGCTCTTCAGCCACATCCAGTGCTCATAGGCATAGGGGCCGGAGAGCTTGGCGGAGGAAATGATCGGATAGAACACCGCGAACATTGCCACGCTCAGCGCAAGGCCGCCCAGAGCGGTCTTGCGCCAGCCCGATTTCCACAGATCGTCCAGCGCCACGGCCATCGCGCCCAGCAGGAAGCAGCTGGGCAGGAAATAGTGATAATAGAACTGGATCGGCTTGGGGGCGATGATCCACATGCCCAGCGTCACGCCATAAAGCACGGCCATGGCGAGCGCGGCCTTGTTCTGCCGCATCACCCCGGCAAAGGCACACCAGCCGACCGCCACCAGTCCCGCGATCATGGAAAAGGGATTGCCCAGCAGCAGCACGCCGCGCTGCGCGCCGTCGACCTTGTCGTAAAGGAACCAGATCGGGCGCCAGTCGATCACCCACTGATACCAGCGGCTCATATAGGGATGCGGCTTCACCGTCTGCTGCTGCAGTTCCCACATCTTCTGGTGGTATTCCCAATAGCCGCCGATGGTCAGTGGGTTCTTGGCGTAGAAGAAGACGGGCCAGAAAGTGGCGAGATAGACCAGTACCGGCAGCACGCCGAGCCACAGCCCGGCTTCCAGCAGCGAAATGCCGCGGATCGGCCCGGCATTGGTCGCGGTGAGGAAGCGCGGGCCGGTTTCCTTCAGGCGGATCGCCAGGAAGGCGAGGCCGGGGACCATCAGCACCGGCGCGGCGTTCCATTTGCTGCCCAGCGCCAGCCCCATGAAAATGCCCGCCAGAATCAGCCGCCAGCGCGCCTGCGTGGGCAGGCGGACCGCGCCTGCCACCATCCACAGCGCAAGGATGGCGAAGCACACCATGAAGATGTCGAGCATGGCGATGCGCGACATCATGAACAGGATGAAGCCGGTCGCCAGCAGGATGCCGCTGGCAAGCGTGGCGAAGCGTGAAAGGCTGGCGAACCACATCCCGCGCATGAAGGCGAAGAAGGTCGCCACGCCCGCCACCGCAGGGAAGAAGCGCCACGCCCAGGGATTATCGCCGAAGATGGCGATACCCAGCGCGATCAGTTCCTTGCCCAGCAGCGGATGTTCGCGATTGGTGATGTGATCGAACGTCGCCAGAATGCGCGAGGCAGGCACATAATGCACCTCGTCGAAATAGATTCGCGACGGCGTGCCCAACCGCCAGAAGACGAGGGCTGCAAAGATGGCGGTGAATATTGCGCACCAGCCGAGCGGGTCGCGGGGAGTTGCCTGATGCTGCGTCATCGCCGCGCTGGATAGCAGAGCCGTAAGCCGGAGCAATCGGGTATTCGCCGTGGTCTGCAGCTATCCGTCGCATTACCAAAGCTTGCTTGCCCCGTTGACGCAGCGGCCCTAAACGCGCGCCCATGAAGAAGACCACTGGAACCGACCGCTCGATCACTTCAAAATGGCGCCCGGCCACCCGTGCGGTGCGCGCCGGCACCTGGCGCAGCGAGCACGGCGAGACGAGCGAGGCGCTGTTCCTCACCTCGGGCTATACCTACGACACGGCCGAGACCGTCGCCGCGCGCTTCGCGGGCGAGCAGGAAGGCATGGTCTATTCGCGCATGCAGAACCCTACCACGGCGATGCTGGAAGAACGCATCGCCATGCTGGAAGGCGCCGAGGCATGCCGCGTGCAGGCCACGGGCATGGCCGCGATGACCGCCGCCCTGCTGTGCCAGCTTTCCGCGGGCGATCACATCGTGGCCGGCCGCGCGGCCTTCGGTTCGTGCCGCTGGATCGTCGACAATCTCCTCCCGCGCTTCGGCATCGAGAAGACGATCGTCGATGCGCGCGATAATGATGCGTGGGAAAAGGCTATCCGCCCGAACACCAAGGTGTTCTTCTTCGAAACGCCGGCCAATCCCACCATGGACGTGGTGGACATGCGGGCTGTCTGCGGGCTGGCGCGGGCACATGGTATCATTACCGTGGTGGACAATGCCTTTGCCACTCCCGCGCTGCAGCGGCCGATGGAATATGGGGCCGACGTGGTCGCCTATTCGGCCACCAAGCTGATGGACGGTCAGGGCCGCGTGCTCGCCGGTGCGCTCTGTGCCAGCGAGGAATGGATTCAGGACAAACTGATGCCCTTCCAGCGCAATACCGGCCCGATCCTCGCGCCGTTCAATGCGTGGGTCGTGCTCAAGGGGCTCGAAACGCTTGAACTGCGCGCCGCGCGGCAGAGCGATAATGCGCTGAAGGTGGCGCAATTCGTGGAAAGCCGCGTCAGCCGCGTGCTCCATCCTGGGCTTCCCAGCCATCCGCAGCACGAATTGTGCATGAGCCAGATGAGCGCGGCGGGCCCGATCTTCTCCTTCTTCGTCGAAGGCGGGCGGGAACAGGCGATGGCCGTGCTCAATGGCCTAGAGCTGGTCGATATCTCCAACAATATCGGCGATTCCAAGAGCCTGCTGTGCCATCCGGCAACCACAACCCATCACAATATGGGCCCCGAAGGCCGCGCCGAAGCGGGCGTGGAAGACGGGATGCTGCGCATCAATGTGGGGCTGGAAGATCCTCAGGATGTGATCGAGGACCTTGCCCACGCATTCGACCGAGCCGGGTTCTGATCGCGCTCGGCTCCATCAGGCTGCCCTGAGTAAAATCGTAACTACTCGCCGCTAGGATATTCCCGCCAGAAGAGTGGGGACTTTTATGCGCGAAGTGATTTTCGGGACCATCCTGGTCGCTGCGGCGGGACTGGGCGTCTATTTCATGCCGCTGACCGCCAGCGGCGAGAAGCCCGCCTACGCGATGAGCGTGGGCGAGGCGAAGAAGCTGCTCGCGGGAGCGGACCTGCGCAAGGGCAAGGAACCCTTCGGCGGGTTGGACGTGCTGGTGACTGCGCCAGCCCCCAATGTCGTGCGGTACGAGGCGGGGGGCTCCTTCGCTACGCTCGACTGCCGGGCGGAATTCACTCCGGTCGCGGACACGGGGGTCAATGTCTCGACCAGTTGCAAGCGCGCGGCGATGGACGGTGCGGCTGCTTCCGCGGCCGAGGAAATGACTGACGTCGCCTTTGCCGAATATGTCGATGCCGCGCTCGACCAACGTGCGTTCAATGAAGGCAAGGTCCGTGCCTTGAGTGCGGGGGCAGCGATGCGCAATCTGCCCAAGATGCAGCATGAGGCGCTGAAGATGCAGCGCGAGATGAACGACATGCAGGCCGAAACCAGCCGCCCGCACGACACCGATTGGTCATCCGACGATCAGGTGAACGACTACGATTACGCGCCGGACGCCAGCGACTGGTAAGCCCTGGTCGGCTCAATCTCGGCAATGGCGCGGCTGAACACGGCTGCGGCCGAAAGCGGCTCGCAAATGCAGGGATTGCCCGACAGGCGCACCAATGCGTCTTCGGCCAGATGCGGGTGATCGGCCGCCAGGTTCAGGGCATCGATCAGCAGGCCTTCATCCTGTGTCATCCTGAGCGAACAGCATGGCGCGATGCGGATCGAGCGGTGCGATGCCTGCGCGAATTCCAGCATGAAGGCCCGCAGCAGGACCAGCGGGCGGCGGAAGCGTGCGCCGAACAGATCCAGCATCAGCCAGGCCGCATGCGCATCGCGAATCCCGTGAGCGGCCATGCGGCGCATCGCGACGAGCACCATTCGCCCGGTGCGATCCGCCGGGAGCGGAAGGGGAAGCAAATCGGCGGAACGGCCGTGATTCATGACGCAAACTCCCATCGGCATTATCCGAGCATCTGCGACTCGTTTACCGCTAATGAGAATCGTTCGCAAGTAGAAGAAGGGCCGGGATCGTCCTGACCTATTGATGCTCCATCCGGCGCAGGGCCGGGGTGGCCACGGGAATGGTCAGCATGGTGCTGCCTACTGCCGCCAGCAGCAGGGCAGTGAAGCTGGCACTGGTGATGATCTGCTTGTCGAACAGGATGTTGACGAAGATGATCATGATCAGCGCCTTGGTCTGAAGCAGCCAGCCGATCAGCCACGCATCGCCCTTGTTCCAGCCGAGGATTTTCCCTGCGATGCCAACGCCCGCGAGCTTGCCAGCCACGCTGGCGGCAAGGAACAGCGCTGCCGCGCCGATCACTGCCACGCCGCCCATGTCCCAATTGGTGCGCAGGCCGGTGGAGAGGAAGAACACCGGCATGATCGCCAGCAGGATCGCGTCGCGGAACCGGTCGAGCGCTTCGATTTCCAGCCATTCGGCGTCAAGCACCACGCCCGCCAGGAACGCGCCGACCATGTAATGCAGGCCTGACCAGTCGGCCGCATAGCCCGCTGCCGCGAGCCAGACGAGCACGACATACCACCGGTCGCGCACGGAAAGCCGGGCCATCAGCCAGCGCATGGCAAGGGCGCACACAGCGAAACCTGTAAGGAAGATGGCCTGCCGCCCGACCCGTTCCCAATCGAGCAGGATCAGCGCCAACACGCCCCAGATCGCGACATCGTCAAGGCTGGCATAGCCGATCACGCGCTGGCCCATGGGGCTGCGCAGGATACCCAGCTTGTCGAGCAGCAAGATCAGGATCGGAAGGGCAGTGACGGCGCAGGCCATGCCGGTGCCGAGCACGAATTGCCAATCTTGCCCCAATGCTCCGACCCAGCCGTCCGGGCTTACCGCCAGAAGCAGGACCGCCGCTGCACTGCCCAGCGCCAGAGGCACTGCGAGCGCGAAGAAGGCAGTCGTGCCCGTCTCCCGCCGCCGCTGCCAGGTGCGGCGCAGGTCCAGTTCCATGCCGGCGACGAAGACGAACAGCATCACGGCCCACCACGCAATCCCGTTCAGCGCGCCGATCACTTCCTTGGTGAAGATGGTCGAATAATAGGCCGGAAAGGCCGCGCCCAGCACGCCGGGACCGAGCAGGATGCCGGTGACGATCTGCACCACCACCAGCGGCGCGAAATAGTCGGTGTGGAAAAGGCGCCAGATAAGCCACGGCACGGCGAAGATCAGGGTGAGCGCCACCAGGAACAGTTCGGTCGTCGTCACACCGTGCATGCGGGGCCCCTTCGCCATGCGGTTCGTCGCATTGGCAACAGAATGTCAGGGGTAACAGCATGCCGGGGGAGGCGGAAGGCTGGCCGGGCAGTTTATTCGCAGGCGATCCCGTCATCGTCGCGGTCGAGCCCGGCACGATAGCCCGGATCGCCGCGTCGCAGGGGCGCTGCTCCTGCTGCCCGCGCGGCGGCGCAATTGGGATAATAGGTGCCGGCAGACCCGTTCCGCCGGGGAGACGGGGCGGGGGCAGGCCTATTGGCGGCGCGGTGGCAATGATACTCGCCCGTCTTGCGATTGGTGTGGCAGCCACTGGCGTCGAGCCCGCCCGGATGGGCATGCGCAGGCGATGGATGCGATACCACCAGTACCGCAGCGGCTATTGCCGGGGTAAGGGCGCGCATTCGTCCCATGCGGCCCCTTAGCACCCTTTGACGCCCGGCCAAATATGGCTACCGTCCCGACTCATGAAGGAACTGTTTCAGCACGCCGCGATCACGCAGGGCATCACTGTCAGAGTGGCGGTGAATTTCATGCCCGATCAGTCGCGCGTGGAAGCGGGCAAGTGGTTCTGGGTCTATCACATCCGGCTCGAGAACGATTCGGACGAGACGGTGCAATTGCTCTCCCGCTTCTGGCGCATCACCGATGGGCGCGGCATGGTGAACATCGTCCAGGGCGAAGGGGTGGTTGGCGAAACTCCCGTACTCGCCCCGGGCCGGAGCCACGATTACGTCTCCGGCTGCCCGCTCACCACGCCGCATGGCAGCATGGAAGGGCATTACACCTTCCGCCGGCTGGACGGCGCGCGGGAGGGCGAACTGTTCGAAGTGGCCATTCCCTTTTTCCCCCTCGCAGCCCCTGCAACGGCTAACTGATCGGGGGCCAACTGGCTGGGACGGACCGACTTTCGTCCGCCCAAGCCATGCTTGGTTGCCCACAGCCGCCGGTCAGCCTAAATCCCCTGTCACCATGAAGCGGACGCATCTGCCCCTTAACGCCTTGCGCGTATTCGATGCCGCAGCCCGGCACCTGTCCTTCACCCGCGCGGCGGACGAACTGGCGGTGACGCCGGCGGCCGTAGGCCAGCAGATCCGCGCGCTGGAAGATGTGCTGGGCGTGGTCCTGTTCCGCCGCACCTCCAAGGGCCTGGAACTGACCGACGAGGCGGTGGCCGGGCTCGACACTTTGCGCGAAGGCTTCCTGCGCTTCGAGGAAAGCGTGCAGGCGATGCAGGCGGGTCAGTCCAGCTACAGCTATGCCATTGCCGCCCCGCATGAATTCTGGGCCACCTGGCTCGCCCCGCGCCTTGCCGCGTTCCGCAAGGAGAACCCGGAAATCCGCTATCAGTTGATCGCGGGCGAGGAAGTGGACTTTACCGAGGCCAATCTGGATATCGCGATCCGCCTGGCGGAAGGGCCGGGCGATCTGGAGGGGCTGCAGCTTGCCCCGGCCATGCGCGTGGTGGTGGCTGCCGATGGGGCCCCGGATGACTGGATCGCATGGCCCGGCGCGCCCTTGCCCGATGGGGCCGAGGCCGTGCTGCAGGTGGGCAACGCCGCGCAGGCGCTTGCCAGCGTGCGGGCAGGGCTGGGCAAGGCCATGCTGCCGCTGCTGCTGGTAGAGGAACTGCTGGCCGATGGCAGGCTGCAGGCGCTGCAGGGGCCGGAGCCGGGCCACCGCGCCTATTGGCTGGTCGCGCCGCGTCCACAATGGCGTCAGAAGAAAGTGCGCCAACTCGTTGAATTTCTTACGGCCTGAAATCGCCGCCAGTTTGAGTAAACCACTCCTATGAAACGCTTCTTCTCCTACATTCCTTTCCTGTTGCTCGGCGTCACCGCTATTCCGGCGCTGGTCCTCACTGCCGCCCGCGCGCAGGAAGAACCGCAGGGCACCGGTCTCCAGCAGGATGCCGCCTGGCTCAACAAGCAGCAGGCCGCGCTGGCCTCACTCAAGGCGGAAGATGGCTGGCAATGGATGGAAGGCGGTCTGATGTGGCGCCGGGTGAAGGGCGATGGCACGGGCGAGCATCCCACGGTGCGAGACACGGTGCGCATCCATTATCGCGGCACGCTGACGGATGGGACGGAGTTCGACAGTTCCTATGCCTCCGGCCGCCCGGCCACTTTCCCTTTGCGCGGCTTGATTCCGGCGTGGCAGATGGCCGTGCCGCAGGCGGGCGTGGGCGACACGATCGAGATCGCGGTGCCCGCCGACATGGGCTACGGTCCGCGCGGTGCAGGGCCGATCCCCGGCGGGGCGACTCTGTTCTTCACGATCGAGTTGCTTGGCATTGTCGGCAGGTAAGCGGCGGGGCGGTTCATTCGCCATTCACTGCGCGGGACGGAGGAACCGGTCCGGCGCGGGGAGGAAAGGGCATCATGCGCGGATATCTTGCATTGTTCGGCACGGCGCTGGCCGTTCTCGCCGCCTCGCAGCCTGTGGGCGCGCAGGGCGTGAGCTATGGCGGCGAACCCTCCCGGATCGAACGCGGCCGTTCCGGCCCCAGAATGGACGAGCCGATCGCCCGCAAGAAGTTCGATCAGGCAGTGGAAAAGGTCTTCCGTTCCGGCGACACGGATCGTGACGGCTCCATCACGCTGGCCGAATTCAACGCCGCGATCGAGGGGCGCAAGGCTGCGATGATCTCGCAGCGTTTCGGTGCCATCGATACGGACCGCAACCGCCAGATCAGCCTGGAGGAATTCTCCGCATGGCAACGCTCGCTCGGCTCGGCCGTGCTGGCCGAAGGCGACGGTGCCGGCGCCGAGCGGATTGCGCTGGTGGCGGAACAATTGCCGCTCGATCTGGGCAAGGATCGCGACGACGAAGTTCTGGAAGACATCATCGCCCCGATCACCGCGACGCTGATCGTGGAGGCCAACAGCAATTACGATGGCGGCGTTTCGCTGGAGGAACTGCTCGCCCATGAAGGCGCGCTGTTCGACAAGGCCGACCTCAACAAGGATGGCTGGCTGACAGTGGACGAGATCATTGCCCTGCGCGAGGCATCGGGCAAGCGCGATCCGCGCGGCCCCGGCGGCGCACCCGGAGGTCCGGGCGGCCCGCCGCCTCCGCCGCCGGGCAATTAGAGCCCGACACTCACTGTCATTGCGAGCGGCGTAGCAGCGCGGCAATCCACTGCGTGAAGCGCGGGCTTGCCGAGCACGAAATCCGCATTTCCGAGACTTCGCCGACTGAGCAGGGTGGGGCGGATGTGTCACCCTCGTGTTACGCAGAACGGCCCCCGAAACACACTGTGTAACACCCCCTGCAAGGCGCGGTTTCGAGCCGTTTTTGGCCCTTGCGCGCATTGCGATGTGTGACTTTCCATTTCGCGCTTTCGTGCACGCCGCGCGCTTGCCGCGAGGCGGCACTTTGCCCGACGCCCGCCACGCCTTCTCCCTTCGTTACCCCCGCGCAGGCGGAGGAGAAGGCCGCCGTCTCCAAATCCTCCCCGACACGGGGAGGGGGACCAGCCACAGGCTGGTGGAGGGGCACCTGCCCCATATCCCCACCGCCGCCGCCAGTTGCCTCGCCGGGCAACGCAGGCGCGGTGTCCGCCCCTGAAGGCGGCTCGTCCTTGCGGGTTAATGCGGAGGAAATCGCCCGATCCTCAAGCGGATAGGGAGATATGCGGATGAGGCCATGCGGGGAAGTATAGGCCATAACCCGCCCCAGATTGCAGAAACGGGGCGTGTAGGAAAATGGTTTGTTGGGGGTGGGTTGGAAGATAGCAGCAGTTGTGACGCCGGCGGATAATTCAATTTCTCAAAAACGCGCCGATGACGATATTTAGTTGATTCAGGAAACGATGGGCGCACAAAAAATTTTGATACTATTTGAAATGCTCAACAAGTGCATCAAGGTGCGCAGGTGTTGGTTGTGAATCGCGGTGATCAAGTGTTCGCAATCCGAACATACGATGACCTGCGTGTAAAGCTTGTGATTCAAATACAAGACTCTTGAAGCGTAACCAGTATCGCTTGGTATGACTATAATCAAAATAACCCAGAGTTGGCTCTGCTCCCTTCGGAGCCAGTCTTTCTCGATAGGAGTTTGTGTATGTCAACGCAGAAATTATATCCGCAATTTGTAGTCCCGCTGTCAGACCCGAGTCGGCAAAAAGAGGGGCTTCGATCAATGGGCGCAATAAGCGCCCTTCTTCATTGCCAAATATAAAACTAAGGTAGCTAACTGCTACGGTATAATCTAAACCGTTTCCTTTTTTAAGATGTGCCATGCGAGAATCTAGTATCATTACTCCAGTAGATCGTTTTTCTTTTAAGAATTCAGCATAACGTTCTGCGATGATCTGTAGGGCTTTAGTGTAAATGGTAGTCTTTGGTGTTGGGTTGATTGCGCCCTTTAGCACGGTTACTCCAACGACTCGACCTCCCAATTCTTCGACCAGATCAAGCACGCGATAAACAAACGTAGCGTTTCGTTCTGATCCACTATTTCTAGGGCTTAGAAGGTCCGATCCCTTCACTTCCCACACTGCGTCAATCTTCGATGATCGTTCGATTTCCGCAGCAAAGAACTCGCGTTTGAGGTAAAGATAACGGCGATCATAGTCGCGCCAGCGAGAGAGCGGTAGTGCTACCCCTGCCAAGGTGAAAAGCGGACTTTGGCCCGGATTAAGTGGCAAGCTATGAGGGTCCGTTGTCCCTGATTCATCCAAATAGAGCGCCCACTCAGCCATAACCCCTCCAAATGACGAACGGCCCCACCTATACAGGAAGGGCCGTTCTGGGCGTTCACCCTGATCAAGCGATCATACCGTCCGATGCGGCCGGTCAGATGAACGCAGTTCATATCGGCGGCAGGAATAGCGACGTCAAGTGTTGATGGGGGATGCGCTATTGATACTTAAATTAGGTATGCCTTCGTAGATGTTAACGCGATGCAGCATGGTTGGGAGAATGAGCGTGTGTTGACACTAGGCTTTCCTGCGAGTGAGATTGTAAATCTTGGCAAGATAGGACGGGGATCAGGCGCCGCCTCGCCATCTCCCCACCCCCCGCTTGACCTCATCCCCCCTTTCCCCTAATGGCCCGCGCAAGTTCGGGCAGGGATTCCCTGTGCCGGGCATTACGAGCTGAACATTGGCGGTGCGGTCCCATTGGGGCGACCGGCAAAGTAACCCGGCCTTGTGGCCTGGTGGAGCGTTTCGGCTGGTGCTTCCTTCGGGGCCTCTTTTGCGAGGCCTGGGTTTCCGCTTTCGCGGGAATGACGAGAGGGCGCCATCCTTCACTCTTCACCCGGTCGTATTGTCGACAAGCCTGATCCCCTTTGGGGTCAGAAGATAAGGTGAAGAGATTTAATGCCTACGATCAACCAGCTGGTCCGCAAGGGCCGCGTGCCGCAGAAGGCCAAGAGCAAGGTCCCTGCGATGGAGCAGAACCCGCAGAAGCGCGGCGTCTGCACTCGCGTCTACACCACGACCCCGAAGAAGCCGAACTCGGCTCTCCGCAAGGTCGCCAAGGTCCGCCTGACCAACCAGCGCGAAGTCATTTCCTACATCCCCGGCGAAGGCCACAACCTGCAGGAACACTCGGTTGTGCTGATCCGCGGCGGCCGTGTGCGCGACCTTCCCGGCGTGCGCTACCACGTGCTGCGCGGCGTGCTCGACACGCAGGGCGTGAAGGACCGCAAGCAGAGCCGTTCGAAGTACGGCGCCAAGCGTCCTAAGTAAGCTCCGCCGCGAGCAAGGATTGAGGGCCGGCGCGCCGCCTGACGGAAGCGCCGCCCAGTTGAAAAGGAATTACCGATGTCACGTCGTCGTCGTCCCGAGAAGCGGGAAATCCTGCCCGATCCCAAGTTTGGGGATGTGGTGCTTTCGAAGTTCATGAACAACCTGATGTATGACGGCAAGAAGTCTGCCGCCGAAAAGATCGTCTATGGCGCGCTCGACACTGTCGAGACCAAGGCCAAGACCGATCCGGTTCAGGTTTTCCATGACGCGCTGAACAATGTGAAGCCGGCCATCGAAGTGCGTTCGCGCCGCGTTGGTGGTGCGACCTACCAGGTCCCCGTGGAAGTGCGCCCCGAGCGTGCCCAGGCCCTGGCGATCCGCTGGCTTATCACTGCCGCTCGCGGCCGTGCGGAAACCACCATGGCTGCCCGCCTTTCGGGTGAGCTGATGGATGCGGCGAACAATCGCGGCAACGCGGTCAAGAAGCGGGAAGACACTCACCGCATGGCCGACGCCAACCGCGCGTTCAGCCACTACCGCTGGTAAGCGGCGGGCCGGGGAAGGGCACGCATCGGGCGTGTCTTTTGCCGGTCACAATCGTTACTATATGGGGCGAGGGCCGGCATTGGCCGGCCTGACCTCCGAAAGGCCTTAAGGAAACCACCATGGCACGCAGCCATCCGATCGAACGCTACCGCAATTTCGGTATCATGGCGCATATCGACGCCGGCAAGACCACGACGACCGAGCGGATTCTCTACTACACCGGCAAGTCCTACAAGATCGGCGAAGTGCACGATGGCGCCGCCACCATGGACTGGATGGAGCAGGAACAGGAACGCGGCATCACCATCACGTCGGCCGCGACGACCTGTTTCTGGAAGGCCGAAGAGGGCAATGGCCCTGAGCACCGCCTGAACATTATCGACACCCCGGGCCACGTGGACTTCACCATCGAGGTGGAACGTTCGCTGCGCGTGCTCGACGGCGCGGTTGCTGCTTTCGACGGCGTTGCCGGCGTTGAGCCGCAGTCCGAAACCGTGTGGCGCCAGGCTGAAAAGTACGGCGTTCCCCGGATGTGCTACATCAACAAGCTCGATCGCACCGGCGCCGACTTCTATTACTGCGTGCAGACGATCATCGATCGCCTCGGCGCGGTGCCGCTGGTGCTGTATCTGCCGATCGGCGCTGAATCGGGCTTCAAGGGCCTGGTCGACCTCGTCAACAACCGCGCGATCATCTGGAAGGATGAAAGCCTGGGCGCCGAATTCTTCTATGAAGAAATCCCGGCCGACCTCGCCGACAAGGCTGCCGAATATCGCGAAAAGCTGGTCGAACTCGCCGTCGAACAGGACGATGCGGCGACCGAAGCCTATCTCGAAGGCGTGGCGCCCGACGTGGCCCAGCTCAAGGCGCTGATCCGCAAGGGCACGCTGGAGCATGCGTTCGTTCCGGTGCTGTGCGGCTCCTCGTTCAAGAACAAGGGCGTGCAGGCCCTGCTCGACGCCGTTGTCGACTACCTGCCGAGCCCGATCGACGTTCCGGCCATCAAGGGCGTGAAGCCCGGCTCGGACGAGGAAGACAGCCGTCCTTCGAGCGACGAAGCTCCGTTCAGCGCGCTGGCGTTCAAGATCATGAACGACCCGTTCGTGGGTTCGCTGACCTTCGCCCGCATCTATTCGGGCAAGCTCTCCAAGGGTTCGTACCTCAACTCCGTGAAGGAGAAGGACGAAAAGATCGGCCGCATGCTTCTGATGCACTCCAACAACCGCGAGGACATCGACGAAGCATTCGCGGGCGACATCGTCGCGCTGGCGGGCCTCAAGGAAACCACCACCGGCGATACGCTGTGCGCCAAGAACGCTCCGATCATCCTCGAGCGTATGGAATTCCCAGAGCCGGTTATCGAACTGTCGGTGGAACCCAAGACCAAGGCCGACCAGGAAAAGATGGGCATCGCGCTCAATCGCCTGGCTGCCGAGGATCCTTCGTTCCGCGTCTCGACCGACCATGAATCGGGCCAGACCATCATCAAGGGCATGGGCGAACTTCACCTTGAAATCCTCGTCGACCGCATGCGTCGCGAATTCAAGGTCGAGGCAAACGTCGGTGCGCCGCAGGTGGCCTATCGCGAATCGCTGTCGAAGCCGGTGGATGTCGACTTCACCCACAAGAAGCAGTCGGGCGGTACCGGCCAGTTCGGCCGCGTGAAGGTCAAGGTTGCTCCGGGCGAACGCGGCGCGGGCATCACTTTCATCGACGAGATCAAGGGCGGCAACATTCCGCGCGAATATATCCCGTCGATCGAAAAGGGCATGCGCGAACAGGCAGCCAGCGGCTACCTGATCGGCTTCCCGATCATCGACTTCGAAATTCGCCTCTATGACGGTGCGTATCACGACGTCGACTCCTCGACGATCGCGTTCGAAATCGCCGGTCGCGGCGCAATGCGCGAAGTCGCCGAGAAGGCCGGCATCAAGCTGCTCGAGCCGATCATGAAGGTGGAAGTGGTTACTCCGGAAGAATTCATGGGCGACGTTATCGGCGACATGAACTCCCGCCGTGGCCAGATTCAGGGCACCGACAGCCGCGGTAATGCCCAGGTGGTCGAGGCCTTCGTGCCGCTGGCCAACATGTTCGGCTACGTCAACGAACTGCGCTCGTTTACCCAGGGCCGCGCCCAGTACACGATGCAGTTCTCGCACTACGACGAAGTGCCCGCCAACGTGGCGGCCGAAGTCAAGGAGAAGCTTGCCTAACGGCGAGCGACCGTCTAGGGGCGGCGCCTGATTCAACGGGCGCCGTATCCCGCATTGATCGAATTTTGAGAAAATAGAGGTTTTGACAAATGGCTAAGGCAAAATTTGAGCGGACCAAGCCGCACTGCAACATCGGCACCATCGGTCACGTCGACCACGGCAAGACCACGCTGACCGCTGCGATCACCAAGGTCCTCGGCGCCCCCGTCGATTTCGCGAACATCGACAAGGCTCCCGAAGAGCGCGAGCGCGGCATCACCATCTCGACCGCTCACGTGGAATACGAAACCGACGCTCGCCACTATGCGCACGTCGACTGCCCGGGCCACGCCGACTACGTGAAGAACATGATCACCGGTGCCGCCCAGATGGACGGCGCGATCCTGGTTGTGAACGCTGCTGACGGCCCGATGCCGCAGACCCGCGAGCACATCCTGCTTGCCCGCCAGGTCGGCGTGCCGGCGCTGGTCGTGTACATGAACAAGGTCGACCAGGTTGACGACGAAGAGCTGCTCGAGCTCGTGGAACTCGAAATCCGCGAACTGCTCTCCAGCTACGACTTCCCGGGCGACGATATTCCGATCGTCAAGGGTTCGGCTCTGGCCGCTCTCGAAGGCCGCGATCCGGAAATCGGCGAAAAGTCGATCCTCGAGCTGATGAAGGCTGTCGACGACTACATCCCGCAGCCCGATCGTCCGATCGACAAGCCCTTCCTGATGCCGATCGAAGACGTGTTCTCGATCTCGGGTCGTGGTACCGTTGTGACCGGCCGTATCGAAACCGGCGTTGTGAACGTGGGTGACGAAGTCGAAATCGTCGGCATCAAGGACACCCAGAAGACGACCGTCACCGGCGTCGAAATGTTCCGCAAGCTGCTCGATCGTGGTGAAGCCGGCGACAACGTCGGTGCGCTGATCCGCGGTATCGCTCGTGAATCGGTTGAGCGTGGCCAGGTCCTCGCCAAGCCGGGCACCGTGAACCCGCACACCGAATTCAACGCCGAAGTCTACGTGCTGTCGAAGGACGAAGGTGGCCGTCACACGCCGTTCTTCGCCAACTATCGTCCGCAGTTCTACTTCCGCACCACCGACGTGACCGGCGAAGTGATCCTCCCCGAGGGCACCGAGATGGTCATGCCGGGCGACAACGTGACGATCGGCGTGAAGCTGATTGCTCCGATCGCGATGGACGAAGGTCTTCGCTTCGCAATCCGTGAAGGCGGTCGTACCGTCGGTTCTGGGGTTGTCAGCAAGATCACGAAGTAATATAGGCGCGCGACCCGCGGGGGATTCGTCCCCTGCGGGTCCGGCTTTTGCCTATAAAGTTTCTGGGGGCCGCCCCTTCCCGAACATTCGGTGAGGCGGGGCGGTTCTTTGTTTTTGGCGGTTTTCGGATCGCCTTGGCTCTTTCGCATCGGTAGTTGGAAATGGAAGCTCAGAATATTCGCATTCGCCTCAAGGCGTTTGACCACCGCGTTCTCGATCAGGCGACTGGCGAGATTGCCGAAACCGCCCGCCGTACCGGCGCGCTGATCCGGGGCCCCATTCCGCTGCCGACGCGTATCGAGAAGTTCACCGTGAACCGCGGTCCGCACATCGACAAGAAGTCGCGGGAACAGTTCGAGGTTCGCACCTACAAGCGGCTGCTGGACATCGTGCAGCCCAACGCCCAGACGGTCGACGCGCTGATGAAGCTGGACCTGGCGGCTGGTGTGAATGTTGAGATTAAGCTGGCTTAAGCCGCTGATCTGAAAGTTTTGGCCTTCGGGCCGCATCCTATCCGGAAGCCGGATTTATCCGGCCCGGTCCGCGGGCAAAGTCCCGCGCAGACATTGGGATACCGCCGGATCATCGGATCCGGGCTGCGTCCCCCGTCTTGCTCTCCCCGAGGCTTCAAAGCTGGGGGAGGGTGCTCAGCCCGGACGGGGCGATGCATCACAATTAGGGCTGGCAAGCACCTGGAATGGGTCCAGGTGCCTCTGTTGAGGAGATTGGTCATGCGCACAGGCGTGATCGCTAAGAAAGTCGGGATGACCCGCCTGTTCCAGGAGGATGGACGTCACGTTCCCGTGACCGTTCTTGCCCTGGAAGACTGCCAGGTGGTTTCGGTCCGTACCCAGGAGAAGGATGGTTACACCGCTCTCCAGGTCGGTTCGGGTGAAGCCAAGCAGAAGAACGTTGCCAAGCCGCAGCGTGAACATTTCGCCAAGGCCGAAGTGTCGCTCAAGATGAAGGTCGCCGAGTTCCGCGTCGCCGATGATGCGGTGCTGGAAGTCGGTTCGACGATCGCTGCCTCGCACTTCGTGCCGGGTCAGCTGGTCGACATCACTGGCGACACGCAGGGCAAGGGCTTTGCCGGTGCGATGAAGCGCTGGGGTTTCGGCGGTATGCGCGCTACCCACGGTGTTTCCATCAGCCACCGTGCTCACGGTTCGACCGGTAATCGCCAGGATCCGGGCCGCGTGTTCAAGGGCAAGAAGATGGCCGGCCACATGGGCGACCGTCAGCGCACTCAGCAGAACCTCGAGATCGTCCGCACCGATGACGAGCGCGGCCTGATCTTCGTGAAGGGTTCGGTCCCGGGTTCGAAGAACGCATGGCTCCTCGTTCGCGACTCCGTGAAGGTTTCGCGTCACGCCGAGGCTCCCTATCCCGCCGGGCTGAAGAGCGCGGCCAACAGCAATGACGCGGCGCCCGCCGACACCCCGGCTGAGGAAGCCGTGGCGGTCGAGGCGACCGAAGGCCAGGAGGGCTAAGTCGTGAAGGTGAAGCTTTCCAACCTCGACGGTTCGGTCGCCAAGGGCGATATTGAACTGAACGATGCCGTGTTCGGTCTTGAGCCGCGCGCCGACATCCTCCACCGCGTTGTCACCTGGCAGCTCGAAAATCGCCGCGGCATTGCCCGTGCGACCCGCGAGCGTTCGGACGTTGCCCGTACCGGCAAGAAGTTCGGCCGCCAGAAGGGTGGCGGCACGGCCCGTCACGGCGACCGCAAGGCGCCGGTGTTCATTGGCGGTGGTAAGGCCCATGGTGCCCGCCGTCGCGAATTCGACATCTCGCTCAACAAGAAGATCCGTGCTCTGGGTCTGCGCATGGCTCTTTCGGCCAAGGCGAAGAACGGCCTCGTCGTCGTCGACAGCCTTGAACTGACCGATGCCAAGACCAAGGCACTGGCCGGTCAGCTCGCCAAGGCGGGCTGGGGCAAGAAGGTGCTGGTGATCGACGGCGAAAGCGTGAACGACAACTTCGCGCGTGCCGCCGGCAACCTGAAGGACATCAACGTCCTCCCCGCCATCGGCGCCAATGTCTATGACATCCTGAAGCATGACACGCTGGTGCTGACGCGCGCCGCTGTCGAAAAGCTGGAGGCGCGTTTCAATGGCTAAGAAGCAGGACGTGGATGTGCGTCACTATGACGTGATCCTTTCGCCGCACATCACCGAGAAGTCGACGCTGCTGTCGGAAAACAACGCAGTCGTCTTCAAGGTCGCCGGCAGCGCCACCAAGCCGCAGATCAAGGAAGCGGTCGAAGCGCTGTTCGACACCAAGGTGAAGGCAGTGAATACGATTGTCCAGAAGGGCAAGACGAAGCGCTGGAAGGGCAAGGCCTATAAGCGCACCGACGTGAAGAAGGCGATCGTGACCCTGGCTGCCGGCCAGGACCCCATCGACGTCACCAGCGGCATCTGAGGCTAGAGAACAATGGCACTCAAGAACTACAAGCCGACTAGCCCCGCGCGTCGCGGCCTCGTGCTGGTCGACCGCTCGGGCCTGTACAAGGGCAAGCCGGTCAAGTCCCTCACCGAGGGCAAGAGCAAGACGGGCGGCCGCAACAACAAGGGCCACGTGACTTCGCGTGGCATTGGTGGCGGTCACAAGCAGAAGTATCGCTTCGTCGACTTCAAGCGTCGCAAGTGGGACGTTGCTGCAACCGTCGAACGGATCGAATACGATCCCAACCGCACCGCGTTCATCGCGCTGATCAAGTACGAGGACGGCGAACTCGCTTATATCCTCGCACCGCAGCGCGTTGCCGTGGGTGACCAGGTGATCGCCGGTGAAAAGACCGACGTGAAGCCGGGCAACGCCATGCTGCTCAGCCAGATGCCGGTCGGCACCATCTGCCACAACGTGGAGATGAAGCCGGGCAAGGGTGGTCAGATCGCCCGTTCGGCAGGCACCTATGTGCAGCTGGTCGGTCGTGACCGCGGTCTCGTGATCGTCCGCCTGAACTCGGGCGAACAGCGTTACCTGCGTGGCGATTGCATGGGTACGGTCGGTGCGGTGTCCAACCCGGACAATTCGAACCAGACGCTTGCCAAGGCTGGTCGTCGTCGCTGGATGGGCGTGAAGCCGCTCACCCGCGGTGTCGCCAAGAACCCGGTCGACCACCCGCACGGCGGTGGTGAAGGCCGCACCTCGGGTGGCCGTCATCCGGTTACTCCGTGGGGTAAGCCGACGAAGGGTGCGCGCACGCGGCACAACAAGTCGACCGACAAGATGATCATCCGTTCGCGTCACGCGAAGAAGAAGAGGTAAGCCCCATGGCTCGTTCCGTCTGGAAAGGCCCGTTCGTCGACCTGCATCTGCTGAAGAAGGCAGAAGACGCGCAGGATCAGGGCACTCGCGCTGGCGCGATCAAGACCTGGTCGCGTCGTTCGACGATCCTGCCGCAGTTCGTTGGCCTGACGTTCAACGTCTACAATGGCCAGAAGTTCATCCCCGTCTCGGTCAACGAGGAAATGGTCGGTCACAAGCTTGGTGAATTCGCGCCCACGCGCAATTTCCCCGGCCACGCAGCCGACAAGAAGGGTAAGCGCTGATGAGCAAGCAGAAAGCTCCCCGTCGCGTCGGTGAAAAGGAAGCGCTGTCGGTCGGCACCACCATCCGTGGTTCGGCTCAGAAGCTCAACCTCGTCGCCGGTCTGATCCGCGGCAAGAAGGCTGAAGAAGCCCTCAACATCCTGACCTTCTCCAAGCGGGCGATGGCGCAGGACGCGAAGAAGGTGCTCGCCTCGGCGATCGCCAATGCCGAAAACAACCACAATCTCGACGTCGACGCTCTGATCGTCGCCGAAGCGAGCGTGGGCAAGTCGGTGACCATGAAGCGGTTTCACACGCGCGGTCGTGGCAAGTCCACGCGCATCCTGAAGCCGTTCAGCCGGCTGCGTATCGTCGTCCGCGAAGTCGAGGAGGCCTGATCATGGGTCATAAATCAAACCCCATTGGCCTGCGCCTGCAGATCAACCGCACCTGGGACAGCCGCTGGTACGCCGAAGGGCGTGACTATGCCAAGCTGCTCGAGGAAGATATCAAGATCCGCAAGTTCGTGATCGCAACCCTGCCGCAGGCCGCGATCTCCAAGATCGTGATCGAGCGTCCGGCCAAGCTGTGCCGCGTCAGCATCTATGCTGCGCGTCCCGGCGTGATCATCGGCAAGAAGGGCGCCGACATCGAGAAGCTGCGCACGCAGCTTTCGAAGATGACCCAGAGCGAAGTGAAGCTGAACATCGTTGAAATCCGCAAGCCGGAAATCGACGCCAAGCTCGTCGCCCAGGGCATTGCCGACCAGCTCGTTCGCCGCGTGGCTTTCCGCCGTGCGATGAAGCGCGCGATGCAGTCCGCCATGCGTCTCGGTGCCGACGGCATCAAGGTGATGTGCGGCGGCCGTCTCGGCGGCGCCGAAATCGCCCGTGTCGAGCAGTATCGCGAAGGTCGCGTGCCGCTGCATACGCTGCGCGCCAATGTCGATTATGCCGAAGCCGAGGCGCTGACCGCCTATGGCATCATCGGCATCAAGTGCTGGATCTTCAAGGGTGAGATCTTCGCCCACGATCCGCTCGCGCAGGACCGGCTGATGATGGAGGCTCAAACCTCCGGCGTCCGTCCGGCGCGCTGATCGGGAGCTGAGTAGAGACAATGCTGCAACCGAAGAAAACCAAGTTCCGCAAGGCGTTCAAGGGCCGCATCAAGGGTGATGCCAAGGGTGGTTCGAGCCTGAACTTCGGCTCCTACGGCCTCAAGGCCCTCGAGCCGGAGCGGATCACCGCCCGCCAGATCGAAGCGGCTCGCCGTGCGATCACGCGTCACATCAAGCGCCAGGGCCGTCTCTGGATCCGCGTCTTCCCGGACGTGCCGGTTTCGAAGAAGCCTGCCGAAGTCCGTCAGGGTAAGGGCAAGGGTTCGATCGAATATTGGGCTGCCCGCGTTAAGCCGGGTCGCATCCTGTTCGAACTGGACGGCGTCGCCGGCCCGCTCGCAGCCGAGGCTTTCAGCCGCGCTGCGATGAAGCTGCCGATCAAGACCAAGGTCGTTGCCCGTCTCGGCGACACCTCGCACCTGGAGGGCTAAGCGATGAACAAGATCGAAGATCTCCGCACCAAGACCGACGACCAGCTGACCGCTGAACTCGTCGACCTCAAGCGCGAGCAGTTCAACCTGCGCTTCCAGGCCGCGACCAACCAGCTCGAGCGTCCCGCCCGAGTGAAGGAAGTCCGCCGCGAGATCGCGCGCATCAAGACGCTGCAGAGCGAACGCGCTGCGGCCGCCAAGGCCTGAGGAGTTAGACGATGCCGAAGCGTATCCTGATCGGGACCGTCGTCTCCGACAAGACCGACAAGACCGTCACGGTCAAGGTCGAGCGTAAGGTGAAGCACCCGCTGTACGGGAAGATCATCCGCCGCTCGAAGAAGTACCACGCCCACGACGAAGACAATTCGTTCAAGGTTGGCGAAACCGTTCGGATCGAAGAGACCCGCCCGATTTCGAAGACCAAGAGCTGGAAGGTCCTCGACCGGGTGACGGCCGGTAAGGGCACGGCTCTCGAAGCCAATCTCGAAGCCGAAGCGTAAGCTGAAGATTTTGGAACTGCCGGACTGGTTTCGGCAAGCCGATTGAGAAGGAACCGGATCAATGATCCAGATGCAATCCAACCTCGACGTCGCGGATAACAGCGGCGCGAAGCGCGTCCAGTGCATCAAGGTGCTGGGCGGCTCCAAGCGCCGTACCGCTGGCGTTGGCGACGTGATCGTCGTCTCCATCAAGGAGGCGCAGCCGCGTGCTCGTGTGAAGAAGGGTGACGTTCACCGCGCCGTTATCGTGCGCACCAGGAAGGACGTTCGCCGTCCCGATGGCAGCGTGATCCGCTTCGACACCAATGCCGCTGTTCTCGTGAACAAGAACGAGGAGCCGATCGGCACTCGTATCTTCGGCCCCGTGGTTCGCGAACTTCGCGGCAAGGGCTTCATGAAGATCATCTCGCTCGCACCGGAGGTGCTGTAATGTCTGCCGCGAAGATCAAGAAGGGCGACACCGTCGTTGTTCGTTCGGGCAAGGACAAGGGCCGCACCGGCACCGTGCTGAAGGTGCTTCCGCAGGACGGCAAGGTCGTGGTGCAGGGCGTCAACGTCGCTGCCCGCCACCGCAAGCCGTCGCAGGCGAACCCGCAGGGCGGTATCGACCGCTTCGAAGCGCCGCTCGCCGTTTCCAAGGTTGCTCTGGCCGATCCCAAGTCGGGCCAGGCGACGCGCGTTCGCTTCGAAGAGCGTGATGGCAAGAAGGTCCGTGTGGCCGTGAAGTCCGGGGAGGTCATCAGTGGCTGACAATTATACCCCTCGCCTCAAGCAGAGCTATGAGGACCAGATCGTCAAGGCGATGACCGAGAAGTTCGGTTACAAGAACCGCCTTGAAGTTCCGAAGCTGGAAAAGATCACGCTCAACATGGGCGTTGGCGAAGCCAGCCAGGACAAGAAGAAGGTCCAGACGGCCGCCGAGGAAATGGAACTGATCGCCGGCCAGAAGCCCGTGATCACCAAGGCGAAGAAGTCGATCGCTCAGTTCAAGCTGCGCGAAGGCATGCCGATCGGTTGCAAGGTTACCCTGCGCCGCGAACGCATGTACGAATTCCTCGATCGCCTCGTGACGATCGCGATGCCCCGCATCCGCGACTTCCGTGGTCTCAATCCGAAGAGCTTCGATGGCCGTGGCAACTATGCCATGGGCGTGAAGGAGCAGATCATCTTCCCCGAGATCAGCTACGACAAGATCGACAAGGTGCGTGGGATGGACATCATCGTCACCACCACTGCGAAGACCGACGAGGAAGCCCGCGAGCTTCTGCGTCTGTTCGGTTTCCCTTTCCCTGCCGACCAGCAGGACCAGAAGGAAGCGGCGTGAGCCGCTGATAGAGAGAGCTTAAGTCCATGGCGAAACTGAGTTCCGTGAACAAGAACGAGCGTCGCAAGCAGCTCGTGAAGAAGTATGCGGCGAAGTACGCAAAGCTGAAGGCCATTGCCGACAATGAGTCGCTCGATGAAACCGAGCGTCTGATGGCTCGCCTGAAGCTGGCGGAAATCCCGCGTAACGCGAACCCCACCCGTGTGCGCAACCGCTGCGCCACCACCGGCCGTCCGCGCGGCTATTATCGCAAGTTCGGCCTGTGCCGCATCGAACTGCGGGATCTGGCCAACAAGGGCCTCATCCCCGGTGTGACGAAGTCGAGCTGGTAAGGATCCGCAAATGGCTATGACCGATCCCCTGGGTGATATGCTCACCCGCATCCGCAACGGCCAGCAGGCGAAGAAGGATTCTGTCCTTTCGCCCGCTTCCAAGCTGCGCGCCAACGTGCTCGAAGTGCTCCGCCGCGAAGGCTATATCCGTGGTTACTCGGAAGATGCCACCGGCAAGCACCCGCAGCTGCGGATCGAACTGAAGTATTTCGAAGGCGAGCCCGCGATCAAGCATGTCGCTCGCGTGTCCAAGCCTGGCCGCCGCGTCTATTCGGGTTCCAAGGAACTTCCGAATGTCCGCAACGGCCTTGGCATCACCATCGTCTCGACGCCGCGCGGCGTGCTTTCGGATGCCGAAGCGCGCGCGCAGAATGTCGGCGGCGAAGTGCTGGCGGAGGTGTTCTGATGAGCCGCATCGGTAAAGTGCCGGTGACGATCCCCAGTGGCGTCACCGCCGATATCAACGACGGTATCCTCACCGTGAAGGGCCCGAAGGGCACTCTCACGCTGGGTCTTGCCGACGATGTTACTTACGAGCTGCAGGACGGGACGATTTCCATTCGTCCGGCCAATGACAGCAAGCGCGCCCGCTCCTTCTGGGGCATGCAGCGTACGCTGGTTGCCAACCTCGTCTCGGGCGTGACCGAAGGCTACACCAAGGTGCTGGAAATCACCGGTGTGGGTTATCGTGCGCAGGCCCAGGGCGCGAAGCTCAAGCTTCAGCTCGGCTACAGCCACGACGTCGACCTCGACGTGCCGGCAGGCCTCGAAGTGAAGACGCCCGATCAGACCACGGTCGAGATCACCGGCATCGACAAGCAGATGGTCGGCCAGTTCGCGGCCGAAGTTCGTCGCTGGCGCAAGCCTGAGCCCTATAAGGGCAAGGGTATCAAGTATCGCGGCGAGTACATCTTCCGCAAGGAAGGGAAGAAGAAGTAAGATGGCCAAGCTCTCCCTTTTCGAACGTCGCCGGCGCCGCGTGCGCACCGCGCTCAAGAGCCGTGCGGGCGGTCGTCCGCGTCTGTCGGTGCACCGCACCGGCCGTCACATCTACGCGCAGATCATCGATGACGCCGAAGGCCGCACCGTGGCCGCCGCGTCGACGCTGGGCATCAAGGCCAGCGGCGCCAATGTCGATGCTGCCTCGCAGGTGGGCAAGGACATCGCCGCCGCCGCCAAGAAGGCTGGCGTGACTACCGTCGTGTTCGATCGCGGCGGCTTCCTGTTCCATGGCCGCGTCAAGGCGCTGGCCGACGCCGCGCGCGAAGGCGGGCTGGAGTTCTGATGATGGCTGACGAGATCAACAACGAACAGACCCCGGAAACCACCGGTGCCGTCGAAGCCGCGGTGGAAGTGACCACCGGGGAAACCCGCGAAGGCCGTGGTGGCCGTGGCCGTGGCCGCGGTGGTGACCGTGGCGAGCGCGGTGAACGTGGCCGTGGCCGTCGTGACGACCGCCGTGGCGGCCGTGGCGGCGAGGAAGAAGCGGGTGAGGAGCTGATCGAAAAGCTCGTTCACATCAACCGCGTCTCCAAGACCGTCAAGGGCGGTAAGCGCTTTGGTTTTGCCGCGCTGGTCGTGGTGGGTGACGGCAAGGGCCGCGTTGGCTTCGGCCACGGCAAGGCTCGCGAAGTGCCGGAAGCCATCACCAAGGCCACTGCTTCTGCCAAGAAGAAGATGGTGCGCGTGCCCCTCAAGGAAGGCCGCACTCTGCACCATGATGGCAAGGGCCGCTTCGGTGCCGGCAAGGTCAACGTGCGCAGCGCCCCGGCGGGTACCGGCATCATTGCCGGCGGTCCGATGCGCGCCGTGTTCGAAAGCCTGGGCGTCCACGACGTGGTGACCAAGTCGGTCGGCACTTCGAACCCCTACAATATGATCCGCGCCACTTTCGATGCGCTGATCAACCAGACTTCGCCGAAGTCGGTTGCCCAGCGTCGCGGCAAGAAGGTCGCCGACCTGCTCGGCCGTGGCGGCGCTAACGAGGCCGAGGCTGAAGCCGACGCCGCTGCCCTGACGGAGTAAGCACCGATGGCAAAGATCAAGATCAAGCAGATCGGTTCGCCGATCCGCCGGCCCGAAAGCCAGAAGAAGATCCTCATCGGCCTGGGCCTGGGCAAGATGCACCGCGTCGTCGAGGTGGAAGACACCCCGGAAGTGCGCGGCGCCATCGCCAAGCTGCCCCATATGGTGGAAGTGGTCGGCTGACCGTTCCCCACCGATACGGACAAGGAAGACCCCGGCCATCGTGCCGGGGTTTTTCGTAAGCGCAGAGAATTCGCGGGAGCAAGGGCGCGCAATGGAAGGCAGAGGCGCGGCACAGGGAACGGGCAGGGCGGAGCGGAAGGCGGCCAACCGGCCTTATCTCTCGCTGATCGACGGGGTGCGCGGCATCGCGGCACTGTCGGTGCTGTTCTACCACTATGTCCATTTCTTCATGTCCGGTTCCGACCGGCGCAAGGTGCCCGGCTATCTCGAGCTGTTTCCGGGGCGCGAGTTTCTTTGGCCCGCCTATGAGTGGGGCTATTTTGCGGTCCAGATATTCTGGCTGATCTCCGGCTTCGTATTTGCCCATGTCTATTACGGCCACCGGGTGGGCACGCGCAGCTTCCTCGTCAACCGGATAGCGCGACTTTATCCGCTGCACCTGTTGACCTTGCTTGTAGTGACCGCGCTGCAATTGGTCGCGCTGCATCGCCTTGGTTACACGCCGATCTACGGTAAGTTCGACTGGCAGCATTTCGTCGCCCAGCTCTTCATGGCGTCCGACTGGATCCGTACGGGCCTGTCCTTCAATGGGCCGGTCTGGTCTGTATCGGTCGAGATCGCGGTCTATGCCGTGTTCTGGCTCACGCGCGGATTGGCCCGGCGTTTCGGGGCATTCTTCACGATCGCCATGGCGCTCGGCTTTGCCTGGGCGGACCATGAATGGGGTGCCCAATCCGGTGTCTTGTCCTGCGGGTCCTATTTCTTCGCCGGCTGCACGCTCAGCGTGCTGCGTGAAGGGCGCCTCGGCAAGGGCTGGTGGCTGGCGGGGCTGGTGGCACTGCTCGCGGCGGTGGGGCTGGCGGTCACCCTTCACTGGGGCGTCTGGGGCTGGCGGGCCTTCGGTATTACCGGCATGTTCGGCGCGCTCTTCCTGCTGCTGGCCCAATGGCAGAGCCGGGCGCCTGCCTGGCTCGACCGCAGCTGCGAGTGGTTGGGGGAGAACACCTATGGCGTGTATCTCTGGCACTTCCCGCTTCAGCTTACCCTGATGCTGGTGCTGATGCCGGCGATAAAGACCCAGGAGATTGCCCAGAACTGGTGGTTCCTGGCGCTCTATTTCATTCTTGCAGTGACCATCGCGCGAGTAAGCTACGTCTGGTTCGAACGGCCAATGCGCGATTTCCTGCGCGATCGCCTCGGCGGTTCGCGCCATGCCCGGAAGGATGTGGCCAAAGGGGGGTGACAAGCTCCCCCCTTTCCCTTAAGGGCCCGCCTTTCCATTCAGCGCGAACAAAGCGAAAGCGAGTGCAAATCATGAAACTGAACGAAATCCGTGACAATGCCGGCGCCCGCAAGGGTCGTATGCGTATCGGCCGTGGTATCGGCTCCGGCAAGGGCAAGACGGGCGGCCGCGGCCAGAAGGGTGCCAAGGCACGTTCGGGCGTCTCGATCGCCGGGTTCGAAGGCGGCCAGATGCCGCTTCACATGCGCATCCCGAAGCGCGGCTTCAACAATCCCTTCGGCAAGGACTATGCCGAAGTGAACATCGGCATGATCCAGAAGTTCATCGATGCCGGCAAGCTCGACATCAAGGGCACTGTCGATCACGCGGCCCTGCAGGCTGCCGGTCTTGCCCGTGGCGGCAAGGACGGCGTGCGTCTGCTCGGCAAGGGCGATCTCTCGGCCAAGGTGTCGTTCAAGGTCGCCGGCGCCAGCAAGGGCGCTGTCGCTGCGGTTGAAAAGGCTGGCGGTTCGGTCGAACTGCTCGCTGCTGCCGCTCCTGCGGCCGAAGCTTCCGAATAATTCGGGGAATCGTCCGGGCGGGGGTGGTCGCATCTCCGCCCGGCCCCTATATGGGCTTCAGCTGATAGGACGGGGGAAGATCGGCATATGCTGCCGCGCCCCCAATAAAGGTTAAGCGTTCCCATGGCATCACGCGCCGACAACATTGCGAGCAACCTCAATCTCGCCAACTTCTCGAAGGCGACCGAGCTCAAGCAGCGCATCTGGTTCACGATCGGCGCGCTGATTGTCTTCCGGTTCCTGAGCTTCGTTCCGCTGCCCGGCGTCAACCCGCTGATCCTTGAGGATCTCTATTCGCAGACGCGCGGCGGTATCCTCGACCTGTTCAACACTTTCTCGGGCGGCAGCCTTGAGCGCATGAGCCTCATCGCGCTCGGCATCATGCCCTACATCACGGCTTCGATCGTGGTGCAGCTCGCAGCCTCGCTTCATCCCGCTCTCGCGGCGATCAAGAAGGAAGGCGAAAGCGGGCGCAAGAAGCTCAACCAATATACCCGTTATGGCGCGGTGTTCCTCACCGCGGTCCAGGGCTGGTTCCTCGCCTCGGGTCTCGAAAGCTATGGCGCGCAGAGCGGCCTGCAGGCCGTGGTCGAGCCGGGTATTTCCTTCCGTATCGTGGCGGTGATCAGCCTGATCGGCGGCACCATGTTCCTGCTGTGGCTGGGTGAGCAGATCACCTCGCGCGGCATCGGCAATGGCGTGTCGCTGATCATCATGGCCGGCATCGTTGCCCAGTTCCCGACCTTCACGACGAATATGTTCGAAGGCGGTCGCTCGGGTTCGATCAATCCCTTCGTGATCGTCGGCTTTGTCGGGATGGTCGTGGGCCTCGTATTGCTGATCTGCTTCATGGAGCGTGCCCAGCGGCGCCTGCTGATCCAGTATCCCAAGCGAGCGAGCCAGCACGGCATGATGCAGGCCGATCGCAGCCACCTGCCGCTCAAGCTCAACACCGCAGGCGTGATCCCGCCGATCTTCGCCAGCTCGCTGCTGCTGCTGCCGCTGACGATCAGCCAGTTCGCCGGCAATTCGGTGAGCACGGACAGCACGCTGGGCGGCATCATCGTGACGCTGAACCAGTATCTGCAGCACGGCCAGCCGCTTTACATGACGCTCTATGCGATCGGCATCATCTTCTTCTGCTTCTTCTACACCGCCGTGGTGTTCAATCCGGAAGAGACGGCCGACAATCTTAAGAAGAATGGCGGCTTCATCCCCGGCATCCGTCCGGGCAAGAACACCGCCACCTATCTGGATTACGTCCTGACGCGCATTACCGTGATCGGTGCTGTCTACCTCACCGTGGTGTGCTGTCTTCCCGAATACATGATCGCGCAGACCGGCGTTCCGCTGTTCCTTGGCGGCACCAGCCTGCTGATCGTGGTGAACGTGACTGTGGATACAATTACCCAGATCCAGTCGCACCTTCTGGCGCACCAGTATGGTGACCTTATCAAGAAGGCGAAGCTGAAAGGCCGACTGCGCTGATCGGCGGGCGGGCTGCAAGGCCCGCCCGGGTCGACAGTGCCGGATCAATGGGGAGGGCAAATGAACATCATTCTTCTTGGGCCTCCGGGCGCGGGCAAGGGGACGCAGGCAAAGCGTCTCGTTGAGCGCCACGGCATGCGCCAGCTTTCGACCGGGGACATGCTGCGCGCTGCGGTGAAGGCGGAAACTCCGACCGGGCTTCGCGTGAAGGCCGTCATGGAAGCGGGGGAGCTCGTTTCCGACGAGATCGTCTCGGCGCTGATCTCCGACGAGCTCGAAGCAATGGGCGAGGGCGTAGGCGCCATCTTTGATGGCTATCCGCGCACGGCCGAGCAGGCTCATGCGCTGGACGAGATCCTGGCCGCGCACGGCCGTACGCTTGGCCATGTGATCGAGCTGGAAGTGAACGAAGACGCGCTGGTGGAACGCATCACCGGCCGCTTCACCTGCGCCAAGTGCGGGCAGGGCTATCACGACAAGTTCGAGCAGCCCAAGGTCGAAGGCGTATGCGACAAGTGCGGCGGGACCGAGTTCAAGCGCCGTCCCGACGACAATGAGGAAACGGTGCGCACCCGTCTGGCCGAATACCGCGCCAAGACCGCGCCGATCCTGCCGATCTACGAAGCGCGCGGAATCGTCAGCCGGGTCGACGGCATGGCCGATATCGACGTGGTGACGGCGGGCATCGAGGCTATCCTCGGCAACTGATCCGTTCCGGAACATGCGGGCCGTGCCGATCCCTTTGCGGGGCGGTGCGGTCCGATTGTCTGGGGCAGGGCGGCCTTGTTCGGGAACCGCCGGGCGGCCGATGGATTGATGGCTTTGACCGGGGCCTCTCTCTCGGGTATATACTTAAGCATTCGGCAATCACGCCCGCTGCGTTGGGCGCGGAATGCGCGTGCAAGCTAGCGGTTGACGCCGTGCGAGAATCGGCGTAGGCGCCTTTCCCTCCGATAATGACGGACAGTCCGGCAGGCGGCAATTCAGTGTTCGCCGTCCGGGCTTTTTGCCGTGGCGAAAAAGTCGTCTTTGCCGGAGATGCGCAACGCGTTGAGATAGAGGTTTGTCCGCCCGCCATCGGGCGATCCGGATGCCCTCTGTGGAGCAGGAGAATTAAGTGGCTCGTATTGCCGGGGTAAACATCCCCACCAACAAGCGCGTGATCATCGCGCTCACCTACATTCACGGTATCGGCCCCAAGTCGGCCAAGGACATCGCGGACAAGCTGGGCATCGACCACAGCCGCCGCGTTCAGGATCTTTCCGATGCGGAAGTCCTGCAGATCCGCGAAGCGATTGACGCTGGCTACACCGTGGAAGGTGACCTTCGCCGTAACACCGCGATGAACATCAAGCGCCTGATGGACCTGGCCTGCTATCGCGGCCTCCGCCATCGCAAGGGCCTGCCCGTCCGTGGCCAGCGCACGCACACCAATGCGCGCACCCGCAAGGGCAAGGCCAAGCCGATCGCAGGTAAGAAGAAGTAAGCACCGGCCTTTCAGGCACGGCTTCCTTCTCATTTTCAGGACAGGATACGAACCATGGCACGCGAACCCCAGCGCATTAAGCGCCGCGAGCGTAAGAACATCACCAGCGGCGTCGCTCACGTGAACGCCAGCTTCAACAACACCATGATCACCATCACGGACGCCCAGGGCAATGCGATCAGCTGGTCCTCGGCCGGTATGATGGGCTTCAAGGGCAGCCGCAAGTCGACGCCTTATGCCGCGCAGGTCGCCGCCGACGACGCCGGCAAGAAGGCCGCCGAGCACGGCGTGCGCACCCTGGAAGTCGAAGTGAAGGGCCCGGGTTCGGGCCGCGAGAGCGCCCTGCGCGCCCTTCAGGCGGTGGGTTTCACCATCACCTCTATCCGCGACGTTACGCCGATCCCGCACAATGGCGTGCGGCCTTCCAAGCGTCGCCGCGTCTGATTTGAACCTGCCCGCGGCCCTTCGGGGCCGCACAGTAATTCGGATCGGCCGCGGCGCATCCGGCGCCGACGGCCGATCCCGCAAATAAAACCTCTAGGGGAAGTCCATGTCCGTCAACATGAAGAACTGGCAGGAACTCAAGAAGCCCAACAGTCTGGAAGTGAAGGCCGGAGGCGACGGCCGCCGCAAGGCGACCTTCATTGCCGAGCCGCTGGAGCGCGGCTTCGGCCTGACGCTGGGCAACGCCCTGCGCCGCGTGCTGCTGTCCTCGCTGCAGGGCGCCGCGATCACCTCGATCAAGATCGAGAACGTGCTGCATGAATTCTCCTCGCTCGCCGGCGTGCGCGAGGACGTGACCGACATCGTCCTGAACGTGAAGCAGATCGCGCTCAAGATGGAAGGCGAAGGCCCCAAGCGGCTGCAGCTTTCGGCGACCGGCCCGGCCGAAGTGAAGGCGGGCGACATTGCCGTTACCGGCGATATCGAGGTGATGAACAAGGATCTCGTGATCTGCCATCTCGACGAAGGTGCCACGCTGAACATGGAACTCACCGCCGATACGGGCAAGGGCTATGTCCCGGCGGTTTCCAATCGTCCTGTCGATGCGCCGATCGGCCTGATCCCGGTGGACTCGCTCTACTCGCCGATCAAGCAGGTCAGCTACAAGGTCGAGAACGCTCGCGTTGGCCAGGAACTGGACTATGACAAGCTGAGCCTGAACGTCGAAACCGACGGTACGGTCACCCCGGAAGACGCCGTGGCCTATGCCGCGCGCATTCTGCAGGACCAGCTGACCCTGTTCGTCCACTTCGAAGACGGTATTCCGCAGCCTTCCAGCCCGATGATCGGCATTGCCGCTCAGCCGGAAGAATCGGACGCCAACCAGCTCAACCGCTACCTCCTCAAGAAGGTGGACGAGCTGGAGCTTTCGGTGCGTTCGGCCAATTGCCTCAAGAACGACAACATCATCTATATCGGCGACCTGGTCCAGAAGACCGAAGCCGAGATGCTGCGCACGCCGAACTTCGGCCGCAAGTCGCTCAACGAGATCAAGGAAGTCCTCAGCTCCATGGGCCTGCGCCTGGGCATGGACATCCCTGGCTGGCCGCCCGAGAACATCGAGGAAATGGCCAAGAAGCTCGAGCAGGAACTGCTGGGCTAACAGCTTTAGGGTGAAGGCGGCGACCCGCAACTGCCGCCGGGATTGGGCTACCTCGCACGGGCCCCTTACGAACGAAGGATAGTAAAATGCGTCACAAACTTTCCGGCCGCAAGCTGCAGCGCAAGTCCGGCCATCGCGCCGCCCTCATGCGCAACCTGGCTGCCGCGCTGATCAAGCACGAGCAGATTCAGACCACCACGCCCAAGGCCAAGGAACTGCGCCCCTATGTCGAAAAGCTGATCACGCTGGCCAAGCGCGGCGGCCTTTCGAACCGTCGTCTCGCGCATGCGCGCGTGCTGGACGAGGCTCAGGAAAAGAAGCTCTTCGAAGTTCTGGCCGCGCGCTATGCCGGTCGTGACGGCGGCTACACCCGCATCATCAAGGCAGGCATCCGCGCTTCGGACGCCGCCCCGATCGCGATCATCGAACTGGTTGACCGCGACGTGGAAGCCAAGGGCCAGGATAGCGGCCCGGTGATGAGCGAGGAGCTGGACATGGCCGAAGCCTGATCCAGCCCGCAAGCTGATTGGAAAACCCGCCGGGAGCGATCCTGGCGGGTTTTTCTTTGGGTCTTACCCTCGATGGGATGCGCGCCACCTCATTCCCATTCAGGTTCGCCGGGGCCGGCATAGGGCGCACGTCCTTCCGCGATTGCTTCCCGCATCTTCTCCGTCAGCGCATAGACGAAATCGGCGGGAATGAGGGCGAAGTGGCTTTCGGCCTCGGCGATCTCGGCCGCGTCGTTCGTCAGAAACCCGTCCAGATAGAGCGCCTGCGCGACCTTGTTGTGTTCGAAGGCGATGGAGTCCTGATCCCCGGCCGCATCCGCCAACTGCAGGCGATTGGCATGGATGTTGGCTTTCGACCATGCGCGCCAGCGTGGATCGTCCAGATAGGCGCCGAGCGCGAAAAGATCGCCCGTGATTTCGCGATATTCATAAAGCGGCTTGGCCTCATAGTCCGGGGCGGCCATCACCGGCTCCAGCGCGGCGAGCGAGCGGGTGAGCAGGTCGACCCGCTCGGTGCGGGCCTGATCCTCGCCCGCGGTCAACTGGCGATAATAGGCGGCGTAATAGAGCGCGACGCCCAGTTCCCGCTTCATCTCGAGCGCCAGTTCCGGGTCTTCGCCATAGGTTGCCAGCGCCGCTTCCGCCCTGGTCGCAGCGGCCAGGAGATTCTCGACTGCCTCCGCCTGCCGTTCATCCGGAAGGCCGAGATTTTCCCCGATTTGCGAATTGATCTGCCATTTGAGATCGACCCCGGCGCTGCGCTGTTCCTCGCTGAGCGCCTGAACGGGGGAGGCGATTGCCGCCATCTGCGCTGCGAGGCCAAGGGCGAAAGAAAAGGCGATCGGTCGGCGCAGAATGGTCATGCAGATACTCGTCCCGTTGGCAGTTTCCGAGGTGTAGCGCGCCTGCTGCATCCCGATAGTGCCTTTATGGCCGTTCAGAAAACAAACCTCATTTATGAATGATCGCTGTCGGCCCGATTCAGCATCGCCACACCCACGAATCGGTACACCCCCTCTCATGGAAGGGCATTTCCGCCCCATTGGATGAAGAGGACAGTACCCATGAAGACCATTACCAAGGGCCTGGTCGGAACCGTCGCGGCTGGCGCCGTGGCGATGGCTTCGGTCTCCCCCGCTTACGCTCGCAATGGCCATGACGACCGGATCGATGCCGGCGACGTGATTGCCGGGGCTTTGATCATCGGCGGTATCGCGGCCATCGCGGCTGCGGCTTCCGACAATGATCGCGACCGCTACGATTATGACCGCGGCTATGGCCGTGACGGCTATCGGGATCGCGATGGCTATGACGATCGCTATTATGGAGACCGTCGAGGCGGCAGCGCGCGCAGCGCGGTGGAACAGTGCGTCAACGTGGCAGAGCGTCAGGCCAGCCGTTACTCCTATGGCGGCCGGGCGGATGTGACCGATATTCGCAATATCAGCCGCACTCGCGACGGGTACCGGGTCAAGGGCCGTATCGCGGTGAATACGCGCGGCCATGACTGGCGCCGGGGCGACAATCGCTACGGCAATGGCTGGGGCGGCGATTATCGCGGGTGGAACAATCGCCTGTCGGGCTACGATGCGGGCAATTTCACTTGCAAGGTCCGCTACGGCCGGGTCGTGGATGTCGATTATAGCGGCATTCGCGGACTGTAATCCCCCCGGTGCCCGGCAGAACCTTCGACCGGGCACCCCATCTTGAAGCGAAGGCGGTTCAGGCGCAGGAAAGCCTGGACCGCCTAGCTTGATCCAACGATCCGGCCATGCCGGTATCGCCTCTGGGAGCCATTGAGATGCCCCGTTCGTTCTTTCGTCACGCTTCTGCCACGCTCGCTCTAGCGGCGGCATTGTCCATGGCGGCCACTCCCGCTTCGGCGGCGAACCTTCCCGCCCAGTCGCGCGCGCCGCAGGGTGTTGCGCAGCCTCTGCCTGCCATTGGCGGTGCCGAGACCATGGCCGGGTGGGGCGGGCGCCATCATCGCGATCGCGGCGGTATCGATGCGGGCGACGTATTGGCCGGCGTGCTCATCATCGGGGGTATTGCCGCCATCGCCAGTGCGGCGAGCAATTCCAGCAGGGATTCCGGGCCGAGCGAGGACTATCGTTATCGCGAGCCTTCCTATCCTTATCCGGACGAGCGCCCGGACTATCGCGAGCAGGACAGCTATCGCGGATCGACCTATTCCGGCGGCGGAATCGACAATGCCGTGAGCATCTGCACCGATCAGGTGGAGCGCGGCGATACGCGTGTGGCGAGCGTCGATAATGCGGCACGCACGGCGGATGGCTGGCGGATTTCGGGCCAGCTCGACACGGCCGGCGGGTTCAATTGCTGGATCGATAATGACGGCCGCGTCCGCAACGTCGATCTGGGCGGCGTGTCGCTGAATGGCGATGCCTATCCGGGCTCGGACAATCAGTGGGACGACGATAGCTATGCCCGCGCGCGGCAGCAGTCGGGCTATCCCGGAGATTACGACGGCTCAGGCGGCTGAGTGCCTCCGCGCGAATAGGCTGGCAGGTAAAATCCCCAATGCAATGCCGCGCCGCGCAGGGCAAAGCCTGCCAGCGCGGAGACGCCCCATACCAATGGAGCATTGAGGTTCAGCGCCAGCCCTGCCGCGCAGGTGAAGGCGGAGAGGGCGGCGGCCGTCACGTAAAGCTCCGGCCGCATCAGGATGGAGGGAACGCCCGCGAGCACGTCGCGAATGATCCCGCCGACGCAGCCCGTCACGATGCCCAGGATCGCCGCCGGAACCGGCGTTGCCCCAAGGGAGAGGGCCTTGGCCGTGCCCAGCACGGAAAACACCGCGAGCCCTATCGCGTCCAGCCATTCGAGCAATTGCCCCTCCCACCAGCGATGCGGGGTGAACCACGCCACCAGTGCCACGGCCATGATGACTGGGGCGATCCATGGATCGTGCAGCCAGAAGGCGGGCACGCCCAGCAGCACATCGCGCACCGATCCGCCGCCGACACCGGTAACCAGCGCGAAGAACGACATGGTCACGAAGGTCTGGCGCATCTGTGCGGCCAGCAGCGCTCCGCTGAGCGCGAAGACGGCCACGCCCGCGACATCGAGTGCCGGGGGCAGGGCCAGTGTCGCGCTGGCGCTCATGACGCCTTCACCCGTGCCTTGCGGCGGCGGAACATCAGGATACAGCCGAGCAGGGCCCCTGCCACCGAAATGCCCGCGAAGATCAGCAGGATCGCGTGATGGGCATTCTCGCGTGTCTTGAGGTCCATGATGTGCAGGCCCCACATGAAATCATAGGCACGCCAGAAGCCGGTCCGGACGGCCACGACCTCGCCGGTAACGTCGGCGATGTAGAGATGCGTGCCGTCCGAGAAGCGGGCCTGCCAGCTGTCGATGGGTTGGCGCAGATCCGATGGGGCGACATCGCCGGGGAAATAGGTGACGCCTTCCAGCGTGGCAGTGCCGATATAGGCCTGATCCGCGATGGCTCGAGCCTCGTCCTTCGTTACGGGCCCCAGCACGGTGCCGTCGCGCGCGGAATAGCGATAGCGCGCGCCGTCGGTCTGCGTCACGATCCACACTGGTCCATCTGCCTGCGCGGCCAGGGTCATTTCCTTTACCTTGCCAAGGCGGGGCGGGATGACCAGCGCATCCGTTGCGACAGTGTCCGGCCGGGCGAGCAAGTGATCGCCGCGCACTTCGCCGATCGGGCGGGCAGCCATGAACAGGCCGGTCACGGTCCACATCAGGATCGGGAACCCGGCCAGCCAGCCTAGCCAGATATGCCAGCGTGCGAAGCGCTGCATGGTGGTCGCTCTTGCCATTCGCTCCTCCGGCCGCCCGTTCGTTTGCAGCAGCCTTAGCGCAGGTTCATTCCGTGGCGAACAACTGCTTGAGATCGGCAAAGGCCTTCATCTCGATCGCGTTCCCGGAAGGATCGCGGAAGAACATCGTCGCCTGCTCGCCGGGCAGGCCCTTGAAGCGGATGTAAGGCTCGATCGCGAATTCCACGCCCGCAGCCTTCAGCCGATCGGCCAGGTCCTGCCAGTCGTCCAGCGTCAGCACGATGCCGAAATGGGGGACGGGGACATTGTGCCCATCCACGGGATTGTTGGCGTTGGCGGCCGCCGCATCGGGGGCCAGATGAGTGACGATCTGGTGGCCGTAAAAGTCGAAATCGATCCAGTGATCGCTGCTGCGCCCTTCGGGGCAGCCCATGATTCCGCCCCAGAAGGCGCGCGCTTCTTCGAGATCGCGGACGGGAAAGGCGAGGTGGAACGGGCGCAGGCTCATTTCGGGGAAGTTCCGCTTTCAGGATGGACGCCGCCGACGATCGACATGACGAGCGCGCGCACGCCGGCGCGGATGGTCGGATCTGGAGTGGGGGCGAAGAAGGGGGAATGGTTGACGGGCAGGGGCTCGCCCTTGGCCTTTGCTGCGGCAATGGCGTCCGGTGAATAGCCGCCAATGCCAAAGAACAGCGAGGGTACGCCCGCCGATACGAATTCCGAATAATCCTCGCTCGCCGAAACGGGCGGGGCGTCGCGCGGGACGAACTGGATCGCGTCGCCATAAAGCGGCGCAAGCAGCGCCCGCGCCTGTTCGGCCATGCTGCCATCGTTGATGAGAGCCGCCGTTCCTCCGATGTAATTGATCGTGGGTTCGGGTGCGCGGGCCATCATCGCGCTGGCCTTGGCGGTGCGAACGACTCCGTCCTGAAGCAGCGCGCGAACATCCGCGCTGTTGGATCGCAGATTGACCTTCAGCAAGGCGCTGTCGGGAATGATATTGGCCACTGTGCCCGCCTGGAAGGCGCCCACGGTCAGCACGCCGAATGCGGCGGCATCCTTCTCGCGGCTCACGACTGTCTGGGCATCGGTGACGAAATGGGCCGCCATGGTGATCGGATCGATCGTGGCGCTGGGCATGGAGCCGTGGCCGCCGCGCCCGTGGAAGGTGATCTCGTAACTGTCCGATGCAGCGCCTGCCGCTCCGGGCCTGATCTGGACAGTGCCTGCGGGCAGGTTGCTGACATGGGCGGCAAAGCCGAAATCGGGCTTGCCGAAGCGCTTGAACAGATCGTCGTCCAGCATGGCGCGCGCGCCGCCCAGGCTTTCCTCGGCGGGCTGGGCAATGAACATCAGCGTGCCGCGCCACTTGTCCTTCATCTCGGACAGAGCCTGCGCGGTGCCGGTCCACCACGCCATGTGAAGATCATGGCCGCAGCTGTGCGCTACGAAGCTCTCCGCTCCGTCGCCCTGCTGGCGGACGCGGCTGGCATAGGAAAGGCCGGTCTTCTCCTCCATGGGGAGGGCGTCCATTTCCGTGCGGACGAGGATCGTCGGCCCGTCGCCATTGCGCAGGATGCCGACTACGCCGGTGCCGCCGACCTTTTCCGTCACGGTGAAGCCGGCCGCGCGCAGTTTGCCCGCCAGCAGGGCGGCCGTGCGGGTTTCCTGCATGCTTAGTTCGGGATGCTCGTGCACATCCCGATATTGCGCTGCGAGCGCCGGATAGGCCTTGTCCAGAATGGCTTCGAGCTGTGCCCGCGCCGCCGGAAGGTCAGGACTGTTCGCCCAGGCCGGTGTGGCGAGCGCGCAGGCGAGCGACAGGCCCAAAGGCCATGCAATCAGGTTCCTCATCGGCGCAGGATAGCCCTAGCCAGCTTAAATGTGGATAGGCTTGCCCATCACTGCCATCGCCGCTTCCTTCAGCGCTTCCGAATGGGTCGGGTGCGCATGGCAGGTATAGGCGATATCCTCGCTCAGCGCGCCGAATTCCATCGCGAGCGCGGCTTCGGCGATCATCGTGCCAGCCACGCTGGCCACGATCCACACACCCAGCACGCGGTCGGTCTTGGCATCGGCGATCACCTTCACGAAGCCGTCCGTATCGCGATTGGTCTTGGCGCGGCTGTTGGCGACCATCGGGAACTTGCCGACCTTGATCTCGCCGCGTTCCTTCGCGGCTTCCTCGGTCAGGCCGACGCCCGCGATTTCCGGCATGGTGTAGACCACGCTGGGGATCACATCGTGGTTCACGATGCCGATCTGTCCGGCGATGAATTCGGCCACGGCAATGCCTTCATCCTCGGCCTTGTGGGCCAGCATCGGGCCGGGGATCACGTCGCCGACAGCCCACACGCCATCCACGGCAGTGCGGAAATCGTGGCGGGTTTCGATCTGGCCGCGCTTGTTCAGTTCCAGTCCGATGGCTTCGAGGTTCAATCCATCCGTATTGGGCTTGCGGCCGATGGCCACCAGCACGCAATCGGCTTCCAGCGTTTCGGCAGTGCCGCCAGCGGCGGGTTCCAGCGTTAGCGTGGCCTTCTTGCCCTTCACGGTGGCGCCGGTCACCTTGGTGCCCAGCTTGAATTCGATACCCTGCTTGGCAAACAGCTTCTGCGCTTCCTTGCGCATTTCGCCGTCCATGCCGGGCAGGATCTGGTCGAGGAATTCCACGACGGTGACCTTGGCACCAAGGCGGCGCCAGACCGAGCCGAGTTCCAGCCCGATCACGCCGCCGCCGATCACTACCAGATGGTCCGGCACCTTGGGCAGGGCCAGCGCGCCGGTGGAATCGACGATCACGCCCTTGTCATTGTCGACTTCGACATTGGGGAGGGGAGTGACGGAAGAACCGGTGGCGATGACGACATTCTTTGCCGTTACCGTCTGCCCGGCGACTTCGACGGTGTGCGCATCCTTGAAGGTGGCATGGCCCTTCAGCCAGTCGACCTTGTTCTTCTTGAACAGATATTCGATGCCGCCGGTCAGGCCTTTGACTGCCGTGTCCTTCTCGCCCAGCAGGGTGGCCAGATCGATTTCCACCTTGCCGGTCTTGATACCGAACTTGGCGAGCGCGCCGTGGGCGGCTTCCTCGAACAGTTCCGAACCGTGCAGCAGTGCCTTGGAGGGAATGCAGCCGACGTTGAGGCAGGTGCCGCCGAGTGTCTCACGGCTTTCGGCGCAGGCCGTCTTCAGGCCCAGCTGCGCCGCACGGATCGCTGCGACATAGCCGCCGGGACCGGCACCGATGATGAGGACATCGTAATCGTAAGACTGGTCAGCCATTGGGGCCTCCGTGGTGCGCGTCCTTCGACAGGCTCAGGACGAACGGAACTCTTCACTCAAAACCAATGTCCGCTCACCCTGAGCTTGTCGAAGGGTGCGCGAACCATTCGCCATTACAGATCGATCAGCAGACGCGTCGGGTCCTCGATCGCTTCCTTGATGATCTTCAGCGCGGTCACGGCTTCGCGGCCGTCGATGATGCGATGGTCATAGGACAGGGCGATGTACATCATCGGACGGATGACGATTTCGCCGTTCACCACAACCGGGCGCTCGTCGATCCGGTGCAGGCCGAGCACGGCGCTCTGCGGCGGGTTGATGATCGGGGTGGACATCAGGCTGCCGAACACGCCGCCATTGGAAATGGTGAAAGTGCCGCCCTGCATGTCGGCCATGGTCAGCGTGCCGTCCTTGGCCTTCTTGCCGTAATCGGCGATCGACTGTTCGATCTGGGCAAAGCTCAGCTTGTCGCAATCGCGCACCACCGGCACGACGAGGCCGTTCGGCGCGGAGACCGCCACCGAGATATCGACGAAATCGTGATAGATGATCTCGTCGCCCTCGATCTGGGCGTTCACGGCGGGCACGTCCTTCAGCGCCAGCACGGCGGCCTTGGCGAAGAAGCTCATGAAGCCCAGGCGGACGCCGTGCTTCTTCTCGAACACGTCCTTGTACTTGGCGCGCGCCTCGATCACGGCCGACATGTCGACATCGTTGAAGGTGGTGAGCAGCGCGGCATTTTCCTGCGCGCTCTTCAGGCGCTTGGCGATGGTCTGGCGCAGGCGCGTCATCTTCACGCGCTCGACCCGGCGCTCGCCCGTGGCGGCAGCGACCGGCGCGGCGGCCGGGTTGGCGGCGGGGGCGGGCGAGGCTTCCTTCGCCTTGGCTGCGCTCAGCACGTCTTCCTTGGTCAGGCGGCCATCCTTGCCGGTGCCCTTCACGGTCGAGGGGTCGATCCCGTGTTCCAGCACAGCGCGGCGTACGGCGGGCGACAGGGTAAGGCTGTCGGTCTCTGCCGGTTCGGGCGTCACGGCGGCGGGGATTGCCGGAGCCGGAGCCGGCTGGGCGGCAGGTGCCGGAGTAGCGGCGGCCGCAACCGCGCCTTCTTCCACCAGCGCGAGGACCGCGCCGACTTCCACCGTATCGCCCAGGGCGACCTTGTACTCGCCCATCACGCCCGCAACGGGGCTGGGCACTTCCACGGCGACCTTGTCGGTCTCGAGGCTGGCAATGGGTTCATCCGCCTTCACAGCTTCGCCGGGCTTCTTCAGCCATTCGCCGACGGTGGCCTCGGTCACGGATTCGCCGAGCGTGGGGACTTTGACTTCGATGGTCATGGTCGTTCTTCCCTGTGGGGGTCAGGCTTACTTGCCCTTCGCCTTGGCGGCGGCGGGGGCGGAATGGTCGAGGCCCAGCGCGGCGGCGACCAGCGCCTCCTGCTGTTCCTTGTGCTTGGAGGCGAGGCCCGTGGCGGGCGAGGCGGCGGGATCGCGCCCGGCATAGCAGGCACGCATGCCTGCCTTGCCTGCTGCGGTCAGCGCGTCTTCGATCTGGCTTTCCACGAAGAACCATGCGCCATTATTGCGCGGTTCTTCCTGGCACCAAACCACTTCCTCGAGATTGCTCATCCGCGAGAGGCGCGCGGCCAGCGGCTCGCCCGGGAAGGGATAGAGCTGCTCGACCCGAACGATCGAGACATCGTCCAGTGCTTCCTTGTCGCGCGTTTCGATCAGGTCATAGGCGACCTTGCCCGAACAAAGCACGAGGCGGCGGACCTTCTTGTCCTCGATCGGCTTCGTATCCGAAACGAGGCGCATGAAGTGGCCTTCGCCGGTGAACTCGCTCGCCTGCGATTTCGCCATGGGATGGCGCAGCAGCGATTTGGGCGACATGATGATCAGCGGCTTGCGGAAGGGACGCAGCATCTGCCGGCGCAGCACGTGGAAGTAATTGGCCGGAACGGTGATGTTGCACACTTGCAGGTTATCGCCCGCACACAGCTGCAGGAAGCGTTCCAGGCGAGCGGAACTGTGTTCCGGCCCCTGGCCTTCATAGCCGTGCGGCAGCAGCATCACGAGGCCGTTGGCACGCAGCCACTTGGCTTCGGACGCGGCTATATACTGGTCGATGATGATCTGCGCGCCATTGGCGAAGTCGCCGAACTGCGCTTCCCACAGCACCAGCGTCTTCGGGTCGGCGCTGGCGAAGCCATATTCGAAGCCCAGCACGCCATATTCGGACAGCGGGCTGTCATAGACCTCGAACTTGCCATGCGGCAGTTCGCAGAGCGGGATATACTTGCGCTCGTCGCGCTGGTCGATCCAGGTCGCATGGCGCTGGCTGAAAGTGCCGCGGCTGGAATCCTGCCCGGACAGGCGGATGCCGAAGCCTTCCATCATCAGGCTGCCGAAGGCGAGCGCCTCGGCCGTCGACCAGTCGAAGCCCTTGCCGCTCTCGAACATCTCGCGCTTGGCATCGATCACACGGGCCAGCGTCTTGTGGATCTCCAGATCCGCAGGAACGGTGCTGAGCGTGCGACCAAGGCTTTCGAACAGCTTGGGTTCGATCGCGGTATTGATGTTGCGGCGGGCGGTTTCCGGATCGGCCGGCTTGTTCAGCCCGCTCCAGCGGCCGGCGAACCAGTCTGCCTCATTGGGCTTGTAGCCCTTGCCAGCCTCGAATTCCTGATCGAGCACAGCGATGAAGTGGGACGCGGTTTCCCCGGCCCAGTTCTTATCGATCACGCTTTCTTCGATCAGGCGCTGGGCATAGATCTCGCTGACACGCGGGTGCTGACGGATCTTGGAATACATCAGCGGCTGAGTGAAGCTGGGCTCGTCGCCTTCGTTGTGGCCGAAGCGGCGATAGCACCACATGTCGATCACGATGTCGCGCTTGAAGGTCTGGCGATATTCGACCGCAAGCTTGCAGGCGAAGGTCACCGCTTCCGGATCGTCGCCGTTCACATGCAGGATCGGGGCCTGCACGCCCTTGGCCACGTCGGACGGGTAGGGCGAGTTGCGCGCGAATTTCGGGCTGGTGGTGAAGCCGATCTGGTTGTTGATCACGAAGTGGATGCAACCGCCGGTGCTGTAGCCGCGCACGCCGGACAGGCCGAAACATTCCCAGACGATGCCCTGGCCGGCAAAGGCCGCGTCGCCATGGATCAGGACGGGCAGAACCTGCTCATGCTTGTCCAGATCCTCGCGGAAGGCCTGCTGCGCGCGGACCTTGCCCAGCACCACCGGGTCCACCGTTTCGAGGTGGCTGGGGTTGGGCACCAGGCTCATGTGAACCTTGATCCCGTCGAATTCGCGGTCGGTGCTGGTGCCGAGGTGATATTTCACGTCGCCCGAACCGCCGACGTCTTCCGGATTGGCGCTGCCGCCTGAGAATTCGTGGAAGATCACGCGATAGGGCTTGGCCATCACGTTGGCGAGCACGTTGAGGCGGCCGCGATGGGCCATGCCATAGACGATCTCGCGCACACCCAGCGCGCCGCCATACTTGATCACCGCCTCCAGCGCCGGGATCATGGACTCGCCGCCATCCAGGCCGAAGCGCTTGGTGCCGACATATTTCTTGCCGAGGAACTTTTCATATTCCTCGCCGCGGATCACGGCGGCCAGGATGGCCTTCTTGCCGTTCTCGGTGAACTCGATTTCCTTGCCGGCACCTTCCATGCGCTGCTGGAGGAAGCGGCGCTCGTCCAGATCGGTGATGTGCATGTATTCGAGGCCGACATGGCCGCAATAATTGGCCCGCAGGGTGTCGACGATCTCGCGCACGGTCGCCCATTCGAGGCCGAGATTGCCGCCCATATAGACCGGACGGTCCAGCGCGGCGCCGGAGAAGCCATGATATTCGGGCGTGAGGTCGGCCGGCAGTTCCCGCTGATGCAGACCCAGCGGGTCCAGATCGGCCGCAAGATGGCCGCGCACGCGATAAGTGCGCACCAGCATCATGGCGCGGATCGCATCCGCTGCCGCCTGCTCGATTGCCCGTTCGTCAAGCTTCAGTCCGGCCTTTTCGGCGGACTGCTTCACCACCGCCTTCATGGCGAAGGGATCGAGCGCCTGCGTGAGGTCGTCCTCGCTCGCCACATCGGTCAGCGGCCAGCGGGGATTCTTCCAGCTGGGGCCGGGTTGCGGCCCTTCGGAGCCGGTATCGAGCGGGAAATCGTGCAGTTCGTTGCCCATTGGGTTCACCGTAATAGGCCCCCGCCGAAGCGGGGGTGAGGGATTACGCCAGTTCCTTCAGCAGATCCGCCAGCGTGGTGCCGAGTTCGCTGGGCGAGGGGGAGACGCGGATGCCCGCTTCTTCCATCGCAGCGATCTTGTCTTCCGCGCCGCCCTGGCCGCCCGAAACGATCGCGCCGGCATGGCCCATGCGGCGGCCCGGAGGGGCCGTGCGTCCGGCGATGAAGCCGACCATCGGCTTCTTGCGGCCGCGCTTTGCCTCGTCCTTCAGGAACTGGGCGGCTTCTTCCTCGGCGCTGCCGCCGATTTCGCCGATCATGATGATCGACTTGGTCTCGTCATCGGCCAGGAACAGTTCCAGCACGTCGATGAAGTTGGTGCCGTTCACCGGGTCGCCGCCGATGCCGACCGCCGTGGTCTGGCCAAGGCCCGCCATGGTGGTCTGGTGCACGGCTTCATAAGTGAGCGTGCCCGAACGGCTGACGACGCCGACCGAGCCCTTCTTGAAGATGGAGCCCGGCATGATGCCGATCTTGCATTCGTTGGGCGTCAGAACGCCGGGGCAGTTCGGGCCGATCAGACGGCTCTTGCTGCCGGACAGGGCGCGCTTCACCTTGACCATGTCGAGCACGGGGATGCCCTCGGTGATGGCCACGATCAGTTCGATCTCGGCATCGATCGCTTCCAGGATCGAATCCGCGGCGAACGGCGGCGGAACGTAGATCACCGAAGCGGTGGCGCTGGTGGCGTGCTTTGCTTCGGCCACCGTGTCATAAACGGGGATACCGATATGGCTGGTGCCGCCCTTGCCGGGGGTCACGCCCGCGACCATCTGCGTGCCATAGGCCACGGCTTGTTCCGTGTGGAACGTGCCGGTGGCGCCGGTCATCCCCTGAGTGATGACCTTGGTGTCCTTGTTGATGAGAATGCTCATAGATCGGTAAACTCCACCGAGGAGGCAGTGAAAACGAGGCCGGACAGGGGAATGCCGGCAAGCGGTTCGGGAAGCACCGTGCCCTGAGGCACGAAGCTGATTTCCATTTCCATGTGGCCCGGTTTCAGCCCCGGGTTCCAGACGAACTTGCTGCCACCGGGAATGCCGTTGGGCCGTTCCGCCGGATCGCGAACAGCCCAGTCGCGCAGTTCTTCCAGCGGAAGTGCGGCGGGGGCGGAAAGATCGTAGACGCGGCAGCCATGCGAGACGATACCGTCCAACTCCACGCCGGAAATCACCGTGAACAATTCGCGTCCGGCAACCGACTTGCGCCAGATGCCGCCATCCAGAATCTGCACGGTGGGGTCTTCCTTCGCCATCAGCTCTTCGCCGGAGGCGACGATGCGGGCAATCGCACTGTCGGCAGCGGGGGAGTAATGTTCCCAGCCGGCCGCCTGGGCCGAAGCCTGCGCGACGGGAATCTCCTCGATCCCCGAACAGGCCGTGGCAAAGGCTGCCAGAACCTCGCGTGCCGGATAGGGTTCCGGCTCCGCGAGGTCCTCACTCGCTGCTGCCGCTGCGAGGGGAAGAAGGGCTGCGGCGAGGATCAAGTCAGACTCAGCCCAGGCTCGGGTCGATGCCCTTGCACGCGACGAGCAGTTCCTTGACCGCATCGACCGAGGTCTGGAAGTTGGCCTTGGCCGCGTCGTCCAGCGCGATTTCCACCACTTCCTCCACGCCATTGGCGCCGACCACGGCGGGGACGCCGACATAGAGGCCATCGAGGCCATATTGGCCGTCAACATACACGGCGCAGGGCAGGATGCGCTTCTGGTCGCCCAGATAGGCTTCCGCCATGGCAATCGCCGAAGTGGCGGGCGCGTAATAGGCCGAACCGGTCTTGAGCAGGCCGACGATTTCGCCGCCGCCCGAACGGGTGCGAGCCACGATCGCGTCGATGGCTTCCTTGCTGGACTTGCCCATCTTGACCAGATCGTCGACCGGGATGCCCGAAATGGTGGTGTAGCTGGTGACCGGCACCATGGTGTCGCCATGGCCGCCCAGCACGAAGGCGTTCACGTCCTTCACCGAGACGCCGAATTCCCAGGCGAGGAAAGTGGCGAAGCGCGCGCTGTCCAGCACGCCGGCCATGCCGACGACCTTGTTGGCGGGCAGGCCGGAGAATTCGCGCAGCGCCCAGACCATCGCGTCGAGCGGGTTGGTGATGCAGATCACGAAAGCGTCGGGCGCGTGGTTCTTGATGCCTTCGCCCACGGCCTTCATCACGGAGAGGTTGATGCCCAGCAGGTCATCGCGGCTCATGCCCGGCTTGCGGGGCACGCCGGCCGTGACGATGATCACGTCCGCGCCAGCGATATCGGCATAATCGTTGGTGCCGGTGATCTTCGCGTCGAACCCTTCGACCGGGCCGCACTGGGAAAGGTCCAGCGCTTTGCCCTGGGGAATGCCCTCGGCAATGTCGAACAGGACGATGTCACCCATCTCCTTCTTCGCGGCGAGGTGGGCCAGGGTGCCGCCGATCATGCCGGCGCCGATGAGGGCGATCTTCTTGCGAGCCATGTGCGATGCTTGCCTTTCGCGAAAGAGCGGGAGCGATGCTCATCCGAATGGCGTGCGCCCCGCATCCCGCGAGAGGCGAACGCCCCAAGTTTGAGTCGGCCCTAGGCCTGTGGATTTGCTTTGGCAACCGCGAAAAGCCGCCAATTTTGCTTATTTTGTGATAACAGTTCGCAATATCAATTAGGGTAAAAACGGAACGGGAATTGCCCCGCGGCAGCGACCATGAAAGGGCGCCCGCACAGGCTGTTGCATGCAGGTGAATACCCGTTGCGAATGTCCGGAAGATGAACCCGCCAAGCGGGGAGGGAAAGGGCGGCGGCGGTGACTCGGTCCGGGACCGGGTCTGGCCGCAGGCGCGCGTCAACTGGCGTCGATCAGGCGGTGCCGATCAGCCAACCAAGCGGATGGCGGGTTCCTTGTCGCGTTCCTGCGCCAGCAGGGTAGCGGCAAGGTAATCGGGCACGGCGCGGCTGAAATAGTAACCCTGGCCCAGGGTACAGCCGGCATCGCGCACGGCGCGGACCTGTTCGATGGTTTCGAGCCCTTCGGCCACGATGTCCATTTCCAGCCGCGAGCCGAGTTCGGCCACGGCGCGGATGATCGCGTCGCTCTTGCGGCCGACATTGGGGCCGGAAACGAAGCTGCGGTCCACCTTGATCTTCTTGAAGGGGAACTTGTTGATGTAGCCGAGCGAGGAATAGCCCGTGCCGAAATCGTCGAGCGCGAAGCGCACGCCTTCGGCTGCCAGCTTCTCGATGAAGCGGGCAGTGTGGTGATTGTCTTCCAGGAACAGGCTCTCGGTCACTTCCAGCTCAAGCCGCGAAGGATCGAGCTTGGCTTCCTTCAGCGCGTTCAGGATGCCCAGCGCCGAACCCGGAGCCTTGATCTGCACGGGCGAGAGGTTGACCGCGATGGTCACGTCTTCGGGCCACTGGGCGCAAGCCTTGGCGGCCTGTGCCGTGATCCAGTTGCCCAGCGTGATGATAACGCCGGTTTCTTCGGCGACCGGAATGAACTCGTCCGGGCGCAGCTCGCCCTTTTCGGGGTGGAACCAGCGCACCAGCGCTTCGAAGGTCTTGATCCGCCCGGTTTCGAGATCGACAATCGGCTGGAAGAAGATCGACAATTCGTCGCGCTGCAGGGCGGCGCGCAGTTCGGCCTCGATCTCCTTGCGGCGCATCAGGTCGCGCGTCATCGAAGCGTCGAAGAAGCTCGTCTGGTTCCGGCCGTTCACCTTGGCGTGATAGAGCGCAAGGTCCGCGCTTTGCATCACGGTGTCGAGATCGGTGCCGTCGTCGGGCATCAGGGCGATGCCCATGGAAGTGCCGATTTCCAGCCGTTCGCCGTCGATGCGATAGGGGCGCGAGATTTCGTCGAGCAGGCTGCTGGCGAGGCGTTCGCTTTCCGAGCGCGTGTCCACTTCGCATACCACGATGAACTCGTCGCCGCCGAAACGGGCGACAGTTGCGCCATCGGGCGCGGTTTCGCGCAGGCGGCGGGCGACTTCGGTCAACACGCGGTCGCCCACCGGATGGCCGAGCGTGTCGTTCACTTCCTTGAACTTGTCGAGATCGAGCCAGAACAGCGCGAGCTTCTGGTCGTCGCGCATCGTCATCAGTTTCTCGACCATCTCGTGGTTGAGACCGGCACGGTTGGACAGGCCGGTGACGACGTCGGTGCGGGCAAGGTCGCGCATCTTGTCGGCCATGCGCTGGCTGGTCTCCGCAGCAGCGACGGATTCGCGCAGCACGTCGAAGATGTTGAACGTCACCGAGGCCATTGCCGGGATCAGCAGCAGGGTGGTGACGGAAAAGACGATATAGATCGGTTCGGCCCGGATCGCCGCGACCACGATCAGCGGAGCGAGCGAGAGAATCATCTGGCCCAGCGCGATCATCGGCAGGCCGGCATTGCGAGTGGACGTGCCCGCGCCATAGGCAATGGCATAGCTCACTGCCAGCAATTGCAGGCTGGTCGAAAGGTCGAACCAGATAGTAAGCGCGCCGATCGTGCCGACCAGGAAGGCGAAGCTGAAGGCGCCCGCTTCATAGAGAAGCTCGAGCAGCTTGGCATCGCGCCGGTCGCTCTCGGGGCCAAGGCTGGCGGCCATCCCCACGCGCATCACCGCAACGGCGGTAAGCAGCAGCGCGGCGATGATGATCTGGAGATTGCCCGACACATAGGCCACCGTCGCCGCCGCGCTGACGCCGCAGAGGGCGCCGATCGCGAGGCTGGAGGGCTGCGTGTATAGGGATGTGACGAGCTTGCGACGAACGCGATCGTCCAGCGCATCGCCGGAGATGGTTCGTGCAAGGATTTCCTTGACCTTCTTTATCGGTCGTCTCCCGATCGTCACGCGCTCGGGATAGCGAGAAGAGGTCACTGAATGGTTAAGACGATCCTTACCAGCACCTGTGGGTTTTATCGGCCCGGAGGATTAACGCCTTCGAATTCACCGGCCTGGCTGGCCAGTCGGGCGGCCATTCGCCGGTCGAGCGTGCGGCATACGCCCAGCCACCAGCGATAGGTCTCGCGGTCGCCCGCAAAGAAGGCACGTTCGGCCTGATTGCGGGCATGATCGGCAGCGCCGATGCCGTGCTGGGCGAACTGGCGCAGCGCGGCATGCAGGATCGCACGGTCGGCAGCGGGATTGCTTGCAGAATTCAGGGCGGCATTCAGGGCCGCTTCGGGGCGCAGGGCGATGTTGTCGTTCGCCGGGCGTGCCATGGTGGCGCGGGCCCGCGATGTGCTGAGGCTGGGAATCAGCCGGCCATCGGCGGCGGCGAAATGGATCGTCATAAGACTGGAACCTTCATCATCCCGGCGGCGCCCTGGTCACTTGCCGGGCGCTCGACCTGGGACGTTCCTAGCGGGGCAAGTTGAAGCCTTCGTTCCCGCGCATGGTTTCCAGCCTGTAAACCTTTGAAAGCGGTGGATTCCTGACCTGCAACGCCTCGTCGTGCGTCAGGGGCGGCCTATCCATTGGCCGGACTGCTGGTACTGGCTCTTCACTTCGCCGCCCGCAGGCAGGCGGTTGCCGGAATAGAGTGTCTCGCCGCCGCGCGCTTCGATCTCGGTCGAATAAGCAGGGGCAGGCGCGTTCTGCGTGGACTGCGCAGGGGCACTTGCCCCGCCACGGGCGGAAACGGGTGTTGCGGCCTGCGAATTGGCCAGCGTCGCCTCGTAACGGCGAGCCAGTTCGATGGGATCGGCGAGCGATGCCAGATCGGGCGCAGCGGTGGGCCGATGGCGCTGGGGCAGGGGCTCGGCCCCGTAATAGGCTTGGGTAAAGGCTGCCGGCAGCCCCGCCGCGCCGCGCCAGCGGTAGAAGGTATGCGCGCCGATAGTGGTGATGTTGTTCAGGCTGTCCGCCCAATAGGGATGGATCTGCACGGTGTGGTAATGGGTGGCGAGGCCCACCGGGCGATAGACCGAGCCGGCCAGCGCCGCCATCGCCACGCGCTGCGCCCGGTCCCAGAACTTGCGTGCGGGCGCGCGGGCAAGCGAGCCGTCGCAGGTGAAGCTGAACTGGCACCCGGTCGAGCGTTCGGACCCCTGGAAGACCACGCCGCACACTGTGTTGGGATAGGCGGGATGCGTCACGCGGTTGAGCACCACCTGAGCCACGGCGCGCTGGCCGGCATCGGATTCGGTCGCTGCCTCGTAATAGATCGCCATGGTCATGCATTGCAACGCGCGCGCCTTGTCGATCGCGCTGCCGGCAAGGGCGATAGGCCGGGCGGCGGGGCCGATTGCAGGATCGGCTGCACCGGGCTGGGCTACCGCGAAAGTGCCGCCGACGGGTGCGGCCGCGAAGGCAGAGGGCTCGTCCGCAAGGTAATAGAAGGCCGAACCGGGGAAGCTTTCGCCTGCGACCTCGAAGCCCAGCGGGCTTGCGGCTTTCGCTTCCTCGCTGCCGAACAGGTCGAGGCTGCGCCATTCGGCAGGCGCTGCGACCGCTGGAACGCCAAGGGCGAGCGCCAGCGCCGCCAGCTTCCGCCCACGATGGGAAGCGCGCGGTTTCGCCCGCAGGAAGGAGCGGGGGCTGTCAGTCAGGACGGCGGAAGCGGTCAAAAAAATCTTTCGGGGCCAAGCAGTGAAGAACGCGCCGCGGCGCGTATCGCCAAACCGGGCGTTCCGCAGCTGCGAATTCCGGTTCGTGCCGAAGCGGTACAGCGTACCCCTAGAGGTTAATTGCTGAATATCGGGTAAGCGCGGTGCTTGCGGCGCTTGGCGGGGCGTCCTATCGCTAGCCGCGCGTCATGGGTTGCCCGCGAGAGCGGGCCGAAGAGGGAAGCAGGTGAGGGGCACGCCCCGAATCCTGCGCTGCCCCCGCAACTGTGACCGGGGAGCCGCGCGCCCATCAAGCCACTGCCGCCTTTGCGAAGGCAGCGGGAAGGCGGGTGCGATGGCTGAGATCCGGCGAGCCAGGAGACCTGCCCATAGCGCGTCGTTCGGCCTCGGGCGGGGTGTACCGATGGCAAGCGCACTGGCCTGTGCGGGCATGTCCGCGCGCGCCTTTCGCCATGGACGGCACTTGTGTCGTGGCGGGAGGTATGGTGCGTAAATATCTAATATCCATGATGGTTCTGGCCGGACTGGTGGGGTGCACGCCTGCGGGGAAGGGCACATCATCAACGAGCAGCCCGACCATCGTGTCGCTCAATCCCTGCAGCGATGCGATCCTGGCCGAGGTCACCGGGCCCGGCCAGTTACTCGCCATTTCCCATTACAGCCACGATCCGCGTGCCACCTCGATGGACCTTGCCACGGCCCGTCGCTTCGCCGCCACCAGCGGCACGGCGGAGGAAGTGTTCGCGCTGAAGCCGGATGTGGTGGTGGCAGGCAGTTTCCTCCCCGGAGCAACCCGCCGAGCCTTCGAGCAGCAGGGCATTCGCGTCGCAACACTCGACGTTGCCCACGATGTCGGCGAAAGCGAGGCGCAGGTGCGCCAACTGGCGGCGCTGGCCGGACGCCCGGCGCAGGGCGAGGAACTCGTGGCCCGGATCGAGGTGGCGCTGGACAAGGCCCGCCCACCACAGGGTGCGGCGCCGGTGGAGGCGCTGGTGTGGCAGCAGGGCGGGATCGTCGCGGGGCCGGGCAGCCTGATCGCCGATCTGCTCCACCGCACCGGCTTTGCCAGCCATGCCGCCGCGCGCGGGCTGGGGCAGGGCGCCTATCTGCCGCTCGAGCAAGTGCTGGCCGATCCGCCTGATCTGGTGCTGGCCGCTGGCGGTGAGCGTGCGCTGGGCCATCCGGCGCTCAAACAGTTGAAAGGCACGCAGTACGAGCAGCTCGATCCCTCGCTGCTGTATTGTGGCGGGCCTACCATCGTACGCGCGGTGGAGCGGCTGAGCGAAGTGAGGGCCAGCGTCGGGATGCGTGCTTCGACAGGCTCAGCACGAGCGGTGTTAGGGCGCTCCGAAAAAGACCCGTTCATCCTGAGCTTGTCGAAGGACACGCGGAAACGGTGGCAGATATGACCCGCCCCGTTCCCCTCTTCCTCCTCGCGCTGGCCCTTGCCATGCCGCTCTCGCTGCTCGCGGGCCGCGTGTGGATCGATCCGGCGACAACGCCCAATGCGGCGCTGATCCTGATGGAACTGCGTTTGCCGCGCGCGCTGCTCGCGTTGGCAATCGGCGGCGGGTTGGGTGCGGCCGGAGCCGCGATGCAGGGCTATCTGCGCAATCCGCTCGCCGATCCGGGGCTGTTCGGCATCGCACCCGGCGCGGCTTTGGGCGCGGTGACGAGCCTGCTGTTCGGATATGCCGCTTGGGTCTGGCTGCTGCCTGCCTTCGCTCTGGCGGGCGCGGCCGGGGCCATGGCGCTGCTGGCGCTGATCGCCGGGCGGAGCGGCGGGATCGGGCTATTCACGCTGGCGGGGATGATGATCGCCAGCCTTGCGGGCGCGCTCACCTCGCTCATCATCAGCCTTGCGCCCAATGCCTTCGCCATGAGCGAGATCGTCACCTGGCTGATGGGCGCACTGACGGACCGAAGCTGGGCGGATGTATGGATCGCCGCGCCGCTTACCTTTGCGGGGATCGTGTTGCTGCGGCTGGCGGGGCCCTCGCTCGACGCGCTGACGCTGGGCGAGGCGGCGGCGCGATCGCTGGGCGTGAACCCCGCGCGGTTGCAAATATTGCTGGTGCTGGGCGTGGGCCTGACGGTTGGCTCGGGTGTGGCCGTGGCCGGGATTGTCGGCTTCGTCGGGCTGATCGTGCCGCATCTGGTCCGCCCCCTGACTGACCGGCGGCCCAGTTCGCTGATCCTTCCCAGTGCGCTGGCGGGGGCCTTGCTGGTGCTGGTGGCCGACTGCCTGTGCCGCATCCTGCCGCTGGTCACCGAATTGCGGCTGGGTATCGCGTTGAGCCTGATCGGTGCGCCGTTCTTCCTTGGCCTGCTGCTGAAGATGAGAAGGGGGCTGGCATGACGCTTGCGGCGCAAAAGCTGGAGGTTCGGCTGGGCGAAGCCGAGATCCTGTGCGGCATCTCCGCCAGCCTGCTTCCGGGAACGGTCACGGCGATCTGCGGGCCGAACGGAGCGGGCAAGTCCACGCTGCTGGCGGCTTTGGCCGGGTTGGCGATGCCTTCCTCAGGCGAAGTGTTGCTGGACAATGCGCCGTTCCCCGCTCTCCAATTGCGTGAACGGGCGCGGGCTATCGGCTATCTGCCGCAGGCGGGTGAGGTGGCGTGGGATCTGTCCGTGCGCAATCTCGTCGCGCTAGGCCGCCTGCCGCATGGCGATGAGGGGCAAGAGGCTATCGAGGCGGCGCTTGTGGCCTGCGATCTGGAGGGGCTGGCCACGCGCCCGGTTTCCACCCTTTCAGGCGGGGAGAAGGCGCGGGCTCTGCTGGCGCGCGTTCTGGCGGGGCAGCCGCGCTGGATATTGGCGGACGAGCCGCTTGCCGCGCTTGATCTGGCGCATCAGCTCGGTCTGCTGGCTACGCTTCGGCAGGCGGCCGATGCCGGGGCCGGGGTAGTGCTGGTGCTGCACGATCTGGCGCTGGCGATGAACCATGCCGACCGGGTGCTGCTGCTCGACAAGGGTGAGCTTGTGGCCGATGCGCTGCCGGAGGATGCGCTGAGCGATGTCAGCATCGCCCGCGTCTGGGGCATGACCGCGCGCTGGCTGGGTCAGCCAGGCGCGCGGGCGCTTGTCGCAGAAGGGCTTACTGCCCGCTGAGGCCGCGTGCTTCCAGCATCGGGGCGATCTGCGGATCGTGGCCCGAATAATCGCGATACATGTCCGCATAATCCTTCGTGTGGCCCTGGCCGAGGAAAGTGGCGCGCACGTGATCGCCATTGGCGCGGGTCGGGCCGCCATTCTTCACGACCCAGTCCCACGCATCGTGGGCCAGCATCTCGGTCCAGATGTAGGAATAATATCCGGCGCCATAGCCGTTGGACCAGATATGCCGGAAATAGGGCGAGCGATAACGCGGCGGGATCAGGGTCGCGTCCAAGGGCGCCATTTCCGCCAGTTCCGCCTTCTCGAATGCGGCGGCGTCCACCTTCGCATTGGCCGGGGTGAGATCGTGCCATTTCATGTCAAGCAGGGCAGAGGCCAGCAACTCGCCGAAGGACAGGCTCTGGTTGAACTTGTTCGCCGCCTCGATCTTCTGCACCAGCTCGGCCGGGATGGTTTCGCCGGTCTGATAGTGCTTGGCGTAATTGTTCAGAACTTCCGGAAAAAAGGCGAAGTTCTCATTGAACTGGCTGGGAAATTCCACGAAGTCGCGCGCGGTATTCGTGCCGGAAAGGCTGGGATATTGCTGGCTGGCGAAGATGCCGTGCAGCGCGTGGCCGAATTCGTGGAACATGGTGTTCACGTCGTCCGCCGTGGCGAGCGCCGGCTCGCCAGGGGCGGGCGGGGTGATGTTCTGCGTGTTGTAGATCACCGGCTTGTCGCCCAGCAGGTATGATTGCTCGACGAAATTGCCCATCCATGCACCGCCCTGCTTGTTCGGGCGGGCGAAGGGATCGAAATAGAATACCGCCATCTCGCTGCCGTCCTTGTCGTAGACAGTGTAGACGCGCATGTCGGGGTGGTAGGTGGGCAGGTCGGTCCGGCGCTTGAAGCTGATGCCGTAGAATTTGTTGGCGGCGAAGAACACGCCGTCTTCCAGCGTCTTCCACACTTCGAAATAGGGCTTCACTGTCGCATCGTCGATATCGTAGCGGGCCTTGCGGACCTTCTCCGCGTAATAGGACCAGTCCCACGGCTCCAGCTTGATGTTCTGCCCTTCGGAGGCGGCCATTTCCTCCAGCATTGTGCGCTCGCGCTGCTGCGTGGCGGCAACGGCGGGGACGAAGTCCTGCATGAAGGAAATCGCCTTGGCCGGGTCTTTCACCATGCGATCGTACAGCGCGAAGGCGGCGTAGTTCGGCTGGCCCAGCAGCGCGGCCTTGGTGGCGCGAAGCTGCGCGATTTCCTCGATCGTGGCGGTCAGATCGTACTGGTCGCCGCCGGAGGTACGGTCGATGCTGGCCTTGAACAGCTTCTCACGGCTGGCGCGGTTGGTCAGGCTGGTGAGTTGCGGCTGCTGCGTGGTGTTGATCAGGGCGAGGGCATATTTGCCCGGGTGGCCCATTTCGGTGGCGAGCTTGGCCGCAGCGTCGATTTCCGCCTGGGAGAGGCCGGCAAGGTCGGATGCCTGGTCGAAGATCGGGGCCTTGGCGGCAGTCGCCTCGGTCAGCTTCTGGGAGAATTCGGTCTCCAGCCCGGCAAGCCGACCGTTGATTGCCTTCAGCTCTTCCTTCTGCTTCGCGTCGAGCAGCGCGCCGGCATGGACGAAATCGGCATAGGCCGTTTCCAGCAGCATCGCATCCTCGCCCGTCATGCTCATCGCGGCGCGATTGTCGTAAACCGCCTTCACGCGCTGGAAGAGCTTGTCGTTGAGGTAGATCGCATCCTGCATCGCCGCCAGCTTGGGCGAGATGTCCTTGTCGATCGCATCGAGCGTGTCGTTGGTATTGGCGGCGGTCAGCTGCCCGAAGGGATAATAGGCGCGCAGGAACATCTGGCCCGAACGCTGCATCGCCACCAGCGTGTTGTCGAAAGTGGGTGCATCGGGATTGTTCGCAATCGCGTCGATCTCGGCCAGCTGGATCGCAATGCCCTGTTCCAGCGCGCTGCGGAAATCCTCGTCCTTGAACTTGGTGAAATCCGGAGCATGGAAGGGCAGGGTGGATTCCTGCGCGAAATAGCCGGTGGCCTGCGGGATCGTGGCCGGCGGAGTCCTGGTGGTGCTGTTCACGGTTTCGGCATTGCCCGTTCCAGCGCATCCGGCAAGTGCCACGGCTCCAAGAACGATCGGGGCAGTGGCGGCAAGCAGGCGGGTCTTCATCGGGCTCATCTCCTGTTGCGGGCGCGAAATGGTTGCGCCCGAAATCAAAGCCTCGGGCATGCCTGCAAATCGTCGACTGAACAAGGGGTGACCGAAACCGAAGCGGGACGGCTCAGGGCGTGCAGGGCTTGCCTTCATATTCATTGCGATGCGGCTCGTAGGTCGAACCGTTCCACCGCAGCACGGGGAAGCAGAAACCGGGGCCGCCCACTTCCAGATCGGGCCAGTTGGCAGAGCCGCGCGTTTCGAGCGCCCGCAATATGCCGATGCCCTGATCCATCAGTTTCCACTGACCGGAGGCATCGCGGCTGACCAGATAATAGCCTTGCCCGGTGAAGCCATAGCAGAAGCTGCTGCTCTCGGTGATGACCGCCTCCGGCTGGCCGTCGCCATTGAGGTCCGCCACCTGTTCGATCTGGCCGGGCACGTAAGCTGCCGAGCCGGGATCGTCGCAGGCGTGCCAATCGCCATTCTGCAGCTTGAAACCGGCCGCGGCAAAGGCAGCCGCATCGTCGGCCGGTTCCATAGGGAAGGCTTCGGCAGGGGGCGGCTCCACTGCCAGCAGCGGGGCGGTAAACCCCGCTGCGAGCATTGCCGCCAGCGCTCCGGCGCGGCGCAGCCTCACGGCTTGGCGGCGGCGGCAGTCTGGCCGCAACGCGCGATCTCGCCTGCCTTGCAGGCTTCCACATCGTCACGCCACTTGGCCATGGCGGCCTGGTAATCCTGTTCGCGCTTGGCCTTTTCGGCCTCATAGGCGGCCTGCGCGGCAGCCTGATCGGCGGCGATCTTCACCTTCGCCTCTTCCACTTCCCTCAGTCCGCGATCGTATTCGGCCTGGGAATTGGCGTTGTTCTGCAGCTGGCCGGCAGCGAATTCGGCCTGTTGTTCGTTCGCAATCTTGCGCTGGGCGACTTCCTCGGGCGAATTGCCTTCGGGCAGGGCGGAAGCATCCGTCTGCTGGGCAAGAGCGGGCGCGGATATGGCCAGCAGGGTGCCCATGGCCAAGGCGGCGGGCAGGGCGGCAGGCAGGGCAAGGCGACGGCAAAGGGTTGCAGGGCGTTCCATGTCGGACTCTCCTTCTTCTTCGCTCGGACAATGCGGAGCGCAGGCCCGGATGGCAAGGGCTCAATGGCACCCTAAGGCGCCGTGTAGCGAGCGATTCCGGCAAGCTATCTGCCTGCAACTCCTTAACCTGAAATTGCTCCATGCCCGAAGTGGTTCCCGAATGCCCCTCTCGACCGTCAGCGCGGCGGAAGCTATGTCCGCGCCATCTGCAAGCGCGGTGTGGTCGGTGCCGCGAACACGTGATTAGGGGATGTAAGGTGAAATTACCGGCTATTGGCGCGGCTCCGCTGGCATTGCTGGCGTTCGGCATCACGTCCGCGCCCGCGCTTGCTCAGCAAACCGGTGCGGCGGACGGTGCTGTTCCTGCGGCAGGCGCTCCTGAGGCAGGGGGCGGACAGGACAGCGGTGTGGAAATGACCGCGGCGCAATTGTTCCAATATGCAGATGCCGCGCGCGATCGCGCGGATTTCGAAACGGCGGAAGCCGCCTATCGCGCGCTGATGGAAGATCCCGATCTGGAATTGCGGACCGAAGCGCGCTTTCGCCTTGCCCTGATGCTGGCTGACCAGATGGGCAAGCCGCGCGAGGCGGCCGTGCTGCTGCGGCGCATTCTGGACGACAAGCCCGATGCCGCCGCCGTGCGCCTCCAACTGGCGCGTTTGCAGGCGCAGATGGGCAATATGAGCGAGGCACGGCGCGAATTGCGCGCGGCCGAAGCCACCGGCCTGCCGCCGCAGGTGGAACAGCAGGTGCGCTTCTTTGCCAATGCCCTGTCCGCGTTGAAGCGTACCGGCGGCGGGTTCGAAGTGGCCGCCGCGCCCAGCACCAATATCAACAACGCCACCCATTCCGATACGCTCGGCACGATCATCGGCGATTTCACGCTGGACGAGGATGCCAAGGCGCAGTCCGGCATCGGCCTTTCGGTGCGCGGCCAGCTCTATCACCGCATTCCGCTCAGCACGAAGACGGACATCCTGCTGCGCGCCTCGGGCTCGGCGGATATCTACCGCAAGAGCCGGTTCGACGATTTCTCCGCCTCGCTCCAGGCGGGCCCGCAATGGCGCTGGGGCTCGGACCGTTTCTCGCTCGCCGGGGCGGCCAGCTGGCGCTGGTACGGGATGGACCCCTACAGCACCTCCTACGGTGTAACCGGCAACTGGCAGCACCCATTGGGCAAGCGCACTCAGCTGCGGATGGATGGCACCGTGCTGCTGGAAGACAATCACCGCAACAATCTGGAAGACGGGGAACGCTACACTTTGGCCATTGGGTTGGACCGCGCCTTTTCCGCCCGTTTCGGCGGCGGGTTCCAGCTGAACGGATCACGCGATGCAGCGTCCGATCCCGGCTATTCCACGGCCAGCGGGGGCATCAACACCTATCTCTATCGCGAGATGGGGCGGACCACGGCAGTGCTCAATCTGGGTTACCGCCGCCTGGAAGCGGACAAGCGCCTGTTCCTCTATCCCCAGCGCCGCAAGGACGACAATTTCTCCGCCAGCCTTTCGGGCACGTTTCGCGGCCTGACCTTCGGCACCTTCGCGCCGCTGGTGCGGGTCGCCTATCAGCGCAACTGGTCGACTGTGGAGATCTATGATTTTGACCGGATTTCGGCGGAAGTGGGGTTGGTTGCGGCGTTTTGACGGGACTGCGGGCGATCTCTCCGAAATGGAGGTGCCTTCGCTTTCTATTGGGCTGCAGGACGATATGTCCGTCCAATAGCGTGCGTGCTCAGGCCGGTGCCCGTATCTGCGTGCGGAGGGGGAAACATGGGGATATTGCGCCTGGCAACAGGTGTTTCGCTGGTCGCGCTCGGCCTGACTCTGGCGGCCTGCGGAGGGGGTGGCGTGAATTCCACGCCTACGCCGTCGCCGAGTCCTCCTCCGACGCCTGCGCCGACGCCTGCGCCCGTGTATGAGGTCTACTCTTCCCAGACTGGGGCCAAGACGTTCAAATTGAGCGGGATAAAAGCCGTACAGAGTGATCTTCTGGCCACGACACCGCCGGTCGCCACATCGCTTCCCTATGCAAGCGGCGTAGCCATGGAGGTCGACTTCGCTGAAGGCAGTGTGGAGGCGACTCTTCCCGGTGGACAGAAGGTGGTGTTCCCTCCGGAAAGCGAGATGGTCACGCCCATTCCGGGGCAGTGGCAGCTCTATCAGTTGCAGGACGGCCTCGGGCGCTGGACCTATTCGCTCAGCGTGCTGGACCCGGAATTCAACGGAGTTCCCATGTCCTATCTGCGTCTCGCCACGATCGACTGGACGACATATGAGAACGACACTTCCATGACTCCTACAGGCTTTGCTGGCTACAGCGGCGTGTTCGGTGTTGCGACACAGGATGGCGATCTGCCGACTTCCGGCTCTGCTTCATATTCGGCGAAGCTCGTTGCCGGCGGCGCGCTGAGGTATGACGGTGGGGTTGACCTGAATTACTCGCTGGATTCCACGGCAAGCTTTTCCGCTGATTTCCGTGCGGGGACGGTGTCTACATCGCTCCATCTGATCGGCGTGAAAGATGCTATCACGCAGGATTTGGGTACTATGACCGGGGCTGGAACGATCGCCTCCGGCGGGCCAGGTTTTGCGGGTACTCTCGGCGGCTCTGCGAATGGTCTTTTCTCGGGTGCCTTTTTCGGGCCGAAAGGGGTGGAGATGGGCTATTCGTTCTACGTGGAGAATGCAGGCTTCAATGCCAGCGGGACGGTGGTCGGCAAGAAGAACTGAACCGCTCGAACCCATCCCCGACTTCCCGCAAATTCGACGGATCGCCCATGGTAATCGGCCAGCGGCGGACAGGGCGGCCGGTATCTGGTCCCGCTTTTGCGGAAATGGGGTACAGAACCCCCTGCCCAAGGCGCGCTTTTTGGTGCAGGAAGCGCGAATTAAGGTTTGTGTGCTGCCGGTACGTCTAGTGCTAGAGGCCGGGTGAAAGCGGGAGTTTCTGTGATGAGTGCGATGCGGATGATGGCGGGGGCTTCGCTCCTCGTGCTGGGGCTGACTGTGGCCGCCTGTGGTGGCGGCGTGGATTCGACCCCGACTCCTACGCCTACCCCCACCGAAACGCCGACACCCAGCCCGTCGCCGGTCGTGCCCTATATCACGGTGGCCGAAGCCTTCGCTTCGCCCAGCAACAAGATCTTCCGTTCGGGCGGCGTGACCTGGTCGAAGACCGGCACTGCCGATGCGACCGGCCACAAGAACTTCGCCTTCGGTACGGCGTTCGTGGTCGGCTACAATGAAACCACCGATACCTATAAGGTGACGCCGGTTTCCTTCGGTTCGAGTGCATCCGGGACCGCGCTTGACGCTGTGGAATTCCCCATCGGCTCGGCAACGCCGGGCGCTACGTCAAGCTTCACCAAGACCACCAGCGGCGTGACGGATACGTTCAATATCGCCATTCCGCAGGTTGCCAGCGTGCCGCTGTCCTACACAATGCTGTTCGACTTCACGCGCAGCACCAGTTCGACCGGCAAGGTCGAACGCTGGCTGACCGTGGGCGGCATTCCGACCCAGTCCGGCGACATGCCGCGCACCGGTTCCGCCACTTACAACATGATGGTGGATGGTTCCGCCACGCGCGACGGCGACAGCAAGACCTATATGCTGGGCGGCCTGTCCAGCGGCACGTTCTCTGCCAATTTCGCCGACAGCAAGATCACCACAACACTGAACCTCAAGGGCGAGGCCACCGGCGGAGCGACGAGCGATTTCGGCACCGTCAATGGCACGTCGACCTTCATTTCCGGCTCTCCGGTGTTCGGCGGCGAACTGACCGGGGCGAACAGCACCAAGGGCGCGTTTTCGGGCAGCTTCTTCGGCCCGCAGGCGGGCGAGGTCGGTTATAGCTGGTATTTCCTGGGTTCGGATTTCGACGCCCAGGGCTTCGCCGCGGGCAAGAAGCAGGAGTAATCTGCAGGTGCCGGCCGTTTTCGTGTGGAAGCGGCCGGCACAAAATGGGGCAATGGCGGCCGGGGGGCCGTTTATGGCGTAAAGCCAATAGGGGGCATTAATGAGCAGAATCCGTTACGCGGCGGGCGCGTCGCTGGTTTCGATCGCCATGGTGATGGCCGGTTGCGGTGGCGGCGGCGTGAACAGCACGCCCACGCCTTCGCCTACTCCCGCCCCCTCGCAAACGCCCACCCCGACACCCTCGCAGACCCCGACGCCCACACCGTCGCAGACGCCCACGCCTACACCGTCGCCGACTTCCACGCCGACACCCACTCCGTCTCCGACGCCGAGCCCCACGCCGACGCCGAGCCCCACGCCGACACCTACTCCGTCGCCTACACCGACCCCGTCTCCCACTCCGACGCCTACGCCCACTCCGCTGCCGACGCCGATTTCGTCGGTGATGAGCGGGCTGCCGGCGGATACGGCGATCAACACTGCGTCCTTTTATGGCGGGGTGACCCTGTCCGGTTCGGTCAGCGGCGGTCGGAACAATTACGGTTCGACGGTCCAGGTCCGCTATTCGGTCACCACCGGCAAGATCGAGATCCTCAAATCGGGCAATGCGGTTGCGTCCTTCCTGCCCTCCGATCTCGACACCACGAATAGCGGCGACGGGCTGGCGATCTTCCAGAAGGGGCAGGTGACTATCCCGCTGAGCACTACCACTCTGCCCAAGGAAGTGCTGGAACTGCATGTTCCGCAGATCGGCGGCGTTCCGCTCAGCTATACGCGCTTTGGCACCTATCTGAATCTCAATGTCAGTCTGCTTCAGCAGAAGATCGATCCGCTGGCGGCATTCGTTTTCGGCCAGCCGACGGCGAGCGGCAGCATGCCGACCTCGGGCAGTGCCACTTACAGGTCGGATGTCTATGGTGCGGTCTTCGTTCCCAACGGCACGAGCCCCTCGCTCTACGCCATGGGCGACGGCAGCGGATCGGCGACCTTCAGCGCCAATTTCGCCAGCGGCACTGTGTCCACGCTGATCAACCTGGCGGGCAATGACGCGCTGGGTAGCGGCGGTTATGCCACTTTCGGCTCGGTCAGCGGCTCGGGTTCGATCCTGTCGGGCGGGCCGGCCTTCAGCGGTAGCCTCTCGGGTTCCGGCAGCGGCGGCTTTACCGGAGCTTTCTTCGGCCCGAGCGCGGTCGAGATGGGGTATGTGTTCAACGTCCAGGGCACGTATAACAGCACCGAATTCGTCGCTTACGGCAACGTCTTCGGCACCACTGCCTCACCCCCGCCCTGAGGCGGGGAGGGGTACGATCGGGCGCTACGCGGCTTCCTTGCGCAGCCGCAGAGCCAGCATCACCAGCGCGATACCGCTTGCCAGCGCATAGAGCCCGATCAACCAGCCCAGCGAGATGAGCGAGGCACCCGGCGCCACGGCCAGCATTGCCAGGATCGCCACGCCCAGCAGCACCGACAGCGCGCCGGACAGGCCGAGCAGCCATTCGCCCTCGATCTCGCGGCGCAGGCGGATCGCGGCGAACAACTCGAACAGGCCAGTGAACAGCGCCCACATGGCCAGCATGATCACCAGGAACAGTGCATAGGTCGCCGCGGCCAGCATCGGCCAGACGAAGAACAGCACGCCCACCGCGATGCCCAGCAGCCCGGAAAAGACCAGCATTCCCCAGCGATCCGCATGGCTGCGCGCGCCCCTGATCCCGGCGCCGAGCGACAATAGGCCGTCAGCAAAGCTGAACGCGCCGAACAGCATGGCAAAGGCAAACACCGTCAGCCCGGGAACCAGCAGCGCCAGGATGCCGAGCGCAATCGCCAGCAGGCCGCGGACCAGAAACCAGCGCCAGTTATGGCGAGGCAGGACGAATATGGATGCCTGAAATTCGGCCGAATTTACGGGGTTGCCGGAACTATCCATGGAGTTTCTCCTGCGATGGGGCGGTGTCGGTCCTTTGCGATGGCGTGTCGGGGCCAGGGCGGTTGAGCAATTCTGCCTCATTTTTCCGGGCGAGTCATATGATTGCATCCGATTGGGACTAGGTCGTAAACTCATAGATGCCACCCTCGAGGCATCTATGAGTTTGCGACCTGATCCTGCCTGCGGCGAACCTCACAATTCCGTCCAACGGATGGACCTCGCACTGAACGTCCTGGACGACTTCCACGATCCTGTCCGCCTTGTTCTGCAAGGGCGTTGCCCAATATGGCATGACGGCTTCGTCTATCTTCCCATCCGCACGAATATTTGCGGAGCAGCCAGGAGTCTGGCGGCTTGCCCGTGGTGCCGGGGAATTCCCGCGTCGGGAGCAGTGCCGCTGGCCGAGTAATGTGTTCACGTCCGTTTCGGACGCAGTCCTTCGGCTAAACGGCGGGCGGGACTGCCGGATTTCATCGATCTGTCACGTGCGCTTCCTAGCCCGTTTAGGAATTCGGGTGGCACTGCGGGCTGCCTCAAGCGGGGGTTTGCAATGGGTTATGCGCGTTTTGCGGCAGGGGCTTCGCTCGCCGCGCTGGGGCTGATGCTGGGTGCATGCGGCGGGGGCGGGGTGAATTCCACGCCGACGCCGACTCCCACAGGCGGTACACCGACCCCCACGCCGACCGCAGGCACACCGACGCCGACGCCGTCCACAGGCACCAATGACGATTTGCTGACTCCGCTGGCGAGCGAAAACTTTGTCAACGACGGCGTGAGCGGCAGTGCAAACTATCCAAAGAATGGTTCACCGGGCACCAACTCGGCGGCATTCTCCTCAATCGGTGTGGTCTACGACGCCTCGGCAAAACGCTACACGATCACTGGTGGGGGAAAGTCGCAATCCTTCGGCGCTTCTGATCGCGATGCGGCGCAAAGCAACGCCTTGATCGACGTATATGTCCGCAAGAGCGGAAATACGACGGATTCTCTGACCATGACGAGGCCCGGAACGAGCGGGCGCATGACCTATCGCTATGTCGGAGCAGGTTTCTGGCAGCGGACCGTTGAGAGTAACAGCGCAATTTCAGGCACGTTCGACGCATTCACTTACGGCGTGGAAACTCCCGATGCGAATATGCCGCATAGCGGCAAGGGCAATTTCACCACCGACATGCTCGGGGTGATTGCCTATTACGATAATCTTGTTTCCTTCAGCGGCGAAGGTGTGTTGGGGGTCGATTTCGGCACGGGCAAAATTCTGCTCTCAGGCGAATATACGACAATTGAACCCGGAACCGGCGTTCCTCATTCTCCGGTTGCCTATGATGGCGAAGCGACGCTTACGTCCAACACGAACGAATTTACCGGGCGGCTTTTCATCTTTCCCATGTACAATCAATTGAAAGGCCGTTTCTACGGTCCTGGCGCGGATGAGCTGGGCGCCGTCTTCGTCGGTTCGGACACCAATATCACAATCATGGGAACGCTCACCGGCCGCCGCGCCGAGGCAGGCGGGAATCCCGGGCTCGATAGCCTGACGGGGGAGCATGCCTTCACCGGAACCGTCGGCCCTAACCTCTATCCCCGGTTCTGGGCGAATGGGTGGACAGTCGAGCTTGATGCAAATGGCAGGCCGGTCGCCGTACCGGGCACCTATATCGGGGGTGAACCAGATGCGGTGACCGTGAATTTCACTTCCGGAAGCTATGCCTTCGCGAAGATGAACGAACCGCTGGTAACATTCACTTCAGCGGATCGCGTGGCAGGGCAAAGCAATGCGTCCTTCTCAGCCTATCGAAGATCTTCAGGCAGCATTGCCGACGAATTGCATGTCTCCAATCCGGGCGCGTCAAATCCCACGATTGCCCTTTCCTATCTGAGCTTCGGCAGCCTTACCCATTCCGGCCCCGCGTCGACTGCCGGTCATGTCGCCTCCAGCACAGCCTATTTCATCTATGGCATGCCGATATCGTCGACCATTTTCCCTACCACCGGATCGGCAAATTATCGGGGTATCCTCTATGGCAGCGGGGCCAGTTTTTCCGGCGGGAACAACAGTTACGCCGTCTCCGGCAATTTCAATCTCACGGCCAACTTCGCATCAATGTCGGTGACAGGCGACATCTCTCCCGTTCTGACCAACGATGCGTCCGGTCAGGTGCTGAGCCTCGCTTCATTCGGCTTGAACGGTTCGATAGATGCACGGGTGCCTCGACCCATTGCGGCAAGCTTCAGCGGAGCCGGCGTGAGTTCCTCGTATTTTCGGGGCAACTTTTTCGGCCCGGCCGCAAATGAGATCGGGGCGGATTTCGGCGGGCGTGTCACGAACCCGTTCGATGGCGCGGAGACGATTGCCATCATGGGAGTCGCGGTGGGCAAGCAATAGATCGTCTTCAACGAACCTGTTCTAAGCGGGGCTCTTGACGGGCGCGAACATTTGCGGAACAAAAGGGCGTCCGGCGGTCTGCCTTGAAGGTCACTGGACTCTTCGCCCTCCAGCCCCCAGATCGCGCTCATGTCACTCACCACCATTTCCGTACGCGGTGCCCGCGAGCATAATCTCAAGGGCGTGGATATCGACCTTCCGCGGGACAAGCTGATCGTCATCACCGGGCTTTCCGGCTCGGGTAAGTCCAGCCTGGCCTTCGATACGATCTATGCCGAGGGGCAGCGCCGCTATGTGGAGAGCCTCTCCGCCTATGCCCGCCAGTTCCTGGAGATGATGCAGAAGCCGGATGTCGAGCATATCGATGGCCTGAGCCCTGCTATCTCGATCGAGCAAAAGACTACCAGCCGCAACCCGCGCTCCACCGTGGCGACGGTTACCGAGATCTACGATTACATGCGCCTGCTCTGGGCGCGGGTGGGTGTGCCCTATAGCCCGGCCACCGGCCTGCCGATCAGCGCGCAGACCGTCAGCCAGATGGTGGATCGGGTGATGGCGCTGCCCGAAGGCACGCGGCTCTATCTGCTCGCCCCGGTGGTGCGCGGGCGCAAGGGCGAATATCGCAAGGAACTGGCCGAATGGCAGAAAGCCGGCTTCACCCGCGTGCGGATCGACGGCGAGATTTACGAGATCGCCGAGGCGCCCGCGCTCGACAAGAAGTACAAGCATGACATCGAAGTCGTGGTCGATCGCCTCGCCGTGCGCGAAGGGATCGAAACGCGCCTTGCCGACAGTTTCGAAACCGCGCTGAAACTTGCCGAGGGGTTGGCCTATGTCGATCTGGCCGATGGCGTAGTACCCGGCCGAGAGGCGGAGCAGGGCGGGCCGAATGTCACGGGCGGCCAGCTCAAGGGGGCGGGCCTGCCCGCCAACCGCATCGTGTTCAGCGAGAAATTCGCCTGCCCGGTCAGCGGCTTCACCATCGAGGAAATCGAGCCGCGCCTGTTCTCCTTCAACGCTCCGCAGGGTGCCTGTCCGGCCTGCGACGGGCTGGGCGAAAAGCTGCTGTTCGACCCGCAGCTGGTCGTGCCCAATGAGGAACTGAGCCTGAAGAAGGGCGCCGTGGTGCCCTGGGCCAAGAGCAATCCTCCGTCGCCCTATTACATGCAGGTGCTGGCTAGCCTGGCCAAGGCTTACGATTTCAGCCTGGAAACGCCGTGGAAAGACCTTGAGCCGGACCAGAAGCTGATCATCCTGCACGGCACGGGCGGCATGCCGGTGGAGCTGACCTTCAAGGATGGGCGCAAGGAATATACCGTGCGTAAGGCCTTTGAAGGCGTGATCGGCAATCTCAACCGCCGCATGGGCCAGACTGACAGCGCCTGGATGCGCGAGGAATTGTCCAAGTTCCAGACCGCGCAGCCCTGCGAGACCTGCGGCGGCAAGCGCCTCAATGAAAAGGCGCTGGCCGTGAAGGTCGCCGGCGCGGATATCGCCACGCCGGTGCGCCTGTCTGTCAGCGATGCGGTGGAATGGTTCGGCAATCTCCAGCACGAACTGACCGCGCAGCAGAACCAGATCGCCAAGGCCATCCTCAAGGAAATCAACGAGCGGCTGGGCTTCCTCAACAATGTCGGGCTGGATTATCTCAATCTCGACCGGACGAGCGGCACGCTGTCCGGCGGGGAAAGCCAGCGCATCCGCCTCGCCAGCCAGATCGGCAGCGGCCTTTCCGGCGTGCTTTACGTGCTGGACGAGCCCTCCATCGGCCTGCACCAGCGCGATAACGACATGCTGCTGGAAACGCTCAAGCGCCTGCGCGATCTGGGCAATACGGTGATCGTGGTGGAGCATGACGAGGATGCGATCCGCGCGGCGGACCATGTGGTCGATCTTGGCCCAGGCGCGGGCGTCCATGGCGGCGAAGTGGTGGCCGAAGGCACGCTGAAGGATATCCTCAAGAGCAAGAAGAGCCTCACTGCCGCCTATCTCAACGGCACCCGCCAGATCGAGGTGCCGAAACAGCGCCGCAAGGGCAACGGCCACAAGCTGACCGTCCATGGCGCGCGGGCGAACAATCTCAAGAATGTCAGCGCCAGCCTGCCGCTCGGCACTTTCACCTGCATCACCGGCGTATCGGGCAGCGGCAAGTCCAGCTTCACGATCGACACGCTCTATGCCGGGGCTGCCCGCACGCTCAACGGCGCGCGGGTGATCGCGGGCGCGCATGACAAGATCACCGGCTTCGAACATTGCGACAAGGTGATCGAGATCGACCAGTCGCCCATCGGCCGCACGCCGCGAAGCAACCCGGCCACCTATACCGGCGCCTTCACGCAGATCCGCGACTGGTTCGCCGGCCTGCCGGAAGCGCAGGCGCGCGGATACAAGGCCGGGCGCTTCAGCTTCAACGTCAAGGGCGGCCGCTGCGAGGCGTGCCAGGGCGACGGGCTGATCAAGATCGAGATGCACTTCCTGCCGGATGTCTACGTCACTTGCGAGGAATGCCACGGCAAGCGCTACAATCGCGAAACGCTGGAAGTGAAGTTCAAGGGCCACTCCATCGCCGATGTGCTCGACATGACGATCGAGGATGCGGAGGAGTTCTTCAAGGCCGTGCCGCCGATCCGCGACAAGATGCACATGCTCAACGAAGTGGGGCTGGGTTATGTGAAGGTCGGCCAGCAGGCCACCACGCTTTCGGGCGGGGAGGCGCAGCGGGTGAAGCTGGCCAAGGAACTCAGCCGCCGCTCCACCGGGCAGACGCTCTACATTCTGGACGAGCCGACCACCGGCCTCCATTTCGAGGATGTGCGCAAGCTGCTGGAAGTGCTGCATCGGCTGGTGGAACAGGGCAATTCCGTGGTGGTGATCGAACATAATCTGGACGTAATCAAGACGGCGGACTGGATTCTGGACCTCGGCCCCGAAGGCGGCATCCGCGGCGGCGAGATCGTCGCCCAGGGCACGCCCGAACAGGTCGTGAAGGAACCGCGTTCCTATACGGGCCAATATCTGGCCCCGATGCTGGGGAAATGAGCCTCTACCGCCCCGAATTCGAGGCGGCTTTGCGACTGCTCGCTCGTGCAAGCGAGGCCATGCACCGGCGCGGATACCAGCGCCCTATCCTCGTGGGTGGAGCCGCTGCGGAATTCTATTCGACCAGTGCGATCACGACTGGCGATTTCGATGTCTGTACGGTCCGACAGGACGAATTCGAGGAGGAACTGCTCCGCCTGGGTTTCGTGCGTCCAGCAGGTCACGGGCAGATGCTGAGAGGGCTGATACATCCCGAACTGAAGATCGGCTGCGAAGTCGTGGCGGAAGTCCCAATGGATGGGAATGTAGATGCCGGGCACGTTCGACTGGTGGAGCCAATTGGAGAAACCGCGCTTTTCCGGGTGATTTCGGTGGAAGATCTGATCGCTGACCGGGTGGGACAATTTGCCTCTGGCAGTGCGCCTGATCGTCTTGAGCAGGCCCGATTGCTGCTGGCCCTTCACCCGGACGCCGACATGACCTATCTTGAGCGCAGGATACGTGAAGAGTCCATGGGCGATTATGGCGTCGAAGACCTCAGGAACTGAACCGGAAACTCCGGTAATCCGCATGGCGGAATTCGGCGCGCGCATCGCCGCACGCAAGGCGGAATTGCGCCTTCCCGATCTGCCCCGCAATTCCGGCAAGAACCGTACGCCCGGCAAGCGGGCGCTGCTCAAGGCCATCGAGGAAGCCGGCGGTAAGTGGTGAAAGATGTGGAGGGGGCGGCGCAGGCTGTCACGCCAATCTCCGCAATCGGCTATCCCTTGCCGTAACCGGCAGTGCCGCGCCCTTTTCCCGACGAGGTTACGATGATCCAGCCCGCCCGCACTTCCGCGCTTTTCCTGACTGCCGCTTTGCTCGCTTTGCCGGGCTGCATGGCGCAGACCGGGGCCAAGCCGGTGAAGCCTTATCCCGGCGCGGAAGTGACGGGCCTGTTCGATGGGCGCACGGCGGTGCCGCTGGGCGATCCGGACGGGTCGGGCAAGTTCGCCGGCTTCGTCGATCTGGATTACGGCCGCCTGTGCTACACCTTGTCGGTCGCGGGCATCGCCACGCCGACGGCAGCCCATATCCACAAGGGTGCGCCGGGTGCGGCAGGCGAGGCCGTGCTGACGCTCGCCACCCCGACCTATATGCAGAACCAGACCTGCACCCCGATCGACGCTGCACTGGCCACCGATTTGATCGCCAATCCGGCGGCCTATTACGTCAACGTCCACAATGCCGAATTCCCCGGCGGCGCGATCCGCGCGCAGCTGGAAAAGGGCAAGGGCGGGAAGTAGCTCTGGCGCAGGCAATCCTCCCCGATGCGGGAGGGGGTGCTGGAGGGACGGGTGCCTGTCAGCGTTGACGGCGAATGTCGCGCGGAAGGAACTCAGGCCCGACTGAGAAGAAATTCGAACCCGTAGCCTCGTTCGGTCGCTCGGTGATTGTCCGAATCCAGGCGGAAATTGGCAACATTTCCGCCCCCCATGATGACGCTGTATTCGATGGCGAGATAGGCATTGTTGAAATGCTCGTCATGCGCGCGGCCGACTTCGGCTCCATCGTAAAACAATGCCAGATCGGCGGTGGATTCGTCTCCGCCATCCTCATGCAGGGCATAGGCCTTCACCCAGATACGCACCGCGAACGGGTAAGGCCCAAGCTCCATCGCGCGCAGCATCGGCGCCGAATAAGGATAGTCCAATCCGGCCTGCATCGTCTCGATCGCGTCCATTGGTATTCCCCCGAGAAATAGAATTGCGCGAAATATATTCGAGATCGGTGATTATGGGTAGGAAAATTATTATTATATATTCAATTACTTGATACTCTTCCTGTGAAGATAGTATTGAAGTGGATTTCCGATATAGGGACCTGTTTTTCGGGATATTCCTCCAGCGGAGGCGTGCGAAGGTGGGTGCGTGAGAATAGGGCTGCCGCAAAGGCGCAAGGCCGCGAGGAAGGCAGGGCAATCGGGATCTCGACGTATTGCCGTTGCCGGGGCACCCAGTTCCTGCCTAGGTCGTAAACTCATAAATACCACGCACGAGGCATCCAAATGGCGAACATATCGGGCCGAAAGACGCGCCGCGACGGCTTGCTGCCATCGCAAGCGTCTTTCGGTTCGAGATGGAAGCCATTTGGATGTCCCGCAGGGATTTGACCAAAATGGCCCGGCGCCGCGTCGGAGTGGCTGGAAATATCGACATATTCCTCCGCCTCTCCTCCTTGCGCCGAGCCATTTTGCCTCAAACCTCGTGGGTGGTATTTATGAGTTTACGACCTAGCCATTCGTCACCCCGGAACGGGTCCGGGGTGACGAATGGGTGAGGCTGGGGCAGGCCTCTGCGCGCGCCCCCGTGGCTCTGACGGGGGAGGATCGGCGGATAATAACTTTCCTACACGCTCCGTCCTGTATAACTGAATTGGTTCATCGAATTTACAAGGTGAACCATGTCAGCACTTTTTCGCACTCATTCGCCTGCGACTTCCTCGTCTGAACTTCACTCGCACAAGTCCCATCCCGCCGGGCGCGGGTGGATTTCTGCTGCACGGGATGTCGGCTTGCCGGGGGAGGGGCCCGATGCGGCGCAGGCGGCTTTTGCGGGACTGGTGGATGCCGAGGCCTTGGGCGCCGGGGCGCATTCGCTTCACACAGGCTTCACGCCCGAGCGCCGGATGCGGTTCTGCGAGCGGCTGGCGGGTTGCGGCAATGTCCGCTTGGCCTGCGCGATGAGCGGGATTTCCGCCATGACTGCCTATCGCGCGCGGCGGCGCGATGGTCTGTTTGCGCAGGTGTGGGACCGGGCGCTGGCCCTGGCGCGCGACCATGCCGAGGCCGTGCTGGCCGACCGCGCGCTGGAGGGGATTGCCGAGCCGGTGTTCCATGGCGGCGAAGTGGTCGGCTATCGGCGGCGTTACGAAAGCAGATTGCTGCTGGCCCATCTCGCGCGGCTCGACCGGCGCTGCGACGCGCTGGACGGCGGGGGCGACCAATTGGGCGAGGCTCCGGTGGAGGCGTTCGATCTGCTGCTCGCCCGGCTCGGCGCGGTCGATGCGGCAGAAGATGCCTTGCCTGCGCGCGAGGAGCATGTCGCGCATGCAGGGGCGGCGGCCGAGCGGGCCGCGCTGGCGGAGATCTGGCCGGAGGAACCCGACGATGGGGAGGTGAGCGAGGAGGATATGAACGATCCGGACTGGGAAGGCACGGATCGGGACGATGATCACTCTGCCGATGAATGTGCGGAGGACAATTGCGTCCTCGCAGCCGGAAGCGAGGCACGCGAGCGGGCCGGGGAGGAATGGGACGCGGCCCATGCGTCGCTCTGCGCGAGGCTGGATGCGCTTTGCGATGAACCCTGCACTGTGCCCGATGCGGTGCCCGGCGAAGTGGAAGGCGAGGCAGGCGACGAGGTGGAGAACAATGCCGCCGTCGCCTGGGATCACGGGGAGGGCGTGAAACAGGTCGGGGCGCCTTCCGGGGCTAACGGGAGTGTAACAGGTGTAACACGGCTGCGCGCGGCCCTGCTGCGTCAGGCCTCTTTCAGGGCGCCGCTCCAGCCTTTGCCTGCCATGCCCCCGCTGGCGCTTCGGCCTCTGCCGTGGCCGCCCCATACCGAGCAGCCCCATCCTGCGCAGCGCCATCCCTCGCGGCCCTGATATCTACGTCGCCTCGAACTTCGCGTGGCTTGTCCGCGCCCGCACGAGGCGTATAGTTCGGCATACTCACAAAAGGAGGAACGGCTCATGCGCATTGCGTTATTGACCGTGGCGGCAGCGGCGACACTTGTCGGCGGCTGCACGACCGATGGCTATCGTGACGATGGCTGGAGAGGCTATCGCAACTACGATTATAACCGCCCCGATCCGCGATATAAGGATTACGACGCCGCACGATATTATCGCGACGGGCGATATTACCGGGAACACAACCTCAATCGCAACGACCGCATCTATCGCGGCCGCGACGGGAAGTTCTATTGCCGGCGCAGCGACGGGACTACCGGGCTGGTCGTGGGTGCGCTGGCGGGCGGGACGCTGGGCAGCGCCATCGCCCCGGGCGATTCCGAAGTGCTGGGTGCGCTGATCGGCGGGGCCGTGGGGGCCCTGATCGGCAGCGAGATCGACAAGGGGCAGGCGCGTTGCCGCTGACCGGCGAGCAGACTGGGCAGGGCAGGTTTGCCGCATCCTCCGTCTCCCGGAGGCGCGGGTGCCTTATTCGCTCAGCAGGGCGATGCTTACCTGGCCGCTGCCGGGGCCGATCAGGCCCAGTTCGCGGGCGGCGGCCTGGCTGACGTCGATCAGGCGCTTATGCGTGTAGGGGCCGCGATCGTTGATGCGGACCACGACGTTCTGGCCGGTCTTGGTGTTGGTCACGCGCACCAGGCTGCCGAAGGGCAGGGTGGGGTGAGCGGCCGTGAGCCCGGCGGGATCGAACTTCTCGCCGCTGGCGGTGCGGCGGCCCTTGAATTCCTTGCCATACCAGCTGGCAAGGCCGGAGCCGAGCAACTCGCCTTCGGCCTGTTCGGCGACCGCTTCCTGCGCAGCAGGCTTGGGCGCGGTGTCGAGCGGAGCGAAGGCGGTGTCGAATGCGCTCATTTGAATGGCGGCGGGCACCAGCACCGGCGCGATGGCGGTTTCCGCATGGCCGGGCGCGCTGGCGCCAAGGCTTGCAAACAGGATCGCCGCGCTCAGCCCGGCAAGCGTGCGCCGGGAGGGATTGGCGAAGAAGGTGGAACCGCTTTTCATCGGGGGCAGCGCATACAGCATCTGGGGGCGGAGGGAATTAACACCTCACATCTTGTCGCTGACGATGAACGGTTCACCGACTCATCGGCGGAATCTGCGGTGAATGGAGGCGGTTTTCCACCGGGAGCGGAGGGGGTGTGGGCGGATTTCGGGACGAATCGGATGGCGGGAGGGGGTTTCGGGGTGATGGGATGCAAGCAAACCCCGCTCAGCCTGAGCCTGTCGAAGGCCATTCGCCGGGGCTCGCCCGGCCAAGGAGTTGGGCAAGCGGTTTCCCGTGGCCTTCGACAGGCTCAGGCTGGGCGGAAGTGTGGGATGGAAGTGTGGGATGAAGGCAGGAGCGAACGAGAGCGCCCAAATGCACCCAATGCAAATGAGGGCGGCATCGCTGCCACCCTCACTGCACCGGCTGCGTTTACCGGCGTTTGGCGACCCCCGAGAGGGCGCTGTGTCGCCCGGCGCTCGCGCCGGCATCCGGTCCCGTCAGGCGGGGGATGGAGCCCGAAGGCACTCTCACTCCCGCCCGGCGGTTCCGCGGCTTTCCAGTCCGTTGGGGGCCCTGCGTTTCACCTGGTCCTGCCTGGCCGAAGCCTTGCACTCCCATCCACACCGAGCCGGACTTTCCGGCCAACCGATGGTCTGCCCCTCACATTTCTTTCACTGGTCACGCGTCTGCCTGAAGACTTGCGTCCAAAGACTGTCGCGATCTGCCTGCTTCCGAATTGCGCGGTTGTGGCCATCGCCTCGAGAAGTGTCTTCCTTGTCCTACGCCTCATCCGGCCTTGCGGCTTTCTGCGGTTTCGGTCCGGATTTCCCGTCTCGATGATTGAAAGGTGCGCCCAAGGAGTGAGTCGTTCAAGGCGCGCAAGGCCGACTTATCCACTTTCGCCAGAATTGGCGGTGGATAAGTGTGGATAACTCTGCAATCCGTGTTGCGGATGCGAGAAAACCCTGCTGTAGGGCGCGATTTTGTTGCGCTGCCGCAAGAATCGCGCCCCGCAGGGCGGCAATCAGCCCCGGTCGCGCTGGGCCAGCAGGCGCAGGCGCAGGGCGTTGAGCTTGATGAAGCCCGCCGCATCCTTCTGATCGTAAGCGCCGGCATCGTCCTCGAAAGTGACGTGGCGTTCCGAATAGAGGCTGTTGGGGCTCTTGCGGCCCACCACATTGGCGCTGCCCTTGTAGAGCTTGAGGCGCACGGTGCCGGAGACCTTTTCCTGGCTGTGGTCGATCGCCGCCTGCAGCATCTCGCGCTCGGGGCTGAACCAGAAGCCGTTATAGATCAGCTCAGCATATTTCGGCATCAGCTCGTCCTTGAGGTGAGCCGCGCCGCGATCCAGCGTGATCTGTTCGATGCCGCGATGGGCGCGGGCATAGATCTCGCCGCCGGGGGTTTCATACATGCCGCGGCTCTTCATGCCGACGAAGCGGTTCTCGACCAGATCGAGGCGGCCGATGCCGTGTTTGCGGCCCAGATCGTTGAGCGCGGCGAGCAGCGTGGCCGGGCTCATCGCTTCGCCGTTCAGGGCAACGCCGTCGCCCTTCTCGAAGTCGATGGTGATATATTCCGGAGTATCCGGCGCATCTTCCGGGTTCACGGTGCGCGAATAGACGTAATCCGGGGTTTCTTCCCACGGATCTTCGAGCACCTTGCCCTCGGAAGAGGTGTGCAGCAGGTTCGCGTCGGTGGAGAAGGGGCTTTCGCCGCGCTTGTCCTTCGGCACGGGGATCTGGTGCTCTTCGGCCCAGGCGATCAGCGCGGTGCGGCTGGTCAGATCCCATTCGCGCCACGGCGCGATGACCTTGATGTTCGGTTCCAGCGCATAGGCCGAGAGTTCGAAGCGGACCTGATCGTTGCCCTTGCCGGTGGCGCCATGGGCCACGGCATCGGCGCCGGTTTCGCGGGCGATCTCGATCAGGCGCTTGGAAATCAGCGGGCGGGCGATGGAAGTGCCCAGCAGATAGTCGCCTTCATAGCGGGCATTGGCGCGCATCATCGGGAAGACGAAATCGCGCACGAATTCCTCGCGCAGATCGTCGATATAGATGTGGTGATCGGGCACGCCCATCAGCTTGGCCTTGGCGCGGGCAGGCTCCAGCTCTTCGCCCTGGCCGAGATCGGCAGTGAAGGTCACCACCTCGCAATTATAGGTCACCTGCAGCCATTTGAGGATCACGCTGGTGTCGAGACCACCGGAATAGGCGAGGACGACACGCTTGATATCGGACATGGGCGGCTCCGGATAAGAGACTATGGAATCGCCCGGCGCTCTATGCGCCATCGCGCCCCGGTGCAAGGCGGGCGAGCAGGCGGGGCCAATGGAAACCCAGCGCAAGGGCGCGGAAAGCATAGCCCGCCAGCAGGGCGAGCCAGATGCCGGTGGCTCCCAGCGGGCGCAGTAACAGGTCCGTGGCGATATAGGCGGCCGTGGCAAAGATCGCCGCATTGCGCAGCGCGCGCCCTTCGGTGGCGCCTATGAACACCCCGTCGAGTAGCCATGAGGCAAGGCCCGCCAGCGGCACCAGTGCGACGAGCCACAGCAGCGGCGCTGCGGCGGCGCGCACTGCTTCATTGGTGGTGAGCAGGGCGATCAGCGGCTGCCCCGCAAGCAGGATCAGTGCGGTGAAGGCAAGGGCGGCCCACAGGCACCATTCCGCGACCAGCTGCACGGTGCGCAGGAAATCCGCACGGGAACGGGCGCCGATGGCGCTGCCGACCCGTTCTTCCGCCGTGAAACAAAACCCGTCGAGCACGAAGGCGGTGATGGAGACGAACTGCATCAGCACCTGCTGCGCGGCCAGCGCGTCCTCACCCAGCCGGGCGCCGGCATTGGTGAACCAGGTGAACAGGCCCAGCAGGGCTATGGTGCGGATCATCAGGTCGCGATTGACGGCGAAGAGCCGGCCCAATGCGGCCCGGTTCAGGATCGCGTCGCGGTGAGGGGGCTTGCGCCAGACATTGCGGGTCAGCCACAGGCCCATGGCCAGCGCGGTCCATTCGGCGATGGCGGTGCCATAGCCAATACCGCGCACGCCCATGTCGAAGCCCCAAACCAGTACGATATTGGCGGCCATGTTCACGCCGTTCATCACCAGTTGCAGCGCCAGCGCGGCGCGGGTCTGCCGCATGCCCAACAGCCAGCCATTGATCGAGTAAAACGCGAGCAGGGCGGGCGCGCCCCACAGGCGGGCATGGATGAAGGCGGCAGCCTCCCGGTCAAGCGCCTCACCGCTGGCCATCAGGGCAAGGGCACCGGGTACGATCAGCCATTGCAGTGCGAACAGGCCAATGCCCAGCGAGCCGCCCAGCAGCACGCCGCGCGCCAGCAGGGCGTTTACCTCACCGTCATTCCCGCCGCCGCGTGCTTGCGCGACAAGGCCGGTGATGCCCATGCGCAGGAAGCCGAAGGCCCAGACGAGGAAATTGACGATTGCAACGCCCAGCGCGACTGCCGCCAGCGCGAGTGCATCGCCGGTGCGCCCGATGACGGCAGTATCCACCAGTCCGACGAGCGGGATCGTCGCCTGAGCCAGCATGATCGGCCAGGCCTGCGCAAAGATCGCGCGACGGGTGAGGGCAGAAGCCATGCGCGCCCTTCGCATGGCCCCCATGGAGAGGCAAGGCAGGCGGGGAGGGGCTTACTCCGCCGCTTCCGCCTGCCGAGCGAGGTGCCATTCCGGCGCTTCGTCCGCCGCCATCAGGCGAGCGGCTTCTTCCGCGATGTAATCCCGCGTCATCGGCAGAGCCTCGCGGTTCTTCACCGACTGGATGTGGAAATTGACCATGCCGCCTGCAAGGAAGCTCTGCTCCGCCCCGGCGAGGTAGAACTGCCACATGCGGAACAGCCGTTCGTCATAGAGTTCGACGATTTCGCGCTCATGCTGGCAGGTACGGCGGTACCACTCCGCCAGCGTATGGGCGTAGTGATAGCGCAGCACCTCCACGTCGCCCACTTCCCAGCCGGTGCGTTCCATAGCGAAGACCAACTCGCTCATCGCGGGGATATAGCCGCCGGGGAAGATGTATTTGCGGGTCCACTTGTCGGTCGTCCCGCGTCCGCGAGCCCGGCCGATCGTGTGAGTGAGCATGATCCCGTCGTCGGCGAGCAACTCGTTCGTCTTGGCGAAATATTCGCCATAATGCAGCGCGCCGACATGCTCGATCATGCCCACGCTGGTGATCCGGTCGAACTTGTCCCGCACGTCGCGATAATCGCGCAGTTCGAAGCGTACCTTGTCGGCAACGCCTGCCGCCTCGGCCCGTTCATTGGCGAACTTCACCTGATCGGGGGCGAGGCTGACGCCCAGCACTTCGCAGCCGTAATGCCGGTTGAGATAGAGCGCGAGGCCGCCCCAACCGCTACCGATGTCGAGGATTTTCATGCCCGGCCGCACGCGCAGCTTCGCCGCGATCAGGGCCAGCTTGTCGAGCTGGGCGCGTTCGAGCGAGTTCGCCGGATCGCGATAATAGGCCATGGTGTAGAACCGGCCTTCGTCGAGGAACAATTCATAGAAGCGCCGGGTCAGATCGTAGTGGTGCACCACGTTCTTGCTCGCCTTGGTGCGCAGATTGATCCCGTCGAGCTTGGCGGCCACGAAATCGAGGCTCTTGCGCAAGGGATTGGGCGGCTTGAGTCCCTTGCGCCCGGCATTGCGCATCACCAGCAGGATCATGTCGCGAATGTCATGCGGCGGTTCCACCACAAGGCGGCCGTCCATGTAGCATTCGCCCGCGCCGAGATCGGGATGGCGGGCGATATGCATTGCCGCGCCCTTGTCGGTCAGGCGCACGCAGACAGGCTCTTCCGCCCGGTCTCCGAAATCATAGGTGCGGCCATCGTAATCGGTTATTACCAGCCGCCCCTGCCGGACGACTTGCCGCAGTATCTTTTCGAGCAGCCACATGGGCCTTCTCCCCTAGCCAGTTAAGGCCCCCGCCGGCGGACTTTGAACAGGGCGGAAAGGCGCTGTCAATCGGCTGCTGCCCGCCGCGTCAGATACCCGCATACCATTGATAGCCAGTGCGATCTTCCCAATAGCCGCCCTTGCCGGAGCCGATCTCGTCCAGGCTGGCTACGGCCTCGATCCCCTTGAGATATTTGGCATGCTTGTAGCCAAGCTGCCGCTCGATCCGCATCCGCAGCGGGGCGCCGTTCTTCACTGGCAGCGGCTCGCCATTGAGGCTGTGGGCGATGATGGTCTGCGGATGGAATGCGTCGATCAGGTCCACGCTCTCGTAATAGGCACTGCCGTTCAGCATGTCGGCACAATGGAACACGATGAAGCGGGCTTCCGGCCGGAGACCGGCCTTTTCAAGGATATGCGCCAGTTGCGGCCCGGTCCACTGGCCGATGGCGCTCCACCCCTCCACGCAATCGTGGCGGGTGATCTGGGTGCGCTGGGGCAGGGCCTTCACATCTTCCAGAGTGAGCGAGAGCGGCGTGGCGACCAAGCCCGTCACATCCAGCCGCCAATCGGCAAAGCCCGCTGCGACATGGGCCTTGTAGGCCTCGTCGTCGGGATCGGTCGTGCCATTGCCGCGGAAGACCGGCGAGATGTCCTCCAGCGTGAATTCCGGGGCCAGTGCCTTGCGGCGGCCCAGCAGCTCGTGCAGGCCCTTGTTCCAGTCCTCTACCGAGGAAAGCAGGGAGGAAACCGGCCCGCTTTCCGCCAGCTTGGAGCAACCGGTGGCGAAAAAGGCGATGGTACCTGCCAGGACAGAGCGGCGCTTCATGGCCTATCCTCCTTCACTCGCCCGCCGGTGATCATGTCGCGGATCTGGCCGATGGGGCCGGAAAGCAGCACCAGCACCAGATGGACGAACAGGAAGCCCACCAGCGCCCAGGCGCAGAGGAAATGGATGGAACGCGCGCTCTGGCGGCCGAAGAAGATGTCCAGCAGCCACGGCCAGTTGGCGTCCATGCCCGGGCTCATGGCAAGGCCGGTGAAGATCATCAGCGGCAGCAGGATGAAGATCACCACGCCATAGCTCAGCTTCTGCAGGAAATTGAACTTCGTGCCGCGATGTTCGAAATCCAGCTTCAGATGCTTGACGATATCCTCGCGGATCGCGGCCCAGCGCCATTCGCGCGGCCGAGTGACCAGATCGCGGATGAAATGCCGGTTTGCCAGCGAGACGAGCATGAATACCAGCAGCCCGAAGGCGAAGGGCCAGGCGAACAGCAAGTGCCACAGCCGCGCTTCGGCCAGACTGTAATGGCCGGGAATGGTGATCCAGTTGGGGAAGCGGATCAGGTGCAGCCAGGCTTCCGACCGCTCGAAGCCCCAGGCGCCCCAATAGAGGCGGGGATGGGCATTGGAGATGCCGAGCCCGGACATGAACAGCACCACCAGGCACACGGCATTCAGCCAGTGCCACAGGCGCGTGGTCAGGGCGTGTTTCCTCTGCGGGGCGGGCTTCTTCAAGGCCGGTCCTCCTCGCGCGCTAGATAGAGCACATCGCGAGGCTGGGAAAGCAGATGCTGGCCGGAATCGACGAACAGGGTGGTGCCGCTTTCCAGCCAGCCCTGTGCGAGAAAATAGGCCGCATCGGCCACTTCCTTCGCGCTGGTCAGGCGATTCAGCAGGTTGAGGCGGCCCGATACTTCGAATTCCTGCGGCGTCTGGTCATGGCTGGGCAGGATCGCGCCGGGGGCAAGGCCATAGATCCGGTCGCGCCGCCGCCGGTCCGCCATGGCCAGCATGGGAATAGTCGCGGCCAGCGCGTGCTTGCTCATCGTATAGGAGAAGAAGTCCGGATTCGGATTGGCCAGCTTCTGATCGGTGATGTCGATCACCTTACGCCCCGCCGGGCTGCGGGCGTTGGCCAGGAACGCCTGCGACATGCGCACCGGCGAGACCGCGTTGATCCGCATCGACAGCCGGCTGGTCTCGGGATCGAGCCCGGTCGCCTCGTCCGGCACGAAGATCGAGGCGGAATTGATCAGCACCCGCCAGTCCGGCAGCCGGGCAGCGAGGTTCTCGATCATGGCAATGGCGGCTTCGCTGTCGATCAGATCGCACACCACCACTTCGGCCGAGGGCAGGGCGGCGGCGAGCGCATCGGCCTCGCCGCGAGAGCGATTGCAGTGAATCACCACATGCCAGCCATCGCTCGCAAAGCGGCGCACGATCGCCGCACCGATCCGCTTTCCGCCGCCGGTTACGAGGACTGCCGGCTGGGTCATGCGGCGAGGGGGGTGTTACACATGTTACACATAGGCACGGTGTGGAAGGTCCCGGCCTGCGTTCCGCCGATTTCTGCGCCTTCTGGGGCGATTGTGAGGGGATTTCGGAGGGAGAAAGCGGGGCGCGTCATCTGGCGCAATGGACCATATTTCGGCCGTGTAGGAAAGGTGGGATTAGGGGCAGCACGCCTGATTTCGTCCCATGTAACCCCCTCCGTTCGTCCTGAGCTTGTCGAAGGACGCGCGCTGACATCTACCCAAGGCACACTTCAGCCCTGCCTGTTACGAGAAAGCAGTCTGATCCGCTCCCAATCCCCACGGATAAGCGCTTCCTTTTTTGCCCTGCTCCAGCCTTTGACGCGCCGTTCGGCAGCAAGGGCTTCTTCTCGGGTCGGGAACCGTTCGGACCACACAAGCGTCACCGGTCTACGAGCGGCAGTGTAACCGTCAGTCAGGCCGCTTTGGTGCTGGGCGATGCGTGTTTCCAGGTTGTCGGTGTGGCCTGCGTAGAAGGAGCCATCATTGCAGCGCAACAGGTAGGCATGGAAGTCCATTGCGTTGGACTACGCTTTGTGCGCGTCCTTCGACAAGCTCAGGACGAACGGGTTCGGATGTTTTCCCTTCACCCAACCTTCGCCGCCGCCCTCTCCTGCCATTCGGGCGAAAGCGCATCCAGTTCGGCCAGTTCCGCCAGTTCGCCCGCGTCCGCGCCCTTGTGGAACATCAGGGCGAAGACGCGCGCTACGCTCCAGCCCTTGTGGCCGGGGCTTTCCAGCACAAAACTGTCGCCTGTCGCCACGATGCCCGGTTCCAGCACGCGGTAATACCAGCCGCAGCGGCCGCTTTTCAGCACGCTGGCGGTGATGCCCTTGCGCTCGAATTTGTGGTCGATCTTCCAGCAGGGCTGGCGGCCCTGGCTGACTTCCACCAGCGCGCTGCCCAGGCGGAAGCGGTCGCCGATCAGCACGGTGCTTTCGGTCAGGCCGAGAGTGGAGACATTCTCGCCAAAGGCGCCCGGCGCGGCGAGCAGCGGATGGTTGTCCAGTTCGCCGCGCCAGCCTTCGTAATGATCCAGCGGATAGTGGTGCACGGCCATATGGGTGCCGCCGTGATGCACTCGGTCTGCCTGCTCGTCGCCTTCCAGCCCCATCGGCCCGACCGAAACCGGGCCGGGCGCAGGCCGCTTGGCGATGGCGCTCTTTTCCTCGCCGCGAAAGGGCACTGCCTTGCCGGTGAGGATGGCTTCGATCCGGTATGCCACGCGCTGCTCTCCCGCAAAAAATCCCTGCCGCTTTCGCGCGTTTCTTGCGCCAGATCAATTCGCTCCGGCAACTCCTCGCTAGATTGATGAAATATCAATGAACCTGGAGAGTTGCCTTGGCTCACTATCCCGAAACCCCCGGATTTACCGGTGTCCTGCGCCCCCTCCGCCTTGAAGGCGATATTCTCGATGTGGAGATCGAGGGCGAGATTCCTTCCCAGCTCAACGGCACTTTCCACCGCGTCCATCCCGATGCGCAATTCCCGCCCAAGTTCGAGAACGATCAGTTCTTCAATGGCGATGGCATGGTCAGCATGTTCCATGTCCATGACGGCAAGGTGGATTTCAAGCAGCGCTATGCCCAGACCGACAAGTGGAAGGCGGAGCGTGAGGCGGGACGGAGCCTGTTCGGCGCCTATCGTAATCCGCTGACCGACGAGGACAGCGTGCAGGGCATGATCCGCGGCACGGCCAACACCAATGTGATGGTCCATGCGGGCAAGCTCTATGCGATGAAGGAAGACAGCCCCTGCCTCATCATGGACCCGCTGACGCTGGAGACGGAAGGCTACACCGATTTCGGCGGCAAGATCAAAAACCAGACCTTCTCTGCCCACGCCAAGATCGACCCGAAGACCGGCAATTTCTGCAATTTCGGCTATGCGGCCACCGGGCTGTTCACCACCGATTGCAGCTATTTCGAGATCGATCCCGAAGGCAATGTCCTGTTCGAGACCTTCTTCACCGTGCCCTATTACTGCATGATGCACGATTACGGGCTGACCGAGGATTACGCGATCTTCCACATCGTGCCCTCCACCGGCAATTGGGACCGGCTGAAGGCAGGCAAGCCGCATTTCGGCTTCGACAAGACGCTGCCGGTTTACCTCGGCATTCTGCCGCGCGGCAGCGGGGTGACGAACAAGGACATGCGCTGGTTCAAGGCGCCGAAGAACATCTTCGCCAGCCATGTGATGAACGCTTTCCAGAACGGCACGAAGATCCATTTCGACATTCCGCAGGCGGAAGGAAACAGCTTCCCCTTCTTCCCCGACATCCATGACGACAGCTTCGATCCGGTGGCCGCGCTGCCCTATCTGCACCGCTGGACGGTGGACATGGGATCGAATGGCGAGGACTTCGAATCCGTCGAGAAACTGACCGACTGGATCGACGAGTTCCCCCGGATCGACGAGCGCTATGTCGGCCAGCCCTATCGCCATGGCTGGGGGCTGGTGATGGACCCGGAAATGCCGATGGACTTCCTGCGCGGGCGGGCCTCGGGCTTCAAGATGAACAAGATCGGCCATTGGGACCATGCAACCGGCAAGCAGGATTTCTGGTGGGCGGGGCCGCAATCGATCATCCAGGAACCGTGCTTCGTGCCCCGGCACAAGGACAGCGCGGAAGGCGATGGCTACATCATCGCTTTGGTGGACAATCTGATCACCAATTACAGCGATCTGGTGGTGCTGGATGCCCTGCGCATGAGCGAGGGGCCCATCGGCCGGGCCAAACTGCCGATCCGCATCCGTTCCGGCCTGCACGGCAATTGGGCGGATGCATCGAAACTGCCGAACTGACGAAATTCCGAGTGGGGCAGGGAAGGCCGCGTTTCCGAAAGGGAGCGCGGCCTTCTTCTTTTTCCCTCGGCAAACACCCGCTCAGCCTGAGCCTGTCGAAGGCCACGCGCCAACGGCCACCCAGCAGGGATACTTGGGCTGACGGTTTCCCGGGGCCTTCGACAGGCTCAGGCTGAGCGGGGGTGGTTAGTGGGAGGAGGTGACAGCCCTTAAGCCGCCACAGCCTCCCGCCCGATCGCCAGCTTGCCCAGTACGGTCGCCTTGCTCAGGTCCAGCCCATAGAGTTTGGCCGCATTGCCGCCGACGATCTTGCGTACGTCCTCCGGGTTCATGTGGCCCATCGTTTTCGCGATGGTCGCCTGGCTGTTTGGCCAGATCGAATCCGGGTGCGGATAGTCGCTGGCCCACAGGAGATTGTCCGGCCCCCAGAATTCGAGCAGCCGCATGGCCGTGGGGCTTTGCTGGAAGGTACCGTAAACCTGCCGCTTGAATACTTCGGACGGCTTCATCTTGTGCGGGATGCCGCCCTTGTCGTCCCAGTAATCGGCGCATTCCCACAGGCGGTGGTGGCGGTAGTCGAGTTCCTCGACCACCCAGGGAACCCAGCCCACGCCGCTTTCCGCGATCACGATCTTGAGACCGGGGTGCCGCTCGAGGATGCCCCAGGCGAACAGGTCCACGAAGGGATCGAGGAACTGTTCGATGAACATCTTGGCGTGCAGGAACGTCGCGCCGGGGCTGCCCTTGTATTTGTCGAACGCCTTGGTGGCGGAGGGGAATACCGTGACGTGGAAGGACAGGACGATGCCGGTTTCCTCCAGCAGCGCGAAAAGCGGTTCCCAGCGCGGATCTTCCAGCCGCGGTTCGGCCACGGCGATCTGGAGGTTCGCCTGCTTCACTCCGCCGCGTTTGGCCAGCCGCTTCAGCTCGTCAATCGCCGGTTCGGGATGCGGGGGCAGCATGGCCACGCCGATCAGCCGATCCGGCGCGGCGGAGCAGAAATCATCATAGAGCCAGTCATTGAAGGCGGAATAGCAGGCGCGCATCAGCGCCTCGTCATCGGTCTTGATCGAGGTGACAGGGCCGAACACCAGATGGCCCCACACGCCGTCGCGGTCCATGTCTTCAAGGCGCAGCTTGGGATGGCCGGCGCGCAGTTCGGTCGTGTCGTCCACGCCGCCGCGATCGTAGGCCGTCTTGATCGGCTTGGGGCCGGGGCCGAAATTGAACGGCTTGCCGGACCACATGCCCCAGCTCTGGCCGTCGCACACCCAGTGGCAGCCGCGCTCGTTCTCTTCGATATGCGGCGCGCGATCCCCCCATTCGGCCGCCATGCGCCTGGTCCAGACATCGGCGGGCAGCATGTTGAGGTCGAGATGATCGTCGCAGGAAATCAGCGGCGTTTCGATCATGGGGTCTCTCTCCGGGTCTTATTGCTTAGCTTGCTCTCGACATGGCAGGCCTGCGGGCCCGGTGCAATGGGGATTGCACAAAAAGGCAAAGGGCCGCGCAGCTTTCGCCACGCGGCCCGTCAGGTGACGGAATGCCGTTTCCGAAATTCCGTGCGGGAGATTTAGCGGCAGCGCGCCTCGCCGCGGTCGATCTCGCGACCCAGCAGGCCGCCAACCGCAGCGCCGAGAATCGTGCCGACCGTGCGGTCGCCGCGAGTGTCGATCGCGCGGCCGACCAGTGCACCGCCAGCGGCGCCGATGATCAGGCCGGTCGTGCCGTTATCGCGCTTGCAGTAATAACGGCCGTCATTCCCGCGCCAGATGCGGTCATTGTGAGTGACGCGGCGGGGTTCGCGATAGCGGCCCTTGCTGTCATAGACATCGTGCTTGTCGCGATAGCCATGGGCCGGGGCATGGCGCGGCGGGTCGGCAGCAGCGGGGACGGCGGGGAGAACCAGGCCGGCGGCCGCAATGGCCATCATAAACTTCTTCATGGCTCGATCCTTTCCTTCCAAATCAGATCCAATGACGCCGTTTTTGTTCAGCATGGCAAAACCGAAGCTGAACGGATCGTTGGGATTTCTGTCAGGAGCCGAGCCGTGGATTTTGCACGGCAGGTGGAGGCGGATAGCTATTTCCGGGCCGTCACTGCGTGCCAGATGGTGGGCGTGCCGCCGAAGCTGCCGCCCTGCGTGGTGACGAATCCAAGGTCTGCCCAATCGACCGCCTTACGATAGGCTGCTTCAAGATCGGCCACGGACAGGTAGCTGTAGAAGCGGCCGAAATCGTCTCGCCCATTTGTCTGGTGGTGCCCACCTTCGCCGCCCTTGTAATTGGCATAAAAGGGCGCGCTGGGCTTCAGGGCGCGGTGAATGCGGGCGAGAATGCCGGGCAGATCGGCCAGCGGGACGTGGAGCAGCGAGGCGTGGCACCATGCCGCGTCATACTCGCCTTCGGCTTCTAGTTCCTCATACAGCATTACCGGCACGGGCCGCCCGATCCGCTCGCTGGCGAGCTGGGCCATTTCGGGCACGCCGTCGCTGGTATCAACGTCGAAGCCGCGCTCGATCATGCGCTGCGCATCGCGCCCGTCGCCGCAGCCCAGTTCCAGGATGCGCGCGCCGGGGGCCAGCCGGTCGAGAAACGCGTCCAGCTCGGGACGAAGTTCGCGGGGCAGGGCGGCTGCCCATTCGCGCGAACGCGTGCGGTAGAATTCGGCGGTCTGCGGGTCCATGGTGAGGGTCTAGGTGATCGGCCTCGTCATTGCGAGTGACTGTTCTGATGAAAGGCGTTTCCCGGTGAGTGACCCCATCCTGCTCGATCTCGTCGACGTGTTCGGCTCTGCCCCGCTCAAGGGCAATCCGCTGGCCGTGGTGCGCGGGGCAGATGGGTGGAGCGGCGAGCAGATGTTGCGGCTCACCCAGTGGCTCGGCTTTTCCGAGACGACCTTCCTCCTGCCGCCCACCGATCCGGCAGCGGATTACCGGGTGCGGATATTCTATCCTGCGGGCGAATTGCCCTTTGCCGGGCATCCCACGCTTGGCACTTGCCATGCCTGGCTTGAGGCAGGTGGCCAGCCGCGCCGCGAAGGCGTGGTGGTGCAGGAATGCGGGGTCGGGCTGGTGGAAGTGAAGCAGGATGGCGCCATGCTGTCCTTCTGTGCTCCGCCGCTGGTGAAGGGTGGTGAACTGAGTGCAGAGGAGCGTGCAGAAGCCGCGCGCATCGCCGGAGTGGAGGAGGGCGCCATCGTCTCCGCTGTCCATGCCGATAATGGCCCCGGCTGGAAGATGCTGCGCCTGCGCTCTGCCGAGGATGTGCTGGCGGCCCATCCCCTGCCGCGCGCGCCGGTGCCGACCGATATCGGCCTGGCCGGGCCCTGTGCCGAAGGATCGGACGCCGCCTGGGAAGTCCGCGCCTTCTTCGTCAACGACAAGGGAATGCTGGTGGAAGACCCGGTGACCGGCAGCTTCAACGCGGCGGCGGCGATGTATCTGTTCGGAACCGGCCTTGCTCGGGAAAGCTATGTAGCGGCACAGGGCCGGATGGTGGGCGCCGATGGTCGGGTGTTCTGCTCGGTGGACAAGAACAATGCCATTTGGGTCGGGGGCAGGGTGGCCACGATTTCCCGTGGTGGGGTGGTGCCGATATTTGGCTGATCGTCATTGCGAGCGACCGCAGGTCGCGCGGCAATCCAGGGCCGTTGTATACTGGGCTCTGGATTGCTTCGTCGGCTTTGCCTCCTCGCAATGACGAAGAGAAATCAAAGCTTCGCGATCTCTTCCTTGGCCGCAGCGATCGAGGCTGCACGCACGTCGGGGCCGTAGCCGATCTTTTCCGCGCGGATGAATTCGACATTGTCGATGCCGATGAAGCCGAACATGTCGCGCAGGTAGGTTTCCTGATGTTCCATCGGACCGTCAAAACCATATTCGCCGCCGCGCGAGGAAGCGACGATCACCCGGCGGCCGCCGGCAAGGCCCTTGGGGCCGGCTTCGGAATAGCTGAAGGTCACGCCCGGCACGCCCAGGCGGTCAAGCCAGGCCTTGATCGAGCTGGGAATGGTGAAGTTGTACATCGGCGCGCCGATCACGACCACGTCGGAAGCAAGGAACTGGTCCAGCACCGCGCGTTCGGCGGCAAAGGCAGCGGCCATTTCGGGCGTGTGCGCTTCGGCCGGCAGGCGGATGGCGCCGGTGGTGGCGTTGGTGAGGTGCGGGATCGGATTGGCTTCGAGATCCAGAACCGCCACTTCCGCACCGGGATTCTTGGCCGTGAAATGCTCGACGATCGCCTTGGTAAGCTCGCGGCTGACTGAGTTCTCGCCGGTCGTGGCGCTGTCGATATGCAGAATCTTCATCTGGAATTCTCCGGTAACAAACGATAACCAAGGGCCATATGGAAACCACTACCACCATCGCGCAAGAAGGCACTTTATTGTCCGATAGGAACATGGATGTTCCTTTGGAGACCTTCATCGCCCTGGACGTGCCGCATAGTGGCACCTGCCAGACCGTCACCGAAGTGCTCAGCCGCGTGGGGGACAAATGGTCGATGCAGGTGGTGATGAGCCTCGATGAAGGGCCTTTGCGTTTCAACGAGTTGCGGCGTGCCATCGCGGGCATTTCGCAGCGCATGCTCACTCGCACCCTGCGCGGGCTGGAGCGGGACGGGCTGGTGAGCCGGGCGGTGACCCCCAGCATCCCGCCGCGCGTCGATTATTCGCTCACGCCGCTGGGCCATTCGCTCAAATGCCCGGTCAAGGCGCTGGGCGCGTGGGCCGTTTCGAATCGCGAGGCCATTGCGGCCGCCCGTGCGAAGTTCGATGCGGAGTGTCCGGAGGATTGAGCGCCGGGCGTGCCCTTCAATGGGCGGCGGTCTTCGAAAACACGTTCATCACCACTACTCCTGCAGTGATCAGCCCCATGCCGACAAGGGCTGGGCTGTCGAGCTTCTGGCCCTGGAACACCCAAGCGACCGTGGTGATGAGCACGATCCCCACGCCCGACCAGATCGCATAGGCGACCCCGGTGGGTACCGTGCGCAAGGTGAGCGAGAGGAAATAGAAGGCGATCCCATAGCCGATTACCGAGCCGATCGTGGGCAACGGCTTCGAGAACCCGTCCGCCGCCTTGAGCAGCGAGGTGGCGATGACTTCCGCCACGATGGCGATCAGCAGATAAATATAGGCCATGAGACGGGGATAGGGCGGGGTTTGCGCCCTGTCACGCAAGATAGCGGCAGCTTTACTTCAGATCGCTTCGTCATTGCGAGCGTAGCGAAGCAATCCAGAGCGTAACGCGTTGGGCCCTGGATTGCTTCGGGCCGCTGGCCCTCGCAATGACGATTATCCTTGCGGGAAATCCGCTTCCAGCGCGGCCTGCTTTTCGGCGGCGAGCCGGTCCAGTTCGGCGCGGCTCTTCTTTTCGGCGGCAGTCTTCAACTGGCCGCAGGCGGCATCGATGTCGCGCCCGCGCGGCGTGCGCACCGGGGCGGAAATGCCTGCTTCGAATACGATGTTGGAAAAGGCCCGCACCCGTTCCGGCGAGGAACATTCATAAGGCGCGCCCGGCCAGGGGTTGAACGGGATCAGGTTCACCTTGGCGGGCAGGCGGTATTGCTTGATCAGCCGCACCAGCTCGTGCGCATCCTCGTCGCTGTCGTTCTTGTCCTTCAGCATCACATATTCGAACGTGATGCGCCGGGCATTGGAGGCGCCGGGATAGTCGGAACAGGCCTGCAGCAGTTCCTCGATCCCGTATTTGCGATTGATCGGCACGATTTCGTCGCGGATTTCCTTGTTCACCGCATGGAGCGAGACGGCAAGGTTTACGCCGATTTCCTCGCCGCAGCGTTCCATCATCGGCACAACGCCGCTGGTGGACAGGGTGATGCGGCGCTTGGACAGGGCCAGCCCGTCGCCATCCATCACCAGCCGCAGCGCATCGCGCACATTGTCGAAATTATACAGCGGCTCGCCCATGCCCATCATTACGATGTTGGTCAGCAGGCGCCCATCTGAGGTGTAGCTGCTTTCCCCATCATCCTCGTCCTCGTCGTAATCGAGGCCGGCCATGGTGGCCATGCGCGTATCGTTCGCGCCCTTGGGCCATTCGCCCAGTGCATCGCGCGCCAGCATCACCTGGCCCACGATCTCGCCCGGCGTGAGGTTGCGCACCAGCCGCATCGTGCCGGTGTGGCAGAAGCGGCAGTTGAGCGTGCAGCCCACCTGGCTGGACACGCACAGCGTGCCGCGATCCGCATCGGGGATGAACACCATCTCGAAATCATGGCCATCGGCCGTGCGCAGCAGCCATTTGCGAGTGCCGTCGGTGGAATGCTGGGCTTCAACGATCTGCGGGCGGCCGATCACGAAGCGTTCGGCCAGCCAGGGGCGCATGGTCTTGGCGATGTCGGTCATCGCCTCGAACTCGGTCACGCCGCGATGATAGAGCCAGTGGAACACTTGCTTGGCGCGCAGCTTCGCCTGTTTCGCGTCGAGTCCCGCCTCGGCGAACAATTCGGCGATACGGGCCTTGGGCAGGCCGATCAGGTCGATACGGCCGTCTTCACGCGGCGTGATGTCGCGCGCGACGGGAACCGGGTCAAACTGACCGGGGATCGGGATAAGCGGAGTGTCTGTCACAATGCGCCGCATATAGGGGGAGTTTCGTCGCGCGCAAAGGGCAGTGGCGGCAGGCCGTTCCAGGCGTCTCACCGCTTGAGATGCACCGTTCAACCTCGAAGCGATGTTGCTGGAATAACACAGTTTTTTCGTTGCCTTAGGTTCATCTGGCGGGGGCATTCTCACTCTCACCCAAGAAGGAGCACGGCATATCCGCCGTGCGATAAGCAAGGGAGTGAACCCATGAAGAAGACGTTTTTCCTCATCGCAACCGGCACTGCCGCGGCCATTGCCGCCCCTGCCGCGGCACAGGAAGAATCCGATGCCTTCACCGGTTTCCGCCTCGAAGGGCTGGTGGGCTATGACAGCGTGCGGCCCGGCAGCAGCGAAGACATCGACAATGCCGACGAGCTTGACCAGTCGATCGACGACCTGACCTACGGCGTGGGTGTGGGCTACGATTTCAATGCCGGCGGCGTGGTCGTGGGCGTGGAAGGCGAGTGGATGGAATCCCAGGCCAGCACCGAATATGACACGGCGGCCTTTTCCGGCTTCGGCGTGGCCAATGCCTCGGCCGGAAGGGACCTCTACGCCGGTGTCCGCGTAGGTGTGCCCATCGGCCCCTCGGCCCTCGTCTATGCCAAGGGCGGTTATACCAATACCCGCTTCAACGTCCTAGCCACCGACAACACCACCGATACCGAAACCGATGTGGATCTTGATGGCTGGCGCCTCGGCGCGGGCGCGGAATTCGCCCTGACGAAGAACGTCTTCCTCAAGGGCGAATATCGCTATTCCAACTATGCGAAAGGCGAGGCCGAGGCCCCGAGCGGACTGGAGAGCGACCGCTTCGATGTCGATCTCGACCGCCATCAGGTGGTCGCGGGCCTTGGCGTGCGCTTCTGATATTTCGGATCAGCGCAGGAGCGCACACGCCGCGGGCCGGGAGCAATCCCGGCCCGTTTCGTCTGGGCGCTCGGCGAAATATTACAGCTTGGCGCAGCCCACGGTTGCCGCATCCATTGCGGTGGCTGCGCCTGCGAGGCCGTAACGGTCGGTAAAGCTGGCGCCGTTCCTGTCGCGCGCGGTCACGGTCATCCCGCCTGCGGAGCGCATGGCGGCGATGATCGCGGCGTCCATCTTGCGGTCCTTCGCCCAGGCATCGCCCCCGCCGCCGGTCAGTTCGAACGAAGTGCCGCGTCCCACGGTCAGCACGATCCTGCCTGAGGGGCTGACGTTGCGGGACAGGCGGAAATGAATCTGATTGCGCAATTGCCGCTTCGGCCAGGAGCCGACGCTGGCAAAGGGCTGGTAATCGCGCGCCGCAGTGGAGTTGAGCGCCATGGCGATGGCATAGCAGCGCGGCGTTTGCGGATCGCGAAAGGCGCCCCATTCCGAGAAGACGCCCAGACTGTCCTTCGCCGCGAGCGGGGCGGCGACAAGCATGGCCGGCAGGGCGAGCAGCAGGGCGAATGTCGGCTTGCGCATGACGCTTCCTAGCACTGCGGGGCAGGGCGGCAATGCGGTTCATGCGAGAAGGCGTCCGTCGTTAGGGACTTCTCCGTATCGGTGCGGAATTCGGCGATGCTTCATCCGGTTATGCTGGATTCTTCGGCTGCGTGCCGGTTCAATGCTGCGAGCTGCCAGCCTCGGCAGCGATTCGGAGGGGGCATGTCCGGATTTGCGGCGGGCGGTTCGTCATGAACCTGCTTGCAGACCACAATCTGCCATTCATGGCGGCCTTGGCCGTGATGCTGCTGCTGGCCTTGGCCCAGTTGCTCGGCGCATTGGATTTCGACAGCGAGGCGGGCTTCGACGCCGATCTGGACGGCGACGGGCATCTTGGCTTCGTGGAAGGACTGCTGTCGCTGTTCGGGATCGGCCGCGTCCCCTTCACTGTCTGGCTGGCGCTGTTCCTGTTCCTGTTTGCCGGGCTGGGCGTGGGCATCCAGTCACTGGCGCAGGGGCTGCTCGGCGCTCCGCTGGACCGCTGGCTGGCCGCCGGGATCGCGGTGGTGCCTGCGCTTCCCGTCACCGGGGTGGTCACGCGCCCGCTCGCCCGTATTCTGCCGCGCGACGAGAGCAGTGCCGTCACTCTCGATAGTCTGGTCGGCCGCCGTGGGCGTATCGTCACCGGCAAGGCGAGGGCAGGCTTTCCCGCCCGGGCGCAGGTGCGGGACCTCTACGATCATCCGCATCACCTGATGGTCGTACCGCATGAGGACGGGGCCGAAATCGCCGAGGGCGAGGAAGTGCTGATTGTCCGCCGCGAAGGTGAAACCTTTTACTGCATAGCGTTGCAGGACCGCTGGCTGGCGCCTGCCGACTGATTTCTGGGGGAGCATTTAGGATGGAAAATCTGATCCAAATCGGGATCTGGGGCGGATCGGGTTTCCTCGTCGTCCTCATCATCGGCCTGACGATCACCAAGCTGTATCGCCGCGCAACCAAGGAAGTGAGCTTCGTGCGCACCGGCTTTGGCGGGGAGAAGGTGATCATGAACGGCGGCGCGCTGGTGCTGCCGGTGCTCCATGAAACCATGCCGGTGAACATGAACACCGTGCGCCTTGCGGTGGAACGCAAGAACCAGGACGCGCTGATCACTCTCGACCGCCTGCGTATCGACGTGAAGGCCGAATTCTACGTCCGTGTGCGGCCCGATGCCGGTTCCATTGCCATGGCGGCGCAGACGCTGGGCCAGCGCACGATGATCCCCGATGCGCTGAAGGATCTGGTGGAAGGCAAGTTCGTCGACGCGCTGCGTTCGGTCGCGGCGGGCATGACGATGAACGAGCTGCACGAACAGCGCGCCGAATTCGTCCAGAAGGTGCAGCAGGTATCGTCCAACGATCTGGCCATGAACGGGCTTGAACTGGAATCGGTCTCTCTCACCGGCCTCGACCAGACGAGCATCGAGCATTTCAACGCCAACAATGCCTTCGACGCCGAGGGCCTGACCAAGCTCACCGAGCAGATCGAACTGCGCAAGAAGGCGCGCAACGACATCGAGCAGGATACGCGCGTCCAGATCGAGACGAAGAATCTCGAAGCGGCCAAGCGCAGTTTCGAAATCAGCCGTGACAATGAATTTGCCCGGCTGGAGCAGGAGCGGGAAGTCGAAATGCGCCGCGCCGAACAGGCAGCGGAAATCGCCCGTCAGCAGGCAGAGCGCAATCAGGAAGCCGAAGCAGCGCGGATCGAGGCGAAGCGAGCGATCGATTCCAACCAGATCGAGGCCGATCGCTCGGTCGAACAATCCCGCATCGCGCAGACCCAGGCGCTGGAAATCGCGCGGCAGGAACAGCAGATCGCGGTCCAGAACAAGAGCCGCGAGGAAAGCCAGGCCAAGGCCGAGGCGGATGCCGCGCGCGCCAAGGCGGTCGCCGCTGAGGAAGGCGTGGTCACTGCGCGCGAAACCGAAGTGGCGGAGCGTGAAAAGCGCATCGAACTGATCGAGGCGGCCAAGGCGGCCGAGCGGGAAGCGATCCGCGTCAAGGTACAGGCAGAGGCCGAGCGCGATGCGGCCACCAACCGCGCGGACGCCGTGCGCCGGGAGGCGGAAGGCCAGGCCGATGCCGAGAAGCTACGGGCCGAGGCGGACCGGGTGCGTTTCGAAGTGGAGGCCGCCGGTCAGCGCGCCGTGAACGAGGCCGCTAATTTGCTCTCGATGGAGCAGATTTCGCTGCAGACCAAGCTGGCGCTGCTCAAGGTCCTCCCCGAGCTGGTGCGCGAGAGCGCCAAGCCGCTGGAGGCCATCGAATCGATCAAGATCGTGCAGGTAGATGGGCTCACGCAGAAGGCCGGAGGCAGCAGCACGGCAACTCCTGCGGCGGGTGGCGGCAGCGGAAATCTGGCGAATGACGCAGTCGCCGCCGCGCTCGCCTATCGCGCGCAGGCGCCAGTGCTCGACGGGTTGATGAAGGAACTCGGGCTGGATGGCAGCTCGCTGAGCGGACTGGTGAAGGGACCGGCCGAGGCGGAAGCCTCTGCTCCGACGCGGGCGCCCGTCGTGGCTGAAACCGAACCGAAGCCGTCTAAAGCGAAGATTGCTGCAAAGGTGGCTGCTGCGCCTGACACAGACGGTTGAATGACACGGCGATGGGGAGGGGCGGAAACCCCCTCCTCATCCTCCGTACGAGCGGATGTAGTGGGCAATGCGGGCGTCAAAATGGACCGCACTCGAGGGCTGGCAATTTCAATATGGCGCGCTGCTGCGCCAGAAGTTCATTGACCCTTGATCTGAAATCCGCGGTGCGTCCGGTGAGCGGCAAAAAGGGCGCTGCATATGGAATAACTCTCGTATCATGGATTCCATGTAAAAAGGCCGCAGATTCTTCTTTCTTTCCGAGTATTCCGCAAGCGAGTCCTGCTCTGTAACCGAACCAACTCGGTCGCATTCTCTCGTTATTCAGTGCTTGCTCGATAACGAAATTTGCAATTGCGTCGAAATTTGAGAACTTGTTTTCCAAATCGACCGCACGAGATGCCGCTTCATTAGCGATCTCCCCTAGTTCATTGCTGAACTGTATTTCATCATCGAATGAAGCATGTGATCCGCGAATGAAATAATCCAAGCTCATGAAGCTGTGACCCGCCCAAAGCCAATGGGCAGCATTGTCGAGGTCCACAGATACTGACCACTGCCCAGGCCTGAAGCCAACGATATTCAGCCATAGGCCATGATCTAGAATCCATAGACGTGTTCGCCCCTTCCTCTTGAAGCCCAAGGGGCCGAGGCTCGCTTCTGCGGCGGTGGCGATGATTTTGTTATGCTCTCCAGCCATGCAGTCGAAGCTATGCAGATAAGGGGCTGCTTCCAACCCCAAACCCGCCATTCTAGTGCGGCAAAGCGTCGAAAGCCGCACTCATTCCCGCCTGAACTCGACCGCTTGGCTTATCCCTCGATCAGGTCCAGCCACGCCACCACATCGTTGTCCGTGGCGATGAACAGGCCCTCCTGTATTTCCTCGGGCTGCGCGGCGGCGATGCGCATCGCTTCTGACAGCGGGCCGTAGAACAGGGTTTCTGCCGCGCCGCCTTCCATGGCATCGCTCAGGTGATAGAGGCGAACGGTCGCGTCTTCATAAGTGGTGCGCATCAGTCGCGCTCCAGCTTTGCGCCGTCCAGCGTTCGCCCGGCACGTTCTGCTTCATCGCGCTGGATGGACTTTTCCGCCTTGGTCTGGCCGAATTTCGCACGATTGGCGGCGGCAGTGCCGGCTTTGTCGGCGCGTTGCTTTGCCTTGCGGGCCAGGCGCAGATTGACGATCTCGGCCATGGTCAGGCAGCCTCGTCCGGATAGGAGACTGCGACCACTTCCCACTCCTTTTCCCCGCCGGGCAGGCGTACGCGGCGCAGATCGCCAACGGCGGCGCCACGAAGGGCGCGGGCAATGGGGGCGCTCCAGCCGATCTTTCCGGCAGACGGGTCCTGCTCGTCGTCCCCGACCAGGGTGACGATGCGTTCATCGTCATCCTCGTCGGCAATGGTCACGGTGGCGCCGAACCACGCGCGGCTCTTGTCGGCCTGCTGGACAGGGTCGATCACGCGGGATGCCTTCATCCGCCGGGCGAGATGGGCCAGTTCGCGGTCGATCTCGCGCATGCGCTTGCGGCCGTAGAGATAGTCGCCATTCTCGCTGCGGTCGCCATTGCCAGCGGCCCAGCTGACGATCTCGACGATGGCCGGCCGCTCGGTGCCGAGCAGGTGATCGTAGCGCGCCTTTAGCGCGGCGAGGCCCGCCGGGGTGATCGGATTGGTGCGAGTGTCCATCGCCGCGGCCTTAGCCGAAGGCGGGCCATCCGTCCAAGCCCGGCGGGCCTACTTGCGGCGACGATCAGCCGGGGCTGTCATTATCGTCGCAGAAGCTGAAATCGAACACCCGGCACAGCGCCGGATTATCGATCCCGGCGCGCAGGAAGAAGTCTTCCAGCCGATCGATCAGCCGCGGCGGAAGCGGGAGAGGAAATATCACTCCGCCAAGCCAGCCCCGGTTCGGCAATCGGGGACCACCGAAATTGCCGCCGATAAAAGCTGGTTGCCGGGCCGAAACGCCGATGCTTTTCGTGGCGACGTAGGAACGGCTGGGGAGGGAATCGCCCGACCTGGTGCCCTGCCTCGCCATGGCGGGCTGCGCGGTTAAGGCGAGCATGGCCGCCATGCCGAGTGACAGTCCCGCGATTTTCAATCTGCTCATCGCAGCCTCCTTCTGGCAATGCCGATCATGCGCAGCCGCGCTGCCCCGCAGGCAGCGGTGCTTACCTCTTCCAAAAAGTAGTGCTTTCGCGGCTTTTCGTGCCGCTTGTCGGACCCTGTCAGGGTCTGGTTTATCGCGACCTGACGGAACTGGTTAAAGCACCCCGGTCACCATCAAATAATATGCGATTGCCCGGGCAATGTCTCTGCGAGCCGCCGCGCGATTGGCTCGGTTTGCCCTGAATTCAAACGGTTCGTCGCAATTCCTGAGAGTTGGGCGGTTGCACTGCGCCAATTCAGCCCGGAGTCGACTTGCCCAGGAACTGGCTGATCCCGCGCGGGCGGCCAAGGCTCGCCTTGCCAGGATTCATCGCTTCGTAGACCACGGCATTTTCCAGCACGCGCTGGACGTAGTTCTTGGTTTCGAAGATCGGAATCTTCTCGATCCAGTCGATCCAGCTGATCGAACCCGTGCGCGGATCGCCATTGGCCTTGAGCCATTTGTTCACATTGCCCGGCCCGGCGTTATAGGCGGCTACAGCCAGTGGATAGCTGCCCCCGTAATAATCGAGCATCCGTCGGATATAGCCTTCGCCAAGGCGCAGATTGTAATCCGGATTGTCGACCAGCGAGGCGGAGAGATATTCCATCCCCAGCTTGCCCGCCTGTTCACGCGCGGTGCCCGGCATAAGCTGCATCAATCCGCGCGCCCCGGCGTGACTTACCGCGTTCTGGGCGAACTGGCTTTCCTGCCGGGTGATGGCGTGGATCATGGTCCAGTCGGTCGCGCCCGGAGTGGGGACGGTGGGGAAGGCGAGGGCCGTGAAATCCCCGTGCCCCTGCGCGGCGGCCTCGTCACCGAGGATCACCGCCAGATCGCGCCGCCCGATATCGCGCGCCAGTTCGGCCACCAGCAGCAGGTCCTCCCGGCTTTCCGCCTGACCGGCAATCGCGCGATAGAAGCGGATGCCGACCGACCATGGGGCATCGCGCGCCACTTCGCGCACGGCGCGGGTCAGCGGGCGGGAGAGGAACTCCGCGCGGCGCGACGGGTCGGCATTGAGCAGCGGCGCCTGCGTGAGGTCGGGCATGGGCAGGCCGAGCCGTTCGCGGGCAAGCATGCCGTAGAAACGGTCCGCATAGATCGCCGCCTGTTCGAAATAACGCTTCGCGGCGGCACTGTCGCCCGCACGGGACGCGGAGAGCCCTGCCCAGTAGAAGCCCTTGGAGCGTGTATAGGGCGTGCGGGCTGCGGCACCGTAGCGATAGAAGAGCGGCGCCGCGCTGGCCGGTTCGTTGAGTTCCCACAGCGCCTTCGTCCCGCCGAGCCACATCAGCGAGGTGTAATCGTCGCGCAGGCCATAGGAGAGGGCGGAAATATCCTCGCCCGGCAGGAAGGCGTCATCGACCGAGGCGGCGATCCGCTGCGCGGCGCGGGCGCCCCCAGCCTTGGCGGTGGTGAGCAGTTCTTCCACCCATGCGTCGCGGTCGCGCGGAATGGAGGACAGTTCGGGGCGTGTGGCAAGCAGGTTCACTGCATCCGGCGTGCGCCCGCCCTTGCGCAGTTGGCGCACCACGTTGAACACATAGCCCGGGTCTTTCAGCGCCTCCGCCTGTCCGCCGGGCAGGTCGAACGCGCTCGGATCGATGCCTTGCGCGGCGGTGAGGCGCGCCCGGAACACGGCCTGCCGGGCAGGGGAGGTGCGGCCAAGCTGCCGCGCGGCGCCATCGGTATCTCGCGCCCACAGCAGCGCGTCCATGCGCGCATCGTGATCCTCGGCCGTGAAGCTCGTGCCATAGAGCGCGGCCAGAGTCGTTTCGGCGAGCTGGCTCATCGAACCGCCCCGCCATGCCGCGCGAGCCGCCTCGGGCGCTTCGGGGCGCCCGGCGGCATTCAGCGCCAGCGCATATTGCGCCCGTGCCGGATTGGTCTGGGGTGGAAAACGATCGAAGAAGGCCACGAGGCGGCTTTGGTCGACCGGATCGCTGGCCAGCCGGGCCTCGGCATAGGAACGCAGCTTGCCTTCGTCCGGGAAGCCGGGATTCGTCAGGATGAAGCTGGCATAATCGTCAAAAGTGAAGCGCGAACTGCCGGTCAGCTGCTGCCAGCGGTCGATCGCCTGGGCCATGGGGCCGGGCTGCGTCGCGACCAGTTGGGCGCGTGCGACATCCCATTGCGCGGCATCTTCTGCAGACACAGGCGCAGAGGCGCTGAGGAGGGAACTGGCGAGTACGGCGATGGAGGACATGCGAAGCATGCTGGACATCGTGGGCCTTGCCTCCTTATCAGGCGCTGAACGTGAATCCCCTGGCATGGTCGCCAGACGGTACCCGATTAAGAAAATTGGGCAAGACGAGAGGCGAAGTCGATGTTTTCCGGTTCCATCCCGGCCCTGGTGACCCCTTTCCGCGACGGGTCGTTCGATGAAGAGGGTTTCCGCCGCCTCGTCGATTGGCAAATCGAGAACGGATCTTCCGCGCTGGTTCCCTGCGGCACCACGGGCGAAGCCTCCACTCTTTCCAATGCCGAACACCACCGCGTGATCGAAGTCTGCGTGGAGCAGGCCGCCGGTCGCGTTCCCGTGATTGCGGGCTGCGGCAGCAACGACACCAAGAATGCCCTGCTGCACATGAACTTCTCCAAGAAGTGCGGCGTGAAGGCGGGCCTTTGCGTGGCGCCCTATTACAACCGGCCGAGCCAGGCGGGCCTGATCGCGCATTACAGCTATCTGGCCGAGCATAGCGACCTGCCGATCATTCTCTACAACGTGCCGGGCCGCACGGTGACCGACCTCAAGCCCGAGACGGTGTGCGAACTAGTCAATCGTTTTCCGGACCGGATCGTGGGCATCAAGGATGCCAGCGGCGACCTTTCGCGCGTGACCGATCACCGCATGGGCATCGAGGCCGAAGGTTTCGTCCAGCTGTGCGGCGATGACGAATTGTGGCTGTCCCACAGCGCCGCAGGCGGGGTGGGTTGCATTTCGGTGACCGCCAATGTCGCCCCGCGCCTGTGCGCCGATTTCCAGGCCGCGATTGCCGCCAACGACCTGCAAAAGGCGCGTGAGCTGAACGACAAGCTCTATCCGCTGCATTATGCCATGTTCTCCGACGCGTCGCCTGCACCGGCGAAATATGCGCTCAGCCGGGTGCACGATTTCCTGGATGACAGCGTGCGCCTGCCGCTCGTTACCGCCAGTGCCGAAGCGCGCAAGGCAGTGGACGCGGCTTTGGAGCATGCCGGACTGGTCTGATCCCTCAGGATTGTCCCTTATCCTCCTGAAAATGCGTGTATCGCTCATTGTGCACTGCACCAATTGTTAACCCTTAGGAGGGTACCGAACCCGCCAATGCGCACGGGTTGCGAAGAGGCGGACAATGCACGGCGTAAAGGATGGATTTTCGGCTGGGGCGCGGCCTCTGGCGGATGAGCGGGCAGCGCTGCGTGCGGCCACGGAAGCTGCTGCGCTCGCCGAGAAGCGCCTGCGCGAGGCGATTGACGTGCTGCCCGAAGGGATCGTGTTCCTCGATGCGGAGGGGCGCTACATCCTGTGGAATCAGGAATATGCCAAGATCTACGCCAAATCGGCCGACCTGCTGAAGGAAGGCGCGCGACTGGCGGATACCTTGCGCATCGGCGTGCAGCGCGGCGATTATCCCGAGGCTCTGGGCCGCGAAGAGGAATGGATTGCCGACCGTCTCGACCTGATCGAGAACCCCGGTGCAGGCACGCGCCACGAACAGCGCCTTTCCAGCGGCCAGACCATCCTGATCGAGGAACGCCGTACTGCCGATGGCGGGACGATCGGCCTGCGCGTGGATGTGACCGACATGAAGCGGCGCGAGGAGGGCTTCCGTCTGCTGTTCGAAGGCAATCCGGTGCCGCTGCTGGTCTACGATCCGAAGACCGAGACGATCCTGCGTGCCAATGATGCCGCGGCCTCCCATTTCGGTTTTACCCGCGAGGAATTTGCCGGACTTCCGGCCGAACGCATTTTCGCCTCCGACGAATGGCCGGCCGCGCGCGAATTGCTGGTGAGCGATCATTCCGAGAAGGACCGCTTCTGGCAGCAGACCGCCGCTGACGGATCGCGCCTGGAATCCGTGCTCTTCACCCGCCAGACCATGCTGGACGAGGGGATCGCCACGATCCTGTCCGTATTCGACGTCACCGAACGCCGCCGCGCCGAAGCGCGCATGGCCTATATGGCCCGGCATGACGAGCTGACCGGCCTTGCCAATCGCGTCCAGTGCCGCGAGCAGCTGAACTATTATCTCGAGAATGCGAGCGAGGATAATTGGTTCACGCTGGCGATGGTCGATCTCGACCATTTCAAGGACGTCAACGATACCTATGGCCACCAGCCGGGCGATGCCCTGCTGGCCGAAGCCGCGCGGCGCATGTCCGGCCTCGTGCCCGATGGCGCGCTGCTATGCCGCCTGGGCGGCGATGAATTCGCGATCCTGTTCCCCGGCTTCTCCGAAGAAGTGGTGACGGAAACCTGCCGCACGATCATCGCCGAGATTTCCAAGGCGTTCTTCATCGGCGAAAATGTCCTGCGCATCGGCGCCACTATCGGCCTTGCCTGTGCCCCGCGCGACAGCCGCGATTCCGAGACTTTGCAGCGTTACGCCGATCTTGCGCTCTACGCCGCCAAGTCCGGTGCGCGCGGCACTGTCCGCCAGTTCGAACCGGCGATGGACATCGCCGCGCAGGAACGCACCCGGCTGGAAAACGATTTCCGCGACGCGGTGCTGAAGGGCGAGCTGGAAGTCTATTACCAGCCGCTGATCGACCTCGATACGGAGGAAGTCGACGGATACGAGGCGCTGCTGCGCTGGAACCATGCCGAGCGCGGCGCTGTCTCGCCGGAAATCTTCATTCCGCTGGCCGAGGAAATGGGTCTGATCGATATTGTCGGCCAGCAGGTGCTGCGCACGGCCTGTGTCGAGGCGGCCAAATGGCCTTCGCATCACAAGCTGGCAGTGAATGTCTCGCCGCTGCAGTTCCGTAACGGCCATCTGCTGAATTCCGTGCTGCAGGCACTCGCCTGGTCAGGCCTCGAACCCTCGCGGCTGGAACTGGAGATTACCGAAGCCGTGCTGATCGAGCAGGGCGAGCAGACCTCGACTCTCATCAAGCGCATCCGCGAGATGGGGATCGGCATTTCGATGGACGATTTCGGTACGGGCTACAGCTCGCTCAGCTATCTGCTCCATTACCCCTTCACCAAGATCAAGATCGACAAGAGCTTCGTGCTGCAACTGGCCAAGGAGCCGGAATCGCGGGCCGTGGTGCGCGCGATCATCAGCCTAGGCCGCTCGCTCGGCCTCACCGTGACCGCCGAAGGCGTGGAGCGCGAAGACGTGCTCGCCTGCCTGCGCGAGGAAGGTTGCGGGCAGGGGCAGGGCTATCTCTTCGGCAAGGCCAAGCCCGGCGGCGAGATCGCGGCCGAGGTGGATCAGACTCGGGTGGCGTGACGCAGGGTCTGAGGCTCTAATACAGCGGCGAGGGGTGGGCCTTGCCCAGAATCATTGCCCCGTAATGCTCCAGATGGGCGGGGGAGACGATCATGTGCTGGCGCAGGGTCAGTGCATCGCGGGTCAGCCGTTCGATCACCGATCCTTCGAAGATCACATTCGCGCCGATCAGGTCGAACAGCATCCTCGTGACGTCCGCCCCGGTGCGGCAGGCATTGACGTTGGACAGCGCCAGCCTGCCCTTGGTTTCGACCGAGGGGGCGCCCCGTTCCAGTTCCGCCCAGAAGGCGTCGGCGGCGGAATAGAGGAAGGCTTCGGCCGAGGCACGCGCCATTTCGGCATGGGCAATGGCCTCGCGCACATGCGTGAGTTCGGCCATCGGACGAGGGGGGATGCCGCCGGTACGCTGCGCGATCAGTGCCTTGGCCTCGTCCATTGCCCGCCGCATGACGCCCAGAGGCACGGCGGCCATGGTCGTCACCCAGTTGAAGCCCGAGGAATAGAGCGTCTCGCGCCCTGCGAAGAGGGCCTCCTCGATCAGCATGGCCCGGCCTTCGGGAATGAAGATGCCTTCCGCCCGGTAATGATTGCTGCCCGTGCCGCGCAGGCCATGGGTGTGCCAGGTGTCTTCCAGCACGTAGTCGCTTGCCGGGGCAAAGGCGAGGCGGGTTTCGGGCAGGCCATTGCCCCCGATGGCAGGCGCGCCGTCCACATGGACGATGGCCCCGCTCATGATGACGTCGGCATGGCCGGAGATGCTGCCGAAGGGGAAACGCCCGGTCAGGAGATAGCCGCCTTCCACCCGGTCCAGCCTGCCGCGCCCGGCCGTGAACTGGCCGGCCGTGATCGAATCCGGGGAGGGCAGCAATTCGGCGGAAATCTCGGGCGGAAGATATTCGGCGATCAACCCGCTATCGGCGCCGATCTTCACGCACCAGCCGACGGAGGAATCGGCATAGGCCAGTTGCTCGATAACCCGCAGCTGCTGCGGCAGGCTCATCTGTGGGCCGCCCTTGGCGCGGGAACGGGCCATGCGGAAGACGCCCGCCTGCTTGAGCTGCGCCACCAGATCGTCGGGCAGGCGGCGCAATTGCTCTATCTCGCCCGACCGCTCCATGATGGCGGGCGTCAGTTCCCGCACGTTTGCGAGAATCTCGGCGGCTTCCATTGCCATTCCTCTCCCGGTCAATTCGCCGGGTTGTGTTCCTGCACGAAGGCGAGTGCTTCCGCCAGCATCTGCTTGCGGGTATCCGAACGGGAGAGCCAGTGATCCTCTCCGGCAAGTTCGACGAACTTGTACGGCTTGCCCGCGTCCTTCAGGGCACCGGCCATTTTCGTGCTCTGCTCGAAGGCGACCACCGTATCGTCGCGGCCATGGACCAGAAGGATCGGCGCGTTGGCCTTTCCGGCAAGGCGGCGGGGGGAAACCTGATCGAGATCGGATTTCTTGCCCAGTTCCACCTTCAGGGCTTCGCGCAGGATATCGCTGTTCCCGCTTTCCCGCACTTCGGTGTTGTACATCTCCCTGGGGTCGGAAACGCCTGCCACCGATACGGCGCAGCGATAAAGCCCGTTCTGCACCGTGACGCCCGCCAGCGCCGCATAGCCGCCATAGCTGGCGCCCATGATGCAGGCCCGCTTCGGATCGACGATCCCGGCATCGGCCAGCGCCGCCAGCCCGTCCGAGAGGTCGGTCTGCATCTTGCGCCCCCATTCGCCGTTACCCGCAATGCGGAAGGCGGCTTCGCGATTGGTCGATCCACGGAAATTGGGCTGGAACACGGCATAGCCGCGCGAGGCGAAGGCTTGTGCCCACCAGTCGAATTCCGGCCGGTCGAAGCCTGATGGCCCGCCATGAGGAAAGATCACCACCGGCAGCGATTTCGCTTCCCGCCCCGGCGGAAGGGTAAGGACGCCGTCGACCTCCAGCCCGTCCTGTGCCTTGTAAGTGAAGGTGGAGACCGGGCCGACCTGCTCCGCCGCGATAGCAGGGCGCTCGCGACCGATTGCCTCGGCCTTCGATTGGTCGATATCCACCAGATACCAGGTGCCGCTGTCTCCTGTGCCGCTGGTGCGCACCAGCACCTGGCTGAATGTGTCGTTCCAATCCTCGATGGAGAAATCGAGCTTGGAGAATGCCCGGGCGACCTTTTGCGCGCGCTCGTTCCAGACGGGGTCGAAGAATTCGGGCTTTGGGCTGGTGCCGCGTTGCAGAATGCCAAGAATACGCCCGCTATGTCGGTCGAAATAGGTGTTCTCGATCCCGACCTCGCCAAACACCTCGCGGGGCTCGTCGCTGCCATCCAGCATCCGTTCGTACCAGACGGACTGGTCTTCCTTCCTGACGCTGTAGATCACGGTCTTCCCGTCAAAGCCCAGGCCGATCAGGCCGGCATAACCTGCCGGCTGTATGCCGCTGGCCAGCACTTTCCCGCCTCGGCCGAACAATTGCCAACGTCCGGAATCCCGCTGCAGGTCAAAGCGTGCCGCGACTTTCCCCTCGGCATCGACCAACCATTCGCGTGAAATCTCTACCGATGGCGGGCTCGCCGCCTTGCGGGCGGAATTCTTGAGCAGATCCACTTCCATCAGCGAGATGTCCGTGCCTGAGATCACAAATCCCAGGTCAAGCGAACGCGCAAGCTGGATTCCGCCGAAATAGCCGCGCCATTGTCCGTCCACCTTGCGGACGCCGTAATTGCCGAAAATCGAGGTAACGATTCCTCTGTTGCCGGCAAAGACCACCTGAATTTCCTTCTGGCTGTCCACCGGAACAGTGATTGCCCTGAAGGCTTCGTAGGAATCGGTCGTGAAGCCGAAGGGCAGCGCTTCCGTTTCGCTCATCACGACGAGCACTGCCTCGTCGCCGATCCACTCCAGATCGCGCAGCTTGGTATCCTGCACCTTGATCTGGCGAAGCAGGTTCATCGAGGAATCGACGATCAGCAGAAGTCGTTCATGACCATAGGTGGTGACGATTGCGATGCGTTCACCGCTTGCCGAAATAGCCGCGGTTTCCACCGAAGGCAGCTCGCCATAGGCTTCGATGGGAGGCATATCCTGGGCCTGGGTAGGCTGCGCCACCAGCAGGCATGCCGCGAGGGCTCCGCTCACGGCAAGCCGCAAGCTGCTCATATTTCCGTACCAACCCATTGATGCGCCCCCTTTTCTTGCCCGATGATGGGCGGGATCGGCGCGCAGGGCAAGTAAGGACGTCCACGGAAAAAGTCGCACCTTTCCCTTTTGCCCCGCTGCCCCTACATGGCGCCACACCATGGCACGGCCCAAACCACTTACGTTCGACAAGAAGAAGATCGTCGCGGAGAATCGTCGCGCGCGGTTCGACTATCATATCGAGGATACGTATGAGGCGGGGATCGCGCTGACCGGCACCGAGGTGAAAAGCCTGCGGGGCGGCGAGGGCTCGATTGCCGAGAGCTATGCCGAAATCCGGGATGGCGAGGCTTTCCTCGTCAATGCCAACATCCCCGAATTCAGCCACGGCAACCGCTTCAATCACGAGCCCAAGCGGCCGCGCAAGCTGCTGTTGCATGCCCGCGAAGTGGAAAAGCTGCTGGGCGCGGTGGAGCGCAAGGGCATGACGCTGGTGCCGCTGTCGGTCTATTTCAATTCGCGCGGGCGGGCGAAAGTGGAACTGGCGCTGGCCAAGGGCAAGCAGACCCATGACAAGCGCGCCAGCATCAAGGAACGCGACTGGAAGCGCGACAAGGCACGGCTGCTGCGCGACAAGGGCTGAGCGGCTATCCGAGGCCCGATCCGGGCCCGAAGTTGCGGCGCTTGCGCAACACTTGCCGCATGCCCGATTTGATCCGACGCCCGGTGCACGATTTTCCGCCGTTTGGGACTTGCCCTGCAAGGCCGTGCGCGCGAAAGGCGTTCACCCGTCGTTTCGCCCACATTCGGTAAAGGAGAGTCCTTGCCGCAGCGGGCGGCGATACCGATATGCAAGGGCAGATGAGCGCTACCCGATCAAAGACTGCACTGGCCGACTGGATCAAGCGGCAGATTCCCAGCCGGGAACAGCTTGAAGAGATTCGGCTGATCCGCCCGCTCGCGCGGCGTGCGGAGCTGTTCCGGTTGACGCGTCGCTCGGTGCCGCGCGGCGTGGCGATCGGCCTGCTGGTGGGCATCTTCGCACTGATTCCCGGTATCCAGATCGTGGGCGCCGCGCTGATGTGCGTGCCGTTCAGGGGGAATATTCCGCTGGCGGCGGGGATGACCTTCCTCTCCAATCCGGCGACGACCCCGTTCATTCTGGCGGGCTCGCTCTATATCGGCTCCGGTCTGGGCTTCCATGCCGACCTTGCGACCTTCATGGGCCTTTACGAACATGGTGCCTCCATCGGCGAATGGAGCAGGTGGCTGCTTTCCGATGCGGCGCCTGCCCTGCTGATCGGGCTGCTCGTCATCTCGGTGGTTGCGGCCGCCATCGGCTATCTCATGACCTCCTTCATCTGGCGCAACATGGTGGCCCGCAGGCGGCGGCACCGGCTGGCCAACGGAACCGGGGGCAGCGCTCCTAGCGATCTCAGCCCGGCGGAATGAGCCGCGCCGCCGATATCGCGCCGCGGCGGCTGGGCGGCACTGCAAGGAACGGAGCCGCGCTGATTGCAGCGGCTCTCGCATTCAGTGCCCTTCTGATCTGGATCATCACGGGCGAGGCATCGGTGATGGTGGCCTATGTCGGCGCGCTGGTCGTGCTCGGCACTCTGGCATGGCTTCTTACCCGCACGCGCAGCACGCCCGTGGCAACGAATGGCACCTTGCCTGACTGGTCGGTCACCGTGGCCGCGATCGAACAGCCGGACGTGGCGGTGGCGATTACCGATCGGGCAAGCCGCCTGACCTGCGCCAATTCCGAATTTGTCGGCAATTTCGGCACGGCCAATGCGCCGCCCGCCATGCCGCTCGACGATGGCGCGGTGGAATTGCTGACACGCACTGCCCGTGCCGCCTGGCGTGACGGTGCGGCCGTGCTCGACCTGCTGGAGGCGCAGGGCAAGAGCTGGACCGTCAGGGCATCGCGGGCAGGGCGGGGCGACGATTATCTCGTCTGGCGGTTCGAGCCCTTGCTGCGCAGCGATCCGCTGGCCGAGATCGGCACCCGCATCGCCGGGCCGTTCGGCCGGGTGTTGTCGCAGGCGGGAATCGAGGCGGCGCTGGTCGGGCCCGACGGTATCGTGCGTTCCGCCAGCGAAGGTTTCGCCGCCCGGGCCGCAGGCGATCCGGCCGCTACTCTGGCCGGGCAAGACTTTGCAGCCCTGTTGCGCAGCGATGAGCGCGACCGGATATTCTTCGCCCGCGAAGGCCGCAAGGGCACGCCGCAAACGCTGGTGCATGTCCCGCTGGCGGACCCGGACGGGAAAGACCCGGCGCCCGACAAGGCGCCTTCGCTCATGCTGCTGCTGGAGGCGGGCGTGGGTATCGGCGGGGCATGGGGGGCGGAAGCCCAGACCGGCACGCCGCAATTGCAGGCCCTGCTCGAACAGTTGCCCCTCGGTCTCGCCATGACGGACCGGGACGGGCATTTCCTGTTCGCCAACCCCGCCTTCATGCGCGCCGCCGGGATCGAAGGGCGCGATCTGGTGCCTTACCCTTCCGATCTGGTGGTGAAGGAAGACAAGGCCGCGCTGGTCGATGCCGTGCGCCGCTATGGGCAAGGCTCTGCCTCCAGCACCGACATGGCAGTGCGGCTGAAGCACAATCCCGACGATCCGGTTTCGCTCGGCATTGCAGGTGTGCGCGGGCTGGGTGAGCCATCGGTCCTGCTCAGCCTTGCCGACACTACCGAGGAAACGCGCCTGAAGCGCCAGATCGCCCAGGCGACCAAGATGCAGGCCGTGGGCCAGCTGGCAGGCGGCGTGGCGCATGATTTCAACAATGTGCTCACTGCCATCATCGGCTATTGCGACTTGATGTTGCTGCGCCATACGCCGGGTGACAGCGACTATGACGATATCCAGCAGATCAAGGCGAATTCGAACCGCGCGGCCAGCCTGACGCGGCAATTGCTCGCCTTTTCGCGCCAGCAGACCCTGCGCCCGCAAGTGCTGCAACTGCCCGATGTTGTCGCCGAGGTCAGCCAGCTGCTCAAGCGGCTGATGGGCGAGAAGATCGAGTTCAAGGTTCATCATGACCGCAATCTGGGCCCTGTCCGCGCGGACCCCCAGCAGCTCGAACAGGTGATCGTGAACCTGGCCGTCAATGCCCGCGATGCGATCCATGCGCGCGGAGACGGGACTGGCCGCCTGACCATGGCGACGCGGCGCATCGCCTCTTCCGACATTCGCCGCATGGGCAGCGAAATCCTCCCGGTCGGCGATTATACCGTGCTGATCGTCGAGGATACGGGCGGCGGCATTCCCGGCGAGCATCTGGCCAAGATCTTCGATCCCTTCTTCACCACCAAGGAAATGGGCAAGGGCACCGGCCTTGGCCTCTCGACCGTCTACGGCATCGTCAAGCAGTCCGGCGGGTTCATCTTTGCCGACAATGTCGCTGCCGATAATGGGTCGATCCGCGGCGCGCGCTTTACCATCTATCTGCCGGTCCACCATTCGACCGAGCCGGTGGCGGTAAAGGTGGAAAAGGAAATCTCCTCCAACTGGTCGGGCGGCGGGCGCATCCTGCTGGTAGAGGATGAGGATATGGTTCGCGCCGTGGCCGAACGTGCGCTGACCCGGCAGGGCTATATCGTCACTACCGCCAGCGATGGCGAGGAAGGGCTCGAAAAGGTCCGGGGCGGCGGCGAGTTCGACCTGGTGGTGAGCGACGTGGTCATGCCCACCATGGACGGCCCTGCCATGGCCCGCGAATTGCGCCGGATCGCTCCGCACCTGCCGGTGCTGTTCATGTCCGGCTATGCGGAAGAGCAATTGCGCAACGAGATCGACCTTGAGGACATGCACTTCATTCCCAAGCCGTTCTCGGTCCAGCAGATCGCCAACAAGGTGGCCGAGGTGCTTAGCGCGCCGAGGGGATAATTCCTGGCCGAAAACATTCATTCGTCATTCCTGCCTTCGGGGAATGACGAATGAAAGGCGGAAGGGGCGACGTCTCCATATTTCACCCTGTGCCACCGTCCATCGTCCTTATGCCTCTGTTCATCGAAGGGTAACGCGCAAGGCGCAAACCTCTCCGTCAAGGGTATGGACCCGTATCTTTGGGAGTAGGTCAGATCATGATCCGCAACTTCGCCCGCCTTGCCGTTACCGCCTCTGCGCTTCCGGGCGTGCTCTTCGCCGCGCAACAGCCCGCCATCGCTCAGACGGCCGCCCCCCAGGGGGCAAGCGCCCAGGGCGACGTATCGGTGACGATCTACAATAACGGCCAGGCGCTGGTGCAGGATGTGCGCCAGCTTCCCATCGCCAATGGCCGCAGCCGGATCGAGTTTCCCGATGTGTCGGCCATGATCCGGCCTGAGACGCTCAGCTTCTCGGCCGCGGATACCGGCATTGTCGAACAGAATTTCGATTTCGACCTGCTCACTCCCACCAAGATGATGGAAAAGGCCATTGGCCAGACCGTCACCCTGCTGCGCACCAATCCCGCCACCGGGCAGGAAACGCGCGAGCGGGCGACGGTGCTGTCTACGGCCGGAGGCGTGGTGATCCGCATCGGCGACCGGATCGAGGTGCTGCGCGACGATGGCCTGCCGGTGCGCGTGATCTTCGACGGAGTGCCGCCGAACCTGCGTGCCCGTCCAACTCTGTCCGTGACGGTCGACAGCAGCCGTGCGGGCAATCGCCCGGCCTCGATCCGCTATCTCACCCCCGGCCTCGGCTGGTCGTCGGACTATGTGGCTCTCTATGACGAGGGCAAGGGCACAGTGGACGTGCAGGGCTGGGTCACGCTGACCAACAATACCGGCACCACTTTCGACAATGCGAAGACCTTGCTGGTGGCGGGCAGCCCGTCCGGCAGTGGCGGCTACAATCCGCGCTACGGCTCGGTTCGGCCGGTTTCCGCCCCGCGTGGCTCCTTCGTTCCCGGCACCGAGACGGCCAATCGCGAGCAGTTGGGGGATTACTACCTCTACCCGATCGATGGGCGCACCACGATTGCCAACAACCAGACTAAGCAGGTCAGCTTCCTCGATGTGCAGGCCGTGCCGGCGCGCAAGATTTATGGTTTTGAGGTTGGCTGGCTGCAGAGTGACAGCGATCCGCGCAACGTGTCGAGCCAGATCGCCTTTTCGTCCTCGAAGGAAGGCGGACTGGGCGATGCGCTTCCGGCCGGCACCGTTCGCTTCTACCAGCGCGACAGCAAGGGCACGCCGCAATTCATCGGCGAGAACCAGATCGGCCACACGCCCATGGGCAGCGAACTGACGCTGACTACGGGCGATGCCTTCGACATCTTCGTGAAGGCCGAAGTCGAAAAGCGCGAGAAAATCACCGGCGCAGAGTGGGAGAAATCCGCCCGCTGGCGCGTGATTAAGGAAGATGGCAGCGTGGTGCAGGGCGAGGCCGAGCGGCCCGTAACCTATTACCGCACCACTATGCGCTACACTCTCACCAATGCGAAATCGCAGCCTGTGAATGTCGATCTGTTCCAGAGCGGGCTTGATTATGGCTGGTGGGGCCGGGACTTCCGCATCGTGAGTGAGGATGTGCCGGGCGAACAGCTCAATGCCGACCGCCGGAAATGGACTGTGCCCGTTCCCGCCAATGGCGAGCGGGTCGTCCGGGTCACTTACGAAACGCGTTACTGAGGCCCGGCATGGCGCGCGCCACCCGCATGATCCTCCTCTCCCCGGCGGGGAGGGGACCGAGGGGAGGGGGAGCGAGGCAAGGCCTCGCGTCCGCTGCTGGCGTGGCGCACCCCCCCCACCCGGCCTCCCCCTTGAGGGGGAGGGGCTGGACAGGGCGCGCCCTGTTCGCAGCCTTGCTGTTCGGCTTGCCTCTGACCCCAGCCACTGCCCGCGATGCCGTGATGGCTTCCACTCCCAGTGCCGTCTCGGTCACCCTCTATCGCGATCCGGATCGCGGGCCGGATGCCCAGATCAATCGCAATTGGCCGCGAGGCTTTGCGATGATCAACGAGACTCGCACCGTAACGCTCCCTCCGGGCGAATCGACCATCCGGTTCGAGGGCGTGGCCGAAGGAATGGTGGCCGTCAGCGCCATCGTCACCGGCCTGCCGGGCGGGACGATCGAGAAGAACCGCAATGCGGACCTGCTCTCCCCCGCCGCCCTGGTGGACGGGACTTTGGGCAACCGGGTCACGATCACTCGCACCAATCCGGCGACGGGCGCGCAGACTGCCGAAAGCGCCGTGGTACGTACCCGCGCAGATGGCGGCCTCGTCCTCCAGACCGCGCAGGGTTATGAGGCAGTGCGCTGCGCCGGCATCCCCGAAAAGCTGACCTTCGACCGTGTGCCCGACGGCCTTTCGGCCCAGCCCGTCTTCAGCATCGATACGCGCGATGCCAGCGGCGGCACCTATCAGGTTCAGTTGACTTACATCGCCTGGGGCTTCGACTGGCAGGCCCATTATGTCGGCACGTTCCAGGATGCGGCACCCTCCGGCAAGGAGAAGCTGCGCCTGCGGAGCTGGCTCACGTTGGTGAACGACAATGGCCAGAGCTTCGAGGATGCCACGCTGCTGGTGGTTGCAGGCAAACTCAATGTGGAGAGCGATTTTCAGGGCCTGTCCGACCCGCCACAAGGGCGCGGGCTGTATCTGACCTGCTATCCGATTGGCAGCACGGCGGCGGGATCGCCTGAACAACTCCCGCAATTCATGCCGATGCAGTCTCCTGCCCCGCCACCACCCGCTTCGATGGCAGACTATGACAATATCGTGGTAACCGGCGCGCGTATGGAAAAGGCGATGGCGTCTCCGGTCGCCATGGTCGCCACCGAGGAAGCTCTCGGCGATCTCAAGCTCTATCGGGTGCCCGAGCGGGTTACCGTCGCCTCGAAGTCGATGAAGCAGGTTGCCTTCCTCGACAAGGACGCGGTCCAGGGCGAGTTGGAATATCGCGCCTCCTGTTCTCCGTGGGACGATTATGACGATCCACGCGCCCTGCGCCGTGTGCTCAAGACGAAGAACGACAAGAAGCACGGATTGGGCGTGGCCCTGCCGATGGGCGGGGTGTCCCTGTTCGAACCGTCCTCGGGCGGCGAATTGCTGGTCGGCGAGGAGAATCTGCGCGATTATGCCGAAGGGCAGGACGTGGAGATTTCGCTGGGCGAGAGCCCCAATGCCTTCGCCCTTTGTGCCCGGCAGACCGAGGCCGAGCCTGGCGATGAGGGCAATCCCTGGCTGCCGACCCGTGCCACGCTGACCAATGCCAATCGCCATCCGATCAAGGCCCGCGTCGAACTGGGCCGCCCGGCGGACTGGGCGGTGCGCAAGAAGGTGAAGGGCATGTCCGTGAAGGACGGCCAGTGGGTGATCGAACGGACGATTCCCGCCGGCACCTCCGTCAACATTGACTGGGAAGTGCGTTCCACCGAGGCGGAGGATAGCTGAAGCGGCAGAAAACAGCGAGTTTCCGGAGTGACGAAAATATTTCGTTCCACTCTTGTTCCATGAGAACAAATGCGATACATCTTCCGTCAGTTGACCTTTCCGGTCTTGGCTCTAGGCACTGACGGAGGCCCCAGATGGCGACGCAACTTAAGCTCGTGGATAAGGATACTATGGACCGTCAGAAGGCGCTGGACGCCGCTCTCGCACAGATCGACCGTGCTTTCGGCAAGGGTTCGGCAATGAAGCTGGGCTCGAAGGAAGCGATGCAGGTGGAAGCCATTTCCACCGGTTCGCTCGGTCTCGATATCGCCCTTGGCGTCGGCGGCCTGCCGCGCGGCCGCGTGATCGAGGTCTATGGGCCGGAAAGCTCGGGCAAGACCACGCTGGCGCTTCACGTCATTGCCGAAGCGCAGAAGTCCGGCGGCACGGCGGCCTTTATCGATGCCGAACATGCGCTCGATCCGGTCTATGCCAAGAAACTGGGCGTCAACATCGATGAACTGATCGTCTCGCAGCCCGACACGGGCGAGCAGGCGCTCGAAATCACCGACACGCTGGTGCGCTCCAATGCGATCGACGTGCTGGTTGTCGATTCGGTTGCCGCTCTGGTTCCCCGGGCCGAAATCGAGGGCGAGATGGGCGATAGCCATGTCGGCCTGCAGGCCCGCCTCATGTCGCAATCCCTGCGCAAGCTCACCGGCTCGATCAGCCGCTCGCGCTGCATGGTGATCTTTATCAACCAGCTGCGCATGAAGATCGGCGTGATGTACGGTAATCCGGAAACCACGACTGGCGGTAACGCCTTGAAATTCTACGCTTCCGTCCGCCTCGATATCCGCCGCACCGGCCAGATCAAGGACCGCGAAGAGATTGTCGGCAACGCCACACGCGTAAAAGTAGTAAAGAACAAGGTCGCTCCGCCGTTCAAGCAGGTGGAATTCGACATCATGTATGGCGAAGGCATTTCCAAGATCGGCGAGATTCTCGATCTCGGCGTGAAGGTCGGCCTCGTCGAGAAATCCGGTTCGTGGTTCAGCTATGACAGCATCCGGATCGGGCAGGGGCGTGAAAACGCCAAGACCTATCTCAAGGAAAATCCCGAGATTTGCGACCGGTTGGAAGCCGCCATTCGCGGCCGGACCGATCAGGTTGCCGAGGAGATGATGACGGGGCCGGACGCGGACTCCGAAGACTGATCCTCAAGAAGCGCCGCCTTGCGCGGTGTTTGCGAGAACGAAGCCGGTGCGAGTTTTCCCTTGACGGGTCTCGCGCCGGCTTTTTCGTGTCGCCGCTTGGCGCGAGGGCGCGGAGGGTCTAGCCTCACGGCTTGTTGGGGCAACGACAAGGTGCGGATGTCATGTCGAGGGTGATGGATTGGGAAGGGGACGCCGGTAGCAACTGGGCCGCCGAATGGCGCCGGACCGATCGCAGTTGGGGTGGCCTGACCGAGCGCCTGTTGCGCGCCACGCGAGATGTCACCTTTGACAGCGTGCTGGATATCGGCTGCGGCGCAGGCGAATTATCGCTCGCCATTGCCCGCGGACGGCCCAATGTCGATGTCATGGGCGTCGATATCTCGCCCCAATTGATCGAAGTCGCTCGCGATCGCGGCCGCAATCTGTCCAATGCCGCCTTCGCCCTGGGCGATGCCTCGCGCTGGGTTCCGCAAGGCGACTTCCGGCCGGAACTGCTGATCTCGCGCCATGGCGTGATGTTCTTCGCCGATCCGATCGCCGCCTTTACCCATATGGCGTCCATTGCCGCGCCAGGGGCAGGGCTGCTGTTCACCTGTTTCCGCTCTCCGGCAGTGAACGAGATATTCACTGCTGTCGCCAGCTTGCTCCCGCCCCCCGAAACCCCGCCCGATCCCGAGGCTCCGGGGCCGATGGCCTTCGCCGATCCCGACCGGGTCAAGCGCATCCTCACCGCTGCAGGCTGGACCGATATCCAGCTCGATCCCTTCGATTTCGCGATGGTAGTCGGTTCCGGGGAAGATCCGGTAAGCGATGCCGTGGCCTATTTCTCGACCATTGGCCCGGTGGCGAGCGCCATGGCGGCCATGACGCAGGACGAGCAGGCCGCCTTTCGCAAGAAGCTGCGCAGTTTTGCCGCCTCGCATGAAGTCGAAGGCATCATTGCCTTCGCCGCGGGGGCATGGGTCGTTACGGCAAAGCGCAAGTAAAAGCCCGCGCCGGCATCCCCGGTCCGGATTTGGCGCAAAAGCGGCATTCATCGATGCATCTCGGGCTTGGCTTTCGCTTTCACAGCCCCTAGTTGCGGGCCATGAACTCGTCGAACGATATCCGCCGCACATTCCTCGATTATTTCGGGGCCAACGGGCATCAGGTCATGCCTTCGGCGCCGCTTGTGCCGTATAACGATCCCACGCTGATGTTCGTCAATGCGGGCATGGTCCCGTTCAAGAACGTCTTTACCGGGCTCGAAACCCCGCCCGCGCCGCGCGCGGCCAGTTCGCAGAAATGCGTGCGCGCCGGGGGCAAGCACAACGATCTGGACAATGTCGGCTATACTGCCCGCCATCTCACCCTGTTCGAGATGCTGGGCAACTTCTCCTTCGGCGACTACTTCAAGGAACGCGCGATCGAACTGGCCTGGAACCTGGTGACGGGCGAGTTCGGGCTGGCGAAGGATCGCCTCTCGGTCACCGTCTATCACACGGATGACGAGGCCTGGAACCTGTGGAAGAAGATCGCCGGCCTGCCGGACGAGCGCATCATCCGCATCGCCACCAAGGATAATTTCTGGGCCATGGGCTCGGACGGTCCCTGCGGCCCCTGTTCGGAAATCTTCTGGGATCACGGCCCTGAAATATGGGGCGGCCCTCCGGGATCGCCCGAGGAAGACGGCGATCGCTTCGTCGAAATCTGGAACCTCGTCTTCATGCAGCACATGCAGGAAGCCGACCAGATCATCGGCGATCTGCCGCGCCCCAGCATCGATACCGGCATGGGGCTGGAGCGTATCTCCACCGTGATGCAGGGCGTCCATTCGGTGTTCGAGACGGATACGTTCCAGGCGCTGATCAACCAGTCGGTCGAACTCACCAAGGTGAAGGCCGAAGGCGATCACACCGCCAGCCACCGCGTGATCGCGGATCATTTGCGCTCCACCAGCTTCCTGATCGCCGATGGCGTGCTGCCTTCGAATGAAGGCCGCGGCTATGTGCTGCGCCGGATCATGCGCCGCGCCATGCGCCACGCGCATCTGCTGGGCGCGGCCGAGCCGCTGATGCACCGCCTGGTGCCCGCACTGGTTACCGAGATGGGCCAGGCCTATCCCGAACTGACCCGCGCCCAGAGCCTGATCGAGGAAACGCTTGAGCGCGAGGAAACCCGTTTCCGCCAGACGCTCGAAAAGGGCTTGCGCCTGCTGGAAGAAGAAACCGGCAATCTGGGCGAAGGGTCGGAGCTTCCGGGCGAGACGGCCTTCAAGCTCTATGACACTTTCGGTTTCCCTTACGATCTGACCGAGGACGCGCTGCGTTCGCGCGGTATCGGCGTGGACAAGGCCGGCTTCGATGCCGCCATGGCCCGCCAGAAAGCCGCTGCCCGCGCCGCATGGAAGGGCTCGGGCGCCGCTGCGGACGAGGAAGTCTGGTTCGACATCGCCGAGCGCGAAGGCGCCAGCGAGTTCACCGGCTATGTCTCGACCAGCGGCGAAGGCCAGGTCGTGGCACTGGTGGCGAACGGCAAGGAAGTTCAGTCTGCCGATGCCGGTACGGAGGTGATCGTCCTCACCAACCAGACGCCCTTCTATGGCGAAAGCGGCGGTCAGGTCGGCGATGCCGGCACGATCACCGGCCCGGGTGGTCTCAACATCGCCATTGCCGACACTGCCAAGCCGCTCGGCCGCCTGCACGCCATGCGCGGCAAGGTGGAAAGCGGCACGGTGAAGGTGGGTGATACCGTCCGTCTCGACGTGGACGTCGCGAGGCGCGATGCAATCCGCTCCAATCACTCGGCCACGCACTTGCTGCACGCGGCTTTGCGCAACCATCTGGGCGATCATGTCACTCAGAAGGGCTCGATGGTCGCGGCTGACCGTCTGCGCTTCGATTTTTCCCATCCCAAGGCGCTCAGCCCTGAGGAATTCGCGCTGATCGAAGCCGAAGTGAATGCAGAAATCCGCCATAACGATCCCGTGACCACGCGCCTGATGACGCCGGACGATGCCATTGCGGCGGGCGCCATGGCGCTGTTCGGCGAGAAATACGGCGACGAGGTGCGTGTCCTTTCGATGGGCCACACGGCTGTCGATACCGGCCGCAACTATTCGGTGGAACTGTGCGGCGGCACCCATGTGCGCGCTACCGGCGATATCGGTCTGTTCCGCATCGTCTCGGAAAGCGCCGTGTCTTCGGGCGTGCGCCGTATCGAGGCATTGACCGGCGAGGCCGCGCGCCAGTGGCTGGTCGGCCGCGAGGAAGCGCTGAAGGCCGTTGCGGGCACGCTCAAGAGCACGCCCGAAGAGGTCGAGGCTCGCGTCGCCGCGCTGGTGGACGAACGCAAGCGCCTTGAAAAGGAACTGGCAGAAGCCAAGCGCGCGCTCGCCCTGGGCGGCGGCGGTGGGGCTGCTCCTGCTGCGGCGGACGAAGAAGTGGGCGGAGTGAAGTTCTCCGGTCAGGTCATCGAAGGGCTGGACGCCAAGGAACTGCGCGGCCTGCTCGACGAGGCCAAGAAGCGCATGGGTTCGGGCGTGGCGGCCATCGTCGCCGTCAATGAGGGCCGCGCGGCTATCGCTGCCGCAGTGACCGACGATCTTACAGGCAAGTTCGACGCAGTGACGCTGGTGCGCGCGGGCGTTGAAGCGCTAGGCGGCAAGGGCGGTGGTGGCCGCGCCGACATGGCGCAGGGCGGCGGGCCGGATGCTTCCAGGGCTGCCGATGCGATCGCTGCGGTGAAGGCTGCACTGGAAGCCGTCGCAGCCTGAACGGGCTGCACGGCTGCTCCGTTCGCTTGGTCTCCGGGCCTAGCTTTCCGCCGATGCCGAGCTGGTCCGGAGCTTCGGCTTGTGGTCCAGCGCGCCCTGTTCCTTGATCAGCAAGCGGTATTCGTCCCGTTTCTCGTGGATCGAGGCGATCACCGGGCCCATCGCGACGCCCAGATCGACCAGCACGGCCTCCGATAGCTGGAGCGAGCTTTCCAGCGTTTCGGGCACAGCGTGCGTGGCGCCGCTGCGATAGAGCAGGGCGGCATGTTCGGTGTCGCGCGCGCGGGCGATGATCAGCAGATCGGGATAGGCCTGACGCAGTTTGCGCACCAGACGCTGGGCCAGAACCGGCTCGTCCATGGTGAGGACCACGGCAGGCGCCTTGTCCATGCCCAACCGTTCCAGCACCTTGGCCCGCGCGGCATCGCCGAATGTCACGGCATAGCCATCGCGCCGGGCGCGCTCCACCAGGTCGGCATCCCCGTCCACCCCGATATAGGGCTTGCCATGGCGGGTAAGCATGTCCGCCACCAGCCGCCCGACGCGGCCGAAGCCGAGCACGATCACATGGGGTTCGCCGGGGCGTGCGGAGACGTCCTCGAGCCTAGGAGTGGGGTCGACCCGCCGCCCGATCAGCCGGCCGAGCCGCGCCAGCAGCGGAGTGATGGTAAGGCCGATTGCGGTCACGATCTGCCAGAACTGGGCCGTGCCGGGCTGGATCAGCAGCGCCTGCGTAGCGGCTGCGAGCACGATCAGGGTCGTTTCCGAAGGACTGGACATCAATATGCCGGTCTCGGCCGCGGTACCCGGCCGGGCACCCATCAGCCGCAGCAGCACGCCAGTGACGATGGCCTTCAGCGTCAGAACGCCCACCACGGCCAGCGCGATCGGGCCGAGATTGGCCCAGATCGTCGTGAGATCGATCCCCATGCCGACCGTGATAAGGAATACGCCCAGCGCGAGGCCCTTGAACGGCTCCGTGATCTGTTCGACTTCCGAATGATATTCGGTCTCGGCGATAAGCAGTCCGGCAATCAGCGCGCCTACGATGGGGGAAAGGCCGGTTGCCGCCGTGGCAAGGCTGGCGCCAATCACGACGAGCAGGCTGGCGGCAAGAAACAGTTCCGGGCTTTTGGTCCGGGCGGCCTGAGCGAAGAGAGGGGGCAAAGCGAGCCGGCCGAGCAGCAGCAAGGCGCCCACCACCAGCAGCCCTTGCCACAGGGTGGTCATCAGTCCTTCTGCCCCGTCGCTTGCCGCATAGGGCGCCAGCGCGCCCAGCAGGAAGATGATCGGAACGATCGCGATATCCTCGAACAGCAGCATGGCGAGCGCCGCGCGACCGACGGGGGATTGCGTGCCCGAAATCTGCAACACCAGCGCCGTGGAAGACAGGGCGAGGGCCAGGCCGAGCCCCAGTGCCCCGGTCCAGTACTGGCCGAGCATGGCGAGAAAGGCGGTGAGCAGGCAGGCGATTACCGTCAGTTCCAGCGCGCCCAGCCCGAAGACGAGCTTTCGCATTTCCCACAAGCGATTGAAGCTCAGTTCCAGCCCGATTGTGAACAGCAGCAGGATGATGCCGAACTCGGCAAAGGGTTCCAGCCCCTCGGGATCGGTGATGGTGACATAGCCAAGCCAGTCATTGTTGTAGACCAGCTTGCCGAGCCCATAGGGGCCCACCAGCACGCCCACCAGGATGAAGCCGATTACCGGAGTGATGCGGAAGCGGGCGAAGATCGGGATGACCAGCCCGGCCGCCCCCAGGATCACCAGAGCATCGGACAGGAAGGTGGAAGTGAAATCGCCATGCGCCATGGTGAAAGCTTATTGCAGGCGCGAAGGGATTGTCACCCACGGATAGGCATCAAAACCTTCGATCTGCGAATGAATCGGGCGTATCGCTATCCGGGGCATAAAAAACTGCGCCGACACCCTTCGCAGCGGAGGAATTTTCTGGTTTAACTTTCGATATCTCCAAAAGAAGGAACCTGACGCCGCATGCCTCATGCCACGCCGCTTATCGCCACGCTTGTAGGAGGGATTGTCCTCGCATTCGTGCTGGGAGCGCTGGCGCATAGAGTGAAGTTGCCCCCGCTGATCGGCTATCTGATGGCCGGGGTGGTGATCGGGCCGTTCACTCCCGGCTATGTGGCGGATCAGCATCTGGCCGATCAGCTGGCGGAACTGGGTGTGATCCTGCTCATGTTCGGCGTCGGCCTGCATTTCTCGCTGAAAGAACTGATGGCGGTTCGCAAGGTCGCGATCCCCGGCGCCATGGTCCAGATCGCCGTGGCGGTGCTGCTGGGCATGGGGCTGGCGGCGATCCTCGGCTGGAGCGTGGCGGGCGGGCTTGTCTTCGGCCTTGCGCTGTCCGTGGCGAGTACGGTGGTGCTGCTGCGTGCGATGCAGGAACGGCGGCTGCTGGATACGGAGCGTGGCAAGATCGCGGTCGGCTGGCTGATCGTGGAAGATCTGGTGATGGTCTTCGCGCTGGTGCTGTTGCCTGCCGTCGCTGCGGGTGACGGGTCGATTTCCGGTATCGGCAGCGCACTGGGTCTTACTCTGGTGAAGGTCGGTGCCTTCATCGCTTTCATGCTGATCGTCGGGCGGCGGGCGATCCCGTGGCTGCTGCACGAGGTGGCGCATAGCGGCTCGCGTGAGCTGTTCCGCCTGGCAGTGCTGGCCATCGCGCTGGGCGTGGCCTTCGGGGCGGCGGCCTTGTTCGGCGTGTCCTTCGCGCTGGGCGCATTCTTTGCCGGCATGATCCTGTCCGAATCGCAGCTCAGTCAGCGTGCGGCCGAAGAGACGCTGCCCCTGCGCGATGCCTTTGCGGTGCTGTTCTTCGTCTCGGTCGGCATGCTGTTCAATCCGCATGTCGTGGTGGAGCGGCCACTGGCGCTTATCGCCACGGTGGCAATCATCGTGCTGGGCAAGTCGATCGCGGCCTATCTGATCGTCCGCGCTTTCCGCCGCACGCACCGCACCGCGCTGACCATTGCGGCGAGCCTGGCGCAGATCGGCGAGTTTTCCTTCATCCTCGCCACGCTCGGCACTTCGCTGGACCTCATTCCCGGCACGGCGCGCGATCTGGTCCTGGCCGGGGCGATCTTCTCGATCCTGCTCAACCCGCTGCTGTTCAGCCTGATTGCGCGCTTCGAGGGCAAGACTGCCGACAGCAAGGTGGGCGAGACCAAGGCGGAAGCGCAGGTTCAACCCCCGGCTGCCGCTCCCGCTGCCAAGGGGCACGTCGTGCTGATCGGCTATGGCCGGGTCGGTTCGTTGATCGGCGAGAAGTTGATCGCGGCGGGCGAGCGGCTGACCGTGATCGAGGCGGAAGACGATTTTGCCGGTCTGCCCGAAGCCAGCGACACCGTTACCGTGATCGCCGGCAACGCGGCCGGCCGTGCGGTGCTGGACCGGGCGAAGCTGCCCGAGGCGCGGCTGCTGTTCGTGGCGATCCCGCAGAGCTTCGAGGCCGGTCAGATCGTGCAGCAGGCCCGCGCGATCAATCCCGGCCTCAGGATCGTTGCCCGTGCGCATAGCGACGAGGAAGAGCGCCACCTCGCAGCCTGCGGGGCCAGCCTGACCATCATGGGCGAGCGCGAGATCGCGACGAAGATGATCGATCAAGCATTGCTGCCCGCCTGATCACTGGCGCTCCCGCCGCTGGCCAGGTGGGGGGTGTTACACATGTTACACGAAAATGAGATTGTTCCGGCGTCGCATCGCGGAATCCGCTATCTATTTAAAATATTGAAAATAAACGATGAATTTTAGAAATTTGTCATGAACCCACGCTCCGCGATTGACGATCACCGGGGGAGGGGCGATGCAAGGCCCTTCCGAGATTGGGGGCATTCATGAAGCGAGTTAAGGTGTTCGCCGCGGCAGTTGCCGCATTCGCAGCTGTCGCCGGGCCGCATGTGGTCAGTGCGCAATCCGCTTCCGACGAAGCAACCCTCGTTACGCAGGGACTGCAGCAGCTTGTCGGCTCCGATTATGGCGGTGGCCTCACCGTCAGTGCGATCTCGTCCGAAGGAGCGGTCGTCGTGTTGACGATGGATGGCCCGGCCAATTGGCGTGAGGGCATCAGCGCGGCCGAGATTTCCTATGCGCTGTTAACCGGCCTGTGCAGCACGGCGCCGCAGTTTTTCGATGGCGGTGTGCAATTGCGCGTGGATAGCACCGAAGTGAACGCGAACCGGATCGCGGGCCCGATCGAGACGTCCTGCCCTCCGCCTGAATAAGGCAAGCGCTGCGCCATCACGCAAAAGGAAAGGCCGGGTCTGCGCTGTCGCAAAACCCGGCCTTTACGTGTTCCCGATCCGGGAGAAGCTGAATCAGGCCCAGTTGGCCATTTCGGCTTCGAGGTTCTGGACGATGGCTTCGAAGAACTGCTCGGTGGTCATCCACGGCTGGTCCGGGCCGATCAGCAGAGCGAGGTCCTTGGTCATCTTGCCGCTTTCCACGGTTTCGATGCAGACCTTTTCCAGCGTTTCGGCAAAGCGCACCACGTCGGGCGTGTTGTCGAAACGGCCGCGATAGATCAGGCCGCGCGTCCAGGCGAAGATGCTGGCGATCGGGTTGGTGCTGGTCGCCTTGCCCTGCTGGTGCTGGCGATAGTGGCGAGTTACAGTGCCGTGGGCGGCTTCGGCTTCCACGGTCTTGCCGTCGGGCGTCATCAGCACGGAAGTCATCAGGCCGAGCGAGCCGAAGCCCTGGGCGACCTGGTCCGACTGCACGTCGCCATCGTAGTTCTTGCAGGCCCAGACGAACTTGCCGTTCCACTTGAGGGCACTGGCGACCATGTCGTCGATCAGGCGGTGTTCGTACCAGATCTTGGCTTCGTCGAACTTCGCCTTGAAGCCTTCGCTCTCGTAGACTTCCTGGAACAGGTCCTTGAAGCGGCCGTCATAGGCCTTGATGATCGTGTTCTTGGTCGACAGGTAGAGCGGCCAGCCACGGTTGAGCGCGTAGTTCATGCTCGCACGGGCGAAGTCGCGGATCGAATCGTCGAGATTGTACATCGACATGGCGACGCCCGAGGACGGGAAGTTGAACACTTCGCGGTCGATCACCGTGCCGTCTTCACCCTCGAACACCAGGCGCAGCTTGCCCTTGCCGGGAACGAGGAAGTCGGTCGCGCGATACTGGTCGCCAAAGGCGTGACGGCCGACCACGATGGGATCGGTCCAGCCCGGGATCAGGCGGGGGACGTTGGAAATCACGATCGGCTCGCGGAAGATCGTGCCGCCCAGGATGTTGCGGATCGTGCCGTTCGGGCTCTTCCACATCTGCTTGAGGCCGAACTCCGTAACGCGGCCTTCGTCCGGGGTGATGGTGGCGCACTTAACGCCCACGCCGTACTGCTTGATCGCATTGGCGGCATCGACGGTGATCTGATCGTCCGTCTCGTCGCGCTTCTCGACCGACAGGTCGTAATAGACCAGGTCGATATCCAGATAGGGCTGGATCAGCCTTTCGCGGATCCACTGCCAGATGATCCGCGTCATTTCGTCGCCGTCAATCTCGACGACCGGATTCGCGACCTTGATCTTCGCCATGGGGGCCCCTGTACCTAGAGAAATGGGATGAGGGGCCTCTTAGCAGCACGGGGTCCGTACTCAATAGCCACGGACCGCAATCAGCGTGCCAAACCGGCCATAAAACGAAAAAAGCGCCGCTTTCGCGGCGCCTTTTCGAATGGTGGGCGTAGCAAGGATTGAACTTGCGACCCCTACGATGTCAACATAGTGCTCTACCACTGAGCTATACGCCCGCACCATTCGGTCCGCCGGAGCATCCGGCAGGCGGGCCATGTAGCGGCGCCTCCGCCCGGTTGCAAGTGGGTAGCGGACAAGCTTTTGCGCTTTATCCGCTTTTTACAGCATCACCGATGCCTGATCCTCGAATACGCGCTCGATTTCCAGCACCAGGTCACGCAGGTGGAAGGGCTTGGAAAGCACGTTTGCCCGTGGGGTTTCGCGGTTTGCCTTGAGCGTCACGGCCGCGAATCCGGTGATGAACATCACCTTGGTATGGGGGCTGATTTCGCCGCAGCGCTGGGCCAGCTCGATGCCGTCCATCTCGGGCATCACGATGTCCGACAGAAGAAGGTCGTATTCGCCGGTTTCCAGCAAGGGCAGGGCGGCAGTGCCCCGATCGACTGCCGAAACCTTGTATCCTGCATTTTCCAGTGCGCGCGCCAGATAGGTGCGCATGGCCTCTTCGTCTTCGGCCAGCAGGATTTGCCGCATACCCGTACCTTTTTTGATCCCTTGTGGCGAAATCCTATAGCCTATCGGCCGTTAACAATCTCGTGCGCATTTGCAGTTGGCCACATTTGACACAGCCGCCTTTGACTTGGTTAGCATTCCGGGCCAGCAAGGTCGGATCGTGGGCGACAATCCTATCACGCGCGAATCGCACGGCTCCGGCGATGGCATCAGGGGCGGGGCGATTCCCGGTTGTTCCGGCCAGCCGGCCTTCACGCTGACGCGGCGGGAGCCTTCTCCGATTCCGGTGCTGGTGGCCGTGCCTCATGCCGGGCGGCTCTATCCACCCGCCCTGATTGGCCAGATGCGCAATCCGGGCGAGGCCGCACTGCGGCTGGAAGACCGTTATGTCGATTTGCTGGCGACCGCCGTGGCCCGGGAAACCGGGGCAGCTCTGCTCGTCGCCCATGCGCCCCGCGCGATGATCGACCTCAACCGCGCCCCGGACGAGATGGATTGGGACATGCTGCGTCTGGGCACTCCTCCGGGCAGGCAGGGCGAGCGTGTCAGCCGCCGTGCGCGCAGCGGGCTGGGCCTCGTGCCCCGGCGCCTTGCGGGCATGGGCGAATTGTGGCGCTCGCGGCTGGATGAGGCCGAGTTGGAGGCGCGGCTCGAAGGGGTGCACCGGCCCTATCACGAGACATTGTCGCACAGCCTTGCTGCCCTTCGCGCGCGGTGGGGGGCGGCCCTGCTGCTGGACATGCATTCCATGCCGCCGCTCGGCTCGCGCGGGCCGGGGGAGCCCGCGCCGGAAATCGTGCTGGGGGACCGCTTCGGCGCGACCTGCGACGGCGCCCTGTGCGCGGCGGCCTTCGACGAGCTTAACCAGCAGCGGCGGGTCGCGACTCACAATCGCCCCTATGCCGGCGGCTATGTGCTGGAACGCCATGCCGCGCCGGACCGGGGCATTCATGCCATGCAGGTGGAAGTGTGCCGCTCCGCCTATCTCGACCGGCGACTGGCCGAACCGGCAGAGGCGATGGCCGGGATGGCGGCCTCTCTCGTGGCGCTGGTGCGGCGGCTTGCGGCCGAAACCGCGGCTTTGGGGCGGGGGGCGCAGCTTCCGCAGGCAGCCGAATAGGCATCGGCGGCAGGGTCAGCCAGCCCGCAAGATTCTCGCAGGCAATAAAAAACCACCTCGTGCGCAGGGCACGAGGTGGCCAAGGTACAGGGAGGAAGCACGCTCTCGCGTGCTTATCCAGTCGAGCCATGAGGGAAGCTGCAACCGGACTACCTAAAGATAGGCGCCTGCGGACCAAATGCAAGTCCGCCGACGCCTCTCCTTAGGAATTTCGTAGCTTTGCTTAGTTGGCGGCCTGCGCATTGGCCGCGCCCGGGCCCTTGCCCAGGCTGGTCTGGCGGGCGAAGATCACGCGCAGCAGGTCCAGCGAGAGGACATGGGCGAAGATCAGCGCCAGCATGCCATTCTGGTTCCAGGTGCGCAGCAGGTCGCCGCGCAGGTCGCGCAGCTTTTCCTGATTGATCATCTTGAAGCCGCGATAAATGAAAGGCTGCTCGAGGCCGTCCTGGGTGATGGCGACTTCGCCGTCCATCAGCAGGTCGTGCTTGATCAGTTCGTCGACAAAGGCCTGAGTGCGCATGCCGGCTTCTTCGAAGCGTTCGCAGAACTGCATCACGCCCTTGATGAAATCGGCCGGCTCTTCGCCTTCGAACAGGGTGTCGCCTTCCTCGAAATCGCCCAGCAGCTTGCTCGACGGGTCGAAGCACAGCGACATCGCCTCGCTATTGGGGTCGAGCTTGGCGAGCAGGAAGGGGTAACGGCGGATATAGGCGGGAATGTAGACGTCGTTGCTGACAGTGCCCTTGTCGTCCACATAGACGTTCACGCCTTCGTTCAGGCCGAACAGCGCCAGCGGAACCGGGCGGTTGCCGGACGAGAAGATGATCGGGAAATGGCGCTGGGCCGGGCCGAATTCGTCCACCGTCAGCGGAACGGCATGCTGGCCGATCAGCCAGTCGGCCGTGTCGGAGCGGCGCGCACGCCACTTCTCGTGGTCGCGCCGGTTGAGCGGCATCAGGTCCTGGTAGAACAAGGGCAGGTTCGGGCTCGGCGCGGTGGCCATTGGCATCTCTCCGACGTCAAAAAATTGCAAAAAAGCGGCATTTTCCGCGGTGTTTGAGCGGGCGGCTTTAGGGCCTGTCTTGCACCGGTGCAAGGGGCGGTGCGAGGGGCACGAGTTTCCCCGGATTGAGCAGGCCGGCAGGGTCCAGCGCCTGCTTGACCGAGCGCATCATGGCCAGGGAAACCGGGTCTCCCAGCCGGGAAAGCTCGTCGCGCTTCAGCTGGCCGATACCGTGTTCGGCACTGATCGAACCGCCCCATTGCGTGACAAGTTCGTAGACCTGGGCACTGATCTTCTTCCCGTCGCCTTCCTGCCAGCCGAGTGGATCGACACCGGCAGGCGCGATGACGTGGAAATGGACATTGCCGTCGCCCAGATGCCCGAAGGCGATGGCTTCGGTGCCGGGCCACGCCGCTTCCAGCAATGGCACGGCGCTATCGACGAAATCGGGCATCTTATCGACCGCCACGGAAATATCGTGCTGCACCGCGGGGCCCTTCGCCCGCTCGGCCGGGGCAATCGAATCGCGCAGCAGCCAGAAGGCTTCTGCCTGCGTTTCATTGGCGGAGATCACCGCGTCCTCCAGCAATTCCTTCTCGAAGGCGGAGCCAAGCATGTCCTCCGCCAGCTGCTGCAGGTCGCGCGGATTGCCGCGTTCGGCCACGATCTCGATCAGGGCGTGCCAGGCATGGGGCGCCTCCAGCGGAGCTCGGGCGCCGGGCAGATGGTCGATCACGTCTTCCAGCGTGGATTGTGCCAGCACTTCGAAGCCCTCCAGCGCGTCGCCCGCCACGGCCTCGCAATGCAGCAACAGGGTGCGCGCGGCTTTGAGCGAGCTGACCCCGGCCCACAGCACCAGCCGGTCCGCAAGGCCGAGCGAGAGCTTCAGCGTGGCTGCTGTGACGATCCCCAGCGTCCCTTCCGATCCGATCAGCAATTGCTTGAGATCGAAACCGCGATTGTCCTTCTTCAGCGGGGTGAGGGCGCTGAACACGCTGCCATCGGCCAGCACGGCCTCCAGCCCCAGAACCTGCGCACGCATCGAACCGTGGCGCAGCACCTGCGTGCCGCCGGCGTTGGTGGAAATGAGGCCGCCGATCGTGGCCGAACCCTTGCCGCCCAGAGTGAGCGGAAAGCGCAGGCCCTTTTCCTCTACTGCCTCGTGGAAAGTCTGCAGGATCACGCCGGCCTCGCACACGGCCTGACGCGCGCCTTCGTCGATGGAGCGGATCGCATGCATGCGCCGCAGCGAGAGGATGATGGCATTGCCGCTGCTGTCCGGCGTCGCCCCGCCGCACATGCCGCTGTTCCCGCCCTGCGGTACGATAGCGACGCCGTGCGCGGCGCACAGCTTCACCAGCGCGGAAACCTCCTGCGTCGAGGCGGGGGAGGCCATGGCCAGAGCGGCACCGGTGAAACGCCCGCGCCAGTCGGTCAGCCAGGGTTCCATCAGCTCCGGATCGCGGGTCAGGCCGCGGGGGCCGAGCAGTGCCTCGGCGTCGGTCAGGAAGGTCTCGCTCATGCCTGGGCCTATGGCACAGATGGTTGCCGCGCCGCCAGCATTTGCAGGTGCCAGCCCGCTTGCAACTTGCGGGCGAAGAGTTAAGCCGATGTTCAAGCGGTGGTCTTATGGAGATAGGCGTGACGGGGTGCATGGGGCGCCCGTCAGGTTCGGATGTGGATGAACAGCTTCGCTGCCTTTCTCGCGCCGCTGGCCTTGATGCTTCCCTTGGGGCTCGCCGATGCGCCCGCCGGAAATGGCGGCGATGCCCTGCGTCTCGTGGCGCAGGACGGGGAAGGCGTCGGTCCGCTTGCCTCTTCGGCTGCCAGCATCGCACCCGCTCTATCGCTCGGTGAAAATCTCGAACCGCAGGACAATGCGCAGGTCCGCATCGAACAGAGCGTGACCATCCGAATCTCCCCCCGCGCGGTTGCCAATCAGCGCGAATTGCTCGCCCAGTTGCCGCAGGGGCAGAGGTCCACTCATGTGGAGGAACGCAAGTTCGGCAATTGCGTCTCGGCGCAGGGAATTGCCGGTGTGGCGACGACTTCGGACGATCGGCTGCTGCTGTTCATGCGAGACCGCAAGGTGATCAGCGCCGCGCTGGAAAAGGCCTGCAGCGCCCGCGATTTCTATTCCGGCTTCTACGTCCAGCGGACCAGCGACGGGATGTTGTGCGTGAAGCGTGACAAGATTCATTCCCGCGCCGGCAGTAAATGCGAACTCAAGCAGTTCCGCCAACTGGTGGCGGTTCGTGAATGACCGGTGACCGGCCCGCCAATTCCTTGACTTTTCCTGCCATATCGTCTTAGGGCGCGGCGTTTGCCGTGTGCCTCTTGGCGCGCAGCTTTCGCCAGGGCCGGCCGCATTTCGCAGCCCGCGCCGAATCCGGACACAGTCTATCCTATGAAATTCGCCGATCTCGGCCTGTCTGACGAATTGCTGCAAGCGGTTGAATCCGCTGGCTATGACACGCCCACGCCGATTCAGGCGCAGGCGATCCCGCAGATCCAGATGATGAAGGATCTGATCGCGATCGCACAGACGGGTACCGGCAAGACCGCGTCCTTTGTCCTGCCGATGATCGACATCCTCGCCCATGGCCGCCGCCGCGCGCTGATGCCGCGCAGCCTGATTCTGGAGCCGACCCGCGAACTGGCCGCCCAGGTTGCCGAGAATTTCGAGAAATACGGCAAGAACCACGATCTGAAGATGGCGCTGCTGATCGGTGGCGTGCAGATGGGCGATCAGGTGAAGGCGCTGAACGAAGGCGTGGACGTGCTGATCGCCACTCCGGGCCGCCTGATGGATTTGTTCGAGCGCGGCAAAATCCTCCTCACCGGCTGCGACCTGCTGGTGATCGACGAGGCGGACCGCATGCTCGACATGGGCTTCATCCCGGATATCGAGACGATCTGTTCCAAGCTGCCGCCCAACCGGCAGACGCTGCTGTTCTCGGCCACCATGCCGCCGCCGATCAAGAAGCTGGCGGACAAGTTCCTGACCAACCCGAAATATATCGAGGTTGCTCGTCCGGCATCGGCCAACATCAACATCGCCCAGCACAAGGTGTTCGTCACCCCGCGCAAGAAGCGCGAAGTGCTGCGCCACCTGCTGCGCACGGACGATGTGCGCACCGCGATCATCTTCGCCAACCGCAAGACGACGGTGCGCGAACTGGCCAAGAGCCTCAAGCAGCATGGCTTTGCCGTGGGCGAAATCCATGGCGACATGGACCAGCCGCAGCGCCTGGCCGAATTGCAGCTGTTCAAGGATGGGCACATCAACATTCTGTGCGCTTCCGACGTCGCTGCCCGAGGGCTGGACGTGAAGGGCGTGAGCCACGTCTTCAATTTCGACACGCCGTGGCACCCGGACGATTACGTCCACCGCATCGGCCGTACCGGTCGCGCGGGAGCCAAGGGCCGCGCCTTCACTTTCGTGAGCGACGACGATGCCGAGGCGATTGCCAATGTCGAGAAGCTCACCGGGATGCAGATTCCGGTCTTCACCATCGAAGGCGAGTCCGAGGCGGAAGAGCGTCCCGCCCGGTCGGAAAAGCCCAAGCGGCAAAGTCGGGAGCGTGAAGGCCGTGAGCGTGAAGGTCGTGAGCGCGAGGAGCGCGAACCGCGCAAGCCCGTCCGCGAGGAACGCCGCGACCATCGCAGCGAGCGCGCGGAAGGCAAGAAGCACAAGCCCGAACGCCGCGGTGAAGACCGTCGTCCGAAATTCGAGGACAATGCGCCGGATGACGGCGGCTGGAACGGCCCGATTCCGGGCTTCCTGAACGTATCGGCGATTTGAGCCAGAAGACTATTCTCAGTTAGCCGGTGGGGTGGGGCCGGAGTTCCATCCGCCCCCAGACTTGGCGTATATGAGGAGCCGGGCATGAGGAGCCGGGAAAGTCGGCTCGTGTCGACCAGGTGCAGTTCGAGGCGAGCTTCGCCTCTGCCTGCCCGGCCGATCATCGGTTCTGCCTCTGAGCGTCTATTCCGCCAAGCTGACGAAGCTGTCGATCACCCGCTTGCGGCCGGTGGTCTCGAACTCGATTTCCAGCTTGTTGCCTTCCTGGCCGATCACTTCGCCATAGCCGAACTTCTCGTGGAACACGCGCGCGCCGAGCGCGATGTCGCCGCGTGGCTTGGCGGCATAGCTGGCGGCGCTGCGGCCCGGTTCGGCGAGGCGCTTGGGGGTGGCATCGTATCCGGTCGAGAGCGCGCGCTGCCAGCCGGGGCCGCGATTTTGCGAGCGGGCAGGGCGGTCGCGCGAGACATGGGCGAAGGGGTCTTCCCGTTCCGACCAGTTTGCGCGCCACATCGAGGCGCCGCCTGACAGGGTCGTCTCCTGCTCGATATGGGCATCGGGCAGTTCGGCGATGAAGCGGCTGGGGATCGAACTGGTCCACTGGCCGTAGATGCGCCGGTTTGCCGCGTGGAGGATCGTGCAGCGTTTGCGCGCGCGGGTGATCGCGACATAGGCGAGGCGGCGTTCTTCCTCCAGGCTGGCGAGTCCGCCTTCATCCAGCGCCCGCTGCGAGGGGAATACGCCTTCTTCCCAGCCGGGCAGGAAGACATTGTCGAATTCCAGCCCCTTGGCGGCGTGCATGGTCATGATGGTGACCTTCTCGCCATCGTCGCTGGCATCGTTGTCCATCACCAGGCTGACATGCTCGAGGAAGTCGCCCAGCGTCTCGTAATCCTCCATCGCGCGGGCGAGTTCGGAGAGGTTTTCGAGACGGCCCGAGGCTTCGGCACTGCGCTCGGCCTGCAGCATGGCAGTGTAGCCGGTTTCTTCCAGCAGAGTGCGCAGCAATTCGGCGGGGGTGGTCTGCTCGGCCAGTTCGCGCCAGCGGATGAAGCTGGCCATCAGGCTGGCGATGGTGCCCGCAGCGCGCTTGGGCAATTCGTCCGTCCCGGCCAGTTGGAGCGCCGCGGCGGCAAGGGGCAGTCCGGTGGCGCGGGCATGGCGGTGCATCGCCTCCAGCGCCTTGGCGCCAAGGCCGCGCTTGGGCTGGTTGTAAATCCGCTCGAACGCCAGATCGTCCTGCGGCTGGGCAATCACCCGCAGATAGGCGAGGGCATCGCGGATTTCGGCGCGTTCGTAGAAACGAAAACCGCCGATAATCTTGTAGTTAAGTCCGATTTGTATGAACCGGTCTTCAAATTCGCGCGTCTGGTATTGCGCACGTACGAGGATGGCGATCTGATCGAGCGGAGCACCTTCGCGTTCCAGCCGTTCGATTTCCTCGCCCACTCGGCGCGCTTCCTCCGGCGCGTCCCACACGCCGATCACGCGCACCCGGTCCCCGCCATTGCGCTCGGTCCACAAGGTCTTGCCCAGCCGCTCGCTATTGGCGGCGATCAGGCCGGAGGCCGCGCCCAGAATGTCGGGCGTGGACCGATAATTCTGTTCCAGCCGGATTACTTTCGCGCCGGGAAAGTCCTTTTCAAACCGCAGGATATTGGCAACTTCTGCACCGCGCCATGAATAGATGGACTGATCGTCATCCCCCACCACGCAGATGTTTTTCCGGGCCTGAGCGAGCAGGCGCAGCCAGAAATACTGCACGGCGTTGGTGTCCTGATATTCGTCCACCATGATATATTTGAAGCGCTGCTGATATTGCTCCAGCACCTCGCGATGCTTGCGGAAGATGTTCAGCATGTGGAGCATCAGATCGCCGAAATCGCAGGCGTTCAGCGCCTTCAGCCGATCCTGATAGAGGCGGTAGAATTGCTGCCCCTTGCCGTTGGCGTAGCTCTCGTTCTCCCCCGCATCGAGGTCTTCCGGGTTGAGGCCGCGGTTCTTCCAGCGGTCGATCAGCCCGGCGAGTTGGCGGGCGGGCCAGCGCTTCTCGTCAAGGTTCTGTTCCACGATCAACTGCTTGAGCAGGCGCAGCTGATCGTCCGTGTCGATGATTGTGTAATTCGATTGCAGCCCGGCCAGTTCGGCATGGCGGCGCAGCATCTTGGCGCAGATCGAATGGAAGGTGCCGAGCCAGGGCATCCCTTCCACCGCATCGCCGATGAGCTGTCCCACGCGGTGGCGCATTTCGCGCGCGGCGCGGTTAGTGAAAGTGACGCACAATATCTCGCTCGGCCAGGCGCGCCTTGTGGCGACCAGATGGGCGAGGCGCGCGGTAAGCGCGGCCGTCTTGCCCGTGCCCGCGCCCGCCAGCATCAGCACCGGGCCTTCGGTGGTCAGCACCGCTTCCTGCTGGGGCGGGTTCAGGCCCCGCGCATAGGGCGGCAGGTCGGCGCCCGTCGCGGGCGGGAAGGGGGAAGCGTCATTATTCATGGTGTTTGCGAACAGTTAGGGAACATGGGCGCGCCGCGCAAGCGCTTGTCCACAAGTCGTGCTTGACCTTGCGCGTGGTGCGAAGCAGCAGGTTTCGCATGGGTCACATCAAAGATAATTCGCGCGTCCTCACCGCGGCGATGGTCGGCACGGCAGTCGAATTCTACGATTTCTATGTCTATGCCACGGCGGCGGCGCTGGTGTTCGGGCCGCTGTTCTTCCCCGCCGAAAGCTCCAGCGCGCAATTGCTGCTCAGCCTGATGAGTTTTGGCCTGGCCTTTTTCGCGCGGCCGGTGGGCGCGATCGTGTTCGGCCATTTCGGCGACAAGCTGGGCCGCAAGAGCACGCTGGTCGTCTCGCTGCTGCTGATGGGTGTTTCCACCCTGCTGATCGCCTTCCTGCCGACCTATCAGATGGTCGGCTGGATTGCCCCGGCGCTGCTTTGCGTGCTCCGCTTCGGACAGGGTTTCGGCCTTGGCGGCGAATGGGGCGGGGCGGCGCTGCTGGCGGTGGAGAACGCACCCAAGGGCTGGGAAGCGCGCTTCGGCTCGGCCCCGCAGCTGGGCGCTCCGGTGGGTTTCCTTGCCGCCAACGGCCTGTTCCTGCTGCTCGGTATGGGCTTGCCGGAAGATGACTTCAACAGCTGGGGCTGGCGCATTCCCTTCCTGCTGAGCGCGATCCTGGTGGTGCTGGGCCTGTGGGTGCGCCTGCGCATCGGCGAAACGCCTGCCTTCAAGGAAGCGCTGGAGAAAGCCCCGCCGCACAAGATGCCGCTGGGCACGGTGGTGGTGCATCACTGGCCTGCCCTGATCGCGGGCTGTGCGGGCGTGGTGGCCTGCTTTGCGATCTTCTACCTCTCTACCGCCTTTGCGCTGGGCCATATGACCACCGTGCGCGGGGTGGATCGGGAAACGATGCTGGCCATCCAGCTGGCCGCCAACACTTTCCTGGCAGTGGGCATCGTGCTCTCCGCCATATGGTCCGATCAGGCGAGCCCGCGCAACGTGCTGGTAGCGGGGGCGCTCGGCACGATCATGCTGGGCGTGATGTTCGGCCCGCTGATCGCATGGGGCAGGCTGGGCGAGGTGTTCGTCCTGCTGTCCTTTGCCCTGCTGGTAATGGGCTTTGCCTATGGCCCGCTGGGTGCCTGGTTGCCGACCCTGTTCCCGGTGAATGTGCGCTACACCGGGGTTTCCATCGCCTTCAATGGCGGCGGGATCATCGGCGGGGCCGTAACGCCGGTCGCCGCCCAGTGGCTTGCCGGCAGCGGCGGGGCCGATGGCACGGCGCGGGTCGGGGCCTTCCTTGCCGTTGCCGGGCTCATCACTCTGCTGGGCGTCGCTTTCGGCCGCAAGGGTGGGGAGCGCGTGGCGGCAGTGATCGCCGAATAGGCCCCCGGCTCAGCCTTCCGCCAGCCGCAGCAGGTGCAGCCGCGCCTTGCCGCAATCGCGCGTAGCGTCGAGTTCGAAGCCCTTGAGGTCAAGCACTTCGCGGCGCGACGTTTCCACGCTGATCCACGCACCCGGCGCGATCCAGCCGAGGCGGCGCAGCTTGTCCAGCGCCACAGCGCCTGCACCGGTCTCGTAAGGCGGATCGAGCAGCAGCAGGTCTACCGGCTGCTTCGCCACGCCCAGCGAGAGGACGGACATGGCCCGCACATCGCATTGCTGCTGCGCGCGCAGGCCCGCGATATTCTCGCGCAAGGCGCGGATCGCGGCCGGGTCCTGCTCGACGAAGATCGCCTTTTCCGCCCCGCGAGAGAGGGCTTCCAGCCCCAGCGCGCCCGAACCGGCGAACAGATCCGCCACCGTCAGCCCTTCAAAGCTGCCCAGGCGGCTCGCCAGCATGGAGAACAGAGTCTCCCGCGTCCGGTCAGACGTGGGGCGGGTGGTCTCGCCCGCAGGCGCGCGCAAGGGCCGCCCGCGCCATTCCCCGGCGATGATCCTCATTTCCAGCCCCCGCGCGTGGCGATGTGGCGGCGGAACTGTTCTACATCCTTCTGGCGCACTTCACTGGCCTGCCCGCGGGGCAGGTCGCCCAGCGCGAAGGGACCGTAGGAAATGCGCATCAGGCGGCTGACCTGAAGGCCGAGATGTTCCAGCACGCGGCGCACTTCGCGGTTCTTGCCTTCGGTCAGGGTCAGTTCGATCCACTGGTTGCGGCCGGTGCGCCGTTCCAGATTGGCGTCGATCCGCCCATAGTGAACGCCTTCGATCGTCACGCCTTCGATCAGCGTTTCAAGCTCGGCCTGCGAGATGTCGCCGAAAGTGCGGGCGCGATAGGTGCGCGGAATGCCGCTGGCCGGCAGTTCCATGGCGCGCTTCAACTCGCCATCGTTGGTCAGCAGCAGCAGCCCTTCCGTGTTGAGGTCCAGCCGCCCGATCGGCATCAGCCGGGGCGTGCCGGGGGGCAGGGCATTGCGCAACGCGTTATAGATCGTCGGGCGGCCCTTGGGATCGCGCTCCGCCGTCAGCAGGCCTTGCGGCTTGTGGAACAGGAACAGGCGCGGAGCTTCGGGCGCGGCGACCGGGTCGCCATCCACCGTCACGCCCCTCAGGCTCGTGAGGATTGTAGCGGGCGTTTCGAGGACCTTGCCGTCCAGCGCGATGCGCCCTTCGGCGATCATGCGCTCCACCTCGCGGCGGCTGGCAACGCCTGCGCGGGCGAGCAGCTTGGCGATACGGTCCCCGGCGCGGGGCGCGGCGTCTGCGGCTTTGGCCGTGGCTTTCGCGGGGGCGGGCTTCTTGGGCGCAGATTTGGCGGCTGCGGATTTGGGGGCGGTTCGCTTGCGCGGCGCCGCATTCCTGTCTTGAGGCATGGAGCGGCCCTTAGGGCCAGAGCGCGGGGCCGTCAAAGCAATGCCTCCCTTTTCCGGGGCAAAGAGGGATGCTGCCCGAAAGTTACACGAAACAGCCTGCGAAACTCCGCAAATATTTCGGAATAATCGCAAAATAACAATGTATTGAGCGACAATTCTCGACGCAGGGTGTGACCTTTTGCCTGCTGGTCCCTGCTGCGCGAGAAGGTACGTTCATTCCCGCCGCGCGGCAAGGCGCAGCCGGTGAAGGGGACGAGGCCGGATATTGCGAACATTGCCTTCGCGCATTCGCATATTCGGACGCAGTAGGAAAATGCTTTGCGAGGCCTCAGCCGGGATCGCGGGCGCGCGGATGGGGGAGGCGGCCCGGATTGTCGTGCCGGGCAGGATCATATTCCCGCCATTGATCCAGATCGCGGATCAGTTCGGTGCCACAGCGATGGCACGAAGTACGAAAGTCTATTCCATCGTTCCACACACGGCGCCGGTTAACCCGGTGCCCGAGCGAACGGCATAAGAATGCCCCTAACACAAGTTTTGCCCCTTTTTTCCGGATCGCCTTTCCGGATCATCGTTCCCCCCCAGGGATCGGCATTTGTCGGTTTGTGACAATTTGCTAATTTATGACAATTTACCAATGCCTTAGGAGTCCATGGATGCAGGGAAACTCTTAACGGATGGTTACACAGATTGCGGCTTTGTTAACATTTGGCGCTGGCGGACCGAGGGGCGGGCAAGCGAGGGGGGAAGCAAGGGGGAGGCGGCGCGGGGCGGCAGTGTCGGCATGATCTCCTGATCGGCGATTAACCCATCGGGATAAGCATCCTGCCGGGCTGCGCGACCGGCCCATCCATGTGCATGTGCGATCTTGTGGATGCCGCTCTTTCTTTCCCCAAGTGCCACGCTAGTTTCACGCTCTCAAACCAAGGGAGACGGCATGGCCGACGCGATGGAACAAGCTGCAACAATGGAACGGCGCAGCCTGTGGGGCTCGATCAAGCCCTATCTGGAGAAGGAATCGCTGGCGGCCTTCTTCCTCGGCATTTCCTCGGGCTTTCCCTATGCGATGATCGCCGCGACGCTGACCACGCGGCTGGCGCAGGACGGGATCGACAAATCCACCGTTACGGCCTTCACGCTGGCCTTCCTGGTCTACAACCTCAAGGTGTTCTGGGCCTGGATTCCGGACGGCGTGCGGCTGCCCATTCTGGGTCGGCTGGGGCAGCGCGTTTCCTGGATGATCGTGTGCGGGGCCTTCGTGGCGGCGGCCGTGGTGAACCTCGCCCTGGCCGATCCCAAGGCCGATATCGTGTGGATGGCCACCAGCGCGGTGCTGGTGGGCATTGCGGGCGCGACCTTCGACATCGTGATCGACGCCTATCGGATCGAGACGCTGAAGCCCTACCAGCTCGGCACCGGCTCGGGCATGAGCCAGTATGGCTGGCGCATCGGCTCTGCCGGGGCGGGCGCGCTGGCGCTGGTCGTGGCGGCGCGCATGGGCTGGTCCGCCGCCTATATCGCCTGTGCGGCGCTGGTGCTCCCGGCAGTGCTGACCGCGTTGATCCTTGGCGAGCCTGAGCGGCGCAAGGTGACCATCGAACGGCGCGGCGTGGCCGATGTGTGGCATTCCATTGCCGGGCCCTTTGCCGAATTCTTCCAGCGCAAGGGCGCCTTGCTGGTGCTGCTGTTCATCCTCGTCCACAAGATCGGCGACACGCTGGCGAACCTGACCTTCCGCCTGCTGTTCGACGATCTGGCATTCAGCAATGACGAGATTGCGCTGTACGATGTGGGCGTGGGTTTCTGGGCCTATCTGATCGGCGTCTTCATCGGCGGCGTGGCCTATGCGAAAATGGGCCTCAAGCGTTCGGTGCTGGTGGCGCTGGTGCTGATGGCCGTTTCCAATCTCAGCTTTGCCGCACTGGCGGCTGCGGGCCATTCCAACATCGGCATGGCCGCGGCCATCGGGTTCGAGAATATCGCCAGCGGCTATGGCGGCGTGGTGGTCGTGGCCTATTTCTCGGCCCTGTGCGACCTGCGCTTCACGGCGGCCCAATATGCGCTGATCAGTGCAAGCGCGAGCGTGGTGGGCCGCTTCCTGACCGGCACCACGGCGGGTGCGATGATCGAGAATTTCGGTTACGTGAACTTCTACCTCGTCACCACCGTGGCGGCTGTGCCGGGCATCGTGCTGTTCTGGTGGATGAGCCGTACCGGGCTGGTGGACGCCGCCATGGGCAGTGCGGGCGAGGAAGAGCCGGTGGAGAAGACTTTCTGAGCTGAGGCGCAGGAAAGAGAGAAGGGTTCGCGCAAAGACCGCAGAGAACGCGAAGCGGGTGGGTCATGTCCACCCCCTCGTCATTCTCGTGCAGGCGGGAATCCGGTTCGACCGTAGCTGCTGGGTTCCCGCCTGCGCGGGAATGACGACAATAGAAGTGGGCGCGAGTTCGCTGCGCTCTCTGCGTCTCTGCGCGAAAAGAACGGCCTCGCTGAAATCGCTCGCGCGGCGAGCGCCAAACCTCAGTCCGGCACTTCCTCATTCGCTTCCAGCACCACGCCCGCCAGATAGAGCGAACCGGCGATCAGCACGGTGTGCGCACCGGGGGTGAAGCTGGCCAGCGCTTCCTGCACCGTCAGGGCAGGGGCAGCGTCGGCGATGCCGAGCGCCTTGGCGGCGGCGGCGATGTCTTCCGGGCTGTGGCAATCGTGGCCGGTGATCGGCACGGTGCGGATCTGGGCGATCATCGGGGCGATCGGCTCCAGGAATTCGGTGATGGGCCGGTTGGCCATCATGCCCATGACGAGGGCGAGGCCGCTGCGGCCCGCCAGCGCGCGCGAAATCGCCTGCGCCGCATCGGGGTTGTGCCCGCCATCGAGGATGAATTCCGCGCCGGGAACCAGCGCCGTGATCGGCCCTGCGCGCAATGCCTGCAGCCGGGCGGGCCAGCGGGCATTGACGATGCCTTGAGCCATGGCCTCGGGCGTTACCGCCACTATGCTCTGGTGGCGCAGCATGGCCACGGCCAGTGCGGCATTTTCGCCCTGATGCTTGCCGTAGAGCGTGGGCAGGGGCAGTTCCAGATCGCCGGCGGCATCGCGATAATGCAGCTTGTCGTCCACATGCACGGTCCATTCCTGGCCGCGCATGGCCACGCTGGTGCGCGCTTCCTTGGCGAGGCGGATGACCTGCGCGGTCGCCTCGGGCGGGTAGGACATGGTGACGAGCGGCGCGCCCGCGCGGGCGATATGCGCCTTCTCGAAGGCGATGCGGGCCAGCGGATGGGCCGGTGCGCCGGGATCTTCGCGCAGCAGGAAAGCCTCATGGTCGATCCCCAGCGAGGCGATGCCGCAGGCGACCGGGTTTTCCAGCACATTGGTGGCGTCGAACCGGCCGCCAAGGCCGACCTCGATCACGCAGACATCCGCCGGGATGCGCGCGAAGGCGAGGAAAGTGGCGGCGGTCGTCACTTCGAAGAAGCTCGGGCCAAGGTCTTCGCTGGCGTCCAGCACTTCCTTGAGCAGCGAGGCGAGCAGCTTGTCCTCGATCAGCTTGCCGGCCAGCCGGATGCGTTCGTTATAGCGCACCAGATGCGGCTTGGTGGCGGTGTGGACCGTCAGCCCCTGCGCCTCCAGCATGAAGCGCAGATAGGTGCAGGTGGAACCCTTGCCATTGGTGCCCGCGACGTGGAACGTCGGCGGCAAGTGCTTCTGCGGATCGCCGATGCGCTTCAATATCTCGCGGATCGTCTCCAGGCCGAAGCGGCCCTGCGGCAGCGTGAGAGCGGCGAGCCGGTCAAGCTCGCGCTGGACCTCAGGATCGTCCGAGGTGGCGAAATCGCGCATCAGCTATGTCCTGCGAAGTGGCTCAGGCGGCCTTGGCCGGGGCCAGGTAATCGAGCAGCGTGGCCAGCGTGGCGCGCAGGTCCTTGCGCTCCACCACCATGTCCACCATGCCGTGTTCGTGCAGATATTCCGCGCGCTGGAACCCTTCGGGCAGCTTTTCGCGGATCGTTTCCTGAATCACACGCTGGCCCGCAAAGGCGATCAGCGCGCCGGGTTCGGCAATGTGGATATCGCCCAGCATCGCGTAGCTGGCGGTAACGCCGCCCGTGGTCGGATCGGCCAGCACCACGATATAGGGCAGGCCCGCTTCCTTGAGGCGGCGGGTCATGACGGTGGCCTTGGGCATCTGCATCAGGCTGAGAATGCCTTCCTGCATCCGCGCGCCGCCTGCGGCAGTGACGACCACATAGGCGCATTTCTCTGCCAGAGCCTTCTCGGCACCGGCACAGAAGGCTGCGCCCACGGCCATGCCCATGGAACCGCCCATGAAGCCGAAATCCTGTACGCCCACCACGGCCTTGCGCCCGTCGATCTTGCCGGAAGCGGCAGTGAAGGCATCGGCATGGGGGGAATTGGCACGGGCGGCCTTGAGGCGATCGGTATAGCGCTTGGAATCCCGGAACTTCAGCGGGTCTTCCTTCACCTTGGGCGCGGGCAGCAGCTTGAAACCCTCGTCCAGAATCTGCGCCAGGCGGGCATCGGCGCCGATACGGCCATGGTGGCCGCAACGCGGACAGACGCTGAGGTTCGCCTCATATTCCTGAGTGAACAGCATTTCCCCGCAACCGGGGCACTTCACCCACAGATTGTCGGGTGATTCGCGCTTGTTCCCGAAGGGCAGCGCGTTGCGAACGCGGGAAAGCCAGCTCATGCGACTGTTTCTCGTGCATTATGGACCGCCTTGGCAAGGGCGGCGGTCAGTTCCTTGAGCGGCGCGGCGGCTTCTTCGCCATGGGCCGCGACGATATCGATGAAGGCAGAGCCGACCACGACGCCATCGGCCACGCGGGCAATCGCCTCGGCCTGTTCGGGCGTGCGCACGCCGAAACCGACCGCCACAGGCAAATCGGTGGAGGCCTTGAGCCTTGCCACGGCCTGCTCGATGGAATCGAGCGCCGCCTGCTGCTTGCCGGTTATCCCGGCGACAGAGACGTAATAGAGGAACCCGCCCGACCCTTCGAGCACGGCCGGAAGGCGCGCTGCATCGGTGGTGGGCGTGGCAAGGCGGATCATGTTGAGGCCTGCGCCGCGCAATTGCGGGCCAAGTTCTGCATCTTCCTCAGGCGGAATGTCGACGCAGATCACGCCGTCCACGCCTGCCTTGGCAGCCTCGGCGGCGAACCAGTCCGCGCCGCGATGGATCATCGGATTGGCATAGCCCATCAGGACCAGCGGCACTTCGGGATGGCGCGCACGGAAGCCCGCGGCGAGGGCGAGAACATCCGCCGTGGTCGTGCCCTTGGCCAGCGAACGCAGGTTCGCAGCCTGAATTGCCGGGCCATCGGCCATGGGATCGGTAAAGGGCATGCCCAGTTCGATCACGTCCGCCCCGCCTGCGACCAGCGCATCGAGATTGGCGGCGGTGTCGCCATCACCGGCAGTGATGAAGCAGACGAGGGCAGGGCGGCCCTTTCCGAATGCGGTTGCAAAGCGGCTCATATCTTGGCCCCCAGCGCATCGGCCACGGTGTAGATGTCCTTGTCGCCCCGGCCGGAGACATTGACCAGGATGATCTGGTCCTTGCCATATTCCTTGGCCAGCTTGGGCAGGGCCGCCAGCGCGTGGGAGCTTTCCAGCGCAGGAATGATCCCCTCAAGCTTGCAGCAGAGCTGGAACGCTTCCAGCGCCTCGTCATCGTTGATCGGGAGATACTTCACCCGGCCGATATCGTGCAGCCAGCTATGTTCCGGTCCGATGCCCGGATAATCGAGCCCGGCACTGATCGAGTGTGCCTCGATGATCTGGCCGTCCTCGTCCTGCAGCAGATAGGTCTTGTTGCCGTGGAGGATGCCCGGCGCGCCACCGGTCAGGCTGGCGGCGTGCTTGTCCGTGTCCACGCCGTGACCACCTGCCTCGACCCCGATCATCGCCACATCGGCATCGTCGAGGAAGGGGTGGAACAGGCCGATTGCATTCGATCCGCCGCCCACGGCTGCCAGCAGCAGGTCGGGCAGGCGGCCCGTGCGCTCCAGCATCTGGGCGCGGGCCTCCTTGCCAATCACGCTCTGGAAATCGCGGACCAGTTCCGGATAGGGATGCGGGCCAGCGGCAGTGCCGATGATGTAGAACGTGTCATGCACATTGGCGACCCAGTCGCGCAGTGCCTCGTTCATCGCATCCTTCAGCGTCTTGGCGCCCGATTCCACCGGCACCACTTCGGCGCCCAGCAGCTTCATGCGGAACACGTTGGGCTGCTGGCGAGCCACGTCGGTGGAGCCCATGTAGATCACGCAGGGCAGGCCGAAGCGCGCGCAGACCGTGGCAGTAGCCACGCCGTGCTGGCCCGCGCCGGTTTCCGCGATGATCCGCGTCTTGCCCATGCGGATGGCGAGCAGGATCTGGCCGATGCAATTGTTGATCTTGTGCGCGCCGGTGTGATTCAGTTCCTCGCGCTTGAACCAGATCTGTGCGCCGCCGAAGTGCTCCGTCAGCCGTTCCGCGAAATAGAGCGGGCTGGGGCGGCCGACATAATGGGCCATCAGATTGTCGAACTCGGCCTTGAAGGCAGGGTCTGCCTTGGCCGCGCGATATTCCTTCTCCAGATCGAGGATGAGCGGCATCAGCGTTTCGGCGACGTAGCGGCCGCCGAACTGGCCGAAGTGCCCGCGCTCGTCGGGCTGGGTGCGGAATGAGTTGGCTAGGTCTGTCATATCCGCCGCGCCGATTGGCAGAGAGGTATGCGCAAGTCCAGCGCTTTGGCGCATTCCGGGGGTGTCTGCACTTTCAGGCAGGTGTGAGTGTGCAACAGCGGTGTTGCAATATTGTTTCACCCCTGTGGTCATTCTGCTCAGCGGAGCATTCGTCATGTTGCACATGCACAGGCCGGGATTAAGGGGGCGCCGCCTTTCCGGGATCGCTTCGCAAGAGAGAGCGGCCGGAAGGATGCAAGGAGAATAAAATGAACAAGTTTGCGTTTGCCGCCGCTTTCGGTCTGGCGTCGGCCGTTCTGGCTACCCCCGCTTTCGCTCAGGATGAAGCAGCGAATGCCAACGAAATCCGCGTGGAAGGCCGCGCCGGTTATTTCTGGGGCCAGGGCTTTGACGATGCAACCGTCGGCGTTGCCGCGGGCTATGACCTCGCTCTCGGCGATCTCGCTTTCGCTGGCGCTGAAGTTTCGGCCGACAAGATCCTGACGGACGGCACCAAGGTTTCCTTCGGCGCTTCGGGCCGTCTGGGCCTCAAGACCAACGAAACCGGCAAGTTCTACGTCGCCGGTGGCTGGAACAGCGAACCGTGCGACGCCTGCGTCGGCGCCTGGAACGTGGGCCTGGGCCTGCAGCAGGGCATCACCGGCAACTTCTACGCCAAGGGCGAATTCCGCCACATCATGGCTGAAAAGGACGGCGGCACTTACGAAACCGCGCTGTTCGGTATCGGCATGACCTTCTGATCCCTACGGGATTTCGAAGCTTTCGAGAGGGGCGGCCTGAAAGGGCTGCCCCTTTTTTCATGCGTGTTTTTCATGCTTGGCGGGCCTGGGGGACGTCTCGCGTCGAGGAAGCACCTGCCGGAACATTGCGCTCAGATGAACGAATATGTTGCGTATTGGCAACATGATTATGTGGTGATGCAATATCTGAACGCGGGGTTCATTTGGGCGACAGGAAGCGGTTCCTAGCTACCGGCTCGTCCCTTGCGAGGGGCTGAATTGAAGGAGATTACCTATGCGTCGTGTTGTTCTCACCCTGGCTGCCGTTGCAGCCTCTGCCGCTGTGGCTTCGCCTGCTTTCGCCAACGAAGCACGCGTCGAAGCGCGTGGCGGCGTGATCTGGGGCGGCGGCGATGAAGAAGCGACCGCCGGCATTGCCGCGGGCTACGATTTCGACCTCGGCAGCACCGCCTTCGCGGGTGTCGAAGTGTCCGCCGACAAGGCTCTGGTCGGCGGCGCCGATATCGGCGTGGGCTTCACCGGCCGCCTCGGCGTGAAGGCTTCGGAAGCTACCAAGCTCTATGTCGATGGCGGCTACACCGTCAGCGACGGCGAAGACACCCCGCACCTTGGCGCGGGCGTCGAGCAGATGTTCGGCAAGAGCCTCTACGGCAAGGTCTATTACCGCCACAACTTCAGCGACTTCACTGATACCGACACGGTCGGCGTCGGCGTGGGCGTGAAGTTCTGATCCGGCTCAACCGGTTCGAATAAAGGGAAGGGCGGCCTGGAGACGGGCCGCCCTTTTCCTTTGGGCCTTCTGTCCTCTCCCGCAGGGGGAGAGGAAATGGGGAGGCACATTACCTGCGCTTGGGCTCAGTTCAAGCCGCGCGCACTGCCTTGCAGAAGTCCGCGATCTTCTCCGCATCTTTCACGCCCGGCGCGCTCTCCACGCCTGAGGAGGTGTCGACCAGTGTCGTATGCGTAGTGCGGATCGCCTCGCCCACATTGAGCGAGTTGAGCCCGCCCGCCAGCCCCCAGGGCGTAGGCCCGCGATAGAGCGCCAGCAGCGACCAGTCGAAGGCGAGCCCCATGCCGCCCGGCAGGGCACCCTTGGGCGTCTTGGCATCGAACAGGATGAAGTCCGCCACGTCGCGATAGGCCGTGGCCATGCCGACATCGCGCCCGGCGGCGACTGGCAGCACTTTCCATACCGGCAAGCCGAACCGGGTCTTCACCTCTGCCACCCGGTCTGGCGTCTCGGCGCCGTGGAGCTGGAGAATGTCGATCTTTCCGGCGGCCCCCCCCTCGGCAATCGCATGATCGTCCGCGTCGACAAACAGGCCGACCTTGGCGATGCTGTTGCCTGCCAGCGCGCCCAGCTTTGCCGCCTGATCAAGCGGGAGAAAGCGCGGCGAGGGCGGGTAGAAATTGAACCCCACGTAATCCGCACGCGCGGCGATCGTCGCCTCCAGCGTCTGCGGATTCGTGATTCCACATATCTTGATCGAAACTCTTGTCATTCTCGGCCCGTTTTGGAACTCTTGCAGCGCCTATTGCACAGGTGGGGGGAAGAGAGAATGGCTGCAAGATTGCGTCTGGCGTTTGCCCTGTCGCTCGCACTGCTGGCCGCGGCCTGCGGTATGAAGGAAAACACGGAACAGGCCGGCAAGGATGTGGAGAGCTTCCACGCCCATTACGACCGGCAGGATTATCCCGCGATCTGGCGCACCACCTCGAGCGAATTCCGCAAGGTCACGTCTGAAAAGGACTTCGAACGGCTACTCGTGGCCATTCATACCAAGCTGGGTGCCGTGAAGACGAGCGAGCAGGCGGGCTGGCAGGCCAACACAAACAACGGCGTCTCGAGCGTGGTGATCAACACCAAGACCAGCTTCGAGAAAGGCGACGGGATCGAGACCTTCACTTTCGTGAAGGAGGGCGAGGGCCTGAAGCTGATGGGCTACAACATCAATTCGGACGCGCTGATCTATAATTGAGGGTGCGGGGATGAATGGCGGGCGCCCATCACGGATAGTGCTTCCAGCTCCGCTCGTCCCAAACGACCTCGTCGACGTGACTGTCGGATGCCCGCGCATTCGTCATGCTGAACTTGTTTCAGCATCCATCGCGCCCTGCGGACCGCCCTCAATCCGGAGGAATGGATCCTGAAACAAGTTCAGGATGACGCAGTGGGGTGGTGAGTAGCCTCAAGCAAGCTTCGCTTCGGCCTTGTCAGTTCGACTGAACCCAAGTGAAGCTGACGGTGAGGATGCCGTATGCAAGTGCCTTAAAGCGTCGCCTCAATCGCCCGCGCGGCTTCCGCCGGATCTTCCGCGCGGCTGATCGGCCGGCCGACCACCAGCACGCTGGCGCCATCGTCGCGCGCCTGGCGCGGGGTGACGATGCGCTTCTGGTCGCCCTTGTTGCCGTCGGGCAAGCGCAGGCCGGGGACGACGAAGAAGCCGTCCTTCCATTGCTTGTGGACCGAGCCGACTTCCTGTCCGGAACAGACGATCCCGTCGAGCCCGGCACGCTCGGCCAGTTCGGCAAGGCGCATCACCTGATCGTGCGGGGTGCCGGACACGCCGGTGCGCATCAGGTCGTTCTCGTCGAGGCTGGTGAGCATGGTGACGGCAACCACCTTCGTATGTTCGCCGGCCGCGGCCTTTGCATCTTCCATCATCGCCCGGCCGCCGCTGGCATGGACCGTGACGATGGCCGGCTCCAGCATGTGGATCGCCTGCATCGCGCCCGCCACGGTGTTGGGGATGTCATGCAGCTTGAGGTCGAGGAAGATCGGCAGGCCCAGATGAGCCAGTTCATGCACGCCGTGATGGCCATGCGCGCAAAAAAATTCCAGCCCCAGCTTGAGCCCGCCGACATGGGCCTTCACCCGCTCGGCCAGAGCCTTGGCGGCATCGAGTTGCGGCAGGTCGAGTGCGAGGTAGACTGGGTTGCTCAAGGGGGCCTCTCGTCAGTTCATTCCGGCTTGGGGCCGGTATTTTCGGGTGCCGGATCGATGGGATCGACAGGATCGTCGCCCTTCGGGGCATTGGCGGTCACCGCGTTGCGAACGGCGGTTTCCAGCGAGCTGATCCGGCGACGCAGCTGCCAGCGCGTTCCGCGATGAAGCAGCCATAGCGGCAGGAACCCTACCAGGAAGGAGATGATCACCAGCACCGGCAGTTTGGTCTCGATCAGGATATCCTCCCAGATCTTCACCTCGACAACTTTCCAGTTGTTGACGGTGAAGACCAGCAGGAGGATCGCGACCACGACCCAGATGATCGTGCGGATGATGTTCATGTCCGCGGTCTCCTATCCCTTGCTTTGCGCCCGACCCTTGGTTGGGGAGAGGCTAGGCGGGATCGCTCGCGAAGGGAAGGCGCAACCTCAGGCTCAGCCGAAGACGCGTTCGAACAGCCTGTCCACCTGCGCGAAGTGATAGCCGAGGTCGAATTTCTCCTCCAGCTGCTGCGGAGTGAGCGCGGCGGCGACCTGCGGATCGGCCTTGAGCAGTTCGAGCAGCGAGAGAGCGCCGTCCGATTCCCACACCTTCATCGCATTGCGCTGGACAAGGGCATAGGCATCCTCGCGGCTGATCCCGGCCTGGGTGAGGGCGAGCAGCACGCGCTGCGAATGGACGAGGCCGCCCATCCGGTCGAGATTCTTCTGCATCCGCTCGGGATAGATCAGCAGCTTGTCGACAACGCCGGTAAGGCGGGCGAGCGAGAAATCGAGCGCGATGGTGGCGTCCGGGCCGATATAGCGTTCCACCGAGGAGTGGGAGATGTCGCGTTCGTGCCACAGGGCGACGTTTTCCAGCGCCGGCATGGCATAGGAACGGATCATGCGCGCCTGGCCGGTGAGGTTTTCGGTCAGCACCGGATTGCGCTTGTGCGGCATGGCGCTGGAGCCCTTCTGGCCGGGCGAGAAATATTCTTCCGCTTCCAGCACTTCGGTGCGCTGCAGATGGCGGATTTCCACGGCGAGGCGCTCGATCGAGCTGGCGATCACCGCCAGCACGGAGAAGAACATGGCGTGCCGGTCACGTGGGATCACCTGAGTGGAGATCGTTTCGGGCTTGAGGCCGAGCTTCGCGGCGACATGCTCTTCCACCGACGGATCGATATTGGCGAAGGTGCCGACCGCGCCGGAAATGGCGCAAGTGGCAATTTCCTCACGCGCGGCGACCAGACGGGCGCGGCAACGGTCGAACTCGGCATAGGCCTGGGCCAGCTTGAGGCCGAAAGTGGTCGGCTCGGCATGGATGCCGTGGCTGCGGCCGATGGTGGGCGTATATTTGTGTTCTTCAGCGCGGCGCTTGAGCGCGGCGAGCAATTCGTCGAGATCGGCCAGCAGCAGGTCGGAAGCGCGGGCAAGCTGCACTGCCAGCGTGGTGTCCAGCACGTCGGAGCTGGTCATACCCTGATGCATGAAGCGGGCTTCGCCCACATAACCTGCAGCGTCGACCTGTTCGGCCACCCAGGTGAGGAAGGCGATCACGTCATGCTTGGTAACGGCTTCGATGGCATCGATCGCCGCCACGTCGATCACCGGATTGGTCGCCCACCAGTCCCACAGCGCCTTGGCCGCGCTCTTGGGCACAACGCCCAGCTCGCCCAGCTTCTCGGTCGCATGAGCTTCGATTTCGAACCAGATGCGGAACTTCGCTTCCGGCTCCCAGATCGCGACCATTGCGGGGCGGGCGTAGCGGGGGACCATGGACAACTCCGGGCTTGATATTGACGTCTTGCCCGGGCGGCTAGGCGTAGTGCCCGAATTTGGCAAGGGTCAGGGTCTGTAACAGAGCATCGCCGAAGCGGCCCAGCTTGCGATTGCGGAGCGGCGGGCGCTCTGCCAGAATCACACCCGAAACGTCCTGCGGGGCGAAACGGGGAGAATATATGACACGCGCGAGCCGGTTCGGCCTGGTTACGGTTCTGTTGTGCAGCGCGGCCCCCGTGCTGGCGGGGGAAAACCCGCTCTATCAGCCCGCGCCCGACTGGGTGGAACCGATCGCACTTGCCGACAAGGACCTGACGTCCGGCCCTGCCGTGCTGCTGGCGGATGTCCAGAAGCGGCTCGATGGCGCGAAGGTGTGGGATTACCGCGACATTGCCTTCCGCCTCGACAGCCCCGATTCGCTTGCCAGTGCGGGCACGCTTTCCGCCTCGTGGATTCCCGACAAGGGTGACATTATCATCAATCGCGTGGAAATCCTGCGCGGCGGGGAAGTGGTGGACGTGCTGGCGCAAGGCGCGCGCTTCACTGTGCTGCGGCGCGAGGCTCAGCTGGAACAGCGCTCGATCAACGGGCTGTTGACCGCCACTCTGGCCGTGCCCGGCCTGCGGGTGGGCGATGTGCTGCGCGTGGCCTACACCACCGTGCAGGCGGATCAGGCGCTGGGCAACAAGGTCCAGTCCATCGACAGCCTGCCGGTCGCTCCTCTCCAGATCGGACATAGCCGGGTGCGCGTGTCCTGGCCGGATGGCGCGGATGTCCAGTGGCGGGCCGGGCCCGGCGCGGAGGATGTGCAGCCGGTGGAGCAGGGCGGATACAAGGTTCTCGAGATCGATCTGCCGCTGGCCGAAATGGATGAAATGCCGGCCGACGCGCCCTTGCGGTTCCGTCGCACGCCCTTGCTGCAGGTGGGCAGTTTCTCCGGCTGGCAGGACGTTTCGAAAACGCTGGCGCCTCATTTCGCCACTGAAGGCTCAATCGATCCCAAGGGCGAGATCGCGGCTAAGACCGATGCGATCATGAAGACCACGCGCGATCCGCTGGCCCGCGCCGCTGCTGCCCTGCGCATCGTGCAGGACGATGTGAGCTACCTCGCCAACGGGCTCGATGGCGGGAATTATCTGCCGCAAAAGCCGGAAGAGACATGGCAACTGCGCTATGGTGACTGCAAGGCCAAGTCACTGCTGCTGCTGGCCATGTTGCGCCGGATGGGCATTTCGGCGGATGTCGTGGTTGTGCACAGCACTTCGGGAGACGCTGCGCCCGATCTGCTGCCCATGCCCGCCGACTTCGACCATATGATCGTGCGCGCCACTATCGGCGGCGAGGATTACTGGCTGGACGGCACCGCTTCCGGCACCAGGCTCTCCAATATCGGGGAGGTGCCGCCTTTCCGCTATGCCCTGCCGATCAACGCGCAAGGTTCCGATCTGGTGGAAATGGTCCAGCGTCCGCTGGCCGCGCCTGACCGGACGCTGGAACTGACGCTGGACCAGTCTGCGGGGGTGGATCTGCCTTCGCTCTATTCCGTGCGGGTCGAGATGACCGGCGCGCTTGGCGCCATGATCCGTTCGCTCGTCGCTCAGCCGGATGCGACTTATCAGAGCACTTTCGTCGACAGCTTTATGGACAAGCTGATCGGCAATGGCAGCATGCTCGAATATTCGTTGAGCTATGACGAGGATACCGCTCACGCGGTAATCACCGCTTCCGGCATTACTCAGCCGATGTGGACTTTCGAGCGCGGGATCGCGCGCGAATATCTGCCTGCCATGCCGTCCAGCGATTTCGCCTTCGCGCCAGACCGTGCACGCAAGGCATGGCGCGATATTCCGGTGCAAATGGCTGGCCCCTATGGCTTCAGCACCAAATTGAAGCTGGTCCTCCCCGAAGGGGGTGTGGGCTATGAAGTGCGCGGGCGCGAGATCGTGGATACCGAGATTGCCGGAACCCGCGTCAAGCGCGAGGCACTGCTCGACAAGGGCACGCTCACGGTAAAAGAGGAAGTCGTCTCAAGGCTGATGGAAGTGGCCCCTGCCGATGTCACGGCGGAAAAGGCCAAGGCTGCCCGCTTTGCTGCAGGCAAACTCAGCCTGCGCGCGCCGGAAACGGCGAAGCGGCAATGGGAAGTCACGCCGCAGGACCGGGCAAGGCTTGCCCCGATCGAGGATGCCTATGCGGCGCTCATCGCGAAAGACCCGGACGCAGCGCAGCCCTATCTGGACCGCGCGGCCTTCCGCAGCGGTATTCTCGACTGGCAGGGCGCGCTGGAGGATGTGGACGAGGCTATCGCGCTGGAGCCCACTTCTGCGTCATGGTTCAGCCGGGCCGACCTGCTGGCACGGCTCGGCAAGCTCGACGAATCGCTCGAGGCAGTGCGTAAGGCCTTCGAAATCGATCCCACGCCTCAAAACGCGCTGGCTGAGGCTCAGGCCATGGCCGAGATCGGCGATGTCGGGGAAGCGCTCGATCTCGTCGAAACCTATGAAGACGATTTCGAGGACCGTTTCGCTGCAATTGTCGTGAAGGCCAATCTGCTGGGCATGTCCGGCAAGGCGGAACAGGGCCTGCAATTGCTCGACAGGCTGCTGGTGGAGCGCCCGGGCGATCCGGAAGTGCTCAACAATCTGTGCTGGCACATGAGCGTGTGGCAAGTGCGCGAGGATGCGATGCTGGCGCAGTGCACTCGGGCGGTTGAAGGGGGCGGCTGGTCGCCCCCGGTGCTCGACAGCCGCGCCATGGCCTATTTCCGCCTCGGCCGGATGGAAGAGGCGCTGACCGACCTCAATGCCGCGCTCAGCAGTGAGCCGGGCCTCGCCAATTCGCTGTTCATGCGCGGCATCGTTCGCGCAAAGCTCGGCGACAAGGACGGGACGAAGGATGTGGATATGGCACTGCGGCTCGATCCCAGTCTGAAAGCGACCTATGCCCGTTATGGCATCGAGGCGCCGGGGAACTGATCCGGGCTCAGATCAGCCCCTTGGCCTTGAGCGAGACGTGCCCCTCGCGCCCGATGACGATGTGATCGTGCACCACGATCCCCAATAGCCGCCCGGCTTCGGCGATGCGGTTAGTGATCTGGATGTCGGCGCGGCTGGGTTCGGGCGAGCCCGACGGGTGGTTGTGGACCAGGATCAGCGCGGTGGCGCCTATATCCAGCGCGCGGCGGATCACTTCGCGGGGGTGGATCGCCGCCTCGTCGATCGAACCGTCGCCCACATGCTCGTCAAGGATCAGCATGTTCTGGGTGTTGAGGTAGAGCACGCGCACGCGCTCCACCGTCAGATGCGCCATGTCGATACGCAGATAGTCGATCAGGGCCTGCCAGCTTCCCAGTACAGGCTTTTCGCGCACTTGCTGTTTGGCGAGGCGGCGGGCTGCCAGAGCCACAACTTTCAGCGCCGCAGCGGATGTTTCTCCCATCTGGGGATGATCGGCCAGCACTCTGGCATCGGCATTGAGTACTGCGGCGAGCGAGCCGAATCGTCGGATGAGCGATTTCGCGATTGGCTTGGTGTCGATCCGCGGGCGGGCCGTCATCAGCAGATATTCGATCACCTCATGATCGGCCAGCGCATCGTCCCCGCCTTCCAGCAGGCGCTGGCGCAGGCGGGCGCGATGCCCGGCCGAATCGGTGTTGCTGTCGCTGTCCCCGGCCAAGCGCCAAATCCCCTTCGAGGGCGTTCATCCCGCGTGCAGTGCATTGCCTTTAGCCGTGCTTGCGCGCAAGTGTAGGGACGATGGCGGAGCAGAACGAGGAACCGGGCGAAGAGGCCGAGGCACCCGCCGCTCCGCGTCGCCGCAGGACCGGACGGCGCATTGCGGGCGTGGTGGCGATATTGCTCGCCACGGCGGGCATTGTCGTGTGGACCTCACGCGAACGGCTGGCGGAAGACATCATTACCAGCCAGCTCGAGAAGCTGGGGGTCAAGGCCACTTACAAGATCGAATCGATCGGCCCGCAGCAGCAGGTCATTACCGATATCGTCGTAGGCGATCCGGGGCGCCCGGACCTGACAATCGAGCGAGTGGAAGTCACGCTGGAGCCGCGCTTCCCCTTCCTGGAACTGGGCAAGGTGCGGGTCGTGCGCCCGCGCCTTTATGGCAGCTACCGTGCGGGCAAATTGAGCTTCGGTGCGCTGGACCCGCTGCTGTTCGATCAGAAATCGACCGAACCGTTCAGCTTTCCGGACCTCAATCTGGAACTGGTCGATGGCAGGGCGCTGCTGGAAAGCGATTACGGCCCGGTCGGCTTCAAGGCGCAGGGCGAGGGCAATTTGCGCAGCGGCTTTGCGGGCATACTGGCTGCCAATGCGCCCAAGCTAGCAGTGGAAGGCTGCACGGCAACCGGCGCCACTCTCTACGGCAAGGTCACCATGGATGCGGAGCGGCCCGGTTTTTCCGGCCCCTTGCGGCTGGGGGCGCTCGATTGCCCGGATAACGGGGCGGGGCTGCGCGATCTGGCGGTCAGGCTCGATACAAGGATCGACCGCACGCTGGACGGGGTCGAGGGCAAGGCGGCGCTGGCGGGCAAGAGCTTCGCGCTGGGCGAGAACCGGCTCGACGGCCTCGATGGGACGAGCCGCTTCACCTGGCGCAAGAATGCGCTGACGGCGGATTATGAACTGGGCTTCGGCGCCCTGCGCACGCCGCAACTGGCGCTCGATTCGCTGGCGCTCGAAGGCTCGGCCCGCACGCGTGAGGCGGGGGAACGCGTCGAAGTGCAGGCCAATCTCGAAGGCACAGGCCTGCGTCCCGGCGCCGCGCTGGACAAGGCGCTGGGCGACGCGGCGAAGGCGGCCGAAGGAACCTTGCTCGGCCCGATGCTCGCCCAGATGCGCGGCGCACTGGCGCGGGAAGGGCGGGGCAGCGATCTCGCCGCTGAAATGACCCTGCGCAAGACCGGTGACATGCTCAGCCTCGTCATGCCGCAGGCGCGGGTTCGCGGCTCGAGCGGATCGATTCTGCTGGCGCTGTCGCGCTTCCAGATCGCGAGCGACGGGAAGGGCACAGCTCCGCGCTTTTCCGGCAATTTCATGACCGGCGGCACGGGACTGCCACAGATCAGTGGCCGCATGGAAAGCAGTGGCGGGCGCGGCGCGGCCGAACTCAGGATGCGCATGGCGCTCTATGCGGCAGGGGGCGGAAGCCTCGAACTGCCGGAACTGACCGTGGCACAGGGCGCGGACGGGGCATTGGCCTTTTCCGGCCGGGCGCTGGCGAGCGGGGCCATTCCCGGCGGTTCGGCACAGGGGCTTGTAGTGCGATTCAACGGCAACTGGTCCGGCGCCCAGGGGCTTGCGGTGTGGCGCGGCTGCACGACGATCGGTTTCGACAGCCTGTCGCTCGCCAGCCTCACGCTTGAAGGGCGCACGCTCCAGCTCTGTCCGCCCACCGGCAGTGCGATTCTACGCAGCGGTCCCGGAGGGTTCAGGGTTGCGGCGGGTGTCCCATCGCTCGATCTGGCGGGCAGGCTGGGCGAGACGCCGCTGCGGCTCCAGTCGGGCGCGGTTGGTTTTGCCTGGCCCGGTACGCTGGTGGCGAACAATGTCGACGTGACGATGGGCGCGGCAGATGCACCCACGCGGTTCCGCCTGACCCGGATTGACGCGCGGATCGCGGACGAGATCGAGGGCAGTTTCTCCGGCACCGATGCGAAGCTCTTCGCCGTGCCGCTCGATTTGCTCGAAGCCTCGGGTAAATGGCGCTTCGCCGATGGCCGTCTGGACCTCAGCGAGGGGGCCTTCCGCTTGGTCGACCGGCAGGCGCCGGGCCGGTTCGAGCCGCTCGTTGCGCGGGATGCCACGCTTTCGCTGGTGGACAACAGCATCACGGCCAAGGCCGTGATGCGCGAACCGAAGAGCGACCGCGAAGTGACGGCGGCCAATATCGTCCATGACCTCTCGAGCGGCGTTGGCCATGCCGATCTCGACGTTCCGGGTATCCTGTTCGATCAGGGCATGCAGCCCGATACGCTGACCGGCCTTGCGCTGGGCCTCATCGCCAATGCGAACGGCACGATCACCGGCACGGGCCGGATCGACTGGACGCGGGACAAGGTGACCAGCACCGGCAAGTTCTCGACTGACAGTTTCGACTTCGCCGCCGCCTTCGGTCCGGTGCAGGGCGTTTCGGGGACGATCGAGTTCACCGACCTGCTTGGCATGGTCACGGCGCCGAACCAGCGCCTGCAGATTCGCTCCTTCAACCCCGGCATCGAGGTGGAGAGCGGCGAGCTGCGCTATGAGATTCGCGAGAACCAGACCATGGCGATCCATGGCGGGCGCTGGCCGTTCATCGGCGGCGCGCTCGTGCTGGAACCGGCGGTCATCCGCATGGCCCAGGCAGAAGAGCGGCGCTTTGCCATCCAGCTCGAAGGCGTGGACGCCGCGCAGTTTATCGAGCGGATGGAACTGGCCAATATCTCCGCCACCGGTACTTTCGATGGCAGGGTGCCGCTGGTGTTCGACGAGAACGGCGGCCGGATCGAGGGAGGTTCGCTCACTTCGCGCCCGCCGGGCGGGAATGTCTCTTATGTCGGCAAGCTGACCTATGAGAACATGAACCCGATCGCCAATTACGCGTTCGATGCGCTCAAATCGCTCGATTACAAGCAGATGGACATCGCGTTGAACGGTTCGCTCACCGGCGAGATCGTTACTCAGGTCCGCTTCGACGGCATCCGCCAGGGGGCGGGAACCTCGCAGAATATCCTCACGAAGCAGCTGGCCAAGCTGCCGATCCGTTTCAACGTGAACATCCACGCGCCGTTCTATCAGCTGATCGGCAGCTTCAAGTCGATGTACGATCCGGCCCTGACCCGTAACCCGCGCGACCTGGGCCTGATCGATGCCAATGGCAACATAATCCAGAACCCGACCCTCAAGCCTCCCACGCCGGGGGTGGAAGACCTTCCGGATGATGAATCCGGCATTCAGCACCCAGAAAGTGAGCCAGTGCCATGAAGTCCCCGAAATTGACCTCCCCGGAATGCCCGGCGCATAAGGCGCCCATGGAGATATTTCGTATGGGACTTGCCGGAGGGGCGAAGTTGCTGGTGCTGGTTCCGGGGCTGATTGTCCTGGGGGGCTGCATCACGATCAAGGCCCCGGAGGACAAAATCGTGATCGAGCTCAACATCAACATCAAGCAGGAGGTTCTCTACAAGATCGAGAACCAGGTGCAGGATACGATCGAGCAGAACCAGGGAATTTTCTGAAGGTGGCACGCGATACCATGAAGAAACAGGCTCACACTCTCTTCCACGCCGCAGCGGCTCTGGCCGCGCTGGCCCTCGTTGCCGCTCCTGCCGCCGCGCAGCGCGATCCGGCCTATCAGGCCGCGCGGACCAGCGGTCAGGTGGGCGAGAAGATGGATGGCTATCTGGGCACGGTCGGTTCCGTTCCGGCCGATGTCGACAAGCTGGTCAAGGACCTCAATATCAAGCGCAAGGCGGTTTACACGCAGGGTGCGCAGGGCGCGGGCGTGTCGGTGGAGGAATTCGCCTTCGGCGCGGGCTGCAAGAACATCCGCGACACGGCGGCGGGCGAAAAATACCAGGCGCCCGACGGCACTTGGAAAACCCGTTCGGCAGGCGAAGCGCCAGTGCGTGACAGCCGCTGCCCGTAAACGGCGGAATTCCGACACTTGAGAGGCCTTCCTGCAGGGATGATGCGGGAAGGCCTTTTTCATGCCCGATTGAGACGCGGCTTGCGGTTGACTCGGGGATACCCCCCGCCTAAGGGGGCGGCGCTCTTGGCAGGGGCGGATTTGCTTGTGTTGCATCTCCTGATTAGGAAGGCGGCATGAGCGAGGACGAGACTGCCCGGGAACCCATCGGTGAAGATGCGCGGATCGACGCGCTCGATGAGCGGCTGAAGGCTGCACGCGAGCGGGAAGAACAGCGCAACAAGCCGCAAGTGCAGGGTGCCGATGCGAATTACCGCACAGGCAACCGGGTGCTGGCGGAATTGCTGGGGGGGATCGGTGGCGGGGCGCTGATCGGTTGGGTAATCGACCGGTTTGCGGGAACTTCGCCCTGGGGTCTGTTGGTGATGATGTTCCTTGGGATCATCGTTGCCTTCAGGAACATTATTCGGATTTCGAACCAGCGTCCTGACTGAACCCGCAATTGGGGGAAGAGGGGCGCTGCCGTTCATTGGCACAGGGACGGTAGAGTGGCAGGCGAAGAAGCCAAGGTCGACCCGATGCACCAGTTTGCGATCGAACCTCTGTTCGGTACGCAGAACTGGGAGCTGGCGGGTTACAACATTGCCTTCACCAACAGCGCGATGTGGATGGCGATTGCCGCCGTGGCGCTGTGGATCTTCGTGGCTGGTGGCATGAAGCGCGAGCTCGTGCCCGGCCGCTGGCAGATGGCTGTGGAAAGCTTCACGGGCTTCATCGACAGCCTGCTGGCCGCCAATGTCGGGCCGGCCGGGAAGAAGTACGTTCCGTATATCTTCTCGATCTTCATGTTCATTCTCTTCGCCAACCTGCTGGGCCTGCTTCCGCTGCCCCTGGGTCTGGTGGGGATTCATGCATTCACGTCCACCAGTCACTTCACGGTGACCGGCGTTCTCGCGGTGATGTCCTTCGCGATCGTGCTGGTGGTGGGCTTCTGGAAGCATAAGCTGCACTTCTTCTCGCTGTTCGTGCCGCACGGCACGCCGCTCGTGATGATCCCGATGATCTTCGTGATCGAGCTGGTCAGCTTCCTGGTGCGCCCCTTCAGCCTCGGCCTGCGACTGTTCGTTGCGATGATGGCCGGCCACGTGCTGCTGGAAGTGCTTTCGAGTTTCGTGATCGACGGTATCAATGCTGCATCGAGCGGTATCGGTCCGGTGGTTGCGATCCTGAGCTTCGCCCTGATGATTGCGATCTGCGCGCTGGAGATCCTGGTGGCCGGTATTCAGGCCTACGTCTTCGCGCTGTTGGCTTCGCTCTACATCAACGATGCCGAGAATCTTCACTAAGACCTTGAACTAACTGACCGAATTCTAAGAAAAGGAGTTTTCAAATGGATCCTCAGGCTGCAAAGCTGATCGGTGCGGGTCTCGCTGCTATCGGCGCCGGCATGGCTGCCATCGGCGTGGGTAACGTGTTCGGCTCGTTCCTCGAAAGCGCGCTGCGCAATCCGGGCGCTGCCGACGGCCAGCAGGGCCGTCTGTTCATCGGCTTCGCGGCCGCGGAACTTCTCGGTCTGCTCGCCTTCGTCGTGGCGATGATCCTGATCTTCGTCGCCTGACGAATGCCATTTGCCTGTGTGCCGGCCGGACGTTCTCCGGCCGGGCCGGGTGTGTTGACGCGCTGACCATCGGATCTGATCGATGCCACAGATAGCACAGCTCGCTGAAACCTACTCCAGCCAGGTCTTCTGGTTGCTGGTCATCTTCGGGCTCGTCTTCTTCGTGATCGGGCGCGGCATGGTGCCCAGGGTGATGGACACTGTGACGCTGCGTGACACGCAGATCGCAAGCGATCTTGCCGCCGCTGAAGAAGCGCGCGCCAAGGCCGACGAGGAAGAGCTTGCCTGGCGGGAGCGTGAAAACGCCAATCGCGCCCAGGCTCAGGCTCTCATTGCCAAGGCCAAGGCCGACGCAGCGGCTGCTTCCGAAAAGAAGCTCGCCGCCGCGCAGGGCCGGCTCGACAAGAAGATTGCCGAAGCCGACGCAGCGATCGACGAAGCGCGCTCTGCCGCGCTGACCGAGATCGAAGGCGTGGCCGCCGAAGCGGCGCAGGACATCGTCTCTCGCATTGCGGGTGTGAAGGTGACTGCCGCGGCTGCAAAGTCCGCCGTGAAGGAAGCGCTGAACCATGGCTGAGACCGCTGCTCCCACGGGCCCCGAGCTCGAGATGAACCATAACGAGCACCTCGTCGAAACGACCGAAGTGCCCGCTGGTGAAGAGCATCACGCTGAACCGAGCGCGCTGGGCATTGCCCCGGCGGGCTGGGTCGGCCTGTCCATGCTGGTCTTCATCCTCATCCTGGTGTGGAAGAAGGTTCCGGGCGTGATCACCGGCGGTCTCGACAAGAAGATCGCCGAGATCCGCAAGCAGCTTGACGAGGCGAAGGCCCTGCGTGCCGAGGCGGAAGGCCTGCGCAAGGAATATGCCGCCAAGATCGCCAGCGCCGAAAAGGACGCGGCGGCCATGCTCGATCACGCCAGGCACGAGGCCGAGGCAATCGTCGCCAAGGCCGAGGCCGATACCGAGGCCGTGATCAAGCGGCGCAAGCAGATGGCCGAAGACAAGATCTCCGCTGCCCAGCGCGGTGCTGTGGACGAGCTTCGCGCCCGTGCTGCAAATGCTGCCACCACGGCTGCCCGTGGCCTGATCGCCAAGGGCCACAATGCCGAGGCGGACAAGGCTCTGGTCGACAAGGCGATCACCGGGCTCTGATCCCGCGCCTTGCGTATCGGAACGTTAGCCCCCGCCTCGTGCGGGGGTTTTCGTATGTGCGCGATACGGCTTGCGGCGGAGCACGCACCTGAGGCAGTGACCGTGCTCGAGAGATTCTTGGGAGATGAAACGATGCATGTAGCGGTTCTTGGCGCCAGCGGGCGCGCGGGTTCGGAAATCGTCAAAGAGCTGGTCTCGCGCGGGCACACCGTGCTGGCCGTGGCTCGCAAGCCGGAGGCGATTGCCGCGGGTGAGGGCGTGACCGCAGTGGCTGGCGACGCAACCGATCCTGCCGCGCTGGCCGAAACCATCAAGGGCGCCGATGCTGTGATCAGCGCGATCCATTTCGATGTGTCGGCCGAAACCCTGCTGTCCGCTGTGAAGCAGGCGGGCGTGAATCGCCTGCTCATCACCGGCGGTGCTGCGAGCCTGAATGGGCCGGACGGGGTGATGCTCTACGATTCCCCGAATTTCCCGGAGAACATCAAGCCCTTCGTCCTGCCGGCAATCCATTTCCTGAACGACATCCGCAAGGAAACGGAGATCGACTGGACCTTCTTCTCGCCCGCGATGATCATTTTCGAAGGCCCGCGCCTCGGCACGTTCCGTCTCGGTGGGGACGAACTGGTCAGCGATGCCAATGGCGAGAGCAAGATCAGCTTTGCCGACTATGCCATCGCCATGGTCGACGAGCTGGAACAGCACCGGCACAGCCGGGCGCGCTTCACCGCCGCTTATTGAGCCGAAGGCCTCCGGTCAGAACGAATCCTTCGCCGCCCTCAGCGCGGCGAAGGTTTCGGCCGGTTCGTTCCCACCCCAGCGCGCCTTCATTTCCGGCGTATCGGCCCTGAGGAACGGATTGGCGGCCAGCTCGCGCGAAAGCACCGTGGGCACGGTCGGCTTTCCGGCAGCGCGCTTTTCCTCCACCTCGCGGGCATAATCGGCCAGCGCCGCATTATAGGGATCGGCATGGAGCGCGAATTTCGCGTTCGAGGCCGTATATTCATGCGCGCAATAGATCTTCGTCTCGCCCGGCAGGGCCTTGAGGCGCGAGAGGCTGGCCCAGAACTGGGGCGGACTGCCTTCGAACATGCGCCCGCAGCCCAGCGCGAAGAGCGAATCGCCGACAAAGGCGACCCCGGCGCGCGGCAGATAATAGGCGACATGGCCCATCGTATGCCCGCCTACGTCGATCACTTCAGCGGTGAAATCGCCCAGGCTCACTGTGTCGTCCTGGCCGACGGTCCGGTCAACACCGGCGATCTTCGTCGCGTCGCCTGCTGGAGCAGTGATGGTGCAGCCCGTGGCGGCCTTGATCGCCTCGTTCCCGCCCGCATGATCGGCATGCCAGTGCGTGTTCCAGATCTGGGTGATGGTCCAGCCCTTTGCCGCGGCTTCACGCAGATAGACGTGCGCATCGGGCGTATCGATGCAGGCCGTCTCTCCGCTGGCCGGATCGTGCAGCAGATAGCCGTAATTGTCATTCAGGCACGGGAACTGGTGAATCTGGAGCATGAGTAAGGCCTATGGAAGGTTGAGTTGCCAGCTTACACCGAAACGATCGGCAACCCAGCAGAAGAGCGCGCTGAAGCCATAGGAATCGACTGGCATCAGGAATGCCCCGCCATCGCCCAGTCGCTCCGCCAGCAGGCGGAGTTGGTCCTCGCTGTCGCAGGTGATGAAGATCGAGCTGGACGGCGTGAAAGTGAAATCATGGATCGGCGGGCTGTCGTTGAGCATGATCTCCAGCCCGCCCACGCGGATGCGCGCCATGGCGATCTGTCCGCCCATCGGGCCTGCAGGATGTTCCTGCAGCAGCACTTCCTCGAAATCGGGGAAGGTCGCGCGATATGCCGTCAGCGCATCGCGTGCCTGTCCCTGGAACATCAGAAACGGTGCAGCTTCCATCGTCAGCTCTCCCTTCCGCGCAGGTGCTGGGGCATGCCGTGCGGCAAGTGTACCCAGCCATGTCGGGTCTGTTCATAGACCGAGCGGGCGGGACTAGGGAAATCGGGATCGGCGAATGCCCCCACGGGCACGCCGAGAATCGCGGGATATTTGCTCGCCCTGGCGTAAACCGTACTGCCGCATTGCAGGCAGAAGCCCCCGGTGAAGCTGTTACCTTCATCGGTCGGCCGGGTGAATTCGCGGGCCTGTCCGGAAATCGTCACGGTCTCTGTGGGGAAATAGGCGATGATCCCGAAGGGCGAACCGCTGCGACGCTGGCAGTCGCGGCAGTGGCACAGGACAGTCATCGGTTGTGCTTCGGCGGCGACCTTGGCGGTAAGCGCACCGCATTGGCAGCTGGCTTTACGAGTGTGAGGCATGGCGTGGACCGTAACGCCGGCGCCCCATGTAGGAAAGGCCCGCCGCTCGAGTGAGCGACGGGCCTTTCCTTGAGCCTTTAGAGGCGGAGGGCCTTAGTCGGCCTTCTTCAGAGCTTCGCCCAGGATGTCGCCCAGCGAGGCGCCCGAGTCGGACGAGCCGTACTGTTCGACAGCCTGCTTTTCTTCAGCCAGCTGGTGAGCCTTGATCGAGAAGTTGGGCTTCTTCGAACGGTCGAAGCCGATGACCATCGCGTCGACCTTCTGGCCCGACTGGAAGCGGTCCGGACGCTGTTCGTCACGGTCGCGGCCCAGGTCGCTGCGCTTGATGAAGCCGGTCGCGCCATCGTCGCCAGCCTGAACTTCGAGGCCGCCATCGCGGACTTCGAGGACAGTCACGGTGACAACGTCGCCGCGCTTGAGGCCGCCCGAACCGGTCGAACCACCGGCTGCCGGAGCACCCTTTTCAAGCTGCTTCATGCCAAGGCTGATGCGTTCCTTGTCGACGTCCACGTCGAGAACCACGGCCGTGACCTGCTCGCCCTTGCGGTGCAGGGCCAGCGCGTCTTCGCCCGAGATGCCCCATGCGATGTCCGACATGTGGACCATGCCGTCCACGTCGCCGTCCAGACCGATGAACAGGCCGAATTCGGTGGCGTTCTTGACTTCGCCTTCCACGGTCGAACCGACGGGGTGCTTCTCGGCGAAGGCTTCCCACGGATTCTGCTGGGCCTGCTTGAGGCCGAGGCTGATGCGGCGCTTTTCGGCATCCACTTCGAGCACGACCACGTCGACTTCCTGCGAGGTCGAGACGATCTTGCCGGGGTGGACGTTCTTCTTGGTCCAGGACATTTCCGAAACGTGGACCAGGCCTTCGATGCCGGCTTCCAGCTCCACGAAGGCGCCGTATTCGGTGATGTTGGTGACAGTGCCGTGCAGCTTGGCGCCGACCGGGTACTTGGCGGCAACGCCATCCCAGGGATCGCTTTCGAGCTGCTTCATGCCGAGGCTGATGCGCTGCGTATCCTGGTTGATACGGATGATCTGCACCTTCACGACGTCACCGATATTGATGACTTCGCTCGGGTGGTTGACGCGCTTGTAGCTCATGTCGGTGACGTGGAGCAGGCCGTCGATGCCGCCCAGATCCACGAAGGCGCCGTAATCGGTGATGTTCTTCACCACGCCGTCGATCACCTGACCTTCGGCCAGCTTGTCGATCAGTTCGCTGCGCTGTTCGGCGCGGGTTTCTTCCAGAACCGCACGGCGCGAAACGACGATGTTGCCGCGGCGGCGATCCATCTTGAGGATCTGGAAGGGCTGCGGGATATCCATCAGCGGGGTGACGTCGCGCACGGGGCGGATATCGACCTGCGAGCCGGGCAGGAAGGCCACGGCGCCGTCGAGGTCGACAGTGAAGCCGCCCTTCACGCGGCCGAAGATGCGGCCTTCGACGCGCTTGCCTTCGCCGAATTCGGATTCCAGCTTGTCCCAGGCGGCTTCGCGGCGGGCGCGGTCGCGGCTGAGCATTGCTTCGCCATCGGCGTTTTCGACGCGGTCGACGAAGACTTCGACTTCATCGCCCACGGAAAGGGTCTGGCCGGCGAATTCGCTGAGGCGGATGCGGCCTTCGCTCTTGAGGCCGACGTCGATCACGGCCTTGTCGCCTTCGATCGCGGTGACGGTGCCCTTGACGACGCGGCCTTCAAAGCCGCCGTCGGCGGCATCGCCGAGAGACTGGTTGAGCAGCGCTTCGAAATCGGAGCGCGAGGGATTTGCCGAAGAGGCCATTCCTGTAGTTTCCTGTACTGACATTTTCCGGCCAGGCGGTTGTTTCCGCCGGTCTTTCTCCGCCCAGGCACCATTGCCGTGGCGGGCCAAAGGGCCGAACCGCCCGCCGTGCCGAATGCAGCGACGGGCATCCTTGGGGCAGGGGAGGCGGGCGATGATCTCCAAAGCGGAAGCCCTGCGGCGAAGTGCCGTGCAGAGGCCGGTAAATGCAATGGTGGCCATCGACCGGCGCAACACGCCCGTCGAACGTCGCGGCGCCTATGGCAAAGCGCGCCGGAAAGCAAGGAAAATCGCGGTTTCGCAGGCGGGCCGGGCAGGGGAGTGTTACACCTGTTACACTTGTACCAGGATCGGAAATCCGGGCTTTTCCCTTCGGTTGCCGCAGGCGGCTTACCAGGCCTTGCTGCCGGTCGCCTCGAGCCAGGCCTTGAGCGCCGCTTCGGGCTCCGCGCCGTCCGTGCCGGGGACCATCAGCAGGTCTTTCCCGGCAGGAGAGACCATGAAAGTGGGATCATAACTGCCGCCTTCATCGCCATCGCGATATTTATGGCGTGAAATCAAAAGGTTGTCTTCATAAGGCCCTTCGCGCAGCACTTGCAGGTCGCTGCCGTCCGTCAGCCCCTTTGCGGGCGCCGGTCCCAAGGTCGACCGCGACGATGTAATTGCTCGTTACCCAGCGGCAGACTTCCTGAAACAGCACCTTGCCATCCTCGCTCGCCGCGTCGCGATAGAGGATCGGGCTGTTACAGGGTTGCTCCGAGCCGGAGAGATAGGCCTGCGGCACCATCTGCGCCCAGTCTTCCTCTGTCTCTGCCGCGCGCTCCGGAATCGGCGCGATCACCAGCGGGATATCCGCCGCCATGGCCGGAGCAGCAGGCAGCAGCAGGGCAAGAGTGAGGGCAGGGAGCAAGATTCGCATGATAACGGTAACTCCGGTGCGGGTGGGCTGGGATAGTCTCAGGGGCAGGGCGTCTGGCCGGTCAACTCGTTGACGATGCGGATGGCGGCGCTCACGGCCTCGTCGCGATTCAGCGCGCTGGTGTCGAGCAGTACGGCATCGGAGGCTGCGACAAGCGGAGCGGTGGCGCGAGTGCGGTCGCGTTCGTCCCGCTCGCGCAAATCGGCCTCGATGGCCTCCAGCGTCACATCCTCGCCGCGCTCGCGCATTTCGAGGAAGCGGCGCTGCGCGCGCGCTTCCACGCTGGCAGTGACGAACAGCTTCGCCCCGGCTTCCGGCGCGATCACCGTGCCGATGTCGCGCCCGTCCAGCACCGCGCCGCCGGGCCGGGTGGCAAAGGCGCGCTGGCGTTCGAACAGCGCGCGGCGCACGCCCGGATGGATGGAGACGCGGCTCGCCAGCCCGCCGGTTTCCTCACTGCGCAGTGCCGGATCGGCCAGCAGCGAATCGGGAAAGGCGCAGGCCTGTTCGGCATCGGCGGGATCGTCGGGATTGCCGCCATCCAGCGCCACTTGCCGCCCGACTGCGCGATACAGCAAACCGGTATCGAGATGCGGCAGGCCGAAATGGGCGGCGAGGGCCTTGGCAATCGTGCCCTTGCCCGAAGCGGTGGGCCCGTCGACCGCGATGATCATGCCTTGCTCTCCCCGCGTTTCAGGAAAGCACGCACAAGGCCATAGATCGCGATGGCGGCCCAGAAGAATTCCAGCACCAGCGAAGCGGGATTGGTGTTCACCAGCAGCGAAACCGTCAGCAGGGCGGCACCCAGCAGATTGGTGCCGTGCTGGATGAAGGGGTTCGGCTCGGCCCTTGCCGTCTGATAGGCATAGGCGCCGATAATGCAGGCCATGCCAGCAAAGCCGAAGATATTGGCGGTTGTCGGGCTCATTCCGCCGTGCCGAGCCCGTCCAGAAGCGCCTCGAAATTGGGGAAGCTGGTTGCGATGGGGCGGGTATCGTCCACTTCGACGCCATCTTGCGAGGCAAGGCCGGCCACGGCCATGCTCATGGCGATGCGGTGGTCGAGATGGGTCTTCACGCGGCTATTGGCGCTGCCGCGCAGCGGCTCGCCGCCGGTGCCGTCGATAATCAGGCCGTCCTCGGTTTCCTCCACTCGCGCGCCCGCGCCGGTGAGGGCAGCGGCCATCACGGCGATCCGGTCCGATTCCTTCACGCGCAGTTCCTCCAGCCCGCGCGTCACCGTGCGGCCTTCGGCCAGCGCGGCGGCGACGAACAGGGCGGGGAACTCGTCGACCATGCTGGGCACGATGGCGGGATCGACCTCCACCCCCTTCAGCGCCGAATGGGTGACATGCAGATCCGCCACCGGCTCGCCGCCCACTTCTCGGCGGTTCAGCTCCACGATGCTGCCGCCCATCTGGCGCAGCACTTCGATCAGCCCGGCGCGCGTGGCGTTGAGGCCGACATTCTCGATAATCACGTCGCTGCCCGGCACGATCAGCGCCGCGACCAGGAAGAAGGCAGCGGAGGACGGATCGCCCGGAACGTCGATCACCTGCGGCTTGAGTACAGCTTCGCCGCGAATGCGGATGACGCGTTCGCCATTTTCCTCTTCCACCCACAGTTCGGCGCCGAAGCCGGTGAGCATTCGCTCCGTATGGTCACGGGTGGGCACCGGCTCGATCACGGTGGTGATGCCCGGCGCGTTGAGCCCGGCGAGCAGCACGGCGCTCTTCACCTGCGCGCTAGCGACGGGGAGGCGATAGGTAATCGGCACGGCAGGCGCGATGCCGCGTTCGGTAAGGGGCAGGGTGCCGCCCTCCGATGTCTCGAAACTGGCGCCCATCTGGGAGAGGGGGCCGGTCACGCGGCCCATCGGGCGCTTGGACAGGCTGGCATCGCCCACGAAGGTCGCCGTGATCGGATGGCTGGCGACGAGGCCCATCAGCAGGCGAGTGGAGGTGCCGCTATTGCCCATGTCGAGCGGCGCCTCGGGCTGGAGCAGGGCGCCTACGCCCACGCCGTTGACCCGCCACTCTCCATCGCCCACGCGTTCGATATGCGCGCCCATCGCGCGCATGGCGGCGGCGGTGGCCATCACATCCTCGCCTTCCAGCAGGCCGGTGATGCGGCTTTCGCCCACCGCCAGCGACGAAAACATGATCGCGCGGTGGCTGATCGACTTGTCGCCGGGAACTCGAATCTTTCCGCGCAGGGGGCCAGTGGCAGTGAAGCGGCGCGGGCGGGCGGCGGCAGGATCGGCGTGCGACAAGGTACTGAGGACTCTCTATAGGGAGGGCTGGATGCGCGCGGCTTTTGACAGTGCCTTTGCCCTATGGCAAGGCGCGCCACCCGGTGAGGCGGCGGTACTTGATTCCGGCGCCGGTAATATCCATCACCACGCAAGATTTATCGCCCGCCTCTCTCGCGGGCCCAGTTGAGGAATGATTATGGTCAAGCCTGAGTGGGGGACGAAGCGCAGCTGCCCGAAATGCGGCACCCGCTTCTACGACCTCGGCAAGGAGGATCCGGTGGCCTGCATCGAATGCGGCAACCAGTGGTATCCGGAGCCGGTGCTCAAGTCGAAGCAGCCGATTCCGTTCGAGGAAGCGGTGAAGGAAAAGGAAGTCGAGGATCAGGATTCTGATCTCGCCGACGACGATCTGGAAGACATCGACGAGGACGTCGATTCGCCGGATAACGACGTCGACCTGGGCGGTGACGACGATCTCGGCGTTGCCGGCGCGGGCGACGATAACGACGAGGATAATTAATTCGTCGAAGGCGAAATTATCCTCTTGCCAAGGGTTGGGAGTGCGCATAGAGGGCTGCCTCCCGGCCCGGCAAGGTCGGTTTCGGAGGGCTCCCAGCCCTCCGGTAAATGAATGAATGGGGCCTTAGCTCAGCTGGGAGAGCGCCTGCATGGCATGCAGGAGGTCAGCGGTTCGATCCCGCTAGGCTCCACCATTCACCCAATATATCCGTGCCTTACGGCATGGGCGAGTAACTGGATTTCCCGCTGGCTGACGAGGTTTCGTCCGCCGGCGTTTTTCGCGTTTGGCCGGTTTCATGCTGGCGGAGGAGTTGCAGCGGTCGATGTTCGACAGTCTTTCTGACCGGCTTGGCGGTGTCTTCGATCGCCTGCGTGGGCGCGGTGCGCTCAAGGAAGACGATGTCCGCGAGGCGATGCGCGAAGTGCGCGTCGCGCTGCTGGAAGCCGACGTTGCGCTGCCGGTGGTTCGCCGCTTCATCGATTCGGTCACCGAAAAGGCCGTGGGGCAGGAAGTGCTCCGCTCGGTCACGCCGGGCCAGCAAGTGGTCAAGATCGTCAATGACGAACTGGTCGAGATGCTGGGCGGGCAGGAAGCCGTCGGCCTCGATCTCGCGGTAAGCCCGCCTGCCGTCATCATGATGGTCGGTCTGCAGGGCTCGGGTAAGACCACCACTACTGCCAAGCTCGGCAAGCTGCTCAAGGAAAAGCAGGGCAAGAAGGTGCTGATGGCGTCGCTCGACGTCAATCGCCCGGCCGCGCAGGAACAGCTTGCCGTGCTTGGCGAGCAGACCGGCGTTGCGACCCTGCCGATCGTTCCGGGCCAGATGCCCACCGATATCGCGGCCCGCGCGCTTCAGTCTGCCAAGCTGCAGGCCGTGGACGTGCTGCTGCTTGATACGGCGGGCCGCCTGCATGTCGACGATGCGCTGATGGCCGAGATGAAGGCCGTGGCCGCGATCTCTACTCCGCAGGAAACCCTGCTGGTGGTCGATTCGCTCACCGGCCAGGACGCAGTGAACGTCGCGCAGAGCTTCTCGGGCGAGATCGACCTTACCGGTGTGGTCCTGACCCGTATGGACGGCGATGCGCGCGGCGGTGCGGCGCTGTCGATGCGCGCCGTCACTGGCAAGCCGATCAAGTTTGCCGGTACGGGCGAAAAGATCGACGCGATCGAGCCTTTCGAACCTTCGCGCGTTGCCGGCCGCATCCTCGGCATGGGCGATATCGTCTCGCTGGTCGAAAAGGCCGCGGCGACGATCCAGAAGGAAGATGCCGACCGTCTGGCCGAGCGGATGATGAAGGGCCAGTTCGACCTGAACGACCTTCGCACTCAGCTGCGCCAGATGCAGAGCATGGGCGGCCTCGGCATGCTGGCGGGCATGATGCCTGGCATGAAGAAGGCCAAGCAGGCGATGGCGCAGAGCGGCATGGACGACAAGGTTCTGCTGCATATGGATGCCATCATTGGCTCCATGACGGCGCAGGAACGCGCGCGGCCCGAATTGCTCAATGCCAAGCGCAAGATCCGCGTGGCCAAGGGTTCGGGCACGCAGGTGCAGGACGTCAACAAGCTGCTGAAGATGCACCAGGAAATGGCGCGCGCCATGAAGCAGATCAGGAAGATGGGCGGCCTCAAGGGGCTGGGTGCCCTGTTGGGCAAGGGCGGCATGGGTGCCGCTATGCCCGGGCTTGGCGGAGGTGCGGGCGGAGGCCTGCCGGGCCTCGGCACTGGCGGCCAACTCCCGTCGAACATCCAGGATTTATTGAACAAGAAGTGATTTCAAAAGTTTAGTTCGGAAAGGTAAGTTACAATGGCAATTGCAATCCGTCTGTCGCGCGGTGGCGCGAAGAAGCGTCCTTACTACCGCGTCGTCGTGTCGGACACGCGCAGCCCGCGCGACGGCAAGTATCTGGAGCAGGTCGGCACCTACAATCCGGTGCTCGCCAAGGATAACCCGGCTCGCATCACGCTGAACGAAGATCGCATCCGCTACTGGCTGGGTGTTGGCGCGCAGCCGACCGATCGCGTTGCCCGTTTCCTGGACAATGCCGGGATCAAGGAACGCGACGCTCGCGTGAACCCGAAGAAGGGCGAACCGGGCGACAAGGCCAAGGAACGCGCCGAAGAAAAGGCTGCCAAGCTGGCTGAAGCCGAAGAAGCCGCTCGCGCCGCTGAAGAAGCTGCCAATGCTCCGGCCGAAGAACCGGCCGCCGAGGAAGCTCCGGCTGCCGAAGCCCCGGCTGAGGAACAGGCCGAAGGCTAAGCAGCAGTGCAGGACAAGCCCGTCACTCTCGCCGCCGTGGCCGGTGCGCATGGCGTGACGGGCGAAGTCCGCCTCAAGCTGTTCGGGGAGGGCGTTTCGGCGCTCTCCCGCTTCAAGCTGTTCAATGACGGCGCGCTGACCCTCAGGAAGATGCGCGACGACGGCAAGGGCGGCGCAATCGCCCGTTTCGCGGAAATCGCCGACCGCACCGCCGCCGAAAAATTGCGCGGCACTCTCCTCACCGTCCCCCGTTCTGCGCTCCCTCCACTGGAGGAAGGCGAATATTACCATGCCGATCTGCTCGGCCTGCCGGCCATTTCCGATGACGGAGTGGCCTTGGGCACAGTGGTCGCCGTTGAGAATTACGGCGCGGGCGACGTGATCGAGATCGAAAAGCCTGACGGAAAGAAGTTCATGGTTCCCATGAACGAAGCCGCCGTGCCCGAATGGAACGAGGCGCGACTGGTGGTTGCAGCCGGCTTTGCCGAATAGTATATACATTGCGTATATACGGAGGCGCCAATGGGCAAGGAATATAGGGCCAAGGTCTTCAAGTCGGGCAATTCCCTCGCCCTGCGCTTGCCCAAGGCGCTTGGGTTGGAGGAAGGTTCCGAGATGGTGCTGCGCGAAGTTCAGCAGGGCTATTCGCTGGAGCCCGTGGATAAGCCGAAACGGAAAATCGACGTCAGCAGGTTTGCCGGGAAGGCCCCATGGCTGAAACCCCTGGAGCCCGACGAACGGCAATTCGAAGAGCGGGAACTGGATTGGGAAGGCAGATTGCTGAGGCGGGATGACTGAATTCAGCTTCATGCTGGACAGCAATATCTGCATCTACCTGCTCAACGGCGCCAGCGAGGAACTGACTCGCCGGGTTGGAGAACGGGATGAGGGCAGTTTGTGCTGTTCGACGATAAGTCTTGCTGAAATCGCTGTCGGTTTTGGCGAGGCGGCTGCGTACGCGCCTGAACTTCGCGGCTTTCTTGACGCTATCCCCGCTGTTCCTTTCGATGAACTGGCGGGGCTGACTTATGGCAGCTTGCCCTTCAGGCGGACGAAATTCGATCGGCTGATTGCGGCACATGCGCTTTCTCTCGGGGTGACGCTGGTCACCAATAATGAAGCCGACTTTGCCGATCTGCCCGGTCTGAAAGTTGAGAACTGGACATTGCCGCAATGACCTTCTCTGCCACCATCCTCACTCTCTATCCCGAGATGTTCCCCGGGCCGCTGGGCATTTCGCTTGCCGGGCGTGCGCTGGAGGAAGGGAAATGGTCGTGCGAGACCGTGCAGATTCGCGACTTCGCGCAGGACAAGCACCGTACCGTCGATGACACTCCGGCAGGCGGCGGGGCGGGCATGGTGCTCAAGGCGGATGTCCTCGCCCGTGCGGTGGACCATGCGCTGGAGCGCCATCCGGACAGCCCCGTGCTGGCAATGACGCCGCGGGGCAAGCCGATCACGCAGGCCCGGATTCGCGAGCTTGCGGCAGGGCCGGGCGTGACCATTTTGTGTGGCCGTTTCGAGGGATTCGACGAGCGAATCTTCGAAGGTAGGCCTGTCGAACAGGTCTCTGTCGGCGATATCGTGCTGTCGGGCGGAGAACCTGCCGCTTTGATGCTTCTGGACGCTTGCATTCGCCTGCTTCCCGGCGTAATGGGCGCCGCTTCCAGCGGTACCGAAGAGAGCTTCGAAGAAGGTCTCCTCGAATATCCGCACTATACCCGACCTGTTGAATGGGAAGGGCGCACGATCCCTGAAGTGCTGCGATCGGGGGATCATGCGAAAATCGCCGCCTGGCGGAAACAAAGGGCGGAAGATGACACACGGTTACGCAGGCCAGACCTTTGGGAGCGCCACAGGGGCGCTCGGGACTGACCTGCCTCTGGCGCGCAGTAATTGATGAAGGACCTAGGTCAATGAACCTGATCCAGCAGATTGAAGCCGAAGAAATCGCCAAGGCTTCGAAGGACATCCCCGAATTCCGTCCGGGCGACACCGTCCGCGTCGGCGTGCGCGTCGTTGAAGGCGAACGCACCCGCGTCCAGAATTACGAAGGCGTCTGTATCGCCCGCTCGAACCGCGGCATGGGCAGCAACTTCACCGTTCGCAAGATCAGCTTCGGCGAAGGCGTGGAACGCGTGTTCCCGCTCTACTCGCCGAACATTGAATCGATTACCGTCGTCCGTCGCGGTGTCGTGCGGCGGGCGAAACTCTACTACCTGCGCGGCCGCACGGGTAAAAGTGCGCGCATCGCAGAGCGGCGCGACTATCAGAGCGCCGGCCAGGAGGGCTAACAGCCCGCGCCGATCTCAAGATCATGAAAGGGCGTCCTGGCTGGTAAGCCGGGGCGCCCTTTTCCTTTTCAGCTGAATCTTTGCCCGCCGCATCGGGCAACCGGGAGTTATCAAGATGGGTTATCGGGTAGTTGTTGTCGGTGCCACGGGGAATGTCGGCCGCGAAATGCTGGCGATCCTGGCCGAACGCGAATTTCCGATGGACGAAGTGGCCGCCGTCGCGTCGCCGCGTTCGACCGGGACGGAAATCGAGCTGGGCGACACCGGCAAGATGCTCAAGTGCCAGAATATCGAACATTTCGATTTCACCGGCTGGGACATCGCCCTGTTCGCCGCAGGGTCTGGCCCGACGGCCGAATATGCGCCCAAGGCGGCCGCCGCCGGCTGCGTGGTGATCGACAACAGCTCGCTCTACCGCATGGACCCGGACGTGCCGCTGATCGTTCCCGAAGTGAACCCGGAAGCGATCGACGGCTACACCAAGAAGAACATCATCGCGAACCCCAACTGCTCCACCGCGCAGATGGTCGTGGCGCTCAAGCCGCTGCACGATGCCGCCAAGATCAAGCGCGTGATCGTCGCCACCTACCAGTCGGTTTCCGGCGCGGGCAAGGCGGGCATGGACGAGCTGTTCGAGCAGAGCCGCGCGATCTTCGTGGGCGATCAGGTCGAAAACAAGAAGTTCACCAAGCAGATCGCCTTCAACGTGATCCCGCATATCGACGTCTTCCTCGACGATGGTTCGACCAAGGAAGAATGGAAGATGGTGGCCGAGACCAAGAAGATTCTCGATCCCAAGGTGAAGGTGCAGGCCACCTGCGTGCGCGTGCCCGTGTTCGTCGGCCACTCCGAAGCGCTGAACATCGAGTTCGAGAACGAAATCTCGGCCGAGCAGGCCCAGAACATCCTGCGCGAGGCGCCGGGCGTGATGTTGATCGATAAGCGCGAGGATGGCGGCTATGTCACCCCGATCGAATGCGTGGGCGATTACGCCACCTTCATCAGCCGCGTGCGTGAGGACTCGACCGTAGAGAATGGCCTGGCCCTGTGGTGCGTCAGCGACAATCTGCGCAAGGGCGCGGCGCTGAACGCAGTGCAGATCGCCGAACTGCTCGGCCGTCGTCACCTCAAGAAGGGCTGATCCTTCAAGGGAGGGGCGGCGCTGTGCCGCGGCTGAGAGTTGCGCAATGGGGATGGCTGGCACTGCTGGCCATCGCCCTTGTCGCCGCGCAGATCGATCAGCCCTATCCGGACGTTGCGCCGCTCCACCATATTCCCACGTTCCTGCTGCTTGTTGCCGCGCCATGGCTGCTGCGGCGCTGGCCGATCTCCAATGCATCGCTGGGCTGCGTGGTGGTGTTCTTCCTGCTGCACACGCTGGGCGGGCGCTACACTTATACGAACCTTCCCTATGATGAATGGTATCGCAGCCTGACCGGTGGCGATCTGTCCGCGATTACCGGCTGGCAGCGCAATAATTACGACCGGCTGGTCCACTTCGCCTTTGGAGTGCTGAGCGTGCTGCCGGTGGTTGAAGTGATGCGCATGGACGGCCTCAAGCTGCGCGGCGCACTATGGTCCGCGTTTGCCTTCGTCCTTGCCGTATCCTGCCTCTACGAAATCGTCGAATGGCTGCTCGGCATAATAGCGGCAGGTGAGATGGCCGATCAGTATAATGGCCAGCAGGGCGATATCTGGGACGCGCAGAAGGATATGGCGTTGGCGTTCCTTGGCTCGCTGGTTTCAATTGCGGCAATTGTCCTGCTCGCGCGGGGAAGACGGGCCTAGCGCCCCGGCTGATGGCGGCGGGGCGGCTTGATGAACATTACCAGCGGCACCACCAGCCAGGATAGCCACATCATCGCGCGGAAATCGTCCGTATAGGCAATGATCGCTGCCTGTCGGTTCACCTGCAGGTCCGCCATCGCCATCACCGCGCTGCCCAGTTCGCCGAAGCGGTCTATCGAGGACAGGTCGATGAAGCTGGACGCACTGGCGGTGACGTTCGCGCCGAGGTCCACATGCGCGATCTGCAGGTTGCGGGTGAGGATAGCGGTCAGGATCGCGATGCCGAGCGACGATCCGATGGAGCGGAACAGGTTCATCAGGCTCGATGCGTCGGTGCGCAGATGGGGGGGCAGGGTGGCAAATGCGCTGGTATTTAGCGGGATGAACACCATACCGATGCCCAGCCCCTGAACGAGGCCAGGGATCGCCACGTCCCACGGGGTGATCTCCAGATTCCAGCCCGACATCATGTAGAGCGAATAGCCGGTGACGGCGTAGCCCATGCCGATCAGCGCGCGCGTATCGGCGCCGAAGCGCATCAGCAGGCCCGCCACCTGCATGCTGGCCATCACGCCAAGGCCCCGCATGGCCAGCATCATGCCGGTTTCCACCACGCCATAGCCGATCACGCTCTGCAGCAGGCTGGGCAGCAGCGCCATGGACGAGAACAGGATCGCGCCTGCCACGAAGATGAAGAACATCGCGGTGATGAGGTTGAGGTCGCGGAACAGGCTGCGGTCGAACAAGGGATGGCGCGCCGTGGCGAGGTGGACCAGCGCCATCCAGGCGCAGGACACGGTCACTACAGCATAGACCCAGATTTCCAGCGAATCGAACCAGTCGAGCCGGGGACCGCGGTCGAGCATAAGTTGCAGCGCGGAAAGCGTGATCGCGATGAAGGAGAAGCCCGCCAGATCGAAAGGACGGCGTACGATCTCCCGGCGGGGAAGCTGGGTGATGAGCAGAAACAGCGCCAGCGCGCCGATGGGCAGGTTGACGTAAAACACCCAGCGCCAATTCCAGTTCTCCGTCAGGATGCCGCCCAGCACCGGGCCGAGCACCGGGCCCATCACCACGCCTACGCCCCACACGGTCATGATCTGGGCGCGCTTGCTGGGCCGGGTGGCGTCGAGCATGGCGGACTGGCTCAGCGGACCGATAAATGCTCCGGCAATGCCCTGAATGGCCCGGAACAGCACCATCTGTTCAAGGTTCTGCGCCATGCCGCATAGCATGGAGGCGACGATGAAGCCCGAGACGGACCAGAGGAACAATTGCCGCTGGCCCAGCCGGTTGGAAAGCCAGCCGGTGATCGGCATGAACACCGCACTGGCGATGATGTAGCTCGTCAGCACCCAGGTGATCGTCTCGGCCGAGGCGCCCAGCGTGGTCTGCATGTGGGGAACGGCGACGATGGTGATCGTCGTATCTAGCAACTGGATCAGCGAGGCGAGCATGACGCCCAGCACCAGCAGCGGGTAGTTCTTCGCGACGACCTCAGGCTCGTCGCGCATCATCTTCTCGCTATGGGCGGCCGCGCTGGCCATTGGGTCAGCGCTTCTTGCCGCGGGTGAAGACCGTGACGTCGACCGAGAGGCCCGCGATCAGGTCGCGCGGGCTCTTCTCGTCGAGTTCGATGCGGACCGGCACACGCTGGGTGACCTTTACCCAATTGGCGCTGGCATTCTGGGCGGGCAGCAGCGAGAATTCCGAATTGGTCCCCGCGCCGATAGAGGCGACATGGCCCTTGAGGCGAAGGCCGGGATAGGCGTCGAAAGTCACTTCGGCAGGCTGGCCCACCTTCATGTCGGCAAGGTCGGTTTCCTTGAAATTGGCCTCCACATAAGTCCCGTGGATGCCCACCAGCGTCAGCACGGGCAGGTTGGCCAGAACTTGCTGGCCGCGCTTGAGCCGATCGGCCTGTCCGACAAGACCTGCCATCGGCGCGCGGATTTCCGTGCGGGAAAGGTCCAACCGGGCTGCGGCCTGCTGGGCCTGAGCGGCGGCGATGCGAGGATTCTGGCCCGGAACGGCCGCGCCATTGGCCAGCTTGGCGCGGGCCTCGGACTGGCGCGCTTCGGCGGCGCGCAACTGCTCGCGCGCCTGGGCGACGGCATGTTCGGCCGCATCGAGATCGGCTTTCGTGGTGAAGCCGCGATCCCACAGCGATTTCTGCCGCTCGAGCCGCGACTGGGCGAAGGCGATTTCCTCGCGCGCGGCGGAGATGTCGGCGCCGGACAGTGCGGCATCGTTCGACAGGGCCGTGATGTCGGCCTGCGCCGTGGCGATCTGGGCGTTTGCCTGTGCCAGATCGATCTCATAGGGCTGGGGATCGATGCGGAACAGCAGTTGGCCCTGTTGGACCGTCTGGTTCTCCTTCACCAGCACGTCCACGATAGTGCCGCCTACCAGCGAGCTGACCGAGACCTTGTCCTGCTTCACATAGGCATTGTCGGTCTCGACCTTGCCCTGCAAGCTCTGCCAGTAGAACGCAGCGCCCCCGGCCAGTGCCAGCGGCATGGCCAGCATCACGGCGATCCGGCCCCAGCGGCGCTTGGGGGCAGGTGCCGCAGCTTGCATTTCGGCGATTTGCGGTTCGGCATCAGCCATTGGCAGCTCTCGCAATTGTACGGGCGGATTCGCGCCGGGCGGCAAGGTTGGTGCCGACGATCCGGAGCAGGCGGTGGAATTCGGCCCGGTCTTCGTCCGAAACGCCTTCCAGCATCATATCGACAAGCAGGTCGGCCTCGTGCCGGATCTGCCCCACCATTCGGCGGCTCTTGTCGGTCAGATGAAGCTGCCAGGCGCGCCGGTCGGCAGGATCGCGGCGGCGCTCCACCAAGGCGGCTTCTTCCAGCCGGTCGACCATGCGGCACAGGGTGATGGGTTCGACTTCCAGCTGTTCTGCATAGAAGCCCTGATTCTCGCCCGGCATGCGATCGAGGAGCAGCAGCAGCCGTGCCTGAGGGCCGGTGACCCCGGCAGCGCGTACCTGCTGATCGAAGGACCAGCGCGCGAGGCGGGAATTATCCGCCAGAAGGAAGCCGATATGAGCCACGTGCGGGCGTATAATAAGCCTGCTTAGCAAATCAAGCGAAGCTCGGTCCGCACCCTTGCCAGAATGGCGCCAATTGCCCGATAGGTCGGGCATGACCGATTTGCCCGTGACCGAGAATTTCGCCTCCTTCGACGGCGCCACGCTTGCTTTCCGCAGGCTGGGGCAGGGGCGGCCGGTGCTGTTGCTGCATGGCCTGTTTTCCAGCGCGGAAGTGAACTGGATCAAATATGGCCATGCCCGCACGCTGGCCGAGGCGGGGTTCGAGGCGATCATGCCGGATTTGCGCGCCCATGGGCAGAGCGCGGCTCCGCATGATCCAGCGGCCTATCCCCATGACGTGCTGGTGCGCGATGTGGAGGCGCTGGTGACTCATCTGGGGCTGGCGGACTTCGATCTGGCAGGCTTCTCGCTCGGCGCGCGCACGGCGGCGCGCTGCGTCATTGCCGGGCTCGCGCCCCGGCGGCTGGTGCTGGCAGGCATGGGGCTGGAAGGGCTGGCCGGATGGGCGCGGCGTTCGGCCTTCTTCCTCGATGCCATCGACCGGTTCGACAATATCGAGCGGGGCGATCCAGCCTATCTGGCGGTGCAATTCATGAAGACCATGAAGGTCGACCGGGTTGCCGCGCGGCTGCTGCTGGAATCGATTGGCGACACGGAACGAAGCGGCCTTGCTGCAATCACCATGTCCACGCTGGTGCTGTGCGGCGAAAAGGACCGCGACAATGGCTCGCCCGAGGCTTTGACCGAGGCTCTGCCGGACGGGCGCCTTGTCTGGATTCCCGGCACGCATATGAGCTCGGTGACGGAACGCGCCATGGGCGAGGAAATGGTGCGCTTCCTGGCGGCTTGATTCATCGCGGCGGAACGTCCAGACCGGTAGCAACTGTAACCGGTTTCGAATCCGAAGGACTGCCCCCCGATGAAATTGCTTGCCTCTGCCGCCCTGTTCGCACTCGCCGCCGGCCTGTCCGTTCCTGCCGCGGCCCAACAGGCCCCTGTCGAAAGCACCGGCCAGTTCCCGATGACACCGCAGGGCGCCGCCGATTTCGTCGCCGCGCTCGAAGCCGATATGTTCGCCTTCTCGGTGGAGGCGGGGCAGGTGCAGTGGGTGAACGAGACCTACATCACCGAGGATACCGATGCGATGGCCGCCCGGATCGGGGCCATCGGCACGGAAAAGGCGGTGAAATACGCGCTGGAAGCGGCGAAGTTCCGGACGATACCCGGCCTCGATCCCGAACTGGCGCGCAAGCTGGATATCGTGCGCAACGGCATCGTCCTGCCTGCGCCGACCACGACCGGCGCGGCCGAGGAACTGAGCACCATCGCCACCGATCTCAAGTCCCAATATGGCAAGGGCAAGGGCACGCTGGGCGGTCAGCCGGTCAACGGGTCGGATATAGAGGCGGAGATGGGCAACATGGCCCATACGCCTGCCGAATTCGTGGAGATGTGGGCCAGCTGGCACGACAATGTCGGTGCGCCGATGAAGCAGGACTATGCCCGTCTGGCCACTCTGGCCAATGAAGGCGCGCAGGAACTGGGTTTTGCCGATGCGGGCACCATGTGGCGCTCCAATTACGACATGGACCCGAAGGAATTCGCGGCCATGACCGAGCGGCTGTGGCAGGAGATGAAGCCTCTCTACGTCGCGCTGCACACCTATGTCCGCACCAAGCTGAACGAGAAATATGGCGATGCGGTGCAGGCGAAGACCGGCCCGATCCGTGCCGACCTGCTGGGCAATATGTGGGCGCAGGAATGGGGCAACATCTACCCGCTCGTCGCTCCGCCGGGATCGGGCGATCTGGGCTACGATATCGGCGACCTGCTGAAGGAAAAGGGCCGCGGTCCGATGGACATGGTGAAGATCGGGGAGGGGTTCTATTCCTCGCTCGGCTTCGAGGAACTGCCCGCCACTTTCTGGACGCGCAGCCAGTTCGAAAAGCCGGCGGATCGCGAAGTCGTCTGCCATGCGAGCGCCTGGGATATCGATAACAAGGACGACCTGCGCATCAAGATGTGCATCAAGGTGAATTCGGGCGACTTCGTCACGATCCATCACGAGCTGGGTCACAACTACTATCAGCGCGCCTATAAGGAGCAGCCGTTCCTCTATCTCAATGGCGCGAATGACGGGTTCCACGAGGCGATCGGCGATTTCGTCGCCCTTTCCATCACGCCCGAATATCTCGTCCAGATCGGCCTGATGGAACGCGATCAGGTGCCCAGCGCCGACAAGGATATCGGCCTGCTGCTGCGCCAGGCGCTGGACAAGGTGGCGTTCCTTCCCTTCGGCCTGCTGGTCGACAAATGGCGCTGGGGTGTGTTCGACGGCTCCATCCCGCCCGAGAAGTACAATCAGGCCTGGGTGGACCTGAAGCGCGAATATCAGGGCATCGTTCCCCCGGTGGAGCGCCCGGCCGATGCCTTCGATCCCGGCGCCAAGTTCCACATTCCCGGCAACACGCCTTACATGCGCTATTTCCTCGCCCGCATCCTGCAGTTCCAGTTCTATCAGGCGGCGTGCAAGCAGGCCGGCTGGAAGGGGCCGCTCCACCGCTGCAGCTTCTATGGCGACGAAAAGGTGGGCGAGAAGCTCAATGCCATGCTGGAAATGGGCGCCTCCAAGCCCTGGCCCGATGCGTTGGAAGCCTTCACCGGCAGCCGCGAGATCAGCGGCAAGGCGCTGGTGGAATATTTCGCGCCGCTCAAGAAATGGCTCGACGAGCAGAACAAGGGCAAGACGAAGGGCTGGTGAACGCCCTGCCTCTTTGTCCGGGGGTTTTCGCCGGGCGTCACTGGACGGTCACATTAGCCGCTCTATAGGGCGGCCGATGGCGGCGATTCGCCTGGTTTCGGAACTCCCATGACTTCAATCCCCGTGCTGGGTTGGCGCGAGGCCGTAGGCCTGCCCGAATTCGGCCTGTCCGGTATTCCGGCCAAGATCGATACCGGCGCGCGCACATCCGCGCTTCACGCCACTCATATCGAGATGGTGGAGCGTGAGGGCGTGGCCCATGCGCGTTTTCGGATCGATCTCGGTCATGGACATGAAACGGCGCTGTGCGAAGCCTGCCATGTGTCACGCAGGAAGATCACCAGTTCGAATGGTCTTTCGGAGGAAAGGCTGGTCGTCACCACCCGGCTGGAGCTGGGCGGAGAACTGTTCGATGCCGAATTCAGCCTGACGGACCGTTCGGACATGGTCCATCCGGTGCTGATCGGGCGCACGGCCCTGCGCAAGCGCTTCCTGGTGGACCCTGCCCGGACTTTCCTGAAGTCGCAGCGCTCCGCCCTGCTTTACCAGAATCCCGGCTCCCAAGGTGCCTGATCATGAAAACACGCCCATGAAAATCGCAATGCTGGCGCGCAACGCCAACCTCTATTCCCACCGGCGCATCGTTGAGGCGGCGCGCGAGCGCGGGCATGAGATCGACGTGCTCAACACCTTGCGGGTGACGATGAACATCACCTCGCACCGCCCGGAAGCCTTTTACAACGGCTCGAAGCTGGAGCTTTACGACGCCGTGATCCCGCGCATCGGCGCTTCGATCACCTTCTATGGCCTGGCCGTGCTGCGCCAGTTCGAGATGATGGGCGTGTGGCCGCTGAACGAGAGCGTCGCCATCGGCCGCAGCCGCGACAAGCTGCGTTCGATGCAGATCCTCGCCCGCGCCGGGCTGGGCCTGCCGGTCACTGCCTTCGCCCATGATCCCAAGCAGACCGACGAAGTGCTGCGTATGGTCGGCGGCGCGCCAGTGGTCATCAAGCTGCTGGAAGGCACACAGGGCATCGGCGTGGTGTTGGGCGAGACGGAGCAATCCGCCAAATCCGTGATCGAGGCGTTCCGGGGCGCCAATGTGAACATCCTGGTGCAGGAGTTCATCAAGGAAAGCCGCTCGCAGGATATCCGTGCCTTCGTGATCGGCGGCAAGGTAGTGGCCGCGATGCAGCGCACCGGCAGCCCGGACGATTTCCGCTCCAACCTCCATCGCGGCGGCACGGCGAAGCAGATCAAGATCACCCCGGAAGAACGCTCCACCGCTATTCGCGCCGCACGCAAGCTGGGGCTGAACGTGGCGGGCGTGGACATGCTGCGCAGCAATCACGGCCCGGTCATCATGGAAGTCAATTCCTCCCCCGGCCTCGAAGGGATCGAGCAGGCGACCGGCAAGGATATCGCCGGCAAGATCATCGAATTCCTCGAAGAGAACGCAGTGAAGGGGAAGACGAAGACACGAGGGAAGGGGTGAGGTAAGCTCCCATTATCCGTAGCCGGATAATTTTGGGGGAGTTTCATGAGCCTGTTGTTTCTTGCGGCTTCTCTAGCGGCGATCCAGCCCGCAGCCGATACTGTTGAAGTGGAAGTCGTGGTTCAGGGTATCACGAAGGTTCCGGCGCAGGGTTATGAGGTTGAAGGAATGATTTCGCAGCCGGCAGGTGCGAGTTACTATGGGAACCTCGCGCCGGATGTGGCGGAAAAACTTGCTGCCTTGGAAAGCAAAAAAGTGGGCAAGGCCTGCCAACTGTGGGGCCGGATCAGCTTCGTTGGAAACGAGAAAGTCTCCGATGGCGAAGATCCGGGCGGGCACGAATCCGAAGATTTCATCGCCGCATTGGATGCGGAAACCGATCTGGATGATCATCCGTCCGGTCGGAACTATGTGAGCAATTCCGGTATTTTCATATCGCGAGCAGACGCTGAAGAGGCCCTCAAGCTGCTGAAAGCCGAAGGCGCTCCCTTCCTCGGGATTAGCCCGGTGGTTTTCGATTGCAGCTTGGGGAAAGTCGAAGCCAAGCGGGATGCCCTTGTGAGATCGAAGCAGGAAGCGACCCTCATTGCCGACATGCTGGGCATGCGGATCAAAGGGGTTGCCCGCATCGCTCCCGACGAGCCGTCGACTGTTATGGCATTAGCAATGGAAAACGCGCTTCGTCAGAATGCCGGGAAAGATACTGTCGCAGTCGTACAGGGTATGAGAGTAACCTACATTCTGGAGAAGTAGTCGGTTCGACTTCCTTCATTCGTCATTGCGAGCGTAGCGAGGCAATCCAGGGCGTTTGCGCACCAGGCCCTGGATTGCTTCGGGGCTTTGCCCCTCGCAATGACGAAATGCGTTACCTGAATGGTGGCTCGTTGAAGGCGCGCAGTTTGCGGCTGTGCAGGCGGGGGCCTTCGGCGCGCAGGTGCTGGCAGGCGTGGATGCCGATCTGGAGGTGGGCCGCGATGGCTTCCTCGTAGAACTTGTTCGCCTGCCCCGGCAGCTTGATCTCGCCATGCAGCGGCTTGTCGGAGACGCAGAGGAGGGTGCCGTAGGGCACGCGGAAGCGATAGCCCTGGGCGGCGATAGTGGCGCTTTCCATCTCGATGGCCACCGCGCGACTGAGCGAGAGGCGCAGCGCCGAATGGGTGTAGCGCAGTTCCCAGTTCCGGTCGTCCGTCGTCACCACCGTGCCGGTGCGCATGCGCTTCTTGAGGTCCGCCCCGTGCTGCCCGCTGACATCCTCCGCCGCTGCGGCCAGCGCCTGCTGGACCTCCGCAATCGCGGGAATGGGGATTTCGGGCGGCAGGACCGGATCGAGCACATGATCGTCGCGCAGATAGGCATGGGCGAGCACGTAATCGCCGATCGCCTGGCTGGGACGCAGGCCCCCGCAATGGCCGATCATCAGCCATGCCTCCGGCCGCAGCACCGCCACGTGATCGCAGATGGTCTTGGCGTTGGAGGGGCCGACGCCGATATTGACCAGCGTGATCCCCGATCCATCTTCCCGCATCAGATGATAGGCGGGCATCTGGTGGCGGCGCCATGCGGTGTCGGACAGTTGCTCGCGCGCGCCCTTGGTTGGCTGGTCGAGATAAAGCCCGCCCGCGCCGGACAGGGCGACATAGCCATCCTGACCCAGCTGCGCGCCGGCCCAGTCCACGAATTCGTCGACATAGCGGTGGTAATTGGTGAACAGCACGAAGCGCTGGAAATGCTCTGGCCGCGTGCCGGTATAATGGGCGAGGCGGGCGAGCGAATAATCGGTGCGCAAGCCGTCGAACAGCGACAGCGGAATGGGATCGCCGGGCAGGGCGACTTCGATCCCGTCGGCCAGTTCGTCGCCGATCAGGGCAAGGTCCGTGCTGGGAAAGTGCCGCGCCAGTTCCGTGGGCGGAATGCCGGCGAGCCGCGCGCCCGCTTCGCCGTCCAGCACATAGGGGAAGGGCATTTCCTGCCGCGATTGCCGCACTTCGAAGCGCACATCGTAATCGGCGGCGATCAGGTCCAGCTGTTCGGCAAGGTAATCCGCGAACAGGGCTGGGCGAGTGATGGTGGTGGCGTAGGTGCCCGCCACCTGCAGGCGGCCATAGGCGCGCGGCGCTTCCGAACGTTCGCCTTCGCCGCTGAAATGCACCACCAGTTCGGGATAGCAATAGGAACCGTCGAGCCGCTTTTCGGCATCGGGCAAGGCGCCGGTTTCGGCATAGGCGAGGATGTCGGCGCGCAGGGTCGAAACGGTCTCGTCGAACAGACGGGCAAGTTCGGCGATGGCTTCGCGTGTGGTGAGGCTCATGGCGCAAGCTAACGCGCGAATTCCTACATTTCAAAGGCGATATGGCGCAGAAAGCAAAAGGGCGCGGAACCTTGCGGAACCGCGCCCTTTCGAATGGGCCATATGGACCGGAAGTGGCGCTTAGGCGCCGGCTTCCTCGTCTGCACCTTCGAGAAGGTCGGCAGGGATTTCGCCCGGTTCCGCATTGGGATCGACGGCTTCGGTGAAGCCTTCGCTCTCGTTGCGTTCGTCTTCGAACATCTGGGCCATCACGTCGACGCCCTGGCTCTGCAGCGCGGCTTCGTCGTCCGAACGGGCCACATTGACCTTGATCGTGACGCGAACTTCCGGGTGCAGAGCAACGGTGACGTCGGACATGCCGATCGACTTGATCGGGCTGCCCATGACAACCTGGCGCTTGTCGACCTTGTGGCCCTTTTCTTCAAGGGCTGCGGCGATGTCGCGCACGTTGACCGAACCGTAAAGCTGGCCGGAGTTGGACGAAGCGCGGATCAGCACGACTTCCACGCCATCGAGCGTGGTGCCGGCCTGTTCGGCCTCGACACGGCGTTCCGCGTTTTCCTTTTCCAGGCGTTCGCGGTTGGCTTCGAAGACGGCGCGGTTGGCGTTGTTCGAGCGAAGGGCCTTCTTCTGCGGAAGCAGGAAGTTACGGGCATAGCCGTCCTTCACGGTGACAACGTCGCCGATCGTGCCGAGCTTTTCGATGCGTTCGAGCAGGATGATTTCCATGGCTGAGCGCTCCTTACTTCACGATATACGGCAGAAGGCCGATCTGGCGAGCGCGCTTGATCGCGGTCGACAGTTCGCGCTGCTTCTTCGCGGAAACGGCGGTGATACGGCTCGGAACGATCTTGCCACGTTCGGACATGAAGCCCTGAAGCAGACGCACGTCCTTATAGTCGATGCTCGGTGCATTCTTGGCCGAGAACGGGCAGCTCTTGCGGCGACGGAAAAACGGACGGGCCATCAGTCTTCACCCCTCTCACGGCTGCGGCGGCGCTCACGCTCGTTCTTGCGCATCATTACGGACGGGCCTTCTTCAAGCTCGTCGACGCGAACGGTCATGTAGCGGATGATATCTTCGTTGATGCGGGCTTGGCGTTCCAGCTCGGCCACGACATCGCCCGGAGCTTCGATGTTCAGCAGGACGAAATGCGCCTTGCGGTTACGATCGATCTTGTAGGCGAGGTTCTTGAGGCCCCAGGTCTCGGTCTTGGTGACCTTGCCGTTGCCCTGTTCCACGATTTCCGTGGCGCCGGCGGCCAGAGTATCCACCTGAGCCTGGCTCAGGTCCTGACGCGCCAGGAAAACATGCTCGTAAAACGGCATGTGCGTTCCTTTCACTGTTATGCCGATCGCTGGTTTGTCCCGCCCCATGCGGGGACCCCTCCGGCCTTCTTCTTTCCGCCGCCCTAGAGCCGAGGAAGCGGCGCACATACAGGTTTGGGGCGCAATTGCAAGGAAAGGATGGGCGCCCGGCAGGCAATGGCAGAGTGCTGGTTGGCGAGGTAAAGAGAAGTTGACGCGGAATGCGGGGCGAAACTCGGATGAATGGTCGGAATTTATTATTTTAAAACAGTGCTTTCAGTGAATTTTTCCGGCTCAGCGTGTGACTTTTCGTTTGAGCGGTTTTCGTCGGGGGAAGGGGCGTTTCAGGGGCAGGGCAGCATTTACCGCGCCACCCAAGCAGAAATCAGATGTGTAGGAAAACGAAACCGCACTTTCAGCCACTTGCCGCAAGGTTCCTGATCGGCTTCAATTGGTCCGGAAAAGACTGACAGGGGAGGATTTGATGCAAAAGGTGATTGCGCCGGCCGTCATGGCTGCCGCGCTGCTGGCAGGTCCGGCATTGGCCGCCGATGCCCCGCCCGCGCCGAATGCGGAATTCGTGCTGGAAGAGATTGTGAAGCTCGGCCCGGTGGTGGAAGTGGGCAAGACTTCCAAGGGCGAACGCCGCATCATCCCCATCACCGGTGGCCGCTTCGAAGGGCCGGGCATAAAGGGCGAGATCGTTCCCGGCGGCTGGGACTGGCAGCTGACCCGCGCCGATGGCTGCACCGAAGTGGAGGCGGACTACTTCCTCAAGACCGATGACGGCGTGGTGATCAACGTCATCAACAAGGGCGCCCTGTGCCCGCCGACGGAAGGCGCTGCGCCCGCGCCAGTGCGCACCCATCCGGTGTTCGAGGCGCCGCTGGGCAAATATGAATGGATGTCCAAGACAGCCTTCATCGGCACGCTGGAAATGGCCGATCCTGCCGAAGGTCCGGCGGTGAAGATCCGGTTTTATAAGATGAAGTGAGCGAGCTGGGGGGAATAGCGGGAGCCAAACCATCTTTTCGTCATCCCCGCGAAGGCGGGGATCCAGCAGCAACGGTTGAAACTGGATTCCCGCCTTCGCGGGAATGACGAGGTGGTAAAATGGTAGGCAGTTACCCCAACTTCTCCAGCAGCCCCTGCGCCAGCGCGGTCAGGGTGTCGTCGCGGGCGCCCATGATCACGATGCGGTCGCCGGGGCGGGCGAGGGTTAGGATGCGTTCGGCGCAATCCTCGCGGCTGGGGATATATTCGGCGTGGCCGCCTGCTTCCTCGATCAGGCCCACGATCCGCTCGCTGCCTTCGCTGCGGTCGACCGTGCCGCCGAAATAGACCGGGTCGCACAGGAAGGTCAGGTCTTCCGGGCCGAGCAGGCGGGCGAAGACTTCCGCCAGTTCATGGCCCATCTGGCGCAGCGGGCCATAGCCATGGGGCTGGAAGAAGGCGATCACGCGGCCCGGCTGGCTTTTCAGCGTGCGCAGGGTGGCGGCGCATTTTTCGGGGTTGTGGCCGAAATCGTCGATCACCGTGATGCCGGAAGGGCTGGTGCCGATCACGTCGAACCGCCGGGCGAGGCCCTTGAAGCTTGCCAGCGCGGCCACCGCTTCCGCCACTGGCACTCCTGCGGCTTTCGCTCCGGCAATGGCCGCCAGCGCGTTGGAGAGGTTGTGGCGGCCCGGCATGGCGAGAGTGAGGGCGAAGTGCTCGCCCGTCTTGCGCTCCACCACTTGTGCGGCGATGCCGGTGGCGCTTTCGGAAACCGAGCCGGGAACCACGCCAATATCCGCCGTTGCACTCTCGATCCCGAAAGTGACGAGCCTGGCCGCGCGCGAGGCGAGGGCCATCGCCTCCGCATCGTCGGCATTCACGGCTGCGGCGCCCGATACGGCGAGGAAATCGCCGAACAGCACGCGCAATTCGTCCATGCCCTTGTGATCGAGGCTGACGTTGAGCAGCACGGCAACCGAGGGGCGATAGAGCGCGATGGAACCGTCGCTCTCATCCACTTCGGAAACGAACACATCGCCCGCGCCAACCCGCGCGCTGGCGAAGGGGACTTCCGCCGAGGCGAAGTTCTTCATCACCGCGCCGTTCATGATCGTGGGATCGCGCCCGGCCTGCTGCATGATCCAGCCACTCATGCCGGTGACGGTGGACTTGCCGCTGGTGCCGCCAATGGCCACGGAGCAGGCCGCGCGGTTGAACAGGGTGGAAAGCAGTTCCGCCCGCGTCATCCGCGCGCAGCCCAGTTCCTTCGCGCGGACCATTTCGGGCACGGTATCTTCCACGGCGGCAGAGGCGATCAGCACCTGATCGGGCGAGGTCACGCCGCTGCCGTCTTGCGGGAACAGGGCGATCCCCTCCCGCTCCAGCCAGGCGAATTTCTCGGGCGTGCGGCCCTGATCGCGGCTGCGGTCGGACCCGGCGATAGTGGCGCCCTGTCCCTTGAGGATCATGGCCAGCGGCAGCATTCCCGATCCGCCGATGCCGCAGAAGAACCAGGGGTGGGAAGTTAGGTCGGCGGTTTCGCTCATGCCGTTCTCGCTATGCAGTTGTGCCGGACAACACAAGCCGACTATCAGGGGCAGGCATGACCCGCATCGCAATCTGTGCCCCGTCCACCCCGCTGACGCCCGAAGATGTGGCGCGGGTGGAGGCCGTGGCGGCGGAGTTCCCTTCGCTGGAACTGGCCTTTCACGAGCAGGTCTATCTCTCGCAAGGCCACTTTGCCGGTTCGGACGAACAGCGGCTGGCCGCCCTGCTGGAATGCGCCAACGATCCGGCGTTCGATGCCGTGTGGTTCGCGCGGGGCGGCTATGGCGCGAACCGGATCGCCGCGCAGGCCCTGGCGGGGATGGGCGAGGCGGCGCAGGGCAAGGTGTTCCTTGGCTATTCCGATGGCGGCTATCTGCTCGCAGCCCTCTACCGCGCGGGGATCGGTCAGGGGGTCCATGCGCCCATGCCGGTCGATATCCGGCGTGCCGGCGGCGAGAATGCCGTGCGCCGCAGCCTCGCATGGCTCGCGGGGGATCATTCCGGCCTCGAGCCGCATATCGACCAGCACCCCGTGGTGGCCTTCAACCTGATGACGCTCGCCATGCTGTGCGGCACCGAGCTGATGCCGGACCTTTCGGGCCATGTAGTGATGGTGGAGGAGGTCAGCGAATATCTCTACGCGGTGGACCGGTTGTTCTTCCACGTGACCCAGCACCTTTCGGACATTGCCGGGCTGCGGCTGGGCCGGGTGAGCGATGTGCCGGAAAATGACCGGCCTTTTGGATCGGAGCCCGAAGAGATCGCCCGCTTCTGGTGCGAACGCACAGGCATTCCCTTCCTCGGTTTCGCCGATATCGGGCATGACGAAGCCAACAGGATTGTTCCCTTCGGGCTTGCCTCCGCGCACGCGCAAACCTAACCGCGCGGGCCAGACAGCACGGGACAGGAGACTGAAACATGCGTGCATTCGTATTTCCGGGGCAGGGCAGCCAGAAGGTCGGCATGGGGGCGGAACTCGCCGATGCCAGCGCCATTGCCCGCGAAGTGTTCGAGGAAGTGGACGAGGCTCTCCAGCAGAAGCTCTCCACCATCATGCGCGAGGGTCCGGAAGACCAGCTGACGCTGACCGAGAATGCGCAGCCCGCGATCATGGCCAATGCCATCGCCACTCTGCGCGTGCTGGAGAAGGAAGGCGGGCTGACCATCGCCGACAAGGGCGATTGCGTGGCCGGCCACTCGCTGGGCGAATATACCGCCCTGTGCGCCGTGGGCGCCTTCTCGCTGGCCGACACGGCTCGCCTGCTCAAGCTGCGTGGCCAGGCCATGCAGGCTGCCGTGCCGGTGGGCGTGGGCGCGATGTGCGCGCTGCTTGGCGCTGATATCGCCAAGGCGCAGGCGCTGGCCGATGCTGCTGCCGAGGGTGAAGTGTGCCAGATCGCCAATGATAACGATCCGGGGCAGGTCGTGCTCTCCGGCCATCGCGCCGCGATCGAGCGGGCCGTGGCACTGGCCAAGGACCATGGCATCAAGCGCGGCGTGATCCTGCCGGTTTCCGCGCCCTTCCATTGCGATCTGATGGGGCAGGCGGCCGAGGCGATGGATAAGGCGCTGGCCGACCTTCCGCCCGCGGCCTTCCGCCTGCCGCTCTATGCCAATTTCACTGCCTCCGCCGTGAGCGACCCGGCCGAAGAGCGCGATCTGCTGGTAAAGCAGGTCTGCGGCCGCGTGCGCTGGCGCGAAAGCGTGATCGCCATGGGCGAAGCTGGTGTGACACATTTCGTCGAGCTGGGCGGCAAGGTCGTCGGCCCGATGATCGGCCGCACGGTGGAAGGCGTCACTGTATCCAGCGTGGTGACGATGGCGGATATCGAGGCTCTGGCCAAGGAACTCTGAGGGTTTTTGGGGTTCGCGCAAAGATCGCGAAGATCGCAGAGATTTTGATCGAGAGGTAGGGATGCTTGATGTCGATGCGATCAGTTCGGATGTGATTGGCGAGGCAATCCGGATTCATCGAGAACTGGGACCGGGTTTGCTGGAAAGCGTCTATGAGGCCGTGCTTGCTGCTGCGATGCAACGAAGGGGGTATCGTGTCTCCCGCCAGGTTCCTGTGGGAATCGAATATGACGGACTAACCATTGATGCAGCTTTCCGGATTGATCTTCTCATCGAGGGCACTCTGATCATAGAGATCAAATCGGTGGAGCAAGTTTCCAAGCTGCACGCGAAACAGTTGCTGACATATCTAAGATTGACCAAGCAGCCCCTTGGGCTGCTTCTAAATTTCTCCGGTATGACCATGAAGGAAGGCATTCGCCGTCTGGTCAATGATCATCGTCCAGGCGCATAATCCTTAGCGATCTTCGCGGTCTTTGCGCGAAACAAATGACAGGAATTAAATCATGTTCGACCTCACTGGCATGACTGCCCTCGTAACCGGCGCTTCGGGCGGGATCGGATCTTCCATTGCGCGTGCACTGGCCTCGCAGGGGGCGCGGCTGGCGCTTTCGGGTTCCAATTCGGCAAAGCTGCGCGCCTTTCGCGACGAGCTGAACGCCGAATACGGGCATGACCATGTCGAGATCACCTGCGACCTTTCCAACACCACTCAGGTCGAGGAACTGGTGCCCGCCACGGTGGATACGCTCGGCAAGATCGACATCCTCGTGAACAACGCCGGCATCACGCGCGACAACCTCGCCATGCGGATGAAGGACGAGGAGTGGGATCAGGTCATCAGGATCAATCTCGAGGCCGCCTTCCGCCTGATGCGCGCTGCCTGCAAGCCGATGATGAAGGCCCGTTTCGGTCGCATCGTCACTATCACCTCGGTGGTGGGTGCCACGGGCAATCCGGGCCAGGTGAACTACGCCGCCGCCAAGGCGGGCCTTGTCGGCATGTCCAAGTCGCTGGGCCAGGAAGTGGCCAGTCGCGGCATCACGGTGAACTGCGTTGCCCCCGGCTTCATCCGCACCGCGATGACCGACGTGCTGCCCGATGCGCAGAAGGATGCGCTCAACGCCCGCATCCCCATGGGCCGCATGGGCGAGGGCAGCGATATCGGCGCCGCCGTTGCCTATCTCGCCTCGAAGGAGGCGGGCTATGTCACTGGCCAGACGCTGCATGTGAATGGCGGCATGGCGATGATTTCCTGATTCATTTCCGCAACCTGCTTCACGCCCGCGAAAGGCCTGCTCCGATGCGTTTCCTCCTCGTTCCCGCGGCGGCCCTTGGCCTGCTTGCCTCCACTCCGGCACATGCCACGGCGCAGGAGGCGGTGGAGTGCCCTGTCGCCATCGTTCCGGCTGCCTTCGCGCGGGAGATCGCCGATGCCATGTCGACCGGGGAGCCTACGCCGGAACAACAGGATGCCCTTGCCGCAAAGGTGAAGGTGATCGGCGATGCCTGTCGCAGCGTCCATGAAATCGCCGCCGACCGGGAAGAGGATTATCTCAATCTCGCTATGGCCGGGATCGTGATGACCCGGCTCGCAGTGGACCTCGAGGAAGCCGGCATTCCGCCGTCCTTCATCGAGGAGGAAATGAATATCGGCGAGGGGCGGGTGAACCTCGTCGCCGATGAATTCCCGCAGGAAGTGGTGGATGCGCTGCTCGACAGGCTGGAAGCGAACGGGCTGGATACCGACGCGGTCAGCGAGCTGGATTGGCAGAAGGTCGGCGCTTATGCTGCGGCAACCGCGACCTATTACACGCTGGCAGGCTCATTTAACTGAACCCTTGCGGCACGGGACTGTGGTTTATCCCCAGATTCCGCCCCTTGCGGGAAACGCAACCTTGCGATGACAGCGTGCCGCGTTAAGGCTTGTTCCCCATGCAACCCGCGCTCCCGGGCGATTCAGCCCGTGCGCCCCAGGGGGACTGAATAGGAACGATGAAGGCAACCATCGAACGTGCGACGCTGCTGCGCTGCCTGTCCCATGTCCAGTCGGTGGTGGAACGGCGCAACACGATCCCCATCCTGTCGAACGTGCTGATTGACGCGTCGGCCGATGGCACCGTGCGCATCATGGCGACTGACCTCGATCTGCAAGTGGTCGAGAGCATGGCTGCTGTGTCGGTCGAAACGCCGGGCGCGCTCACCGTTTCGGCGCATCTCCTGTTCGACATCGCCCGCAAGCTGCCCGAAGGCAGCCAAGTGGGGCTCGAAGCCGCGGATAATCGCCTCACCGTGAAGGCCGGGCGCAGCCGCTTCCAGCTGCCTACACTGCCGCGCGACGATTTCCCGGTGATTGTGGAAGGCGATCTGCCGACCAGCTTCGAACTGCCTGCCCGCGTGCTGGCCGAACTGATCGACAAGACCCGCTTCGCGATCTCGACCGAGGAAACCCGTTATTACCTTAATGGTATTTTCCTGCATGTCTCGGACGATGGCCAGCCGCTGCTGAAGGCTGCCGCCACCGATGGCCACCGTCTCGCCCGCTATACGCTGCCGCGCCCCGATGGCGCCGAGGGCATGCCGGACGTGATCGTGCCGCGTAAGGCGGTTGGCGAGCTGCGTAAGCTGCTGGACGAGGCTCTGGACGGCAATGTCGAGATCGACCTGTCTGCCAGCAAGATCCGCTTCACGCTGGGCGGCGAGGGCGGCGTGGTGCTCACCAGCAAGCTGATCGACGGGACTTTCCCCGACTACAGCCGCGTGATCCCCACCGGTAACGACAAGCTGCTCAAGCTCGATCCGAAGAGCTTCTTCGAAGGCGTGGACCGCGTGGCGACTATCGCGACGGAGAAGACCCGCGCCGTGAAGATGGGGCTGGAACAGGATCGCGTCGTGCTCTCGGTCACCTCGCCCGATAACGGCACGGCGGCCGAAGAAGTGCCTGCCGCCTATTCGGCCGATACTTTCGAGATCGGCTTCAACGCCAATTACCTGAAAGACATCCTGCACCAGATCGAAGGCGATTCGGTGGAACTTCACCTCGCCGATGCGGGTGCGCCGACTCTGATCCGTCAGGATGAGAAGAGCCCGGCGCTCTACGTCCTTATGCCGATGCGGGTTTGATGAAATCGTTCCTGCTTGCCGCTTCGGCGGCGCTCGCCGCTGTGGCCGTTCCGGCCATGGCGGCGGAAGAGGCGGTCCCCACGACCCCGCAGGACGATATCGAATGTGCCGCCTGGGCCTCGTTCACCGGCAGTTTCGCGGAGGATGACCTCGCGGACAAGAGCATGGCGATGGCCTTCAACTATTTCCTCGGCCGCTATCAGGCAGTGGTAGGCGAGGATTTCGGCGATGCGCTGACTGAAGCGCTCAACGCAATGGATGGCGACCCTTCCGTCTACGAGCGTTACGACGCGATGTGTCAGCCGCGTTGGCTGGCTCACGGGCAGGCCCTGCAAGACTGGGCGGCAAGCGTTGCCGGGACGACCGTGGAAGACGGGTCGGCGAGCTGAGGGGTAACGCGGCGGGCTTGCGATTACCGCAGAGACTTTCGCTCCCTCCAGTTGCGAACTGTCAAAGGCAAATGCCTCTGGGGGAATTCCCCGGCCGGAAAGGCGTTCAATCCAGCGCCTTCATCCCAACGCTTTCATCATTGCGCCGATATCGACGAATTTTTCGCGCGGGGCGCCTTCGCGGGCGGCGCGTTCCTCGGCTTCCTCGATCTTCTTCCAGTCGCGGAAAGTGACGAGTTTTAGCCCGCGTTCCCGGGCGAGTGCGTCGAAGCCGGGGCGGCCCTGTTTCTTCGCTGGGCCAAGCACGCCCGAAGCGGCATCCTGTGCGATCTTGTCGGCGATGTCGAAACCGTCTGGCCGGTTGGTGCCGATCGTCCCCGAAGGCCCACGCCGGGCCCAGCCGACACAATAGAGACGGGGCATGATCCGCCCTTCGTCATTGGCGAAGCGGCCCTGCCTTTCGTCGAACGGGACGTCGGGAATGGGGGAACTGCGATAGCCGATGCAGGATACCACCAGCGAGGCGGGAATGCGGTAGGTTTCGCCCGTGCCATGGGCGCGGCCGGTCTTCACTTCCGTGCGCTCCACCTCGATGGCCTCGAGCCTGCCATTGCCGATCAGCGCCTTGGGCGAAGCGAAGAAGTCGAACTCGATCTCGATGGGCTTTTCGGCATGGATCGCCTCGGGAATTGCGGCGAAGCCCCGCAGATGGGTGACCGATTTCCGCAGGCCCGGCTCCAGCAAGGCGTCGTCGCCTTCCGGCGGCAGGTCGCGCTGATCGACCCTGGGTGATGCCCGTTCGAGCAGGGCCAGTTCGCCCAGTTCCTTGGGCGTCATCATGATCTGGTGTGGTCCGCGCCGCCCGAGGATCACGATCCGCTCGATCCGCGATTGGCCCAGCAGGTCGAGCGCGTGGCCGACAATGTCACTGCCTTCGAATTCCCGCCGCGATTTGGAAAGGATGCGGGCGACGTCGAGCGCGACATTGCCCATGCCGATGACCACAGCCGTCTTGCCCGACAAATCCGGATCGAGCGCGGCGAATTGCGGATGGCCATTATACCAGCCGACGAAAGCCGCGCTGCCGAAGACGTTGGGCAGATCGTCTCCGGGCAAGTCCAGCGAACGATCCACGGGCGCACCGGTGGCCAGTACCACCGCGTCGTAGAGGCGCTGCAATTCGGGAATGGTCACGTCCTTGCCGATGGTGACATTGCCCACGAAACGCACATTCTCGCTCAGCGCGGTCTGCTCGTAGCGGCGCGAGACGCCCTTGATCGACTGATGATCGGGCGCGACCCCGGTGCGGATCAAGCCGTAGGGGACGGGCAGGCAATCGAACACGTCGATCCGCGCATCCTCCCCGAAGGCTTTCTGCACAGCCTCCGCAGTGTAATATCCCGCCGGTCCGGACCCGATGATCGCCACATGCCGCATCGCCCATCTCCCCGATTTCCGCGCCTTCCGGCCGCGGTTTTTCCGGCGTCCGTACAGTGCAAGCTGCCATGGGCGCGGCTTGCCTGCAATCCCCGGTAAAACCGTCGGAATCCGGCGGCGTGATTTGCTTGCCCGGCAATTAACGCTTTCTCAAAGCGGAACTGGCAACGGGCGAATATGGCGGTCGCTGCATCCAGACGAAACTCGATCCTGAAGGAAGGAGGGGAAGGCCTCGCCCGACAGGCCGAAGCGGCCCATTTAAACACTGACGATGCGCCTGGCAGCGTTGCTCCAGGGGTGGCCCCGGTGGCCGAGCGTCTCGCCATTGCCGAGCGTCATACCGTCCGCAATTCACGGTCCCGTTCGCGCCGGATGGACACGGGGGAATTCGTTCCTTCGCTCGTCGCAGCGCAATGGCCGCATATGGCGCCCGTTGTCGTGGTGACGCTGGCCTTTGCCGGCATCGTCGCGCATTCCGTGCCCCCGCTGGTGTCCCTCTTGCTCGCCATTGTCGCAGCGACGGTTCCGCTTGCGACGCCGATCGTCCGCAAGCTCGAAAAGCGCAGGAAGACCACGCTGGCACTCCGCATCGGCACGATGCTGCTGACAGTGGGTGTGCCTATGCTCGCTTATGGTTTCGCCGTGGGGCTCTGGGCAGTTGGAGGAGGTGTGACGTGGCCTCTCGCGCTGGGCGTGCTGATCGTCACCACCTCGCTTGCCGCCATTCTCCAGAGTGCCAAGGCGCCCGGGCTCTTCACCGCCCAGATCTCCTGTTGGACGGCAGTCGCGGTAGTGACCGGGTCCAGCATATCCTATGCATTGCTGGCAGGCTGCATCGCCTTTTCCGTGCTGGTCAGCCGGCGCCAGATGCAACTGACCCGCCGGAAGAAGGAACAGGAGTTCGAACGAAACCGTATCCGCGACCGGGCCGAGGATATCCTCAACGATTACGAGGAAACCGGGCAGGGCTGGTTCTGGGAAACGGATCGCCGGGGGTTGCTGACCTATATCTCGCCCACGGTCGCCAAGGTGCTCGGGCATGAGGATGTTCAGCTCTTGGCTGGCACGGGTTTCACTGACTTGTTCGATCTCGAAGCGAACAGTGCGGATGGGGAACGCAGGCTGACTTTCCATCTGTCAGCCCGTTCGTCCTTTCAGGAACTGGCGGTGCGGGCTGCGGTGCAGGAGGAGCGCTGGTGGTCGGTTAGCGGCCGCCCGATCTATGACGAATTCGGCAATTTCGTGGGGTATCGCGGTTCGGGCACCGATCTGACCGAACGCAAGCGGTCGCAGGAAAAAGCCTCGCGCCTTGCCCATTACGATTCGCTCACCGGCCTCGCCAACCGCTTCAAGATGTCGCAGTCGCTGGAGAAGATTCTTCACGCGCCCTTCGAGATGCACCGCTGCTGTGCGGTGCTGCTGCTCGATCTCGACCGCTTCAAGCAGGTCAACGACACGATGGGCCATCCAGCGGGCGATGCGCTGCTGAAGCAGGTGGCCCAGCGGCTCGAGCGGACCGTGGGCGAGAAGGGGCTGGTCGGCCGCCTGGGCGGCGACGAATTCGAGGTGATCGTTCCCGGCAGCGTCAATCGCGACCGGTTGGCCTATCTCTCGCAGGACATCATCAATTCCCTCTCGCAGCCCTATTCCATCGAAGGGCACCGCGTGGTCATCGGTGCATCGGTCGGAATCTCCATCGCGCCAGACCATGGTGCCACCAGCGAGGCATTGATCCGCAATGCGGACCTTGCGCTTTACGCGGCCAAGGATGGCGGGCGCGGGCGCTATCATTTCTACGCCGACGATCTGCATTCGCGCGCTGAGGAACGCCGCCAGTTGGAGCAGGATTTGCGCGATGCGATCAGCCATGGCGGGCTGGAACTCTATTACCAGCCGGTGGTCGACACCGCGACCGAACAGATCAGCGGTTTCGAGGCGTTGATGCGCTGGAACCATCCGACGCGTGGGGCCATGTCGCCCTCGCGCTTCATCGAGGTGGCGGAAGAGGCCGGTCTTATCGGGCAGATGGGCGAATGGGCCCTGCGCACGGCCTGCCGCGATCTGGCAAGCTGGCCCGGCAATGTCCGCGTGGCTGTGAATGTTTCGGCACTGCAATTCGCCAATCCGCAACTGCCGGCCATCGTTACCAGTGCGATCGCGGAAGCCGGGGTCGAGCCGGAACGGCTCGAACTGGAGATAACCGAAAGCGTCTTCCTCGACGATAATGAGGGCACCGATGCGATGTTCGCGGCGCTCAAGGGCGTGGGCGTGCGCCTCGCGCTCGACGATTTCGGAACCGGCTATTCCTCGCTCGGCTATCTGAAGAAGGCGCCGTTCGACAAGATTAAGATCGACCAGAGCTTCGTGCGCGGGGCGACCCAGCCGGGCAGCCGCAACGGCGCGATCATTGCCTCGATCACCAGCCTTGCCCAGGCACTGGGGATGGAAACCACGGCCGAGGGCGTCGAGACGCTGGATGAGCTGGACCTCATCCGCCTGCAGGGCTGCAGCCATGTGCAGGGCTTCATCTATGAGCAGCCGCTTTCCGCCAGTGCTGCCGCAGACCGTCTGCGCACCGGCCTTGCTGCGGTCGCGCGTGGCCCGCGTTCGGCCCGTGCGCCCCGCCAGACCATGCTGCGCAAGGTGGTGCTGGACCATGCCGGCCAGCTCTATAACGGCACGATCCGCAACATCTCCATAACTGGCGCCCTGATCGAAGGCCTGTGGAACGTGCCGGACGGCACGGTCTTCCGCATTCGGCTGTCCGCCAGCCACGCCATCACCGCCACGGCGCGCTGGTGCGAGGAAGACCGGATCGGCGTGGAATTCGCAACGCCATTGCAGCGCGATGCCAGCGGCCGCATCGCCATCATGAGCGAGGCCGGGCCCGATCTGGAACGTCATATCGCGGTGCGCAAGTCGGCGTGAGCGGCCCGACAGCTTCGCTCCAGCGTGGCCGAGCGAGCGCTGCTTAGCGATTTATAAACCCTGTGTGTTTAGAATGATGACAGGCAGGCAATCATGGCTGCCCTCTATGGTGACAGCAGGAATTCGGGATTGAGCAGGGGCATTTTGAGAGGGTTGCGGGGCGGCAGGAGCGTCGCCGCCGAAGCTGCGCCACCGCCCATTCCCTTGGGCGAGGCGGAACGCCGTCTTGCCCTGATGGCGGAATATGAAAAGTCCGGCATCGGCTGGTTCTGGGAAACCGACGAACACGGCTATGTCACCTATCTTTCCGAACCGATGGCCGAATTGTTCGGCAAGGCGCCGGAGATCCTCGCCGTCACGCCGTTCCACTCGCTGTTCGTTACCGAGCAGGCGGGCGACGGTTCCACCCCGCGCAACCTTTCGCTGCTGTTCGGCGGGCGCAAGACTTTCAACGGCCTGACTGTCCGCGCCGATATCGACGACAAGGATTATTACTGGCAGCTGAGCGGCAAGCCGCAATTCGATGCCGAGGGGAATTTCCGGGGCTATCGCGGCCATGGCGGCGACATCACCGAGAGCCGCCGCGCCGAGAACGAGACCGAGCGGCTGGCACAGTTCGATTCCCTTACCGGCCTTGCCAATCGGCCGCGCATGCAGCGCAAGATCGACGCGATGCTTACTGCGTTCCGCGCCGCCAAGCGCAACTGCGCTATCATGATGTTCGACCTCGACCGCTTCAAGCAGGTCAACGACACGCTGGGCCACAAGGCCGGGGACGAGTTGCTCAAGCAGGTCGCCCAGCGCATCCAGCGCGTGTTCGACACGACCTGCGAGATCGGCCGCCTGGGCGGCGACGAATTCCAGGTGCTGATTCCGGATATCGACGATCGCGGACGGCTGGGGGAACTCGCCAAGAACGCCATCTCCATGCTGACTCAGCCCTATTCGCTGTCGGAAGGGCGTTGCACCATCGGTGCGTCGATCGGCATCGCCATCGCGCCCTATGACGGCGTGACCCGCGAAGAAGTGGTCCATAGCGCCGACATCGCACTTTATGCGGCCAAGAATGGCGGGCGAGGCCAGTTCCGCTTCTATTCCAGCGATCTGCAGAACGAATCCCAGCTGCGTCGCGAACTCGAGCGCGATCTGCGCGGGGCGCTCGAAAAGGGCCAGTTGACGCTGGAATATCAGCCGATCGTCTCGGTGAAGAGCAATCGCATCATCGCGCTGGAAGCGTTGCTGCGCTGGTATCATCCCGAACGCGGCAAGATTTCTCCGGAAATCTTCATTCCGCTGGCCGAGGAGAGCAATCTCATCTCCACCATTGGAGAATGGGTGCTGCGCCGGGCCTGCGAAGACGCCATGAATTGGCCTGACGACGTGCGCGTCAGCGTCAATATTTCCGAACAGCAGATCATCACGCAGGGCCTCTCGAAGATCGTGGCCAATGCGCTCGCCTCCACTGGCCTGCCTGCCGACCGGCTGGAATGCGAGCTGAAGGAAAGCGTGCATTTCGGCGATGGCGATGTGAGCGAGCGCGAATTGAAGGCCCTGCGCCGGCTGGGCGTGCGTCTGGCGCTGGACGATTTCGGCACGGGGGTGTCTTCGCTCGGCTATCTCAGGCGCGCACCTTTCGAGACGATCAAGATCGATCCGAGCTTTCTGCGCGGCGCGTTCGAGGATGGCAGCCGCAATGGCGAGCTGATCGGCGCGATCGTGGCGCTGGCCAATGCGCTCAATATCGAGACAGTGGCCGAAGGCGTGGAGGCGATGGAAGAGTATCGCCTCGTCACCGAACAGGGCGTGAAGAACGTACAGGGCTTCGTCTATTCGCAGCCGCTCGCGCCTGAGGAAGTCGAGGAACTGCTTGCCGGGCATGACCGGGAAATCATGCCGAACGGCCCGGAAAAGCAGCGTTCCGAGCGCCGCAAGCTCTATCGCCGCATCCATGTGATCCATGAGGATCATTATTACGACGTCGTCCTGCGCGATCTCTCGCGCACTGGCGCGATGATCGAAGGCCTGCTCGATGTTCCGGTGGGGACCGAGTTCGTGCTCGATTTCGGGGAAGGCCAGCTTGCGGTGGCGCAGGTGGTCCGCAGCCATCAGGACCAGCAGGGCCTCACCTTCGAGACGCCGCTGGTGGAAGACGGGGCAGGGGGGCTGTGTACCCGCAACCGCGTTTCGCCCTATCTACTCGCCGCCGGCGGCCTGCCGCTGGCGCAATTGCCGCCGGGGCATTTCCCGCTGGCGGAAAAGGCCGAGAACCCCATGCTGCTCTCCGTTCCGCGCTTTGGGACGAAGAACCTCAAGGCCAAGCTGGAATATTGACGCATTCCGCCTGCTGACAGGGCGTTTCAGTCCGGCTAAGGGCGCGGGATGACCGAGCTTTCGCAGATCCGCAATTTTTCGATTATCGCGCATATCGACCATGGGAAGAGCACCCTGGCCGACCGGCTGATTCAGTTCACCGGCGGGCTGACCGAGCGTGAAATGAGCGAGCAAGTCCTTGATAACATGGACATTGAGCGCGAGCGCGGGATCACCATCAAGGCCCAGACCGTGCGCCTGAACTATACGGCCAAGGATGGGCAGACCTATGAGCTGAACCTCATGGACACGCCCGGCCATGTCGACTTCGCCTATGAGGTGAGCCGCAGCCTTGCCGCCTGCGAAGGCGCGCTGCTGGTGGTGGACGCGGCGCAGGGCGTGGAAGCGCAGACGCTCGCCAATGTCTATCAGTCGATCGAGCACGATCACGAGATCGTCCCCGTCATCAACAAGATCGACCTGCCCGCCGCCGAGCCCGAGAAGGTCCGCGCCGAGATCGAGGACATCATCGGCATCGATGCATCCGAAGCCGTCCTCGCCAGCGCCAAGAGCGGCATCGGCATCGCCGAAGTGCTCGAAGCCGTGGTCCAGAAGATCCCCGCCCCCAAGGGCGACCGCGAGGCGGCGCTCAAGGCGATGCTGGTGGATAGCTGGTACGATCCCTATCTGGGCGTCGTCATCCTCGTGCGCGTGATCGACGGGGTCATCAAGAAGGGCCTGCAGGTCAAGTTCATGCAGGGCGGCACCCAGCATCTGATCGACCGCGTGGGCTGCTTCACGCCCAAGCGCATCGAACTGCCGGAACTCGGCCCGGGCGAAATCGGCTTCATCACCGCACAGATCAAGGAAGTCGAACAGGCCAAGGTGGGTGACACGATCACTACCGTGAAGGGCGGCGCGACCGAGGCCCTGCCGGGCTACAAGGAAGTGCAGCCCGTGGTGTTCTGCGGCCTCTTCCCCGTGGATGCAGCCGATTTCGAGAAGCTGCGCGAAAGCATCGGCAAGCTGCGCCTCAACGATGCCAGCTTCAGCTTCGAAATGGAAAGCTCCGCCGCGCTGGGCTTCGGCTTCCGCTGCGGCTTCCTCGGCCTGCTGCATCTGGAAATCATCCAGGAACGCCTGACGCGCGAATACGATCTCGACCTGATCACTACCGCGCCGTCCGTGGTCTATCGCATCCAGCTGCGCGCTTCCAAGACGGAGGATGCGCAGGAAATCTTCCTTCACAACCCGGCCGACTATCCCGATCCCAGCCGGATCGAGACGATCGAGGAACCGTGGATCAAGGCCACGATCTACACGCCGGACGAATATCTCGGCTCGATCCTCAAGCTCTGTCAGGATCGCCGCGGTATCCAGACCGACCTCACTTACGTGGGCGGCCGCGCGCAGGTGAGCTACGAACTGCCGCTCAACGAAGTGGTGTTCGACTTCTACGACCGTCTGAAGAGCATCAGCCGCGGCTATGCCAGCTTCGACTATGAACAGATCGGCATGCGCGAGGGCGACCTCGTCAAGATGGGCATCATGGTCAATGGCGATCCGGTGGACGCGCTGAGCATGATCGTCCACCGCTCCGTGGCCGAGGAACGCGGCCGCCACATGTGTGAGCGCCTGAAGGACCTCATCCCCCGCCACCTGTTCAAGATCCCGATCCAGGCAGCCATCGGCGGCAAGGTGATCGCCCGCGAGACGATCAGCGCCATGCGCAAGGACGTGACCGCCAAATGCTATGGCGGCGACATCACCCGCAAGAAGAAGCTGCTGGAAAAGCAGAAGAAGGGCAAAGCCAAGATGCGGGAATACGGCAATGTGTCGATCCCGCAGGAAGCCTTCATTGCCGCGCTGCGGATGGGCGAGGAGTAACCCTCTCCCAGATTCAAGCGCAGGTTGGCCCATCGGGCGTTTGCGGCTAGGCAGGCGCGATGGAACATCATGCGCAGGAACGACGGCTTGAAGTCGGGCGGCAAAGGCGGGCGCGGACTCGGGCGAATATCGTGGCGGCGGCGTTCGATCTGTTCGGCAGCGAGGAAGGCCTGTTCACCCGGATCGAGGATATCGCGGCCAAGGCGGGGGTGACGCGCGCGACATTCTACAATCACTTCAGCGGCATGGCGGAACTGCGCGAGGCAGTGAGCTATGAAGTGACGCATGATTTCCTCGAGATCGTCAATGCCACTACGGCGCGAATGCCGGACCCGCGCGAGCGGGCGAGCACTGCCATCCGCTTCTATCTCCACCGCGCGCTGCAGGATCGGCGCTGGGCGTGGTCGATGGTGAATATCAGCGCCAATGGCATCGTCTTCGGTGCGGAAACCCACCGGCAGGCGGAACTCACCGTGGCAGAGGGAATGGAGGCCGGGCTGCTGCATCTGCGCAGCAGCGTGCTGGGTCGCGATCTGGTGCTGGGCACCACGCTTTCCTCCATTTCCACCATGCTGCGGGGGGAAGGCGAGGCCGATCATCCCGAGCTTGTAGCGGGGCATATATTGCTCGCCATGGGGGTGCCGTTCGACACTGCGCGCGAAATCGCGAACCGACCGCTTCCCCAGCTGGAAGAAGCCGCGGGTATGTTTTGATGCTAAGTTGACGAAGTGTAAAATTTAAAATAGCTCTCCCGCTGTACGGCGCCGCGCAACGATGGCTGCCGACGGGAGAGGATGCATGTTTTCACTCGGATTGATCCGGGGAATGCCCCTGCGTGCCGTGCTGGCCGCAGCGGGCTTTGCAGGGATTGCGGGGATCGCCGCCCTGGCGGTGCCCGCCCAGTCCGCCACTGGCGACAATACCCCCGCGCCGCGCGATGCGGAACGAATCTATCGTTCCACCTGCGGCTATTGCCATGGCCATAATGTCGGCCCGATCATCCGGGGCAGGGCCCTGCCGCCCGGGGCGATCGAGGCGATGGTCCGCAGCGGCAATGGCGCCATGCCGGCCTTCCGCCCCACCGAGATCACCAATGAAGAACTGGCGGCGCTGGCCAGATGGATCAGCGCATCGAAGGCCGACCCGAAGGAGCATGGGCAATGAGCGCGATTTCCCGCCGTGACGTGCTGCGCGCGGGCGCAGCCGGTTCCATGCTGGTGGCGGCGTCCGGCGCGGTCGCCTCTCCGCTCGACGGGCCGCGCATGTTGCCGCGCGACATGGACAAGGGCGCCTTTGCCGCCGCGCTGAAGGAACTGCGCGCCATCGTGGGCGATGAATGGGTCTTCGCGGATGAGGAGAGCACGATCTCCTATCGCAAGAGCTTCATTCCCGACGTGCGGGGCGAGCATATCCCCTCGGGCGCGGTTGCCCCGGCCAGTGTGGAGCAGGTGCAGGCGATCCTGCGCGTGGCGAACAAATATCGCCTGCCGCTCTGGCCGGTCTCGACCGGCAAGAACATGGGCTATGGCTGTGCCACGCCCGCCAGCACCGGACAGATGGTGCTGGATATGAAGCGGATGAACCGCATCCTCGATTTCGATGCCGAACTGGGCACGATCCTGGTGGAGCCGGGCGTCACTTATCAGGACATCCACGATTATATCGAGGCGAACGATCTGCCCTACTGGATCGACGTTCCAACCGTCGGCCCGATCGTCTCCATGGTGGGCAATACGCTGGAACGCGGGGTGGGCTATACGCCCTATGGCGATCACTTCTTCATGCAATGCGGCATGGAAGTGGTGCTGGCGGACGGCACGATCCTGAAGACGGGCATGGGATCGGTGAAGGATTCCACCACCTGGCAGGCGTTCAAATGGGGGTACGGGCCCTATCTGGACGGGATTTTCACACAGTCGAACTTCGGCGTGGTGACCAAGCTGGGCATGTGGCTGATGCCGCGCCCGCCGGTCTACAAGCCCTTCGTGGTCCGCTATTCCGACGTCGGCGATGTGGCGAAGGCGACCGATACGATCCGGCCCTTCCGCATGAACAACCTCATCCCCAACGGGGTGCTGATGATGGGGGCGCTCTACCAGCTCGCCATGTTCAAGCGCCGGACCGATATTTTCGGTGGCGACGGTCCGATCCCGCTCAATGTCCTGCAGGCCGAGGCGAAGCGCAACGGGCTGGGCATGTGGAACACCTATTTCGCGCTTTACGGCACGGACGAGATCATCGCCGCGACCGAGAAGATCGTGCGCGCCGCCTTCGAGGCTTCGGGCGGCGAGGTGCTGACCGAGGCGGAGATGACCGGCAATCCGTGGTTCGAGCATCACAAGACGCTGATGCGCGGCGGCATGACGCTGGAGGAAATCGGCCTCGTGCGCTGGCGCGGGCTGGGCGGGGCTGTTGCCTTCGCGCCGGTCGCCCCGGCCAAGGGAGCGGAGACACTCGGCCAGACCGCGCTGGCGACCGAGATCATGAACAAATACGGCTTCGACTATGCTCCGGCCTATGCCGTGGGCGGTCGGGAGCTGCACCACATCATCTTCCTGATGTACGACAAGGGCAGCGACGAGGAAGCCCTGCGCGCCGAAGCCTGCATCAACGAGATGATCGACCGTTTCGGCGAGAAGGGCTGGTGCGCCTATCGCTCCGCCGTTTCGACGATGGACCGGATCGCGGCACAATATGGCGAGGCGAACCGCCAGGTGAATGCCCGGATCAAGCAGGCGCTCGATCCCAATCACATCATCGCCCCCGGCAAGCAGGGGATCGCCTGATGTAACGAACAGGCGCTCCCTTTTGGGAGCGCCCGGCGGCCGGAGCGCAGTCCAACCCCCCTTTTCCTGGACTGCGTTCCGGTCGCTTTCCGGCCAGAGATACAGGAGGCTGCATGACCCGCTTCGAAGGCAAGACCGCGCTCGTCACCGGCGGCGCGACCGGCATCGGCCGTGCGAGTGCCACGGCTTTCGCTGCAGAAGGCGCCCGCGTGCTGATCGGCGACATCGACGAGCGGGCGGAGGAAACGGTCGCCATCATCCGCCAGGCGGGCGGGGAGGCCGATTTCATTCGCACCGATGTCGCCGATGGCGATCAGGTGCGGGCACTGGTGGCCGGTTGCCTCAAGCGCTTCGGCGGGATGGATGTGGCGTTCAACAATGCCGGCATCCTGCCCCCGCAGCGCCCGCTTCACGAAGTGCCGGACGAGGAACTGAACGCGGCCATCGATGTCGATTTCAAGGGCGTGTGGTATTGCGTGCAGGCCCAGATCCGCCATTTCCTTGGCGCGGGCGGCGGGGCGATCGTCAACACCGCCTCGGTCGGCGGACTGATCGCGGACCCCAACATGGCCGCCTATTGCGCGATGAAGCACGCCGTTATCGGCCTGACCAAGGGCGCGGCGGTGGAATATGCCCGGCACAATATCCGCGTGAACGCAATCGCGCCCGGCTTCGTGGTCACGCCGATGACGCAGCATTGGGCGGACAGCGCGGAATTCACCTCGGCTTTCTTCCAGCACAATGTCTCGGGCCGCTGTGCCCAGCCGGAGGAGATCGCGGGCACCGTGCTGCACCTGTGTTCCGATGCGGCCAGCTTCGTGAACGGCGCGACCTTCGTGATCGATGGCGGCCAGACGGCACATTGAGAGGAGGGGGCTGGGGCGATGCTGAGCCAAAAAAAGGCGGCCCCTTTGCAGAAGGCCGCCTTTAGAAGTTGAGGCCTGCGCCATTTCTGCCGCAGCCCTTCGGGTCGCACGGTCCTGCTAGTCGGAATATGCCCGGAGAGAAAGGGTGATTTTGTAACTAACGATAAATTTCATTTTTCCTGCCAGTCACTTGCGGTAATAATCCGGGCAGAAATGGCGAGCAAAGAGTGCCTCGCAACCTCCTGAAAAACAGTCGAAGCACGAGACCCGGGTTCTGCGGCCCGCCCAGTTGCGGGGGCTCCCGACGGGCTCTTGATGGCATGTGTGAAATGCAGGGCGGCGATCAGTGCAGCGCCCCGGCAAGCGTGTCGGTGATCGAATTGAAGATATCCACCAGACTGAGCCCGAGATCGGTAAAGGCGATCACGAAGGCGAGCGAAATCAGCGCGGCGATCAGCCCATATTCGATCGCGGTCGCGCCGCTTTCTTCGGCAAGCAAACGGTACATGACAATTCTCCCTGTTCCCGCAGCGAGGTTGCCGGAACAGGGTTAGCCAGCGCTTGCCCGACAGGGTTAAGCGCCGGCCTTCGGCTTGTACGTAGCTGCCCCGTAACTAGCGGCCCCGTCAGGGTTTGCGGGCGGACACCAGCGAGTAATAGCCGCCGCCCGTGCGCTGGGCTTCCACATCCACGAAGCCCGCCTCTTCCAGAATGACGCGGAATTCGGCGAGGCTGTATTGCTTGCCCAGAGTGCCGATCAGCATCAGCAGGCTGAAAGCGGCGGCCTGATAGGGGCCGGTATAATCGTCATCCATCAGGATTTCGTTGAGGAAGATTCTGCCGCCCGAAGGCAGTGCCTCGAAGCTCTTGCGCGCGATGGCGAGGTTGGTCTCCTCGGTCCAGTCATGGAAGACGTTGGAGAAGAAATGCCCGTCCGCTTCGCGCGGCCATTCCTGTTCGAACATGTTTACGCCGGTGGTGGAAACTCGTTCGCTCATGCCCGCTGCATCGACATATTTTGCAGCCTCGAACGCCACTTCCTTCAGGTCCATCAGCACGACCTTGAGCGCCGGGTTCGCCCGCGCGATCTCGATCCCGTAGACGCCCGATCCGCAGCCCACGTCCATCAGGCAGGAAAGCTCGCCGAACACAGGCATCCGCGCGGCGCCGAGAGCGGGGGCCTGGCTGTGCGCCTGCATGAAGGCGGCGATATTGGCGGCCACTTCCTGCGGCATGGTGCCCTGTTCCCAGCCGGCGGGCCGCTGGTCTGTGCCCTGTTCGGGCCGCTTGCCGGTGCGCAACGATTCCATCAGCCGCCCGCGCAGATGCTCGTTCCGGTCGATCTGGCCGAGAAACGCACCCCAGAAGCCCTTTGCCTCCGGATGCAGCCAGGTGCGCGCCGTATGGGTCGCGCGCCATTTGCCCAGCCGCTTCTCGACGAAGCCCAATGGGCACAAGGCGGCGAGATGCATGGCAAGGGCGCGGGCATCGACACCGAGCCTGGCCGCCAGTTCATCCGTGCCCAGCGGCTCGTGCGACAGCGCCTTGAACGTCCCGACCTCGATCGCGGTGTTGACGATGGGCAGGCGGAACTGCGCCAGCCAGGTGTCCCATATCGCGGTATCGTCATTGGTCGGCGGCAAGGCGCTCATCATTATCCTCCCCAGGATAGCTGTGTGTGATCGGCCCCGCTTTATCTGGCGGTGGCGGTGTGATGGGCGCCGGTCAGCGCCGCGCGGCAGAAGCGGGTCAGCGCGGCGAGTGCCTCCTCGCTCATTGCCGGGTCGCGCTCGTCCGGGCCTAGGCGCGCGCGCGGCGGCGGGCCGAGGGCAGCGCCCGCGATGAAGCGCAGGCGCCAGCGCAATTCCTGCCGATCCAGCCCCGGCAGATGCGGGGTGAGCAGGCTGGCGAAGCGGTCCGCCACTTCGGACATGGTTTCCACCAGACGCGCGGCGGTTTCGCCTTCGCCATGGGCGGCGATTTCGTCGAGCACCACCAGCGCGCGGCCGGACGGGGTGAAGCAGGCCGGGGCGAGCAGCGGGCGCAGCCAGCGTTCGAGCAGGATGTCGAGCGGATCGCCCCCGGCCGGGATCGGATCTTCCAGACAGGCCCAGTCTTCCAGCATCGGGCCCATGTTGTGATCGCGCAGATTGGCCAGCAGCATGGCCACCGTGCCGAAGTGATAGGTTATCAATGTGGGATTGAGGCCCGAGACATCGCCCACGCGCCGCATGGTGAGGGCCATCACCCCCTCTTCGATCAATACGCGTTCCGCCGCTTCCAGCAGCCTGGTTCTGGTATCGCCCTGCATGTCCCTCTCGGGCGGCATTCGGTTCGCCGCCTATTCCCTTGCGCTGATTGGACAGATCGGCGAGTTATGCAAATGAATAAGCACCGGGCCGCCTGGCAGAGCCCGCACAGGAGAGAGACGAGAAATGGCAACCATGGCCGATGCCCCCGTTGGCGCGGATGCGCTCGAAGATGGCGCCCGCCAGACCCGCGCACTGATCCGCTTCGTCGATCCGGGCAGGTTCGTCACCCGCCGCTATGTCAGCCAGGGCAAGGAGATGAACACCGGCACCTATTCGGACCATGAAGTGACCCTGCGCGACGGCATGCCGATCCGCGACCATTTCTCGCTGGAAACCCACGGCTTCATGCTGGGCAAGAACCCCAGCGCGGTGCAGGATTTCCACGACAAGGCGCAGGTCGATGCGCTGTATGAGCGCGAGGTGGAAGAACACATCCGGCAGCTGACCGGGGCAAGCAAGGTCTTTGCCCGTGGCTGGATGATCCGCACTTCCGCCGATCTGTCCCAGCGCGCGCAGGAAAAGGTGGCGGGCTATGCCCATACGGGCGGCATCCAGCCCCCGGCGGGCGAGGCGCATGTGGACCTCAACGAGGCGACCGCGCGCCGCATGGCGGAAGCGACCTATGCCCAGAGATGCCCGGATGGCCCTGGCTTCAAGCGCTTCCTCATCAGTTCCTACTGGCGCACCTTCTCGCCTCCGCCGCAGGACGTGCCGCTGGCCGTGTGCGACGGGCGCACCAGCTTTGGCGGGGAGGAGAAATCCAACACCCTGTTCATCGTCGACGATTTTCCCAGCGAGGAAGAGGCCGTGAAGCCGATCCCCGGTGAGGAGCAGATGATGGCGGCCAGCATCTTCTCCCACAATCCGGGCATGCGCTGGTGGTATTTCTCGAACATGCAGACGGACGACGTGCTGTTCTTCAAGTTCTACGACAGCGACCATTCGGTAACCTGGCGCTGCCCGCACACGGCCTTCCGGGATTCGAGCTTTGCGGATGCGAATATCCGCGAAAGCATCGAATGCCGCTCGGTGGCGTTCTGGGAGTAGGGCGGGGCGTAGCCTTCGCGTGGGTGGGGGGAGCCGCCTCCCTGGCTCCAATCCCCGTTCGTCCTGAGCCTGTCGAAGGACACGCGCTGCCATCGGATTTGGGCCAATTCCCCTTGAGCAAATATCTCGCGCATCCTTTGACAGGCTCAGGATGAACGGATGCGGGAAGAGGCTGGTTTAGGATGGCCGTGCCGTCCCCCATGCTTCGTCATTCCCGCGCAGGCGGGAATGACGAAAGCGAGCGGTCTGTGTCCTGCACGATGGACCGCCCAACTTCGCGCGTTCTAGTCGATCGAGAAAATGGACCGGGCGATGTGGCGCACGCCGCCGCCGGCCTGAATCTTGTCGTGCTTGCTGTTGAAGTAATACAGCGTGCCGACCATCCCGTCGCCCGCGTACCAGCTGTTGGGATAGCCCAGATCCCAGCTGCCGCCATCGTCGCGCACGATGATTTCCGGGCTCTTCCGGCCGCCATGACGGGGCTTTTGCGCCTGATAGCAGCCGGGTGCGGTGCGGGTTTGCCCGGCGCGGTCCCCTGGTTTGATCCGCTCGCTGTCGCATATGGCCTGCGCAAAGGACGCCATACTTCACTTGGCGTTCAGCCGGGCGCTGGCTATAGGCGTGGCCATGCTGTTGAACCGACGCCCTGTTCGCCTGTCCGCCCGGCCGTTCATCCTTGCCGGTGCCGCTGTTGCCATTGCGCTTACCGGCGGCTGCGCCAGGGGCGGCGGACAGAAGGATACGGCCTATGTCGCCCGCGACGTGGAAACGCTCTACAGCGCGGCCCGTGCCCGGCTGGACCGGGGCGATGTCAAGCTCGCCGCCGCCCTGTTCGACGAGGTGGAGCGCCAGCATCCCTATTCGCCCTGGGCCCGCCGCGCCCAGCTGATGAGCTCGTTCAGCTATTATGTCGGCCGGAACTACAACCAGTCGATCCAGTCGGCACAGCGATTCCTGTCGATTCACCCGGGCAACAAGGACGCGCCTTACGCCTATTACCTGATCGCCCTGTGCTATTACGAGCAGATCAGCGACGTGCAGCGCGATCAGGCGATCACTCGCCAGGCCAAGACTGCGCTGGAAGAAGTGAATCGCCGCTTCCCCCGCACCGAATATGCCGCCGACGCGCGCCTCAAGCTCGATCTCGTGAACGATCACCTCGCGGGCAAGGAAATGGAAGTCGGCCGCTTTTACGAAAAGACCGGCAAGTGGCTGTCCGCCCAGCTGCGTTTCCAGAACGTGGTCGAAAACTACCAGACCACCAGCCATGCGCCCGAAGCGCTCTATCGCCTGACCGAGACCAGCCTGGCGCTGGGCGTTCCGGAAGAGGCGAAGCGTTACGCCGCGGTGCTGGGCGCGAACTATCCCGGTTCGGTGTGGTATCAGCGCGCCTTCTCGCTGATGGAAGATCACGCCCCCTGGACGACGCAGGTCGCAACTGGCGGCTGAACCGGGCGAGCGGGCGTTCCTGCCTGTTCGTAACCTCTTTCGAAGGCGGTGACGCGGCGCTTTGCATTCGTTAGAACGTAAGGCGAACCATGCTCACCGCGCTCAACATTCGCAATATCGTCCTGATCGAAGGGCTGGAGCTTGCCTTCGGCCCCGGCCTCGGCGTGCTCACTGGCGAGACAGGGGCGGGCAAGTCGATCCTGCTCGATGCGCTGGGGCTGGTGCTGGGCAACCGCGCCGAATCCTCGCTCGTCAGGGCGGGGGAAGACAGTGCCAGCGTCGTCGCCACATTCGAGTTCGGGCAGATTCCCGCTGCGATTTCCGCCGCCCTGTCCGAAGCGGAAGTGGAGGTCGAGCCGGGTGAGCCGCTGATCCTGCGCCGTAGCCTCAAGGCCGACGGCGGATCGAAGGCTCATATCAACGATCAGCCGGTGGGCGTGGCCCTGCTGCGCGAAATCGCACCTGCCCTGGTGGAAATCCACGGCCAGCATGACGATCGCGGTCTGGTCAATCCGCGCGGCCATCGCGCCTTGCTGGACCGTTTCGCCCGCGCCGATGCGGCAGGCGTGGCCGATGCCTGGAATCACTGGCGCGCGGCGGAAGAGAAACTGGCCGAGGCGAAGGAGGCCATCGAGCAGGCTCGCGCCGAGCAGGACCTGCTGCTGGCCCATCTTGAGGAACTCGCCGCCCTCCAACCGGAGGCAGGCGAGGAAGAACGCCTCGCCGAAGCGCGCGCGACGATGCAGAAGGGCGAGAAACTGGCCGGCGATCTGGAAGAACTGCGCCATGTGTGGGACGGTTCGGACAGCGCGCTCGCCTCGCTGCGTTCCGCCGCGCGGCGGCTGGACCGGATCGCGCCCGAACATCCCCTGCTGGCCGAAGCACTGGCCGCGCTCGACCGGGCAGTGATCGAGGCGGGGGAGGCCGAGGCCAGGCTGGAAGCCGCGGCCGAGGCGCTGGTGTTCGACCCTGCCGAGCTTGACCGGATCGAGACCCGCCTGTTCGACCTGCGCGGTCTCGCCCGCAAGCACCGCTGCGAAGTGGACGATCTGCCCGAGCGGATGCGCTCCTTCCGCGCCGCGCTTGACGCGATCGAGGCCGGGGACGAGGCGATTGCCGGGCTGGAAGCGGCCGCGCGCGCCGCTGGGGAAACCTATCGCCACCGCGCCGCCGCTTTGCATGAAATGCGCACCGCCGCCGCCGTGAAGCTGGACGAGGCAGTGGCGAAGGAACTCGCACCGCTCAAGCTGGATGCCGCCAAGTTCCGGACGGCGGTCACGCAATTACCGGAGGATCGCTGGGGCCCCTCGGGCATGGACAATGTGGAATTCCTCATCTCCACCAATCCCGGCGCAGATTTCGCTCCGCTCGCCAAGATCGCCTCGGGCGGGGAGCTTTCCCGCTTTATCCTCGCGCTCAAGGTTGCACTGGCCGAACAGGGCGGGGCGGCGACCGTGATCTTCGACGAGATCGACCGGGGCGTGGGCGGGGCCGTCGCCAGCGCCATCGGCGAACGCCTCGCCCGGCTGGCGAATGGCTCCGATGGCGGACAGTTGCTGGCAGTGACCCACTCGCCCCAAGTCGCCGCGCGCGGGGGCATGCATTACAAGATCGCCAAATCCTCCGAGGGCACAGTGACGCGCACCGGTGTCGTCCTGCTCGATCAGGCAGGCAGGCAGGAGGAAATCGCCCGAATGCTCTCGGGCGCCAAGATTACCAGCGAGGCTCGCGCTCAAGCGGACAGGTTGCTGGAGGGGGTGTGAACTCGTGTCCGGACCGGCACTACCCTCCGGCCCTGTCCTCTGAAGAGGAGGCGGAGCAGGAACGCGTATCGGCTAAAGCCCCTCCTCTTCAGAGGAGGGGGTTGGGGGTGGTGGAGCCACGCGCCGCACTCTGCTCGAGCGCGCTGCCCGGATGCGTTGCGACCCGACTGAGCCGGAACGGCGCCTTTGGCAGCAACTACGTGGAAGCCGCCTCACAGGTCGCAAATTCCGCAGGCAGGCGATTATCGAACACCGGATCGCCGATTTCTTCTGCCCTGCAAAAGGCCTGATTGTCGAGCTGGATGGCAACACGCATGATCGGCCGCGCGACCTCGCGGGCGATGCGGACATTGCTGCACGGTTCGGTTACAGAACCATCCGATTCACGAATGAGGATGTGATGCGGAATATGGAAGGGGTGCTGGTGGCCTTGAACGAGGCGTTGGAAAGCCTGCCGGACCGTTGGAGGCACCACCCCCCGGCCCCCTCCTCTGAAGAGGAGGGGGAGCAGTGAGCATTGACCTCACCGAAGCCGCCAATGAGCTGATGCGGCTCGCCAAGGCCATCGCGCATCATAGCCGGCTCTATCACGCAGAGGATTCGCCCGAGATTTCGGATGCGGAATTCGATGCGCTGGTCCGCCGCAATAACGAGCTTGAAGCGGCTTTCCCGCATCTCATCCGGCCGGACAGCCCTTCGCGGCTGATCGGGGCCGCCGTCGCCGCATCGCCGCTCGCCAAGGTGCGGCATGAAGTGCGGCTGTTCAGTCTCGACAACGCCTTTTCCGACGAGGAACTGGAGGAATTCGTCGCCCGCGTGCGCCGTTTCCTCAATTATCCGGCGGACCAGTCGCTGGAACTGACGGCGGAAGACAAGATCGACGGGCTCTCCTGTTCGCTGCGTTACGAGGAAGGCCGCCTCGTGCGCGCCGCCACGCGCGGCGATGGCGAGGTGGGCGAAGATGTGACTGCCAATGTCCGGCACATTGCCGCCATCCCCGAAACGCTGCGCGGGAAGGCGCCTGCCGTGTTCGAGATACGCGGCGAGGTTTATATGGAAAAACAGGCCTTTGCCGCGCTCAACGCCGCGCAGGAAGAGGCTGGCGGCAAGATCTTCGCCAATCCGCGCAATGCCGCGGCTGGATCGCTGCGTCAGAAGGACGCGAGCGTCACGGCCCGGCGTCCGCTGAGTTTCCTTGCCTGGGGCTGGGGCGATGCAAGCGAGGTTCCGGGCGAGACGCAGTGGGAGGTGATGCAGCAGATCCGCGAATGGGGCCTGCCCGTTTCCCCACTGCTCGGCAGGCATGACGACATGGCCGAATTGCTGCGGCATTATCGCCGGATCGAGGCCGAACGGGCCGAACTGCCTTATGACATCGATGGCGTGGTCTATAAGGTCAACCGGCTGGATCTCCAGCAGCGTCTCGGCTTCGTCGCCAAGGCGCCGCGCTGGGCGATTGCGCGCAAGTTCCCCGCCGAACAGGCTCAGACCACGCTGGAAGCGATCGACATCCAGGTCGGCCGCACCGGCAAACTGACGCCTGTAGGCCGCCTGACTCCGGTGACCGTGGGTGGCGTGGTCGTCTCCAACGTCACGCTGCACAACCGCGACGAGATTGCGCGGCTGGGCGTGCGTCCGGGCGACCGGGTGGTGATCCAGCGCGCGGGCGATGTGATCCCGCAAGTGGTGGAGAACCTCACTCGCGACGATCCGCGCGAGCCCTATCATTTCCCCGATCACTGCCCCGAATGCGGCAGTGAGGCGCTGGCGGAAGAGGGCGAAGTGGATGTGCGCTGCACTGGGGGGTTGATCTGCCCGGCCCAGCGGACCGAGCGGCTCAAGCACTTCGTCAGCCGCGCGGCACTGGATATCGACGGGCTGGGCGAGAAGACGATCGACGAATTCTTCGCGCTCGGCTGGCTGGAAAGCCCGGCGGATATCTTCCGCCTGCGCAAGCGCCGCAGCGAGATTGTCGGGCGCGAAGGCTGGCAGGACAAGTCTGTGGACAATCTGTTGGCAGCGGTGGAAAACCGTCGCTCGCCCGATGCCGCGCGCCTGCTGTTCGGCCTTGGTATCCGCCATGTCGGTGCTGTGACGGCGCGCGATCTGCTCAAGCGGTTCGTTTCCTTGCCTGCCCTGCGCGAGGCGGCTGAAAAGGCCTATGCCGGAGACGAAGAGGCAAAGGCCGAGTTGCTCTCAATCGACGGCGTCGGCCCGGTAGTGGTCGAGGCATTGGGCGAGTTCTTCCACGAGCCGCACAATCGCGAAGTGTGGGACGATTTGCTCAGCGAGCTTTCGCCGCCAGATTACGTGGTGGAAACGAAGGATTCCGCCGTTGCGGGCAAGACGGTGGTGTTCACCGGCAAGCTTGAGACAATGAGCCGCGACGAGGCAAAGGCGCAGGCCGAGAGGCTGGGTGCGCGTGCGGCCGGTTCGGTCAGCCCCAAGACGGACCTTGTCGTGGCCGGGCCCGGCGCGGGATCGAAGCTGAAGAAGGCTGCCGAACTGGGGATCGATGTCATCGACGAGGCGGCCTGGGCCGAGATCGTGAAGGCGGCGGGGTGACTGTACATTCGTCATTGCGAGCGTAGCGAAGCAATCCAGTGCCCGGCGCGTTGCGCCTAGGATTGCTTCGTCGCTGCGCTTCTCGCAATGACGAAAGGGAACTGGGGGAGTGACATGAGCGAAGCAGGGCAGGTGGGCAGTCCCGCCTTCGAGGCCGCGACTTATCGCAAGCTGGCCATGCGGCTCGTGCCGTTGCTGTTCCTCGGCTATTTCGTGGCTATTCTCGACCGGGTGAATGTCGGCTTCGCCAAGCTCCAGATGGCAAGCGATCTGGCGCTCAGCGATGCGGTCTATGGCTTCGGGGCCGGGATATTCTTCATCGGCTATTTCTTCTTCGAACTGCCCTCCAACCTGATCCTCGCCAGAGTGGGCGCGCGTCGCTGGATCGCGCGGATCATGGTCACATGGGGTGCGATCTCGGCCGGATTCATGTTCCTGGGCGATCTGCATTGGGGGCCGGTTCCCGCCTTGCTGGGGCTGACGCAGGCGGAATTCAGTTTCTACCTGCTGCGCTTCATTCTCGGGCTGGCGGAAGCGGGGTTCTTCCCCGGCGTGATCCTTTATCTCACCTTCTGGTTCCCGGCGGCGCGGCGGGCGCATGTGGTTGCCCTGTTCCTCGTCGCGATCCCGCTGGCGAGTGCGCTGGGCGCGCCCTTGTCGGGTGCGATCCTGCAATTCTTCGATGGCACATCGGGCATGCGTGGCTGGCAGTGGCTGTTCCTGCTGGAGGGCATTCCTTCCGTGCTGGTCGGCCTTGCCGTCCTCGCGCGCCTGCCGGATCGCCCGCGTGACGCACCCTGGCTGAACGAGGAGGAGCGCGCTCTGGTCGAGGCCCGGCTGGCACAGGACGAGGCGCGCAAGGCGGACCACGGCCAGCGCCATGCCCTGCGCGAGGTATTCACCGATTGGCGTATCTGGGCGCTGGCGCTGGCGGATTTCCTGCGCGCGATCATCAATAATGCGCTCAATTTCTGGATGCCCACGCTGGTGCAGGAAATCGGGATCGACAAGGCGGATTACTTCAAGGTGGGCGTGGTCACCGCCATCCCATGGAGCCTTGCAGCCGTGGCGATGGTGCTCTGCGCCCGCAATTCGGACCGCACCGGGGAGCGGCGCTGGCACGCCACCGGAGCGCTGCTCGTCTCCATGGCGGGGCTGCTGTTGCTCGCCTTCGCGCAAGGCGCACCGCTGGTGACAGTGACGGCGCTGACCATGATCGCGGCGGGCGCGATGGCGTGGCTAGCGGTGTTCTGGACCCTGCCGACCGCATTCCTCTCCGGCGCTGCGGCGGCGGGGGGCATCGCGTGGATCAATGCGCTGTCGCAACTGGGTGGTTATGTCGGCCCGGACATGCTCGGCCGGGTGCGAGAGGCCAATGGCGGCAACGGGGCGGATGCCTTCCTGCTGATGGCGCTGGCCGCGCTCGTCGGCGCATGGCTGACCTGGCTCCTGGCGGGTGGACCCAAAAAGCGGTCGGCCTGAGGGTTTCCTTCGGCAATCGCCTGAAACCGATCGATGGCGGGGCCGTTGGAGTTGAAACAGGGGCCGACCGGGAGAGTGATGATGGAACTGCATCGTGGACGGCTGATCGATCATGTTCAGCTGGTGGTCGCCGATCTGGAGGCAAGCCGCCGTTTCTACGAGGCGATCTTCAAGGTGTTGAAGGTGCCGGTGGAGAGCAATTCTCCGGATCATTTCTGGGCCGATGAATTGTTCGTCTCCAGGCCCGATGGTCCGGAAGCGGAGGGTGTGTTGACGGGGCGCCATCACCTCGCCTTCCAGGCCGCTGATCGCGGGATGGTGGATGATTTCCACGCCGCCGGTCTTGCTGCCGGTGGAAGGGACAATGGCGGGCCAGGAGAGCGGACGAAGTATCATCCGGGCTATTACGCCGCTTTCCTGCTCGATCCGGACGGAAACAATATCGAGGCCGTGTATCACGGCGAAGCGGAGCGCAGTGCGCCTTCAGTGAGGCTGAATTTCGAAATGCCGCCCGCCTAGGCTGCCTGCGTCTGGTCGGATATTTCCAGAATGTCCGGCGATGAGGCCGCCGCGAGTATTTCGACCACCGGCTCGTGCCCCTTCGCCTGCTTGGCGCGATACATGAGGCGGTCGGCTGCGGCGATCACACTGGTCGGGTCCGGCATGGCTCCTTGCGGCACGATGGCGACGCCAAGGCTCGCGCCGACCTGCCACGGCTCTCCTTCCGACACGGTATCGAGTTCGCGCTGGATGCGGGCGAGCACGTCCATCACCTGATTTTCGGAGCCGGCAGGGAACAGCGCGACAAATTCGTCGCCGCCCATGCGGGCGACCACGTCATCGGTCCGTAAGGCGCGGCGTAGTGCGGCCGCGACTTTCACCAGGCAGCGATCGCCTTCTTCATGGCCAAACCTGTCGTTTACCGCCTTGAACCCGTCGAGATCGAGGAAAGCGGCGGCCACTCCGTTTTGCCAGATGCCGGTAGTATCCAACGCCGTGCGCAGGCGCCGCAGCGTCCCGCGCCGGTTGAGCAGGCCGGTCAGCGGATCGAGTTCGGCATCCAGTTCCGCCGCGCGGCGAGCCGAGATGTCCTCGATCACGGAGACGAAGAAGTCCGGCTCCCCTTCCGCCGTGCGGACCAGCGAGACAGTGAGATTTACCCAGACGATCGAACCGTCATTGCGCAGATAGCGCTTTTCCATCTGGTAGCTCGATGTGCGGCCCGCGAGCAGATCTCCGGCTGCTGCCATGTCCTCATCGAGATCGTCCGGATGGGTTATGCCCTGAAAGCCGCGCGTCATCAGCACTTCGCGGGACCAGCCGGAAATGCGGCAAAAGGCGTCGTTCGCCATGATGAAGCTGCCATCGGGCGCGACATGGGCAATGCCCACCGCTGCCTGATCGAACGTCGCCTGGAAGCGGCGATCCGCCTCGGCCCGGGCGCGTTCCTCGCGGGCATGGGCGTGCCGGCCGATGCCATGCACCACCAGCCAGGCGAGCAATTGCAGCGCCAGCAGGTCGGTATTGGTGAAGGCATCCTTGGTGCGCGAATGGAGCTTGAGCTGGCCGACATAGTCGTCGTGAAACGGAATCGGCGCGGTGATCGAACTGCGCAGGCCTTCTCTGTGCTGCACTGACATGCTGCTGAAGCCGGGGACAGTGCCGGCCGTAGTCGTGCGTTCGCCGACCCTCTTGAGGCTTTCGCCGCAAGCTGCGCGGCATACCAGCTGGTGCTCTTCGCGCAGCTCGATCTCGCCGCCATCGGCGGACGGAACCATGCGCATCGCGCTTTGCAGGACCAGTCTCAAGGACTGGTCCAGATCATCCCCGGCGGCACTGACCGAACTTTCGATCGCGAGAAACTGGCGTGGCCACTGCATCAGGCGGGCCATGTCGTTTCCAATGGTTCCAACAGGTAAAATGGGCTTACGCAGTTCCGCCATAGGCTCCGTCAGTCAGGTTCCACCTCGAACGCTGAGACTAGGGACTTTCGCCTAAGAATATCTAAACAGGGTTTACCATTCGGGGCGGACAGGCGCTTACCAGCGGCGCGACCAGTCCGGCATTCTGCCCGGCCTTGTTGCCCTTACCGATACACCGCCACGCTTGCGCAGCCACAGGATCGACCAGTCGCCATTAACCATGCGCGCGGCAAGGCGGAAGCCCGCCAGACGGCAGGCCCGGCGCACGGCGGGCTCCTGCGTGGTAAGCAATCCGGCAAGCAGCATATGCCCGCCCGGCACGACGGCACGGGCGAAATCGGGCGCAAGCTCCACCAGCGGCCCGGCAAGGATATTGGCGATCAGCAGATCGTAAGGCCCACGCGCGGCGAGCAGGGGGTGGGCCATGCCGTCCGCGATGACCATGGCGAGTTCGCCCCGACCGGCACCAAGCGGAATGCCGTTCAGTTCCGCATTATCGTCGACCACGCCGGCGCAGACCGGATCGATATCGCTCGCGGTCGCAAGGGCGCGGGGCCACAGTTCAAGCCCGGCAAAGGCGAGCAGGCCGGTGCCGGTGCCAATATCGGCCAGATTGCGCACATCGACGCCGCGGGCCTTCATCGCGGTGAGCATGGCAAGGCAACCGGCGGTGGTTGCGTGCTGCCCGGTGCCGAAGGCCTGGCTGGCGGGGATCACGAAATCTTTGACGTCCGGCTCCGTGCTGGCCGGGAAATCCGGCGTGCGGACGTTGAAGCGCCCGGCGCGGATCGGCTCGACACCAAGCTGGCTCAGGGCAACCCAATCCGCTTCGGGCAATTGTTCGACGATCAGTTTCGGTTTGGTCCCGGCGAAAAGCGAGCTGACGGCTGCCTTGTCCGCCGCGGCCGGCTTGCGCGGATACCATGCCTCCAGCACCCAGTCCTCGGGCTTGTCTTCCGCAATTTCGCAGCCTGAAAGGACCACTTCAGGGTCCCAGTCCCACGCATCCTCATGTGCGACGAGCGCGGCCTGCACGGCATCCTTGGGGGCGAAGGCGCTGATCTTCCAGTTCATGGGGATGTGTTCTTTTCGCTTTCCAACCGCTTGCCGAACCGCGCCTTTGCCTGCTCGGCATAGGTGCGGCAGGCCGCGCTATCTTCCATCGTGTCGCCAGCAAGGCGTTCGCGCATCGCGCTGGCAGAAGGATGGGGGGTAATCAAGATGTCACAGGGCAGGGCGCCGATGGCGTCGAGTCCGCGCCGGACATTGGCGACGTAATCCGGATGGTCGCTGAAGCGATATTCGTCGGAGGAAATCGTCGTGGCGCTGTCGGCATAGGCAATGGTCTTGCAGGCGCTGCCTTCGCAGGATTGCCATGTCCAGCTGGACGAGCCGGGCGAATGGGCAGGGGTCGCGTGAATGGTCAGCACGCTGGCCCCGACACTCACCTTATCTCCATCCGTCAGCACCCGATCCACGCGGATTTTCGGGAATTCGGCGTCGCCCTGTGGGTCGATGGGGTTGTGGCGCCCTTGTTCGAAGGCTTCCTTCGCGCTGGCCAGAGCCGCGACCTTTGCGCCTGTCAGACGCTGCATTTCGGCAATCCCGCCCACATGGTCCCAATGTTCGTGGCTGGCGACGATCCATTTCACATCCGCGAGCCGAAAGCCCAGCATGCGGATGTTTTTCGCCACCAGCGGGGCCGCTTCCTGCGTGCCGACATCCACCAGCACCAGCCCTTCCGGGGCAACCACCAGAAGAGCGTTCATGCCACATGTGCCGACCCCATAGGTGTTGCCATAGATGTGGAACGGCGGGGCTGGATCGTTCCATTCCTCCTTGCCTTCGCATTGGGTCAGGAACGCCGAAACAGGCGCATCAGGCAGGGGTGGGAGAGGCGGCTGGGCGTCTGCCGGGAGGGCGCAAGCGGCGGTGAGCGCCAGGGCAGCGGCGGGAAGGGCGATCTTCATGCGGATGGTCACCTGATCGAGAGGGAAGGGTAGCTAGCGGACGTAGCTTGCCCCATTGGCGTCGATCACGGCGCCCGTCATGCTTGGCGGGGCATCCAGTGCACAGAATGCGGCGATTGCCGCGATTTCCTCCGGCTCTGCCACGCGGCCAAGGGGAATGTCTGCCAGCAGGCCCGATCCGCCTCGGGTGGAGAGATAATCTCCTGCCATTGCCGTATCGGTGAAGCCCGGCGCAATCGCGAAGCTCAATATGCCCTGCGCGGCATAGGCGCGGGCGATGGTCTTGTGCAGGGCGAGCATCCCGCCTTTGGACGCGGCATAGTGCCAGTGATCGGGCGAGTCGCCCCGATGGCCTGCGCGGCTGGCGATATGGACGAGTCTCCCCTCGTTCTCGCCTTCCTGCCCCCGTTCCAGCCAGTGCCGCACGGCGTAGCGGGAAAGCTGTGCGGCGGCGGTCAGGTTGATCCGCAAGGTATCTTCCCACCGGTCCAGCCATTCGATGTCGGACAGGCCAATAGGGGCGGGGTCGAAGATGCCGGCATTGTTGACCAGCACGTCGATCCGCCCGCCTGCGCGTTCCAGCGCGTCCTCCCACAGGATCTGCGGACCCAGCGGATCGGCCAGATCGGCGGGAATCGTATCGTCCATGTAATCGCGGCTGGCATGGCAGATGACCCGTGCCCCGCGCGCCTGCAGCAGTTCGACGATCGCCGCGCCGATCCCTCGGCTCGATCCGGTGACAAGGATGACGGGTCCGCTCATGCCTTCTCCTTACGGGCGGACAATGCCGCTCCCGCCGGGCGGTGTCGAGCAATCGATTCCATTGCGGTTTCTGTGGCTCTGGCGCTTGCCACGGCGGGCACAATCGCTAAGGGGATGCGCAGGCTATGCGCCGCTTACGGCGCTGTCCGCCGCGTCGCAGACCTACCGTTTCAGGAAGAACCATGGCCGAACGTCCGCTCTCGCCGCATCTCGGTGTCTACAAGTGGGGCCCGCATATGCTGGTCTCGATCCTCCACCGCGTGACGGGCGATGGCTTCGCCATTGTCGGGCTGGGCGTGCTGCTCTGGTGGCTGGGCGCAATGGCCAGCGGGCCGGAAGCCTATGCGGCCTTCACTGGCCTCGCCACCTCGCCGGTGGGCTATGTCGTGCTGGTGGGCATCAGCTGGGCCTTCTTCAATCATCTGTCTTCCGGCATCCGCCACTTCGTGATGGATATCGGCGCGGGTTACGAGCTTGAGGGGAACCGCGCGGGTTCGGTTCTCTCGCTCGCCTTTGGTGCCATTTTCACTGCCGCCTTCTGGGCGGCTATCGTGCTTCTCTAAGGAAGGCTGATCATGGGTAACGGAACTTCGATCGGGCGGGTGCGGGGCCTCGGCTCCTCGCATGAAGGCGCGCATCACTGGCTGGCCCAGCGCTATACCGCGATCGGCAACCTCTTCCTCGGCGCATGGCTGGTAACGTCCATCGTGCTGCTGCCTGACCTTGAGATGGGCACGGTTTCCGCATGGCTTTCCGGCCCGGTGCCGGGCACGGCAATGATCCTGCTGATCGTCAGCACCTTCTATCACGCGCGCTTGGGCCTGCAGGTCGTGATCGAAGATTATGTGCATGATGAAGGCAACAAGTTCGCCGCGCTGGCCGCGCTTAACCTCGTTGCAGTGGCCGGCAGTGTCTTCGCGATCTTCTGCATCCTCAAGGTCGCGCTGGGAGGTGCCGCCTGATGGCCGACGCAGCTTACAAGATCATCGACCATACCTATGACGTTGTGGTCGTCGGCGCGGGCGGTTCGGGCCTGCGCGCTACCATGGGCAGCGCCGAAGCCGGCCTGCGTACGGCCTGCATCACCAAGGTGTTCCCGACCCGCAGCCACACCGTTGCGGCACAGGGCGGCATCGCGGCCTCGCTGGGCAACAACACGCCCGATCACTGGACCTGGCACATGTACGACACCGTGAAGGGGTCTGACTGGCTGGGGGACCAGGACGCCATCGAATATATGGTGCGCGAAGCGCCGCAGGCGGTTTACGAGCTGGAACATGCCGGCGTGCCGTTCAGCCGCAACGCCAACGGCACGATCTACCAGCGGCCCTTCGGCGGCCACATGCAGAACATGGGCGACGGCCCGCCGGTGCAGCGCACCTGCGCCGCGGCGGACCGCACCGGCCATGCCATGCTGCATGCGCTCTATCAGCAGAGCCTGAAGTACGACGCGGACTTCTTCATCGAGTATTTCGCGATCGACCTGATCATGGAAAACGGCCAGTGCCGGGGCGTGATCGCCATGTGCATGGATGACGGTTCGATCCACCGCTTCCGCGCCCATGCCGTGGTTCTCGCCACTGGCGGCTATGGCCGCTGCTATTACACCGCCACTTCGGCCCATACCTGCACCGGCGACGGCGGCGGCATGGTACTGCGCGCGGGCCTGCCGCTGCAGGACATGGAATTCGTGCAGTTCCACCCCACCGGCATTTACGGCGCGGGCGTGCTCATCACAGAAGGCGCGCGCGGCGAGGGGGGGTACCTCACCAATTCCGAAGGCGAGCGTTTCATGGAACGCTATGCTCCCTCGGCAAAGGATCTCGCCAGCCGCGACGTGGTCTCGCGTTCCATGGCGCTGGAAATCCGCGAAGGGCGCGGCGTCGGTCCGCATAAGGACCATATCTACCTGCACCTCGATCACATCGATCCGGCAGTGCTGGCAGAGCGCCTGCCCGGCATCACCGAAAGCGGCAAGATCTTCGCCGGCGTGGACCTGACCCGCCAGCCGCTGCCCGTGGTGCCCACCGTCCATTACAATATGGGCGGCATCCCCTGTAATTATCACGGCGAAGTCGTGACCATCGGCGCTGACGGCAATCCGGAAACCGTGGTTCCCGGCCTGTTCGCAGTGGGCGAGGCGGCTTGCGTCTCGGTCCATGGCGCGAACCGCCTGGGCTCCAACTCGCTGATCGATCTCGTGGTGTTCGGCCGCGCGACCGGCCATCGCCTGAAGGAACTGGTCAAGCCGGGCACTGCGCATGACAGCCTGCCCAAGGACAGCGCGGACCTTGCGCTGGGCCGTCTGGACCACTTCCGCAATGCCAAGGGCGGCTCGCCCACGGCGGAAATCCGCACCGAAATGCAGCGCACGATGAGCCAGCATGCTGCCGTGTTCCGCACCGACGAGCTGATGGCCGAAGGCAAGGTGAAGCTGGCCGATACCTACAAGCGGATGGAGGACATTCACGTGTCCGACCGTTCGCTGATCTGGAACTCCGACCTGATCGAGACGCTGGAACTGGACAACCTCATTGCCCAGGCGACGGTGACCATGCATTCCGCGTTCAACCGCAAGGAAAGCCGCGGCGCCCACGCGCATGAGGACTTCCCCGAGCGGGACGACAAGACCTGGATGAAGCACACCGCCAGCTGGTTCGAAGGCTGGGGCGGCAAGGGCGGATCGGTGAAGCTCGATTACCGCCCGGTCCACGAATATACGCTGACCGACGACGTCGAATACATCAAGCCGAAGAAGCGGGTGTATTGAGGACGACGCGACTTGCGACAGGAAAGGGCCGGGGCGATTGCTCCGGCCTTTTTCGTTGGGGAACTATTCCGCCGCTTCCAGCCGCGCCATGAAGGCCTTGCGGTTGGGGGTCAGGTCCGCCAGCCGATAGGTGTCCAAATGGGCGAGGAACGCCTCAAGTGCGCCTGACAGGGCCGGTTTCAGCCCGCACACACCATTCACGACGCAATCGGGTGCACCCAGGCCCAGGCAACTGACGAAGCCGTCTAGCCGTTCGAACCGGCGGACCACGTCCCCCACAACGATGTCCTGCGGCTCCTGCGCCAGTTCCATCCCACCGTTGCGGCCGCGCGTGGTGGCGATGAAGCCTTGGGCCTGCAGTTCCTGCGCCACCTTGGCGAGGTGATTGCGCGAGATGTCGAACTGGCGCGCCACATCGTCCACCGACAGGCGGCGCCCGGACACGGCGAGGGCCATCAGGATGCGCAGGGCATAGTCGCTGTGAAGGCTCAACTGCATGAAATAGGTATTTCAGATATTGCTTTTCGAGGCAAGGCGGATAAATAGGAATTATAAATGCCTATTTATGGAGTCGGCGATGACCGAAGCCTCGGTTCAGCAGAGTGGAGCAGTACGGCAAGGCGAGGATTTCGCCCGTGCCGCGCGGGAGGACAAGCGCGCAAGGGCGGAGGCAATCGGCGTCGATGCTGATTACATCGCCAGCTTCGTGGACCGGTTCTACGCCCGTATCCGCAAGGACGATCTGCTCGGCCCGATCTTTGCCGAACGCATTGCCGACTGGGACGAACATCTGGGCCGGATGAAGCGCTTCTGGCGTTCCATCCTGCACAATAGCGGCGAATTTTCGGGCAATCCCATGGTCAAGCACATGGCGATCCCGGGGCTCGATTCCTCCCACTTCGCCCATTGGCTGGACCTGTTCTACGCCACTCTGCGCGAGGACGAGCGCGATCCAGCGGCAACGCGACTGGTCGGCGCGCGCGCGCGGATGATCGCCGACAGTCTGCTCACCGGAATTGAAACGCAGCGCAGCGGCCTTGCCGGGGCGCGAGCCGGAAAGGACCTGCCCCATGCCTGAGAAAACCGAACTCCCGGCCGATGCCCACACACCTGCACCCATCGGGCATAACCGGCCCGCGCGACCCGAAGGCTTCCAACTGCCCATGGCGATCTGGAAGACGATGTTCGCCTGTTACGGCATGTTCTTCACCGGGCTTGCGCTGGCGAGCGGCGGCAGCGGGCCGGCGCGTCTGGTGCTGGCGGTCTCGGGCCTGTTCATCCTCACCTATTTCACTTGCGGCGCCATCCTGGCCCGGCTGGCTGGAAAGGACGCTGCACAGGTCACACCCGGCAAACCGCTCCAGACCATCTACGGCCCGATGAGCGCCGGGGCGGTGTGGGCACAGGTGCTGACCGTGCCGATCGCGCTGGCCTTCTTTGGCATGGCGATCGTGCTGATTGCCGCCTCGGCCGGATTGTGACCCGGACCGTGATGATGTCATCGGAACAGCTGACGCCATCGGAACAGGCGGCAGCCGGGCGAGCGAAGGTGCTGCCGGACGGGACGGCCCCCTATCGCTCGCTCGGCCCTTTCGGACCTGCCGATCTCCCGGCGGGCCTGCTGCGCACGCACAGGCTGGCGGAGGGCGTTTGGGGCCAATTACGGCTTGAGGCCGGCCACGCCGTCTTCGTCTGGGAAGACGGCAGCGGGGAGCGGGAGGATTTGGCCGCTCCGGCGGAACTGGTGGTACCGCCACAGGTTCCGCATCATCTGGAAGTGGAGGGCGACTTCAGCATCGCGCTCACCTTCCACCGCTGACGAACCCCGGGGCCGCTTTCGCCAAGGCGGCTCAGAGGCGCCCTGAAACCTCCCTCACCTCAGGGCGCCTCAACCCTTTTTACGCTGAGAATTTTGATCGGCGCGGCGAGCAACTGGCCCTTGATGAAATCCTCGCCCTTGTCGGGGTCGATGGGCTGGCCATAGATCGCCTCGACCACATCCATCCCGCCGGTCACATGGCCGAACACGGCAAAGCCCGCGCGCAGGTCGGGGTCTTCGGATTTGAGATCGGCGTCCAGCACGGTCACATCGCCCACCATGATGGTGAAGTCCGCCGTGGCGGAACCGGGCGCATAGCGCGCCATGGAAAGCGAGCCGCGCGTGTGGGACAGGCCGGTCTTGTCGGTCGGCTCATGCTCGATCGGGGGCAGGATACGGTCCGGATCGTTCTGCGCGCCGCCCTGGATCAGCCCGTTGGGCTGCTTGCCCCATTCTAGTTTGAGCACGCGGTAGAACTCCGTCCCATCCAGCCGATGTTCGTCTGCATAGCGCAGGAAATTATTGGCCGTGATCGGCGCGCGCTCGGTCTCGACGGCGACAGTGATGGTGCCCAGCGTGGTTTCGATGGCGACGGGCACTGTCTGCCATTCGCGTTCCGGCTCCGCCGCAACAGGTGTCGGCTCGGCAGGCGCGGTGTCTTCCGCCAATGTGGGGGATGCCAGCGCCAGCAGCGGTGCCAGGGTCAGCAGGGCAAGCAGTTTCATCGCCACCTCAGATTTTCACGCGACAGGTCCGCAACGGATTTTGCGCCCATCAGCTTCATGTCACGGATGATCTCGTTTTCAAGGATCGAGACGGCACGGTCCACACCGGCCTGCCCGGCAGCGGCGAGGGCGTAGAGATAGAGGCGCCCACCTGCGACGGCCTTGGCGCCGACGGACAGGGCCTTGAGGATATGGGTGCCGCGCCGCACGCCGCCATCCATGATGACGTCCACCTTGTCGCCCACGGCGTCGACGATCTCGGCCAGCTGGTCGAAAGGCGAACGGCTGCCGTCGAGCTGGCGGCCGCCATGGTTGGAAACCCAGATCGCATCCACGCCGATTTCCGCTGCGCGCTTGGCATCGGCGACAGACATGATGCCTTTCAGCGCGAAAGTGCCGCCCCAATCCTGCCGCAGCTTGTCCGCCGCCTTCCAGTCCATCGACTGGTCCAGCATGGTGTTGAAGTAATCCGCCACGGACGTGGCGACATTGGTGCCCGCCGCCACATGCTTTTCAAGGTTGGGGAGGGAGAACTTCTCGCGGAACATATAGTCCAGCGCCCAGCGCGGCTTGGTGGCGTAGGACAGGAAGCTGGCCGGGGTGATTTTCGGCGGACTGGTGAAGCCGGTGCGCAGGCAGCGTTCGCGCTTGCCGGCCACGATCGTGTCGACGGTCAGCGCAATCGCATCGAACTTCGCCGCGCGCGCCATTTCGATCAGGGCGGCGTTCAGGCCCCGGTCCTTGTGATAGTAATATTGGAGCATCTTGGGCCCGGTAAAGCGGGCGCCCACTTCCTCCACCGAAACGCTGCCCAGGCTGGAAATGCCGAACCACAGGCCGAATTTTTCCGCCACGGCGGCCACGGCGCGTTCGCCCTGCCAGTGGAACAGGCGCTGCAAGGCGGTGGGGGAAAGGATCAGGGGCAGGGGCGTCTTCTTGCCCATCACGGTGACGGAAGTGTCCACCTCCTCCACGCCCGCCAGCACGTTGGGCACGAGGTCGCAATCGTCGAAGGCACTGGTGTTGCGGCGCTTCGTGATCTCGTCATCCCCGGCGCCGTCGATGTAGTGATAGACGGGGAAGGGCAGCTTGCGGTGGGCCAGCAGCCGGAAATCCTCGATATTGTGACAATCGGCGAGGCGCGCGACGCGGCGCGAAGGGGCGTTTACGGACATGGGACGTCAGTTAGCCGGGCGTGGCCGGAATTTCCACTAGGCTGCTGTCCGATCCCGCCCCAGCCAAGAATATGGGCGTGAGCCATCCGGTCGCCCCACGACGCGACCTGTCGCATTGTTCATCTGTGCTTCAGATTACATCTGTAGTCGTATGCTTCGTAACCGCTTGGCAATACGAGGGAGGGACTCGTGGCGGAGAATGATGAGGGCCTGGGTGCAGGCAGGCCCGAACGGATTAGCGAAGCAGAACATGCCGTGATGGAAGCGCTGTGGGAGCGATCGCCGCTTACCGCCGCCGATGTGGCGGATAAGGTAGGCGAAAGCCGCGACTGGAGCCTTGCCACGGTGAAGACCCTGCTGTCGCGCCTGGTCACCAAGCAGGCCGTGGCGACAGAGCCTGACGGGCGCCGTTTCCTCTATCGTCCGTTGCTGGAACGTGCGGATTATGTCGGCGGGGAATCGCGCCGTCTGGTCGATCGCCTGTTCGGCGGTCGCGCCGCGCCCTTGCTGGCCCATCTGGCTGAAGCCGAGGCATTGTCGGAAGAGGACATAGCCGAGATCGAGGCCCTTCTGCGGGAGATCAGGCAATGATCTCCTGGCTCACCGATACGCTGATCTACAGCGGGGCGCTGATTGCGCTGGTGCTGCTGCTTCGTGGCCCCGTGGCGCGCCAGTTCGGGCCGCAGACGAGCTATGCGCTTTGGGCGCTGCCGCTGCTGCGCTTCGTGATGCCGCCGGTTGTGCTGCCCGCCAGCCTCGCGCCCGAACCCGCCGCTGAAACGGTCGCGACCGCTTCCGGTGTGGCCGAACTGGCACCGCTGGCCGAGCTTCCCATGCACTCCGCTTCTTCGGCAATGGCGCAGCCGGTTTCCATGCCCGCCTCGCTGCCCGATTTCGCCCCGCCCTCCGCCCCCGGTTTCTGGGAAAGCTGGAGCCTGGTTCTGGGCAACGCGCTGTTGGTTGCCTGGCTAGGCGGGGCGGCGGCGTTCCTCGTCTGGCGCTGGTGGACCTATTACCGCATGCGCGACTGGCTGCTGGCCGGCGCGCGCCCGGTGGGGGAAGTGGGCCGGATCAGGCTGGTGGAAAGCCCGGCGGTCAATTCCCCCGTGGCCTTCGGCGTCAGCGACAAGGTGATTGCCCTGCCGCTGGAATTCATGGCCATGGAAGACCGCGCGGCGCGCGATCTGGCGATCGAGCATGAGCTTGCCCATCATCGCGGGCACGATCTGCTGGCCAATATCCTCGCCCAGCCGATCCTGGCGCTGCATTGGTTCAATCCGCTTGCCTGGCTGGGCTGGCGTGCCATGCGCCGCGATCAGGAGGCCGCCTGCGATGCGCGAGTGGTCTCTCGCCACGATCCGCAGGTGCGGGCGCAATATGGCCGGGTGATCGCCAGTTTCGCTGCCGGGCCGCGCCTGTCGCTGGCGGCGCCCATGGCCGGGCATCGCAATTTCGGCCCGCTGCTGGGCGAAAAAACGATCATCCATCGTTTGAGGAGCCTCACCATGACGGATGTTTCTCCGCGCCGCCGGATTGCCGGGCGCCTGTTGCTGGCCGGTGCCGTGCTGGCCCTGCCGCTGACTGCCTCGATCAGCTATGCCGAACAGGGCAATCTGCTGCCCGAACCGCCAGCACCTCCAGCGCCGCCGGAAGCTCCGCTCGCGCCCGTACCGCCGGCTCCGCCTGTTCCCCCGGTGCCCGCTGTGCCGCCGGTCCCCGATGCGCCGCATGTGTTCACTTTCCAGAGCCGCCAGACCGATGAGGCAAAGGGCGATGGCACGAAGAGTGAGCACAAGCAGGTCTATGTCTTCAGCCAGTCCAGCGACGAGGCTCCGGGCAAGGTGCGCAGCTTCGTGCTGCAGAGCGATAGGCCGCTGACGGCGGAACAGCGCAAGGCGCTGGAAGAGATGCGCGCGAAAATGGCCGCGAAGGATTGGGACAAGTTCGGCGAGGAATGGGAGCGGCAGGCCGAACAATGGGAGAAGCAGTGGGAAGCCTGGGGCAAGCAGGTCGAGGCCCGCTATGGCAAGCCCGGCTCGCCAATGGCGGTCAATGTCCGCGCTACCGGTTCCGACTTCGGTTGCGACGATGAAGGCAATCCCACCCGTGTTGCCCGCGCCACGGCTAATGGCGCCAAGGCGCAGGCTTTCGTCCTGTGCCGCACCATTGCCGCCAGCGCCAATGGCCGCGCTCGCGCCGCGTTGCAGGAAGCCCGCACCAGCATCGCCCGCGACCGTTCGCTGAATGCCGAAACGCGGGAGGAAGTGCTGGAATCGCTCGACCGGGAAATCGAACGGCTGGAAACGGACAGCTGAACGGCTGAATTCGGCGGGCAGCCTAGTCCTTGGCGTTCTTGACCGCTTCCTGCTGCTGCTTGGCCTGTTCTTCCACCAGTCGCGCCTGTTCCGCTTCCTTCGCCAGCCTTGCGCGCACAGCGTCGTCTGCCGGGCGGGCGGGGTAGCGGCAGCCCTGTTTCAGGCCGATGCCCTTCAGATAGGCGCGGCGCATCACGCCGGCCATGATCGCATCCTGAAATTCGCGTTCATGCTTGTTGGCGCCGGAGATTTCGCGGATCACGCCGCGAAAGGGGATCAGCGCGCCGACGACTGACTTGGCCACGCTGCCCACGGTCATCTTGCGCTCATCGGCAGTGGCGACGTCGAAATCGGGGCCGAGGATGGCGTCCAGTTCTTCCACTGCCACGATGATCCTGCTGCATTTGTTCAGCCCGGCAGTGGCATAGGGATCGGCCTGTGCTGCGAGGAGCAGGGGCGGAATCTCGTCCTTTTCCAGATTGAGGTCTTCGATCGGCGTGACGGCCACGTCCCGCGCGGTCACTTTGTCGTCGGTTATCGGCTTGGGCTCGTCACGCGCGGCGAGCGGAGCGGCGAGGAGGGCGCAGGCGGCAGTGGCGGCGAGTGCCCTAGCGGAGAATATCGGCGAAGGTGTCACAGCTATCTTCGTTTCCTGTTTCGAGCCCTGTTTTCAGCCACTTCATACGCTGCGCACTTGAACCATGGGTGAAGGCGGCCTCCACCGGCCTCCGTCCGGCTTGCTCCATCAACGTGTCGTCGCCGACGGAGTGGGCTGCGGCCATGCCTTCCTCGATGTCGCCTGGCTCGATCCGGGCGCGGTTATTTGCTGCCCAGACGCCGGCATAGCAATCGGCCTGAAGCTCCATCCGCACTTGCAGGGCATTGTCCTGATCGGGGTTCCGCTGCTGCAACTGGCGGATTTGCCGGGCAAGCCCGGTAAGGTTCTGCACGTGATGGCCATATTCATGCGCCATCACATAAGCGCGGGCGAAATCGCCCTTGGCGCCCATGCGCTGGGCCATCTCGTCGAAGAAATCGGTGTCGATATAGATGCCCATGTCGCTGGGGCAGTAGAACGGGCCCATCGCGCTTTGTGCCTCGCCGCAGCCGGAACTGCCGGAGCGGGCATAGAAATTGAGCGTGGGCTGCTCGAACGCGACATTCGCCGCGCGGAATTTGGGCTCCCACGTCTCGTTGAGGCTGGCGAGATGCGCGCAGGCTTCGGTGCTGTACTGGTTGACCGCGCAGCTTTCTTCCACGGTGCGACCGCCTGCCGTCTGTTCCTGCACCTGGCCCTGCTGCGCATCCTGCAATCCGCCCAGCAGCTGCGCCGGGTCTGCCCCGGTGAAATAAGCCACTGCCAGCACAACCAGCACGCCCACGATGCCGATCCCGCCGCCGGGAAGACCGCCGCCCCCGCCGCCGCCCCGCTGGTCGCGCACGCGGATATTGGCCGGGTTGAAGTCGTTGAGGCGCATCGAAGAGGCATTCCCGCTATTGTGCAGTTGCGAAAAAGGGCTGGACCTGCCGCCCGCTTGGCGCGAATTCTGCCACGGCATTCGTCAGGGAGTCGAGCATGTTCCTCAAGGGTAAGCGCGCCGTCGTAACGGGATCGACTTCCGGCATCGGGCTCGGCATCGCCCGCGCGCTGGCGGCAGAGGGTGCTGCGGTGGTGCTCAACGGCTTCGGCGATGCGGAAGCGATTGCGGCGATCCTGCACGAATTGTCGGCCATGAGCGGGGCCGATGCGATGCATGTCCCGGCCGATCTGATGCAGCGTTCCGGTGTGGAAGCACTGATGGAGGCTGCCGGAGAGGTCGACATTCTGGTCAACAATGCCGGGATGCAACACGTTGCCCCGGTAGACGAATTCCCGCCCGAGAAATGGGACGCGATCATCGCGCTCAATCTCACGGCCGCTTTCGACACCAGCCGCATTGCCATTCCGCATATGAAGGCGGCGGGCTGGGGGCGCATCATCAACACGGCCAGCGCCCATTCGCTTGTCGCCTCGCCTTTCAAGGCAGCTTACGTCGCCGCCAAGCACGGGATCGCGGGGCTGACCAAGACGCTGGCGCTGGAACTGGCCCCGTTCGGCACCACGGTAAATTGCATCAGCCCCGGCTATGTCTGGACCCCGCTGGTTGAAAACCAGATTCCCGACACAATGAAGGCGCGGGGCATGACGCGCGAACAGGTGATGCATGACGTGCTGCTGGCAAAGCAGCCGACGAAGAAGTTCGTCCAGGTGGAGGAAGTGGCTGCGCTTGCGCTGTTCCTCTGCCGGGACGAGGCGCAGAATATCAATGGGGCAAATTACTCGATCGATGGCGGGTGGACGGCGGAGTGAATTAATTCGTCATTGCGAGGAGGCGTAGCCTCCGAAGCAATCCAGGGCGGATCGCGCAAAGGCCTTGGATTGCTTCGCTTCGCTCGCAATGACGAGCAATGCGCACCGTTCCGTAACAATATTGCGCAATTCGCCCTGCATTTGATTGGCGCACCCCCTAGCGGTTCTGGCCATGTGCGGTTACATGGGCCGCCACGATTCTCCAGAGGCGAGCGAGCAGTGGCACATTTTGATATCCCGACCGGCCTGACCTTCGACGACGTTCTGCTGCGTCCGGCGGAAAGCGATATCGTCCCCTCGCAGGCTAACACCGCAACCCGGCTTACCCGGGAAATCCGCCTGAACATTCCGGTGATCTCCGCCGCGATGGACACCGTCACCGAAGCCGACATGGCGATCGTCATGGCGCAGATGGGCGGCATCGGCGTGTTGCACCGCAATCTCACCGTGAAGCAGCAATGCGCCGCCGTCCGCCAGGTGAAGCGGTTCGAAAGCGGCATGGTGGTGAACCCCATCACCATCGCGCCCGACGCCACTCTGGGTGAGGCGCAGGCAATCATGCGCGATAACCGCATCAGCGGCATTCCCGTGGTGGAACCCGGCGGCAAGCTGGTGGGCATCCTGACCAATCGCGACGTGCGCTTTGCCGACAATGCGGCCCAGCCGGTGCGCGAGCTGATGACTCATGAGAATCTTGCCACCGTCCGCATCGGCGTGGGCCAGGATGAAGCGCGCAAGCTGCTGCACCAACGCCGCATCGAAAAGCTGCTGGTGGTGGACGATGCCTATCACTGCGTTGGCCTGATCACCGTGAAGGACATGGAAAAGGCCGTGACCTATCCCGAGGCGACGAAGGACAGCGCAGGCCGCCTGCGTGTCGCCGCGGCTACCACGGTGGGCGACAAGGGCTTCGAACGTACCGAGGCGCTGATCGACGCGGAATGCGACGTCGTCATCATCGATACCGCCCATGGCCACAACAAGGACGTGGCCAAGGCAGTCGAGCGGGTGAAGAAGCTGTCCAACGCGGTGCAGGTTGTGGCGGGCAATGTCGCCACGGCCGAAGCGACCAGGGCTCTGATCGACGCAGGCGCGGATGCGGTGAAGGTGGGCATCGGTCCCGGTTCCATCTGCACCACGCGCATCGTGGCGGGCGTGGGCGTGCCGCAGCTGACCGCGATCCTGGAAGCCGCCGAGGAAGCCCGCAAGGCGGGCGTGCCGATCATCGGCGACGGCGGCCTGCGTACCTCTGGCGACGCGGCCAAGGCTCTGGCGGCAGGTGCATCGACCGTGATGATCGGTTCGCTGCTGGCCGGCACGGAAGAGGCCCCCGGCGAGACGTTCCTCTATCAGGGCCGGGCCTATAAGTCCTATCGCGGCATGGGTTCCGTCGGCGCCATGGCGCGCGGCAGTGCCGACCGCTATTTCCAGCAGGATATCAAGGACCAGATGAAGCTGGTTCCTGAAGGGATCGAAGGCCAGGTGCCCTATAAGGGCCCGGCCAAGGACGTGATCCACCAGCTGGTGGGCGGCGTGAAGGCGGCCATGGGCTATACCGGTTCGGCCACGATCGAAGAGCTGCAGCAGCGCGGCAAGTTCATCCGCATCACCAATTCGGGCCTTGCCGAAAGCCATGTCCACGACGTGACGATCACGCGCGAGGCGCCGAATTACCCGACGCGGTGAGCAATTTGATCCTCCCCGAACCGGGGAGGGGGACCATGCGTAGCATGGTGGAGGGGCTGGTGCCTCATCCCGTGCTTTTTCTTGGTCGTGCCCTTCAGCGCGTGCCCCTCCACCGCCTGCGGCGGTGCCCCTCCCCGTGCCGGGGAGGATTCTTGGCATGACCCCCGCCGCACGCGTTCAGGCCGCTATCGACCTGCTCGACCAGATCATCGAAGCCGCGCGCCGCAATGGCGCTCCGGCTGACCGGCTGATTACCGAAGGCTTCCGCCAGCGCCGCTATGCCGGATCGAAAGACCGCCGCGCGATCCGCGAACTGGTCTATGGCGCGATCCGGGCCTGCGGGCCCATGCCGGAAAACGGCCGCGCGGCAATGCTGCGCCTTGCACAAGGCGATCCGGCGATCCACGTTCTGTTCGATGGTTCGGCCTATGGCCCGGCGGAGATCGGCGCGGAGGAAATGCCCGCGCAGGGCGGGATCGCGCCCGAATGGCTGGCAGCGAAGCTGGCCGCGTCCGGGATCGCAGGCGACGACGCGCGGGCGCTGCTGGGGCGGGCGCCGCTCGACATCAGGGTCAACACGCTCAAGGCGTCGCGGGAAATGCTGGAGCTTCCGGTGGCGGGTGAAGAACTCGCCGCTCCCGATGGCCTGCGCCTGCCTGAAGGAACGCCGGTCGATCAGTGGGATGCCTATGCGCGCGGGCAGGTCGAAGTGCAGGACGGCGGCAGCCAGATCTGTTGCCTTGCCGTGCAGGCCGCACCGGGCGAGACGGTGATCGACCTGTGTGCCGGGGCGGGAGGCAAGACGCTGGCGCTTGCCGCCGCGATGGAAAACAAGGGCACGCTGATCGCGGCCGATACGGACCGGGCGCGCCTGTCCCGTCTTGCGCCGCGGGCGGAGCGGGCCGGGGCCGTAGTGGCGGAAACAGTGCTGCTCGATCCGGGCCGTGAACCTGCTGCGCTGGAGAAGTGGCAGGGCAGGGCCGATGCTGTGCTGGTCGATGCGCCCTGTTCGGGTACCGGCACATGGCGCCGCAATCCCGAAGCACGCTGGCGCCTCACCGAAGCGCAGCTGGCACGTTATGTCGAGACGCAGGCGCGGCTGGTGGACATCGCCGCAGATCTCGTCCGGCCGGGTGGGCGGCTGGTCTATGTTACCTGTTCCCTGCTCGACGCAGAGGGCGCAGCGCAGGTGGGGGCGTTCCTGAAACGCCATCCCGACTGGCGCGCCGAGCAGTTGGAACTGCCCGCCGGAACCCCGCGCGGCGGGGGAATCCGCTTGACTCCGTCCGCCGATGGCACAGATGGTTTTTTCATCGCCCGTTTATCGAGGGCATGTTAGGTCCCGTCCCGATGGCTGACCAAGGCCGAAACAGAATGTCCGCGCTCAAGGAGTTCGCGATGCGTTATTTCCCCGCCGCCTGTGCCCTTTCGCTGCTTGTCGCGGTGTCGGCCAGCGTAGGGGAGGCTGGCACCTATCAGCCTGATCCGCGCGCCGCCTCGCTCGTCTCGCAGGGCCGCTCGCAGATCGAGGCGGGCAAGGTGCAGGAAGCGATCGACTCCTTCGAAGCCGCGCTGGCGATCGATCCGGGCTATTCCTCGGTCTATCTCGACCTTGCCGAGGCTGCGCGCCTCAACGGCATGCAGGGCAAGGCAATCCATTATTACCGCTCCGCGCAAGTGCGCGACCCGAGCAATCTCGCCGCGATTTCGGGCGAGGGCGAAGCATTGGTGGAAAAGGGCGCGGTGGAGAAGGCCAAGCGCAATCTCGCCAAGCTGGAATCCATGTGCGGCGCGAAATGCACGGAGACCAAGGCGCTCGCCAGTGCGATCGAGACGGCGCCTGCGCCCAAGGTGCTGACTGCCGAAGCGGTCCAGCCGGAGCCGGTTGTCAGCAATAACTGATTTTCAGTTCGTCATTGCGAGCGAAGCGACGCAATCCAGGGCCTTATGCCCTGGGCCGTGGATTGCTTCGGACCTTCGGTCCTCGCAATGACGAAGGCAGTCGACGTTGCAGCCAAGGGGTAGCCCGGGCCGCAACATCGAGCCTCTTCCTCAAATCAGATCCCTGAACTCTTCCAGCACCGCGCGGTAGACGCGCTTCTTGAAGGGCACGATCACTTCCGGGAGCAATTCCGGATCGATCCATTGCCACTCGCAGAATTCGGGCGGGTTGTGGGCTTCGAGGTTGATCTCGCTATCCAGCCCGGTGAAGCGCATCAGCAGCCAGAACTGGCGTTGGCCGCGATATTTCCCGCCCCACAGCCTGCCAATCAGTTCATCGGGCAGATCGTAGAGCAGTTCTTCCCGGCTGCGGGCAATCAGTGCGGCGCTGGCTTCGGTGACGCCGGTTTCCTCTGCCAGTTCGCGTAGGCCAGCCGTGACGATATCCTCGCCATCGTCCATCCCGCCTTGCGGCATCTGCCAGGCATCGCCTTCCTTATTGTCGATTCTGCGGCCGACGAAAACCTTGCCATCCCCGTTTACCAGCATCACGCCCACGCAGGGGCGATAGGGGAGGTCCCATTGGGATGTAGTCATGCAATCCGTTCCAGCGTGGCCTTGATTGCCCCCAGGATAGCAAGCAGGTCCCCATGAGCGCTAGGGATGGCTTTCCTGATCTGGACGAAACCGTGGATATTCCCGGCAAGTTCCAGATAGGTCACATCGGTTCCCGCCTGGATCAGCGCGGCGGCATAGGCGCGGCCCGAATCGCGCAGCGGATCGAGCGCGGCGGTGGCCAGCACCGTGGGCGGTGTTCCCGCGATGGGGCCAAGGATCGGATAGGCCCGGCGATCGTCGGGATCGAGGGCATAGGATCGGTCGAAGAATTCGATCGTGTCCTTCGTCAGCAGATAGCCCTCAGCGAATTGCGCATAGGATGCATGCGGTGCCAGCGGATCGGCGATGGGATAGATCGGCGCCTGCAGGATCACCGGCACTGCCGCCGGTTCCAGCATCAGCGACTGGGTGACGACGATGGCGAGGTTTCCGCCCGCGGAATCGCCCAGCGGGATCAGGCCGGTCACCTCGCGGCCGAGTTCGGCGGGGCTGGCGGCCAGCCAGCGGGCTGCCGCCTCGCAATCTTCGGGCGCGGCGGGGAAGGGGTGTTCGGGCGCCAGGCGGTATTCCACCGAGACCAGCGGCAGGTCCATTTCTGCCGCGATGGTGCGGCACGTTCGGTCATAGCTGGCGATGTCGCCGGCCACGAAACCGCCGCCATGGATGAAGACCAGCAGCGGCGAAGGTCCGCGCTCGGCCCGTGCGTCATACAGGCGCAGCGGCACCGGGCCTGCCGGGCCGGGCGCGGCAATGTCCTTCACCAGTGCCAGGTCGGGGCCGGGCAGCTGCGCGAATTCCTGCATCGCCGCCATCATGGCGCGGGTCTGCTCGATGGGAACGCTGGCGATGTCGGGGCGGTTCATCCCCGCCACCATGGTGAGGAAGGCGCGCACATCGTCACGCATGAAAGGCTCGCTGGCGTTCATGGAAACTCCTCTCCGGTCTTTGCATCAGGGATAAGGGCCCTGCGCGGGGCTTTCCATACGGATTTTGCCATCCGCTATTTTGACAGGGACAGAAAAACTTGATTGCGACACGCCTTGGTGGGGCATAGGGGCCCCACCATATTGCGAAAAATGGCGCGCTTCCTGCGCCCCGAAGGACAAGACAATGGCAACACTCGCAGCCGAAAAGCCGGTCGCCGCCACTCCCGTTCCCGAAGCGGTGGTCGTGCGTTTCGCGGGCGACAGCGGCGACGGCATGCAGCTCACCGGCGGGCAGTTCACGCTGTCCACTGCGCTGGCGGGCAACGATCTGGCCACTTTCCCGGACTTTCCGGCGGAAATCCGCGCGCCGCAGGGCACTCTGTTTGGCGTTTCGGCCTTCCAGATCAATTTCGGCTCGACCGAGATCGATACGGCGGGCGACGCGCCCGACGTGCTGATTGCCATGAACCCGGCGGCGCTGAAGGTGAACCTCGCCTCGCTCAAGCCGGGCGGGCTGATCATTGCCGACACGGGCGAGTTCACGAAGCGCAATCTCGAAAAGGCGAAGTACGAGACGAACCCGCTCGAAGACGGCTCGCTTGCCAAGTGGGACGTGCTGGCCTTCGACATTTCCGCGCTGACCATGGAATCCGTGAAGCCCTTCGGCCTCGGCAACAAGGAAGCGCTGCGCTGCAAGAACATGTGGACGCTGGGCCTGGCCCTGTGGATGTTCGACCGTGACCGGCAGCCGCTGATCGACTGGCTCAAGGGCAAGTTCGCCAAGGCGCCGACCATCGCCGACGCGAACATCGCCGCGCTGAATGCCGGCCATGCCTATGGCGAAACGGCGGAACTGGCCGGGCCGCTCAAGAAGCTGCACCTTGAAGCCTATCCGCAGCCCGCGGGCCTTTATCGCACCATCACCGGCGCCGAAGCGGTTTCGCTCGGCCTCGTGGCGGGTGCGCAGCTTGCCAATCTGCCGATGTTCTTCGGCGGCTATCCGATCACCCCGGCTTCCGCGATCCTGCACCATCTGGCGCGGCTCAAGGAATTCGGCGTCACTACTTTCCAAGCGGAAGACGAGATCGCCGCGATCTGTTCGGCCATCGGCGCGTCCTATGCGGGCCAGCTGGGCGTCACCAGTTCGTCGGGCCCCGGCATTGCGCTGAAGGGCGAGGCGATGGGCCTTGCGATCATGACCGAACTGCCGCTCGTCATCGTCAATTCCCAGCGCGGCGGCCCGTCCACCGGCCTGCCGACCAAGACCGAGCAGAGCGACCTCTATCAGGCGGTCTATGGCCGCAATGGCGACGCGCCGATGCCCGTCATCGCCGCCCGTTCGCCCGCCGACGCCTTCGATTGCGCGATTGAGGCTTGCCGCATCGCCGTGCAGTATATGACCCCGGTGATGCTGCTGACCGATGGCTATATCGGCAATGCAGCCGAGCCGTGGAAGGTGCCCGATCCCGCCACTTACGAGCCGTTCCCGGTGACTTTCCTCACCGAAAAGAACTCCAAGGACGCGGAAGGCAACGATCTGCTGCTGCCCTTCGCGCGTGACGAGAAGGGCGCCCGCCCGTGGATCAAGCCCGGCACGCCCGGCCTGATGCACCGTATCGGCGGCATCGAGAAGAACCCCGGCACCGGCAATATCGACTATTCGCCCGCCAGCCACCAGACCATGACCGATGCCCGCAAGGCAAAGGTGGATGGCGTGGCCAAGGGCGTTCCGCCGCAGGAAGTCACTCAGGGCAATCCTACCGGCAAGCTCGCCGTGGTCGGCTGGGGCTCCACCTATGGCCCGATCCACCAGGCCGTGCGCCGCGCCCGCGCCAAGGGGCTCGACGTCAGCCAGATTCATGTCCGCCATGTCTGGCCGCTGCCCGCCAATCTGGGCGAGCTGCTCAAGGGCTTCGACAAGATCCTGGTGCCCGAAATGAACACCGGCCAGTTCAAGACCGTTCTGCGCGACCAGCTGCTGGTCGATGCAAGGCCCTTCACCAAGACGAGCGGCCAGCCTTTCACTATCGCCGAAATCGAAGCGGCGATTGAATCCATGCTGGCGGAGTAAGCTCAATGAACGACATGACTCCGATCCAGACCACGCTGAAGGACTGGGAAACCGACCAGGAAGTGCGCTGGTGCCCGGGTTGCGGCGATTACGCGATCCTCAAGGCCGTGCAGCGCACTCTGCCGCAGCTGGGTGCCGACCCGAAGAACACCGTGTTCGTTTCGGGCATCGGCTGTTCCAGCCGCTTCCCCTATTATGTGGAAAGCTACGGCTTCCACACGATCCACGGCCGTGCGCCCGCTTTTGCCACCGGCATCAAGCTGGCCAATCCGGACCTCGACGTGTGGATGGTCACGGGTGACGGCGATGGCCTGTCCATCGGCGGCAACCATTTGATGCATGTGCTGCGCCGGAACGTGAATTTGCAGATCATGCTGTTCAACAACGAGATCTACGGCCTGACCAAGGGGCAATATTCGCCCACCAGCCGTGAAGGCACTTTGTCGCCTTCCACGCCGCTGGGTTCGGTGGACCGCCCGGCCAACCCCTGCGCCTTCGCGCTGGGCGTGGGCGCGCGCTTCGTGGCGCGCGGTTTCGACGTGTCGAAGAACCTGCCGGACGTGCTCAAGGCCGCTCATGCCCATCAGGGCGCAGCCTTCGTGGAAATTTTCCAGAACTGCATCGTCTACAACAAGGACGTGTTCAACGATTTCGCCGCGCCCAAGGGCGGGGAAGATCGCCAGCTCTGGCTGCAGGACGGCCAGCCGCTGCTGTTCGCCAATGGCACCAAGGGCATCAGCCTGAACCGCGACACCTGCAGCCTTGAAGTGGTGGACGTTGTCGATGGCGACTGGGAGGCTGCCGGCGTCACCGTGCACGATGTGAAGAACCGTGCATTGGCGCATATGCTGGTGGAAATGCCCTTCGGCGCGTTCCCGATGGCGCTGGGCGTGATCTATGACGATCCGCGCCCGACTTTCGAAAGCGCCGTGATTGCCCAGAATGCCAAGGCCAGCGAAGGCAAGGTCGCCGATCTCGCCAAGCTGCTTGCCAAGGGCCAGACCTGGACGGTCGAAGCCTCGGACGCCGACCACATCTGACGGGATATAGCGAGCGGCCCTCCTACTTGGAGGAGGGCTGCTCGATCCTGTGCCATTCCTGCATCCGGCTGGCCACCAGCCCCATCAGCAGTGCCCATGCGCCGCCAATGCTCCACCCCGCCAGCACGTCGCTTGGCCAGTGGACGCCCAGATAGATGCGCGAAAAGCCGATAATCAGCGTCAGCCCCACTGCGCAGAGCAGGATGAACAACCGCGTCGAACGCTCCCGGTAATTGCGCGAGACGATGGCGCCCAGCGTCAGGAACACGATGGCGCTGTTCATCGCGTGCCCGCTGGGGAAGCTGAGCGAACTGACTTCTACCAGATGATGCACAACGTCCGGCCGGGGCCGTGCGAACAGATGTTTAAGCGCGGTTCCGGCCAATGCCCCGCTGACTGTGGCGCAAACCATCAGCCCGGCCATGCGCCAGCGCCGATGGAGCAACAGCAGCGCGGTGGACAGGATCACCGCCAGCGTCAGAACAGTCACACCACCCAATGCGGTCAGGTCCACCATGGCGGTGTTGAACCAATGCGGCCCGACCGGCACCGCGTAATCGGGCGGACTGCGCAGGGCCGTGATGATCGCGCGATCGAAACCAAGCGGCTCATCTTCGGTAACTTCATGCGCCAACCCGGCAAAACAGGTGAGCAGCACCGCCACCCCGGCAAAGATCGGTGCGGCTTTCAGGTGCAGATGGTTATCGCGAGGCTGGGCAGAGCTGTTCATCGGTTGTGTTGTGTTCGCCTTGGCATCGGGAATTCAAGGATATTGCATGTTGCGGTTGTTCTGCTGTCCTGCAATTCAACCAGTGCCGGAGTTCATGATATGGCTGTTTCGATACCAGAAATGTCGCCGCCAGCCGCCGAAGATTTGGGCGCTTTGGCCGATTGGGTCGGGCGCTCGCTCCCGGCGAGCTATGTCGATTTTGTGCGCCGGCATGATGGTGCGACACTGCCAGACAATTCGATCAAGACATTGGATAATGAGCTTACAGTTGTGCGGTTCATCCCCGTCTGTGAAGCGACAAGCATGGCTACGAATGTGGAAGGCTTTCCCGTAGCCGTGATCCCCCTTGCCGAGGATGATTGCGGGAATCACTTTTACATCGAGCCGTCGACTGGTGCCGTCCATTTTTGGGATCACGAATTGGATGGACTGGATGAGTTGGTAGCGGAGGACGTCGATGCTTTCGTTGAAAAGCTCATGCCATTTGATGCGCGGGCGGTGGCGCTTGATCCTGGGCAAGTGAAACGTGTCTGGGTCAACCCATCATTCAAGCCTGAATTCTGATCATCTTTGGCGGTCGATCAAGCCTTTCACCAAACTACTTAAGGCTTGGTGCGGGCGAGAGGCGGTGCGGATGCAGTCAAAGCCGTCAGTGCGTATCGCACGACCTAAAGCCGTGAATCGAGCCTGCCCCAAGAAACACTTTCCTACTCTCGCCCTCGCTGCTTTGATGCGTCGGAACGGGGCCGCGCCTGTGATTGCCGGGGAGAAGGTGAGTGAACGAAAAGTCACACGAGGTGTTGCATATCCCCCATGCAAGGCGATGTTATAAAACGATAATCCTCCGAAAAGTCACACAGTTTCACTACCCGTTTTGTGTCACTTTCGCCGGGGCATCCGCATGGACAATCTGACACACAGCCTGGTCGGCGCGCTGCTGGGGCAGGCGGGGCTGAAGCGGAAGACCGGGCTGGCCATGCCGGCGCTGATCATCGGCGCGAATATTCCCGACATCGACGCGACCTGCACGATCTATGGCATCGAAAGCCTCGCCATGCGGCGCGGGCTGACGCATGGCCCCATCGCCTGGGTGCTGCTGCCATTGATCCTTGCCGGGCTGCTCTGGTGGTTCGATCGCTGGCAGGCGCAGCGCGGCAAAAGGCCGGAAGCGCGGCTGCCGGTGCATTTCGGCTGGCTCTGGGCGCTCAGTCTGATTGGTTGCCTTACTCATCCGGCAATGGACTGGTTGAACAATTACGGCATCCGCCTGCTGGAGCCGTTCAGCCACCGCTGGTTCTATGGCGATTCGATCTTCATCATCGATCTCTGGCTGTGGCTGGGCATGGGCTTTGCCGTGACGCTCTCGCTGCGGCGGGAAAAGAGGGGCGGGGAGTGGCGCAAACCGGCGCGGATCGCGTTGGCCATGGTGCTGGCCTATATCGGCGGCAATATCGCCTTAAGCCGCTTCGCTGCCGAACAGGCGCGGATGCACGATCCCTATCCGGCGGTTGCCTATGTCACGCCGGTGCCGCTGGCCTTCTGGCAGCGCGATGTGCTGGCGCAAGGCGCGGATGGCCGATGGTTTCGGCAGCGCTTCCCCAATGGACAGGTCGAGTGGCTGGAGCCGGTCGATAAATGCAACTGGCCTGATGTGGAGCACCTGACCATGAACCGACCCGATCTTGCCGCATTCCTGTTCTGGTCGCGCATGCCGATCGTCACACCTGCCGCGAATGGCAAGGGTATCGAGTTCAACGATGCACGCTTCTTCGATCCGCTGACGCGCGGACGATTCTCGGTGGAGGTGCCGGGAGTCTCCTGCAAGTGACCGCAGCCCAAATCGTCTGGCTGCGCCGCGATCTGCGCCTTGCCGATCAGCAGGCCTTCCACGCTGCGGCCGCCGCCGGGCCGGTGATTCCCGTCTATGTGCTGGATGACGAGACGCCCCGGCATCGCAAGATGGGCGGGGCGAGTCGCTGGTGGCTGCATCACAGTCTTGCCGCTCTGGCACGCGATCTGGAGGCGCGCGGATCGCGGCTGATCCTGCGGCGTGGCCGGTGTGACGAAGTGTTGGCGGCTCTGGCGGCGGAAACCGGCGCGACAGCGGTTCACGCCCTGCGCCATGTCGAGCCGTGGTGGCGCAATGCGGAGCGAGCCCTTGCCGAGGCTTTGCCTGAAGGTGTCGCGTTCGAGCGGCATGATCGCCTTTATCTGATGCCCCCCGGCAGCGTGACGAGCGGGCAGGGCGGGCAATATCGCATCTTCACGCCGTTCTATCGCGCGCTGCTGCTGCATATGCCGCCATCTGCTCCGCTGCCGGAGCCCGAACTTTCCGCGCCAGCTGCATGGCCTGCTTCGGACCGTTTGGAGGATTGGGCGCTGCTGCCGACTCGCTCCGATTGGGGGGCCGGCTTTCGCGAAGCATGGCACTGCGGCGAAGCGGCGGCGCATGCGCAACTGGAAGACTTCGCCGGACGAGTCGCCGCCTATGACGAGGCGCGCAACTTGCTTTCCATCGACGGATCGAGTCGCCTTTCACCGCATCTGCATTTCGGCGAGATTTCGCCCGCGCAGGTGTGGCATCGGCTTGATCGCAAGGGAAACGGCGGTTCCGCCAGTTTCCTGCGCGAAGTGGTGTGGCGCGATTATGCCGCCACGATCCTGCGCCAGTTTCCCGACTATCCCGAGCGCCCCTACAAGCCGGAGTTCGAGCAATTCGCGTGGCGCGATCCGCTGAACGACTCGCAGGCGGCGGACGATCTGGCGGCTTGGCAGCAGGGCCGGACCGGCTATCCCATAGTCGATGCCGGGATGCGGCAGCTCTGGGTCACGGGCTGGATGCATAATCGGGTGCGGATGATCGCGGCCAGTTTCCTCATCAAGCATCTGCTGATCGACTGGCGCCATGGTGAACGCTGGTTCTGGGACACGCTGGTGGATGCCGATTACGGCAATAATGGCGTGAACTGGCAGTGGTCGGCCGGGTGCGGTGCCGATGCGAACATGTTCGGGCGAATCATGGCGCCGCTCACCCAGAGCGAGAAATTCGATTGCGCGGCCTATATCCGCCAATGGGTGCCCGAACTGTCCGGGCTGGATGCGCCCTATATCCACGATCCCGATTCCTACGGGATGCGCCCAAGCGATTATCCGCGAAAACGCGTAGGTCATCGCGAGGGGAGGGAACGGGCGCTGGCGGCCTGGGAAGCGCTCCGAAGCGGATAGGCTGGCGGCTTGCCCAATCGCGACTCGAGAGTCATACTCGAGTCATGTCTGTGGAGGGGATCAGACGAGGCGACATGCTGCTGGAAGGCAGCCACCGGGTTCATACCGGCCCGTCTTTCCTTGCGCGCCTGTTTGCCGGTGGCGGCCACAAGCTGCTGGACGAGTTTGACCGCGGACTCGCGACGGGCAGGCTTTCGGCCCATCTTCCCGATGGAACAACCCGCCAGCTGGGTGGCCGCGCGCCGGGTATCGATGCGGAGATCACGCTGCATGACTGGCGTGCGCTGGTTCGGCTCGCCACTGCCGGTTCGGTGGGTTTCTATCAGGCATGGGACGCGGGCGAATGGTCCAGCCCCGATGAGGTGGCGCTGTTCGCGCTGGTGATGGCGAATGGCGAAGCGCTGGGCGATGCTGGCCGCGCCAAGGGGCCATGGCGCTTCGCCGGGCGGCTGCTTCACTGGCTCAATCGCAATACGCGGGAACGGGCAGAGCGGAACATCCATGCCCATTACGATCTGGGCAACGATTTCTACGGTGCCTGGCTCGATCCGACGATGAGCTATTCCAGCGGGCTGTATTACGATCCGGCGCAGGAGGCGGCGCTGGAGGCTTCGCAATATTCCAAGTGGCAGCGACTCGCGCAGCGGCTGGGCAATCCGGAACATTTGCTGGAGATCGGCTGCGGCTGGGGCGCGCTGAGCAATTACTTCGCCTCGCGCGGGAGCCAGGTGACCGGCATCAGCCTGTCGGACGAGCAGTTGCACTGGGCAGCCTCGCACCAGTCTGGCGCGATAGACTTCCGTCATCAGGATTATCGGGACGTTTCCGGCCAGTTCGACGGAATCGTCAGTGTGGAAATGGTCGAGGCTGTGGGGCGGGAGTATTGGCCCTCCTTCTTCGATTGCCTGGCCCGCAACCTGCGCCCGGGTGGCCGGGCCGCGATCCAGTTCATCGCGATGCGGGAGGAACTGTTCGATGGGTATGCTCACAATGCCGATTTCATTCAGGCCTATGTTTTCCCCGGCGGGCTGCTGATTCGCACCAGCGAGTTCCAGCGCCTTGCCGCCGAACGGGGCCTGTCATGGGAGGATCAGGAAGATTTCGGGCTCGATTATGCCGAAACGCTGAAGGCATGGCGGGTGAATTTCGATCGCGCCGTGGCGGAAGGGCGGCTGCCAGAAGGGTTCGATGAACGCTTCTGCCGCTTGTGGCGCTTCTACCTGATGTATTGCGAAGGCGGCTTCCGCGGCGGCGGAATCACTGTCAGCCAGGCGACCTTGATCAAGCGCTGACGCAGTTCAGATCTGCTTGTAGACCCCGTCACCCCGGAAGCGGGCGACCAGATTGTCATGCACGATGGGGCTGATCAGCTGGGAAAAGGCGCAGCCGCAGATCGCATTGTCCCACCACACGACTTCCGCCTGCAGTGCTTCCAGCCCCGGCAGAGTCAGCCAGCAGAGGGAGCGCGGATACATGCGGTTGATCGCGGTCGCGGAAAATCCGGAGAGCGACAGATCGTGGACCACTGTCTGAAAGCCGCGTCCGCCGGAAACCCGCAATTGGGCGGGGATGGTGATCCGGGTGCGCGGTGCGCAGCGATCTTCCTGCGCGGCGATCTCGTAGCGGGTCGTAACCCTCTCATTGTTCATCGCGGCGGTCTCCCATTACCTGAAAGGTCCACGGGAGGGGCATCCCGTGGTTGAGACAGGATGCGCGATTCTGCTTTATCCGCTCTTTTCGGAGCTGGTTAACCGGCCGGCTGAACTCGTTCACGATGGCAGGTGGGGAAATCCTCCTGCACCAGTGCCACGATCCGGTCTGCCACGACTTCCGGCGCCTTCACCGTCTGCGGATCTTCGCCCGGATAGGCGCGTGCGCGCATCGCGGTGCGGGTCGCTCCCGGATCGAGAATCGCGACGCGGATTTCGGAAATCCGGGCCACTTCCTGCGCATGGCATTCCAGCAGTGCCTCGAACGCGGCCTTGCTGGCGGCATAGGCGCCCCAGTAAGGGCGCGGTGCCTGAGCAAGGCTGCTGGTGAGGCCGATGATCCGCGCATTCTTGCTGCGCTTCAGCATCGGATCGAAGGCCGCGATGAGCGCCTGCGTGGCGAGCACATTGGTAGTGAGCGCCTGATTGAAATAGCGCGGTTCGATCTGCGTCACAGGGCCGAGTTGCGGCAGGAAGGCTGCCGACAGCACCATGATATCCAGCGAATCCCAGCGATTGGAAATGGCCGTGGCGAGGCGGGCGATCGCGTCGGGCTCGCCCAGATCGAGCGGAGCGATCGTGGCGCTGCCGCCAGCCTGGTGGATCGCTTCCTCGACTTCCTCGAGCAGCGCCGCATCGCGGCCGGTGATCACGACATGGGCCCCGGCAGAAGCCAGCGCCTTGGCCGTGGCCGCGCCGATGCCTCGGCTAGCCCCGGTGACGAGCGCTACCTGGCCGTCAAGCGGCTTTGTCCCGAACGCAGTGGCCATCAGGCGACCTTGTTGACCGGCAGGGAAAGCTGCGCCGCTTCGGTTTCGCGACGGGCAAGATCGGTCAGGCTGGTGGGATAGTCGCCTGTGAAGCAGGCGTCGCAATATTGCGGGCAGTCATTGTTGCGCTGCTTGTGACCCACGGCGCGATAAAGGCCGTCGATCGAGACGAAGGCGAGACTGTCGGCCTGGATGAAGTCGCGCATCGCATCGAGATCCATGCGGCCTGCGAGCAGCTTGGAACGTTCGGGCGTATCGACGCCGTAATAGCAGCCCCAGCCGGTGGGCGGGCTGGCGACGCGGAAATGCACTTCCTTGGCGCCTGCATCGCGCATCATCTGCACGATCTTGAGGCTGGTAGTGCCGCGCACGATCGAATCGTCGATCAGGACGATGCGCTTGCCTTCCACGATCAAGCGGTTGGCATTGTGCTTGCGCTTCACGCCGGCATGGCGCGCGCCGTCCGAAGGCTGGATGAAGGTGCGGCCCACATAGTGGGAACGGATGATGCCCAGTTCGAAGGGAATGCCCGATTGCTGGGAAAAGCCGATGGCCGCCGGCACGCCGCTATCGGGGACCGCCACAACCAGATCGGCCTCGGCCGGGCTTTCCAGCGCCAGCTGCACGCCGATTTCCTTGCGCACGGAATAGACGGCGCGGTTATCGAGGATCGAGTCCGGACGGCTGAAATAGACATGCTCGAAGATGCAGGGCCGCGCATTCGGATTGCCGAAGGGACGGTGCGTTTCGAGCGCGCCAGCGTGATCGACGCGGATGAGTTCGCCCGGTTCGACTTCGCGGATGAATTCGGCACCCACGACGTCGAGCGCCACGGTTTCGCTCGCGAAGATGGTCGCATCGCCGATCCGGCCCATCACCAGCGGGCGGATGCCCAGCGGGTCGCGGCAGGCAATCATGCCTTCTGGCGTCATCACGATCAGCGAATAGGCGCCTTCCAGCATGCGCAGCGCGTCGATGAAGCGGTCGAGCATGGTGGGGAAGCGGCTGGTCGCCACGAGGTGGATGATTACCTCGGTGTCCGAGGTCGACTGGAAGATCGCCCCGTTCTTCACCAGATCCTGCTTGAGCGACATGGCATTGGAGATGTTGCCATTATGCGCGATGGCAAAGCCGCCCGAGGCGAGATCGGCGTAGAGCGGCTGGATATTGCGCAGGCCGGAGCCGCCAGTGGTGGAATAGCGGACATGACCCGCTGCGGAGCGGCCCGGCAGTTCGGCCAGTGCCTCGCCGGAGGAGAAGTTCTCCGCCACATGGCCCAGGCCGCGGCGGGAGAAGAACTCGCTGCCGTCGAAGCTGGTGATGCCGGCCGCTTCCTGGCCGCGATGCTGAAGCGCGTGGAGGCCGAGCGCGCAGATCGCCGAAGCGTCTGCCGCACCGATAACCCCGAACACACCGCATTCCTCGTGGAGCTTGTCGTCGCCCGATTCGTCGGACCAGATGTCCCACGGGGTTGCGTCGCGCAGGGAATCGCGTTCGATCATGATTTTTGGGTGACTCGCCAGCCTTGGGAACGCCCTTCGCGCTCCTTCGGGGCCCCAATGGCGATGTTACGCGCCGATTACAAGGGGTGCGACGCAAAGATGGTGGCCAGTGAAACCTGTTTTGGGCGTGGAATGGCTTGCATTTCCACAGGTGCAAAATGCCCGCTTGCCACCCTGCCATCACGCCGCTATTGGGCCGCCTCTGCCTCGCCCCGCAGGAAACTGCGATGGCGCCGGTCGGGGAGTAGCTCAGCCTGGTAGAGCACTGTCTTCGGGAGGCAGGGGCCGGAGGTTCGAATCCTCTCTCCCCGACCATTTAACTTCTAGGGCGCTTCGCGCGGCGCCCGTCATCCACAAACTATCCTGCGGAAGCGTGCTCGGCGCGTTTACCTGCGCGCCTTGCGGGCGTTAGATACGCCCATGGCATCGCATTCCGTCTTGAGCTTCGACGAAACCGTGCATGAGTCGCGGCATCCCGAATGGCAATATCTCGATCTGCTGCGGCAGGTGTGGGAACAGGGCGACCAGCGGGAAGATCGCACGGGCATAGGCACGCGTTCCATCTTCGGGGCGCAGATGCGGTTCGATCTGTCCGAAGGGCGCATGCCGCTGATCACCACCAAGCGAGTCTTCTGGAAGACGGCCACACGCGAGATGCTGTGGTTCCTTACTGGGGAGACCAATATCCGTCCGCTGGTGCTGCAAGGCGTGAAGATCTGGAACGAATGGCCCCACGCCAAATATGTGCGTGCGACCGACCATGACATCGCGCTCGACGATTTTGTCGCCCGCATTGCAGAAGACGAATCATTCGCGGCCGAATGGGGTGATCTCGGCCCGGTCTATGGCAAGCAGTGGGTCGACTGGGCGACGTACGAGCCGAACGGTGACGGTACCTATCGCAAGGGGCAGGGCATCAATCAGGTCGCCCAGGTGGTGGAAAGCCTGAAGACCAACCCCGGCAGTCGGCGCCATATCATCGAAGGCTGGAACGTCGCGGAACTGGACCGGATGGCGCTGCCTCCCTGTCACAAGACTTACCAGTTCCATGTCGCCGGAGATCGGCTGAACTGCCTGCTCTATCAGCGCAGTTGCGACGTGGCGCTGGGCCTGCCGTTCAATCTTTGGTCGGGCGCGGTGCTGCAGCGGATGATTGCCCATCAGGCAGGGCTGGAGCCGGGCGAGTTCGTGTGGATGGGCGGCGATACTCACCTCTACCTCAATCATGCCGATCTGGTTGAGGAGCAGCTGAGCCGTCAGCCGGAAGGCGATCCGCGCCTGGCGATTCTCCGCAAGCCCGATTCGATCTTCGATTACCGGATCGAGGATTTCGAAGTGACCGGCTACGCCCCGCAGGGCGCGATCAAGGCGCCAATCGCCGTTTAGTTCTCAGCGAACGATGGCGGAGTACGTCACACGGCCCATGCCGCGCCGTGCATCGTTGGGGTTCACCAGCCAGCGCAGATGCGTGACGTCCTCGGGCGAGGCAATGCGACTGCCATAGCGGTCGCTCGTCTTGAGCACGCCCAGCTGGCCCCAACTCCTGCCGCCATCGACCGAAACCTGCATTGCATCGGTGCTCGTATCCTGGAACGCGATGCTGCGCGGAATCGGGCTGGTGACGGCAAAGCTCTTGCCATCGGGAGAGGTCTGCCATTCGACCACCATGACAAGGCGGTCGCCGCGCCGAAGCTGGCCGGCAGGTTCGATCCGCCGTTCCACGCGCCCGTCATTGGTGTGGCCGAGCCGCTCGACGAACACCGCGCTATCCAGCGAAATGGGCCTTTTTGCCCCGGCCGGTGTGGCAACCGCGCAGGCGATCAGTGCCGCGCACAGCAATTTCCGCATGAGAATGCCCCCTCATTTGTCTGAGCGGAATCCTCGCAGCGAAGCACCAACATATGGTTAACAGCGCGCTCACCATGGCGATGTGAAAAACCTGTCATCACCCCTGTTGACAGGGGGGGCAGCCTGCCCTAGTGGCGGCGCTCCCCAAGGGGTGCACGCCCAAGAAAACGCGGGTGTAGCTCAGTTGGTTAGAGCGCCGGCCTGTCACGCCGGAGGTCGCGGGTTCGAGCCCCGTCACTCGCGCCACTTGGGGGATTTCCTGGAAAAATCGGAATGAACATCGCCTTCGGGCGCACCGCTTGGCGCGTCTCTGCGCGGTGGAATCCAGTCAGGTTCTGGCGTGGAAGAGGCTCAGCCCCAGCGCCCGGTTTCCATCCAGATCAGGAAGCGCCGAAGGGGCAGCAGCCAGATGGTTCCCAGCACGATATAGATCGGCGTCTGCAGCAATACGTGCAGCATTCCGATCCATTGCGAAGCCCAGGCGACGAACAGTGCGTAGACCGCCAGCGCGATGAGCAGGCCGAGAATCCCGAAGGGGATTCGCAAGGTGGGTTTGCTGCGCATTCAGAAGGGTCCGTAGAGCCGGGTAGGGGTGACGATGGCTTTCAGCGGGGCGTCATGGGGCTCCAGCGGCAAGGAATCGACCTTCTGGACGTCCCACGCCATGCCGATCGCCAGTTTGCCGGGATTTCGGCCCAGCCACCCGTCATAGAAGGCGCCGCCCTGGCCCATGCGCTCGCCTCGCTCCGTAAAGGCAACAAGCGGACAGAACAGCACATCGGGCACGACGATTCGGTTCTCGGACGAAGGCTGGGGACCATAGGGCCCGTCCTCGATGTCGCTTTCGCCCAGGGGATCGTTCCATTGGCGGAAGATCATCGGTGCATCTGGTGTGGCGATCCAGGGCAGGGCGACAACGTGGCCCTGCTCGAACAGGAAGCGCGCATAAGCGAGGGCGGGGGCCTCATCGGGCGTATTGTAATAAAGGCCAATGGTCGCACCCGCGGGAATCAGGTCCAACACGGGATTGGGCGGGCGGCGGAACAGCAATGCGCGGGTGGCAGGATCAAGCGAGGCAGCATGTTCGCGGCGTGCCTTGCGCATAGCGCGGCGCAGGCGCTGCTTTTCCTCGTCGACGGGATTGGTTTCGACAGGGCTCGTCACGCATCCGCTCCGCATGACCGGCGCGAGCCGGAAGGAATCAGGTGACGGGACCACCATGGGCCGGTGCCGGAGAAATCCTCTGACGCCTCACGTCAGGTGGGGACCATATGTGCCAGACCAGGGTCCGGCCAGGGACAGCCCCCATGGATTTGCTTATAGCCTCAGGGATGTTCGATCGGCGCGTACCGGGCAGTACCCGTCATCGCCCTATCTAGGGAAGGGAGCTTCAGCCCTCAAGGCTCTCGGCAAGTTTTTCGAGCCGTTCGGCCAATGCCTCGAACCGCTCGGCGGGCAGGGGCGGGCCATCCAGCGGCAGAGTGGGGGGCGGAACCGCTGCGAGCCGGTTGCGCAATTCATGCGTTTCATCCGCCAATAGCAGGGCCGCGAATAGCAGAGTGCGCGCCTCGTTCTGGCCGGCATTGCCCTTCAGCGTGGCGATCTTGGCCTCGATTGCCTGGCCAAGCCGGGTGATGTGGCCTTCCTGCCCATCCTGGCAGGAAACGGTATAGGCGCGGCCGCCAATGGTCAGTTGAACGTTGCTCATTGGTCCAGCGATCCGATCAGCGCGTCGAGGTCGCGCAAGGACGCGCCTACGCTCGCGCGCAGTTCCTCATGCTTGCGGACAAGCTCAGGGTCGCCTGATGAACGCCGATCGGCCGCAGCGGCCTCTATCCGGCCCGCAGCAGCCTCAATTCGGGCAAGCGCGTGTTCGATACGTTGCCGTTCCATGACCGCTCGCTAGCGCAAACTTCTCCTTCGGCGCAAAAACTTGCTTACGAAAGTTGTGAATTATCCTTCGCCGCAGGACGCTTGTGTCCCATCCGGCACGCCGCATCGACAGCGGGGTGCCCCCGCTTGACGGGGGGGCAGCACTCCGCAAAGGAGGCCCCGCGCCGAATCGTCACAATTCAGCCAGTTTGCAGCGCACCCGCAGGAGCCAGCCAGAATGACCATCGATCCGTCCCGCCTCGCGCCCATGGCAAATGCCATCCGCGCTCTCTCGATGGATGCGGTCCAGGCGGCCAATATCGGCCACCCCGGCATGCCGATGGGCATGGCCGATGTCGCGACCGTGCTGTGGTCCGATTATCTGAAGTTCGATCCCGCCGCGCCGCAATGGCCGGATCGGGACCGCTTCGTGCTGTCGGCCGGCCACGGCTCGATGCTGATCTATGCTCTGCTCCACCTGACCGGTTTTGAACGTCCGACGATGGACGACATCCGCAATTTCCGCCAACTCGGCAGCCCCTGCGCCGGCCACCCGGAAAACTTCCTGCTCGACGGTGTCGAAGCGACCACCGGCCCGCTGGGCCAGGGGCTGGCGATGGGCGTGGGCATGGCGATGGCCGAGCGTCACCTCAACGCCGTTCATGGCGACGATCTGGTCAATCACCGCACCTGGGTGATCGCGGGCGATGGCTGCCTCATGGAAGGCATTAACCACGAGGCTATCGGCCTTGCTGGCCATCTGAAGCTCGGCAACCTGATCGTGCTGTGGGATGACAACAAGATCACGATCGACGGCAAGGTCGATCTCTCTTCCAGCGAGGATGTGCTGGCCCGTTATCGTGCGACCAACTGGCACACCGTCAGCTGCGATGGCCACGATCCGGCCGATATCCGCCGCGCGATCGACGAAGCGCTGGCCGATCCGCGCCCGTCTATCGTTGCCTGCGCCACCGTCATCGGCAAGGGCGCGCCGAACAAGCAGGGCACCTCGGCCGTTCACGGTTCGCCGCTGGGCGCCGATGAAGTCGCTGCCGCCCGCGTGGAACTCGGCTGGGACTATGAGCCCTTTGTCGTACCGGACGATATCCTTGCAGACTGGCGCTCGCTGGGTGCCAAGGGCGCCAATGCCCGCGCCGAATGGGAAACGCGCCTGGCCGCCAGCGCCAATAAGGACGCGTTCGAAGCCCAGCTCGCCAGCGTGGCGGACAAGGCGGGCGATGCGCTGACCGATTATATCCGCGGCCTTGCCAAGGATGCGCCGAAGGTTGCCAGCCGCAAGGCTTCGGAAATGGCGCTTGGTCCGCTGACCGAGAAACTGCCGCAACTCGTGGGTGGTTCGGCCGACCTTACCGGTTCCAACAACACGAAAACTTCGGCCACCAAGCCTTTCTCCGCACAGGATTATTCCGGCCGCTATGTCTATTACGGCATTCGCGAGTTTGGCATGGCTGCTGCCATGAACGGCATGGCGCTGCATGGTGGGATCGTGCCCTATGGCGGCACGTTCCTGATCTTCAGCGATTACGCCCGCAATGCCATCCGCCTGTCTGCCTTGCAGAAGGTCGGCGCGATCTATGTGCTGACGCATGACTCGATCGGCCTGGGTGAAGACGGCCCGACCCACCAGCCGGTGGAACAGGTGATGAGCCTGCGCCTGATCCCCAATCTCAATGTCTATCGCCCCTGCGATGCCATCGAGACGGCGGAATGCTGGGCGCTGGCGCTGCAAACGCCGAATACGCCGTCGGCCCTGGCCCTTTCGCGCCAGAACCTGCCTGCGCTGCGGGGTGAAGGCGAAGAGGAATGGACCCCGGCCTCCAACCGTTCGGCCAAGGGCGCCTACCGCCTGCGCGCTGCCAAGGCGGACCGCAAGGTGGTGCTGGTCGCCACCGGTTCGGAGGTTGCCGTGGCCATCGAGACTGCCGAGGCGCTGGAAGCCAAGGGTATCGGCGCGGATGTGGTTTCCGCTCCCTGCCTCGAACTGTTCGACAAGCAGGATGCGGCCTATCGCAACGACGTGATGCCGCGCGATACGCTCATCGTGTCGATCGAGGCTGGCACGACGCTGGGCTGGCAGGCCTATACCGGCCGCGACGGTATCAATATCGGTCTGGACCGGTTCGGCGCTTCGGCCCCGGCGGAAGTCCTGTTCAAGCATTTCGGCTTCAGCGCTGAAGCCATCGTGCCGCAGATCACGGCAAAACTGGGCCAGTAATTCTAGCTGGCATCGCAAAGGAGCAAACCATGGCGATCAAGGTTGCAATCAACGGGTTCGGACGCATCGGACGTAACGTGGCCCGCGCGATCTTCGAGCGGACCGATCACGATCTGGAGCTCGTCTCGATCAACGATCTGGGCGATGCGAAGGCCAATGCCCGTCTGTTCAAGCATGACAGCGTGCACGGCACTTTTGCCGGCACCGTTGAAGTGGACGGCAACGACCTGATCATCAACGGCAAGCGCATTCACGTGACTGCCGAGCGCGATCCGGCGAACCTGCCGCACGCGGCCAATGGCGTGGACATCGCCATGGAATGCACCGGCTTCTTCACTGACCGTGACAGCTGCCAGAAGCACCTCGATGCAGGCGCCAAGAAGGTGCTGATCTCGGCCCCCGGCAAGAATGTGGACCTCACTGTCGTCTACGGCGTGAACCACGACAAGCTCTCGGCCGAGCACACGATTGTTTCCAACGCATCGTGCACCACCAACTGCCTCGCGCCGCTGGCCAAGGTCCTGAACGACAATATCGGCATCGAACGCGGCCTGATGACCACGATCCACGCCTATACCAACGATCAGAAGATCCTCGACCAGATCCACTCCGACCCGCGCCGGGCCCGCGCTGCCGCGATGAGCATGATCCCCACCACCACCGGTGCCGCCCGCGCCGTTGGCGAGGTTCTGCCCGAGCTGAAGGGCAAGCTGGATGGTTCCTCCGTCCGCGTGCCGACCCCGAACGTCTCGGTGGTGGACCTGACCTTCCAGCCGGGTCGCGACACTTCAGCCGAGGAAGTCAACGCGCTGCTCAAGGCGGCCGCTGAAGGCCCGCTCAAGGGCGTTCTGGCCTATTCGGAAGAGCCGCTGGTCTCGATCGACTATAATCACTGCCCGGCCAGCTCCACCATCGACAGCCTGGAAACGGCCGTGATCGAAGGCAAGCTGGTGCGCGTACTTTCGTGGTACGACAACGAATGGGGCTTCTCGAACCGGATGCTCGACACCGCCGGTGTGATGGCGAGCTTCCTCTGATAGATTGATCGAACCGTTCGTGCCGCGCGCAGTCGGGGCACGAACGGCAATCCTTCTCCGACTGCGCTGTATTTGATTGGCGAGGTAGGTGAGATGGCCGGTTTCAAGACGCTTGACGATGCCGGGGACGTAACCGGCAAGGTCGCGCTGGTCCGTGTGGACCTGAACCTGCCGATGGATGGCGGGCGCGTTACCGACGATACCCGCGTTCGCGCCAGCGCGCCGACCATCCTCGAACTCTCGCAGAAGGGCGCCAAGGTCCTGCTGCTGGCGCATTTCGGCCGCCCGAAGGGACAGCGCAGCTCCACTCAGTCGCTCTCCATGGTGCTCGATGCCGTGCAGGATGTGCTCGGCAAGGAAGTGATGTTCGTGCCCGAAGTTGCCGGGCCGATCGTGGAGCAGGCCATCGGTATCCTGCGCAATGGCGATATCGCCATCCTGGAAAATACCCGCTTCTGGCCGGGCGAGGAAGCGAACGATCCGGAATTCGCCAAGGCAATTGCCGCGAATGCCGATTTGTTCGTGAACGACGCATTCTCCGCCGCGCACCGCGCTCATGCGACCACGGAAGGGCTGACTCATCTGCTGCCGTCCTATGCCGGGCGTGCGATGCAGACGGAACTGGAAGCGCTGGAAAAGGCGCTGGGCAATCCGCAGAAGCCGGTGGCAGCCGTGGTCGGCGGAGCGAAGGTTTCGACCAAGCTGGCCGTGCTCAAGCATCTCGTCGACAAGGTCGATCACCTGATCATTGGCGGCGGCATGGCCAACACTTTCCTCGCCGCGCGCGGCGTGGATGTCGGCAAGTCGCTGTGCGAGCATGATCTTGCCGCGACAGCTGAAGAGATCATGGACGCGGCCGATAGTGCCGGTTGCACGGTGCATCTTCCCTACGATGTGGTCGTGGCCAAGGAATTCGCCGCCAATCCGCCCAGCATGCGCATCTGCAACGTGCATGAAGTGGCTGCCGACGAGATGATCCTCGACGTCGGCCCGCAAGCGGTCGAATCTCTGGGCGATGTGCTCAAGACCTGCCGCACGCTGGTATGGAACGGCCCGCTCGGCGCTTTCGAAACTCAGCCTTTCGACGCTGCGACCGTTGCGCTGGCCAAGACCGCGGCTGCACTGTCCAAGGAAGGCTCGCTTGTATCGGTGGCCGGCGGCGGCGATACGGTCGCCGCGCTGAACCACGCAGGCGTGGCTGGTGATTTCACTTATATTTCAACCGCAGGCGGCGCCTTCCTCGAATGGATGGAAGGTCGCGTGCTGCCGGGGGTTGCCGCGCTGGAAGGTTGAAAAATTACAGCGCTGCAATGCGGCAGGCTTCGCAGCGCCTAAGTTGCCTGCCGATTTTTCCAGGCTGGCGCGGCAAGTCCTGCCAGAAGGCGCCTTCCCGGAACTTCGATAAGCCAATAGCCCGCGTAGCTTGCGAGAAATATCGAAGCGTAACACAGGGCAGTTGCTGCGATCAGGATGGGAATATTCCCATAAAACAGCTTGTCGGCCACTACGTTGATCAGGGCAAGAATGAAGAGGGTGTGCCAGAGGTAGATCGAGTAGGTCAGTTGACCTAGCGGACATGCCTTCTCCAGCACTGGCAGGATTTTTCCGTTTTGATCGGCGGATATGGATACCACCATCAAGGCCGCGAGCAGTGACAGACTCAGGGCCTGGGGTGCGCTTGAAAATATCGCGACGAGTGCGGCTATGCACAGCACCGGCACGCCGATGGCCGCATAGCGGAAGTCGGGAATTCGGTCCCTTATCCTGAAGAGCAAATAGCCGGTAGCGAACCCCGCAAGCCCGCGGAGCAGGTGTGGGGATCCCAGCCATTCACCGCCAGGTGGGGTGAAGAAAGCTGCCAGCGCGATCGCGCTGGCCGTCGCGGCGGCGAGCCATCCGTTTCCCAGCCTCGCAAGGAGCATGAAGGCTGGCATCAGGATATACATGCCCATCTCGACGCTGATTGACCACGTCACGCCATTGAAGTGGATCGATGATCCGCAATCGACATATTCCTGCACCAGCAAGGTGGTCGCCGCGATACAGTCCGGCGAAAAAGATGGGGCGGAGTCGCTGGATCCCCTGCTCAGCAGGATCGCCCAAAGCGCGATATTCAGCGCCAGGACCACAAGATGAAGAGGATAGAGGCGAGCTACGCGGCGCCATAGGAAGCGGAGATATTCGGCTGTCGACCCAATTCGCGCTTCGTAGGCATAGGCTATCACGAAGCCGGAGATCATGAAGAAAAGATCGACGAAGAGGCCAAGGCCGACACTGCGAGTAAATACCGCCGTCCGCTCCTCCGTATGGATAAAATACTCATGCGAGTGATGGTAGACAATGGCGAGGCTGGCAATGAAGCGCAGGAAATCCAAATTCCTAAGATTGTCGGATTCGGTACTTAAGCCAAAAATCCGTGCCACGCAGAGTCCCCCTTGATTTTCAAGGGGTGGATTAAGTGAGGGTCTTTTTCAAGAATACCGCAGGGAAATTTTCCTCCGAAAATTGGCCCGAAATGGTGTGTGTTGCGCTGCGACGGAGCGATAGCCCGAGACGTTGTTTTAACCTGTCGCGATGGTACAGAGTTCGGCGAATGGAGAGGACGATGATCGAAGCTCAGATGCTGGAACGGATTCGCACGGGTAAGGGCTTCATCGCCGCGCTCGACCAGAGCGGCGGATCGACGCCGAAGGCGCTCAAGGGCTATGGTATCGAAGAAGGTGCCTGGTCTTCCGATGAGGAGATGTTCGGCCTCATCCACCAGATGCGCGTTCGGATCATCACCTCTCCCGCCTTCACCGGCGAAAAGGTTCTCGGCGCGATCCTGTTCGAACGCACGATGGACGGGCAGGCCGATGGCAAGCCCGTTCCTGCCTTGCTGCGCGAACGCAATGTCGTTCCCTTCCTCAAGGTCGACAAGGGCCTGGAAGACGAGGCGGACGGCGTCCAGATGATGAAGCCGATGCCGGGCCTCGACGAATTGCTTGCCCGGGCGAAGGCGCTGGGCGTGGTCGGCACCAAGATGCGCAGCGTCATCAACGCAGCGAACCCGGCCGGCATTGCGGCCAATGTCGCCCAGCAGTTCGAGTTCGGCGCACAGATCTGGAATGCCGGGCTGATCCCGATTCTGGAGCCGGAATATAACATCAAGAGCGCCGATCGCGCCGAGGGTGAGACCATCCTGCGCGAGGAAATCCTCAAGCAGCTCGACGCCATGCCCGATGGCCAGGTGGTGATGCTCAAGCTGTCGATCCCGGTCGTGGCCAACCATTACAAGGCGCTGGTCGACCATCCGGCGGTCGCGCGCGTGGTGGCGCTCTCGGGCGGCTATAACCGCCCCGATGCTTGCGCCGAACTCGCAAAGAACTCCGGTATGATTGCCAGCTTCAGCCGGGCGCTGCTGGAAGATCTGCGCGCAGGCATGAGCGATGCGGAATTCGATGCCGCGCTAGCCAGCGCGATCGACGAAATCTACCGGGCGTCGATTACCTAGGTCGTAAACTCATAAATGCCAGTCACGAGGCATCCAAATGGCGAACATATCGGGCCGAAAGGCGCGCCGCGACGGCTTGCTGCCATGGCAAGCGTCTTTCGGTTCGAGATGGAAGCCATTTGGATGTCCCGCAGGGATTTGACCAAAATGGCCCGGCGCCGCGTCGGAGAGGCTGGAAATATCGACATATTCCTACGCCTCTCCTCCTTGCGCTGAGCCATTTTGCCTCAAACCTCGTGGGTGGCATTTATGAGTTTACGACCTAGTTCCCGCCTTCGAAGCCGAAGCGATAATTCTCGGGCACCGGTTCCTCGCCGGTGACCCGTTCTGGGCTGGCCGAAGTCAGCGTCAGGATCGTGCCGTGGGTGCCATAGGATTCGCCCAGGGTGAGCGGCACTGTCTCGCGCCAGCCGGGGCCGTCAATGCGGGTGACGAGGATCACGCGGCCCGCCCAGACGCAGCGCGCATTCATCGGGCAACGGCTGTCTTCCGCCACTTCCATCGGCGTCGCCACCAGCTTGCCCACCTGCACCGGCTGGCCAAGCGCGACTTGCGCGCCGGTGGGCTGGATCGGCCCGGCGCTGACGATCGGCGCATCCTGCGTGTGCACGCAGCCGGCGAGGGCAAGGGCGGAGAGGAGGATAAGGGCGTGTTTCATCGGGCGTCTCCTGCGGGCAGACAGCTGAACCGTGCTGGAACGCTTGGCTAGTCGGCCGGGAAAATCTAGAGGCGCATTCCATGACTGCCGAAACACCACACTGCCAGCTCTATCTCATCTCCCCGCTCGAAGTCGGGGGGGACTTCCCTGCGCGCCTGGAAAAGGCGCTCGATGCCGGGCCGGTTGCTGCCTTCCAGTTCCGGGTGAAGGGCGTGGACGAACACGAGGCCGTGCGCCTTGCCGAACCGCTCCAGCGCATCTGCGCCGAACGCGACGTGGCTTTCATCGTCAACGACTCCATTGCGCTGGCAAAGCGGATCAAGGCCGATGGCGTCCATCTGGGCCAGTCCGATGGCTCGGTGAAGGAGGCGCGCGAGAGGCTGGGGCGCGACGCGCAGATCGGCGTGACCTGCCATGCGAGCAGGCATCTGGCCATGGAAGCGGGAGAAGAGGGCGCGGACTATGTTGCCTTCGGGGCCTTCTTCCCGACCACGACCAAGGAAACCGAGCATCGCGCGGAACCTGAAATTCTGGCCTGGTGGTCGGCCCTGTTCGAACTGCCCTGCGTTGCCATCGGCGGGATCACGCCGGAAAACTGCGATGCGCTGATCGAGGGCGGGGCGGATTTCCTCGCCGTATCGGGTGCGGTGTGGAGCGGAGACGAGGCGGCGGCCGTGCGGGCCTTCGCCGAAAAGATCACATCGGTGTCGCGCCGATCCTGATGCAGCGCAGGCCTGTGGGTTGGCCATTTTTATCAAGTTTGCGCAGGTAACGGCCGCTCTTTACTTCGTAGCGATTGCCCTTGAGCGGGCCGCTGGTCATCGTCACCCGGTCGCCGACCCGCAGATAGGTGCCTGCCTTGCCTTCGGCCGAATAGGCGGAGCCATTGGTGATGACGAAGCCTTCTTCCGGCACGGGAACACCGCGCTGGGTGGCTGCGTCGCCGGGCAGTTCGCAGGCATAGGTTCCGCGCTCGAGAGTCGAGAGGCGGCCGCTATCATCCGCCAGGGCGGGGCCTGCCGACGCAAGGACCGTAGCCAGCATGGCCCGGCGGAAGATGCTGCATGCCTGTTTCATGGCTCCTCTTTCCGCCGCGGCGGCTAGCATGGGCAGCCTTGGTGCGCCAGTGCGCTTGCACGTGGCTGCAGCTTGCCGAAGGCGACGCCACACGCTAGGGCGCGCGCTCTACACGCATGTTTGTGCAACGCTCTTTGCAATTGGAAAGCTGAATCCCATGAAAATCAGTGGCGTGGACATCCGCCCCGGCAATATCCTCGAATATGAGGGCGGCATCTGGAGAGTCGCGAAGATCCAGCACACCCAGCCGGGCAAGGGCGGCGCCTTCATGCAGGTCGAGATGAAGAACCTGATCGACGGCCGCAAGACCAACGTGCGCTTCCGCAGCGCCGACACGGTCGAGCGCGTGCGCCTCGATACCAAGGATTTCCAGTTCCTCTTCGAGGATGGCGACCAGCTGGTGTTCATGGACAAGGACACTTACGACCAGATCACGCTCGAGTCGGACCTGCTGGGCGAAGCCCGTGCCTTCCTGACCGACGGCATGGATGTGGTGCTCGAAATGTATGACGAGCGTCCGATTTCCGTTCAGCTTCCAGAACAGGTCGAAGCCCTAATCGTCGAAGCCGACGCCGTGGTTAAGGGGCAGACCGCCAGCTCCAGCTACAAGCCTGCTGTGCTTGAAAACGGCGTCAGGGTGATGGTGCCTCCGCATATCGAAAGCGGGACCCGCATCGTGGTGGACGTCTACGCACGCGAATATGTGAGAAAGGCCGACTGACCATGAAGAAACCGCTCCTTCTTGCCGCCACCACTGCCGCCCTGATCGCGGCGGTCGCTCCCGCAGCCCAGGCCGCGGGCGAGGAAGGGGCGGCCAATGCTGCTCCGGCCAAGCTTACGCCGGAACAGCAGGCCGATATTCAGCGCGCGGCGATCATCTTCCGCCTGTTCAACACCGCTTTCACTTCGAAGGAAGTGGAACAGCCGGTGAAGACCCGTCTCCTGACCTGCATGTATGGCAATTCGCTGGGCAAGATCAGCGTCGCCACCGGCAAGGTGCTGAAAGAGCAGGGGCTGGACGAAAAGAAGCCCGGCGACATCTACCGTGCTTCGGCCGGCGTGTGCGGCATTTCGTTCAAGGCGAATGCTCAGGCCGGCGGTGCGGCGGCTCCCAAGCCGGCCACAAAGCAGAGCGGCGAGGGCCGCTGACACATTCCGCGCATTGGAGTGCCGGCGGCGCTCCGGCGCTGTAACTGGGGAATACTTCGATGGCAGCAGTTTCTGGCCTCATTCGCGTGATGGAACGCGCCGCCCGCAAGGCGGGTGGGCGCTTGCGCCGCGACTTTGGCGAGGTCGAGCACCTGCAGGTCAGCCGCAAGGGCCCCTCGGACTTCGTGTCCAAGGCGGACCATGCGGCTGAGCGTACGCTGTATGACGAACTCAGGCAGGCTCGCCCCGATTGGGGCTTCCTGCTTGAGGAAAGCGGCGAGATCGACCCGAACCCCAACCAGCCGCGCTGGATCATCGATCCGCTCGACGGCACGTCCAACTTCCTCCACGGCATCCCGCATTTCGCGATCTCGATTGCCGTGCAGGAACCCAAGCTCGACGGTTCGGGCTGGGGCGATGTGGTGGCGGGCCTGGTCTATCAGCCGATCACGGACCAGACTTTCTGGGCGGAAAAGGCACGCGGTGCCTGGCTGCATGATGCGCGCCTGCGCGTGTCCGCCCGTCGGCACCTGTCGGAAGCGCTGATTGCAACCGGCGTTCCCTATCACGCCCATGGCGACTTCAACGAATGGACCCGCATCTTTGCGGCCATCGGTCCGCAGGTTGCCGGTATCCGCCGCTTCGGCGCTGCCTCGCTCGACCTGGCATGGGTCGCAGCCGGGCGGTTCGACGGGTTCTGGGAAAGCGATCTTGCCCCGTGGGATACGGCAGCGGGCTGCCTGCTGGTGCGTGAGGCCGGCGGGTTCGTCACCGATTATCGCGGCCGTTCCGAAGCGATCTGCGACAAGCAGGTGATCGCCGGCAACGATCCGCTCCATTCGCGGCTGCACAAGCTCGTCGCGGGCGCGATCAAGGGCTGATCCTGTCGCAATTTCGTGCTTAATGCGCCGGGTACCGCATTCGGGAACCCGGAATTAGCCACGCGTGCCCCAAATGCTCCCCATCCGAAAGATCGGGGGGCATTTATGGGTCTCAGCATATTTCTGGGCGGCCTGGCCGCCGTCAGCCTGACTGCACAGTCGCCGCAGGTCGAACTGCGCAGCGTGGTGGTACAACGCCACAAGCCGGCCGCCGTGCCGACATTCCAGCTACCGGAAGGCGTCAGGGCCGATGTCCTGCCGTCGCCCGTCGCCGCGCGGCAGTCGGTTGCCTATCCGCGCATCGCGGGGCCCGAAGCGGTCGACAAGCCCGCGGCTCTCCCATCGCTCGACTGGGACAAGGGCAATGCGGCGCTGAAAATGCGGGTCATGGGGCTTCATCTGGGGTGGAATTTCTGACCACGCTTGAACCCTGCGCTCACCCCCGCTAAGCGCGGCGAGCGCAGGGCCCCTGTGGCGGAATGGTAGACGCGAACGACTCAAAATCGTTTGTAGCAATACGTGCCCGTTCGAGTCGGGCCAGGGGCACCAGCCTTATCGCCCTGCGCATGAGGGGATTGGTGACGCGGCGGGTTCGCGTTTGGACAAAGCCTTGCTAGGCTTGCGGCAATGATTGCCATTCCGTCCCTCCACGCCATCGCTACCATAATTCTCACCATCGGCATGTTCGTCGCTTTCGCGCGCGGACGGATGCCGGCGGAGATCGTCTCGCTCCTCACTATCGCGCTGATCGCGGTTGGCCTCTATTTCTATCCCTTGCCGCATAGCCAGCCGACCGACGGGCTGCGGCTCGCCTTCTCGGGCTTCGGCCACTACGCTCTCATCACCATCTGCGCGCTGATGATCATGGGGCGGGGGCTTGTAGTAACCGGCGCGCTCGATCCCGCGGCGCGGCTGCTGGGCAGGGTGTGGGCCATCAATCACCAGCTGGGCATGCTGGTTTCGCTGCTGATCGCCTTCACTCTCTCCATGTTCGTCAACGATACGCCGGTTCTGGTGCTGCTGCTGCCGATCTTCGTGCAGCTTGCCGCCAATGGCGCAATGCCCGCTTCCAAGACCCTGATGCCGGTCAATGCGGCAGTGCTGATCGGCGGGATGGCCACGACTATCGGTACCTCCACCAATCTGCTGGTGGTTTCGATCGCGCGCGATCTGGGCATGCCGCACATGAACGTGTTCCATTTCACGCCCATCGTGCTCACTGCCGCTCTGGTCGCGCTGCCCTATCTCTGGCTGGTGATGCCGCGGATATTGCCGGATCACAGCAAGGAAGCGACCTTCGAGCCGCGCCGGTTCGCCGCGATCTTGCGGGTTCCTGCAGGCAGCGAGCTACAGGGCAAGACGATCGAGCAGGTGAGCGTGAACCTTCCGGCGGGCTTTGCTTTCGATGCCGATTTTTCCGGCCCGCTTGAGGCAGGGCATCGGCTGCGCGTGTCAGGCACGCATGAAGCCCTTGAAGAGGCGATGCGGCTATTCAAGGGGCAGGCTGCTCCCGCCTGGGCAATCGACCGGATCGAGCGGAAGGCCCGCGCTAAGGGCGACGATATCGTGGTGGTGGAAATGGCCGTGACGGCGGATTCCCGCCTGATCGGCCGGACCCTGACCACTTCGGGAATCGCCGATCTCTACAGCACGGCCATCCTGGGCATTCACAAGCCGCGCCGCCTGATGGGGCCGCCGTCGCCGATTGCGGGCGAACTGGAAATCGGGGAGGGCGATGTCCTTCTTGCCATGGGCCTGATCGAGGACTTGCAGGAATTTGCCCGCAATGACGCGCTGCTGATCCTTGACGGTGCGCGCGAGGTGCCGCGCCGTTCCAAGGCTCTCATCGCGCTGGGGATCATGCTGGGGGCGATTGGCCTCGCTTCCTTCGGCCTGCTGCCCATCGCCATATCGGCACTGGCCGGCGCGATCCTGATGTTCATCACCGGCTGCGTGAAGTTCGACCGGGTGGGGCGCGCATTGTCCGCCAAGGTCATCGTGCTGGTCGCGGCCAGCATCGCGCTTGGTCAACTGGTTCTGGAAAGCGGTGCGGCGGCCTGGCTGGGCGAGACCATGGCGCTGGGATTGCAGCATCTGCCGCCCGCAGCAGTGCTGGCGGCGATCATGCTGTTCGTGACCGTGCTGACCAATTTCGCGTCCAACGCCACGGCCGCCACGATCGGCACGCCCATTGCCTTCAGCATCGCCAGCGAACTGGGCCTGCCGCAGGAGCCGCTGATCCTGGCCGTCCTGTTCGGCTGCAATTTGTGTTACGCCACGCCCATCGCCTATCAGACCAATCTGCTGATCATGGGCGAGGGCAATTATACCTTCGCCGACTATATCCGGGCTGGCGTGCCGCTCGTCCTGCTGATGGTCGCGACGCTCTCGTTTCTGCTGGTCTTCACTTACGGGATGTAGCCGGAAGCGGAGCGTTTGGACGCTGGACGCGGCGTGGCCGCATGATAGGCTCCTCACTTGCGAATCCCGCCCGGCTGAGGCGGGGCGCTGGGAATGAGGGGGAAACGATGCCGGGGAAAGCCTATCCCGACGTGCAGCTCTATCGCTATGACTGGACCAAGCTGAGCGAGGCCGCGATTGGCGCTTCTGTCGACAAGGTGGCCATGGCTGGCCCGCAATGCGCCTCCAGCCTGGAACTGTCGCTCGCCGGCAAGACGATGCAGATCGTCACTGACGCGGATGGGTCGAATGCCGGGCCGACGCTTTCCTATCGCTTCATGACCGGCAACCGCCTGATCCTGTCGGAAAATGGCGGGGATGCGATGAATGCGGGCTATGCCGCGCTGTCGCTGGAGCATTTCACCTTTTTCGCGCACCTGCTTCCCGGAACGCTGCGCGGATATGCCGTCGCGGTGGACAATCACACCGGGCTGGTCACCGCTTTCGAACTGTGGTTCGGCGGGCAGGATGCAAAGCGCGAAGTCAGCCGTGCCGTATGGCAGGGCTATCTGTTCGAGAAAGGCAAGGACGCGCCTCCGGATCGTCACCGGCCGACCAACCGGGCTGAGGGCAAGGGCCTCTATTGGAAGACCGATACGGGCGACGAGACGCTCGAATTCTTCCCCTCCATTTCCTATTCGCACTGGGTCGAACTGACTCGCCTGGACGGCAGGCAGGGCTATTGCGCGCCGTCCGATTACATCCAGATCGACGACCGCTTCTATCTCTACACTCGCACGGAGAGCGAGTTTTCAGGCATCTTCACTGCCTATCTGATGGATCTCGACCGGCTGCGGCAGGTCGGCCTGCGGCTGGGTTTCAACGCGGCGGACGAACTGGAATTCCGCGTCTTTTCCGGCACGGGCGAATGGCTTGGGCAAATCGCCCAGTTCGAGAAGTTCGGCGATATCAGCGGTGGCCCGGCCAAGCCGCGCCCCGGACCGGGCCAGACCGGCACGCTCGATCCTGACGCCAAGGGCGCGCGCGGGGTCTATCGTCCGCTGGGCACCATGCCCAAGATGACCAGGGCGGAAGTCGCGGCGGCCGTGAAGGAGAACACCCGCGTCTTTGCCCCGCGCACCGGGGCAGGCAGCGGCGCTGCGGGCATGGCGACCAATGGCCTGCCCGCGGTGGACTGGCTTTCGGGGAAGAGCTTCACCCTGCGCTACGATGGCGGGCCGGTGATGGACTACAAGGTGACCGGTGCGGACTCGCTCCAGTGGCGCAAGGATGGCGGCAAATGGGTGACGGCGCGCTATCAGGCCTATGAACCGTCGCCCGGCGTGATCCTGTTCGGCCATGTGCTGGAAGGCGAGCCGGACCATGACGGGCATTCGATCTGCGCCGATTTCGAAAGCGGCCTAGTCACCACCTTCAACGGCTATCTCAACACCCCGTTCTTCGCCAACGAGGCGGGCGCGCGGACTTTGTTCGGCGTGATCGAGATGGAAGGGCTGGCATCGGCGGGCAAGCGCCGGCACCAGCGGACCAACGATCTGCTCGGCCGGGCAATCACCTGGAATTACGCGCCGGGCCTCACCTCGATGCATCTCTATTCCACGCCGCATACCGTATCGTGGATCATCTTCACCGATACGGGTGCGGGCGGGCTGGAATGGAGCGGGCCGGGGGACTTCGTGAAAATTCGCGACGATCTCTATTTCGCCTATTGGCTGGAAGATGCCTGCAACGGCACGCTGGGCACCATCGTGATCAACATGCGCACCATGCACGATTCCGGCATCGGCTATCATTGCGGACAGGAAGGCCTGAGCATGAGCCAGGTGGGAGCCCATGCGCGCCATGCCGGCAAGTTCGACATTGATCGTTTCTTCAAGAACAAGGCATGAGAAGGAGTTCGAAGAATGACTGGTAAACCCATGACTTCACGTCGCTCTTTCCTCAAGTCAGGAGCGATTGTCGCGGCGCCGATCGCGGTGGTGGCAGGGCCTGCCACGGCCGCCGCCATGGCGGATGACGGCAGCCGGGCCCGGCTCGCCCGGCTGGAGGATACGCGGGCCATCGAAGCACTGAACCGCAGCTTCCTGCGCCGTTTCAACGGTGCCGGGGCAGAGGCGACGGCCTCGCTCTTCGCCGATGGCAAGGCGCCGCACCTGGCCCATGGCGCCACGCGCCTCTCGCTTGATGACGCGGAAGAGCCCGCCTATTTCGAACTGGCGGAAGACGGCGCGCGGGCCAGCGCGCATTACGCCTGCACGGTGGAGACGGAACACGCGCTGGAAGGCGACAACACGCTGGTCCAGATGGCCTTGTTGCAGGGCAATTCCGCCCATCGCGGCAGCGAGCAGCGCCTGCTGAAGGCGGATTATGTCCGGCGCGAAGGCGGCTGGGCAATTGCGAGCATCCGGCTGGGCTAGGGCTGTGAATCTGCGCGGCTTTATTCGCTCAAGCCTCGTCGCCACGCTGGCCTGCCTGCTGTCGGCCTGCTGGCTGTCGGACCGGCCGCTGCTGACGGATGACAATTCGTCAGCGGTGGATTTTACCGGCACCTATCGCGGGTTGGACGAAGAGGCTCGTAGCGATCTCGTCATCGCCGCCACGGGTAGTCGTGCCTATGAGGTGCGGCAGGGCGGCGAGCATATCGCCGTGCGCTATCTCAAGCTGAAGGGCGATTGGTACCTCGCCCAATATGAAGGCAAGGATGAGGATGCCGGAGACGGGGAGGATGCCGAGGTCGTCTATCTCTACCAGCCGCTGCGCGCGGCCGGCGGGCGGCTCTACATGTATTCGGCCGATTGCGACGATACGCCGGGCGATTTCGCGGGCATGAAGCGGGAATCGGGCGCCTGTTCCTTCTCCAGCCCGGAGGGTCTCGCCGACGCTGCACTGGCCTTTATCGGCCGAGTGGAACGGGGCGAGATATCCGGCGATCCGGCAATATGGGTAAAGGTTTCCGTCACTCGCCCCTGAGGCGTCTCGGCCGGAAGCCATGGTAAATCCTCAGGTAACTGCGAAAATCGCGCTATCGCGGATGTTTCGATACTCGTTGTAAAATTTACCGACATTTCACCTCTGGCGATTATGCCTGCATGCGTCCGCAATTGGCGGGCGCTGGCCGGTTTGGGTGATGATCCGTCTTTTCAAGCATTACATTCCGCATGCGGTCTTGCTGCTGGGCCTGTTCGATTTCGGCCTGCTGATTGCGGCCGGCGAAGTGGCGTGGAAGCTGCGGGCGGGCCAGATCGGCATATCCATGGGTCTGTTTGCCGACCGCCTGCCCCTGATGGCGGGCGCGGCGGCCGTGGTGCTGACCGCGATGATCGCGGTCGGCGTCTATGGCGCGGATGCGCTGCGTTCCATGCGCTTTGCCGGGGCGCGGCTGCTGGTGGCGGTGAGCCTGGGCGTCATTGCCCTGACCTTCATCGACTTTCTCGTGCCGGGGCAGACGTTCTGGCGCTCGACCCTGGCCTACGCCATGGGCATTTCGATCCTGTTCCTGATGCTCAACCGGCTGATCGTGGGCGGCATCCTTGGTGCGAATGCCTTCCGCCGCCGTGTGCTGGTGCTCGGTTCCGGCATGCGCGCCCAGCGCCTGCGCGATCTGGGCATGCGTCCGGAAAGCGGCTTTTCCATCGTCGGCTACATCGCGATGACCGACAAGCCGCTCGTGGTGGAAGAGGCGATCCCCCGTTCGGCGATCCACGATCTCAACCGCTATGTGGAAAATCTCGGCGTGTCCGAAGTGGTGCTGGCGCTGGAAGAGCGCCGCAATGCCATTCCGATGAAGGACCTGCTGCGGATCAAGACCGCCGGCGTCCATGTGAACGATTTCTCCAGCTTCATGGAGCGCGAGACCGGCCGCGTCGATCTCGATACGGTCAACCCGTCGTGGCTGATCTTCTCCGACGGTTTCAGTTCGGGCCGCGCCGTTTCCAGCGTGGCGAAGCGGATGTTCGACATCCTCGCCAGCTCGATCCTGCTGGCGCTGACCTTTCCGCTGATCCTGCTCTTCGCCCTGATCGTGAAGATCGACAGCAGGGGCCCGGCCTTCTTCCGCCAGACCCGCGTGGGCCTTTACGGACAGACCTTCGAACTCATCAAGCTGCGCTCCATGCGCATGGATGCGGAAAAGGACGGCGCCAAATGGGCGCAGGCCGACGATCCGCGCGTCACTCGCGTGGGCCGCTTCATCCGCAAGGTGCGGATCGACGAATTGCCGCAGACCTGGAGCGTGCTGAAAGGCGAGATGAGCTTTGTCGGTCCGCGTCCGGAACGCCCGCAATTCGTCGAGGATCTGGAAGACAAGCTGCCCTATTATGCGGAGCGGCACATGGTGAAGCCCGGCATCACCGGCTGGGCGCAGATCAACTATCCCTATGGCGCCTCGATTGAGGATGCGCGCCACAAGCTGGAATACGATCTCTATTATGCCAAGAACTACACGCCCTTCCTCGATCTGCTGATCCTGTTGCAGACCCTGCGCGTGGTGCTGTGGCATGAGGGGGCACGCTGATGGGCGGGGTGTGGACCACACTGATCGTCGCGCTCCATGTGGCGAGCGCCACGGCGCTGCTCGGCCTTGGCGCCTGGCTCTATCCGCGCCGGGCGAAGCTGGGCCAGGCAAGCGATGCGCTGGTTTCCGCACTGGTCGTCACTGGCCTGTGGGCAGTGTCGGTGGCTGTTGCCGGTAATGGCGCCATCGGCACTCAGGTCCTTTTCAGCGTCAGCTATCTCGTGTGGTTCTGGGCGCTTTACCGGCTCTTCGCCAATGACGGGCGCCATGAAAGCGTGCGCCCGATCCGGCCGGTCGTGGTCGTGCTGGCCTTCGTGGAACTGCTCCAGCTCGGCCTGATCCTGCTTGCCGCCCGCGTGACCTCTCAACCCGAGATCACCGAGACGATCTTCCATGTCTCGATCACCTTCCGCCTGCTCTGCGCTGTCGGGGCACTGGTGCTGGTGCACAACCTCTATGTCGGTGCCTCGCCTGCGGGCCGGCTGACCCTGCGCTGGCCCGCGGCCGCGCTGGCGGCGATGTGGCTCTACGATCTCAATTATTACACTGTGGCCTATCTTACCGGCAGCCTGCCGCAGACCCTTGGGGAAATGCGCGGGCTGATTGCGATGGCGATGGTGACGCTGCTGGCACTGGGTACGGCCAACGGCGCGAATGAACTGCGCCTGCGGCCCTCGCGCTCGGTGGCGTTCCAGTCCTTCTCGCTGCTGGTGATCGGCGCCTATCTGGTGGGCATGGTCGTGGTGGTGCAGGGCCTTGCCTATGTCGGCAGCGACTTTGCCCATCTTATCCAGCTGGCCTTCCTGGCGGCGGCGAGCATTGCCGCGCTGCTGATCCTGCCGTCGCGCCGCTTGCGGGGATGGATCCGGGTGATGCTGGCCAAGCATCTGTTTCAGCACCGCTACGATTATCGCGCCGAATGGCTGCGCTTTACCGAGACCATCGCCCGAGGCGGGGAGCAGGTGATGCCGCTGCACGAACGCGTGGTGCAGGCCGTGGCCGACATTACCGACAGCCCGGCAGGCCTGCTGCTCACGCCCGGCGAGGATGGTGCTTTCACGCTCGATTCCCGCTGGCAATGGCCGGAAATCGACGTGCCCGCCGAAGCGCTGGGTGCAGAGGCGGCGCATTTCTTCGAACAGCATCGCTTCATCGTCGATCTCGACGATGTCCGGCAGGGGCGCCAGAGCCATGGCGAAAGCCGCCATGTGCCCGAATGGCTGGCGGAAAGCCGCCGCGCCTGGGCCATGGTGCCGCTGATCCACTATCAACGCCTGATCGGCATCGTGGTGCTGGCACGGCCGCCGGTCGTGCGCCGGCTGGACTGGGAAGATTTCGACCTGCTTCGCGTGGTCGGCCAGCAGCTGGCCAGCTATCTGGCCGAACAGGCCGGGCAGGAAGCTTTGGGCGAGGCGCATCGCTTCGACGAGTTCAATCGCCGCATCGCCTTCGTGATGCACGACATCAAGAACCTTGCCAGCCAGCTTTCCCTGCTGGCGCGCAATGCGGAAAAGCATGCGGACAAGCCGGAATTCCGCGCCGACATGCTCGTCACCCTGCGCAACAGTACCGACAAGCTCAATGCGCTGCTCGCCCGCCTGAGCCGTTACGGCGCGTCGGGCAATGAACGGCCCGAGCAGGTGGACGCCGTTGCCGCGGTGGAGAAGGTGGTGCGCCGCTACGCCGCGCAGCATCCTGTCCATCTGGTGGAACGGCAGAATTGCGTGCTGCTGGCCAAGTCGGAGTCTTTCGAGCAGGCGCTGGTCCATCTGGTGCAGAACGCCATCGACGCCAGCGATCCCGACACGCCCGTGCTGCTCAGCGTGCTGGCCGATGGGCTCAATTGCCGGATCGAAGTGCTCGATTCCGGCACCGGCATGAGCGCGGAATTTATCCGGTCGCGCCTGTTCAAGCCGTTCCATTCCTCCAAGCCCGGCGGCTTCGGCATTGGCGCCTTCGAGGCGCGCGAGTTGATCCGATCGATGAACGGCCGGCTGGACGTGGAAAGCCGCGAAGGGATCGGCACGCGCTTCATCATCCGCCTGCCGCTGGCCACGCTCGCCGATGGCGAATTCGATAATAAGGAAATCCGGCCGGGCTCGGGCCTGTCCGGCAAAGCCGAGGTTGCATGATGTCCGAGAGTAAGCCCAAATCCCTGCCCAAGCTGCTGATTGTCGAAGACGATCCGGGCCTGCAGGCGCAGCTCAAATGGGCCTATGACGATTTCGACGTCACCATCGTGGGCGACCGGGCCTCGGCGATTGCGGCATTGCGCGCGGAAGAGCCGCCGGTGGTTACGCTCGATCTGGGCCTGCCGCCCGATCCTGACGGGACGAGCGAAGGCTTTGCCGTGCTGGAAGAGATCATGGCGATCAAGCCCGACACGAAAGTCATCGTGGCCACCGGCCATGGCGCGCGGGAAAGCGCGCTCAATGCCATTCAGCGCGGGGCCTATGATTTCTACCAGAAGCCGGTGGATATCGAGGAACTGGGGCTGATCGTGCGCCGGGCCTACAATCTCCACCGGATCGAGACGGAAAACCGCGCCCTGCAAACCCGTGCGGGCGATGGCAACACCGTGCTGGGCGGCCTCATCACGGCAGCCCCGGAAATGGTCCGCGTGGCCCGCACGATCGAGCGCGTGGCGAATACCAACGTCTCGGTCATGCTGCTGGGGGCGAGCGGTACGGGCAAGGAATTGCTGGCGCGCGGCCTGCACGATGCGAGCGACCGCAAGGGCGGGGCCTTCGTGGCGATCAATTGCGCAGCGATCCCGGAAAACCTGCTGGAAAGCGAGTTGTTCGGCCATGAAAAGGGCGCCTTCACCGGGGCGGTGAAGACCACAGAGGGCAAGATCGAACTGGCCAGCGGCGGCACTTTGTTCCTTGACGAAGTGGGCGACATTCCGCTGCCCCTGCAAGTGAAGCTGCTGCGCTTCCTGCAGGAACGCACCATCGAGCGCATTGGCGGGCGCAAGTCGATCTCGGTCGATACGCGCATTGTTTGCGCCACCCATCAGGATTTGGAGGCAATGATCGCCGATGGCCGCTTCCGCGAGGACCTGTTCTATCGCCTGGCCGAGATCGTGGTGAAAATCCCCACTCTGGCGGAACGTCCGGGCGATGCCACTCTGCTCGCCAAGGCCTTCCTCAAGCGGTTCGCGCGCGAGATGAACCCGCAGGTGAAGGGCTTCGCCGCCGATGCGCTGGCCGCGATCGATGCGTGGAAATGGCCGGGCAATGTGCGCGAACTGGAGAACCGGGTGAAGCGCGCTGTGATTATGGCCGATGGCAAGCTGATCAATGCCGCCGATCTCGATCTGGAAGGCGCGGAGGAGGATGACGCCCAGCCGCTCAACCTCAAGAGCGCGCGCGAACAGGCCGACCGCCGGGTGATCCGCCATGCGCTGGCCCGGAGCGAAGGCAATATCTCCAATACGGCCAAGCTGCTGGGGATCAGCCGGCCGACGCTCTACGACCTCTTAAAGCAGTATGACCTCCACGCCTGATCCCGGACGAAAGCGGCGGGGCAGGGCGGCTTTGGCCGCGCTCGCCCTGATCGTCGCGGCACCGCCACTGCTGGCGGCGCAGGATGCCGCGCGGGCGGAGCTGCAGCAGGGGCGAGAGGCCTTGCAGCGCGGGGACGGTGTGGCGGCGGAAGTGGCCCTGCGCCGGGCGCTGGATGCGGGGGAGCCGGAACAGTCGGTTTCCGCCCTGCTGGGCGAAGCCTATCTGTTGCAGGAGGATTATGCCGACGCCCGCCATTGGCTGGGCGAAGGCAATTTCGCGCCGGACCAGCGCCGCCACGGCTTCCACATGCTCGCCCGGCTGGAAATGGCCGAGGGCAATCTCGATGGTGCCGCCGAGGCCTTCCGCAAGGCGCTGGAAGGCGATCCCGGCACAGCGGAAATGTGGGTGGACCTCGGCCGCCTGCGCTATCGCGCGGGGCAGCATCATCAGGCGCTCGCTGCCGCCGATGAGGCACTGAAGCGCGACCCGAAAGACCCGCGCGCGCTGGAATTCCGGGGGCAGCTTGCCCGCGATGGGGAAGGGCTGATTGCGGCCCTGCCGTGGTTCGAACAGGGCCTGAAGAACTCTCCCGACGACCTTTCGCTGTTGGGCGAATATGCCGCCACTCTGGGCGAGGCGGGCCAGGCGAAGGAGATGCTGCGCATTACCCGCCGCATGATCGAGCTGGACGGCGAGAACCCGCGCGCCTTCTATCTCCAGGCCGTGCTCGCCGCGCGGGCGGGGAACTACAATCTCGCGCGCCGCCTGCTCTGGCGCACGCAGGACCGGTTCGACGAAGTGCCCGCCGCGATGATGCTGGAAGGCATTCTGGAAATGCGGGCGGAGAACTGGGCACTTGCCGTCAACGTGCTCGACGAGCTGGCCCGCCGCCAACCCGATAATGACCGCGTTGCCCTGCTGCTGGGCCGCGCGATGCTGGAAAATGGCGATGCGAGCGAAGTGATCGCCCGCTACGGCCCGGCCGCAGGGCAAGCCGATGCCTCGCCCTATCTGCTCACGCTGGTTGGTCGTGCCTATGAAGTGATGGGCAACCGTGCGGCTGCTGCCCCGCTGCTGGACCGGGCGAGCAATCCCGCACCGGGCGGTGTCCTGCCCCTGCCGCTGGGCGAGGCGGGAGAACTGGCGCTGTTCCGCTGGGGCGACGATCCTGCGCGGGTGGATGCTGCCGTGCCCCGGCTGCGGCAGTTGCTCGGTGCCGGGCAACTGGATGAGGCTCAGGCCAGTGTCGCGCAATTGCAGCGGCGTTTCGTAGGCTCCGCCGATATCGAAGTGCTGGCCGGAGACGTCGCCCTGGCGCGAGGCGAGGCGGTGCGCGCGTTGGAACTCTATTCCTCCGCCGCGCAGATTCGCCGCAGCTTCCCGCTGGTCGAGCGGATGGTCGCGGCGCATCGCCTGCTGGGGCAGGAGCGGGAAGGGCGGGCAGTGCTGAGTGCCTATCTCGCCCAGCATCCGCAAGACGGGGAAGCCGCCGAATATCTCGGCTATCTCGCCGCCGGGGCGGGCGACTGGAAGCGGTCGGAGATCCTGCTCCGTTTCGCGGCAGGGCAACGCGATGGCGGCGGGCGCGATCCGCTGCTTTACGCCACGCTGGCCGATGCCGCCCTGCGACGCGGCGAGGGGCAGGCAGCACTTGCGGAGGCCGAGGCGAGCTTCGCCTCCCAGCGCACCAACCGGCGTGCCGTGCTGACGCTGGCGCGCGTGCTGGAGGCGGCGGGACGCAAGCAGGAAGCCGACGCACTGCTCGAAAAGGCGCGGCGGCTGCCTGGCGGCTAGGCTTTGCTGGGCTCGTTCACGCGGAGGCGTGGGGACGCGGATTGTTCGGGCTTCGCGCAAAGAGCGCCGAGAACACGAAGGTGTCGCGCCAAACCCACTCTCTCGTCATCCCCGCGCAGGCGGGGACCAGCAGCAAGGGTTGGAATTGGGGCGAACTATCGCGACCGGATGCAACCTCCTCCGCGCCTCTGCGAGCGCCTGAAAGCGGGATTCCGGAACCGGTCCGGGATGACCAACAAGGCCAAGTCTAGCGCAATTCTCTCCGCACTCCCGCGTCTCTGCGCGAACCCGGACCAGCATCCCGAAACCCACCGCATGACCGGTAGCGAGAGCGTTTTCCTACACCGGCAAAAGCTGCTAGCGGCGGGCCATGCTCTGTCCCAGAACCCCATGCCGCTCCCCTTCCATCGCGCCTGTTTCCTGCCCCGTCGGAGGGGTGCGGAAGTTTGCTCCATGGACTGTGTCAACCTTGTCAACTTCGACGGGAATCCGGGCATGGTGAAGCGCGTTCTGCATTACGTCGATCCGCTGGTGCGGCTGCTGCTCGGCGCGATTCTGCTGGCGACGATCCTGCCGGTTAAGGGCGAGGCACGCACAATTGCGCAGTTCATTTCCAACGCGGCGGTGTTCCTGCTGTTCCTGCTCAACGGTCTGCGTCTGCCACGCGACGAGGTCATCAAGGGCATCGGCAATCTGCGTTTCCTCGCCCCGCTCGTCTTCTGGTGCTTCGGCGCGATGGCGCTGGCGGGCTGGGGCATGGCGCATCTGTTCACCGATGCGCTGGCGGGCCTGATGCCCCCGATGGTGGCGCTGGGCTTCCTCTATCTCGGCACGCTGCCCTCCACGGTGCAGTCGGCCACGGCCTATAGTTCGATTGCCGGGGGCAATGTGGCGAGTTCGGTCGTGGCCGCGGCTCTGCTCAACATCATGGGCGTGTTCGTCACCGCGCCGCTTTTTTCCGCGCTTGCCGGAAGCGCCGGCGTGGGGATCGATACGGATGGGCTGGTGAAGGTCGGCCTCGTGCTGCTGTTGCCCTTCGCCATCGGCCAGATCGCGCAGCATCGTTTCGGCCATCTGGTGAAGGAACATCGCCACCTCGCCACCTGGATGGACCGCACGTCCATTGCCATTGCCGTCTATGTCGCCTTCTCGGGCGCAGTGGAGCAGGGCATCTGGGACCGGCTCGGCCCGTCATCCTGGGCAGGGCTGGTGGGCGGCGTCTGCGTGCTGATCGCCTTTGCCTTCGGTGGTTCGTGGGTGCTGGGCGGGATCGTCGGGCTGAGCCGGGGCGACCGGGTCGCGATGCTGTTTTCCGGCGGACAGAAGAGCATCGCCATGGGCGCGCCGCTGGCTGCCGTGCTGTTCCCGCCGGAAGTGGCCGGGATCGTGCTGTTGCCGGTGCTGGTCTATCACCTGCTGCAGCTCGTCTTCTCGGCCCCGCTTGCCAGTCGCCTGGCGAGGCACGCCGTCTGATAGCAGCGTGAGGGGCGGTGGCCGGCCATGCCCGGTCGGACGGCCGCCCGCCTGTCAGTCGATCTCGTCAGTCGAGGTCTTCGGCCACGCCGTATTTGCGGTTGTGGCGGGCCGACCACCACAGCGACAGCCCGATCAGGACGGCACCGATCAGTCCGGTGACCGCTTCGGGAATATGGAACTTCGCGGAGGCGAGCATGATGCCGCCCAGCGCGATGATCGCCCAGAAGGCGCCATGTTCGAGGAAGCGGTATTCGGTGAGAGTGCCCTTCTTCACCAGCATGATCGTCATCGAACGCACGAAGAAGGCGCCGATGGACAGGCCCAGGGCGATCACGATCATGTTGTTGGACAGGGCGAAGGCGCCGATCACGCCGTCGAAGCTGAAGCTGGCGTCCAGCACGTTGAGATAGAGGAACCCGCCAAGCCCGCTGCGGACGGCGGCCCCGGCCAGCGCGCGCTTCTGGTCGCGGATTTCCAGCCAGGTGTTGATCGCCCCCACCGAGATGAAAGTGACGATGCCCAAGATACCCGCGACGAGGAAAGTGAGGGCCTCGGCCGGATCGAGCAGGCCGGAAACGCCCCACAGCACCAGCAGCAGCACGCCGATCTCGATGGCTTCCACGGCGGCCACACGGGCCAGGAAACGTTCGATCGCGCCGATCCAGTGCACTTCCTTGTCATTGTCGAAGAAGAATTCGAGGCCGACCATGGCCAGGAATGCCCCGCCGAAACCGGCAATGCCAACATGGGCGGACGAGACGATTTCCTGATATTTCGCGGGTTCGTTCAGCGAGAGATTCACGGCTTCCCACGGCCCGATATGCGCGGCGATGGCCACGATCGCCAGCGGGAAGACCACGCGCATGCCGAACACGGCAAAGGCGATGCCCCAGGTGAGGAAGCGCTTCTGCCACACTTCGTCCATGTCCTTCAGCACAGTGGCGTTCACCACCGCATTGTCGAAGCTCAGCGAGACTTCGAGCACCGAGAGGACGGCGATGATCCACAGCATCTGCGCCGTGCCGGCAATCGAGCCGGTGCTTTCCCAGCCATACCATGCGCCCAGCGCAAGGCAGATGATGGCAAAGAAGATCGATCCGCGAAAATGGGTCAGCAAGGCAGGGGCTTTCTATTCGGGCTGATAGGTCTGTTCGGGACCGGGGAATGTGCGCGAACGCACTTCCTCGGCATATTGCGCGGCGGCGGCCGAGATTTCCTCGGCGATGGCGCCATAGCGCTTAACGAAGCGGGGTACACGCTCGAACATGCCGAGCATGTCATCGGTGACGAGAACCTGCCCGTCGCATTGCGCGGAAGCGCCGATGCCGATGGTCGGGCAAGCGACGGCCTGCGTCACTGCCACGGCGATGGGCTCGATCACGCCTTCCACCACGATGGAGAAGGCACCGGCCCGGCACAGGGCCTGCGCGTCGCTGACGATCTTCTGGGCTTCGGCTTCGCTGCGGCCGCGCGGGCCATAGCCGCCCAGCACGTTGACTGCCTGCGGAGTGAGGCCGACATGGCCCATCACCGGGATGCCGCGGCTGACGAGGAACTCCACCGTCTCGGCCATAGCCGCGCCGCCTTCCAGCTTCACGCCCGCGCAGCCGGTTTCCTTCATCAGGCGCGATGCGCTGTCGAAGGCCTGGGCGGGGGACTGCTCGTAAGAGCCGAAGGGCATGTCGACGATAACCGCCGAATGATAGGAACCGCGCACCACTGCCGCGCCATGGGCGGCCATCATCTCCAGCGTTACCGGCACGCTGGAGGGCAGGCCATAGATCACCTGGCCGAGCGAATCCCCCACCAGCAGCAGGTCGCAATGGGCATCGAGCAACTGGGCCTGCCGGGCGGTATAGGCGGTCAGCACCACGATGGGTTCTTCGGTCACGCCATCTACCTTGCGCGCCCTGATGCGGGGCACGGTAAGCCGCCGCATTGGCGCCGGGGTAGGATTGGCACGGCTGGTGGAAGTATCGAGTGTGAAGGTAGTGGACATGCGCGCCCTTTTAGCGCCGCTGGCGAATTGGGCAAAGCAAAGCGGCATATCGGGCAAAGCAAGCCGTTCAGCGGCGGCCTGATCAAGTAAATCGGCGCCTGGACCGGGCTTTTCCCCCGAATTGGCCGGTCGCCTGCCAATTTCCCGATTGCGGTAGTTTCAAAAGCGAATATTCAATTCGTGTGACACGGCCACGGAGCGCAAGGGGTTCGCGCTTTCCGGGCCAAGGGAGGTCCCTGCATGATCTTTGGCCGCATCAAGCCGCTCGACGCAATTCTTGCCACAGCGGAAAAGAAGTCGCTTCACCGCTCGCTTGGTGCCTTCCAATTGACAATGCTCGGCGTCGGCGCCGTGATCGGCACGGGCATCTTCGTGTTGACGGCCGAAGCCGCGCAGAAGGCCGGACCGGGCATGATGCTCAGCTTTGTGATCGCGGGGTTCGTCTGCGCGGTTGCGGCGCTTTGCTATGCCGAAATGGCCTCGATGGTGCCTGTATCGGGTTCTGCCTATACTTACAGCTATGCCGTGATGGGCGAGTTGATCGCATGGATGGTCGGCTGGGCGCTCATTCTCGAATATGCCGTGGCAGCGGGTGCGGTCTCGGTCGGCTGGTCGGGATATGTCGTCGGCCTGATCGAACATGCGGCCGGGATAGACATACCCAATGAACTGGTTCGCGGGCCTTTCGATGGCGGCCTCGTCAATCTTCCCGCCATGGCGATCGCCTTGCTGGTCACCTGGCTGCTGGTCATCGGCACGCGCGAAAGCGCATTCGTGAATGCGGTGCTGGTGGTCATCAAGGTCGCGGCGCTGTCGCTGTTCATCGCGCTGGCGGTGCCCGTGATCAATATGGAGCAGTTCACCCCCTTCGCTCCGCTCGGCTTCGGGGGCATCGGTGCCGCCGCAGCTTCGATCTTCTTTGCCTATGTCGGCTTCGATGCGGTCTCCACCGCGGCGGAGGAAACCAAGAACCCGCAGCGCAACATGCCGATCGGCCTGATCGGCTCGCTCGCCATCTGCACCGTCTTCTATCTGCTGGTGGCAGCCGGCGTGATCGGCACGGTGGGCGCCAACCCGCTGCTGGATTCCAGCGGCGCGGGCCTCGCTCCGGGCAGCAAGGAACTGACGGATGCCTGCGCCGCCATTTCCGATCAGGCAGTGGTATGCTCGAAGGAAGCGCTGGCCTGGACGATGCGTGAAATCGGCTGGCCGCAGATCGGCAATCTGATCGGCCTTGCCGCCGGTCTTGCCCTGCCGTCCGTCATTCTGATGATGATGTTCGGCCAGACCCGCATCTTCTTCGTGATGAGCCGCGACGGCCTGCTGCCGGCGGCCTTTTCCAGCATCCATCCCAAGTTCAAGACGCCGCATGTCATCACGATCCTGACGGGCGTGTTCGTGGCTCTGTTCGCGGCCTTCTTCCCGGTGGGCATCCTTGCGGACATCTCCAATTCGGGGACCCTGTTCGCCTTCGCGGCGGTGTCGATTGCGGTGATGGTGCTGCGCAAGACCGATCCGGGTCGCAAGCGGCCGTTCCGCACTCCGGCAATCGCCATCACGGCGCCGGTGGCGATCCTGGGGTGCTTCTACCTGTTCTACAAGCTGGGCATCGAGACGAAGCTGATGTTTATCGGCTGGGCGTTCGTCGGCCTGATCGTCTATTTCGCCTATAGCCGCAGCCGCAGCCATGTCGGCCGGGGGATCGTGGACGTGCCCGAGGAAGACGCGGACGTGCCGCCCATGCCCATCGCCTCCATGCCGGGCGCGCCTGCTCCGGGCGAAACCGAATAGGGATGCGGCCCGCCATGGTGGCGGAATACAGCTTCGATCTTCCCGCCTATCTCGATCGCATCGGGCTGAGTGAAATCCGGCCCGATGCCGAGGGGCTGCGCGCCCTGCAGCAGGCGCATATGCGTGCGGTGCCGTTCGAGAATTTCGATCCGCTGCTGGGCAAGGTTCCCCTGCTGGGCCTGCCGGACCTGTTCGCCAAGATCGTGAGTGAAAGGCGCGGGGGCTATTGCTTCGAGCAGAACGGGCTGTTCGGTGAGGCGCTGGCGGCTGCTGGTTTCCCGGTTTCGCGCTGTCTTGCCCGGGTGCGCATGCGGATGGGCGTGGATGGCGGGCGCAGCCATCTGGCACTGATCGTGGAAGCCGAAGGGCGCCGTTTTCTGGCCGATGCAGGCTTTGGCGGTCCGGGGCCGCTGATGCCGCTGGAACTGGATGTGGAGGGGGCGCAACAGGCCCCTAACGGCACTTACCGGGTGCATGAGGATACCGAGCGGGGCGAGACGGTGCTCCAGCGCCTGGCTGGGGAAGGGTGGGAGGATATCTACGCCTTCGATCATGCCCGCGTGACCGATGGCGATATCGCCAATGCCAATTTCGTCTGCGCCGTATCGCCGGAGGCGCCTTTCGGCTTTCATCTGATGTTCGGCTGCTATCGCGGGGATACGCGCTACGGTCTGTTCAACCGCGCCCTGACCATCGAGCATGCCGAGGGGGAGGAACGGCGCGAACTGGCTGACTTTGCCGAATTCGCCCGCTTCATGCGCGATGAGGCCGGACTGGGCCTTTCGGATGAGGCGCTGGAACGCGCATGGGAGAAGATCGGAGGCTGAGCGCACGCGCCCTTGTGGGCAATTGCGCTGGAATGCGAATAAGAACATAAGAGGAACATAATTCAAGAAGCGTTCCGATTCGCATGGACTGTTCCGCCCGCCCTCTTCTGCCCGGAAGTTCCGCCTTCCAGCCTGCCGCAAACTGGCAGCCCGGCCTTGTGCCTGCGCGGCATAGCGAGGTCTTTGCTCCTGCCGATGAAGCGAGCGGGGCGGGGATGGCGCTGGCCATGGCGCTCGACGGCTTGCGTGCCATAGGCGGGCTCGAGGCCGAGGGCAGGCGGATGGTGCTGTGGGTGCAGGATAGGCAAGCCCTGCGGCTTTCCGGCCGGCCCTATCGCCCCGGCCTGCCGCCGGAATTGCGCGCAGGGTTGATCCATGTCGCGGCGAAGACGGCGGAAGACGCGCTCTTCGCGCTGGAGGAAGGGCTGCGCTGCCGCGATCTGGCCTGCGTGATCGGGGAGATCGCCGGGAACCCGCGCGCGCTGGGCCTTACAGCCTCGCGCCGCCTCAGCCTGATGGCGGAGCGGCATGGCGTGCCCCTGTTCCTCGTGCGGCTGGATGCGGAAAGGGACCTGTCCTCTGCCCGGATGCGCTGGGCTGTGCGCTCTGCCCCTTCGCTGCCGCCGCGCTGGAACCCGGCAGCGCCCGGAAGGCCCGGCTGGCGTGCGGAACTGTTCCGGGCACGCGGTTTCAAGCAAGGAGAATGGACCCTGCGCGATGATGGCACCAGCCTCACTACCCAGCGGGGGAGCCCGTCCGCAGCGCCGGATCATGGCGATCTGGTGCAGCAGGCTGGCGATCGATCGCTGGCGTCATTCTGAAGATTGCCGGCCGGGCGAGGGGAGGGACGCCCATCCGCTGGCCCTGATCGAGGAGACCGCGCATGGCCCCCGGCTCGCGGCGCTGAATGCGGCTGCGCGGGCGCTGGGCCTGCGTGTGGACATGCTGCTGGCCGATGCGCGCGGCATCTGCCCTCATTTGCTGACCGAGCCTGCGGACCCGCAAGGCGACTGCGCCTTTCTCGAAAGGCTGGCGCTGTGGGCGCAGCGCTGGGGCCCGTGGAGCGCAGTGGACGCGCCCGACGGCGTGCTGGTGGACGTCACTGCCGTCGCCCATCTTTTCGGTGGGGAACAGGCAATGCTGGCAGATGTACGGGCGCGTTTTGCCGCACGTCATCTCGCGGCACGGGTCGCCATCGCGCCGACTGCCGGGGCGGCATGGGCGCTGGCTCATTATCTTCCTTCGTCATCGCGAGGGGCGCAGCCCCGCGGCGATCCAGAGCCCAACGCGCAGCCGCCCTGGCTTGCCGCGCCGCCTGCGGCGGCTCGCAATGACGAAGGGGACGAGGGCCTTGCCGCTCTCGCCCCGCTACCCGTCGCGGCCCTGCGGCTGGGGGAGGATGTGCTGCTTGTCCTGCGGCGGCTTGGCCTCAAGCGGATCGGAGATTTGGCCATGATCGGCCGCGATGCGCTCCAGCGTCGCTTCCGTAATCGCCGCGATGCCCTGGCCAATCCCCTGTTGCGGCTCGACCAGTTGCTGGGCCGCATTGCCGAACCGCTGTTGCCGGTGACGGCCGTGGAAGTGCCACTGGTGCAGCGTGGTCTGCTCGAACCGATCCGCCATTTGCCGCTCTTGGAACAGGTCGTGGGCGATCTGGCCGCCGATATGGCGCAATTGCTGGAGAGCCGGGGCGAGGGCGCCCGGCGGCTCGAGCTGAGCTTGTGGCGGGTTGATGGCGATGCCGCCTTCCGCCTGCTTGAGATGGCGGCGGCCACGCGCGATCCGGCCCATATGGCGCGGCTATTCTCGGCCAAGCTGAATGATATCGATGCAGGCTTCGGGATCGAGCTCGTGCGTCTGCGCGCGCCTTGGTGCGAGGCTCTGACGCCAGCCCAGCCGGATATGGAGACCGGGAAGAGTGAGAGCGAAGGCACCAGCCTTGCCGCCTTTATCGATCGGCTGACTGTCCGCCTGGGCGAAGGGGCCGTGCGCCGCCCCGATCCCCATGCCAGCCACTTGCCCGAACGCGCCCAGCGCTGGGTCGCGCCGCTTGCACCGTCAGTGGGCGATCAGGCGGAATTTCCCTTCCACGCCCGCCCGCTCAAGCTGCTCGACCGGCCGGAAGAGATCGCGGTGCTTTATGCCACGCCTGACGGTTTCCCCCGCCGTTTCCGCTGGCGCGGCGTGGTGCACGAGATCGCCCGGGTGGAAGGGCCGGAGCGGATCGCGCCCGAATGGTGGCGGGAACGCTCCAAGACAAGGCTGCGCGACTATTACCGGATCGAGGATGGGGAAGGCCGCCGCTACTGGATATATCGCCACGGCCTGTTCGGCGACGATCGCGGGGGCGAGCCGGAATGGTTCCTGCAGGGACTGTTCGCCTGATGCCCGACAAGCCGCTCACTCCGCCGCGTCCGCATGTTACCATCGGCCCCGAGGGGATCGGCCCGCCCGAACGCGCCCCTTTCGTGGAACTGGGGCTGGTGAGCTGCTTCTCCTTCCTGCGCGGGGCTTCCTACGCGAGTGACCTCGTGGGCACTGCGCGGATGCTTGGCTATGATGCAATCGGGATTGCCGATGCCAACACCATGGCGGGCGTGGTGCGTATCCACACCGAAGCGAAGGCGCTGAAACTGCGTCCGGTGATCGGCTGCCGGATCGAGACGGTGGAGGGGCTGGCCTTCCTTGCCTATCCCGTGGATCGGGCCGCCTATGGCCGCCTGTGCCGCCTGATCTCCGCAGGAAAAAGGCATGATCTGCAAGGCGTGTGGCAGGCCAAGGGTGTGTGCCACATCACTCTTCCTATGCTGGCAGAGCATGGCGAGGGGGTGCAGCTGATCCTGCTGCCACCGGATGATCTTGAGGCGGCGTTCGAGATCGGAGTGGAGGGTAATGTCTATCAGTTCCCCTCCTCTTCAGAGGAGGGGTGTAGGGGTGGTGGCGATGCGCAGCATCGCTCGCGAAGCGAAACTTGCGAGCAGCCTCGCACTACCCCCAAACCCCCTCCTCTGAAGAGGAGGGGGATTCTTGCTGCACTCCTTCCCCACCTCACAGCCCAACTCCCCAGTTTGCGCCACATCGCCGCCAGCTATCTCTATCGCGGAGACGATATCGCCCGGATCACGCGGCTCGATACATTGGCGCGGGAGAATGGCCTTGGTCTGCTCGCCACCAACGATGTTCATTATCACGTGCCCGAGCGCCGCCCGTTGCAGGATGTGATGACGGCGATCCGCCACAAGACCACCGTGGCGAAGGCGGGATATCTTCTCCACGCCAATGCCGAGCGGCACCTCAAGAGCCCGGCGGAGATGGTGAAGCTGTTCGCGCGCTGGCCCCATGCCATCGAAGCGGCGCGGCAAGTGGCCGATGTCTGCCGTTTCAACCTCGAAGAACTGAAATATGTCTATCCCGAGAAAGCCTATCCCGAAGGGCGCACACCGCAACAGCAGCTGGTCGTGCTCACCTGGGAAGGGGCGGCAAAACGCTATCCCGAAGGCGTGCCGGATGTCGTGCGCGAGACGATCTGCAAGGAACTGCGGCTGATCGGCAAGCTGGACCTTGCGCGCTATTTCCTGACCATCAAGGAGATCGTCGATTTCGCACGCTCCCGGCAGCCGCCGATATTGTGCCAGGGGCGGGGATCGGCGGCGAATTCCGCAGTGTGCTTTTGTCTGGAAATCACCTCGGTCGATCCGGCGCATAATTCGCTCCTGTTCGACCGCTTCCTGTCCGAAGAGCGCAATGAGCCGCCCGATATCGACGTCGATTTCGAGCATGAGCGGCGCGAGGAAGTGATCCAGCACATCTATGATCAATATGGGCGGGACCATGCCGGCCTGTGCGCCACGGTGATCCATTACCGCCCGCGCATGGCGATCCGCGAAGTGGGCAAGGCCATGGGCCTTTCGGAGGATGTCACCGGGGCACTGGCCCGCACCGTATGGGGCAGCCACGGGAAGAGCATTTCAGAAGAATATGCGGATAATGAAGCGGGGCTGGACCTTTCCGATCCTCATCTGAAGCGCGTGCTGGCGCTGACCGAGCAGATGATCGGCATGCCGCGCCACCTTTCCCAGCATGTCGGCGGCTTCATCCTCACCCGCGACCTGCTCACGGAGACCGTGCCCATCGGCAATGGCGCCATGCCTGAGCGCAGCTTCATTGAATGGGACAAGGACGACATCGAGGAACTGGGTATCTTCAAAGTGGATGTGCTGGCCTTGGGGATGCTTACCTGCATCAGGAAGGCTCTGGACCTCCTGCGCGATCATCACGGGCGCGATCTCACTCTGGCGACGATCCCGCCCGAGGACCCGAAGGTTTACGACATGCTGTGCAGGGCGGATTCCATCGGTGTGTTCCAGGTCGAAAGTCGGGCGCAGATGAGCATGTTGCCGCGTCTGCAGCCGCGCAAATTCTACGATCTGGTGGTGGAAGTGGCGATCGTGCGGCCCGGGCCGATCCAGGGGGACATGGTCCATCCCTATCTCAAGCATCGCAAGCTGGCGCGAGAGGGGAAGACCGGATTCCATTTGCCTGGCCCGGCGCCCGGACATGGCCCTGCGGATGAGCTTTCGTCTATTCTGAACCGGACCTTCGGTGTGCCGATCTTTCAGGAGCAGGCGATGAAGATCGCCATGGATGCAGCCCAATTCTCGGCCGAAGAAGCCAATCAATTGCGCAAGGCGATGGCCACCTTCCGTTCGCGCGGGAAGATGCATCAGCATGAGGAGAAGATGGTCGGCCGGATGGTGGCGCGCGGATACGATCCCGAATTCGCCCAGCGCTGCTTCAACCAGATCAAGGGCTTCGGCGAATACGGCTTTCCCGAAAGCCATGCAGCCAGCTTCGCCTTGTTGGTCTATGCCTCCAGCTGGCTCAAATGCCATTATCCGGCGGCCTTCGCGGCAGGCCTGCTCAATTCCCAGCCCATGGGTTTTTATGCCCCGGCCCAGATCGTGCGCGATGCGCGCGATCATGGAGTGACGGTGCTGCCGGTGGATGTGAATTGCTCGGAATGGGACTGCACGCTGGAAGAATGGGAAGGCGCCATCGCCTTGCGGCTTGGCTTCAGGCAGGTGGATGGCTTTCCCGAACATGCCGCGGCCAAGCTGGTGGCTGCTCGCGCAGAGGGTGGGGCGTTTCGCGACGTGGCGGAACTGCGCGAACGGGCGGGGCTGCATCCGGCTCAGGTGGAAAAGCTCGCTTCGGCCGACTGCTTCGGTTCGCTCGCCCTGCCGCGCCGTCAGGCCTTGTGGGATGCCCGTACGCTCGTCTCCGCGCCGGAACTGCCGCTTTTCGCGGCCATGGCGGCGCGAGAAGAAGGGGCGGAGCGGAACGTCACACACCTGCCCGCCATGTCGCTTTCGGAAGAGGTGGTGGCCGATTACCAGACCCAGCGCCTGAGCCTGAAAGCCCATCCGCTCAGCTTCCTGCGCCCCTTCCTGCAGGAGCGCGGTTTCCTGACCTGTGCGGATTTGCGTGAACGACCGCAACGCTCGACAGTGCAACTGGCGGGCGTGGTGCTGATCCGCCAGCGGCCCGGATCGGCCAAGGGCGTGTGCTTCATCACTATCGAGGACGAAACGGGCGTCGCGAATCTCGTCGTCTGGCCCGACGCTATGGCGCGCTTCCGGGCGGCGATCATGGGTTCCCGCCTGCTCGAAGTGCGCGGCCGGGTAGAGTATGACGAAGGCGTGATCCATGTGATCGTGACGCATCTGGCCGATGCGACAGACCAGCTTCACCGGCTTTCGGACGATCTGCTCAGCCCGGCGGTGGACCGGGCGGATCATGTGAACCGGCCACTGCCGGGCAACCGCCGTCACCCTTCTGCAGGTCACCCGCGCGATGTGCGGGTGATTCCGAAATCACGCGATTTTCATTAGCTCCGACAAGCGCCTTACTGCGGGGCTGGGCCACCCGGCGGCGGGGCGGACATGAAGATGGTCTGCACCTGGATCTTGCCATCGCGAACGATGAATTCCTCGGTCGCCTTCATTGGGCCCATTTCCCAGGTCATGAAGCCGACATCGCCTTCTTCCCACACCCGGGTAACGTTCATCTTGGGCGCAGCGCTCCCATTGGCTCCGCCAGCAGGCTGGGCAGAAGGAGCAGGTCCGGCCGGGCGCTTGAACATGGCCTCGAACAAGCCGCGGATCGCTTCCTTGCCCTGAAAGGCCCGGCCCTGCTGCAGCACCACCGCGTCATCGGCATAATCGGCCATGATCGCATCGACATTGCCGCCGGACGACACGTGGCGATTGACGATTTCCGTAGGCGTGAGATCGGCAGCCTGAGCTGTCCCTGCAATCGAGAGCGCGGCAAAGGCGCTGAGCAGCCGGAATTTCATGATATTTCTCTCCCCCGCGCGACCCGCGCCGCACCGGCGATAGCGGGAGAAGTAGGGTCGTGAAAGAACACAGGCCCCGTACGGCTGTATACCGTGCAGGGCCTGCGGTAGATCGTTAGGAAGCGAAGAAGTCAGATCGCCTCGAGCGCATAACCTGCCGAGCGGACAGTGCGGATCGGATCGGGCGAGTTGCCGACCGAGATCGCCTTGCGCAGGCGCCGGATATGGACGTCCACCGTGCGTTCCTCGATCTCGCTGCCCGTACCCCATACGCCGTCGAGCAATTGCCCACGGCTGAAGACGCGGCCCGGGCTCTCCATGAAGAACTTGAGCAGGCGGTACTCGGTAGGGCCGACCGCTAGTTGCTGGCCGCGCCGTTCCACGCGGTGAGCGACAGGGTCGAGCTTGAGGTCGCCCACTTCCAGCATCTCGCCCGCCAGTGCCGGACGCACGCGGCGCAGTACGGCAGAGACACGGGCCAGCAGCTCGCGGGGGGAGAAGGGCTTGGTCACGTAATCGTCGGCGCCGGTTTCCAGCCCGCGCACCCGATCATCTTCTGCCTCGCGGGCAGTGAGCATGATGATCGGGACATGGGCGGTCGCCTTGTCGCGACGCAGGCGGCGGCAGACTTCGATGCCGCTGGTGCCTTCGATCATCCAGTCGAGGATGACCAGATCGGGCACATCCTCATCGGCGAACATCAGGGCTTCATCGCCATCGGCGGTGGTGCGGACATTGTAGCCTTCGCTCTGGAAACGATATTCCAGCAGCTCGGCAAGGGCAGGATCGTCTTCGACGAGAAGAAGCTTAGGTGCGGCCACGTCTTGGGTTCCAGACTGTTTCAGAGCCCCACCACCACAAAGATGTTACAGGAATGCGACAAGCGCGGTCGCGTCATGTCGTAGCTCAATTTTCGCCATCTGTTTCGCTGTCCAGTTCCGGCACATAGGTGCCGGTGGCAGCGAAATAGACCATCTCGGCCACGTTGGTCGCATGGTCGCCAATACGTTCGATGCTGCGGGCAATGAACAGCAATTGCGCGGCGCTGCTGATGGTGGCGGGGCTTTCCATCATGTGGCTCACGAGATTGCGGAAAATGCTCTCGTAGAAAGCGTCGACCTTCTCGTCGCGGGCGATCACTTCGCGTGCGGTGACGGGATCACGTGCGGCATAGGCCGTGAGCACGTCATGCACCATTTCGGAAGCGACTTCGCCCATGGCGGGCAGCAGGGTCAGCGGATCGAAATGCTTGCGAGCCTGGATCTCGTTCACGCGCTTGGCGATATTCTTGGCGTAATCGCCGATCCGTTCGATCACGCCGGCGATCTTGAGAGCCGCGATTACTTCGCGCAGATCGTCCGCCATGGGCGCACGCAGGGCGATGATCCGCACGGCGAGCTTGTCGACCTCGATTTCCAGCAGATCGATCTTCTTGTCCCGCCGCACAACTTCGCGGGCGAGTTTCTCGTCATGCTTGACCAGTGCCTGAAGCGATTCCTGGATGGCGAGTTCGGCCAGGCCGCCCATCTCCGCGATCAGGCCGCGCAGCCGGGTGATGTCCTCATCGAATGCCTTGACCGTATGTTCGCTGCTCATCAGCCGTACCGTCCAGTAATGTAATCCTTGGTGCGTTCTTCGCGCGGATTGGTGAAGATATCCGATGTCTGGCCGTACTCGACCATTTTTCCAAGATGGAAGAATGCAGTGCGCTGCGAAACGCGGGCGGCCTGCTGCATCGAGTGAGTGACGATCACGATGGCAAAGCGTCCGCGCAATTCGTCGATCAGTTCCTCGATACGCGCAGTGGCGATCGGGTCCAGCGCCGAGCACGGCTCGTCCATCAGGATCACTTCGGGATCGACCGCGATGGCGCGTGCAATGCACAGGCGCTGCTGCTGGCCGCCGGAAAGGGCAGTGCCGCTATCCGACAGGCGGTCCTTCACTTCTTCCCACAGGCCGGCGCGGCGCAGCGAACGTTCCACGATCACATCGAGATCGGCCTTGCTTTCCGCCAGACCGTGGATCTTCGGGCCATAGGCGATGTTCTCGAAGATCGTCTTGGGGAAGGGATTGGGCTTCTGGAACACCATGCCCACCCGGGCACGCAGTTGCACCACGTCCATGCCGGATTTGTAGATATCCTCGCCATCCAGCATGATTTCGCCTTCGACGCGCGCGGCGGCGATGGTGTCGTTCATGCGGTTCAACGTGCGCAGGAAAGTCGATTTGCCGCAGCCGGACGGCCCGATGAAGGCCGTGACGTATTCGGTCTCGATATCGATCGAAACCTCATCGATGGCCTTCTTGTCACCGTAGAAGACGGAGACCTTGTTGGCGCTCATCTTCGGCATGTTGGCAGCGGGGGAGTTTTCTATCGTCACCACTTCTTCTCGAACCGGTTGCGCAGGTAGATGGCCAGGCCATTCATCACCAGCAGGAACAGCAATAGCACAATAATCGCCGCCGAAGTCCGTTCGACGAAACCGCGGTCGATTTCGTCGGACCAGAGGAAAATCTGGACCGGAAGCAGGGTGGCGGGCGAAGTGAAGCCGTCGGGCGGCGTGGCCACGAAGGCACGCATGCCGATCATCAGGGCAGGGGCAGTCTCGCCCAGCGCACGCGCCATGCCGATGATCGTGCCGGTAAGGATGCCCGGCAGGGCCAGCGGCAGCACGTGATGGAACACGACCTGAATCGGCGAGGCGCCCAGTGCCAGCGCGCCGTCACGGATCGTGGGCGGCACGGCCTTGATGGCGTTGCGGCCAGCGATCACGATCACTGGCATGGTCATCAGCGCGAGAGTGAGGCCGCCAATCAGCGGAGCCGAGCGATAACTGGGGAAGACAGTGAGGAACACTGCCAGGCCCAGCAGGCCGAAAATGATCGAAGGCACGGCCGCGAGGTTGTTGATCGACACTTCGATAATGTCGGTCCAGCGGTTCTTCGGCGCATATTCCTCAAGGTACAGCGCCGCCAGAACGCCGATGGGGAAGGCGAAGGCCAGCGTGACCACCATGGTCAGCATCGAGCCCTTGAGCGCGCCCCAGATGCCGACCAGCTGCGGGTCGGTCGCGTCCGAGCGGGAGAGGAAGCCGAAGTCGAAATTCTTCTGCAGCTTGCCTTCGGCCTTGAGCTTCTTTGCCAGCGGCTGAAGGCTGGCCTGGCCATCGCCCGAATAGGCCGAGGCCAGCTTGTGGGATGCCGGAACCATGACAGTGGCCTTGGCGCCGAGCAGCGAGGGATCGGCAATGATCTTCTTCGCCACGTCGCGCCAGGCTTCAGAATTGATCTGCTGCGCGCCTTCTTCGCCAAGCGACTGCGTGGCGTAGAATTCGACCACGGCGGGCAGGCCTTGCGCCTCCAGAGACTGGATTGCATTGGGCTGTGCCAGCACCGCCGGATCGCCGGTGATGCCCGCTTCGGGGAAGTCGATCTCGACCGCCAGCTCGACGCGCTTGAAGCCCGAAATCCCGTTGGAGGCCATGGTGATCAGCAGGAAGGCCAGCACGGCGATCGAGAACAGGATCGACAGCAGGCCCGCCAGCTTGAAGCGCCGCTCTGCCGCATAGCGCTTGCGGATACGCGCTTCGAAAGCCGGGGTGCGGGTGGGGAGGATTGCCTCATTCATAGGCTTCACGGAACCTCTTCACCACGCGCAGGGCCACGATGTTCAGGCCCAGCGTTACAAGGAACAGTACGAAACCCAGCGCGAAGGCGCTGAGCGTTGCCGGATGGTCGAAGCTTGCCTCGCCGGTCAACATGGCAACGATCTGCACGGTAACCGTGGTCATTGCTTCCAGCGGATTGCCGCTGAGGTTGGCGGCATAGCCCGCGGCCATCACCACGATCATCGTTTCACCGATCGCGCGGCTGATGGCTAGCATCACGCCCGCCACGATACCGGGCAGGGCGGCGGGAACCAGGACCCGGCGGATGGTCTCATTAGTGGTCGCGCCCATGGCCAGGCTGCCGTCACGCATGGCCTGTGGCACGGCGGCGATGGAATCGTCGGCCATCGAAGAAACGAAGGGAATGATCATCACGCCCATCACGAGGCCTGCAGCCAGTGCGCTTTCGCTCGAGGCATTGGAGATGCCGATGGAATTCGCCAGATCGCGGATGGCAGGGGCGATCGTGAGGGCCGCGAAATAGCCGTAGACCACGGTGGGCACGCCCGCGAGAATCTCCAGCGCGGGCTTCAGCCATTTGCGCCATGTGGGGCTGGCATATTGCGTGAGGTAGATCGCGCTCATCAGGCCGAGCGGGATCGCCACGATCATCGCGATGATCGCACCGATATAGATCGTGCCCCAGAACAGCGGGATCGCCCCGAAGCGGCTCGGATCGGCGGCTTCGACCGAACTCATCGGGTCCGGCCCCCAATGGGTGCCGAACAGGAACGAGATCGGATCGATCATTCCGAAGAAGCGCACCGTCTCGAAAACCAGCGAGAGGAAGATGCCCAGCGTGGTGAGGATCGCCACCAGCGAGGCCAGCAGCAGGGTCAGCATCACGATCCGTTCGACCCGCGTGCGGGCCCGGAAATCGGGGCGCAGGCGAGTAAAGGACCAGGCGCCGCCCAGGAAGGCAACCACCAGCGTGGCTGCAATGCCGATCGCGTTCATGCGGGTAAGCGCATCGCGATAGGGTTCCACCAGTTCCTTGGCGAGCGGATTGAACACCGCATGCGAGGCGCCACTGGCCACCGCGCGCGCTTCCGCCAGGATGGTTTCACGCTGAAGGCCGAAGACCGGCAGATGCGCCGCAGCCGGGTCTGCCATTACGGACTGGGTCACCAGCATCGGGGCGACAAAGCCCCATGCAAGGATGAACAGCAGCGCTGGAATGACGATCCACAGCGCGACGTACCATCCGTAATAGGAGGGCAGGGAGGCTAGCCGCCGGTCCGGAACGGCTCGGCGGAAGCTCCAGGCCCTTGCACGCGCCGCGAGCCATCCCGCGAGCCCGAGCCCGAGGGCGAGGAGAAGCAGAATAGCTGGCGACATCGTGCGTGCTCGTCCTTATTCGAAATCGGACGCGGAAAGGACGGTGTATTCGGTAGCCGCCTTGGTGCTCTTGGCGAGCACGTCATCGGGGCTCACGACCATGCCGATCTTGGCGAGCGGGCCGTCCTTGCCCCAGTTCTTCACCCATTCGGCGAGGAACTGCTTGAGGCCGGGGATCGCATCCAGATGGTCCTTCTTCACATAGATGAAGAGCGGACGGGCGCCCGGATAGGCAAAGCTCGAGATGTTGTCATAGGTCGGCACGACGCCGTTGACCTTGAGGCCGTTCAGCTTGTCGGCGTTTTCTTCCAAATAGGAATAGCCGAACACGCCGATTGCCTTCGGATTGCTCTCGATCTTCTGGACGATCAGATTGTCCTGTTCGCCCTGGTCGACATAAGCGCCGTCGCCGCGGACTTCGGTGCAGATCTGCTTGAATTCGTCCTCATTGCTCTCCTTGAGAGCCTTCATCGCCGGATCGGTTTCGCAACCCTTCTCCAGGATCAGTTCCTTCAGCGCGTCGCGCGTGCCGGAGGTGGAGGGCGGACCGTAGACGAGGATCGGATCGGCGGGCAGCGAAGGATCGACATCCTTCCAGGTCTTGGCAGTCTGTTCCTTGCCGAACGGCTTGGCGGCGAGAGCCTTGTAGATGATCGCCGGGGTGAGATTCATCTCGATCCCGCCCTTGTCGGCGGCGAAGGCGATGCCGTCGAGGCCCACCTGGATTTCGACGATGTTCGTCACGCCATTGGCCTGGCATTCCTCGAACTCGGACTTCTTCATCCGGCGCGAAGCGTTGGTGATGTCGGGCGTGCTGGCGCCGAGGCCGGCACAGAACAGCTTCATGCCGCCGCCAGTGCCGGTCGATTCGATGATCGGCGACTTCAGATCATGGTTCGAGCGTGCGAGCGACTCGGCCACGGCCTTGGCAAAGGGATAGACGGTGGAGGAACCCACGGCGCGGATCGAGTCGCGCGTTGCGTTATCGCCGCTGCTGCCGCAGGCCGACAGGGCGAGAGCGGCGGAAATCAGGGGAAGGGCGAGAAGTGCTTTAGTCTTCATGGTCATGTCCCGGACTGGGAGGCTGAATGCCTCGTGGCTGACTGCCCGCGCGATGTTGGAGTTATGTGACACATGTATGACAAGACTACCGAGTCTGTTCGATAGTCGGTAATTTCACGGTCACAACCGTGCCTTCACCCTTCTTGCTGGTGATGTCGAGGCGCCCCCGATGGCGTTCCACAATATGCTTCACGATCGCTAGGCCCAGCCCGGTTCCGCCCGCTGCCCGGCTGCGGCCCGGATCGGTGCGGTAAAAGCGCCTGGTCAGGTGTGGAATATGCTCCGGATCGATGCCTTCGCCGCGGTCCGTCACGGTGAAAACCGCGCGGTCGCCTTCCTCCGTCTTCAGCACCACGTTCACCGGCTGATCCTGCGCACCATATTTTAGTGCATTGTCCACCAGATTGCGGACCAGCTGCTCGAGCTGCTGCGTATCGCCGCGCACCGTCACTTCCGTATCGGGCACGCTGATCGAGACGCGCCCCTTGTCCTTTGCTGCGCCGGCATCGCGTGCAGCCTTGGAAACCAGCTTGGCGAAATCGAGCTGCTCTGCCGGCTGATCGTGCTTTTCCGCTTCGATGCGCGAAAGCGACATCAGATCGCTCACCAGGCTCTGTAGCCGCCGTGCCTCGCGTAGCACCGTGTCGAGGAACTTGGCAGAGGTTGCCGGATCGACCGAATCCCCTTCTTCCGTCAGCGTTTCGACATAACCGATGATCGAAGCGAGCGGCGTGCGCAGCTCGTGACTGGCATTGGCGACGAAATCGGTATGGGCGCGGCTGATATCGGCTTCGGTCGTGCGGTTATGCAGTTCGATCACCCAGTAGCGATCGTTGATCGAGTGCAGCGTGACCTTCCAGATGCTGCGCGGTGTAGTGAGGCCCTGGATCGTGGCCGATCCATCGCGCTTGCGGTCCAGCAGGGCGATCGCCTGCGGATGGCGGAGGGCCACGCGGGCATCCTGGCCGACGATATGCTTGCCGAAGACGACGCGCGCGGCGGAATTGGCAATGATGATGCGATTCCGATCCAGCAGCAGCAGCGGCAGGCTGAACTGCTCGATCATGTCGCGCATTCCGTCGCGGGTTAGCTGCACGGAATCGGTCTGCGGCTGCACCATCCGTTCGACCGGACGCGCAATCCAGAGCGAGCATACCCACAGCAGCAGCACGGCCGCGATCAGCCAGAGATCGGCCCCGGCCACTATCATGCCGATTCCGGTCGCAAGCGCTATCAATACGCCGGGCCAGGGTTTGGAACGGAACTCGCTCATTGCGCTTCGCGCTTAGCCGCGCTGATGGCGCATCGCCAAGAGGCAACGGAAGCTTGTCATAACTGGGAGCTGGTGACCCCTACGGGAATCGAACCCGTGTTTCAGCCGTGAGAGGGCCGCGTCCTGACCGCTAGACGAAGGGGCCGTTTGCCGGCGATCCGGTAGAAGGCGATGATTTCAATTCACCGGGTGGGATGGCTCGAAGCCATGCCCACCGTGGTGACCCCTACGGGAATCGAACCCGTGTTTCAGCCGTGAAAGGGCCGCGTCCTAACCGCTAGACGAAGGGGCCACGTCGGTGGCAGGCCGCGCATCTACGGGCGGTTTCTCGTGCGGTCAACCCCTGTGAAACGCTTTTGTCTCAATCGGCCCAAGCTGCGTCTTCGACATGCAGTTCTGCCTGTGGCCTGCTGCCCCAATCGTCGAGCTTCACGCGCCCTGCCAGCCACAGGCTGCGCCCGCGCGAACCGTGGAGTAGGGCCTGCCCAAGCTCGGTTTCCGCGGCTCTGAAGGCTACGGCCTTGAACGATCCCCCATCGCGTCCGCTGGCAATCAGGCGCACGTGATCCTTGCCGACGATATCCGCTTTTACGAGGCGCACAGGCCCCACGGCGATGCGCGGCGCAGGCCAGCCGACTCCAAAAGGCCCCGCGCTTTCCAAAGTTTCCACAAGATTCGGGGTCAGTCCGCCGGGTGCCAGAGCGAGATCCAGCAGCATGGAGCGTTCCTCCATCGCCCGCATCACGGCGGCGGAAAGGCGTTCGTCCAGCCAGTCCGCCAGCGAATCGAGCTTGTCGGGCTCTACAGTGAGCCCCGCCGCCATGGCGTGGCCGCCACCTGCCACCAGAAGCCCGTGTTCGCGCGCGGCGATGATGGCCGAACCGAGATCCACGCCGCTGATCGAACGGCCAGAGCCCTTGCCGCGCCCTTCCTCATCCGCGTCGAGCGCAACGACGAGAGCCGGCTTACCCGTCTTCTCCTTGATTCGTCCCGCCACGATGCCGATCACGCCGGGGTGCCAGCCGCTTCCCGCCAGCACGAGCACCGAACGGTTATGCTGCGCGGCCAGCTGTGCCTCGGCTGCTTCCTGCACGGCGGCCTCGATCGCGCGGCGTTCTTCGTTGAGTACGGAAAGCTGCGCGGCAATGGCGCGCGCTTCTTCCGGATCTTCGGTGGTGAGCAGCCTCACGCCCAATGTCGATTCGCCTACACGTCCGCCCGCATTGATTCGCGGGCCGAGTGCGAAGCCGAGGTCGCTGCAGGTAGGAGCCCGGTTCAGGCGGCTCGCGTCGATCAGGGCGGCCATGCCGGTATTCTCGCGCTTGGCCATGACCTTGAGGCCTTGCGCCACCAGTGCGCGGTTGAGGCCGTGCAGCGCGGCAACGTCCGCTACCGTGCCCAGTGCCACGAGGTCGAGCAGGGCGAAGAGATCGGGTTCCCGCCGGGTTTCGAAATATCCGCGTTCGCGCAGGGTACGCACGGTCGCGATGGCGAGCAGGAATGCCACGCCGACTGCGGCCAGATGGCCGTGGGCGGCACCCGTGTCGCTTTCGTCCAGGCGATTGGGGTTCACCAGCGCGGCAGCGACTGGAAGTTCGGTCGAACATTTGTGGTGGTCCACCACAATCACGTCCACCCCTGCAGCATGCGCCATGGAAAGGGCCTGATGGGCCATTGCTCCGCAATCGACCGTTACGATCAGGCTGGAGCCTTCCTCGCCCAACCGGACCAGAGCCTCGCCCGAAGGGCCGTAACCTTCCAGCAGCCGGTCGGGGATGTAATAGCGCGCCTCATGCCCCAGCATGCGCAGCAGGCGGATCAGCAGGGCGGCGCTGGTGGCCCCGTCTACGTCGTAATCCCCATAAACGGTGATCGTCTCGTTCCCCAGCACGGCCTCGGCAAGCCGGCGAGCGGCTTCGTCCATATCGCAGAACGCGCTCGGATCGGGCAGGAAGCTGCGCAGGGTGGGGGAGCGGTGCCGCTCTATATCGTCATGGTCGACACCTCTCGCTAGCAGGAGTTGAGTGACGAGGTCCTGTTCCAGCCCCGCCATTCCGGCAAAGCCTTCGCCCAGATCCATATTGCCGCCGCGCCAGCGCCAGCTGCGCCCCGCGAGTGAGCGTTCAACTCCGAAAATTGCCGATGTGCCATGGGTTGCCATGCCTGCGGCCTAACCCGGAGTCGGGGCGATTGACAATGGCGCGCCATCCCGGATGCTTGCGGTATGGATGAAACGGCTCCGCCCCTGCTGATCCTGTGGCACAGCCGAACCGGCGCGGCGCAGGCGATGGCGCGGGCGGCAGCAGAGGGTGCAGGCAGGAACGCGCGGTGTGTTCGGGCACGGGATGCCCAGCCCGAAGATCTGCTGGCCGCACGGGCCTATCTCTTCGTCTGCCCCGAAAATCTCGGCAGCATGACCGGCGAGATGAAGGAACTGTTCGACCGCTGCTATTATCCCCTGCTTGGCCGGGTCGAAGGGCATGCCTACGCCACTTTGATTGCGGCCGGTTCCGACGGGCACGGGGCGCAGGCGCAGATCGACCGGATCGTTACCGGGTGGCGCCTGCGGCGTGTGGCCGATCCGTTGATTGTCAATCTGGCCGCCCAGACGCCCGAGGCGATCCTTGCCCAAAAACATGTTCCTGCAGCCGATCTGGCACAATGCAGGGACCTCGGGGCTGCCCTTGCCGAGGGCGCGAAGCTGGGAATCTTCTGACGATTCCTCCGATTTGGACGCGGTTGTGCGGGCCGGGGGCTCGACGCGGCAGGCCTTTCGCGTCACCCTTATGGCACAAGGACTGAGGGGGCAGGCCATTAAACGGGAAGTCGCAACAGGCGGCCGTCAGGCCGCGCCGGTACTTTCGCTACTCTTCGATGCTGCCGCGCGGCCAGAGCCGCGTGCGGTTCGCGCGCTTGCCGCATCGGGAGAGTTTTCGATCACCTTCGACTCCTCCGCCCGCAATTCGCGGAGCGGGGATGGCGACTGGCTCGAGCTCTGCGTCAACGGCCTCACGTTCGACTTGCGAGGCCTTGCTCCCGGCGATCCGGGCATGCTGCTGCTCCATCCCCGCCGTTTCGGCCTGCTGCCTTCGCTCACCCATTGCGAAGCGGTTACCCTGTCGCCCGGTCCGCATCTGGTGGGCGGGGAGGGACTGGAGCCGGTGCTGCGCTCGCTCATGCTGCTGGGCGTGCGCCTGTGCGAATTGCCCGGTCTCGCCGCAGTCTGCTGGCTGCCTGCTCGCAGTCTCACCGGTGCCAGCCTGTTCAGGGACGCGACGCTGGGCTGGCTGGCGGGTCGACCGGTGCCGGACTTCCTTGCGGAGGAAGTTCCGGCCTGACGAGGCTTACAGGCCGGCTTTGATCGCCAACTCGCGCTTGGCTTCCTGATATTCGGCCTCCAGCCGGGCGACCCGCACGGAAACAGGCTCCACGGCCTTCACGGCGCCGATCCCCTGGCCCGAGCCCCAGATGTCCTTCCACGCCTTCGCCTCGCTGCCGGTGGCCTTGGCGAAGTCCATCGTGGAGGGATCGCTTTCTGGAAGATGGTCGGGATCGAGCCCGGTGCGCTGGATCGAGCTTTTCAGATAATTGCCGTGCACCCCGGTGAAGAGGTTCGAATAGACGATATCCGCTGCCGCGCCCTCCACGATGGCCTGCTTGTAGGCATCGATGGCATTGGCCTCCGGCGTCGCGATCCAGGGGGAGCCGATATAGGCGAGGTCTGCCCCCATCGCCTGGGCGGCGAGGATCGAGCGGCCATGGGCAATCGCGCCCGACAGCGCCACTGGCCCGTCGAACCACTCGCGCAGTTCCTGCATCAGGGCGAAGGGCGATTGCGCGCCGGCATGGCCGCCCGCACCGGCTGCCACGGCGATCAGCCCATCCGCGCCCTTTTCGATCGCCTTGTGAGCGAAGCGCTGGTTGATGATGTCGTGCAGCACGATGCCGCCCCAGGAATGGACGCCCTTGTTGATGTCCTCGATCGCGCCGAGCGAAGTGATGACCAGCGGCACTTTCCACTTGGCCAGCACCATTGCGTCTTCCTCCAGCCGGGGGTTGGAACGGTGAACGATGAGATTGCAGGCGAAGGGCGCGGCGGGCCGGTCGGGATTGTCGCGATCATGCGCGGCGAGTTCCTCGGTGATACGGTGGAGCCATTCGTCCAGCATGCCCGATGGGCGGGCGTTGAGCGTGGGGAAGCTGCCCACGATCCCGGCCTTGCATTGCGCGATCACCAGATCAGGGTTCGAGATGATGAACAGCGGAGAGCCGATCACCGGGATGCGCAGATTGGCAAGGGAGGCGGGCAGGGGCATGGGATGCTCCGTTTCAGATTTCGGCCGCACTGACCGGGGGGGTGTTACACCTGTTACACGAAAAACCGCTTTGGTATCCGGCGCTTGGCGAGAGGCAGGCTTGAGGTCAATATATTGAATATAAACAATTTAATTGCATTTGTAGGATGGTTCTAGCACGCAGCTGTATCTGTAGGAAAGTCTTGCCCGGCAAGGGATGTTGAGCGATGCATCTGGCCATGCAGGGAACTATCGTCGCTCTGGCCAGCGATGGCGAACATCGCTTTTCGAAGCGACCGCGCGGCCTGTTACACATCATCGCCGGGCTGGGTGTGGAGGGTGATGCGCATGCAGGCCGCACCGTGCAGCATCGATCCCGCGTGGCGAGAGATCCGGCAGCCCCCAATCTGCGGCAGCTTCACCTGATCCATGCTGAATTGCTGGACGAACTGGCCAGCAAGGGTTTCGACGTGGCGCCGGGGCAATTGGGTGAGAATATTACCACACGCGGTATCGACCTGCTGGGCCTTTCCGCCGGAACGCGGCTGTCGCTTGGCAGGGACGTGCTGATCGAGATCACCGGCCTGCGCAATCCATGCCGCCAGATCGACGACAACATTGCGCCGGGCACCATGGCGGCAGTGCTGGGCCGCGCTGCCGATGGATCGCTGATCCGCAAGGCAGGCGTGATGGCAATCGTTCTGCAGGGCGGGGAAGTGCGCAGCGGCGACAGGGTGGAAGTGCAGTGGGTGCCGGAAAAGCCCGTTCCGCTCGGTCCGGTGTAGTAAGCATATTATATGATTTAGTATGATTCGCTTACAATTATTGTAGTGTTGAATAACAAAATTACAAATTCCTTCTTATTCTGGAAAATTTCGTATAGCCTCCTCCCAATTGAGTCGCATGACGGGAGAGGGGCATGACGATGAAATTCCATCATTCGATCCGCCGCGCATTACTTGCGGGCGCAGTACCGGCGGCGATGCTGGGTGCATTGGCCGCACCCGCCTTCGCGCAGGAGGAGCAGGAGGATGAGCAGCTCTACGCTCCGATCATCGTTACCGGCACCATCCGGCAAGGCGGGGCACAGGACATCCGGCATTTCCGGGAAATATCCTTCGATGGCGGCAATGAGTTCATGCCGCCGCTGGGCAGCCTCACCATGGAGGGTCTACTGGGCGAGCACGACCTGACCCTGCCGCGCCGCGAGAACTGCCGCCAGACCTTTTGCCTGGTGGGCCATGCAATCAAGGCCGACCTGCCGCTGCGTCCGCAGGATGCGTGGTTTGTGGGGCTGGATTTCGATTCCAACATCGATGCGGAAAGCTGGAAGGCCGCGCCGCTGAGCCTGGTGGCCGTGGTGGATCGTTCCGGCTCGATGGACGGGGCGCCCATCGCCAAGGTCAAGGAAGCGCTGCTTTCGGTGGTCTCGCAAATGGGCGAGGCAGATCGCTTCGGGATCGTCCTGTATGGCTCCACGACCAATGTCCACCTGCCGGTAATGGATGTGGCGGGCCATCGCGGAGACATTCTGAACGCAATCGATTCCATCCAGATCGACGGCTCCACTTATCTCGAGGCCGGGCTGAAGCTGGGTTACGACACGGCCTATGCCGAACTGCCGCAGAGCAGGGGCAAGACAAGGCTGATGCTGTTCACTGACGAAAACCCCAATGTCGGGAACACCAGCGCGGCAGGCTTCATGGCACAGGCCAGTGCCGGTTCCGCGCGCGGGGTTGGACTCACCACTATCGGCGTGGGCGTGCATTATGACGGTGCGCTGGCCGCCAGGGTCTCCAGCGCGCCGGGCGGCAATCTGTTCTTCATCGAGCAGGATCGCAGGGCGAGCGATCTGTTCGACAAGGAATTCCGCAACATGACCAGCGAGGTCGCGCAGAACATCGCGATCTCCATGACCCCGCCCGAAGGCTATGCGATCACCGGCGTGTTCGGCGTGCCCGATGGGCTGATGACGCAGGCGCAGGACGGCACCGTCACCGTGACGATCGGCACGGCTTTCCTTTCGAGCAATGGCGGTGGAATCTACGCCTCGCTCGGGCGGGATTCCGCGCGCGATCACCTGCCGCTGGCGCCGCTCGACCCCGGCAGTCCGCTGCTGGAGGTGAAGCTGGCCTATGTCGATGCGGTCACCGGCAAAGAGGGCGGCGACCGGCTGACGGTGACACAGCCCGACGGCCCCGCGCCCGCGCGGCTGGGGGCGGCCATGGCACTGGTGGACGAATATGTCTCGCTCACCCAGGCGCTCGATCAATATCACGTCCGCAATGACAAGAAGGCGGCCTTCGCCACGCTGGACGGGCTGGACAGCCGCCTGTCTGCCGGCGGGCATGAGGGCTTCGGTAATGAAGAGGAACTGATCGGTAGCCTGCGCGACCGGATGGCCTATCTGGCGGGGTATCGGGGAGAAGTGCCGGCTGAATTGCGCCCGCTTGAACTGGTCGGTCGCTGGAAGGTTACCTATTTCAAAGGCGTCAGCGATGTGCGGCGCGGCGACGTGATCGAGATCACGAACGACAACGACTTTATTACCTATCCCGGCGGGAAGGACGAGGGTGACGAGATCTGGCAATCCTATCAGGTCAACGAGCGTCAACTCTTCATTCCCGACGGAGATCTCCTCTTCCAGTACCGCCGCACAGGGGATCGCCTGACCCTGCGTACCCGCGACGGTGAGGCGGAGATCGCCATGCGGATCGACTGATCCGCCGGCCGGGCGGGCGTACTCCCCCCTCGCGCCCCCCGGCCACACGGCGCAATCTTGATCCGCCGGATAGCGTTTTGCCTTCGATCAATTCGCTGGGGAGGCCCGCGAGCTATCGCTCTGCTGCCACGAGTCCAAGAACTCATGCGGAGAGACGATGCGATGACCCATTTTCCGAACAATCCGGGTTTCACCGGGACGCTTCGGCCCTTGCGCCTGCAGGGCGATATTCTCGACATGGAAGTGGAAGGCGAGATTCCGGCCGAACTCAACGGCGCGTTCCACCGTGTCCATCCGGATAACCAGTTCGCGCCGATGTTCGAGGACGACCAGTTCTTCAACGGCGACGGCATGGTCAGTATGTTCCGCGTGCATGACGGCAAGGTCGATTTCAGGCAGCGTTATGCCCATACCGACAAGTGGAAGCTGGAGAACAAGGCCGGGCGCTCGCTCTTCGGCCATTATCGCAACCACCTGACCGACGATCCTTCCGTCGCGGGGCAGATCAGGGGCACGGCCAACACCAATGTGATGGTCCACGCCGGCAAGCTCTATGCGATGAAGGAGGATAGCCCCTGTCTCGTCATGGACCCCAATTCGCTGGACAGCTTCGGCTATACCGATTTCGGCGGCAGGCTGGAGGCGAAGACCTTCTGCGCCCACCCCAAGATCGATCCGGTCACGGGCAATATGTGCGCCTTCTCCTACATGTCGAAGGGGCCGATGACCTATGACATGAGTTATTTCGAGATCAGCCCCTCGGGCGAGTTGCTGTTCGAAATTCCGTTTGAGAACAAGTATCTGTGCATGATGCACGATTTCGGCATTACGCAGGATTACGCCGTGTGGAACGTGATGCCCTGCATCACCAACATGGAGCGGCTGGAAAAGCGGATGCCCTATTTCGGGTTCGATCATTCGCTGCCCACCTGGCTGGCGGTGCTGCCGCGCAAGCCGGGCGCCACGGCAAAGGATTTGCGCTGGTTCAAGGCGCCGGCCAATTGCTTCACCGGTCATGTGATGAATGCCTTCAACGATGGCACGAAGATCTATTTCGACCTGCCCATCGCGGCGAAGAACAGCTTCCCCTTCTTCCCCGACGTGACCGGCGCACCGTTCGATCCCATCGGCGGGCTCTCCTATCTCACCCGCTGGACAGTCGACATGTCGAGCAATGGGGAGGAGTTCGAGCAGGTCGAGCAGATGACCAGCATCGCCGACGAGTTCCCCCGGATCGACGACCGTTACGCCGGGCAGGCCTATCGCCATGGCTGGATGATCGCCTTCGATCCGCATGCCCGCTATGAAGGCCCTCCGGGGCCCTTCGTGGGCGCGCTCAACACCTTGTGTCACATCGATCTTTCGACCGGCGACACCAAGAGCTGGTGGCCGGGCCCGACCAGCGGCATCCAGGAGCCCTGCTTCATTCCCAAATCGGCCAATGCCGCCGAAGGCGAGGGCTATATCGTCGCCCTGGTGGACGATCATGTAGCCAATTATTCGGACCTGTGTTTCTTCGATGCGCAGCGGATCGATGAAGGCCCGATTGCGCGGGCCAAGCTGCCCGTAAAGATCAGGCAGGGTCTGCACGGCAACTGGTCGACCGCAAAGCATCTGGGCGTGGCGTAAATTTCTTCCGGGGTGGGCTCGCGAGAGCCACCCCGGGATTGTGCAGGCGCTTCAAACGCGTAAGAAGTATCCTCTGAAACCGGGGGAAATGTTCCATGCGTCTGCTTTTCACCGCTACTGCGCTCGTCCTTTCGCTTCAGCCGCTCACCGCGCTGGCTCGCCCGGTGACGCCCGAGGACCAAGTGAAGGAGATTCTCGTCTCCGAGCCGGACCTTTCGCCCTCGGGCGATGCGGCGGTCTATACGGTGACGAGCGCGGATCTGGACGCGGACGAGCCGGTCTCTCACATCTGGCTCGCCCCTTGGGACGGTAGCGGCCCGCGCCAGCTCACTTCACGCAAGGGGGAGAGCGAAAGCAGCCCCAAGTTCAGCCCTGACGGCAAACAGGTCGGCTTCCTCTCCTCCCGCAATGACGAGAAGGAGCAGTCCCGGCTCTGGATTTTGCCCATGGCAGGCGGTGAGGCCAGTCCAGTGGACGGCATCGAGGGATCGGTGGAGGATTTCGCCTGGTCGCCCGATGGCAAGCGCCTTGCCCTGATCGTGGCCGACAAGCCCGAAGATCCGAAGAAGACCAAGGATGGCGAAGACATTCCGCTGCCGATCGTGATCGACCGCTATCACTTCAAGATCGACGGCGTCGGCTATCTGGGCAAGGAACGTTCGCGCCTGTGGCTCTACGATCTCGCCACCGGCAAGGCGCAGCGCATGGCCGATGGCGATTATGACGAGGCATTCCCGGCCTGGTCGCCCGATTCCAGCCGCGTGGCCTTCGTCTCGCGCCGGGGGCCGGATGCGGAGCGATCGCATAATTACGATATCTTCGTCGCGCGCGTCGATGCGCCCGGTGCCGCGCCGCTGCAACTCACCACCTATGAAGGGGCGGACGCCAATCCGGACTTCGGGTCCTATCCGGTGTGGAGCCCTGACGGGTCGAAGATCGCCTATGTGCGCGGCGGCGATCCCAAGCTGCTGTGGTATGCGGCGAGCGACCTTGCAGTCGTATCGTCCGGCGGCGGCGAGCCCGCGATCCTTACCAAGGGGCAGGACCGCAATGTCTACAATCCGGAATGGACCGCCGACGGCAAGGCGCTGCGCTTCATCGTGGAGGATGACGGGCAGATGAAGCTCGCCTCCGTGCCCTCAGGTGGGGGCAAGGTGTCGGTTGTGTCAGGCGGGGAATTCGTGCTGCGCAGCCCCAGTTCCTCCGGCAGCCGCACGGTGGTGACCTATTCGACGCCGACGAAGCCGTTCGAGCTTTACGCGCTGGACGCGGGCAAGCTGCGGCCGCTCACCAGCCATAATGCCGACTGGATGAAGGGCATCGATTTCGCCGATGCCAAGTTCACGTCCTACAAGAGCAAGGACGGCACTGAAGTTCATGGCTTCGTGATGGTCCCTGTGGGGGCAAAGGCGGGCGAGAAGCTCAAGACCATCCTGCATCCCCATGGCGGCCCGGCGGCGCAGTACGATTACAGCTTCGACATGTGGCAGCAGGTTTTCGCCGGCGCCGGCTTTGCCGTGCTGACGCCTAATCCGCGCGGCAGCACCGGGCGGGGTACGGCCTATGCCTCGGGCATCAACGCTGCCTGGGGCACGGTGGACGTGGAAGACGATCTCGCTGCCGTGGACGATGCGGTGGCCAGGGGCATTGCGGACCCCGAACGACTGGTGGTGGGCGGCTGGTCCTATGGCGGCATGTCCACCAATTACCTCGTCACCTCTGACCATCGCTTCAAGGCGGCCATGGCCGGTGCGTCGATCGCCAATGTCCTGCTCGGCTTCGGTACGGACCAATATGTCGTCGAATATGACGTCGAACTGGGCCTGCCCTGGGAGAACACGGATGTGTGGATCAAGAACTCCTACCCGTTCCTCCATGCCGACCGGATCACCACGCCGACGATGTTCATGGTCGGCTCGGCTGACGTGAATGTGCCGACCTGGGCCAGCGAACAGATGTATCAGGCGCTCAAGGTGCGGCGAGTGGACACCGAACTGGTGGTCTATCCCGATCAGACCCACGGCTTTACGCGACCGAGCTACATCGTGGACCGGATGCAGCGCTGGCTGGGCTGGTACGCCAAATATGTGAAGTGAGGACCTAGCGCCCCTGCTGCGCCCCGCCGGATGCGGAGGGCTGGGGTGGGGGCATCAGGCTTTCCACCCTGCGGCGGGCGAATTTCCATTTACCTGTCTCGCGCACCAGTTCGTCATGATAGCGGGCCATCATGGCTGCCACTGGACGCCCGTCCTCGCCCGGTACCATGTAGAACGACATGGAGGTGGAATGTGCATGGTCCGCATCTTCCAGCGTGATGACTTCGTTGAAGAAGACGTGGAAGTTGGGTTCGCGGAAACCCAGCGCATTGCTGGCGAACACCTGTTCCATCATTGCCCCGGCCTGAGTTCCGCTCACACCCTTGCCATTGCCGGCCACATAGGTCCCGTCCTTGGCGAACAGGCCGGCAAAGCCGTTGAAATCGCGGGCATCGAGCGTCGAGCCATAGGCATTCAGCAGAGCGTGGATTTCGGCCCGGTCAGCCGCTTCATCGTGCTCGCGGCGGATTTCGCAGCCCGAGGCGAGAATAAGCACCGGGAGGAGCGATGCGGCCAGAAACCGCTTCATCCCTCCCGGCCGCTTCATCAGGCCGTCTCGCGTGCAGCGCCGTTCGCGGCGGAAAGGATTGCCCGCACGCTGGCAGAGGCGACGTCCTCGTCGATCCCCACGCCCCATACGGTGCGGCCATCGGGCAGGGCGCATTCGACATAGGCGGCAGCCTGTGCGTCAGTTCCCTGACCCAGCGCATGCTCGGTATAATCGAGCACTTCCATTTCGAGGCCGAAGGTTTCCTTCAGCGTCGCCAGCACGGAAGAGATCAGGCCCTTGCCGCGCCCGGAAACGCTCTGTGCCTGGCCGTCGACTTCGACCGTGCCCACGAACAGGCGGGTGCCGTCCTGCGTGCGGCTTTCCTCGAAATCGACCAGACGATAGCGGCGCTTGTCGACCTTGATGAAATAGCTCTCGCGGAAGACCTGCCAGATATCGGCGGCGTTCAGCTCGCGGCCCAGCTCATCGGCAATGCGCTGGACGTGCTTCGAAAAGTCCGCCTGCAGCTTCTTGGGCAGTTTCAGGCCCTGATCCTGTTCCAGCACCCAGGCGAAACCGCCCTTGCCGCTCTGCGAGTTCACGCGGATCACTGCCTCGTAATTGCGGCCCAGATCGGCGGGATCGATCGGCAGGTAGGGCACCTGCCACAGTTGATCGTTGCGCTTGGTCTGCGCTTCGAAGCCCTTCTTGATCGCGTCCTGATGGCTGCCGGAAAAGGCGGTGAACACCAGTTCGCCGCCATAGGGGTGGCGCTGGTGGACCGGGATCTGGTTGCAATATTCCACCGTCTCGATGATGGAATCGATGTCGGAGAAATCCAGTTCCGGATCAACGCCTTGCGTGTACATGTTGAGGCCGACTGTAACCAGGCAGCAATTGCCGGTGCGCTCACCATTGCCGAACAGGCAGCCTTCCACGCGGTCCGCACCGGCCATCAGGCCCAGTTCGGCCGCGGCCACGCCGGTGCCCCGGTCATTATGCGTGTGCAGGCTGATCGCCACCGTTTCCCGCCGGGGGATGTTGCGGCAGAAATATTCGATCTGGTCGGCATAGACGTTGGGCGTTGCCGCCTCGACCGTAGCCGGCAGGTTCAGGATCAGCTGGTGATCCGCAGTGGGTTGCAGCACGTCCATGACCGCCTCGCAGACCTCCAGGCTGAAATCCAGCTCGGCGGTGGAGAATGTTTCCGGCGAATATTCGAAATACCAGTCCGTATCGGGGCGCTTGGCCGCCTCGTCGCGCAGGATCTTCGCCCCCTTGATGGCGATTTCCTTCACTTCGGCCTTGCTCATGCGGAACACGATGTCGCGCCACGCCGGGGACACCGCATTATACAGGTGCACAATAGCCGCGTGCACGCCTTCCAGACTGTCGAAGCTGGTGCGGATCAGATCTTCGCGCGACTGAGTCAGCACCTGGATCATTACATCCTGCGGAATCTTGCCCGAGCGAACCAGACCCTGGATGAAGTCGAATTCGGTTTTGCCCGCAGCGGGGAAGCCGACTTCGATTTCCTTGAGGCCGACTTCCACCAGCGTGTCGAAGAAGCGGTTCTTCTTCACCGCATCCATCGGATCGATGATCGACTGGTTGCCGTCGCGCAGATCGGTGGAGAGCCAGCGCGGCGCCTTGGTGATCGTGCGCGAAGGCCATTGCCGGTCCGTGATCGGAACCTGCGGGAAGGGCCGGTATTTCTCGCCGGGGGTTTTGAGCATCGCCATGGAATTGTGCCTTATCGCCTGATGCGCGCACGGCAAGGTGCGCTGCTGTTTCGACTGCAGATTTTTGGGTGGCCCTTAGGCGGGGTGCCATGCGCGATGCGCGCAGGCGGGATGACACGCCTAAGGGCGTGTAAGTCGAAGCAGGCTAAGGAGCGAGCGGTTCGTCATCATTTGTGCAGATGGACAATCGCACGGCATTTTTCAAGGAAAAGGTTTGGCAGGCGGGCGGAAAAGCCAGTGTCGTCATTGCGAGCGGCAATGCCGCGAAGCAATCCAGGGCGCCACGCAATGGGCCCTGGATTGCCACGGAACCTTCGGTCCCTCGCAATGACGCGATAGGCTTACTGCTTTTCGAAAGCAGCCGCGATGTCCAGATCGACCGTATCGGTTACTGCGGGCGCGGCAAAGTTGATGCCGAACTCCGAACGCTTGATGCGCGCGGTGCCCTTGAAACCGACGGTTTCCTTCTTGCTGTAAGGGTTGGCGCCGGCGCCGACGAATTCGGCGTTGATCGTCACAGGCTTGGTCACGCCATTGAGGGTGAGGTCGCCAGTAATGGTGGCCTTGTTGCCGCCGGAGGACTTGACCGAGGTGGACTTGAAGGTGGCGTCGGCCGGGCTGGCACCGAAGAAATCGGGGGCCTTGCCGTCCTTGCCTGCCGCCAGCAGGTGAGCGGTCAGGCCTGCATTCGCGGTGGTGACCTTGCCTACGGGGATCGTCACTTCGACCGAGCTGGCGGCAATGTTTGCCGGATCGAGCTTAAGCGTGCCCTTCACGTCGCCGAACAGGCCGAAATAGTCGGAGAAACCGAAGTGATTCACCTTCCAGCCGACCAGCGTGTGGCCCGGATCGGCAGCATAGGTGCCGGCGGTGACGACCGAAGCGTCGGCCTTGCCCGGGCTGCCGAGATCGCCGTTCTGCGCCTGAGCGCCCACGACATAGAGCAGGGCCGCGCCGGTGAGCGCCGCGATACCCATTTGAACTTTACGCATCCTTGAATTCCTCCCTTTGAGTTTAGCCCATGGAATGGATGGCCGGCACCTTGGCGTGCCGGTTTGATAAAGTCTACTGCCCATGCGTCTGACGCGCAGGACGGATAACAGAACGCCGCCGGCGGGGATATGATCCCGCCGGCGGCGCATGTTTCCGCAAAATGGAACGCGGATCAGTTCTTGGTCTGGTCGACCAGCTTGTTCGCGCCGATCCAGGGCATCATGGCGCGCAGGCGGGCGCCGGTCTGCTCGATCGGGTGAGCCGCGGCGGCCTTGCGGCTCGCCTTCAGTTCGGGCTGGCCAGCGCGGTTGTCGAGCACGAAGTTCTTCACGAAGCGGCCGGACTGGATGTCTTCCAGCACCTTCTTCATTTCCCACTTCGTTTCTTCGGTGATGATGCGCGGACCAGTGACGATGTCGCCATATTCGGCCGTGTTCGAGATCGAATAGCGCATGTTGGCGATGCCGCCTTCATACAGCAGGTCCACGATCAGCTTGGTTTCGTGGAGACATTCGAAATAGGCCATTTCCGGGGCGTAGCCAGCTTCCACCAGCGTTTCGAAACCGGCCTGGATCAGGTGAGTGATGCCGCCGCACAGCACGGCCTGCTCGCCGAACAGGTCGGTTTCGCACTCTTCCTTGAAGTTGGTTTCGATGATGCCGCTGCGGCCGCCGCCGACGCCCGAGGCATAGGCAAGGGCGATGTCATGCGCATTGCCGCTGGCGTCCTGGTGGACGGCGATCAGGCACGGCACGCCGCCGCCCTTCACATATTCGCCGCGCACGGTGTGGCCCGGGCCCTTGGGCGCGATCATGATCACGTCGATGTCCGACGGAGCTTCGATCAGGCCGAAGTGGATGTTGAGGCCGTGGGCGAAGGCAAGGGCGGCGCCCTTCTTCATGTTACCCTTCAGGTCGTTTTCCCAGATCGCGGCCTGGTGTTCGTCGGGTGCGAGGATCATCAGGATGTCGGCCCATTCGGCCGCTTCCTTGTTGCTCAGCACCTTGAAGCCGGCAGCTTCTGCCTTCGTGGCCGAAGCCGAGCCGGGACGCAGCGCGATGGCCACTTCCTTCACGCCGCTGTCGCGCAGGTTCTGCGCATGGGCGTGGCCCTGGCTGCCATAGCCGAGAATGGCGATCTTCTTGCCAGTGACCAGGTTCAGGTCCGCATCGGCGTCGTAATACACTTTCACGTCAACTATCCTTTCGCTTCACCGCCACGGCGGCGACATATTCAATGATCAGGACCCGTGCCGCAGATCTGCGGGAATTTTCGAAACGTTGAAATCCAGATCCGCCGCGCGGGCGGAGATGAGCATCTGCTGGCAACGCTGGGTGAGCCCGTATTCCACCAGCCCGTTCCGTTCAACCGTATAGAAGCGGCACGCGGCCGCCTGATATTCCATCCAGGCGTCTTTTTCGGCGACCAGGGCCTTACCTGCCGGAGTTCCGGTGCCGCCAACCGCCGCCAGAGCCGCGAACCAGGACTTGCCCAGTTCATCCCAGGCCCAGGCGACCTGTTCGTCAAAACAGGCGCGCGCGGCGGCTTCATCCGGGGTCTGCGAAATGCAGACGTCCTTGCCGGACGACTTGGAAACGGGAGCCAATACAGGCTCTCCGTCCTGCTGTGCTGTCGCAGGCACGGCGAGAACCGTGCATGCAGCCGCCAGCAATGCCGTCCGCAGGGAGGTCATGAGCCTTCCGGCCCGCGCATCATGCCGACCACCCCGGTGCGGCCCACTTCGACCAGCCCCAGTTCGCGCATCAGCGTGACGAAGCTGTCGATCTTGTCGGGCGTTCCGGTGAGTTCGAAGATGAAGCTCTGGGTCGTGGTGTCGACCACCTTGGCGCGGAACACATCGGCAAGGCGCAGGGCCTCGACGCGGTTCTCGCCCTTGCCGGCCACCTTGATCAGCGCCAGCTCGCGCTCGATATGCGGGCCTTCCTCGCTCAGGTCGATCACCTTGTGGACCGGCACCAGCCGTTCCAGCTGGGCGTGGATCTGGTCGATCACGGCCGGCGGCCCGTTGGTGACGATGGTGATGCGGCTGACCGCGTGGTTTTCGGTGATGTCCGCCACGGTCAGGCTGTCGATATTATAGCCGCGTGCGGTGAACAGGCCGGCAATCTTGGCGAGAATCCCCGCCTCGTTGTCGACGATGATGGTGAGCACGTGGCGTTCGGATGCTCGCTGCTGAATCTTCATTTCGGGCGCCCCTTACACCAGTGCCTTGGCTTCGTCTTCCATCGTGCCCGCAACCTCGTCGCCATAAAGCAGCATCTCGGTATGTGCGGCGCCCGACGGGATCATCGGGAAGCAGTTCGCTTCCTTTGCCACGCGGCAATCGACGATCACGGGCCCGTCATGCTCGATCATCGCCTTGATCCCGGCGTCGAGCTGGCTTTCATCCTCGATACGGATGCCCTTCCAGCCATAGGCCTCGGCCAGCATCACGAAATCGGGCAGACTGTCCGAATAGGAATTCGAATAGCGGCTTTCATAGGTCAGTTCCTGCCACTGGCGGACCATGCCCATGAATTCGTTGTTGAGGATGAACACCTTCACCGGCAGGCGGAACTGGCTGGCGGTGCCGAGTTCCTGGATGTTCATCTGGATCGATGCCTCGCCGGCAATGTCGATCACCAGGCTGTCCGGATTGCCGAGTTGCGCGCCGATTGCGGCAGGCAGGCCATAGCCCATCGTGCCCAGACCGCCGGAGGTCAGCCACTTGTTCGGCTTGTCGAAGCCGAAATATTGCGCGGCCCACATCTGGTGCTGGCCGACCTCGGTGGTGATGACCGGATCGTGTTCGCGGGTGAGGGCGAACAGACGCTCGATCGCGAACTGCGGCATGATGTCGCCGCTCTTGCTCTTGGCAGGATAGGCGAGGCTTTCCCGCGCGCGCCAGCCTTCGATCCGCGCCTTCCATTCGGAAAGATCCGCGGCCTTGCGCTTGCCCCACACGGTGATGAGCTGTTCCAGCACCGTCGCGCAATCGCCCACGATGCCCAGATCGACCGGGATCACCTTGTTGATCGAGGAACGGTCGATATCGATGTGGATCTTGGTCGAACCGGGCGAGAACGCATCGAGGCGGCCGGTCACGCGGTCATCGAAGCGCGCGCCGATGCAGACCATCACGTCGCACTGGTTCATCGCCAGATTGGCTTCGTAAGTGCCGTGCATTCCCAACATGCCCAGCCAGTCGGCATGATCGTGCGGGAAGGCGCCCAGGCCCATCAGCGTGCTGGTAACGGGCGCGCCGGTGAGCGACTGGAAGTGGCGCAGCAATTCAGTGGCCAGTGGGCCGGAATTGATGATGCCGCCGCCGGTATAGAGGATCGGGCGCTGGGCATTGGCGATCAGTTCGATTGCCTCGGCAATGTCTTCCACGCTGCCCGCCGTCTGCGGCGAGTAGCGGATCTTGCGCTGCACTTCGCCATCATGCCACATCGCGGTGGCGACCTGGACGTTCTTGGGAATGTCGATCACGACCGGGCCGGGGCGACCGGTCGTGGCGATCTGGAACGCCTCGTCGATGGTCGCGGCGAGGTCGGCCGGGTCCTTCACCAGGTAGTTGTGCTTGGAGCAGTGGCGGGTGATGCCGATCGTATCGGCTTCCTGGAACGCGTCCGAACCGATCAGGTTGGTCGCGACCTGCCCGGTGATGACCACCAGCGGGATCGAATCCAGGAAGGCGTCCGCAATACCGGTGACGGCATTGGTCGCGCCCGGACCCGACGTGACGAGCACGACGCCCGGCTTGCCGGTGGAGCGGGCATAACCCTCTGCCGCATGCGCCGCGCCGGCTTCGTGCCGGACGAGGATGTGGCGGATACGCTGATCGGAAAACAGCTCGTCATAGATCGGAAGCACCGCGCCGCCGGGATAGCCGAACACATATTCGACCCCCTGCTTGACCAGACTCTCGACCAGAATAGCCGCGCCGCTCTTTTCCTCGGCCACGTAGAATTCCTTTTTCTTCCTCGGGTGCCGGACTGATCCGGAACCCCTCCTCGAACGTGCCCCGCGCGATGTTTCGCGGCAGGGGCTTCACTAAATACCGACCCGGCATGGTTGGCTGCGTCGGCCAGTCCTATTCTAAAAACCGACCCGGCGCAGTCGGCTGCGTCGGCCAGTCCCTATTCTAAAAAACCGACCCGGCGCAGTGGGCTGCGCCGGGTCGCCTCTCCATCCGTTTGCAAGGCCCAGTGAGCCAAACTTGATGTGGCAGCTAGGAGATCGTTTATAACGCGTCAATGGTTAAATGAGTAATAATCTTTCAAAATATCTCTCAATGGGGAAATCGTGTGATGTGAATCTTTGCCAATCGCCCGGAAACTGGTGCTTTGCCCATGTAAATTGCCGCTTCACGTAATTTCGTGTCGCCTGAGTGCCCTTTGTTTGCGCCTCCTTGAGGCTCCATTCTCCGCGCAAAAAGGCGGCGACTTCGGACACGCCGATTGCGCGCATGACGGGTAGGGCGGGGTCCAATCCACGGGCGAGCAGGGTTGCAACTTCGTCCATTGCCCCGGTTTCCAGCATCCGGGCGAACCGGGTATCGCAGCGGCGGTAAAGCTCATCGCGCGGAGGGAGCAACACGGCGGCATGGAGATCGACCGCGCCAGCGATCCCGCCTTCGCTCCGCGCCTGCCAGAATGCGAGGGGCTCGCCGGTGGAGCGCACCACTTCAAGTGCCCGGGAAATCCGCGTAGTATCGGCTGCATCGAGCCGGGCAGCCCGTTCCGGGTCCTCGATCCTGAGCGCCGCATAGGCTTCGGCCACGGGCAGGGCGCGCACGGCCTCCCGCACGGTGGGATCGATTTCCGGCACCGGGGCGATCCCGTCCAGCAACGTGCGGATATAGAGGCCGGTGCCACCGACGAGGATCGGCACGGCGTCCCGTGCCTGAATTTCCGCAATCTCCCGCTTGGCGGTGCTGGCCCAATCGGCGGCGGAACAGGCGGTTGCACCGTCCCACGCACCGAACAGGCGATGCTCCACCCCCTGCATCTCTTCTGCCGATGGGCGGGCGCTCAGCACCGAAAGATCGGCATAGACCTGCGAGGCATCGGCATTCACTACCACGCCCCTGCGGCCATGCTCTGCAAGGGCGAGGGCGAGCCTTACGGCGAGATCGCTCTTGCCGCTGGCGGTTGGCCCTGCAATGAGCGCCAGCGCCGGTAGTTGGCCGGCCGAATTCGGAGACTGATCCTTGCTCATTGCCCGGCTGATAGCAGACCCTGCCACTCTTTCGGCAAGTCTCGATGCGGCAAGTGTCGCGCTGGAGCGCGAAGGCATGCGTCTTGCCATGGCGCAGATGCTGGATTTCTGCGGGGGCGCGCTGGAGCTTTCGCTGCCCGAGGGTGATAACGCGGCCCTGCGTGCGGTGCTGGACGAGCATTTTAGCCCCTCCGACCTGATCGTTGCCGAAGCCGATTTCCGGATTCCCAACCTGTTCGTCTCCGACATGGATTCGACCATGATCCAGGCCGAATGTATCGACGAGCTGGCCGATTTCGCCGGGATCAAGCACCAGATCGCCGCCATCACCGAACGCGCGATGCAGGGCGAACTCGATTTCGAAAGCGCCCTGCGTGAGCGCGTGATGCTGCTGCGCGATCTTTCCGAAGGCGCGATCTTCGAATGCCTCGACACGCGGATCGAGCCGATGCCCGGCGCACGGGTGCTGGTCGAAACGCTCAAGAGCAAGGGTTGTCGCACTGTGCTGGTGACCGGCGGTTTCCACCAGTTTGCCGATCCTGTGGCCGAACAACTGGGCTTCGAGCGCGTGGTCGCCAATCGCCTCGCGGTTGAAGGTGGCGTGCTGACCGGCGGGCTTGTCGGCGGGATCACCGATAGCGGGGTGAAGAAGGCCGTGCTGCTGGAAGAAATGGCCGAACTGGGCGAGGATGCCGTCTCGCTCGCCACGGGCGACGGTGCGAACGATATCCCCATGTTGGAAGCTGCGACTTATGGCGTGGCCTATCGCGCCAAGCCCAAGGCTCGCGCGGCCGCGAATGGCTGGATCGACCGGGGCGACCTTACCGCGATCCTCAACCTGCTGGGCATTCCGGAAAGCGAGTGGGTAAGCTAAACCCGCCCGTATGGGTGAACAAAGACTAAGCGGATGGCGGAGAATTCCTCATCCGCGATACATGCTCTTCCTGTTGCTGCTTGCGCTCGCCGCGGGTCCCTTCTTTGCCACATTGCGTGCGGGTGAGGCAGTAGCGGCGACTTTCGACGTCGCGGTTTTCGGCTTCGTCCTCACCTGCATTCCGCTGTGGCATGACGGCGCACCGCGTCAGATCAGATTGCAGGCCCAGCGCGACGATGCCGGGCAGGGACTGCTCCTGCTGCTTACCTCGCTCGTCACGGCCGCGGTGTTCACCGCGTTGGCGACGCTGAAGCTTGAATCCGACCATCTGGGGGCTGGCGGCGTCATACTGGTCGTGCTCACGCTGGTGGCAAGCTGGAGCTTCGCCAATTTGATCTACGCCTTCCATTATGCGCGTCTCTATTACTCGCAGGCCGGGGGCGGCGATCACAAGGGGCTTGACTTCCCGGGGGACGCCGAGCCGGCCTTTGCGGATTTCGTGAACTTCGCCTTTGTCATCGGAATGACCTGTCAGACCGCCGATATCGCCATCCGCTCCAGTCGCATGCGCAAGATCGCCACCTTTCACGGCCTGTTCGCCTTTGCGTTCAATCTGGGCATTCTGGCGCTATGCGTGAACGTCCTGGCGTCTCTGGGCGGCGGCGGATATTGACATCAATGTAAGTAGTGCTCATTCTTGTGGAATGAACGCTGCGGTACATTCGCCTGAATTCGACTCTGAATTCGATGACGCCGGGCCTTTCCGCGCGGAGGCGTTCGCTGCGCCTGCCGAGCTTCCGCTGTTCGATCCGCGCCGCCCGAAAGTGCGCTATCGCCCGCTCAAGGCGTGGCACCATTTCCGCAGGCTGGTGAAGAACAAGGAAGATACGTCCGAGGTCTTTCGTATTTTCGAAGCCTTGCCCTGGAAAGGCATGCCGGCTGCCGCACGGAAGTTTCTCGGCAGCGGGCAGGGCAGGGCAGTGATGGCTGTCGAACCCTCGCTAGTCGATCTGCTGGACGATCACGCAGCCTTGCGCCGAATGCCCAAGGGCAGTCTTGCGCATGCCTATTGCGACTTCATGGAAAGCGAAGGGCTGTCCGCGCAGGGGCTGGTCGATGAATTCGATCGCTTCATGGCCGACCGGCCGGATTATCGCGACCGGTTCACTCTCTATCTCAACCGTGTGCGTGACACGCATGACCTGCTGCATGTCCTCACAGGCTACGGCCGGGACGCGCTGGGCGAGCAGTGCGTGCTGGCCTTTTCCTATAGCCAGCAGCCCGCGCCCGCCCATCTGCTGATCGCCTATGCCGGTGCGCGTGAAATCGCGAAGCGGGCGCCTCAGGCACCGGTCTATCGCGCGGTGCGAGAAGCGCAAAGACTGGGCAAAGCCTGTCCGCGCGTGGCTGAGCTCTCAGTGCGGGACTGGCTGCCTGTGCAATTGGAAGAAGCGCGCGCTATGCTGAACATCACGCCGCCGCATTACTACCGCGAGTGCCATCGCATCTGGCGAAACGAAGGGATCGACCCCTATCAGGTGCTTAAGCCGCAGGCCGCCTGAATAGCTGCCCGCGGCTTTGCGCCGGAATGGCTGTCAGCCTTCCATCCAGTCCTTGAAGAAGCTCTCGTTGGCTGTGCGCAGCGCGTCGAGCGCAACGCCCGCCACGCCGGTGCCGCCCACGGTGCCGAGCCGCTGGGCGCCGGGGATTTCCACACCGGCAGGCGCGGTCACGACATAACGGCCCTGATCCTCGCCAAAGGCCTTGGCGGCATCGAGTTCCACATCAAGCTGGGCGCCAAAGCCTCCCGCCAGCGCCATTTCCGCGATCGCGACCAGCAGGCCGCCATCCGAAATGTCGTGGACGGCGGTAACGGCCTGAGCCTTGACCAGCGCGCGCACTTCCTCGCCATGCTTGCGCTCGGCAGCGAGATCGACCGGCGGGGGAGCGCCGGCTTCGCGGCCGTGCATCTCGCGCAGCCACAGCGACTGGCCGAGATGACCGGTCTCGCCGCCGATCAGCCAGATCGCGTCGCCTTCCTTCTTGAAGGCGATCGTGGCCATTTTCGAATAATCGTCCAGCAGGCCGACGCCGCCAATGGCCGGGGTCGGCAGGATGGCGCTGCCACCGCCAGTGGCCTTGGATTCGTTGTAAAGCGAGACGTTGCCGCTCACGATCGGGAAGTCGAGCGCGCGGCAGGCATCGCCCATGCCTTCGAGGCAGCCGGTGAACTGCGCCATGATTTCCGGGCGTTCCGGGTTAGCGAAATTGAGGCAGTTGGTGACGGCCAGCGGAGTACCGCCCACCGCGCTGATATTGCGATAGGCTTCGGCAATCGCCTGCTTGCCGCCTTCATAAGGATCGGCATAGCAATAGCGCGGCGTGCAATCGGTGCTGATCGCCAGTGCCTTCTTGGTGCCGTGCACGCGCACAACTGCCGCGTCGCCGCCCGAAAGCTGCAAGGTATCGCCGCCGACCTGGCTGTCATATTGCTGCCAGATCCATGCGCGCGAGGCGAGATCGGCGCTGCCCATCAGCTTGAGGAGGTCCGCGCCCAGATCGGTCGAAGCAGGCAGATCGCCCACTTCGCCGCGCTTGGCCCAGGCCTGATATTCTTCGCGGCTGAGGGAGGGGCGGTCATATTCCGGAGCATCGTCGGCCAGCGGGCCGAGCGGGATGTCGCACACCACTTCGCCGTTGAATTCCAGCACCATGTGGCCGGTATCGGTCACTTCGCCGATCACGGCGAAATCGAGTTCCCACTTGCGGAAGATGGCTTCGGCCATGGGTTCCTTGCCGGGCTTCAAGACCATGAGCATGCGCTCCTGGCTTTCGCTCAGCATCATTTCATAAGGCGTCATGCCCTCTTCACGGCAAGGCACCTTGTTCATGTTCAGCCGGATACCCGCGCCACCCTTGCTCGCCATTTCCACCGAGGAGGAAGTGAGGCCGGCAGCCCCCATGTCCTGAATGGCGACGATGGCGTCGGTCGCCATCAGTTCAAGGCAGGCCTCGATCAGCAGCTTTTCGGTGAAGGGATCGCCGACCTGCACGGTGGGGCGCTTCTCTTCCGAATTCTCCCCGAAATCGGCGCTCGCCATGGTCGCGCCATGGATGCCGTCGCGCCCGGTCTTCGAGCCGACATAGACGATGGGGTTACCAAGGCCGGTGGCAGCGGAATAGAAGATCTTGTCCGTATCGGCCACGCCCACCGTCATCGCATTGACGAGGATATTGCCATCATAGGCCGGGTGGAAATTGGTTTCGCCGCCAACAGTGGGCACGCCCACGCAATTGCCGTAGCCGCCGATCCCCGCAACCACGCCGGAGACGAGGTGCTTCATCTTGGGATGATCGGGGCGGCCGAAGCGCAGCGCATTCATGTTCGCCACCGGGCGGGCGCCCATGGTGAACACGTCGCGCAGAATGCCGCCAACGCCCGTGGCTGCGCCCTGATAGGGTTCGATATAGCTGGGGTGGTTGTGGCTCTCCATCTTGAAGATGGCGGCCTGGCCCTTGCCGTCCGGCCCTTCGCCGATATCGATCACGCCGGCATTCTCGCCGGGGCCGCAGATCACCCACGGGGCCTGCGTCGGCAGCTTCTTCAGGTGAAGGCGCGAGGATTTATAGGAGCAATGCTCCGACCACATGACCGAGAAGATGCCAAGCTCCACCAGATTGGGCTCGCGGCCCAGCCGGTCGAGGATGATGGCATATTCGTCTTTGCTCAGGCCGTGTTCGGCCACGATTTCGGGAGTGATCTGGGACATGGAGCCGCCCTTAGCGCCGCCCATCGCGCTGCGCCAGCCCTTCAAGCCACTTGGCGCGCTTGACCGTGCGGCTTGTCCCCGTCATTGCTCGGCCAACATGGCGGAAAGCTCAGACACTATCGCGGGAATGACCTTCGAAGACGCGCTGCGCGCGCTGGAAGAGGTCGTGAGGAAGCTCGAAAGCGGCGAAGTGCCGCTCGACGAATCGATCACGCTCTATGAGCGGGGGGAGGCGTTGCGGATGCATTGCCAGGCCCGGCTCGATGCGGCGCAGGCCCGGATCGAGAAGATCGTAGCCGGGCCGGACGGCATGCCATCGGGCACCGTGCCGCTCGATCCCGACGGGGGCGCCTGAGCCATGGCGATTACCGGCGTGTCGGACAGCGTGCTCGCGCGCGGGCTTGAGCGGATCGCTATCGATATCGACAGGGCGTTCGATGAATTGCTGCCGTTGCCTGAAGACGCGCGGCGGCGTCTGGTGGAAGCGATGCGCTACGCCACGATCGGGGGTGGCAAGCGCCTGCGCCCGCTGCTGGTGGCGGCAACCGCTGACCTTTACGGAGTGGACCGGGCACAGGCCGTGCGAGCCGGGGCCGCGATAGAGGCGATCCATGTCTATTCGCTGATCCACGACGATCTGCCCTGCATGGACAATGACGATCTGCGCCATGGCAAGCCGACTGTCCACAAGGCGTTCGACGATGCGACAGCAGTGCTGGCCGGAGATTCGCTCCACGCGCTCGCTTTCGAAATTCTGTCCGATCCGCGCATGAGCGGCGATCCCTTCATGCGGGCCGAACTGGTGGTCACGCTCGCGCGGGCCAGCGGACATGACGGGATGGCAGGCGGCCAGATGATGGACATGGCGGCCGAGACAGAGACGTTCGACCTCCACACGATTACCCGGCTGCAGCAGCTCAAGACCGGCGCCCTTCTGGGGGCGGCCGTGGAAATGGGCGCGATTCTCGGCCGGGTGCCGCATGAGGGCAGGGCGCATCTACGCAACTATGCACGCGATATCGGCCTTGCCTTCCAGATTGTGGACGATCTGCTCGACCACGAAGGAGATCCTGAAAAGGCCGGCAAGGCGCTACGCAAGGACGACGCACAGGGCAAGCAGACCTTCGTCTCGCTGCTCGGCCCGGAACGTGCGCGCGATCAGGCCCATGCGCTGGTCGATCAGGCCATCGGTCACCTCGCCGCGCACGGCAAGGAAGCGGATCTGCTGCGCGCCATCGCGCGGTTCATTGTCGAGAGGGACCGTTGAATGGCCCAGCGCATAGGCATCTATCCGGGTACGTTTGACCCGATCACGCTGGGTCATACCGATATCATCCGGCGCGGGGCCAAGCTGGTCGACCGGCTGATTATCGGCGTAACTACCAATCTGGCGAAAGACCCGATGTTCTCACCCGATGAGCGCATGGCGATGGTCCGGCGTGAGGTCGAGGCACTGGGGCTGGGCAATGTCGAGGTGGTGGGTTTCAATGCACTGCTGATGAAATTCGCGGAAAGTCAGAATGCTGCCGTCATCATTCGCGGCCTGCGCGCCGTGGCGGACTTTGAATATGAGTTCCAGATGGCCGGCATGAACCAGCAGCTCAATCCGAATATCGAGACGCTGTTCCTGATGGCCGATGTCAGCCTGCAACCCATCGCTTCGCGCCTCGTGAAGGAAATCGCCCTGTTTGGCGGCGATATTTCGCGCTTCGTCAGCCCGGCAGTTTGTGCCGAGGTTGTCGCCCGCGTGGAGGAACTGGGCCGGAGGGGTGACTTTTGACCCAATTGAGTGCAGGCACCATCGTTCATTGAACCGACAGTCCTTCGCCGCTACACCGCGCGGGAAGAGAGTGCTCCGAGAGAACAGTAAGCTTCCATGATCAAACGCCTGACTGCCGCGGCGCTCGCCATCGCCCTTGCCGGTACGCCATCCTTCGTTGCGGCTGAAGAAGCTGCCGCCGAGGCCGCACCGGCTCCGCGCCTGTTTATGCCGGTGAACTACAACCCGCAGGAAGATCTGGAGAATATTCTCTATCTCGACCTGTCGAACGGCAAGCGCGTCACTATCCGCCTGATGCCCAGCTGGGCGCCCGAACATATCGAGCGGATCAAGACGCTGACCCGTCAGGGCTTTTATGACGGGATCATCTTCCACCGCGTGATCGATGGCTTCATGGCGCAGACGGGCGATCCGACCGGCACAGGCCAGGGCGGGTCGGAACTGCCGGACCTGAAGCAGGAATTCAATCCGATGCCGCATGTGCGCGGCACCGTTTCCATGGCGCGTGCGCAGGGCGAGGACAGCGCCAACAGCCAGTTCTTCATCGTATTCTATCCGCGCCTGGGTCTGGACCGGAAATACACCAATTTCGGCCGCGTGATCGGCGGTATGGATGCAGTGGATGCGATCCAGCGTGGCGAGCCGCCCGCGAATCCCACCCGGATCGTGCAGGCTTCCATCGGGTCGGACAATAAGGCCCCGCCCGTTATCGCTCCGCCCGCGCAGGAGGTGATGATCACGGCCGATATGCTGAATGCGGCCTCGTCTGCTGCGTCGGACTCGCCAGAGGGCCAGTAAGGCGCTTCCAACCCGGCAAGACAGGCTCTAGACGCGCGCCATGCGTGTTGACCTGTTCGATTTCGAGCTTCCGCCCGAACTGATTGCCTTGCGTCCGGCGCGGCCGCGCGATTCCGCGCGTCTGCTGTTGGCGAAGGGCGACGCCCCGCTGGAGGATCGGATCGTCTCCGATCTGCCGGGCCTGCTGCGCGCGGGCGACGTGCTGGTGTTCAACGATACGCGCGTCATTCCCGCCCAGCTCGAAGGGCGGCGCGGCGAGGCGAAGATTGGCGCGACGCTGCACAAGCGCCTGGACCTGCGGCGATGGCAGGCCTTCATCCGCAACGCCAAGCGGCTGATACAGGGCGATGTGATCGAATTCGCCAACGGCGTGACCGCGCTGGCGGAAGAGCGGCACGATGATGGCAGCTGGACCCTGCATTTCACAGGCGAGGAACCGGTGGAGGTCCTTCTCGAACGGGCCGGCCAGATGCCGCTGCCCCCCTATATCGCCGGCAAGCGCCCCACGGATGAGGCGGACCGGCAGGATTACCAGACGATGTTCGCCGAAAAGGACGGTGCGGTCGCCGCGCCAACGGCGGCTTTGCACTTCACACCCGGCCTGATCGCCGCACTCGACGAAAAGGGTGTGAAGCGCGAGACACTGACCCTCCATGTCGGCGCGGGCACTTTCCTGCCAGTGAAGGCCGACGATACGGACGAGCATCGCATGCATGCCGAATGGGGCAGGATCGATGCGGAAACCGCCGACCGTCTCAACGCCGCGCGCGCAGCGGGCGGGCGGATCATCGCCGTCGGCACCACGTCGCTGCGCGTGCTGGAAAGCGCTGCGGGGGATAACGATGTCATCCGTCCGTTCGAAGGCGATACGGCGATCTTCATCACGCCGGGCTATCGCTTCAAGGCGATCGACGGGCTGATGACCAATTTCCACCTGCCGAAATCGACCCTGTTCATGCTGGTCAGCGCGCTGATGGGGCTCGAGAAGATGCAGGCGGTCTATGCTCACGCGATTGCACATGGCTATCGCTTCTACAGCTATGGGGATTCCAGCCTGTTGCTGCCGAAAGGCTAGGGCAGCGACGCCTCAGGCAACGCGGCGGGTGACGGGCACCTCGGGTTTCGCTTCGTGTTCGCGCAGGTCGAGCGGAGTGCTCCCGGCAGAGCCCTGGCCATGCCTGCGCAGCATTTCGGTCGCCTTGCCGCGGCTGATCGGGCGGGAAAAGATGTAACCCTGTGCATCGGCACAGCCCATTTCGGTAAGCAGGTCGATCTGCTCGGGCGTTTCGACCCCTTCGGCAACCGCCGCAATTCCCAGGTCGCGGGCAATCTGGAGGATGCCCCTGACGATGGCCGAACTGGGATGGCCGGGCGAGAGCTTGCGCACGAAGGACTGGTCGACCTTGAGAATGTCGATCGGCACGGTCAGCAGATGCGTCAATGCGGCAAAGCCAGTGCCGAAATCGTCCAGGGCAACCTTGATCCCGCGCATCCTCAGATCGCGAATGCCCGAGGCGACCACCTGGTCGCGCTGACCGAGATAGGCGTCTTCCGTAACTTCGATCGTCAGGTGATCGAAGGGAATGCCATGCTCGCCGAAGGATCTGTCGATCTTCTCATGGAGATTGCCGAAATAGAAATCGGCCGAGGTCACGTTCACCCCGACATGGCGGACGGGCAGGGCAAGGTCGAGCCAGGTGCGGATATCCTGTGCCACCAGCGTGAGCACACGCGTGGTCAGTTCCGCCGAAACGCGGGCATCGGCGAAGGCTTCCTGAAAGAGCGAGGCAGGCAGCACGCGGCCCGATGCGTTTTTCATGCAGCTCAGTGCCTCGAAACCCACGATCTCCCGTGTGGCAAGGCTGACGATGGGCTGATAGCGCACGTCGATCCGGTTATCGCCCAGCGCGTTGATAACATCGCGCACCGCGTCGCGGCGATAGGCCATGCGCGTGCCGATCCCCGGCCAGTAGCGCACGAAGCCGCCGCGCATGGTGTCCTTGGCGTGGTAGAGCGCGAAGTCAGCATTGCGCCGTACCGTGCCGGGCATCACGTCAGTGGGCGCGAGTACGGCCCCGCCGATCGTGGCGCGCGGCAGGAAAGTGTGGTTGTCGTGCTGGACGGGGGCGGAAATGGCCGTCAGCAGCGTCTCGGCCGTCCGGTAGAGGTCCTGCAGGAAATGCTGCCCCTGGATGATGACAGTGAATTCATCGCCGCCGGTGCGGAACACCTTGTCCGGCACCATGGCCTCGGCAATGCGCTGCCCCGCCGCACGCAGCAGGGCATCGCCCACATCGTGGCCGAAGGTGTCGTTGGTGACCTTGAGATTGTCGATATCGACGATGAATAGCCCCCAGGAGCCGGGCAGTTCGCAGCGCAACTGAGTCAGCGCCTCGTCGAAGGCGGCACGGTTTGGCAGGCCGGTTAGCCCATCGATAGTTGCCCTGCGCTCGCGGTCGAGGATGCGCTGCTGGCGGGCAAGCGCGAGGCCGCACAGTTCGGCGCAGATTTCCATCACGTGTTGTTCGGCCCGGTTGGGCGTGTGCTTGTCCTCAAAATAGACCGCCAAGGCGCCGATGGCCTTACCGGCTTCATCCCGCACAGGCATGGAACTGCAGGCGTGCAGGCCGATCGGCAGGGCGAGCTGCCTGAAGCTTGCCCATTTGGGGTCGGTCTCGATATCGTGCACGCAGGTGAAGCGGTTATGATACATCGCGCTGCCGCAGGAGCCCACGTCAGGGCCGATCAGCAAACCGTCGAGTGCGTTGATATAGGCATCGGGGATGTTGGGGCCGGAAAGCGGATGGATCATGCCCGCCGGGTCGACCGAAACGATGGAGCAGCGGCCTGATACGAAGAAGTCCTCGGCACCGGTGCAGAGCCGATCCAGTATCTCCTTGAGCGGGCTGCCTTTGGCAATCTGCTCGAGAATAGTGTTCCTGAACTTTAGCAAGCACCGATCCCAAGCAGCACCCTTCAGTCGGGCGTGCATAATAATTCTACAGACAATTAAAATTTGCATTAACGGCCAGTCAGTCAATGCAAATTTCGGCTCAGCGGGCGCGCGTTTCACCGTAATTCGAATGGTTATTGCGGATGGCCGTCTGCCCGGCATCGGGTGGAGGTTGCGACTGCGTTGCATTCTTTCCGCCGGGTGCTTGCAATGCGGGCGCAAGACGCCAATCTCCCGCGGGTGACTGATACGATTCTCGACATTCAGGGCCTTTCAAAGACCTATAAGGGTGGGCTCAAGGCGCTGGACGGCGTCGATCTTCAGATCCGCAGGGGCGAGATTTTCGCGCTTCTGGGGCCCAACGGCGCGGGCAAGACCACACTGATCGGCTCGGTCTGCGGGCTCGTGCGGCCCACCGGCGGCACCATTACTGCTTTTGGCACCGATCTGTTGCGCAACTGGCGTGCGGCCCGGGCGCGTATCGGGCTGGTGCCGCAGGAACTGGCGACCGACATGTTCGAGAAGGTCAGCCGCTCGGTTGCCTTTTCGCGCGGGCTGTTCGGCATGGCGCCCAATCCGGACCGGATCGAGGAAGTGCTGCGCTCGCTCAGCCTGTGGGACAAGCGCGATGCGCAGATCCGCGCGCTGTCGGGCGGGATGAAGCGCCGGGTGCTGATCGCCAAGGCGCTCGCCCACGATCCCGACCTGCTGTTTCTCGACGAGCCCACGGCCGGCGTCGATGTCGAACTGCGCCGCGACATGTGGAAACAGATCGGCGCCCTGCGCGAACGGGGCACGACCATCATCCTCACCACCCACTATATCGAGGAGGCCGAGGAAATGGCTGACCGGGTGGGCGTCATCAACAAGGGGCGCATCCTGCTGGTGGAGGACAAGTCCACCCTGATGGCACGCATGGGCCGTACCGAAGCGGTATTCAGCCTGGACGAGCCGCTGGCGGAGATTCCCTCGGCACTGGTCGGTTTCCCGCTGCACCTTTCCGAAGATCGCAAGGCAGTGATCTATCGTGGGGGTGACGGCACCGGGGAAGGCAAGCGCGAAGTGGCCGACCTTACCCGTGCGCTGGTGGCGCAGGGGATCGTCTATACTGCGCTCGATATCCATGAATCCTCGCTGGAGGACATTTTCGTCGATCTGGTGGATCGCAAGCCGGAAGGGATTGCATAATGAGCGCGCATCAGGGCAGCGCCCCCATCCTCAACTGGCGCGGGGCCTGGGCGATCTTCAACAATGAATTGATGCGCGCCTTCCGCACCTGGATTGGCTCGATCTTTTCGCCCGTGCTGACAACTTCGCTCTATTTCATCGTCTTCGGCGCCGCGATCGGATCGCAGATCAACGAGGTGAACGGGGTATCCTATGGCGCGTTCATCGTGCCGGGCCTGCTGATGCTCACACTGTTGAGCGAGAGCACCAACAACGCCAGCTTCGGCATCTACATGCCGCGTTTCACCGGTGCGATCTACGAACTGCTGTCCGCGCCGGTCGGCTTCGTCGAAACGCTGATCGGCTTCGTCGGCGCTGCGGCAGTCAAGTCGCTCATCCTGGCGACGATCATCCTCGTCACTGCGACAGTGTTTGTGGATTACCAGATCGCCCATCCGGTCTTCGCGCTGGGCTATATCCTGCTGATTTCCGCTTCCTTCTCGCTCTTCGGGTTCATCCTTGGCATCTGGGCGGACGGGTGGGAGCGGCTGCAGATCGTGCCGGTACTGTTCCTCACCCCGCTGACCTTCCTGGGCGGGACCTTCTATTCGATCGATATGCTCGGCGAGCCGTGGCGCACCATCGCTCTGGTCAATCCGATCGTCTATCTGGTGAACGGCCTGCGCTGGACCTTTACGGGCCAGTCGGATGTGGGAATCTGGCTCTCGTTGAGCATGACGATGGCGTTCCTCGCAATTTGCATAGGAACCATCGCAATCATCTATCGCACCGGGTGGCGCCTGCGAGATTGACCGGTTATGTCTCTAATATCGTGAGACATCCGGCCCGAATCCTTTGCGTGCTTGCGGCACCCTGCGCCATGATGGCTGCCCCCGCCATGGCGGAATTGCCGCAGCCGGTGCGCGAGATGGTGGAGGCTGCCATTGCCACGGGCGATCCGGCCAAGGTGAAGACCGTGGTGGAGATCGCCAAGGCGACCAATCCTGGCGACACGGCCCAGCTCGAGGCCATGGAGGCTTCCTTTGCCGCTAAGCAACAGGAACTGGCCAAGGCCTCCGCGGCCAAGGAAGAGGCTAGGCTTCGCTCGGCCGGATTGCTTCAGAACTGGTCGGGCAGCGGGGAAGTGGGGGCATCCTTTGCTTCGGGCAACAGCGATAATGCCGGTGCGTCCCTTGGTGTCGAACTCAAGCGCAAGGGGATCGACTGGAGCCATCGGCTGCGCGCGACGTTGGATTACCAACGCTCCAATGGAGCCACTACGCGGGAACGGTATTTCCTCTCTTATGAGCCGCGCTACCAGATCGACGATGGCCTGTTCGCCTATGGCCTCGCCCAATATGAGCAGGACCGGTTCCAGGGCTTTGCGGGCCGTTACGCCGCATCCGGCGGGCTCGGCTACACCGTGCTGAATGGGAACGGCATTACCCTTGCCACCAAGCTCGGCCCGGCCTTCCGCCGTACCGACTATCTCGACGGCAGTGGCGAAAGCCGCCTGGCCGTGCTGGCGGGTATGAATTTCGACTGGAAGATTACTGACCGGCTGAAGTTGACGCAGGATACCAATATGGTGGCGGAGACGGGCAGCGAAGCGACGGTGATTGTCGATTCAGCCAATACCAGCGTCAATCTCGTCACCGGGCTCGAGGCGAAGATCAGCAGGCGCCTTTCGACGCGCCTGTCTTTCGATCTCGATTATAACAGCAATCCGCCACAGGATTCCGTCAGCACGGACACGCTTTCGCGCTTCACACTGCTCTACGGTTTCTGACTCCTACCGGCAGGGAAATCACTTTCCTACACGTATAAGGATGGTGTTTATCCTGCGCGATGAAACGCCCCGCCTTCGCCTCGTCTCCTACATCTGAAGCTTGCGCCCCTTCGGTCGGCCGCGACGTGCCGGGCTTGCACGAAAACCCGAAACGGAAGGTGACACTTCGGCCAGCGCGCGGCTCCGAAAAGCGGCGCGAATTCGCGCCTCGCAAGCATGACACGCCATACACGAAACAGGGCATTTTCCTGCCCGAAAGGGTGACACATCGGCCCCGCCATTGCGGGCCCGGACCATCCACGCGGCCTCACCCTCTCGACTCCGGGCGAGGGCGGCGGCAAGGGGGATCGATGACCCGTTTTTCTTTCACTATCGATGCGATCGACGGCAAGGCGCGCACCGGCCGGATCGACATGCTGCGCGGCGAAATCCGCACCCCGGCCTTCATGCCAGTGGGCACGGCTGCCACCGTCAAGGCCATGAAGCCAGAGGATGTGCGCAAGACCGGCGCGGATATCATCCTGGGCAATACCTATCACCTGATGCTGCGCCCCTCCGCCGAGCGCGTTGCCAAGCTGGGCGGGCTGCACAAGTTCATGAACTGGCATCGCCCGATCCTGACCGACAGTGGCGGCTATCAGGTGATGAGCCTTTCGGACCTGCGCAAGATCACCGAGGAAGGCGTTAGCTTTCGTAGCCATCTTGACGGTTCGAAGCACATGCTCACTCCCGAACGCTCGATGGAGATCCAGCGCCTGCTCGGGTCCGACATCGTGATGGCCTTCGACGAATGCCCTCGGGCCGATCAGCCCCGCGACGTGATCGCCCGCAGCATGGAAATGTCGATGCGCTGGGCGAAGCGCAGCCGGGATGGGTTCGACAGCGGCGAGGAACACGCTGCCCGATCGGCCTTGTTCGGCATCCAGCAGGGCGCGCTGGACGAGGGCCTGCGCCGCCACAGTGCCGAGGCATTGGCGGAGATCGGCTTCGACGGTTATGCCATCGGCGGCCTTGCAGTGGGCGAAGGGCAGGAGGCGATGTTCGCCACGCTCGATTTCGCACCGGGCCAGCTTCCGGCAGACCGTCCGCGCTATCTCATGGGTGTCGGCAAGCCTGACGATCTGGTCGGTGCGGTGGAGCGCGGCGTGGATATGTTCGATTGCGTGTTGCCCACCCGCTCCGGCCGCAACGGGCAGGCCTTCACCTGGACCGGCCCGCTCAACCTGCGCAACGCCAAATATGCCGAGGATACCGGTCCGCTGGACGAGCGTTGCACTTGCCCCACTTGCGCCACCTATAGCCGCGCCTATCTCCACCACCTGATCAAGGCAGGCGAGATTCTGGGCGCCATGCTGATGACGGAGCACAACCTCTCTTTCTACCAGCAGTTGATGCAGGCGATGCGCGATGCGATCGGGCAGGGGCGCTTTGCAGCCTTCGCCGCCGATTTCCGGCGCGACTACCTGCGCTGAGCAGTTCTGGACGAAGCACTCGCCGGTTGCGGGCGGATGCGCTAAGGGCGCGGCATGGCGGAACGATTTGAGCGGCACAAGCAACCCTGGACCTCGGAAGAGATCCAGAAACTGCACACTCTGGCCAAGAAGGGCATGGCGCTGAAGGCCATCGCCAAGGCGCTGACCCGCAGCGAGGAATCGGTGAAGGCCCGCGCCAAGGCCGATGGACTGAACATCGCGAAAAAGCACTGATGCTGCGCCTTTCCGGACTGACCCTGCCGCTCGATCACGAGCCTGAGGCTCTGCCTGCGGCCATCTGCGATCGCCTTGGTGTCGCGCGCGAGGATTTGCGCGAATTCACTATCTTTCGCCGCGGCAACGATGCGCGGCGGCGTAACGCCATCCTGCTGGTCTACACCGTCGATGTGGCCCTCGCGGACGAGGGCGAGGTGCTGGAACGCCTGGCAGGCGACAAGGATGTCCGCCCGACGCCGGACATGACCTATCGCCCGCCCGTCACTGCCCCGGAAGGCTGGTCGGGCAAGAGGCCTGTCGTCATCGGCGCCGGGCCTTGCGGGCTGTTTGCGGGCCTGATCCTCGCGCAGATGGGGTTCCGCCCGATCATCCTCGACCGCGGCAAAGTTGTGCGCCAGCGGACCAAGGACACATGGGGCCTGTGGCGGCGTTCAGAATTCAACCCGGATTCCAACGTCCAGTTCGGGGAAGGGGGCGCTGGCACCTTCTCGGATGGCAAGCTCTATTGCCGGGTCAAGGACCCGCGCTTTCTCGGCCGCAAGGTGCTGGAGGAATTCGTCCGCGCCGGCGCGCCTGACGACATTTTGTGGGAAGCGCACCCGCATATCGGCACCTTCCGCCTTGTCACCATGGTGGAGAGCATCCGTCGCACCATCGAGGAACTGGGCGGCGAATATCGCTGGCAGACGCGGGTGGACGATATTGAGCTGGATCGCCTGCCTGACGGGCGCAGGCAGTTGCGGGGCCTGTATCTCCAGGACGGCAGCTTCCTTGAGGCTGACCATGTCGTCTTTGCCATTGGCCACAGCGCTCGGCCGACCTTCGAGATGCTCCACCGCCAGGGCGTTCATATGGAGGCCAAGCCCTTCTCGATCGGCGTCCGGATCGAACATCCGCAGAGCTGGATCGACCGGGCACGTTACGGCAATTGCGCAGGCCATCCCGATCTTGGCGCAGCGGCTTACAGCCTGGTGCATCATTGTTCCAATGGCCGCTCGGTCTACAGCTTCTGCATGTGCCCCGGAGGCCGCGTCGTTGCCGCCACGTCGGAGGAAGGGCGCGTGGTGACCAATGGCATGAGCCAATATTCACGCGCCGAATTCAATGCCAATTCCGGCCTTGTCGTCGGCATCGACCCGGAACGCGATTATCCGGGTGGGCCATTGGCGGGGATCGAGTTCCAGCGCCAATGGGAATCGCTGGCTTTCGTAGCAGGTGGTTCGACCTACGCCGCCCCGGGGCAGAAGGTGGGGGATTTCCTCGCCGGACGGCCTTCGACCGAGCTCGGACAAGTGCAGCCCTCCTACAAGCCGGGCGTGACCATGACCGACCTGTCCCAATGTCTGCCGGCCTTTGCCATCGAGGCAATGCGCGAGGCACTGCCGGTCTTTGGCCGCCAGATTGCCCGCTATGACGATCCGGACGTGGTGATGACCGGTGTGGAAACACGCACGTCTTCCCCCTTGCGGATAACACGCGGCAAGGATTTTCAGAGCCTCAACACCGAGCGTCTGTTCCCGGCGGGCGAGGGGGCAGGCTATGCCGGAGGTATTCTCTCCGCCGCGATCGACGGGATCAAGGTGGCAGAGGCAGTGGCACGCAGCATCGTCGCACGTTGACGCCAGCCGCGGATGTACGCGGGGCTTACCGACTGTTTTCGTTGCGATATACGCATTTCAGCGGCCTTTCCAAACAGGATCGCTGCTGGCATCCTGACAGTGCGATTGCTGGGGGGACTGCATGCGAAATCGCTTTTTCGGCTTTATGGCCGTGGCTGCCGTGGTGACTTGTGCGCCGGTGGGGGCTGAAACACTGGAGGAAACGGCCGCCGCATTCGGTGCGGTGCCCTCTGTCCTCAATCTCAGCTTGTCGCCTGGCGGCAACAAGCTCGCTTACATTTCTTCGGGTGGCCATAGCACCGAGACGGTCAATGTCGTGGACTTTGCCGCCGGCGGACGCCCGGTTCAGATACTCAATCACGCGGATGCGGATTCCGAGATTTCGTGGTGTCTTTGGGCAACGGATGACCGGCTCGTCTGCCGGGCCAATTTCACCACGACTTTCGAGGGGGTACTATTCACATATTCCCGTCTGTTCGCCTTGGGCGATGACGGCAAGAACGTGATCCAGTTGACCAGCGCAGACAGTTCCAAGGCTCTGGGTATCCAGCAGGATGGTGGGGACGTGATCGCGCTTGAACTGGCAGGAAAGCCTGGCCGTATCCTGATGACGCGCGACTGGGTGAGCGAATTTTCGACCGGGACGCGGCTCAGCAATACGGAAGATGGACTGGGTGTCGAGGAGGTGGACATCTACACCGGCAAGCGTAGCAAGGTGGAAGCCCCCGATGCCGCGATCGTCGACTATACTGCCGACGAGACCGGCAAGGTTCGTCTCAAGGTCCGCCAACCGCTGGATCAGGATGGCTATCGGCGTAGCGAACGCGAATATTTCTACCGAGGAGGCGATGCCGGCAAATGGCAGTCCTTCAAGCGCGCGGGCGATTTCTACCCGGTCGCCGTCGATGCGACGGGGAACCGCGCTTATGGCTTTGTAAATCAGGACGGGTTCGATGCACTCGCCGCCGTGACGCTGGATGGTACTGCCACCTCCGAAGTGTTGCTGGCGCGAGCTGATGCCGATGTTGATGAATTGATCCGGATCGGCCGCCGCCAGCGGGTTGTCGGCGCGGCCTATGCCACCGAAAAGCGCCAGATTGCCTATCTCGATCCGGAATTGAAGAAACTGGCCGCAGATTTTCAGCGCGCCCTTCCAGGTAAGCCGCTGATCAATATCGTGGACGCGAGTGCTGACGAGAGCAAACTGGTGCTCGTTGCATCCAGCGATACCGACCCCGGGATGACCTATTTCTACGATAAGAATAGCCGTGAGCTGGGCGAATTGCTGCCCCTGAGGCGGGAACTTGCTGGTCGTCAGATGGGGGAAATGAAGCCGGTGAATTTCACGGCTGCGGATGGCACGACTATCCCCGGCTATCTTACCTTGCCGCCGGGATCGGGCGGCAAGAACCTGGCGTCGATAGTCCTGCCTCATGGCGGACCAAATGCACGCGACGAATGGGGTTTCGACTGGCTGGTCCAGTTCTTCGTCGCGCGCGGCTATGCTGTGCTCCAGCCCAATTTCCGCGGCTCTGCAGGCTATGGCGACGCCTGGTTCGGTCGGAACGGCTTTCAATCCTGGCGCACCGCAATCGGCGATGTGAACGATGCGGGGCGGTGGCTGGTGAGCCAGGGTATCGCCGATCCGGCAAGGCTGGGTATCGTCGGGTGGTCCTATGGCGGTTATGCAGCACTCCAGTCACAGGTGCTGGACAATACACTCTACAAGGCAGTGGTCGCGATCGCGCCTGTCACGGACCTCGAATTGCTGCGTGAAGAAAGCCGCAATTACACGAGCTTCCACCTCGTCAGCCGCTTCCTGGGAGATGGACCGCACATATCGGAAGGCAGCCCGGCCCGAAATGCCGCGGCATTCGCCTCGCCGGTGCTGATGTTCCACGGCACGCTGGATCAGAATACCGGGGTTACCCAGTCGCGTCGGATGAAGGATCGGCTTGAGGAAAAGGGCAAATGGGTCAAATTGGTCGAATATGACGGGCGCGATCATTTCATGGACGATGCCTGGTCTCGAACCAACATGCTGGTCGATATAGGCAAGTTCCTGACCGACACGCTCGGGCAGTAGCTAAGGTCGCAATCGTGGAAATGCCGTGGCGGGCTTATAGTGCGAGACGCAGTATCGGCTGCAGGGCAGGGTCGATAACTACGGCTATCCTAGTGATAAATACCTAGAGTAAAGTTGGCTGTTCTTCTGGCCACAGCGATCCGGTTAGAACTCCTTGCAAATGAGGGGGTTCTGACATGGTTTTGTATCGGTTTGCGCCGCTATGCGCGGCACTGTTCATCGCGACATCGCTTGCCGAGGCGCCGTTACAGGCGGAAGAACGCGATCTTGCGGCGAGTTTCGGCTCGCGCGGCACTGTCCTGAATATCAGCCTTTCGCCAGGCGGCAGCCGGGTAGCTTATGTCGCACCTGCTGGCCCTTATGAGGAGATGATCTACGTTCTCGATCTTGCGGGCGAGGGCGTGCCGCGCCCAATCGCGCTGGACAGTAATCACAATGGCTTCCTGACCAATTGCGACTGGGCGAGCGAAGATTATCTGATCTGCAACTTCCGCGGGACCACCGATTTCGGCGGGATGAAGCTTGGCTTCACCCGGATGCTCGTAGTTGCCACAGATGGCAGCGGAGTCCGCGTCCTGTCGGAACGCGATGGAGGGCGGACCTTCAGTTTCAACCAGTTCGGCGGCGCGGTGCTGTCTCTGGACGTGCCGGGTAAGCCCAATTCGATCATGCTCGAGCGGGCGTTCAACGAAAAATACCGCACCGGGACCCGGATCGGCAGCAGCGCAAGCGGGGTGGGAATCGAACTGGTCGATCTCAAGACACTGAAGCGAAGCATGGTCATGCAGCCTCGCGAGGTGTCGGCCGGTTATGTCACCGACGAGAACGGCGAAGTCCGCATCATGGCCACGATGAGCAACGACACGCAGGGCTACATGCGGGACAAGATCAATTTCGCCTACACTACGCCGGGCGGGAAGAGCTTCACCTCGCTGGAACCCGATATGAAGTTCGATGAATATCGGGTTCTCGGAGTAGACAGTGCGAAGAATGTGGCTTTTGCTCTGGCTGAGAAAGATGGGTTCGACGCGCTCTATACCGTCACTTTGGACGATACGGGCAAGACTGAATTGCTGCTTTCGCAAGAACAGAACGACGTGGACGGGCTCGTCCGGCTGGGACGCAAGGGACGCGTTGTCGGCGCCACCTTCGCAACCGAGCGCAGGCACTTCCAGTTCTTCGATCCAGCGCTGGCAAAGCTGTCGTCCTCACTCACCAAGGCTTTGCCCGGCTCGCCTCTGGTCGAGATCATCGATGCCAGCAGCGATGAACAGCGCCTGCTGATCCTTGCACATAGCGATATCAATCCGGGCATCGTTTATATTCTGGATCGCAAGACCGGCGAACTGACCGAAGTCGTGCCCATGCGCGGAAAGCTTGAAGGCATGACGCTGGCGAATGTTCGGGCTGTGTCCTACCCCGCGCGGGACGGTACATCGGTGCCCGGCTATCTCACCTTGCCTCCCGGTTCGGACGGTAAAGGGCTGCCGGCAATCGTCATGCCGCATGGCGGGCCAGGTTCTCGCGATGAATGGGGCTTCGACTGGTTGGCGCAATATTACGCCCAACTCGGCTTTGCCGTCTTGCAGCCCAATTTTCGCGGATCGACGGGCTATGGCAAGGCGTGGGAGATGGATAACGGCTTCCAGTCGTGGGAGATTGCGATCGCCGATGTTGCGGATGCCGGAAAATGGCTGGTTTCCGAAGGCACAGCCGATGGCGACAGGTTGGCAGTGGTCGGCTGGTCTTACGGCGGCTACGCGGCCTTACAATCCGCTGCGACCGAGCCAGGCCTGTTCAAGGCGGTGTTGGCGATCGCTCCGGTGACTGATCTGGGGCAGTTGCGGGACGATGCGCGCAACTACACCAGCTATCCGCTGGTATCGGAATTTCTCGGCCAGGGTTCCCACATCGAAAAGGGCTCTCCGGCCAGGAACGCCAGGAATATCGGCGTTCCTGTGATGTTGGCGCATGGCACTGCGGATGAAAGCGTATCCCTGCGACACACCACGATAATGAGCGATGCCCTGGCGGCGGCAAATAATCCGGCCAAGGTTCTCATTTTCGACGAACTGGACCACGGCCTGAGAGACGATGGCGCCCGCACGACCTTGTTGCGCGAAAGCGGGACGTTCCTGCGCAACAGTCTCAAATTGAACTGATCGCTTAGCGCCCAAACGAAAAGGGCGGCCCAGCAGGACCGCCCTTTCGCTACGCAATCCTTGAAAGGATCAGCGCGAGTAGAATTCGACCACCAGGTTCGGTTCCATGGTGACGGGGTAAGGCACCTCGTCCAGGCTCGGAACGCGGGTGAAGGTCACCTTGTCGGTGCCGTCGACCGAAACGTAGTCGGGGATTTCACGCTCGGGCAGGCCCTGAGCTTCAATCACCAGCGCCATTTCCTTGGCCTTGCTGCCCAGGCTGATCACGTCGCCAACCGTCACGCGGCGCGAGGCGATGTTGCACTTCACGCCGTTCACGCGGATGTGGCCGTGGCTCACCAGCTGACGTGCGGCGAAGATGGTGGGAGCGAACTTGGCGCGATAGACGACCATGTCCAGGCGCTGTTCGAGCAGACCGATCAGGTTCTGACCGGTATCGCCCTTCATGCGCGACGCTTCCTGATAGGTGCGCTTGAACTGCTTTTCGGTGACGTCGCCGTAATAGCCCTTCAGCTTCTGCTTTGCGCGCAGCTGCAGGCCGAAGTCGGACATCTTGCCCTTGCGGCGCTGGCCATGCTGGCCCGGGCCATAGGAACGGCGGTTCACGGGGCTATTCGGGCGGCCCCAGATGTTTTCGCCCATGCGGCGGTCAAGCTTATGCTTGGCGCTCTTGCGCTTCGACATATGTCATCTCCAATTTGCGGACAGGCCCAATGCCTGCCTTCGAACCCGGCTCGCACCGATAGACCTTATGTCCATCGCGGCCGCCGCTTCACCGGGGTGCGGGGCCAATCGAAAAGCCGCCGGAAAACCAGCGGCCTCGAAGTGAGCGGCGCCAATGGCCGCTTGCAAAGGAATTGTCAATGCCAGTGGCGGTTCGGATCAGCCACCGCCCATCTTCGAGGGATCGAATGAGGAGTTGGCGCCCCCGGCGGCATTGCGGCCCATTTCGTCCAGCCCCTTCTTTGTGCTGGCAGCCAGTTCGTCCCACTGCGTCTGCGTCATGCAGGTCCGCCGCACTTTTGTGCGCGAGCCGGTGACCTTTTCGCTCTTACAGATCATCTTTTCTTTCTTTGGCGCTTCCTGGCCCCCATTTTCGGTAGCGGAAACACCAGTTGCTGCAGTCAGAACCAGCAGTGCGAGCATGCAGCTCTTCTTCATGACCCTCTCCAAATCGAACAATACTTGAAACGAGGGGTAGCGGATTCAATCGCCGGGTCAAAGCCGCTCGCGTATTAAATTGTATCGTCCGGGCATGCTACAACTCTCTCGGCAGAGCGCCTCTTGCCCGGTGTGGGGCTAAAAACAGGGCGAGGTCCGATTGGGATCTTCAAATCGACAAACGCTTGAGCCGGAGGCACTGCGACCCATTTCGTCGAGACCTTTCTTCGTATTGGCAGCGAGTTGCTCCCATTGATCCTTGGTCATGCAGATGCGATTGACCTTTGTTCGGGAGCCGGTGACCTTCTGGCTCTTGCAGATCATCTTCTCTTTTTTGGGCTGGTTCTGACCGTCCCGTTCGGCGGCGGCAGGGGAACCCGCACCCGCGATAAGGGCCAAGGCGAAGGCAGCGCTCAATATTCCCTTTGGCATCTTCTCCTCCCGTTCTTCGCCGGAATTCAATCGAAAGGTAACAGAGGGGTGCCGCGATCAAAAACACGGAATAGCCCGGAACGGACCGGGGAATGTGACAGATGCCGTTTCAGGGCAAATCCGTGGGCTGGATGTGTCACCCTTTCTGGCAGGAAAAGGCATTGTTTCGTTTTGTGTGTGCCATCCCTGTCCAGGGCGGTTTAGCGCCGTTTTTCCGGATTGAGCGCGCGTCCGAGTGTCACCTTCCGTTTCGGGTTTTCGTGCAGGGTTGTGTGGTGATGCAGGCATGGAAAGGATGGATTTCCAATGCTTGGCGGGAGAGGAAGGCGATCTCGTCCATAGGCAGCATAAACGCCATTTGTGGGCGTGTAGGAAAGTGTTTTCCTCTGCCGGTCGGAACCCGATCGCAGGCGTTCTCCAGTTCCGTTCGTCTGGAGACTGTCGAAGGATGGGCAGATGGGGAGATCGGGGAAGGATATCCGGCAAAGACCCCGCCCAAATCACTCATTCCGCAGCCACTAGTTACCCGTGCCGCCTAGCTGTTCCGGTCGGAGGTGATCTTCTTCGGTTGCCGCGATAGTGCGGAGAGAACGCCGCGCAGGGTACGGATTTCCAGATGGTTCCACGCCGGCTTGGTGAGCACGTTGCGCAAGGTCAGACGCGTGGCTTCGGCGCGGCTTTCGGGGAAGAAGTAATTCTTGGGTTCGAGCAGTTCCACAAAATGCCCGATCAGCCCTTCCAGTTCTTCCTGCGGGGCCGGGGGGAGATGTTCTTCCTGCGTCGGGACGGCAAGATCACGGTGCTTCGACCACTCATAGGCGCACAGAATCACAGCCTGAGCGAGATTGAGCGAGGCGAATTCGGGGTTGATCGGCACGGTGACAATGGCGCGAGCGATTGCAACATCTTCCGTTTCCAGCCCCGAACGCTCAGGCCCGAACAGATAGGCGCTGCGCCCCTGCTGGGTTGCGATCTCGCGGGCGGCCTCTTCCGGAGAGAGGACAGGCTTGGTCACCCCGCGCTTGCGCACTGTGGTGGCATAGACATGCGCGCAATCCGCCACGGCCGCCGCGACGCTATCGAACACCTTCGCCCCTTCCAGCACCATATCGGCACCGGATGCGGCCGGGCCGGCGGCAGGATTGGGCCAGCCGTCGCGCGGCGTGACGAGACGCATTTCGGCGAGCCCGAAATTGAGCATCGCGCGGGCCGCCTTGCCGATATTCTCGCCCAGTTGCGGGCGCACGAGCACGATGACTGGCGGTTCAGCCACCATCGGCGTCCTGGCTCCCGATATCGCGCACGCTGCTGGCGAATTCCTCGAAATCGCGGGCTTCGGAGAAGTCGCGATAGACCGAGGCAAAGCGGATATAGGCCACGGAATCGAGCTGACGCAGCCCGTCCATCACCATTTCGCCAATACGGGAGGAAGCAATTTCACCCTCCCCCATCGTTTCGATCTGCCGCTGAATGCCGGAAACGAGCTGGTCGAGCCGTTCCTGGGCAACACCGCGCTTGCGGCAGGCGAGCGCCACCGAGCGTTCGATCTTGCTGCGATCGAACGCTTCGCGTTCATCGTCGCTCTTCACGACGGTGATATCGCGCAGCTGCACACGTTCGAAAGTGGTGAACCGCGCGCCGCAGCTTTCGCATTGGCGGCGACGGCGGATCGCGGTGTTGTCCTCGGTGGGCCGCGAATCCTTTACCTGACTGTCGTCATGCGCGCAGAAGGGGCAGCGCATCGCCTATGTCCCTCAGCGACCCGGATAGACCGGGAACGCCTCGCACAGTTCCGTCACGCGGCGGCGAACGCTTTCTTCGACCTGGGCGTCGCCATCTTCACCATTTTTGCGCATGCCATCGATGACTTCGGCGATAAGTTGGCCGACCGTGCGGAACTCGTCCGGGCCGAAGCCGCGGGTCGTGCCGGCCGGGGTGCCAAGGCGGACGCCGGAGGTGACGAAGGGCGAGCGCTGGTCGAACGGAATGGCGTTCTTGTTACAGGTCAGCCAGGCGCGATCGAGGCCCTTTTCGGCGGCCTTGCCGGTCACGTCCTTGCGAGTGAGGTCGACCAGCATCAGGTGGTTGTCGGTCCCGCCCGAGACGATGTCGACGCCCTGTTCCTGCAGGCTGGAGGCCAGCGCCTTGGCATTTTCCACGATGCGCGCGGCATAGGCCTTGAATTCGGGGCGCAGGGCTTCCTGGAAAGCGACGGCCTTGGCCGCGATCACATGCACCAGCGGACCGCCCTGCATGCCGGGGAACACCGCCATGTTGAACTTCTTGGCCAGATCCTCGTCATTGGTGAGGATCACGCCCGAACGCGGGCCGCGTAGGCTCTTGTGCGTGGTGGTGGTCACCACATGGGCATGCGGGAAGGGCGAGGGGTGCGCGCCGCCGGCGACGAGGCCGGAGAAGTGCGACATGTCCACCAGCAGGTAAGCGCCCACTTCGTCCGCGATCTCGCGGAAACGGGCGAAGTCCCAGTGGCGCGGATAGGCAGTGGCACCGGCGATGATCAGCTTCGGCTTATGCTCGCGCGCCAGCCTGGCGATCTCGTCCATGTCGAGCAACTGGTCTTCCTGCCGCACGCCATAGGGCACCACGTTGAACCACTTGCCGCTCATATTCACGGGCGAACCGTGCGTGAGGTGGCCGCCCGCCGAAAGGCTGAGGCCCATGAAAGTGTCGCCCGGCTCCAGCAGGGCCAGGAACACCGCCTGGTTCATCTGGCTGCCGCTATTGGGCTGAACATTGGCGAATTCGCAGCCGAAAAGCTTCTTCGCGCGTTCGATCGCCAGGTTCTCGACGATGTCGGCATATTCGCAGCCGCCGTAATAGCGCTTGCCCGGATAGCCTTCGGCATATTTGTTGGTGAAGACCGAACCGGTCGCCTCGAGCACGGCGGGCGACGCGATATTCTCGCTCGCGATCAGCTCGATCTTGTGGCGCTGGCGGCCCAGCTCCTTCTGGATGGCGGCAAAAACCTCGGGGTCCGACTGTTCCAGCGTGTCATGCCAGAAGTGCTGCAAAGCCTCGGAAGTGGCTGCGGGGGCGCTGCTCATGTAGTTCAGTCCTGCGGAGGGTTGGTAAGCTTGTCGACGCGGGGGCCATGGCGCCCACCGGCGAAATCGGTGCCGAGGAATGCTTCGATGCATGCCTTGGCCATGTCGGGTCCCGTCAGCCGCGCACCCATCGCAATCGCATTGGCATCGTTATGCTCGCGGGCGAGGGCAGCGGAAAGCGGCTCGGATACGAGCGCGCAGCGCAGCTTCGGATGGCGGTTCACCGCAATGGAAATGCCGATACCGGAACCGCACAGGGCAATGCCCCGTTCGGATGCGCCGGAGGCGACGGCTTCCGCCAGCTTGTAGCCGTAATCGGGGTAATCCACCCGGTCGGCCAGTTCGGGGCCGAGGTCATTCACCTCATGGCCCTGTTCGCGCAGCCAGTCTGCAAGCTCTGCCTTGAGCTCCACTGCTGCATGATCGGAGGCAATGGCTATCTTCATGGCGCGCACATAGGGACTAGATCGCCAAGGTGCCACCGCAAAAGCGCTTTGTTCCCCAGTGGAACGCCTTTACTCCGCGCGAAAACGGAGGAACGGATGACCGAAGAGGATTATCACCGCTATATCGAGGCCTTCAACGCGCGCGATTACGACGTGCTGGAGACCTTCTTCGCCGACGATTTCGCGCTGGAGAATGCGGGCTTCCGGGTGCAGGGCAAGCCGGCGTTCCGGGCATTCTATGCCTTCTTCCACGAATTCTGCCGCGAGGAAGTGATCTTCAAGGAGTTCTTTCCGGGCAGGAACGGCTTCGTGTCGAACGTGGTGATCCGCTTCACCGGCATAAAGGACCTTTCTGCCGAGGTGCTGGCGGAAAAGAATTATTCCGGAATGAGCGTGGTGCCTGCAGGCGTCTCGGTCGATGTGGAATTCTACATCCACTATATTCTGAACGCGGCGGGGAAGATCCAGTTCATCAAGGGAGCGGTATGGGTGCCGGAGGCTCCCGCCCAAGGATAAGGTCGACCGCCTTCTCGCCGATCATGATGCAGGCGAGATTGGGATTGCCGCGGGGCAGGGCGGGCATCACCGAGGCATCGGCGATCCGCAGACCGTCCACCCCGCGCACTCGCAGGGCAGCGTCTGCCACTGCCCCGTCATCGGCGCCCATGCGGCAGGAACAGGCCGGATGGGCCCGATGAGTGGCGGTGGCGCGGACGAATTCTTCCAGTTCTGCCCTGGTCTGGCGCCGGGAACCCGGCAGGTTCTCGCGCGCGATCAGCCGGGCGAGCGGCGCCTGTTCATAGATGTTGCGGGTCAGCCGGATCGACTGGATCATGCCTTCCATGTCGCCGGGTTCGGCAAACATGTTGAGGAAGATGCGCGGCGGATCGCGCGGATCGGCGCTGCGCAGTCTGACCCAGCCGCGCGACTTGAGCGGCAGGTAACCGGTGCGGACCGAAAGGCGCGAGACCGGCTTGGCCTGCACGCCCGGCATCCACAGGCGCGCATCGCCGCTCAGCGGCAGGCACATCATCTGCACGTCGGGCCGGTCGGCGCCGGGCTGAAGGCGAGTGAAGATATTGGCCAATGTCCCGGTCCAGCCGAACGGGCCCTTTCCACCGGCATACCATTGCGCGGCGGCGATGGCCGCCCGGTCCAGCCGGAGATAGGGGGTCAGGCCCGCATCGCCTTTCAGGTCCCATTCGTTGATGACCACCGGATGGTCGGCCAGGCCCTGTCCCACGGTGGGCAGGTCATGGACCGGGTCTATGCCCAGGCCGCGCAGTTCGTCTGCGGCGCCGATGCCGGACAGCATCAATATCTGCGGAGAGCCATAGGCCCCGGCCGACAGGACGATCTCGCTTGCCGCCTCGGCGGTTTCCTGCCGTCCGCCGCTGACATATTCCACCGCGACAGCCCGTCCGCCGCGCAGGACAATGCGCGTTACCAGAGCGCCAGTGGCGATAGTGAGGTTGGGCCGCCCCATTGCCGGGCGCAGATAGGCGCGGGCAGTGCTCGCCCGGCGTCCGCCCGCCACGGTGGATTCCATGTGGCTGATGCCATCCTGCTCCGCACCGTTGGGATCGTCGCACCAGGCAATGCCGGCCGCTTCGGCGGCGGCGCGATGCTCCTCCCACAGCAGGTCCGGCCCTTCCATCCGGCTGATCCCGACCGGGCCGGAGCCACCATGCCACGCGGTTTCCCCGCGCCAATGGCTCTCCAGCTTGCGGAAATAGGGCAGAACTTCGGAAAAGCTCCACCCGGCAAGGCCCTGTGCGGCCCAGTCGTCATAATCGCGGCGATTGCCGCGCACCGCGATCATGGCGTTGATGGATGAAGTGCCGCCCAGCGTCCGCCCGCGCGGTATGCCCAGGCGGCGGCCGCCCAGTGCGGGTTCCGGCTCGGATTCGAACTGCCAGGTGCCGATCCTGCCGAGCGCGACGCGGGGAAAGGCCAGGGGCATAAGTTGCAGCGGATGCCGGTTAGCCCCGCCAGCCTCCAGCAGCAGCACGGAAATCGCCGGATCTTCGCTCAGTCGCGCTGCAATGACCGCGCCCGAAGACCCCGCCCCGATGACGATGTAGTCAAAACCTCTCCCCATCCGGGCATCCTGCCTGCGGGATGGGCGGCAGACAAGAAAAACCCCGCCGAAGCGGGGCCTTTCCTCTTACTGATCCAGGAAGCTGCGCATCTTCCTCGAACGGCTCGGGTGCTTGAGCTTCCTCAGCGCCTTTGCCTCGATCTGGCGGATACGTTCGCGGGTAACCGAGAACTGCTGGCCGACTTCTTCCAGCGTGTGATCGGTGTTCATGCCGATGCCGAAACGCATGCGCAGCACGCGTTCCTCACGCGGGGTAAGGCTGGCCAGCACGCGAGTGACCGTTTCCTTGAGGTTGGACTGGATCGCGGCATCCACCGGGATGATCGCGTTCTTGTCCTCGATGAAATCGCCGAGGTGCGAATCTTCCTCGTCGCCGATCGGCGTTTCGAGGCTGATCGGCTCCTTGGCGATCTTCATCACCTTGCGGACCTTTTCGAGCGGCATGGAAAGACGCTCGGCCATTTCCTCCGGCGTCGGCTCGCGGCCCTGCTCGTGCAGGAACTGGCGGCTCGTGCGCACCAGCTTGTTGATCGTCTCGATCATGTGGACCGGGATACGGATCGTGCGGGCCTGATCCGCAATCGAACGCGTGATCGCCTGACGAATCCACCAGGTCGCATAGGTGCTGAACTTGTAGCCGCGGCGATACTCGAACTTGTCCACCGCCTTCATCAGGCCGATGTTCCCCTCCTGGATCAGGTCGAGGAACTGAAGGCCGCGATTGGTGTATTTCTTGGCGATGGAGATCACGAGGCGGAGATTGGCTTCCACCATTTCCTTCTTCGCGATGCGCGCCTCGCGTTCGCCCTTCTGCACCATGTTCACGATGCGGCGGAATTCATTGAGGCTCATGCCGGTGGCGGCCGCAATATCCGAGATTTCGGCGCGGATACGCTCGACTGCTTCGGCTTCCTTCTCCGCGAAGGCGGCCCACTTCTTGTCTTTCTTCGCCATGGCGGCGAGCCAGGCTTCGTCCAGCTCGTTGCCGACATAGGCTTCGAGGAAGTCGCCGCGCTTCACCTTGTGGCGTTCCGCAAGGCGGAGCATCTGGCCACCCAGCGCGGTGAGGCGCCGGTTGAAGGCATAGAGATTGTCGACCAGATATTCGATCTTGGTCGCGTGGAACTGCACGCTTTCGACCTCGGCAGTGAGGTCTTCGCGCAGCTGTTCGTACTTCTTTTCCTTCGCGGCGGGGAAATCCTCGCCCCGGCCGAGCGCGTCGACGCGCTCCGCCTGGAGCTTCTCGAACTTCTTGAACAGGTCCGCGATGCGGGCGAAGCGTTCCAGCGCCTCGGGCTTCAGCGCGGCTTCCATCTGGGCGAGGGAGAGAGTGTTGTCTTCCTCGTCCTCTTCCTCGCGGCGGCGCGAACGGCCTTCGCCGTCTTCACCTTCCTCGTCGGAATCGGCTTCTTCCTCTTCCTCGACCTCGTCGTCTTCCTTGTAGGAAGGACCGGCGGTTTCCTCGCTGATCTCGCCGCTGTCGTCGCCTTCTTCCTCCATGCGCTCGACCGGCGGCTCCTTGGAGAGCATCGCGTCGAGATCGAGAATCTCGCGCAGCTGCATCTCGCCATTATTGAGCGCTTCGGACCACTGGATGATGGCGTGGAACGTGATCGGGCTTTCGCACAGGCCCAGGATCATGGTGTCGCGGCCGGCCTCGATGCGCTTGGCGATGGCGATTTCGCCTTCGCGGCTGAGCAGTTCCACCGCGCCCATTTCGCGCAGATACATGCGCACCGGGTCGTCGGTGCGTTCGGTCGTGCCGGTTTTGCGCGGGGCTTCGGGAACGTTGCGGCCTTCGTCGACTTCGTCGGACGAGTTGATCTCGTCGACGTTGTTGTCTTCTTCCTGGCCTTCCGCGTCTTCGTCGCTTTCGACGATGTTGACGCCCATTTCCGAGATCGCGGACATCACGTCCTCGATCTGCTCGGACGACAATTCGTCCTGCGGCAGAGCTTCGTTCAGCTCGTCGTAAGTGATGTAGCCGCGGCGCTTCGCCTTCGCGATGAGCTTCTTGATCGAAGCTTCGTTGAGGTCGATCAGCGGGGCATCATCGTCTTTTTTGTCGGACATATGTGTCGCTTCTAGTCCTGTTGCCTGCTCTCCCGTGCCTCTTCCTGAGGTCCGGCGGGAGCGGTTTCCGTTACCGTTTGTGCGGCGCGTTTGCTGGCCATTTGCCCGAGTCGCCGCTCGAATTCCAGCTTTCGTTTGAGCAAGCGTTGTTGCTCCTCGAAAGCCTCCTGCTCGAAGGTCTGTTCGAAGCGTCGAGTTGCGTCAGCGAGCGCGGCCTCGAGTGCCGGCCTTTCGACCAGCAAAGACACCGCTTCGGCCAGGTCTTCGCGCGCGCCTTGCGGATCGGACCCTTCCATCAGGAAGGAAAAGCGAGTTTTATCCGGCGGCGGAGCGAAGTCTCCAGCCGCCGATATGGGCATTTGGCCGCCTATTTCAAGCGTGTCGGCAATATCGAGCAAACTATCGAGGGCTGCGGCGAAGCGCATGTCGTCCGGCGTGAGCCTGCCGAGCGCTTCCGCATGGCGCGCAATCTCGGCCGGATGCCGGGCCAGCCCGGCGATCACGGCTTGGGCCAGCCGGTCGCGCGCGCCGCCTGAAACGAAGGATTGCAGCTGCGTGCGGGCTGCGTCGGACAGGGCCGGGCGGGCCGGCTTGCCCGGAAATTGCCCGCGCCCGCTTCCTCTGCCAGCGCCGCCGCCGGCACGCTGCGGCGTGAATTCGCGCTTCGGAAAGGCGAAGGCATAGAAACGGTCGAGCAATTCGCGCCGGTAGAGGGACTTGATCTCCTTGTCGGCGATCAGTTCGACATGCTCGATCAGGCGCGCGCGCAGCCCGGCCTTGTCTTCCGGCGTGCGCAGCGGGCGGGCATCGCGCTCATGCTCCCAGATCGTGTCGAGCAGGGTCTGCGGATTGGCGAGCAGCTTCTCCATTGCCGCGGCGCCCTGCTGCTTGATCAGATCGTCAGGGTCCAGCCCGGCAGGCAGGTGCACGATGCTGAGCGAATGACCGGGGTGGAGCAGGGGCAGGGCCCGCGCAATGGCGCGCATCGCGGCGCGCTGGCCTGCCGCGTCACCGTCGAAGCACAGGATCGGCACCTCCGCGAGCCGCCAGAGCAGGGCGATCTGCTGTTCGGTCAACGCGGTGCCCATCGGCGCGACCGCATCGGCAATGCCCGCAGCCGCCAGGGCGATCACGTCCATATAGCCTTCCACCACCACGATCCGGTGCGACTGGCGCGAGGCTGGCCCCGCGCGGTGGAGGTTATAGAGCGTGCGTCCCTTGTCGAAGAGCGGGGTATCCGGCGAATTCAGATATTTGGGCGCATCTGTTTTTGCCGCCTCGAGGATACGGCCGCCAAAGCCGATCACCCGCCCGCGTGTATCCTCGATCGGCAAGGTAAGGCGTCCACGAAAGCGGTCATAGGGTTCCTTGCCCTCGACCGCGATGCGCATGCCGGACTCGATCAGCGTGGCTTCCGGGAACCTGTCTCCCATCGCAGCCTTCAACGCCTGGCGCCCTTCCGGGGCATAGCCGAAGCCGAAGCGCTCGATAGTGTGGGCATCAAAACCGCGACTCTTCAGATATTCGCGCGCTTTCGCGCCTTCCGGTGCCAAGAGATTGTTCTTGAACCATTCCTGTGCCGCTGCAGTGACGTCATGCAACCCGGCGCGTTGTTCCGCCTGACGGGCCATGCGCGGATCGGGGGCGGGCACTTCCATCCCGGCTTCTGACGCCAGTTCCTTCACTGCATCCATGAAGGATAGGCCGCGCTGGTCGGTCATCCAGCGAATGGCGTCGCCATGGGCCCCGCAGCCGAAGCAGTGATAGAAGCCCTTCTCGTCATTGACGGTGAAGCTGGGCGATTTCTCATTGTGGAAGGGGCAGCACGCCTTCCACTCCCGCCCGGCCCGTTGCAGCTTGGTGGTGCGCGAAATCACGCCCGAAAGCGTGATGCGTTGCCGCAATTCGTCAAGCCATTGGGGACTGAGCATGATCCCGCGAGTGTGCCCCTGCGCCCCGCGCGAGTCGAGGGCAGGGGCGCTTAATTCGGGGGATCAGCCGAAGCTGGCCTTCACCAGGCCGCTGGCCTTGGACATGTCGATCTCGGTGCCGTGACGCTCCTTGAGCGTGGCCATGACCTTGCCCATGTCCTTGATGCTTTCTGCACCGAGTTCGGCCTTGATCGCGGCAATTGCGGCCTTCGTATCCTCTTCCGACATCTGGGCGGGGAGGAATTCCTCGATCACTGCCAGCTCGCTCTTTTCCTGATCCGCCAGCTCGGTCCGGCCGCCCTGTTCGTAGAGCGTGATCGATTCGCGGCGCTGCTTGGCCATTTTCTGCAGCACATCGATAACCAGCACGTCGTCATTTTCCGGCGCAGTGCCGGTGCGCAGTTCGATATCGCGGTCCTTGATCTTGGCCAGGATCAGGCGAACGGCGGCAAGGCGAGGCTTGTCGCCAGCCTTCATCGCGGAAACCTGAGCGGATTTGATCGTGTCGCGGAGCATTTTGTATTACTTTCCTGTGGATGTTTCGCGCCCCAGATGGGGGAGTGTCGCATGGAATGCAACATTCGCACATGCAGCAGGTTGACGCGGCGGGAATGCAGGTCTAGCCGCCGAGCCTTAGCGACATCGCCGTCAACAACTTACAACGGAGCGCCCCATGGCCGACCCCGCACCTTCTGCTGCGCAACCTAAAGGCGCAACCGGAGTCCTCGTTCTTGCGGACGGCACTGTCCTGTGGGGCAAGGGCTTCGGCGCCACTGGCAGCGCGGTGGGCGAAGTGTGCTTCAACACTGCGATGACCGGCTATCAGGAAGTGATGACCGATCCCTCCTATGCCGGGCAGATCGTGACCTTCACTTTCCCGCATATCGGCAATGTCGGCGCGAATGACGAAGACGTCGAATCGCATGTCCAGGGCGCGGTGGGCTGCATCGTGCGCGAGGATGTGACCGAGCCTTCCAATTTCCGTTCCACCGGCAAGTTCGGGGACTGGCTGGCCGCGCAGGGCAAGATCGGCCTTGCCGGTATCGATACTCGCGCGCTGACCCGCCGCATCCGCTTGCAGGGCGCGCCCAATGCCGTGATCGCACATGAGCCTTCGGGCAAGTTCGACATTCCCGCGCTGCTCAAGCAGGCGCAGGAATGGCCGGGCCTTGAAGGGATGGATCTGGCCAAGGTGGTGAGCCGCCAGGGCGAGGAAGAATGGAAGGGCGGCGCATGGTCGCTCGGTTCGGGCTATGCTGCCGAACCCGATGGCAGCCGCCCGCATGTCGTGGCGCTGGATTTCGGCGCGAAGGACAACATCTTCCGCAATCTGGTCAAGGCCGGCGCCCATGTGACGGTGCTGCCCGCGCAGACCTCGCTGGACGAAGTTCTGGCCCACAAGCCCGCCGGTGTGTTCCTGTCCAACGGCCCGGGCGATCCGGCGGCGACCGGCACCTATGCCGTGCCAGTGATCAAGGGCTTGCTGGAGCGTGATGTGCCGATCTTCGGCATCTGCCTCGGCCACCAGATGCTCGGCCTCGCGGCCGGAGCGAAGACCTCCAAGATGCATCAGGGCCATCGCGGCGCGAACCATCCGGTAAAGCGCCTGGCGGATGATGTGGTGGAAATCACCAGCATGAATCACGGCTTCGCAGTCGACAATACGAGCCTGCCGGAGAGCGTGGAGGAAACCCACGTCTCGCTGTTCGACGGCTCCAATTGCGGCATCGCGATCAAGGGCAAGAAGGCGTTCGGCGTGCAATACCACCCGGAAGCCTCGCCCGGCCCGCAGGACAGTTTCTATCTCTTCGAGAAGTTCGTGGGGATGCTGGGGTGAGCTATTCCGAGTTCATCGACGAGCTTGTTGTCGCGCTTTATCATCACAGCGAGTTGAATGGTATTCGGCATTATAGAATTCAAGAAATTCTGAATATTTATAAAATTCCAGTGAAGGCCTTTTGGGCTGATGTTCTCATGACGGATAGGGAATTCGCGGATCGAGTCGATATTTCGGCAGAGTTAGGTCCGCCGCTTCAGAAGCCAGTAAAGATAGCTGCGGCAGGTGTTCGTTGGATCGAAGAAAATGTGGGTGAGAACGTCGCTTCGTTTCTGGAGCAGCATGGGTTGCAGAATCCCGACACGCGATCCGAAGTCGTGAATATTCAGGCTTCTGTCGAAGCAGAAGTTGTACCGGCTGCAGATCGTGTCGTTCCTCTGAATCACAATTCGGCCGAGCACAAAGAAATCGCTGAAAAGTTGCGTGCGTTATCTGAGGAACTGCGCGGCGCAAACGATTTACAGGTAACGTCTGAAGAACGAGAGAGATTAGTTGTTTCCCTATCCGCGGCTGAAAGCCTCTGGGATGCTACTGAACTAAAAGTCATTCAAGTGAAAGTCGGCATCATTTTGGCAGTTGAGGATGCAGGCAAGGCTCTGGAAAAGGTCGGTAAAGCAGTTGGTTGGACACTGCTCGTTGATCTGCTCAAGGCATATTTGAAGAACAAGACCGGGATTGATATTTAATGCCAAAACGCACAGACATCTCCTCGATCCTCGTCATCGGCGCCGGCCCGATCATTATCGGTCAGGCCTGCGAGTTCGACTATTCCGGCACTCAGGCAATCAAGGCGCTGAAGGAGGAGGGCTACCGCGTAGTCCTCGTCAACTCCAACCCCGCCACGATCATGACCGATCCGGAAATGGCCGACGCCACATATGTGGAGCCGATCACGCCGGAAATCGTCGCCAAGATCATCGAGAAGGAACGCCCTGACGCGCTGCTGCCCACCATGGGCGGGCAGACTGCGCTCAACTGCGCGCTGGCCCTGTTCAATGACGGCACGCTGGAGAAGTTCGGCGTCACCATGATCGGCGCCAATGCCGATGCGATCGACAAGGCGGAAGACCGCCAGCGCTTCCGCGAGGCGATGGACAAGATCGGCCTTGAAAGCGCGCGTTCGGGCGTGGCGCACACGGTGGAAGAAGCCTTCAAGGTCCTTGAAACCACCGGCCTGCCTTCGATCATCCGCCCCAGCTTCACGCTGGGCGGCACGGGCGGCGGCGTGGCCTATAACAAGGCCGAGTTCGAGAAGATCGTCCGTTCGGGCCTCGATGCCTCTCCCACCACCGAAGTGCTGATCGAGGAATCGCTGCTCGGCTGGAAGGAGTATGAGATGGAAGTCGTGCGCGACAGGCACGACAACGCCATCATCATCTGCTCGATCGAAAACGTTGATCCGATGGGCGTCCATACGGGCGATTCCATCACTGTCGCGCCGGCACTGACGCTGACCGACAAGGAATATCAGATCATGCGCACCGCCAGCATCGACGTGCTGCGCGAGATCGGTGTGGAAACGGGCGGTTCCAACGTCCAGTTCGCGGTTAATCCGGCCGATGGCCGCCTGATCGTGATCGAAATGAATCCGCGCGTGTCGCGCTCTTCGGCGCTGGCCTCCAAGGCCACCGGTTTCCCCATCGCGCGCGTCGCGGCGAAGCTGGCCGTGGGCTATACGCTCGACGAGATCATGAACGAGATCACCGGGGCCACTCCGGCGAGCTTCGAGCCGACGATCGACTATGTCGTCACCAAGATTCCGCGCTTCGCCTTCGAAAAGTTCAAGGGTGCCGAGCCGCTGCTCTCCACCGCGATGAAGTCCGTGGGCGAAGTGATGGCCATCGGCCGCAACTTCAAGGAAAGCATGCAGAAGGCCCTGCGCGGCCTCGAAACCGGGCTGGACGGCTTCAACCGCGTGCTGGAACTGGAAGGCGCCGGGCGTGACGAGATCACCGCCGCGCTTTCCCGCCAGACGCCGGACCGCATCCTCAAGATCGCGCAAGCCTTCCGCGAAGGCTTCACCGTGGAGGAAATCAACGCGATCACGCATTTCGATCCGTGGTTCCTGCGGCATATCGAAGAGATCATTGCCGAGGAAAAGAAGATCGGCACCGATGGCCTGCCGGGCGATGCCGCAGGCCTGCGGCGCCTGAAGGCGATGGGCTTCTCGGACAAGCGCCTCGCCACTCTGGCAGTGCGTTCGGTGCATGTCGCGGGCGGGCTGGGCGAGACCCAGGCCAAGCGTTCCGGCCTGTTGCATGACGCATTGCGCGCCATGGCCGGTGCCACCAGCGAGGAGGAAGTGCGCGAGCTGCGCCACAAGCTGGGCGTCCTGCCGGTGTTCAAGCGCATCGACAGCTGCGCGGCCGAGTTCGAGGCAGTCACGCCCTATATGTACTCGACCTATGAGGCGCCGACCTTCGGCACGCCCGAGGACGAGGCCATGCCTTCCGACCGCAAGAAGGTTGTGATCCTGGGCGGCGGCCCGAACCGGATCGGGCAGGGCATCGAGTTCGACTATTGCTGCTGCCACGCCTGTTTCGCTCTGGCGGAGGACGGGTTCGAGACCATCATGGTCAATTGCAACCCGGAAACGGTTTCGACCGACTATGACACCTCCGATCGCCTCTATTTCGAGCCGCTGACGGCTGAAGACGTGCTGGAAATCCTGCGGGTCGAGCAGTCCAACGGTACGCTGGTGGGTGTGATCGTGCAGTTCGGCGGGCAGACGCCGCTCAAGCTGGCGCAGGCGCTGGAAGATGCGGGCATTCCGATCCTTGGCACTTCGCCCGACGCGATCGACCTTGCCGAAGACCGCGAGCGTTTTGCCGCCCTCGTCAACAAGCTGGGCCTCAAGCAGCCGGCCAATGGCATCGCCCGCAGCCGGGACGAGGCCGTGGCCGTGGCCAATCGCATCGGTTACCCCGTGCTGATCCGTCCGTCCTATGTGCTGGGCGGCCGCGCGATGGAAATCGTCGACAGCGAAGCGCAGCTCGATGACTATATCGCCACGGCGGTGAACGTCTCTGGCGACAGCCCGGTGTTGATCGACCAGTATCTGCGCGATGCCATCGAATGCGACGTCGATGCACTGTGCGATGGCGAAAAGGTCGTCGTTGCCGGCGTGATGCAGCACATCGAAGAGGCGGGCGTCCATTCAGGCGACAGTGCTTGCACGCTGCCGCCTTACAGCCTGCCGGCCGAGATCATCACCGACATGGAACACCAGGCGGAAGCTCTGGCCATGGCGCTGGGCGTGAAGGGCCTGATGAACATCCAGTTCGCCGTGCAGGATGGCGTGGTCTATCTGATCGAGGTGAACCCGCGCGCCAGCCGCACAGTGCCCTTCGTCGCCAAGGCCATCGGCCAGCCGGTCGCCAAGATGGCGGCGCGGGTGATGGCCGGAACGAAGCTTTCGGATCTGCCGGCCATCAAGCGCGATGTGCCCTATATGGCCGTCAAGGAAGCCGTATTCCCCTTCGCTCGCTTCCCCGGGACCGATCCGGTGCTCAGCCCGGAAATGAAGTCCACCGGTGAAGTCGTGGGAATCGATACGGATTTCCCGATTGCCTTTGCCAAGTCGCAGATGGGTGCGGGCATGAAGCTGCCCCAGGGCGGCACGGTGTTCGTCTCGGTCAAGAATACGGACAAGCCGGTGATCGTACCGGCCGTGAAGCTGCTGATCGAGCAGGGTTTCCGCATCGTCGCCACGGGCGGAACCCAGCAATATCTTGTCGAGCAGGGGCTGCCGGTCGAGCGGGTGAAGAAGGTCGCGGAAGGGCAGCGCAATATCGTCGACATGATTGTCGATGGCGAAATCGCGCTGATCTTCAACACCACCGAAGGGTGGCAGAGCCTGAAGGACTCCCAGTCGATCCGTGCGTCCGCATTGGAAATGAAGCTGCCATATTACACGACGGCCGCTGCATCCGATGCTGTTGCCCGTGCCATTGCGGCACTCAAATCCAGCCAGCTTGAAGTGCGCTCGCTTCAAGACTATTACAGTTCGTGAACGCGCGTCCCCCAAACAATCGAGCGCCGTAGAAACCCGTCTCCTCGCAAAAGCGCGCGGGGACGGAAGGAAGGCTTTAACGGTTGATCCGGGGGACGAGACGATAACGGCTCAGGGGTTGTTGAATGGAAAAAGTCCCCATGCTGGCGGAAGGCTACGAAATGCTGACCGCCGAACTCAATTTGCTGCGGGCCGAACGGCCGAAGATCGTGGATGCGATCGAAGAGGCTCGCGAACACGGCGATCTGTCCGAAAATGCCGAATATCATGCGGCAAAGGAACGTCAGGGCCAGGTCGAAGCCCAGATCGCCGATATTGAAGACAAGGTCAGCCGCGCACAGATCATCGATCCGGCGACGCTTTCGGGCGACCGCATCATTTTCGGCGCGACCGTCACTCTCCTCGACGAGGACGACAAGCCGAGCCGCTACCAGATTGTGGGCCAGACCGAAGCCGACGTGAAGAAGGGCCGGATTTCCTACAATTCGCCCCTCGGCAAGGCACTGATCGGCCGCAAGGTAGGCGAAGAGGTGGAAGTTACGGTTCCTTCGGGCGACCGCTTCTATCTGGTCGACAAGATCGAGTTCATCTGAGCCTGCGGGCGGCCGGCCGAAGGGCGTAATCAGGCCGCCAGCAGCTTTTCCATTGCGTAATTGTGGATCGCCACGCCGTCGACTTCGAAGTCCCGGCGATGTGAAACCGCGTATCCTGCTCGCTCGAACACCGGCCGGGCGACTTCGCTTGCCTCGGTAAAGAGGCGGCTCACACCCAGTTGGCGTCCGATCCGTTCGGCATGGGCCAGCAAGGCGGAGGCATGGCCGCGGCCGGCATGGGCAGGGTGGCAATAGAGGCGGTCCAGATGCCCGTCCGGCTCCAGCAGCGCATAGGCTGCGGGCGTGCCATCCGCTTCATCGGTGGAAACGAATATCATGGCACCGCCTGCCACCCGCTCCTGATATCGGGACGCTTCGGGCACGCGGCCTTGCCACGCGGTCAATTGTTCGGCGGTGTAGGACCGGCAGCCGAGCCCGGCGATGGAAGCCATGCACAATTCGCGCAAAGCTGCTTCATCGCCGGGCCGGAAATCCCGGATCACTTGGGCCCGGATCACTTGGGGTCGAGCGAGGGCTCCAGCAGGCGGTGGAGATGGACGATCACGTACTTCATTTCCGCATCGTCCACCGTGCGCTGGGCCCAGCCGCGCCAGGCTTCTTCGGCGGCGGCGTAATTGTCGTAAAAGCCTACGACGTGGATATCTTTGAGATCCTGGAATTCACACGTCATCGGATCGGTCACACGCCCGCCCATGACGAGGTGCAATAGCTGCTTGGCCATCAGTTCGCCCTGTTGAATATGCAATGAGTTTCAACTCCCGCATAGAGAGCTTTGCGGGGCACTGGCAAGCCTTGGCAGGCAGAGTTCTGCCTATTCCGTGACGGAAATCTCCGGTTCGGCCTTTGCCGCGGGTTTTTCGGGCGCGAGCTTGCGCTTGAGCTTGGCTGCCCCGTCGGCAATCGCGCCGCCGATCTGGCCAAGCCTTTCGCGAGCCGGCTCGCCGCGACCGTCTGCGGCGTCCATCGCCTGCCGTCCGTAAAGGATGCCCAATTCCGCAATGCCAGCGATCATGCTCACGGCATTCTTGCTGAGCTTGCGAGTGGGAGAGCGCGGGATCAGCGTGCTGAGCGCGACGCCGATGGCAAGGCCGCCCGCAATCAGCATCAGGGGATGTTCGCGCGCAACGGAGGTCAGCCGGTCGCGCGCGGCGGCGGCTCCATTCGCAAGCGCGCCTCGCTCTGCCTGACGGGCCTTTCCGGCCTCGATCCGCTGGCGCAACTCCATTCTCTTGGCATCACTCATGATCATCATCCTCGCCGGAGTTCGTTGCCCCGTATTCCCCTGTCTTTTCATCGCGCTTCCCCGTCATCCGGGCAAGGCCCGAAAGGATCGGCTTGCGCGCCAGCCACAGCCCTGCAGCAGTGGCCGCTGCTGCCAGTCCGGCAATTACCGTGGTGCCGTGCCGGTCGGCGAATTCGATTGCCGCATCGCTGGCCTCGTCCGCACGGGCGCCGATCCGATCTGCGATGCGCTGGCCCAGTGCAGCCGGCGTTGCCTCCGTCCGTGCATGGGCGAGTTCGGCATAGAATACCTCGCGCGCCGCATCGCGCAGCGCCCGATCTTCCTGCAACTGGGCCTCAAGCTTGCGGCTCATGCGTCCCCATTCCCGAATGCCCGCATCATTGCCTTTGCCTTGGAACTGGCAATCCGGATCAGCACGAACGCCACGACGAGCAGCGCCGCGAATACGATAGCCGTCGCACCGATGGCGCCAACCAGCGGCGTAAGCGCCAGGATCGCGCCGAAGACCAGGGCGAAGATTGCGAGCACCACAAGCAAGGCGGCAATCCCGCCCGTGATCGCGATGCCCTTTGCCTGCTGACCGACATAGGCCGCCCGCGTCTTCTGGTAGGCGATTTCCGCCTCCGCGTAGGTGCGGCCGTCTTCGAGCAGCGAAGTCAGTTCATCGACGAGCGTGGGCTCGCCAAGCTCCTCCTGCCGGCCGTCTTCCGGAAACGCATTTCCAGGGTTCGGCTCGGCAGTGGGATCGTCTGGCGCATGGGCAGTCATGGGGCGGGGTGAACCGTCCATGTGGCCCCCTGTCAACGGATTACTTGGAGCTGGAGAACAGGCGCGCGACCAGGAAGCCCGCGACTGCTGCGATCCCGACTGCAAGGCCGGGGCTCTTGCGGACGAATTCGCGCGCATCTTCTCCCAGCTCGTCGAGATCCTTGGCGTCGATCTTGTCCGCCGTTTCCTTCATCTTGCGCGAGGCAGTGCGGGCGTAATCGCCGTATTTGCTGCCGAAACGGTCATCGATGGTAGAGGCGTTATCCTCCACCAGCTTGCCGAGGCCGGCAATCGCATCGCTGGTGCGGGCCTTGCCTTCCACGGCCAGTTCGCCGGCCTTTGCCTTGGCCTGTTCGCCATAGGCCTTGGCTTCTTCCACCCAGTCGCCGGACTTCGCGGTCGCACGGTCCCGTGCTTCGGCGGTGAGTGCTGCAGCGCCTGCCTTGGCTTCTTCCAGCGCGCGGGTGAACTTCTGCTTGGCTTCAGCCGTATGGCCTGCGGGCGCTTTCGCCTTGGCTGCGGGCTTGGCCTTGGCCGTCTTTGCGGGAGTTTTCGCGGGGGTCTGTGCCATTGGATTGCGTCCTTTCACCCTTCGGGATTGGGGCTATCATAGTGGAACGGTTTAGCACCGCCCATTCTTAAATAGGAAACGTGGCTTGCCTGCCAATGCCCCACTGACTAGGAGGCCCGCATTTCCATTATTGCACCGCGTCATAGCAGTCGGAGCCTTAATTCACCATGACCGCAATCATCGATATCCATGGCCGCGAAATCCTCGATAGCCGGGGCAACCCCACCGTTGAGGTCGATGTTCTGCTGGAAGATGGCAGCTTTGGGCGTGCCGCAGTGCCTTCGGGCGCGTCGACCGGTGCTCACGAAGCGGTGGAACTGCGCGACGGCGACAAGAGCCGCTACCTGGGCAAGGGCGTCCTCCAGGCCGTGGATGCGGTGAACGGTGAGATTTCCGAGGTGCTTCTGGGGCTCGACGCCGAGGATCAGCGCGAGATCGACCTCGCGATGATCGCGCTGGACGATACCGAGAACAAGAGCCGTCTGGGTGCCAACGCCATCCTCGGAACCAGTCTCGCAGTGGCAAAGGCCGCGGCCAGCGCACGCGGCCTGCCGCTCTATTCCTATGTCGGCGGCGTTTCCGCCCATGTCCTGCCGGTGCCGATGATGAACATCATCAATGGTGGCGAGCATGCGGACAATCCGATCGACTTCCAGGAATTCATGATCATGCCGGTGGGCGCCGACAGCATCGCCGAGGCGGTTCGCTGGGGTGCGGAAATCTTCCACACGCTGAAGAAGGGCCTTTCGGAAAAGGGCCTTTCCACTGCGGTTGGCGATGAAGGCGGTTTCGCGCCGAACCTTGCCAGCACGCGTGCCGCGTTGGATTTCGTGATGGAATCCATCGCCAAGGCGGGTTTCAAGCCGGGCGAGGAAGTGGCGCTGGCGCTCGATTGCGCATCGACCGAATTCTTCAAGTCCGGCAAGTATGAGATCAGCGGCGAAGGCCTGTCCCTCTCGCCTTCCGAAATGGCCGATTATCTCGCCGATCTGTGTGCCGCCTATCCGATCCGCTCGATCGAGGACGGCATGGCCGAGGACGATTTCGAAGGCTGGAAGGCGCTGACCGACAAGATCGGCGGCAAGGTGCAGCTGGTGGGTGACGATTTGTTCGTGACCAACCCGAAGCGCCTGGTCATGGGTATCGAGAAGGGCCTCGCCAATTCGCTGCTGGTGAAGGTGAACCAGATCGGTAGCCTCACCGAAACGCTGGAGGCGGTCTCCATCGCCAATCGCGCCGGCTACACTGCCGTGATGAGCCATCGTTCGGGCGAAACCGAGGATTCGACCATCGCGGATCTGGCCGTCGCCACCAACTGTGGGCAGATCAAGACCGGCAGCCTTGCCCGGTCGGACAGGCTCGCGAAGTACAACCAGCTGATCCGCATCGAGGAAGAGCTGGGCGACAGCGCGCACTATGCCGGGGCAGGCTGCTTCGGCCGCCTCTCGGCCTGAGGCGCGCCCGCTTCGTTCGACTAACCGTATCCCGCTCTCGACGAGCGGGATATTTTTCGGTCAAACTTCGTCCTATCAGGTTGCGCATGAAACCATGATGCGCGCCGCAAGGGATCGTGCGCGCCGCCGGACGAAGGGACTGACATGACGAAGAGCCTGATCGCCGCATTGCTGCTGGGCACCGCCGTAATCGTTGCCGGGCCTGTGGCGTGCTCCACCGGCACCGAGACGGTCGCCAGCGGCACTGAACTGGGCATCGAAAAGAGCTGGATGGATCCTTCGGTCAAGCCGGGGGACGATTTCTATGCCTTTGCCAACGGGGCGTGGAACAAGGCGACCGAAATCCCGGCTGACCGTTCCAATATCGGCGGCTTCGTGATCGCCTTCAACGAGACGGAAAAACAGCTCGGCGCGCTGATCAAGGACATCGTCGGGTCCGATGCGTCGGATGACACGGCGGAAGGGCGCATTCGCAACCTCTACAAATCCTACATGGACACGGCGGCCATCGAAAAGGCGGGACTGGCCCCGATCAAGCCCGATCTGGACCGCTTTGCCGCGATTGCCGACAGGAAGGCGCTTTCCGCCGTGATCGGCAGCCAGTTGCGGGCCGATGTCGATCCGCTGAACGCGACCGATTTCAACACCGAGAACCTGTTCGGCATCTTCGTGACCCAGGCGCTCTCGGGCGGGGAAGTGGTGCCCTATATCCTTCAGGGCGGGCTGGGTTTGCCGGAACGGGAATATTACCTCTCCTCCGATCCCGAGATGGCGAAGCTGCGCGGGGCCTATCGCCAATATATCGAAGAGGTTTTCGCCGCCGCCGGAGACAAGGATGCCAAGGCCAAGGCTCGCCGGGTGTTCGATCTGGAGATGAAGATCGCCAGGGCCCATGTGAGCCGGGACGAGAGCGAGAACTTCACCAAGTCCGCCACTTTGTGGACTCGGGCCGAGCTGGAGAAGAACGCGCCCGGTATTGATTGGGCGGCGCTGCTCGATGCTGCGCAGCTCGGGAAGCAGGGCAAGTTTGCCGCCTATCATCCGGGCGCCATCGCCGGGCTTTCCAAACTGGTCGCCAACGAGCCGCTGGACGCGTGGAAAGACTGGCTGGCCTTCCACCAGATCAGCACCAACGCCGATGTGCTTCCGGCGAAGTTCGATCAGCTGCGTTTCGCATTCTACGGCACGACCCTGTCGGGCACGCCTGAGCAGCGTGCGCGCGACAAGCGTGCGCTGGCCGTGGTGAGCGATCTGCTGGGTGACGATCTGGGCCAGCTCTATGTGGCGAAATATTTCCCCGCCTCCGCCAAGGCCCAGATCGAGGGGATCGTGGGCAATATCAAGCAGGCCTTCGGCGTAAGGGTACAGGCAATCGACTGGCTCGACCCAGCGACCAAGGCCGAGGCGTTGAAGAAGGTAGAGACGATCCAGGTCGGGGTGGGCTATCCCGAGAACTGGCGCGATTTCTCGAAAGTGAAGATCGCCGCGGCCAGTCCCTATGCAGATGTGCAGGCGGCGCAGAAGGCTGAATATGCCCATCAGCTGGCCAAGATCGGCAAGCCGCTGGACAAGTCCGAATGGTGGATGACCCCGCAGACAGTGAATGCGGTGAACCTGCCCGTGCAGAATGCGCTCAACTTCCCGGCGGCGATCCTGCAGCGCCCCTTCTTCGATCCCAAGGCAGACCCGGCCTATAATTACGGCGCGATCGGTGCGGTGATCGGGCACGAGATCAGCCACAGCTTCGACAATAATGGCGCGGAATTCGATTCCACCGGCGCGCTGCGCAACTGGTGGACCGATGCGGACCGGAAGAAGTTCGAGGAAGCCGGCATGAAGCTCGCCGCGCAATATGACGGTTACGAACCGTTCCCCGGCCTGCATGTGAACGGCAAGCTGACGCTGGGCGAGAATATCGCGGACGTCGCCGGCCTCGCCGCTGCTTATGACGCCTATCGGGCGTCTCTGGGCGGAAAAGAGGCTCCTGTCATCGACGGCTTCACTGGCGACCAGCGCTTCTTCATCGCCTATGCCCAGGCATGGGCAACCAAGATGCGCGACGCGGCCTTGCGTCAGCGGATCGCCACCGATGGCCATGCGCCGGGGATGTATCGGGCGCTTACCGTGCGCAACCTCGATGCTTGGTACACCGCGTTCGACGTGAAGCCGGGCGACAAGCTCTACCTCGCGCCCGAACAGCGCGTGCGAATCTGGTAACTGGCCCGAACAGCGGGCACGTCACTTGATGAGAGTGACGTGTCCCGTCGTCTGCCTGATTTTGCCTCCTCCAGCGGCGACCTTCACGGAACTGCCCTGTGCGGTGCAGGCGCCGAAGGAAAAGCTGCTGAGATCGTAGATCGTCCCATCGGATTTCACGATGTGTCCGCTGCGCAGATGGTCGGTCTTGCCACACAGGCTGCGTGCCGCATTGGATGATGCGGGCAGCGTCAGCGAGAGTGGACCAACTTCATCAAGACGCGCGGCCTGAGCAAAATCGAGGGCGCCGTCTCCATCGACATCTCCGGCCGCAACCCGATCCGGGCGGTCCTTGCAGTCGGTGTCGTCGCAATCCCCACCACCGGCAAGTGCGCGTCCGGTGCTCGCCTTGGTGGGCGATTCCCGCAGCTTGCCGCTGGCCATTCCGGATTGGGCATCGCGTGGTGCGGATACCCGTCCGCTCGACATGGAGGTTGAGGTGGTGGGATTGCTATGGCCGAAAGACCAGCTTTCGAGTGGGGCGGCGGTGGAACTTTCTCCGTCGACCCCGTCTATGACCAGTAGATAGTCCGAAGCGGCGAGTGCAGGCGTTGCGAATACCAGTCCAAGGGCTGAACCCAATACCATTGAAGCAAGGCGTGTCATGGCATTTCTCCCGTACTTATACCTAGGGAGATGCGCCTATTTTTATGAATGGTCGATGGCGTGTCGGAGCAAGGTCTGAATTCAAGCCATTAAGTGCCGAAGCTCATCGAGCCGCAGCCGAATTCTGGCGGCGACTCGATGAGAGTTGCTCAGCTTCCCGCTGCGTTCAGGCGTGCAATCTGTTCTTCGGTGAGTTCCAGCGTGACTGCTTCGAGCAAGGCATCGAGCTGTTCGGGTGTGCGCGCGCTGGCGATGGGGGCGGCAATGCCGGGCTGGGCATTGATCCAGGCTAGTGCGATTGCCGCGTGGCTCGCCCCGGTCTCTGTTGCGATCACGTCCATCACGCCAAGGATCGGCAGGCCCTGCTCGAAGAAGCGGTCCATTCCATATCCGCGGGCGGATTGGCCGAAATCGTCACGAGAGCGATATTTGCCGGTCAGGAAGCCGGATGCGAGCCCGAAATAGGGCAGGGCGGCAATCCCGCGTGCCACGCACAGGTCCTGCACGGGACCTTCGTAATCGCTGCGGCGGACGAGATTATATTCGTTCTGCAATGCGCTGTAAGGCGTCTGCCCGGCAGATTCCGCCGTATCGATTGCCGCGATCAGGCGATCCGCCGTGAAATTGGAGGCGCCCAGTTCGCGAACCTTGCCTGCCTTCACCAATGCATCGAAGCCGCCAGTCACTTCATCGAGGGGCACCGTCTCGTCGTCGCGATGGGCGTAATAGAGGTCGACATAGTCGCTGCGCAGCCGCTCCAGCGATTTTTCCAGTTCCGCTGCCACCTTTTCGGGCGCGAGGTCGCCGGGGTTGCAGTGCATGCCGGTCTTGGTGGCGATCAGCATGTCGGAGCGCACTCCGCGTACGTCCAGCCACTTGCCGATTACCGCCTCGCTCTCGCCGCCGACATGGCCGGGCGCCCAGTCGGAATAGCCCTGTGCCGTATCGACCATGCGACCGCCGGCCGCATAGAACTTGTCGAGCACAGCAAAGCTCGCATCCTCATCGGCGGTCCAGCCGAATACGTTTCCGCCCAGGCACAGGCGGATGCCGCCGATTGCAGGATGTGAGGTCATGCATATTTCTCCCTGATCGCCAGCAGGGCCATGGCTGCCGTCGCCGCTTCACCGCCCTTGTCCTTCTGGGCGGGATCGGCGCGAACCAATGCCTGCGCTTCGTTCTCTACGGTAAGGATACCGTTGCCGATCGCAAGCCCATCCATGGTCAGGGCCATGATCCCGCGCGCGCTTTCTCCTGCGACGATCTCGAAGTGATAGGTCTCGCCCCGGATGACCACGCCGATGCCGACATAGCCGTCATAGCGGCCACTCTCGCTCGCGAGGGCGATGGCCCCGGGCACTTCCAGCGCGCCAGGCACTGTCAGCACGTCCACGCTGTGGCCTGCATTTTCCAACGCGGCGCGGGCGCCGGCGACGAGCATATCGTTGAGGTGGTCATAGAAGCGCGCTTCGACGATCAGGAAATTGGCCATCATGCGGCTCCTTCGAGTTCAATGGGACGTTCGCCGACGATCGAGAGGTCATACCCCTCAAGGCCGACAAGGGAATGCTGGGTATTGGTCAGCAGGATCATGTCGCGGACGCCGAGTTCCGCAAGAATCTGGGCGCCGACCCCGTAATCGCGCTGCTCTTGCGCCATATCGTCATTGCTGTCGCGCTGGCTGGCCGGTGTTTCGCGATTCCTGATCGAACGACTGGCGAAGTCAGGGCTGGGCCGGTTGATCAGCACTACCACGCCCGCACCTTCAGTGCCGATGGCCTTCATCGCGCCTTCCAGCAATCCGTGCCTGCCGCAGCTATCGGCAAAGACATCGTCGAAGATGGAAAGGGCATGCATCCGCACCAGTGTGGGCTTTGCCGGATCGATATGGCCTTTCACCAGTGCCATAGTCTCGGCCCGGGTCGCCTTGTTGTAGAAACTGACGGCACGCCATTCACCGCCCCAATGGCTGGTGAAGCGCGTTTCGGCGGTCTTCTCCACCAGATGGTCGTGCTTGCGGCGATAGGCGATCAGGTCCCGGATCGTGCCCATCTTGAGGTTGTGGAGGCGTGCGAAGCGGATCAGGTCGTCCATTCGCGCCATGGTGCCGTCCTCATTCATGATCTCGCAGATCACACCCGAGGGATTGAGGCCGGCAAGGCGGGAAATGTCGACCGAGGCTTCGGTATGGCCCGCGCGCACCAGCACGCCGCCATCCTTGGCTACCAGCGGGAAGACGTGGCCGGGCGTGACGATGTCTTCCTGGCTCTTGGAGGCATCGATGGCCACGGAAACGGTCCGGGCGCGATCACCGGCGCTGATCCCGGTGGTGACGCCCACGCGCGCTTCTATCGAAGTGGTGAAGGCGGTTTCATGGCGAGTGCGGTTGTTGCGGCTCATCAGCTCCAGCCCCAGTTGATCCACGCGCGCCTTGGTCAGGGCGAGGCAGATCAGGCCGCGGCCATGCGTGGCCATGAAGTTGATTGCATCGGGAGTGGCCATCTGGCCGGGAATGATAAGATCGCCCTCATTTTCGCGATCCTCGTCATCCACCAGAATATACATGCGGCCGTTGCGGGCTTCATCGATGATCTGCTCGATGGGGACCAGCACGGGCGCATCGTCATTGGCGTTGAGGAAGCGTTCAAGCTTGGCGAGCGTGTCCGCGGTAGGGTTCCAGCCGGGATCGGTGCAATCGCGCAATGTATTGGCGTGGAGGCCTGCTGCGCGGGCCAGCCCGGCGCGCGACATGCGCCCTTCAGCGACGATCTCGCGAACGCGAGTGATGGTCTGGTTGCTCATGCGAGCCACCTAATCACATCATAATGTGATTGCAAGTGAGTCGACACACATTCTGTTGGCGATTGCTCCGTGACGTATTAGGACGCATGACCGGCTGCGAATAATGGAGATTCCATGGGTCAGGACGAAATTCTAGGCGCCTTTCGCAGCGCGATGCGGCACGTCGCCGCCACCGTCTATGCCGTGACGACCGGCCATGATGGCGAAAGGTTCGGGATTCTCGCGACGGCGGTTAGTTCGCTCAGCTTCGATCCTCCATCGCTTCTGGTCTGCATCAACCGCGCATCGACCCTTCATGAGCCGCTGGGCTTTGCCGACCGTTTTTGCGTCAATGTGCTCGGCGTCGGCAATCGCGACGTGGCGGATTGCTTCATGCGAGTCGGTGCCGGTGAAGAGCGCTTTTCCGTGGGCGACTGGGTGGAAGAGCAGGGCATGCCCGTGCTCGCTTCCGCCCAATCGAGCTTGCTGTGCAAGCTGGCCCATCGCCACACATTCGGCACGCACACGATCTTCATCGGCGAGCTGATTGCCGCGCGACACCGTGAAAATGCTAAGCCGCTGACATATTACGACGGAAGGTATATCGACATCACCGAAGCGCCCGATCAGCAACTATAGGGGCGCAACGGAGAGTAAATCGCAAATGCTGAAATTCCGGACCATAGCGGCGGCCGCGCTGGCCGTGCTGGTGCCTGCGGCGGCTCAGGCACACCATTCTTTCGCGGCCTTCTTTGACCCGGTGAAAGTCATCACCATCAAAGGCACGGTTACCGAATTCCGCTTTACCAATCCGCACGGCACCATCGCGCTGGATGTTAAGGGCGCGGACGGAAAGGTGGTGCATTGGCGCGCCGAAACCAATGCGCCTGTCGTGCTGGTGCGTCGCGGTTGGAGCCGGGACGTCATCAAGGCCGGCGATACGATCTCGATCGAGGGCTGGGTGTCCCGCGACGGCAAGCCCTATCTCCGGCTCAAGCAGGCTTTCGATGCCAAGGGCAAGCTGATCGGCAATGCGCCCTTCGGCCAGGGCGATAGCTGATGCGCCGCCTTTCCGCTACACTCCTGCCGATTGTCGTACTGCTGGGATCGCCTGCACAGGCCGAGAGCCATCCGGATTTTGGCGGCTTCTGGAACCTCGATTTTGGCAAGCCTTCTGCGGAGGCGCAGGCCATGGTCGGCAAATTGCCGCCCAATACCGTCGTGATCGAGGATACGGGCGTCGTCGAGTTTCCCGAGAACGAATATGGCGGGCTGAAGCTCAGGCCCGATGCGCTGGCCAAGGCCGAGGCTTGGAAGCCCACAGACGAGATGAAGCTGTCTCGTGTGTGCCTGGCGCCATCGGTCGTCTATTCGATCCAGGGGCCATTCCCCTTCGAGATCTATCAGTCAGACGCGATGATCGTGTTCAAATACGAATATTTCGATCAGGTCCGGATCGTCTTCATGGATGGCCGCAGCCATCCCCCGGCCGACGCTCCGCATTCCAAGATGGGTCATTCGGTTGGCCATTGGGAGGGCGACGAACTGGTGATCGACACGACTCATATCGCGCCGTCGACCATCACCAATAACGGGCTCGACCATTCGGAAAACATCCATATGGTCGAACGCTATCGCAAGCTCGACGATGGAACGCTGCTGGCAATTCAGTGGTTCGAGGATCCGGAAGTGCTCGACAATAATGGTGCCCGGATCATCCAGTGGAAGAGCTATCCCGGCCAGCACGTCTATCCGTATGACTGCGATCCCAGCATTGCCGTGGAATATCAGCAGCTCGACGGGAAGCCGGACGAGGGCGGGGAGTAGGGATAGAGTGCAGGGCGGGCGCGATGATTGCGCGCCCGCCAATATTCCCGATCAGAAGCCGTAGAGCACGCCGCCCACCACCTGATGGCGGGTGGCGTCTATTCCGGTGTTGTATCCGGCCACTTCGATGTTGTTGTATTCGGAATAGCGATATTCGCCGCGCAGCATGAGATTGCGCGTTATCCGGAAGTCGGCGCCTGCACCCAGCAGGAAGCCGCTGACATCCACGCTGTCGGACACGGAATCCACTCCATCCTCATAGATGCCCTTGATCTTGGCGCTGACATAGCCGCCCTTCAGATAGACCTTGGAATTATCGGCCAGCCGCATCCCGATGCGTGCGCCGATATAGATCTGGCGGTCGGCCAGCAGGCTGAGCTTATCCCCCGGTGAAAGTACGTCTGTGGCAGCGTCGCCTGTGTCGGAATCGGCATATTCCGCTTCCACGCCGCCGAAGAATGAATTGTTGAACTGATAATCGGCCCCGCCGACGAAGCCGTACATCACGCCGTCATCGTCGATACTGACGACACCGTCATCCAGCTTCACCGTATCGTAGCCGATGATTGGGCCGGCAAAGGCCTCGACGCTCTTGCCTGTGTCCTGCGCGTGGGCCGGCAGGGCCGCCATGCCGGCGATGCAGGCCGCGAGAGCTGCCAATTTCCTCATGTCCCGTCTCCTTGTTCCAGAGGATCGAGAATGGCGAATAATTCGCGCGCATTAGAATTTGCTGAGGCAGGCCCTATGGGATTGGCCGTATAGGCACACATCCGCAACGGTCAGTTGCAGAGCGCTGGGTAGGGCCATTCTGTTTGGAAAGGTTTGGTGGACGCACTAGGGCTCGAACCTAGGACCCGCTGATTAAGAGCCATGATCAGAGGGTCCTAGCGCGTCCGCATGGGTCCAAGAATGGCGGAAATCTGCGATTCATAGTCCGCATTGTTCTTGAAATGTTCGCCAGTATCCACTACAAAAAGCTACCTAAGGTAGCAGGTACATATGGCGAACAAAGTAGGTTTGACGGATGCGAAGATCGCAGGGCTGAAGGCGCCGACTGCGGGTCAGGTTGAGCTCGCCGATGGTATCGTACCCGGCCTTAGGCTCCGCATGGGTGCCAGTGGTATCAAGACGTACATTCTGCGCAAGCGGGTTCAGGGCAAATGGTTGAATGTGACAATCGGACGCCATGGGCCAAGCTTTACACTGGCCCATGCCCGAAAGAAGGCGCGCGATCTGCTTGTCGATGTCGAGCAGGGCAAGAGCATCGCCAGAAAGGCGGGGGCAAAGAGAAAGGGATCAAAAGGGGTCGGGACAGTCGCGGAACTCTACGAGACGTACCTTGCTCAGCAGATCGAGGGCAAAAAGCGGAGCGCGAGGGAGTTCGATCGAGTGTTCCGAAAATACATCGAGCCCGAGATTGGAGACCGGCTGGCGGACTCCATTACCCGAAGTGACGTGAGCCGCTTCGTTGAGAAAATTGCGTTCGAGCGGGGCAAGGAAACCCTGACGATGGCGCGCATCGTGTATCGCCATCTTTCGACCTTCTACACGTGGGCGCTCACCAGACTTGAGCATATGCCAGCCAACCCCTGCCGGGATGCGTGGCGCCCGAAGCGGAATGAGCCTCGCGACCGTGTACTCAGCGACCGTGAGCTTGCTGCGCTGTGGCAATCTGCGGTCGAGGATGGCTATCCGTTCGGCCATCTCGTGCAGATGCTTATTCTTACGGCTCAACGCAGAGGTGAAGTGCTTGATGCGGCGTGCGATGAGTTCGACTTCAAGGCGAAAGTCTGGACAGTTCCGGGCGACCGAGCGAAAAACGGCAAAGCGAATGTGGTGCCGCTATCCGCCCAGGCCCTGGCAGTCATCACCGAGATATTCATGGCGGCTGGCATCGACCCTGACGAGGCCCACAAGCAATCCCAGATCCTGTTGGCATCGAAGGTCACCAATACGAACAGCGTCAGCGGACTATCGAAGGCCTGGAAGCGCATCAGGGCAAGCGTGGACGAAAAGCTCGGCTATGAGGCCGGTCACTTCACAATGCATGATATTCGACGGACGGTGGCAACTGGTCTCCAGCGTCTTGGCATACCCTTGGTGGTTTCTGAGGCGGTGCTCAATCACCAGTCAGGATCAGCTATGGCTGGCGTCGCTGGCGTCTATCACCGTCACCAGTATACCAACGAGAAACGGGAGGCGTTGGCGCTGTGGGGTAAGGAGGTAATGCAGATTGCAGCCAAGTATCCAGTCGAAGTCAAAGTCGGCTAATCTCACAGGGGTTCGCAACCGCAACAAATCCGCCCAGCTAGAAACCGCAGGATGATGGGCCGTGCTATGGCCATCGTGGGTCGATCTTTAGAAACGCCATTGTCGAAGGACCTCTTGGACATATCCGGGCGTCTCGCCATTCCGGGGAATGCCGCCTGCGCGTTCCACTGCGCCGGGACCCGCATTGTAGGCAGCCACCGCGAGGTGAACCACGCCGAACCTGTCGAGCATCTGCCGCAGATACCGCGCCGCGCCGAAGATGTTGGCCATAGGATCGAAGCGATTGAAGACCCCGAGTTCTTTTGCCGTGGCTGGCATCAGCTGTCCAAGACCTGCTGCGCCTGCAGGGCTGACGGCGAAGGGGTTATATCGAGATTCTGTCCATACGAGCGCATCGAGCAGGCCCGCGGGCAATGAGTACTTCGCTTCCGCCGCATAGATGTGGGGAAGGTAGCTTGCTCGCCTGAAGTCGGAGGGGCCAGGTTTGGCCTTGGGTTCGTATCTGTATGGCAGGTTCACCCGGCCATTTTGTGGTACAATGAGACCCGATGCCGGGCCGGCCTGACGGGATGACCACAGCCCATGCTCGACCAGCTGGAAGCCGTTCGATGTTTCAGCAATCCGGATGCCTTCGGAGTGACTCGCGGGGGCTTCGATTGTGGCTGGCGCGGACAAATCCTGGGCTCTGGCGGAGGTAGCAGAGGTGATCGCGAAGCCTGCGACCAAGATAGCTTTCATTGTCATTTCTCGATCCTTCTATAGCCGAATCGAGTGAGAACATATATAGAACAAGTGGCGTAGGAAATTGGTTTGGCGCGAGTGCAGAGTGGAGGCTGCACAGGGAGGGCACCTCAACCGGAGAAGGTCGATGCCCCCGTTAGATAAACCTCATCAACTCGAACGCCGCGCCCGCGCGATCGTCGAAAGCCTTCAGGGTACATGGAGTCGGGGCAAAGGCATGTGCTGCTGCCCGGCGCATGATGACCGAACTCCCTCTTTGAGCGTGACACTGGGAAGAAAGGCGATCCTGTTTCATTGCTTCGCGGGATGCTCGAACGAGGAGGTCATAGCAGCACTGGACCGCCAGGGTGTTCGCAGCCGTGACCTGTTCGATGGCTCTAGTGCCGTGGTCGCTGATCGACAGGAAAATAGGGCCTTCGATTCCAACGCGCGGCGTTTGTGGCAATCGGCGACGGCGATCTCCGACAGCCCTGCCGAAGGATACCTCGCGCAGCGCGGGATCCTGCGTGCCTCTGATCAGCTCCGTTACCTCGAGCGCACGCCGCTCGGACCACGTGGGGCGGTCCAGTTCCTCCCTGCAATGTTGGCGAACGTCACGACTAACATCGGCACAATAGCGGTGCACAGGACGTTTATCGATACTGCGAGCGGCAAGTTGGCGGGTTTCGAGCGTCCCAAGCGTGCGCTGGGAAGCCTCAGCTGTGGTGCTGTCAGACTTGCCCCGCCAGCCGCGGGCCGGTTGGGCCTTGCCGAAGGTATCGAAAGCGCCCTGTCAGCCATGCAGCTGTTTGGGATTCCTTGCTGGGCAACGCTCGGGAACGAGCGGTTCGGCCTCGTCGCGATTCCCGAGAGTGTGCGCGAGCTCCACTTGTTCATCGACAATGATCCGGGAGGCGAGCTCGCGGATCAGCGCGCACGAAAGGCCTATTCTGCATCAGGCCGTGTGATCCACTCGCGAGCACCAGCGTCGACCGGTCTCGACTGGAACGATGAACTCAAGGCAAGGCTCGCTCGGCAAACCTGATCAGCGAGCCAGAGGGGAGGGGGCCTTCGGCTGATTGAGGCCTGCGAGGCGCAGGACCTCGTCAGGAGGTTTCCCATGTCCAACACTTCCCTCGCCTTCGCATTCGATCCACCATCTCCGCCGCTTGTCGTGACGGCAGCCAAAGCAATGGCGTTGCAATTGGCAGCAGGCAGCGCGCTTTCGCGCGGCGACATCAACCGCATCATGATGGACCACTTCGGCGGAACCGATGCACTCGGGGCATGGTCAGTCCGTGATGCTCACGCTGCGCTCGAGCTGGCGCAGGTTCAACATCTGCAAGCATCAGATCAAGTCCAGCCCACGAGCCCGATCGACGAGGCGGAACAGTTCTTCTGCGGTCTCGATGCCCGAGTTCCGACCCAAACCAATCGCAGCGACGAGCAGATCGAATGGCAGCAGTTTGCAACGCCGCCGCGGTTGGCCTGGCTTGCCGCACGGGCCTGCGGACTGATGCTCAACGAGCTCGTGCTCGAGCCCTCGGCCGGAACGGGGATGCTTGCGGTCTGGGCCGCCAAAGCCGGAGCCCGCCTAGTCCTGAACGAAATTTCACCGCTGCGCCGCGACTGCCTGACTGCGGTATTCCCGGATGCCCGCGTGACTGGACATGATGCCGAGCTGATCGACGAATTGCTCGATCCGGCCATCAGCCCCAGCGTCGTGCTGATGAACCCGCCCTATTCTCACGGGATCGAGCGGGGCCACGATGGCCGCACTGGGGCGAGGCATCTGCGATCGGCCTGGAACCGTCTGGCGTCCGGGGGGCGGCTTGTCGCGATCATGCCTGAATGGTTCGACTGCGTGCGGTTTTTGGCCGGGGCGAAAGGGCCAGTTTCGCTGAGGCTCAATGCCGCCGTCGAACGCGCGTTCGTCAGGCAGGGCACCGGCATTACCACGCGGCTGTTGGTCTTCGACAAGGTGGAAGACTCCAATGAGCCTGTCGCCATCCGCACAAACGACTTTCGCCAGCTGGTCGATATTGTCGATGCCTTGCCGGATCGCGCCATCTTGGATGCCGTTCCCGAGCAATCGAGCCTCCCGGCTCGTGCGCCGTTTCGCCTGGTGGCGGTGCCGCGCAGGCCGCTGCCGACACCAGCCAGGATCACGCCCCCAGCCTCCGCCATCGGGTCGCTCACCTATCAGTCGCTCGAAACCCCTGCGCGGCTTGCCCCTCAGGTTGGCCACTATCTGCCCTACCGCCCGAGCAGGATCGTCATCGATGGCGCGGCCGAGCATCCGACGCCCCTCGTTGAGTCAGTCGCAATGGGGTCGATCGCTGCACCCAAGCCGGACGCGGTGCCGCAGCTGCCTGGCGGACTTATCGCCAAAGGGTTGCTATCGAATGCCCAGGCAGAGACCCTGATCTACGCCGCCAGCGCTCACGGCCGCGATCTTCCCGGCCGGTTCGAGCCCGAGGAGAAGGGCTGTTCGCTCAAGGCTTCGGCGGAAGGACATACCTACCGGCAGGGCTATTTCCTTGGGGATGGCACCGGCGCTGGTAAAGGCCGCCAGGTCGCAAGCGTCATTCTCGATCGCTGGGTGCACGGCGAACGCCGCCATATCTGGATTTCGAAGAACGAGGCGTTGCTCGAAGATGCCCGGCGCGACTGGGCTGCGCTTGGCGGCCTCCCGATCGACATCCAACCTCTGGCGTCCTGGAAACTCGGCACCTCCATCGCGATGCGCGAGGGGATCCTCTTCGTGACCTATCCGACCTTGCGTTCGGGTCGAAACGACGCAACGCGCCTTGACCAGATCCTCGCTTGGGCCGGTGAGGATTTCGACGGCGTGATCGTGTTCGACGAAGCGCACGCCATGGCCAACGCTGCCGGCGGTGAAGGATCGCGCGGCAAGGTCAAGGGATCGGAGCAAGGCATTGCCGGGGTGCGTCTGCAGAACCTCCTGCCCCGGGCGCGCGTGCTGTACGCCTCGGCAACCGGTGCGTCCGACGTCAACAACCTGGCCTATGCGACGCGCCTCGGGCTCTGGGGTCCGGAGACCGCCTTCGCCAATCGCGAGGCTTTCGTTGCCGACATTCGCGACGGCGGCATCGCCGCGATGGAATTGGTTGCGCGGGACCTCAAGTCGCTCGGACTCTACACAGCCCGGGCCCTTTCATTCGCCGGTGTCGAATATGAGATCCTCGAGCATTGCCTGACCGAGGATCAGATCGCGATCTACGATGCCTACGCCGAAGCCTGGGCGATCATTCACACCAACCTGCGCGACGCGCTGGAGGCGACGCGGATCGTCGACTGCGAAACCGGAGGGACGCTCAACTCTGGTGCTAAGTCGGCAGCGCTGTCGATTTTCGAAGGAACCAAGCAGCGCTTCTTCGCGCAGCTGCTTCTGTCGATGAAGCTCCCCAGCTTGCTGCCCGCGATCGATACGGCGATCGCCGATGGGCATGCCGTTGTCGTGCAACTCGTCTCGACGGCAGAGGCCATGCTCGACCGGCGACTGGCCGACCTGTCTGACGAGGAGCGCGAAGCTCTCGAGATCGACCTCTCCCCGCGGGAATACGTGATCGACTACCTCGCAAAGAGCTTTCCAGTCCGCTTGATGGCGGTGTTCACCGACGAAAACGGCAATCCTCGCTCCGAGCCGATGAGCGACGAGCAAGGCGCACCGGTGCTTTGCCGCTCAGCGCTCGCTGCGCGCGACCGGATGATCGAGCAGCTCTGCGCCTTGCCGCCGATTGCCACCGCGCTTGATGCCATCATCGAACGCTTCGGCGTTGACCAAGTGGCAGAAGTCACCGGTCGCACACGTCGGCTCATCGTCGGCCGTGATGGTCGTCAGAAACTCCAATCCCGCTCGCCGCGCGCCAATGTCGCTGAAACCCAGGCATTCATGGACGGTGCCAAGCATATCCTGGTGTTCTCCGATGCCGGGGGAACCGGGCGCAGCTACCATGCCGATCTGGCCGCGAAGAACCAGGCTCGCCGCGTCCACTTCCTGCTCGAGCCGGGCTGGCGGGCTGACGCCGCAATCCAGGGGCTCGGACGGACCAATCGCACCAATCAGGCATCGGCCCCGCTGTTCAGGCCCGTGACGACAGATGTGCGCGGCGAGCGTCGCTTCATCTCGACGATCGCGCGGCGTCTGGACAGCCTTGGTGCTCTGACGCGTGGGCAGCGCCAGACCGGCGGGCAAAATCTGTTCGATCCGGCCGACAATCTCGAAAGCATCTACGCCAAGGAGGCGCTCCATCGCTGGTTCGGCCTGTTGTTCACCGGCAAGCTCGAAGCGGTCAGTCTCGGGCGCTTCCAGCAGCTGACAGGCCTTCGGATCGAAGGGCCCGACGGGTCGATGATCGATGACCTGCCGTCGATCCAGCGGTGGCTCAATCGCATCCTGGCGCTTCCCATTGCCCTGCAGAACGCGATCTTCGATGAGTTCATGGGACTGGTCGAAGCGCGCATCGATGCCGCCCGGCAGGCTGGCACGCTTGATCTCGGCCTAGAGACCATCGCGGTTGAGGACTTCACGGTCCTGTCCGACACGCTGCTGCGCACCGATCCGGCATCGGGCGCGACCACCCATCTGCTGGAACTGGAAATCGCCAGAGCCTTGAAGCCGCTCACGTTGAAGCGGCTCGAGGAGATCCACGGCCTCACTGGGCAGCGGCAGCGACCGGTTCGGAATGCCCGCTCTGGTCGGGTCGCCCTGCTGGTCCCCGCTCGCAGTATTCTTGCCGATGACGGCACGCGCGTGACCCGCTTCGAACTGCTGCGCCCGTTGAAGCGCACTCACATCACCGAGGACCAGCTCGCTGAGAGCAGCTGGGAGGCAATTTCCGTCGACGCTTTCCGCGAAGCTTGGGCGGCCGAAGTTGAGGAAGCGCGGACCAGCCATAAGCGCGAGCGCCTATATCTTGCGGCGGGCCTTCTGCTGCCGGTCTGGGACAAGCTGCCTTCGGACTTCGTTAGGGTCAGTCGCATCTCAGCGGCGGATGGCCGGTCGCTCCTTGGCCGGGAGGTTCCTCTCCATTGTGTTCCGGACCTGTGCCGGACGCTGGGTCTGGAACGCGAGCAAACGCTTTCCGCCGACGACATCGTCCAGACCGTCCTGGCGACGGGCCGAGCCATGGAATTCGCGGGACGCGAGCAGCTCATGGTCAAACGCAGCCTGGTCAATGGCTCACAGCGAATTGAGCTTACGGGATGGAGTGCTGGTCGGCTCGACTGGTACAAAGCCCAAGGCTGCTTTACCGAGATCATCCGCTATCAGACCCGGCTTTTCGTGCCGATCGAAGGCGCAGTGAGCGTGATTGCCAGACTGGCATCATCGGCATAGTTCCTTGCCAAATGGCATTATCTTGAATATATGCTGCCATATGGAGATCTGCTATGTTGGCTCTGCAACCCGTTGATACTGCCGTTACCGCCTTCCGGCCCGATCCAATTACCCAGGACGAGGCAGCTGCCATGTTCCGAGCAGCCATCAACCTGTTCGCCAAATGGGAACTGACCGATGAGCAGGCGGCAACCCTGCTCGACATGCCGGTACGTTCCTATCGGCGATGGAAGGCAGAAGGCCCGGGGCGCGTCTCGCGCGATGGCCGCGCTCGGCTCTCCAACCTCATGGGCATCCACAAGGCGCTTCGGATAATCTTCTCGGAGGCGGCCCGTGGTTATGGATGGATCAGGGCAGCCAACGACGCGTTCGGTGGATTCAGCGCTCTCGAGGTGATGCTCGGGGGCGAACTCACCGACATCATGCGGGTGCGTCGCTACCTCGACGCCGAACGTGGCGGCTGGTGAGCGGAGCGGCGGATATCGCGGTTTCTCGAGTTGAGTGGAAGGGCGCTGTTCGGATCATCCGCAGTGCCTTTCCACCGATCGACCTGTTCGAGGACATCGCTGATCCTGCCGACTGGCCGCTGCTGATCTCGGCAGAGCAGAAGACCAATCCCCGCATCATGGCGACGATCGGCAATCTTGACCTCGTTCCAGTCGAGCGGCGCGTAGGCGGAAACGGGGCATCCTACCTCATGGCGCCATTCACCCATGTCAGCACCGATCGGCCAAGCAGGTTTACCGATGGCAGCTACGGCGTGCTCTATGTTGGGAACCGGTTCGAGACCGCGCTGTTCGAGACGATCCACCACCATGCCCGCTTCATGGCACGGACTAGGCAAGCACCTGGCTGGACTTCGCAGTTCCGGGAAATCGTCATGACAGTCGATGCAGATTTGCATGATCTCCGAACTCTGGCGGGGGAGCCGGTTCCGGAACTCGATCCTGACAGCTACGCCGCATCTCAAGCGCTCGCGCGGCAGCTCAGGGGCGCGGGGTCGAACGGAATTGCCTACCCGAGCATCCGGCATCCCAGTGGGGAATGCGTCGCGCTCTTCTACCCGGACTGCGCGTCAAATCCCCTCCAGGGGCGGCACCTCGACTATCACTGGGATGGGGCGCGGGTTGATCTGGTTCGTGATGTGGGATCGGGCGCTGTCTTCCGGATTGTCGATTTGCCGCCCGATCCCGCCTGACCGAACGAGCTGGGTTTCCAGACAAGTGCTGTGGGATCCCCGAGCGCAGTGAACGGCCAGCAGGCTCATGCCTGCGAACCAGCCTTCACGAGTTCATGAAGGGCTTTGTCCGGCGACACCGGGCCCTTGTACAGCGGGCTACATGGTGTCTCCGCTAACTTGGCGGAAATCGCCAGGAGGTCGTCATCATCACCCTTCTGATAGGCATAGGCGGCCAGCCAGAACTCGGCCTGCTTCACGAACTCATTGAGGATGCCTAAGACGCTCCGGTTCGCCGTCTTGGCGTACTGGACCTTGTCCATTCGCCAGACTTCCTGAGCGATGAATTCGCTTGGGGCGCCGTGCTCCTTCAGAACCAGCGCCAATTGTGCGGGAAATCTTCGAGCAAGCGTAGCCGCTGGGGCCAGCGGCATGAGCACGGGAAGCAGCGTGCGCTCAGAAACTAGCAAAGCTACCTGCGGCTTCCAGAACATCACCGTGGCATACCAATTGCCCAGGGCGGTGTCGCTTTGCCCAGGGGCAACGATTTCCGGTTTGATCCGATCGAGCAGTTTCTTGGTGCAGCGCAGGTGGAACATCGCGTCGAAAGGATAGAGTTATGTGCTCAGCGCGTCCATAAGCGCCACTGTCATTGCCAATGAAATGGCCATATCCACTCGTTAGGGGGTAACGACACCGTATACCCCACAGTAAACTGGCCGCTTCAGCCAGCACGCCGGTCACGTCGGACGCCGATGAACTCAATGCGCTCACGCGCCTCATCGCAAGCTTTTGCGACGGTTCGTATCAGCTTGTCTTTGTCGGTGCCTTGGTAACGCAACGTCGTGAGCCCCGCCAAGTCCGAGGGCAGCTTGACCTCCGCGCCTGCGTCCACGAGCAGGAAGGAACGTTCCCGACCCAGACGGCCCACCGAGATTCCGTATTCGATGTGCACGTTGTCGCGCGGAACATTGTGGCTATCGCCACGCGACACGAGCGCGTCGTCCGCTCTGGCGACCGCGATGGTGAAGTCCGCCCGTTCGATCGCATCCTCAAGGCAACTGATCGGATATTCGGAGATGGCGAAGGTCCCCTGATCCCAGAGGTAGACCGCCATGTTGTCCGCATCGAGATACTTTCGAATCAAGCGGGCCACGTCCATGCCTTCGCTCGACGAGATCACGAAGACGCGGGGATGCTCATTGGCGGCACCGCATTCCAGATTGCGATGGTCCAGCTGATCCGCGACCGCATCCGCCGTTGTCTTCCAGAATTCCACGTCCGAGCCGACGATCTGGTCAACATCCTCGAGAGCGACCTTTAGGACGAGGCTCGGCTTGGACGCGCGAAGGGTCGCTGTCCGGGGGCGTGAGCGGCTCAAGCCCGCGATCTCGCCGACGGATTCGCCGGCCACCCGCGTCTGTTTGTTCTGCCCGTTCACGAAAGCATGGAATTCGCCCGCGAGGATAAAGTACAGGTCGTTGTCCCAGCCGCCCTGCTCAATGAGCACCTCTCCAGGAGCACATTCAACGACCCGACCGGCGTCGGCAAATTTCTGAGCCAGTTCCCTGTCGTTGCGCACCAGCCTCTGCCTCAGGAGCGCCTCTACGACGCCAGCCTTATCGAATCTGTCCTTCAAGCTCGTCATTCACCAACCCCTGATCAACCGGCTCGTTCGGCATGGACGGAAGTTTCCGTCTTCGCGAGCGGACAGCCGTCCATCGTTCCACAACACTGGGCGCCATCGAAACCCTTCCAGAAACGGCGCTCCTGTTCCGCCATCAACTGCAATTCGAGCGCCAAGTCTGCGGCAGCCGCGCCGTGGTCGCCACATGATTTCAGGACGACGGGTCGAAGCCGCGCTCCTTTCGGACACAGGCATGGCCGCCGCTGGTTCACGACGCGCCGGTCGCGGCGCCACACCGAATACAATCGGCGGCCGTTGCGCAGCAGCCGCACCGCTGGTCCATGGGCGCTGCTGTTGGATACCTCGACGGTCAAACGCCCGTCAGCCAAATCTTCAGGGAAGGACGCGCCGAGCCGGCCAGCCGCGCGTTCAGCGTGCAGTTGATGCATCGCTGCCTTCTCACCGTGAGCGCGGCCATTAGCATCGGGCCACTGGCGAAGCCGCGCAGCTCTGACCTGCTGCTGCAGGAATCGGATCAATGTCTCCCACCAGATGCGGGCTGCCGAGACGTTGTCGATGACGATGTCGTCCACCGCCCGCCAGAACAAGCAGAAGCTACCGTCGCGGTTTATGTGCCGCTCCGGACAGAACTCGGGAAGCAGGAGGGGCTTCTCCTCCCGCGCAGTGGCGACACCGCCGAAGACCGCGATCACGAGACGATAGGCGTGGCTCCGACCATCGGCGAGCGGAACCGGCAACCGAACCTTCAGCTCGAAGCGGGTGCGTGCAATCTCGACGGCACCAAAATCCGCCGCGGAGGACGCTATGATGTCGAGGTCGTCGCTCGGCGACATAGGCTCACTTGTGCTCCGAGTAGGGCCGGATGACGCGCTCCGACGCCGCGGCGATGGCCGGCATAGAGAAGGCCGCGCGCTTCGCCGCCGACGCCGTGTCGTCACCTTTCTCCGCGAGCGCCTCCACGGCCTCGTTGTAGTCGAGACCCTTCACCTTGCGCCGCGAGCCGAACAGGTCGCGCACCGCCTTCGTCCCGGCATCATGCGCCAGTGGTCCAATGGCGGTTTCGTCACCGGAGCACCTCGTCTGTTCCGTCTCGGATGCGAGGACGCCGCGGCTGACCGAGCAGCGGACGCGGTCGCCCTGCATGCCGAGCCTCGTGACGTTCATGGGCCCGAACTCGAAGCCGATCGCGAGACCCAGGCCCTCGGTGTCGATCCCTTCGGCGCCGAGCTTCTCGAGCGCCAGCTCGAAACTGGATCGCAAGGCTCCGGCGCAGAGCGTCGCCGTGCTGACTGTCTCCTCGTCGTCGGTCGTGTGAACGGTGCCATCGCAAAGCAGGCCATGCAGGCAGTCGCCGATGAAGCGAATACGGCGGCCGTCGAAGTCGCAGGTCAGCACCCGATCCAACTCGGCCCTGATGACGTGGAACACGCGGACCACATCTTCGGAAGAGTCTTCGATGTGGCGCGCGACGTAGGCAGTGAAGCCATCGATGTCGGCATAGACCGACGCCGCCTCCTGCCGCTTGGTGTTGGCGGGCGTGAGGGTCGTGATGTCGAGGGTGCGCAGCGGTGGCGTGTGGCGGGAAAACTCAAAGGAGCCGATCGGATTTTTTTTGAGATCCTCGCGCCATTCCGCCACGATGGTGTCCTTCGACACGCCGAGATCCGCCGCATCCTGGCAGGCTGCGATCTCGGCGGTGGTTAATGGCGTGTTGGCCGGCCTGGCCGCCTCCGCGAGCCCGATGGCCAGACGCGCGTTGTTAGTGAGGTAGATCCCGGTGCTGGAACCTCCGCCCGACATCTTCGCCGCGTGGTTGGCAGGCTCCCCCAGAAACAGGGGTTCGCGCCCGCCGCGCCGACCGTTGTTGACCGCCAGGGCCTCGCCGGTGTCAATCCCCACCCGGACGTCCGCATCGGGAATGTGCTCGTCGTCGTCACCGGTCTCATGAAGCACGTCGATGATGAGCTGGGCGATCGCGACCGCGCGCCGAACCCGCTTAGCCTCCGCATTGTTCTCCGAGCTGTAGGGCTTCGCGATCAGGGCGTGCAGGCGCTGGTTGTGGAAGTCGACGCGGCGGGCGTCGCATCGGGCGAGAATGCGATGAACGGCACGGTAGTGGAGGTTGAGGAAGCGCAACGTGCGGCGGTGGCACGTGACACCTTCATCCGCCGTGACGTTCAGCATGTCGGTCAGGTTCAGTATGTCGGCGTATAGATGTACACCGTCGACCCTGAACGCCTTGTTTGCCGGGATGTTCTCCAGCGACACGTCGCGGCGGTAGTCGACGATCGTCACCGTCTTGACGTCCTTGATCTTCTTCTCGATGTGATCGGCCGCCCGATCGTGCTTCCAGTCCTTCGCCATGCTTCTGCTCCAAATCGGATCGATGGCGATCGGGGCACTTGCCAAGTCGCCGATTGCCGCCTTCAATTACGTATGCGGCCGTCGGCCCTTCCTCGGACGGGGGGCAAAAAACTTGTCCGGAATTTTGTTCGGCGCCGCATACCAAGACAGGAGGGCCGAAGCGCGTGCAGGACGCGGTCTACAAGGAGGAATCGCAGGATGCCGACCACCTGTCGGTTGAAGAGTTGCGGGAAGCTATCCGGCAGCTCGGCAAAGGCGACGCCGCGAAGATCCGTCAGGCCGCTCGCTGGTTCGAGCGCCGGTGCGGCATGCCCGCCGATGATCTGATGCAGGAGGCATTCGTCCGGATGCTGGGCGGAAGTCGGCGCGTTCCTCGTGAACCAAGCTTCGTCGCCGTGGTGCTGCAGGTCATTCGGAGCATCGCGTCAGGCGAGATGGACGCAATTGCCAAAGGGCACCGGGAGGTCCGGCCGATTCCGAACGGTACGGATGGTCCGGAGATGGTGGATTGCGGCCCTTCGCCCGAGTGCTTGGTCCTGTCGGCGCACGATGGTGGGCAGATACTTACGACGATCGACCACCTCATCGAAGACGATGAACAACTCCAACTTCTCGTGGAGGGTCTGTGCGACGGGATGATGGGAGAGGAACTGGAGCAGCTCCTCGAGGTTGACACGAAAGGCCTCGCCACCATTCGTAAACGTCTTAAACGTAGACTGCTGAGTGCTTTTCCGAAAGGACGGGAGCAATGAGCGATAAAAACGGGTGCGACATGGACCGGCTCTCGCTCATCGATGATTTCGTGATTGAGAGCATCCTAGCCGAGGAAGCCGAGGAAACCGGCGAGGATGACCTCGCTGCGGTCCTGAACGCCATGGATCGAGCCGAGGTGGCACTTCGGAAGGGCCGCTTGGCGACGCTCCGCAAGCAGATCGACCAAGAGCGCGCCGTGCCGCGGGTGCTCAACTTCGACGCGGATCGCATGAGAGCGAAGCTCGCGGCCGCCGCCAACGATCCGGGGTTCCGCATGACGCTGGCCGCGCGCAGCGCGAAGTCCGACGGCGATGAACAAAGCCTGCTGGAGGACCTCGCCGAACTCGAGCGCGACGCCGGCGACGACGTAAATACGTGATAGCTTCGCTTACCGCCGCGGAACAGGCGCTGCAGGCGCTCGGCATCACTGCCCCCGAGGAGATCGACATCGAGGTCGTCGCCCTCTCGCTCGGGGCGAAGGTCAAGTACAGGCACCTCGAGTCATGCGAAGCCCGCATCGTCGGTCAGGCTGAGCGCGCGATAATTACAGTCGACTCCCGGGCCACTCCACGGCGCAAGCGCTTCTCGATTGCGCACGAACTTGGCCACTGGCATCGCCACCGAGGGCTCTGCCTCACCTGTCGGACTCAGGACATCGGCCGGCCCTTGAGCGACGGGCGTCGCGAGCGCGTAGCCGGGAATCCAGAACTACAGGCCGACGCCTATGCATCCGATCTGCTGCTCCCCGGATACATCTTCAGGCCGTTGATTGCTGATGTTGACCGCTTGACGATATCGGCGGTGAAGGCCTTGGCCGACAGGTTCGAGACGAGCATGACGGCCACGACCATCAAGGCGTTGGGCACAAATCGGTTCCCCTCGATGCTGGTCTGTCACTCGCAAGCGGGCATGCGCTGGTTCCGACGGCCGCCGATTATCCCTGAGCGATGGTTTCCCAGGTCGGATCTGCTTGCAGAAAGCCCCTGTTTTCGGATGCTGTTCAACGATGGCCCGGAACAAAAGCAGCCGACGAAGGTCAAGGCTTCATACTGGTTCGATCACCCTCTGGCCGAACGTTTCACGGTCACCGAGCAAACGTTTCGGCTTCCGGGCGACAGCGTGGCAACTCTGGTCACGCTTGATGATCCCAAAATGTTGCAACTCTAGAACCGCATAAAATAGCTTCTCTAATCAATTTTTTGTCAAAAGGAGGTGCGTCGATGCGACCTTTTGGCATTTCGTACTGACAAAGCAAGAGAGGGGAGTGGGCTTTGTCCTGATTGAGCCATTTGGGCGTCGATGGTCGATGCACCGGGCTCACAATCAGGAGTGTGTCCCATGATCAAGGCGATCCCGCTGAACAAGCTCGTTCAGTCTCCCCGCAATGTCCGCCGTCACAGTGATACGGCAGCAGATGCTGAGCTTAAGGCCAGCATTGCAGCCTGTGGCCTGCTACAGAACCTCATCGTCAGGCCCACCGCCAAGGCCAAGTTCGAGGTCGAAGCCGGTGAGCGGCGTCGGCGCGCAATGCTCGCGCTGGCAGACGAAAAGATCCTTGCCCGTGATCACGAAGTCACCTGCCTTGTGCTCGAAGACAGCGCTGAGGTCGCGGTCGAGACCAGCCTTGCGGAGAACTTTCACCGCCTCGCCATGAACCCGGCCGACGAAGCCCAGGCCTTTGCCGCGCTCGTGGCAGGCGGTGCGACCGTCGAGGACGTTGCCCGCCGCTTCGGTCTGACTGTTCGCTTCGTTGATGGCCGGCTGCGTCTCGCGAACCTTGCGCCTGTGGTTTTTGAGGCACTGGCCTCCGGGGAAATCACCCTCGATATCGCCAAGGCCTTCGGCGCGACCTCGGATCAGGACATCCAGGCCCGGGTGTTCGAGCAGGTTTCCTCGGCCTACTACGCACCCAATCCCGACAGCATCCGGCGCATGGTCCTCTCCGGCACAGTCCGGGGCAGCGATCCGCGCGCCCGTCTCGTTGGCCGCGATGCCTACATTGCCGCGGGCGGCCGGATCGAGCGTGAGCTGTTCGACAACGACGACAGCGAATCCTGGGTCGATGTTGCGCTGCTCGAAAGCCTTGCCGCCGCGAAGATGGAAGAGCAGGCCAAAGCCATCGCCGCCGAGCATGGTCTTGCCTGGGTCAGGCCGACGCTCGATCCCTATGCCAGCCACGATCTGGTTGAAGGGCTGGTCCGGCTGCCTGCGGAACCGGCGCCATTGACCGAAGCTGAAGTGGCAAGGCTCGACGAACTCGATGCCTCCTATGACGAGCACGCGGCGATCCTTGAAGACGAGGACAGTGCCGAGGAGGCCGTGGCCGCGGCCGAAGCGGCTATCGAGGCGATCGAGCGCGAATGCCAAGACATTCGTGTCCGCCCGCCCGTCATCGCGCCGGAGCTCAAGGCCGAGGCAGGAATGGTGCTGGTGCTCTCCCGCGATGGCACGCCGGTTCTCCAGCCGGTGTTCTACGGCGAGCGTCAAGCGGATCCCGCCGATGGCGCCAGCGGGATCGAGGTCGTTGCCGGCGAGGAAGGTTCGGATAGGCGCCGGACCACCTTGTCGAAGCGTCTGGTTGACGAGCTCGCCATGCAGCGCCGCGATGTTCTGGCACTGCACGTTGCGTCCGACCCCGGGCTGGCGCTCGACCTCATGGTCTTCACGCTCGCTGATGCCGATACCCACGACTGGCGGGCGCGGGCTGCGAGCACGCTGCGCGCGCCTGTTCCGGCAGGCCCGATCATCGGCTTCGAAGCCAAGGATGCTCCGGCGAGCAGCGGGTTTGCTGAGTTCAGATCCGGCCTCGACGAAAGCTGGCGTGCGGGCACCGACGTGACTGCCCGCTTCGATCTGTTTCGGGCGCTGCCCGATGAAAGCCGAGCCGCATGGCTTGGCTTTGTCGTTGCCCGGTCGCTCGAGGCAAGCCTCAACATGTCCGGTGAGCGCCAGCTTCCGTTCCAGGATCACCTTGGCAGCCTGATCGGCATCGACATGGCGCAGTGGTGGCGTCCGACAACCGCCAACTACTTTGACCGGGTGTCGAAGCAGGTGATCCTCGATGCGTTGACCGATGTCGGCGGTCTCGAACTCTCTTCGCGCTTTGCCTCGGTCAAGAAGGGTGACCTCGCGATGAGCGCCGAGCGCGTCTTCGCCGGCACCTACATCACCGAGGTCGAGGTCCGCGAAAAGGCCCTGGCCTGGGTGCCTGAGGTCATGCGGTTTGCCTCCGCTGCCCCGGAGGCTGGCGAAGCCGAGATCGACGCAAGCGACGTTGAGCCTGGTGTCGACGGCGAAACTCATACCCCCCACGAGCTGGCCGCCTGACCTCCTCCTGACAGGCTCGGCCACTCGCACCTCGAGAAGCGGTCCTTCGGCTCACGCCGGAGGGCCGCTTCCTTTTTGGGAGAAGAGCAGAGGGGGCTCGGGACCCTGTGGCACTGACCGGCGAACCCGTCGCCGATTGTCCAGATGCCTCAGTCAGGAGAACCATCATGGCCTATCGCAAGGGGCAGGGCGGCGGCTTGTCGCCCGCCACCCGCATCACTCAGGAAATCATCGCCCGTCTGGAAGCGGGCACGAAGCCGTGGATCAAGACGTGGCGAGGTGCCCCGGTCTCTCGGCCCTTGCGGGCCTGTGGGATTCCGTACCGAGGCATGAACGTGTTCTGGCTTTGGATGGTCGCCGACATGTGCGGCTACGCCTCGCCATTCTGGATGACCTACAATCAGGCAAAATCGCTCGGAGCTCAGGTCCGCAAGGGCGAGAAGTCGACCATCGCGATCTTCTACAAGAGCTACACAAAGGAGGTCGAAGCTCCCGAGACTGGCGAAAAGACCGACGAAGCCCGCCGGGTGCTGAAGGCCTATCCAGTCTTCAATGCCGATCAGGTCGAGGGTCTGCCTGAGCGCTTCCATCCTGCCGCGACGTTGGAACTGGTCGAGCCTGAAGGGCGCGAAGCCGAGCTCGACGTCTTCTTCGCTGCCATCCCCGTCAACCTGCGCCACCAAGGCTGCGAAGCCTATTACGAACCGACTGCGGATCGCGTCACGATGCCGCCGGTCAGCCTGTTTGGCGGCTTCGATCACTACTACGCCACGCTCGCACACGAGCTGTCGCACTGGACCGGCCATGCCAGCCGTCTGGGGCGTGATCTCAAGAACCGCTTTGGCACGGCGGCTTATGCCGCCGAAGAACTGGTAGCCGAGCTATCGAGCGCCATGCTCGGCGCTGAGCTGGGCCTGCCCGTCACACATCTCGACAGCCACGCGAGCTACATCGATCATTGGCTCAAGCTTCTGAAGGATGACGATCGCGCCATCCTGACTGCTGCCGCCAAGGCTGAGGAGGCGTCGACCCTGCTGCTGAAGCTTGGCGGAAGAGGCATGCCCGAACAGTTTGACGACGCGTCAGACGAAGCTGCGCTTGCGGCCTAAGGGAGGATGCCATGGGCCGATCAGTCAGCTATCCCGGCGGCGCAATCGTCGCCTTCACAGTGCTTGAGGTCGAAGCCGAGGACGACTGGGAATTCCAGTACGATTGGCTGCGCGAGGATTTGCGCGAGCGGGCCGCCCAAGCCTTCCCGTCGCTGATCCCGCATGACGGATGGCGCGGCCGAGAAGACCGGATCCTCATGCGCAATGCCTACGCAGATTTCGGCCTATCGGTCTACGGTGGGCTGGTGGCCGTATGGATCGTTGAACGCGATGATCGAGCCTATTGGGACGCCGATTGGCGCACGGCCCGCTCACCGCGGGCACAGCGCTGGCTGTCGCAGATCGCATCCCGTTTCGATGCCATGTTTGGCGACTACGAGTGCCTCGGGCACATGTCGAACGGCGAGGGGGTCTACATCAAGCGCGCAGCTTGAGGCCTGTGAGTTGGTTGGTCGCGGCGCTGGGTTGCCATCCCTGACTGCACTTTGCCGGCCGCTCATGGTCTGGCGGCATGCGAGAGAGGCCCTGAGCCAGCCGCCAGTCTTGCGCAACCCGGCTTGAGCGGGCCCGTGTTGGCCTTGGCCCTTCAGGCTTAAGGCCTGCCCGCGCCAGCCCGCCAAGACGGGTTCCCCCTTACGGGTGCGCAAGTCCTGCCTGAAGCTGGCCCTGAAGGGCTCTCGCTGGCGCAGCCATGAACGGGTGCGTCGGCCTCACGCCAGTCAGGAGGACTTCACCATGCACACGTCATTTGCAGATCAACTCGCCGGGCTCGATCTCGCCGGCTTCTCGATTGGACCCGCCCCCCTATCGACAAGCGATTTCCCGGTCCGGGAAGCGGTTGTCCAAACCCTCGAAGCGGTCTGGTCCGATCTTTTTGCCATGGTGTCCGGGACCGCTCTTGAAGCCGATGCCGAGGATCTTGGCTGGGCCTTCGTCAACATCTTCCACCGCTCCGCCGAACGCAAATCGACCGCCCTTGACCGGGCGACCGACGAGGTCCGCGCGCTGATTGCTACGGCCGATGGATCCGAGGTCCACACCCATGAACTCGAGACCCAGGTCGAGCGGGCGCAATGTGCCGAACGCGCGATGCTGGCGCTCGAGGAGATGCGCGAGGTCGCAGCATCCCTTTACCTCAACGAGTTCGGGTCATCGTGGAAGCCGGTCTCCAGTTCTCGCTTCAATCACAGCGTCATGCTGACTTCCGCACTCGTCGAAGGGCGCGACTTCCTGCGCGCCCGTGCCGAGGCCAAGCGCCGTGCGGCGGTGCCCGAAGGAACCCCTGTCGTGTTCGCTGGCGGGCGCACCCGTCATGCGACCGAGGACGATGCACTGACCTTCGGCAACAACGTCTGGGCAACGCTCGACAAGGTCCGCGACCGCGTGCCTGACATGGTGCTCATCCATGGCGGCGACACCAAGGGCGTCGACCGCCTGGCATCGAGCTGGGCCGAACGGCGCGGCATCCCGCAGGTCACGTTCTCGCTCGACATGAGGCTCGGCGCCCGTGCCGGCTTCAAGCGCAACGAGCGGATGCTCTCCCTGGATCCGCGCTACGTCATCGCCTTTCCAGGCAATGGCGTGCTCGAACGTCTGGTCATCGAAGCCAAGGCCCGGCGGATCACCGTGGTCGATCGGCGCGGGCCCCTTGGCACCAATCCGAAGAGCACTTCGGCAGGCACTGACTGAGGACATGCCGGTCCTCGCGCCAGCGCCGGGCCGGCGCTGGCGTCGTCCGTCAGAGGAAAGGCGCGCGCCTGTCGTTTGGAGCCAGCGAATGGTCGATGGCTTCATTCACCAGGAGGTATTCCATGATCGATATCGAGGCCGTGATGGCCGACTTTGCCGTTCGCCAGGCCGAGCGGCAGATGCAGGTTGCAGAAGAGATTCAGCAGCTCAAGGTCGCCATTCTTCCGCGCTTGCAGGAAGTCGGCATCGCCCGTGTCGACATCCGCTTTGACGGCTGCGGCGACAGCGGTGCCGTTGAAGAATGTGCATGCCTCGATGCAGCCGGCGCGGGGATCCCGTGCCCGGAAGTCTCCCTCATGGAAGGCGAAGCAGACAGCGTTGATCGTACCGGTTCCGCAGAGCCGCAATCACTCGGGCAGGCACTCGAACAGCTGACCTACCTGGCGCTCGAACGTCACCATCCTGGCTGGGAGATCAACGACGGTGCCTGCGGCGAACTCGTGATCGATGTGGCTGAAGCGACTTTCGTGCTCGACTGCAGTCTGCGCTTCATCGCCACCGATGATCATTCGACCGAGCTCTAGGAGATCAGGCATGGCCCACTGCTACTACCACGCTCTCTCGTCGGTCCGGAAATGGGGCGGCACGGTCGATGACTATCTCCCGCTGCACCAGTGGTTCGACCAGTCCAAGGCAATCCTGGCAGACCCACGGCACCGCGCGCTGCGGCACCATGCCGAGGGGATATTCATGCTCGAAACTTTGTTCGGCGAGACCCTCGTCAATGCCGATGGCCGGGTCGTTCCGGTGCGTCTGGTCGGCGAACAGCACGTACGCGAAGACCTGGGCTCTATCCCCTCCTTTGCGGACTGGGCGCGCTTGATCACGCCGCAGGCCTGGATGCTTCGAGGCAACCCTCTGGACGGCGCTGAAGGGGTGACGATCGATATGCATCTCCCCGGCGAAGCAGTTTCGTCCAGGAATGAGCCATCGGTTGGAGGAGCGGTTAGTACCGTGATCTAGGATGGGGTTCTCCGGTGGAAGGTCGGGCAGGGATGATCCAGCCAAGACCGGAGGGAAACGAGTCAGGGCTGACCTGTTCAAGGCATCCAGCTCCACCCGGCTTCGATGCAAACCTGTCCCTGAATCACCCCCCGTCGAGACGCGCAACCCGGATCAGGTCCGACCGAGTTGCCGGGCACGATTTTGCGCATCGCTGGTGCCGAAAACCGGTTCCCACTTTTCGGCGCGATGCTGCGTGCCCGGCTGCCCGCACCACCCGAACCAGTTCCGGGTTTCCCTTCGGTGCGCTTCGCCATGGGGCGCTTCTGCTCGGGTTTTGCAGCCGGGATGGACCCGGAATGCTCGATCAGGAGAAAGCCCATGACCAATCTCGTTATCCTCGTTGGCCGCATCGCTCGCGACCCCGAGACCCGCACCACCCAGGGCGGAACCAGCATCACATCGATCTCGGTCGTGACCGACCGTCCCGCCCGCAAGGATGGCAAGACCTACAAGGACGAAAACGGCTACACCGCCAAAGACAGCGAATTCCACCGGATCACCTGCTTCAACGGCCTGGGCCAGAACGTCGCCAAGTATTGCACCAAGGGTCAGCTCGTGACGGTCGAAGGGCGCATCCACTACACCCAGTGGGAAGATCAGAGCGGCTCCAAGCGCTACGGCTGCGAGATCATCGCCGACAAGGTCGACTTCCTCACCAAGGGCCGCTCAGGCAGCAACGAAGGTGCTCCCGATATCGACGAGGACTGAATGTCCTTGCCTCACGACAAGGCCCCGGTGGCAGACGCCATCGGGGCCTTTTCATTTGCACGCGTGCGATGCGGCGGCGCGGGGCATCGAACCCCTTGCCGCCGCCGGATGGGTTTTACGCGGGAGCAATCCGCTTCAGCGTCTCCTCGATCCCGAGCGCCATCGATGCGCGAACGATCTGGCGCAACTGCGCCGGATCGATCGTCTCCGCGCCGCACTCGATCAGCAGCTTTCCGAGTTCGGTCGCTGCTTCTTCGCGGAGACGCGCCTCCTGGTTCTCGAGTTGGGCACGCTGTTCACGCAGCTTCTTCAAGGCATCGCGGGCAGTAGGTTTGGACCTGGCCATAGTGCTTCCTTATTGCTGGCCGTTGGTCCCCTCCGCTGCCGATCTTGGCACTGCGGGCGCATGTAGGAAAATGGTTTGTGGGGCAGGTGTCGCGCTTCTGCGCTGACGTTGGAGAGGTCTCTCTCGCAGAAAGACCAAGTGTGATGCGGACTTTGGGGCTGCGTCAAGGACGACGGGGCCCCACCATTTTTACCGGGCAAGCCCGGCAAAAATCGTTGCCCCCATCGCCGCTTCGCGGCCGCTATCGCGGTCCCTGACCCAGCCCGTCACCCACATCCTTCGCAGCTCCTGATGCGACGCATCGAACATCAGGAGGAAAGATCATGTACGCTTCACTGAACATTGCCGCTGCTGGTCCCGCCGCCGATCAGGCAGCCTTCGTTGCTGCCCTGGATCAGGCCCATGCCCGGTCCCTTCACAGCTACTTCACGCAGTACGTCCTGACCGATGACGAGGCAGGGTATATCGCGGTCGATGAAGGAGATTACGGCGCGTTGCCCAAGGCCATGCTGGACCGTGTCATCGACACTGTGCCGGGCCGTCTCAGCGATGAATTCTGACCCGCCGGTTTGGGAGGAGGTCCGTCAGGGCTTCCTCCTTTCTTTTTGCTCGCAGACCGTTGCGGCACCCCTCGGCCGGTACGGGAAGGCGGGTCGACAGCGTCAGTCGGCGGTATCAGGACGGTCGAGATCGGCGAGCCGTTCCGGCATACCCAGAACCTTCAACGCCGCGGCCTCAATGGCTTCTGCCTGTGTCGGGAAAGCCTCGGAGGAACTGATCGACACCCCGTTCGGGTAAGTGACCGTTGCCTGGAAACCATTGCCCTTCGGTGTCGCACTCAATGTGACTTGGCCCATGCGGCGCCTCCTTTCTACCCGGAATATTGGCTGCATCATAGGCGTCGATCCCGTCTGTGCCTATCGCGATCCGCGGATCGGCTACCTGCCGAGGACCCTGGGAATGGGGATCGCAAAACGCATCATCCGTTACAGGATCAATAGCTGGTTCCTCTCCTCGCAGTTGGGGACAGTTGGGCACACCCTACGCCGCCATGCGGCAGGAAGAGATTGTTAAGCAATAGGTTACGCGAAGTTGTTCCTCTACAAAGAGGAGCAAGTCAATGCAAGCAAATGGCTATCTGCTACCAGCGGAAGAAGCCCCGAATCATCCTCCTGCTCAATCCGGTGCAGGGCGCGAGAGTGGTGAAAAGGCGAAGCCGAGCAATCGGGTTAGGCTCAACGGCAATATCGTTCGGTGCAAACCCGGCAAGCGTATCCGCGAGTATTGGGATATCGACCTGCCGGGCTTTGGTCTGCGGGTAAATCCCGGCGGCAGGCGGACATGGTTCGTGCTGTTCCGTCAGCGCGGCAAACTACGGCGGGTGTCGCTCGGTACCTCCCGCGACATCTCGCCCGCCACGGCCCGCCGCCTCGCGCGGGCGAAACTAGCGGAGGTAGCGCTGGACGGTCTGCCAATGCGTAAGAAGGCCCGAGCTGCGCAGAAGAGCGATGCGCCCTTGCTGTGCGACTACGCCGAACGCTTCTGGGCTGACTACGCGCGGCACTGGAAACCATCGACCCGCAAGCGCAACGAGAGCGCCATCTTCAAGGAAATCCTGGGTGCGTTCGGCGACAGGCGGATTGACGATCTGGCCAAGGGCGACATCCTGTTCTGGCGCGACAGCTTTGTCGAACGCCCTGGCGTATTCAACCGCACCCTGCCGGTGTTCTCGGTGATGATGGGATATGCCGAACGTCTGGGCCTGCGGCCACGCGGCTCCAATCCCTGCAAAGGCACGCCGCGCTATAAGCGCAAACCGATGGAGCGGTTTCTCGCTAACCACGAATATGCGCGGCTTGCCACGGCACTGCGGGACTACGATGCGGAGCAGCCGCTCTATGTCGCGGCGATCCGCTTGCTGATCTATACCGGCGCGCGTTGCGGCGAGATAGAGCAGTTGCGATGGGAATGGGTGCAGGAACCGCGCCTGATGCTGCCGGACAGCAAGACCGGCGCGAAGATCATCTATCTAAACCGGCAAGCCATCAATGTGATTGCATCCGTACCGGATCGCAGGCCCAATGGTCTGCTGTTTCCCTCTTTCCGCAATCCCGACAAGCCGATCACGCTCGGTATCCATTGGTCGAAAATCCGTAATCGCGCGGCCCTGCCGGATGTGCGGCTGCATGACCTGCGCCACAGCTTCGCCTCGGTCGCGATCCGCGACAACGTCTCCCTGATGGTGATCGGCAAGCTGTTGGGCCACGCGCTGGCAGAAACGACAACCAGATATGCCCACCTCTCCGACGAGATCGTGGCTGATGCCGCCGAGCGCGTATCCGGCTCTATCGCGCGCCTGATTGGAGTCGGGCAATGAACGCGCTGACCCTGCGGAGGATCGTCGCCGAGGAACTGGGCAGCCTCCGGCTCCATGTTGTCGGCAAGTGCGGCGGCCTGGGTGAGCTGCGCAAGACCTGCTGGACCCGCGAATTGCCGGGGTTCGGAACGCGGCATTATGCCAGTGGACGCCAAGTCTATATCGTCCAGGCGCGGATGGAAGGGCGCACCCGCACGGTGACAATCGGCAACGCCAAGGTGCTCAGCCGTGCGCAGGCGATGGACGTCGCGCGACGCGTCCTGATCCGTGCTCAGACCGGCGACAATCCGGCAGAGGAGCGCAAACGGCTGCGCAAGGTTCCCTCCTACCGAGATTTCCTGAAAACCTATTGGGACCGGGTATCGCCCAAGTGGAAGCCGTCCACGCTCTACACCCATCGCTACTACAAGCGGAAATATCTCGACCGGGCCTTCGAAGGTCTATTCCTTGATGAGATCGAGGAACGCCATGTGCAGGAATGGTTCAACCGGATTACCAACACCGGCGGACCTGGTGCTGCCAACCGTTGCGGTGAAATCCTGCGCGCCATGTTCAACAAGGCCGAACAATGGGGCGTGCGGCCCGAAGGTTCGAACCCTTGCCTCTATATCCGCAAGAACAAAGGGCGGAAGTGCGAGCGCTTCCTGTCCGATCAGGAGTTCCGGCGGATTGGCGAAGTGCTCGACCGGCATGGCAGAACCTTCCCACTGCATTGCGCGGCGATCAGCCTTTTGATCCTGACCGGCTGCCGCAAGTCGGAGATTACCTGCCTCCAATGGAGCGAGGTGCGGGGAAGGCGCTTGCTACTGACCGACAGCAAGACCGGCCCGCGCACGGTCTGGCTGGCCGAGGCCGCCGCGACGATCCTCCACGCCCTGCCGCGCCGGGAGAAGCAGCGCTATGTGTTCTGGAACCCAGCAACACAGCGGCCCATCACGGACATCGGCAATTTGTGGAGCAAGCTGCGAGACGAAGCGGGACTTCCCGGCGTCCGCATCCATGATCTTCGGCACAGCTTTGCCAGCCATGCCGCCGCCCACTCTGAAACCCTGCCGATGATCGGCAAACTGCTTGGCCATGCCGATGTGCGCACGACCACCCGATATGCCCATCTTGACGATGGCCACGTCATCGAGGCAGCGCAGCGGATCGGCGACCAGATCGAGCAAAACATGAGCGGCTCATATTCATTGAGCCGTAACACTAAGTATGATAGTGGGCCGTTGCTGCATGACTGAGAACCCGCGTATCCGCATCTACACCAACCGCTGGTTCGCCAAGTTCGCGGCGAAGGAGAAGATCAGCGATGCCACGCTTGCTGACGCCGTGCATCGGGCCGAAGCTGGCCTGATCGATGCCGATCTTGGCAGCGGCCTCATCAAGCAACGCATCGCGCGCCAGGGCGGAGGTAAATCGGGCGGGTATCGCTCGATCCTGATCTTCCGCTCGGGCGAGCGGGCTGTATTCGTGTTCGCTTTCGCCAAAAGCGGCAAGGCGAACCTGAGTGCGGCGGAACTGAAGGTCTATCGCAAGGCTGCCAGCATCATGCTGGAGCTGGGCGATGACCAGATCGAAACGGAAGTTGAAGCAGGTCGATTGGTCGAGGTGAAAGACGATGAGCAAGGCTAAGGCAAAGACTTACAAGAGCGAGGCGATGGCCGCCGTCCACGAGATGATGGAAGGCCTCTACGACGCTGGCAGCATCAACAAGCGCACCATGCGTGAGTTCGATGAAGCCTGCCTTGCGCCTGCGCCGGTTCTGTCACCGGACGAGATCAAGGCTATCCGCGAAGCTGAGCATGTCTCGCAGCCAGTCTTCGCGCGATATCTCAACGTGTCGAAGAACCTTGTGTCCGACTGGGAGCGCGGCGCGAAGAAGCCGGGAGGTCCGGCGTTGCGGCTACTGTCGATCATCCAGCGCAGCGGGCTGGATGCGGTGGCATGACACAACATCGTGTATCCGTCGCTGCCGGATGACAGTCGATCGCCCCTTCCGCACCGGTTGAAGTTTGGAATAAGCACACTGTCCGAGTTCAATAGATGCGGAGTGGGTATGCCAAAACTAAAGGTTGAAGCGTTGCCATCCGGAGATTCTGGACGGCACTTGGTCAGGGTGAACCACACGTACCGTTCTGGAATTGCAAGGTATGGCATTGCGCGAATAGCCAACAACGCAAACGGCAAGTCGCTCAATGTTCTGTTGCTAGGTCATGACCGATCAGACGCCATCTTCATGCCGTTCGATCTCCGGGAGGCGTTGGGGGTTGCAAAGGGTGACGAGCTTGATTTTTCAATATCGAAGGTCGGGTTGGGCGGGAAGATGGGCTGGTATGTCGGCTCCATCGATCCTGCCATACACATCCCAGCTTGGATCGCTGTTATTGGCCTGGTTCTGGCAATCTTCGGTTTAGCGATCGGGATACTATCAGTTATCTGTTCGTAACGTCGTGGTCTCGATTCTTTAAATCTTCTGGACGCCGCCACGGATTGGCTGCGTAGCGGCGTGAGTCCATTAACCCGAAGCCTGCCGGGATCCCAAGCAAAAGGGTCCAGAAGAGAAATCTTGCTCCACGTTGTTCCAGCGTTGGCTCATAGCCATCGTCTGCATATTGCTCACAGCCACCGTATAATGGGTCGCCTGATTCTTCACAGGACGGATTTCTCATCATAGCGGCCGCGAAAAGCGCAATTCCCGCAACCCACGCAATTCCCTTCAACAGAGCGGACCAGCGCCCGGCTTTCTCGCCATAGTCCCGGGTCATTTTGTACGCTTGGAATGCGATGAACGCCAAGAACAACGTTCGACCAACATCCCAAAGAGTGTCTGAATAAAATTCAGACATATCTGCCTCCGATTAATCCCGGAATCACTGCAGCACATACATGCACAGCTGTCAGACACCTATCCATTAATTCCATGTGTCCCATTGGGCAGTGCGCGAATTATTGCGAATTTGAAGAGGGCAAAATATTTGCAGAGTCCTCCAATATGCCACGCTGATTGAGTGCTTCTGCGGCGGACAATTGAGACACAGCGATGAACTGTATAATTCCATTTAGGCTGGGAATCTCGACCACCCTAACTGACACGTAGACGTCACCCTCTGAAGTGCGGGCCTGACCTGCTGCCGTCGCCGAATCAAAACCACGCCACTTGATGAACACCGGAGGACGTCCTGTCGCGCCTGCACCTTCCACCGCCGCCCTTGCGTTCGAAACGAGAGATTTGACGGGGTCAGAATATCGACCGCCGTTTGCCGCAAAGCTGACCGCAACATAAGTGGATGGGCTAAGTGTCTGGGAAACGCTTATCATTTCGATGTCCCGCGCGCCGGGGTTCCGGATCTCCTTTCGTTCCAACGTAAATGGTGCATGTGCGAGGATCGACACGTGAGCCGCTGGATAATTGAATTCGGTGAGCCGGTCGTCCCAAGAAGGAGAAACGAGTTTGGCGAAACGAAACTCGCTCGCACGGATACCGGACAAGACACGCTCGATCAGATCGCTGGTAACGTAAGTTCGTCCCCCAGGCACATCGAGCGGGCTTCCGCTTCCTGCCGCGGCAAGCAGCCTCTCTGCGGAAGCGATGCTCTCCCGAATCTTGGCCTGATAGCCGGGGTTCGTCGATGCGTTTAGCGCCGCCTCTTTTGAGGCCAGATAGGCTGCTGTCCTGACAGTGCGGCCCGCCCTCAGGCTCTCTTTTGCACTTAGCCAAGTCTGTTCCTGAAAGTCCTCCCGCGCTTCGCTCACTTCAGCCAGCAAGCCTTGCAGCATTTCATTCGCCGATGGGGAATCCCGCAAAGCTGAAGGCATCAGCATCCAAAATTCATCATGCAAAGCCTTGTCGATGTAGCCATCGACCGAACGCACGGTTCGCATGATCTCCATCTGCCTTGCGTTCAATTCTGGGCGGGCTTCGTCAGCAGAAGCAAGACTCCTTCGGCCCGCGCATTTCTCAAGTTCCGCTACACCTTCGGCGATGCCATCTAGCGAAACACGATCAAAGAGATTGCCGTCTATCTGAATGCCCATCTGCCCAAACGAGCGCAGGGCTTGATGAAGCCTTTGAGGATCGAGAAAGAGGGCTATGCCGTGCCCGAACATTCCGAGGTTGAAGGACTCTGCAGTACGCTCGCCAGTGTTTAGATCGAAGCTTCCTCCGTGCCCGAACAACAGTGCAACTCGGTGGTCGTGCTGTGAAAAATCGGGATAGCGAGGGCTATAAACCATTATGCTTGACGACCCCTGCGCAACGGGCAGTTCGATCGTCACATTTGTCCGGTTTTCGGCCAACCCCTCCCTGAGATTGGTCTGAGAGAGATTGCAGCTCTCATCCTTTTTCCAGACCCGCCAGTTGTCCGAGCGCCAGACGGTATTCGATGAAGTCTGCGCCGAAACGGGTGCGCTCACAGCGCCAAAGACAAGAGCAACAAGCACGTATTTCGCTTTTAAGTTCTTCAATGCTGCCGCCCCCAAAGAATGCCCGATGTCGCAATGCTCTAACCTAGCGATGAAATGTTGCCAGTCCATTTAACTGGTCCATGCGTTTCAGCATTAGATTGGCCTTCGCAAATGGCTATCCGCTACAAAAGCGCAGTTCCAAGTTCGGAGAGATGGGTCTGTGCTGGCTATCCATCATGCGCCGGATGGGCTACAAAATCCGCGTGAAACCAAGGCCTTCGCCACCAAAAGTTGGGCGGGGAAGTGGTCGATCACAACGGTCCAAAAAGGGAACAACTTCGCGCACACCCTACGCGACGGGTCGCAGGAAAGGTGGGCAGAAAAATTATGCAATCACAAAGGAATAGAGCGCATTTTGTGAAATGGCAGCTTCTCCGTCAAAAATGACGTGGGAGAGGGGAGTTACGTGGATTTGACCAAGGCGAGGCCAAGAATGGCGGAATTCCGCAGTCCTATATGTTCTTGACATGTTCTTGAATATGACTTAGCTTCGACCTTGCCTTTCGCAGTGTGAATCGGGCTCCTGACCACAAGGAGTCCGTGCATGACACGGCCAATCTGTCTCCAGGTTTACATCTCCAGCGAGCTCAGCTCGCTGATCCGCAGGGCTGCCAAGGCCAAGGGGATCAGCATGAGCGAGTGGGTTCGCGCCTTGCTCGCCAATGCCTGCACAGAGGACGAGCTTGCCTCGCGGCTCGACGCTTCCATTGAGCGCATTTCCCGCCGCTCGGTGTTCCTCATGGTCGGGGTTGATGCGCTGCTGGCAGGCCACCCCGACCACGCGCTGCGCGGTCGGGCGCACCAGGCTTACGTGCGCAAATGCAAGGAGCTCGGTCTTTCCACAGCCGCTGGCGAGGGAGGCTCCGATGAAGCGTAATCTCGTCAACTTCACGCGTGGCAGCCAGCTGCTCGGACACTTCAGCTTCATGTTCGCGGCCGGTCTCAAGGGCCCACTGATCGTTGCCGCGCTCGTGATCTCATGGACCTCCTGGTGGACCATTTCGGCAGGCCTCACCGATCACGAAGTCTATCTCGTCTGGATGCGGATCTATGCCGCCATCTACGGCTTCATGGAGTTCGATCCCGCCAAGCGGATCACCCTGGAAACCGCTTTCGGCGCGACCATCCAGTTTCCGATTGCCCAGCTCGACCACTACCCCCCGGTGGTGCATGCGTGGGAGAAGCTGATGGCGCTTCTGACCAGTGCATTGTGGCGATCCGGTTTCCTGCTGGTCCCCGCATTTGCCGTCTTCTACTGGTTCGCCGAGCGGTTCGGTGGCCGCTCCAAAGAGCGCAAACATGAGCGCGGCGCGATGCTCGTCACGCTCCCCGAACTCGTCGACGAATTGACCGCACACAACCGGCGCGAGCGCACCCGTGAGCTTGATACCGCGCTGGGCTGGAAATGGCGCCTCAGTCTGCCGCGAGAGATCGCCCGGGTCTTTCCGTATCGGCCATCGCACATCGCCAGCGTCTCCTATCCCTGGCGGCTCGAACAAAGCCATGCGATGCTCATTGGCACCACCGGTATGGGCAAGACCGTGGCGATCTCCGACATGATCGCGGAAGCAAGAGCCAAGGGTCAGCGCTGCGTGGTCTTCGATCTGACCGGGGCCTTTATCGAGCACTTCCATGCTGCCCATTGCGACATCATTCTGAACCCGCTCGATGCGCGCTGCCCCCAGTGGAGCCTGTTTGACGAATGCCGCTCCGAAGGTGAGTTCTGGGCCGCCGCGGACGCCCTCGTCCCCCATGACGGGGGCGGTGAAGCCCAGTTCTGGGTGATCGCTGCCCGCGCGTTGTTCGTCGAATTCTGCCTCAAACTTGTGGCCGAGGGCAGGGCGACCAACGACGCCCTGGCGCGGGAGCTGATGACCGCGGACCTGTCACGCGTTCATGCCATGATGCGCGGAACGATCGCCGATCCGCTGACCGCGCCAGAAGCTGCCCGCATGGCAGAATCGATCCGGGCCGTCTTCAACGTGAACGCCAAGGCGCTCAAGCTGCTGCCGACTGCCGGTCCAAGTTTCTCGGTTCGCAAATGGATCGAGGACGGGGCCGATAGCACCCCGAACCAGGGCTCAATCCTGTTCATTTCGGCCCGCTATGTCGACATGAGTGTCTGCGCGCAGCTGCTCACGCTCTGGCTCGATACCGCCATGAATACGCTGATGACGATGCCCCGCACCCGCGATCTCAAGTGCTGGTTCTTCGTCGATGAGCTGGGTGCATTGCACCGCCTGCCAGCGCTCGAGAAAGGCTTGCAGACAGCGCGCAATTTCGGCGGCGCGATTGTCCTTGGCCTTCATGCCTATGCCAAGCTCAAGGAGGTCTACGGCGAGAACATGGCGATGACGCTGGCATCGCTCGCCCGGACCAAACTGATCCTTGGAACCGCCGACCGCGAGACGGCCACCTGGTGCTCCGACTTCATCGGCCATCGCCAGGTCAGGGACATGGAAGAGGGCTACACCTATGGCTACAACAATGCCCGCGATGCGGTCAGCCTCACCCCGCGCAAGCACATCGAGCCGCTCTTGCTGCCCGACCAGCTGATGAACCTTCCGCGCCTTTCAGGGTACATCAAGTTCCCTGATGGCTTTCCCGCCGCACCGGTCAAGATGAAGCCCGTCGACCGACCCAAGCGGGCGGAAACCTTCATCGCCAGGGTCAAGGACAGCCCGAAGGCAAGGGTCACGGAGATCCATCCGGCGGCGGAGCAGGCAGAGCAGAAGGCAGCGCCGACAGGCGGCGAGCATCCTTCGTCGAACGACGACGGCGCCGGCAAGCCGGTCGTCCCGAAGCAGGGCGAGCTCGCCTTCGACCAAGGTGCGCGAGCTGCCTCGAAAAAGGAGCCTGAAGCGCCTGCCAAGGATCTTGGGCGAGCAGTGGAACGCACACCCGGCAAGACGTCGAAGGAGCGAGAACCGGCAACTCGTTCCGAGCAAGACAAGGCGGGCAAGGCCAAGACGGACCGGTCGAATACCAGAACCGATGCTCCGCCGCGAAAGGCTGGACCTTCCGCCCGCCCACTTCTCCAGACAGGCGAAGCCGCAGCGGCGCGGGATCAGTCGGCTTCGCCTAAGGGCACGCCTCAGGCCAGCACGCCCGGAACGGAAGGGCTGCAACAGGGCAAGCCGGATAACCCGAAGAGCCAAAGCTCCAGCGATGCCGCCGCGCGCAAGCTGATGATCGAGGATGGTCTGCGGGAGCACGAGCCTCCGCCGATCACTGGTCCGGAACTTGGCGACATGGAGATGTGAGCATGTCGCCAACTGCCTTGGCGTTGGGGACCGATCGATGCTGTCGGTAGCCAATGTCCGCACCGCCGGCGGCGCGGCCAACTACTTCGCTGCCGACAATTACTACACGCGGGCGGATGCCGATCGCTCGGGTGAATGGCTGGGCAACGGCGCTGCCGCGCTCGGGCTTACTGGTTCCGTAGACGCACGGCAATTCGAGGCGGTCCTTAAGGGACTGCTGCCCGATGGTAGCCGCTTGGGCAGTGACAACCGGGCGCACCGGGCGGGGACCGACCTCACCTTTTCGATGCCGAAAAGCTGGTCGGTCCTGGCTCTGGTGGGCGGCGACAAACGGATCCTCGATGCCTACGGGTCGGCCGTCCGGGAAACCCTGCGCTGGGCCGAAAAGAACCTAGCCGAGACCCGGATGGAGGTTCGCGGAAAGGAGCGTACCGTCCAGACCGGCAACCTTGCGATCGCGCTGTTCCAGCACGACACCAATCGCAACCAGGAGCCCAACGCGCACTTTCATGCCGTCATTGCCAATGTGACGCGAGGGGGCGACGGCAAATGGCGGGCGCTACGCAATGACAAGCTCTGGCAGCACAATACCTTGCTCAATGCCATGACGATGGCGCGATTTCGTCTGAGCGTCGAAAAGCTTGGGTATGAGGTCGGTGAGTTCGGCAAGCACGGTAATTTTGAGGCCGTAGGTGTGCCCAAGGTGGTCCGCGATGCCTTCAGTTCCCGGCGAGCGGAAATCCTGGAAGCGGCCGCCCAGATGAACTTCTCAGGGCCAGGCGTGCTCGATGCTGCAACCTTGATGACCCGGGCCGACAAAGGGCGCATCGAAGATCGCGATGCGCTGACGCAGCAGTGGCAGGAAGCGTCTGCGAGGCTGGGCTTTGATCCCGCCACGGTGACTGCCAGAGCCAATGCTCGCAGTGCGCAGGATCTTGGCAATGTGACCGGCTTGGGACCAACCATGCGCGCGCTCGTCCGCAATGTTCAGGCCCTCGCAACCACATTTGCCGAGCGCCTTGGCCTGCGCGAAGGTGACCCGCTGATACCTTCCCGGCTGACCAACCGCAGTGTCGAGCAGGTCGCCGCAATTCATGCAGTCGCCTCGGCTGTGCGGCATCTGGGCGAGCGGGAGGCGGCCTTCAGCCGAGCCGAAATCTACCGTGCAGCGCTTGGCTTTGCGCTCCCGACTTCGCTCGCTGACATCGAGCACCGCGTCGACCAGCTGCTCCGTCAGGGACATCTGGAGAAGGGCAGGGGCGCTGACCGGGAACTGCTGACGACACGCGACGCTATAAGCCTCGAACAGCGCATCATTGCTGGGGTCGAAGACGGGCGCGGCGCTGCACCGGCGATTGTTTCTCCCGACCTTGCGGGGGCCCGTCTGCAGGCCCTGTCCCAGATCAAATACGGCATGACCTTGAACGCCGGACAGGAAGGGGCAGGGCGTTTGCTGCTTGGCTCGAACAACCGGATCGTCGCGATCCAGGGCGTCGCGGGCGCAGGCAAGAGCACGGTCCTCAAACCCGTCGCAGATATCCTGCGCGAGGAGGGCAGAGCCGTGCTCGGGCTCGCGGTGCAGAACACGCTGGTCCAGATGCTCGAGCGCGATACAGGTATTACATCGATGACGGTCTCGCGGTTCCTCGCCCGACACCGCGATCTCCTGGAAGGGGCCGATGCGGACCGTCTCGCCGAGGCGCTGGCGGACATGCGCGGCACCGTCGTGCTGCTCGACGAAGCCTCCATGGTCGGCAATGCCGACAAGGAAAAGCTGGTTCGGCTGGCAAACCTTCTCGAACTCGGCCGCTTTGCGAGCATCGGGGACCGTAAGCAGCTGGGCGCAGTCGATGCCGGAAAGCCGTTCGATGTGATGCAGCAGGCCGGCATTGAGACGGCGCTCATGAGCACCAATCTCCGAGCACGGACAGAGGGCCTTCGAGATGCACAGCAGGCGGCGCAAGAGGGGCGCATCGAAGACGCCATGCGCCATCTCGCACCCCAGGTGATCGAGGTGGGAAATGATGCTGCTGTCGAAGCCGCCGCCGCCTGGTTGTCGCTTTCGACCGCCGAGCGCGAGGCAACCGCAATCTATGCGTCAGGCCGCAATTTGCGCAGTGCCGTGAACGAGGCTGTGCAGACTGGCCTTCAAGCGAGCGGCGAGCTCGGTCCTGAAACCATGCGGCTCCAGACCCTGTCCCGTGTCAATGTAACCCGCGAGGAGCTGCGCTATGCGAGCACCTACGCCCCCGGCATGGTGGTCGATGTCGCACGGCGTCAGCGCAGCCAGGGCCTTGCAGCAGGCGAATACCGGGTGGTCGGAACCGATGTGGCACGCGAGCGGGTCACGCTGGAGAACGAGCGTGGCCGCCAGTTCGAGTTTCGTCCCGGTCAGATCCGGCCGCAAGGTGAGCAGGATCCGCTACGCCTGTCCGAAGTTCGCGCCCTCGATATTTATACCGGCGACAAGATCCGGTGGACCGAAACCGATCACAAGCGGGGCCTGATCAATGCCGACCAGGCCCGGATTGTCGCAGTCGACAAAGAGGCTGTGGTGGTTAAGACATCCTTGGGCGCAGAGCACAGACTCGAACGCGACGATCCAATGCTGCGACGTCTCGATCTCGCCTATGCGCTCAATGCCCATATGGCGCAGGGGCTGACCTCCGATCGCGGCATTGCGGTGATGGACAGCCGCGAGCGCAATCTGGCCAATCAGCAGACGTTCCTGGTGACAGTCACGCGGCTGCGCGATGGCCTCACGCTCTATGTCGACAATGCTGGCAACCTCGAGGCGGCGGTCGAGCGCAATGCCGGCATGAAGCGCTCGGCGCTGGAAACGGTCAATCTCCTCCACGATGCGGCATCCAAAGGTCAGGCCAAAGATCGTGTGGCTCCTGCACCGGAACGCAAGCCGCCAGAGCTTGACCGGTCGATCACCAAGCCATTTGAGATCGGCATCTAGCGTCCCGTTGTCCCCATGCGTCCGCACATGACCGGTTGACGTGAAGTTCTTTATTTGTTCTCATTGGCCCATGCCCCGAATCTCCGATGATATCCTCCTCACCCATCTCGAAGTCGCGCTGGCTGTTGCGCCGGAGCACACGCTCGTCCGGCTCAATGCCGATGATCCACGCGCCCAGCGCAGCGCCAGGGTCGATCTGGCTCGCCATTTGGTCGAACGCATGCGCGGCTTCACCATCGAAGGCGACAGCCATGGTGCCCCAGTCGAGCAATCGTGTCTGTTTCCGGGCGATCTGTCCCCGATCGGATGAACTGATTGGGCTTGTCGAGCGGGGTTACTGGAGTGGCCTGTCCGGGGCGTTGGAGCTCAGCTGGACAATCCGCTCGGCGATAGCCTGCCATGTCCGAATGCCTGCCTCATCGCCTGCAAGTGCGAGAGCCCCAATCTGTTCGGCGACGTGCAAAGGTGCCTTGTCCCCATAGGTCTGTAGGACATGGTTTGCGCAGGCCCAGAGCTCCCAGTCGCTCAGCATCAGCAGAGCGCGCTCACCACCCCGCCAACCGTCGCGTAGAGACCATAGGCGACGAAGGCTGCGGCAAGGAGGAATTCGAGCCGGAGTTTGAATGCAGTCGGACGAGGCTGTCCGGCTGGCCATATCTGGTAGCAGGCAAAGGCGTTGAACCCCGAACGCTCCCCGACCACTTCGACGCGAGCGCCGATGAATTTGCGTACCTGGCGGATGTTGTCGAGTTGCCAAGTCCCGCCATCATCGGTTCGCAGCACCGGTCCGTTGGCCGCCCATTCGACGACGCCGGCCAGATGCGTGGTGCTGGTCACCGGCAAGCCGGGCCTTTCCAGTAGCGATCCCAGCGCAGGACTGTGCCGGTCTTGATCATGGCGCATGACAGATCGGCACCTGACGGCAGACGGCACCAGGCAGCGGTCCTGTTTCCACCTGCGGACCCCTCGGAGCGGCATGTGAGCCGCGGACCTCTGACTACCACGTGTCCGGTCGCGATTGTTCCCTTCGAGCCGCCCATCAGCACTACCAGCGCATCGCGCGCCTCAAGCGCCGAGGCAGCGGGGCAGGGCTGATTGGTCCGGCAGGTGCCGTCCATCTCCCGGGCCGCGATGCCCGCGATCCTCAGGTGAGGGCCTTCCGCACACCAGACTGGACCATCACCATCCCAGACATGAGTGGGCGTGCAGGTAAATGTCTGCCCGGAAGCGACGATCGAAGCGGCAAGCAGGGCAAGCATCAGAAGGCCACCTTAGAGCGCCCGTCCGAACCAGAGAACCCGTCCGACGATATTGAGGGTGCGTTTCTCGAGGCCGCGCCAGCTTGGATAAGCCGGGTTGTCGCTCAGGACCGACGCGCGTTTGCCCTGTGGTTCGAGGGCAATCCGCTTTACGCTCAGCATGTCGTCCATCCGCAGGACATAGATCCCGTCTCTCAGCCGCGACTGGCCATCCCCGAGATCGACCATAACCTCGTCGCCATCGTGGAGGGTGGGCTCCATGGAGTCCCCATGGACCGCGATAATCGAGAGGCTCGATGCCTTGCTCGCGGTCAGTCGACGCAGCCACTTCTCGTCGAAGCCGAACTGCGCGGATTTGGCTTCCATTTCGGCCAGAGCGCCGTGGCCGGCTGATGCCTCGACATTGAGCAAAGGCACATGGACGAGCTCGACCACCGGGCCTGAGCGGCGGGCAGGGGCTCCAAGAACCTTCTCATCGACCCCGAAAAATCGCGCCAGAACCGAGCGATCCTGCTCGTCCAGCTGCCTCGGACTGCCGCGCCGAATATACTGCTGGATGTAAGCGGCATTGCGCCCCAACAGGCGCGAAACCGAGGAGTAATTCACCCCTCGTTGCTGGATTAGTTCGTCCAGGGCTCTCCGTGCGTCGTCCATGACTGCCAGTCCTATCGCGGGCACCTAGGAAAATCGATCCTAGACTCTAGGAAGCCTTCCTAGTAAGAACATAACAAGAACGCAAGCCTTAAACGAGTCGATGGCGATGGAGCTACTAGAGCAGATCGAGGCATATCTGGCGCAAACACGGACGTCGCCGAGCACCTTCGGTCGCTTGGTTGCCGGGGACCCAAGGCTTGTTGCTGACCTTAGGTCAGGCAGGCGCCCGAGAGAGAAGACGAGAGTGCGCATAACTTGCTACCTGAGGCAGGGCTCTCACGGCTGAGGCGGGCTACGCGCGCTCGTAGGACACATTGGCCGGTCAACGAGCCTACTCGGCGTGGGAAATCAATCAGATCTCCAAGGTAGGTGGTTGCGGGCTTCCTGCCCCAAGGCTACTTCGAGGGGTAGGGGCACTCGACGATATCAGATCGCGATTCAAGCACTCCCAATTGGATCAAAATAGTAATGTCAAAGCTTACCCTTGAAAAATTGGAACGTCATCTATTCGCAGCTGCAGACATATTGCGCGGGAAGATGGATGCCTCTGAATTCAAGGAGTATATTTTTGGGCTCCTGTTCCTCAAGCGTTGTTCTGATGTGTTTGAGCAGCAGCGAGATAAAATTCTCAAGGAACAGCGAGCCCAAGGGCGGTCTGAAGCGGAGGCACTGCAGCGGGCAGACCATCCATCATCATACGAGAAGTCGTTCTTTGTTCCGCCCGTAGCCAGATGGACAAGGCTGCTGGATGACGTCCATTCAAATGTCGCCAACGAGTTGAATAAGGCTCTGGCTGGCTTGGAAAACGCGAACCATCAGGCGCTGTCGGGCGTCTTGGGTCACATCAATTTTGCCCGCAAGATCGGCGAATCCGAAATTCCCGACGAGAAATTGCGGCGGCTCATCAGCCACTTCAACAAGTACCGGCTTCTGGATGAGGATTTCGAATTTCCGGACCTGCTCGGCGCTGCCTACGAGTATCTGATCAGCGAGTTTGCGGACTCCGCCGGCAAAAAGGCCGGAGAGTTCTACACGCCAAGAGGGGTCGTGCAGCTCATGGTGCGGATCCTCGATCCGCAGGGTGGCACGTCGCTCTACGATCCAACCTGTGGCAGCGGCGGCATGCTGAACCAGGGGAACGAGCACGCCCTCCAGCACGGAGGACCGCGGCTGCGCCTTTATGGGCAGGAAGATAACGGGGCTGTCTGGGCGATCTGCCGGATGAACCTGCTGCTGCACGGCGTTCCCGACGCCGACATCCGGAATGGCGACACGCTGCTGGAACCGAAGCACCTTGACGACGGTCGCCTGATGCGCTTCGACCGGGTGATCGCCAACCCGCCATTCAGCCAGAATTACACTAAGCGCGGCATCCAGTTCGGCGACCGGTTCCGCTTCGGCTGGTGCCCGACGACGGGCAAAAAGGCCGACCTCATGTTCGCGCAGCACATGCTGGCGAGCCTCAAGCAGAACGGCAAGATGGCGGTCGTGATGCCCCACGGCGTGCTGTTCCGTGGTGGCGAAGAGAAGAAGATCAGGATAGCGCTACTCAAGGATGATTGCATCGAGGCGGTCATCGGCCTGCCCCAAAATCTCTTCTATGGCACCGGTATCCCGGCTTGTGTCCTGGTGATGCGCCATCCGGGCGGCAAACCCGAAGCGCGCAAGGGCAAGGTGCTCTTCATCAACGCCGACCGCGAATATCGCGAAGGCCGTGCGCAGAACTTCATCGATCCGGAGCACATCGAAAAGATCATCAGCGCTTATAATGCCTTCGCCGATGTGCCCGGCTTTGCGGCTGTAGTCGACAACAAGGCCATTATCGAGGACGAAGCCGGAAACCTGAACATCCGTCGATACGCCGACAGTAGCCCACCGCCGGAGCCGCACGATGTCCGCGCGCACCTTCATGGCGGTTTGCCGAAGCGCGAGATCGAAGCCATCCGCCCGCAGGCAATGGCGCAGGGCTTCGACGTTGGCGTGCCGTTCTGCGACCGCGATTCCGACTACGCCGATTTCGCCCCCGCCGTGGCAAAGCGGGCGGACATCCGTGCCTTGGTGGAAACCGACGCTGGCGTCGCCGCCCGGGCCGGAGAGATGCTGGGCGCTTTCGATGCCTGGTGGGCTTCGGCGCAGTCCGGGCTGGCAGACCTGCCAACCACCAAGCGCCTCATGCCGCTGCGCCGGGAGCTGCTCGACAGTTTCGAGCCGGCGATGCTGCCGGTCGGCTGCGTCGATCGCTATGCGCTTATGGGCGCCATCGCGGGCTGGTGGGACGAAATCCGCTACGAACTCCGTGTTATCGTCGAGAACGGTTTTGCCGAGCTTGTCGACGGCTGGGTCGAAACGCTGCGTTCCGCGCTCGAAGACGAAGAGGCCGACGACGACGAGGACAGCGACGTCAAGAAGACAGTGAAGGTGACGCTTGAGGAGCTGCTCGCCCATCCCTTCGTGCGGCACCGGATGGCCGACTATGTGACCCAACTATCCGCAGCGCAAGCCGAGGTGGAGCGCATCAAGGCCGAAAAGGACGCTTGGGAAAGCGGTGACGGTGTCGAAGGCGCCGAGGACTGGATGGATGGCGCGGAGGACGGCACCGCGCTGCCCAAGTTGTTGGAGAAGCGCCGCAAGGACCTGCGCGCCGAGATGGGCGAGGATGACAAGCGCCGCAAGGAGCTGGTGAAGACCACACCTGCTGGAAAGCCGTCCAAGGGCTCAATCGACTGGATGCGGGCGCAGGGAATGAACGTGCGGGAGGCTGAGGCCGAACTTGCCGACCTCAATCGCCGTCTCGCGCCGCTTGTCGACGAAGCGGAGACCATCGATGCGATGCTCGCCCCCTATGAAGCGATCAAGGAGGAGCTGAAGGCGGCGCGCGCCACGCTGCGGCGGCTGAAAGCGGCCTTTGTCGAGCGGCTGACAGCAGCGCGGGCCGAACTCGATGACGGTGATTGCCGCGAACTGGTGCTCGCCATCGACCGCGAGCGGCTTTTCGATCGGCTCGAGCGTGCCCGTGCGCGTCGTGTCGGGACCTTGGTCTCCAGTCTCGAGCGTCTCTGGGATAAGTATCGGGTCAGCCTAAAGCACATCGAGGGGCGAAGGACCGACGCGACGACGCGGCTGGACCAATACCTGAAGGAACTCAGGTATGCTTGAAAATCTCACCACGACATCGCTCAGCCAATACTGCGATGCTAACGTCCAGAGCCTTGGGCGAGAGACGCCGAGTGATTTTCAGTTTCGATACATCGACTTAAGCAGCGTCAACCAAGGCAGCATCGACTGGCAGAAGGCGAGAGTGCTTACTTTTGCCGGCAGCCCCAGCCGTGCGCGAAGAGTTGTAAAGCCGGGTGACGTGCTGTTTTCGACCGTCCGACCAAGCTTAATGGGTCATGGGATGGTTCGTGCCACGGCCGACCTCCCAGTGATTGCATCCACGGGCTTTGCCGTGCTCTCTCCAAAGGATGGCGTTGACGGACGCTTTCTGTTCCACGCGCTGTTTCTTGATGAATTTAAGCGGCAGGTCACCCAGTTTGAAGTCGGTTCGAACTATCCCGCGATTAACGAGTCAGACCTGCTTCGAGTGAAGTTGGCGGCACTGGACGGACCGTCCCAGCTCTTCATCGCTGATGTCCTCGATGCGCTCGACGACGCGATCATCGAGACCGATGCGCTGATCGAGAAACTGCGGACAATTCGCGTCGGCCTGATCGACGAGTTGCTCGCGCGCGGCGTCTCGGATGACGGCTCACCCCGCGTTTCATCTGCGCTGATCGAGACAGATGTTGGCCCGCGTCCACCAGCTTGGAAAATCGAGAACCTCGGACGCTTCGTCATCAGCGCGGAGTATGGCACTAACCTGTCGTTGGGCGATATCATTGGCGGCATTCCTGTTCTGCGGATGAACAACATCCAGGACGGTGAGTTTGACCTGTCCGACCTGAAATATGCACCGGCGCATGCGGTTGAGCGGTTCCGGGTGCAGCGCAACGATGTGCTGTTCAACCGCACCAACAGCTGGGAGCATGTCGGCAAGGCCGCCATCTGGCGGCACGACGAACCTGGCCCTGCTTTCGCCTCCTATCTTGTGCGGCTTCACTGTGGTGACGAATTGCTGCCCGAGTTCTTGCACCTCTGGCTGAACTGGGCTCCAGTCCAGCGCGCGATCCGGCAGTTCGCGACGCCGGGTGTCCAGCAGGTCAACATCAATCCAACAAACCTTCGGCGGGCCTTGATTGCCGTTCCGGATACCTTGGACGAACAACGCGCCATCATCGAACGCGTGAGCGGTGTTTCTGCTGCGATCGAGGATCACCGCCGCGAGCGCGCCAAGCTCGCGGCACTTCGCGAAGGGTTGCGCGATGATCTCCTCAGTGGCCGCAAGCTCGTCGCTGCCATTCTGGAGGCGGCCGAGTGAGCCAGATCGACCGCCTGGATGAGCTGAACGTGGTCGAGCGCCCGCTACTGCGCCAGCTGGGCGCGATGGGCTGGCGGCATTTCGAGGGCGCAGACGAAGACCCGGCCAGTGGCCGCAAGGACTATCACCTGCTTGGCCGCACCGATTTTCAGCAGACATTGTTGCGCGACCGGCTTGAGGCGGCGCTGCGACGCCTGAACCGCAGCGACGATGGGTCCGAATGGCTGGACGATCGCCGCATCGAACAGGCGATCTCGCAGCTCGAACGCCCGACGGCGAGGGACTTCATCGCGATCAACGAGGAACTGCACGACAAGATCGTGCGCGGCGTCAATGTCTCTGGCCCCGATGGAGAGCACGAACGCCGCGTGCGCTTCATCGGCTTCGAGCCGGACGACGAGAACGAGTTCGTCGCCGTGAACCAGTTCCGTGTTGACCCGCCCGGCGCAAGCGGCGACCGGGGCTTCATCGTGCCGGACATCGTGCTGTTCGTGAACGGCCTGCCGCTGGTGGTGATCGAGGCCAAGAGCCCTGCCGTCACCGACCCCATCGCCACCGCTATCGACCAGATGCGTCGTTACGCCAATCGCCGCGTTCCCGAGAAGAATGAGGGGGCAGAGCGCCTGTTCTGGACGAACCAGCTTCTGGTCTCCACAGACTATTACGACGCGCGCGTCGGCTCCGTCACGGCCAGGCCCGACGATTTCTTGCCGTGGCGGTCGGTCAAGCCGATCGGCATCGAGCATACGCGCGCCGCCATTGACGAGGTCTGCCGCGAGATCGGCAAGGCGCCCGGCACTGAGTTGGTGCAGCAGGAGGTGCTCGCCGCAGGTCTTTTGCGGCCGGCGTATCTGCTCGATGCGATACGATCGTTCACCGTGTTCATGACGACGGACGATGGCGTTCGGATCAAGGTCGTGCCACGCTATCAGCAGTTCCGGTCGGTCCACATCGCGCTCAATCGGCTGCGCGAGGGCAAGACGCGCCGTCAGGACGGCATGACGGATCGCCGGGGCGGCATCATCTGGCACACCCAGGGGTCGGGCAAGAGCCTGACCATGGTGTTCCTTGTCAAGAAACTGCGGACACTTCCGGAGCTTCGGCGGTTCAAGGTGGTCGTGGTCACGGACCGGACCGATCTCGAGGACCAGCTGTCGAAGACGGCGAAGCTCGCCGGTCAGGTCATGCGGGTGGCGCGGAATGCCGACGGCGCGAAAGCGCATCTGGGCCGCCAGGAACCCGACCTGGTGTTCGTGATGATCCAGAAGCTGCAAGAGCGGAACGGCGGCGACGAGCAGGAAATCGTATTCGCTGCCGAGAATGACGAGCGTCAGGCTCCGGAGAATGACGCGCTCCTCCCCACCAAGCCTGACCAGCTGCGTGTGAGTAAGCTGGTTGTAAAGATCGGCGAGCGACAGGCCTTCCCCGTGTTGAACGAGAGCGAGGACGTTCTGGTCCTCATCGATGAGGCGCACCGGTCGCACACAAGCGGGCTGCACCAGAATCTTCTGGACGCCCTGCCAAACGCTGCGCGGATCGGCTTCACCGGAACCCCGATCGAGGAAAAGAGCAAGAAGAAGACGCGGGAAATCTTCGGCACCTACATCGATCGTTACCTGCTTCGGGATGCTGAGGCGGACGGTGCGATCGTGAAGATCCTCTACGAGGGGCGCGAACTGAAAGCCGATGTGACCGACAAGGGCACGCTGGATGGACTGTTCAATGCGACCTTCGCTGGGAAGTCGTTTGAGGAGCGGGAGGCGATCAAGGATCGCTATGCGACGCGCGCACGCGTTCTGAATGCCGCCGACCCGCTAAAGGCCAAGGCCATCGACGTGCTTCGGCACTACATCGTCAACATTCTACCCAACGATCTGAAGGCGCAGCTTGTTGCCTCCAGCAGGGAATTGGCAGTCCAGTATGTCGATGCCCTGAACGACGCCCGCGACGAGATCGTCGCCGCCATTGAAGGCGCTGCGGACATCTTGAAGGATATCGCGCCCGAGGATGCGCAGAATGCCGGTGGAGATGTGGCGTTCCTGGCCGCCGCCTTTCCTCACCTCGATACGGTCAAGGCCCTGGAGTTTGCGGCTGTCATTTCGGTGGACCATAACGATCTGCCCCACCTGAAAGCATGGGGTGGCGCGACCGAGACCAAGCAGCGGATCGAGCGCTTCAAGAAGCCGCTCTCCCGCGACGGGCTCGCGATCCTCGTTGTGAAAAGCAAACTGCTCACGGGCTTCGACGCTAAGGTCGAACAAGCGATGTATCTCGATCGCGCCATGGCGGGGGCTGAGCTGTTGCAGGCCATAGCCCGGACCAATCGCACAGCCGGCGAAGCGAAACGGTATGGGATTGTCGTCGACTATTATGGGGTCGGAAAGAACCTCGCCGACGCGCTGGCGCTCTATGACGCCGAAGATCAGAGTGATCTGACAGGGGGCATCGGCAAGCCTGAGGAGCTGCTGCCCGAGTTGCGCCAGGCCCGCGATGCGGTGGTGAAGCACTTTGCCGATGCCGGCATCACCCTTGGCGCTGATCTGCAAGCCTACGTTGATGCATGCGTCGGGAAGCTGAAGGATCAGAAGTTCCGGGCGCAGTTTCTGGTTCTTGTGAAGCGCTTCATCAGCTTGTTCGACACGCTGATGCCGCGGCCAGAAGCGAGGCCGTTCACCAAAGACGTCAAGATCTTCGCCTTCATCGCAAAGGCTGCGGCGAACCTTTATCGGGACGGCACGCTGGATGTTCGCGGAGTGGCGCACAAGGTTCAAGCCATGCTCGACGCCTTCATCGAGGCGCATGGCATTGATCCCAAAATCCCGCCCATTGAGATCCTCGATCCCAACTTCGCTGCAGAGGTTTCCCGCAAGAAGACCGATCGCGCCAAAGCGGCCGACATGGAGAATGCTCTCCGTCACCACATCTCGATTTCGTTCGAAAAGGACCCGGCGAAGTTCAAGAGCTTGAGCGAAAGGCTTGAGGGGATCCTGACCAGTCATCAGGAAGACTGGAACGAGATCGCTAGGCAGCTACAGAAGCTCATCGATGAGGCCTTGGCGGCGTCATCGACCTCAGCCGCATATCATGGCCTCGATCCTTACACAGAAGGGCCGATATTTGGCATTCTTCGGATGCGGTACGGGAATGACGACCGGGACGCCGAGCTTGCCGAACTGGCATCCGAGATTGTTCGGCATCTGCGGCAAGAGACCGCTGTAGCAGGCTTTTGGGATAATCCAGTCGGGCAAGAAGAGGCCAGGCGGTGGGTTTTTCGTCAACTCGACAGCTGCAACCTCTTTCCATTCGCCGAGTTGGACGCGATTGCGACCGACTGCATGGGGGTGGCTCGCGCGAACCGGGCGGGGTTCGCCGCATGACGGAAACCATCCGCGTCGATGACCTCACGTTTGTCGTGAAGCGCAGCGAGCGTCGGAAGACCGTTGGCGTGACCGTTGAGCGCGACGCTTCGTTGGTGGCGCATCTGCCGAAAGATGCCGATCTTGGGCGGGCGAGCGAGCTGATCCGGACAAGACTAGTGTGGGTTCACCAGAAGCTTGCGAGCCACAAAGACGTCGGGCGTGAATCGGTCTTCCGGCAACCGGAATTCGTCGATGGCGAGGGGTTTCATTACCTTGGCAAGCACTTTCGACTTAAGTTAGTAGATGTAGACTGTGAAAAGGGGCCAATTCCGACGATCCGCTTTGAAGGCGATCGGCTTCTTTTTCGCCGCGACCAAATAAAATCCGGCGGCAAAAGGATAGAAGAGTATTACAGCCGTGCTGCCCATCCATATTTGAATGCCTTAGTCGATCGCTGGAAAGCGGTTGTATGCGTTAATCCTAGAAAATATGTTCAGGTCATGGACTTGGGTTTCAGGTGGGGGTCATGCAGCTCAAACGCGAATCTCAATTTTCATTGGAGGATCATGCAGCTCCCACCGCAAGTCATCGAATATGTCGTGGTGCATGAGCTCGTACATCTAAAGTATCCGGACCATTCAGAGGCATTTTGGTTAGAAGTTCGTAGGGTGATGCCGTCATTCTGCGAAAGAAAGGAATGGCTCAGAGCAAGAGGTGGCGACCTATAGTTGTTATTTGGTGCGAGTCCGGTAGTTCTAGAGATGTCGGGCGAGTGGCGGAAGCGGGGTTAGATGCAATCTTTGTTTTCCCTGGGGCAAACGTCAGTGCTCATAACGTATTGTGTGCACGTCAAAGTCAGTGGTTCACGGCGAAAATGTGGTTGAGCTGCTGAAGGGGGCTATGTGACCGAGGGAAGTGCGACCGGTTCTGACGTACTCGGATCTGATCCAACCGAGATGGAGATCAGATCCAGCGGATTAGTGCATTCAGCGGAAAGCGACATTCTTCGCCTGCAGCAGATTTTGCGGGAGGGGTATGCCTCGGGCTTCACGATCTTCAAGGAGCTGCTCCAGAACGCCGAAGACGCGGGTGCTCGCCGGATGGTTGTGGCCGGTCACGCTGGATTCGATGAAGCGACTAACCCACTGCTCCGAACCCCTGGGCTGATTATCGCAAATGATGGTCCCGTCCTTGCCCGCCATATGGACGCGATTACCCGCGCCAGCGGCGGGAGCAAAGCGGATGAACGGTCGGCAGTAGGGCGGTTCGGTCTAGGACAAAAATCAGTCTATCATCTGTGCGACGCGTTCATTGCGCTTGGCCGGGTTGAGGATCGCGAAGGCCGACCGCAAACGCTGATCATGAATCCATGGGAACAGGTTGCTGAAGCTAATGCGGCCCATCGCGACTGGCCTCAGCTTTCTGCAACCGAAGCCAAAATGCTACTCGATAAGGCAGCGGCGCTAGGAATGGAGCGGGGCATGGCGCTGTTCCTGCCGCTGCGCACCCCACATCTGCGTCCCGGGGCCGCGCTTTGCCTGTCAGATACGAACTGGCACCCTGATGGTGCGATCTCAGATATCCTCGATGGTGAGGAATTGGCCGCGACATTGTGCTGCCTCCGCAATCTGGAGAGCGTGGAGATCATACCAGTCGCGGGCGAGGTGCGCCGGATCTCCCTGCGTAGCGGTGCCCAGCGCTTGTCTGGCCCAGGTGTGGGGAGCGGGGCCCCGAGCATTGACGGTAACGTCGAGGGAGCTGGGTTCGAGCTCTCGTTCAGCGGACGCCAGCAATGGAAGCATGATGGGCAAGCTGCTCGACTGTTGACGGCCGATGGATGGGACAAGGTGTTCGACATCCACGGTAAGCTCATACCGCCCAAGGCGAATCCGCATGGTGCAGTAATCCTGTGCCGATCTGCTACCCGTGAAGGTTTGGGCCACTTGCGGTTGCGTAATGCTGTTTACTTGCCGCTAGGTGAACCTCTGTTTGCCGAGCCACTCGAACGCGGAACGGACAATATCGATCTGCTCGTGCACGGCTATTTCTTCGTGTCGAGTGACCGGCGAAAACTTCGTGAAGACGATCATATCGAAACCCGTTGGAACCAGGCGCTCCGCCGCGAGGCGGCGCTGCCGCTGCTGCTCGATGCGATTGCAGATACCTTGCCCAGCTTACCCAGCGATGCAGAGCGTCATGCGCTGATCCGAGCATTGCAGCGCACGCGATGGTGGAATGAGCACCGTGTGGAATCCTGCCAGGGCAGGGCTCTTGCCCGGTGCTGGACGGGCGACAAGGCGGAAAGCTGGCGGGTTTGCGCCGGTGACTCACTGCGTCCGGTGACGAGAGGCGATGCAACCTCGATTGCCCGCCTCAAGGCCGCTTTTCCTAGACTCGAGGAGTGGTGCAGCGAAAATGGCATCGTTTTGGCATTCGGCACGGTCTTGGCTGATGCTGATCCACACTGGCCTGATGCGCAGCTTGCTGACCTGGTGCGCCTTGCCGGACCCGCTGCCTTCCAAAAAGGGCAGATCGCCGAAACGCTGGCGACGGTGCTCGAGGGCGCGCAGCCCGGCGAAGCAACGCGGATGGCGTTAGTCGAAACTTGCCGCAGCGCCATCGCCATGGTCGAGCAAAGTTTCGCTACTGCTGACAAGCTCAGGCCGCTTGTCCGACGCCTCCCGGAGGATCGCATCTTGGTTCTTCCGCCGAGCGTAGAAAATCGTGAGCTCCTGAAAGCCTTGGCTGCCGCTGGAGGTAGCATTCCGGTTAAAGCTGCGTGGTCGGAGCAGGGTGGGGCGATGTCCCGGCAATTGGGGCTGAACGAAACAATCGAACTGTTGACCGCCGCCGAACCCTTTTTGTCATCTCGAGGAACCGTAGCGCAGGAAGCGTCGACGCTGATATCGCATCTCTTGAGAAACGGTCCATCGCTCGACGCATTGGCGGCGGATCGTCGGGGTAGCGAATTGCAGGTCATTCCGGCGCGCTTGATGCAAGCCGAAGAGGAAGTGCGGCTATCTTTGGGCGCCATCGCGGGATTGAAGCGAAAGGGTTTGCTGTTCGATGCGGCACCAAATCGGGAGCTGGTCGTGCTCGCTGGCGCAGTCCTGTCACCCCCGATTTACCGGGTTACATTGAAAGATGGCGGGTTGGGGGATTTGGCCTCGGCCAAGAAGGCCGATTGCCTCCTGGCAGTCTTGCGGCAGGTTGATCGCTTCGGGGATCCAGGCAAGTGTGGCGAGCTTGCTGAACTGCTCGGTGCCGATGCTCCCCGCGAGGAGTTGCGGCGCCTTGTCGCGCGAGATCAGGCTTTGCCTTCGCACGTCAATCTGATTGAGCTCGATGAGCTCGGTGGGATACTCGATGATCTGGTACTGGCGCTGTTGCAGGACAGGGAAGATCGCCTCGTATCGTCCGCGACTACGGCGGAACTGAAAAAGGCATTGCGCGATCACATTGGCCTGCGACGGATCGATCTTGCCGAATTAGGCGCATGGCTTCGCGATGCGCAGTGTGCCGGCACCATGCCGCCGATGGACGACTCCAAGGCTATGGCATTGCTCAAGTCAGGGATCGATGACGATATCTTGAAGTCGCTGCCCTTGCACCGATCCGACCAGCATGAACCCCTTCTTCCGGCTACTGATCTGTTCAGCGGTCGTGTTTCGGATGTTGCACCTACGCTCTTGCCATTTACCCGTCTGGTCGAGCTTTGGGGCGATCCTTTAGCAGCGGCGGTTCAAAACAGGCTTATCGGGCGCTGGGGACCTGAAGCCGCGATCCGCACAGCATTGTCCGCGCCAGATCCCCATCAGTTTACCTCGGAAATTGCTTCAGCATTGGGCGCAATCGAGCAAGTGCCTGATGATCTGATAGAAAAGCTTCAGGCGACCGCCTGGATTGCTGCGGACGGGAATGCTTGGACGCCGACCAAAGTCCTCGACCTGCCTCTAGATGCTGAACATGCGCTTCAGGAGCTGATTATCGACCAAGCCGGACTTCTGTTCGCAAGTATGCTTCCCGGCTCCCTTCGCGAAGAAAGTGTGCGGCGGCACTTGGCGAGGCTAAGACCCGATCGATCCCAGTCATTTCTCTTTGCCGCCCGCCTTGCCGCTGACCACGGAGCCACCGGCCTTTGCCTTGACGTCGTCGAGCACCTAGATGAGCTAGCGAAGCTGGCGGCCGCGAATGTTGGCCTTGATGCAGAAGCGTGGCCTCTGATCTCTGCGGCTCTTCGCGACGGCGTGGCCGATGAGGTCATCGCGGGGATGGCTGAAGTTTTTAACGCGCCCTCTCTTGCCGGCACCGTTGCTCAAATGAATGCAATGGCTGCACTGAGCGGGCTCGGCACGAATGCTGAAGCAGCACGGCGCCTTTACCGCTCAACATTTGCCCGAAATCTGCGTGCTTTGACGCATGCGTCCAGCTATCTGCCGCCCGATCTCCTTGTACCGACCGAAGCAGGTGGGTTCAGCAGGGCAGACAGGGTTGCGCTAGGAGCAGCAGGTATCGACCCTGCGGCGCTACTCGCACACGATTATGCTGGCAAACTGGAACAGCCCGACGATCAAAAGACAGACACCATTCCAGCAAGCAAGTCTGCGAAGGTGGACTGGCTCGAGAGTGTCGAGCGCGCCTTCACTCCAGTCAGCCAGTACGATGTGCATGATGGGATTCTGCTAGCTCTGGCGATGCTTGGTCGTGATGACAGGATCCAGTCGCTCGCAGCCAGATGGGAAGGGCAGCGATCATTCCACCGCATTTGCGATGATCTTGACAGTTTGGCCGACGAACACCGTGGCTTGACTAACGCAAATTTGGACCGGCTTGCTGAACTGCGTTTTGCAGTCGAGCTGCCGGAACATGGGCAGGTCACGGTGCGGTCAGCTGCTGGAACGGACTGCACAGTTCCACTGTCTGGCAAAGACGATGCGCTGCTGCTGGATTGTATCCAGAGAGGAATTGAGCGCGACGAATATGGCTATCGACACGTCTATGACCTCGTGATCGGACCGGTATCGCCATCCGATGAAGCCGATGCGCGGCTGTTGTTGGATCAGTTCGTTAAAAAACTGGCGCCGGCTCTGATGCTAGGCTTCGAACGTCACAAGGCGGCATTGTCGGAGCTCTTGGACAGCTATTTTACAAGCGATCAGCGCACGCTCGCAGACACCTGTGAAGAGTTGCAGGAGGTGCTTCATGATCGCCTGGCCGGCATCAAGACCGGGCCGGTAATGCGCGCGGCATTGAATGATTATCATCGCGACGCACCACGCGACCGGGACAAGGCGCGCAACGCACTTTGGGCAGCGGCGCAGTCGGACGACGGGGCGAGGGAGCTTCTCGAAGCCACCCGCCAGAAGATCGACGAGATGGGCTATGCTCCCCATCGCGTGGTTTTCGAACTGTATCAGAATGCTGTCGATGCCCAAGCGCAGTGGCACGGTATCGGACGCTTCCGGGTAGAAGTGATCTACAATGAGAATCAAGTGATCACTTGCTTGCGAGTGATCCATTGGGGGCGCCCCATCAATCAACCAGGGAGCGATCCACGCAAGGCAGAGGAAGAAGGGCACCGACGGGACCTTTCGAATATGCTCGCCATCAATCACTCTGCCAAAGATGGAGATCGGGTAACCGGTCGCTTCGGCCTTGGATTCAAGACCGTGCATATGCTCGCCGACGAAGTTCGCCTCGCCAGCGGAGGCATAGCTATCCGGATCTTGGGAGGCATGATCCCTGCAGATTGGGCAGGGGGAAGCAGGACGGTCACCCCATTCCATGACAGGGGGCGCAAAGCGACTCTCATCGAACTTCCGGTTGCTCCGGGCCGTTCAGGAGATGCGCTAGACGCATGGGAAGCGTTTCGGGATGCGGCTCCGTTCTTGGCGGCGCTCGGTCAGGAAGCATCCATTGAGGTGGTGGCTCCAGACGGTGAGACCGTGTTCCGACATGAGGAGCATCCTCTTGTCGACGGCGTGAGCTGGCTGACAATCGATGCTACTCGCCACGTATTGCGCTTCGATTTAGGGAGTGATTTTCGGCTCTTCCTGCCCTTCGGACGTAATGGGCCCTACTCGTTTCCGCATGATGTGCCGCAGTTTTGGCACCTTGTCCCGCTCGTTGGTGAACGTCGCCGGGGGGGCTGGCTTCTGGAAGGCCGCTTTCCGGTTGACCCGGGGCGTACCCAATTGTCTGGCACGGCCGATGAGAAGGATAGCCGATTTGCCCGGCTTGGCATTGCTCTTGGGCCACGGCTCATCGCTTTTTACGACCATTGTCTTGCTGACTGGGCAAGTTTCGCGCGAGCGACAGGTCTCGATCCGGAAGGACGGGAGGATTTTTGGCGGAAGCTAGTGCAGCTTTTTGCACAAGATCTGGCAAGCCAGGGGTCCGAACAGTCACTACACAAGTCAGGCCAAGGCCTTGCGAAGCTATGGGCGGAGCGCCCCGTGGTGCCGCTGGCTTTCGGCGGTGCAACGCGCGCGGCTGATGTCAAATGGCGCTTGTCGGGAGCCCTTGCCGATCGCGATGCTCAAGCTGCGATCTCGAATTTGCTCGCCGAAGTGGAATTCAAGAATGCAGTTGTCACCGAGGAAACAGGACAGCTTCTGAAATCTGTTGGGCTGCCTTCGGGTCAAAGACTGGATGTTGTGACCTTGGCCGAAAACCTTGCTGGAGCCGAGGGCATAGATCCTGGGCTGGCGGGACGCATTTCCTGTCTTTGCGAGGAAGCAGTTTCGCAGGCGATGACCGGTGAGGAACAATCAGAATTCCGCAAGTTGCTGCGCGAGCGGTTCTGGCTCGCGGAAGATGGAAGTTGGCAGCAGATTCGTCTTCTAGCGTTTCCGCTGGGCGACAACGATGAACAAGGCAGGGCTGCATTCGCTCCTCCTTCGGGTCGCCTTTCGTCAGAGTACGTAGGCGCCGCCTTTGAACTCGCTGCCTTCGCCCGTGAACAGGCAGGTCAGCTACCTGTCGCCAAATGGGCTGAGACTGCCGGTGACAGCGCCGCACGCCAGCAAGCCTTCATTCGTTATCTGGTCGGTGCGGATGATCGGACCGTCGCACTGTTGGCGAGCGCGGCAAAGTGGCTACCCAATGTCGACGAACTCGCTAACTCCCCTTTGCTGGCCGGGCTGAGGCAAGACGAGAAGAACCGGTTGCTCGCCAAGCTAGGGTATTCATTCGGCCTCCCTTCAACACCGGTCGATCCAATCAGCCCCTGGCAACCTGACGCTGCGCAGGCGCTCTCAAGGATCGCGCAGTGGTGGCGCGACAATCATGGGGATTTGCGGGCTGCCTACGATCGAGCCGTGTATCCTGAAGATTTTTCCTCAGCAGCCCTCGCTGATGGAGATAAGCCCGCTTGGTTCACCATGCTTTCCCTCGCAACCTTCCAGACACTGGGGAGGGTTAAGCCGGCTCAATCCCGGCAGTTTGTTACCAAGGCAATCCAAGATGGCTGGTGGCACGAACTCGCGACAATCGATCCTTGTGACGAGGAGCTGAGGCCTTTTGTCGAGCGCCTCCGAGCCTGGAGCGATCCAGATGCCGATGAAAACTACCTGATGTGGCGCAGATGCCTTCCTGATCTATGCATGATCGCGCGGCATCTCGAAAGCTACCAGAGACTGTTCCGCAAATTGCCTGCGGTGATCGCCCAAGAGGGTGACGTGAGCCTGCGCGGACATTTGCGACCGGCATTCTCTCACGTCGCCGCTCGTATGGGCATTGAAGCAGCCCCTCTAGCTAGGTCGCTTGGCATTGGCGCCAACTGGCTTGTGCGCGAATTGGGCCGCAAAGGTATCTATTCTCGGGCGCAATTCGAGCAGATCATGCCTTATGGCTGGAGTGCGGCGGAACGCGTCCGCCGCCTCGCTTACACGCTCGGCATGGGCCAGTTTGAGCGTGGCATCGACGAGGGACGCGCCCTGTATGGGGCGGTAGAGCGTCGCATTGGTGATGCCGCTCATTTCGATGGCGATGGTGATTTGCCACTGCACGTGATCACACTTGCCAAGCACCGCGATGACCTCGTGTCGATTCTTCACGATGCAGACGTCGACGAGTGGCCAGACAACAACTGGGACGATGCAGAAGATGACGATGCCTGAAGCACTAGCCGCTGACGCAAGAGTCACTCACCCACGCCACGGCGTGGGCCAAGTTATTGCCGATGCAGGAGAATTCGTTGTTGCGCGTTTCGGCGCGACGATCCAGCAGGTTCTTCGCTCAGAACTCACGCTTGCTCGGTCGCTAGATCAAGCGCTGTCGACGGGGACTTTTGACGACAGTGCGGAGACATTGATGCGCGCGAGCGCCATGGCAATCCGGTCCGTTAACGATCAGTGGGGGGTGTTTTCTCGATCACGTGTCCAGCTGCTCCCGCATCAACTCTGGGTTTGTCACAAGGTTAATCGAACTTTCCCGTTCCGCTGGTTGGTCGCCGATGACGTGGGGTTGGGTAAAACGATCGAAGCCGGTCTGGTGCTCATGCCTCTGGTTGCTCGGGCTCAAATTCGCCGCCTGCTGGTATTGGCACCAGCAAAGCTAGTGCCCCAATGGCAGAAACGCCTGCGGCAGATGTTTGATATCCGCCTGCAGGTCTACGATCGCTCCGTTGATACACCTGCTGTGGATTTCTGGGATACGGCAAACATGGTGGTGGCGTCGGTCCACACGCTGCGCCGCGAAGTCGCCGACGGACGGGCTGAAGGCAGCCGGTTTCTTGCGGCCGATCCTTGGGACGCGGTCGTGGTCGATGAAGCGCATCATTTGCACGCGGATGAACGCACAGGAGAGACCCTTTCCTTTCAGCTCCTTCGCGCGCTGGAGGAAAGGCACAGAATCCGTTCTCTTCTTCTGTTCACTGGCACGCCGCATCGGGGCAAGGACTTCGGCTTTCTGTCATTGTTGAGCCTCCTCGATCCGGATCAGTTCGGACCTGAGCGCGACATCGACGAGCAACTGGCCAAGCTGCCGGATGTGATGATCCGTAACAACAAGGCGACCGTTACCGACCTCAAAGGGAACCGCCTTTTCACGCCGGTCACGGTGGAAACAAGGGAATATGCCTTTAGTGCAGCAGAGAGCGCATTCTACGAAACGCTGAGTGCATTCATCATTGATGGGCGCGCCTATGCATCGACCCTCGATGGGCGGGCCCAATCCGCGAGGATGCTCTTGCTCATAGCACTCCAGAAGCTAGCGGCGAGTTCGATTGCTGCGATCCGAAGCGCTTTGACCAAACGCCGCGCGAAACTGGCAGATGTTGCTGAGCAGGCTCGTACGCCTTCTGTGTCCATAACGGAAGGTGATGACGACGAGACATTGGACGATCGCGCGCGGGCTGACGAAGAGGCGTGGGGCAAGATGCTCGCCGAACTCATGGAGGGCGAGATCGCTCGCCTTGATGAGCTGCTTGCGTTGGCCGCCCCCATTCAGCAAGAGCGGAAGATCGAGCGACTAGTTGATCTCATCGCGAGCGATTTGCCCACCGGTGAGCCAGTGCTGCTCTTCACCGAATACAAGGCAACCCAGGCTCTCGTGGTTGATGCCCTGCATGCTCGATTTGGTCACGGTTGCTGCGGCTTCATCAACGGTGATGAACGCTTGGATGAAGTCACCAAGGCGGACGGTTCGCGGGGCCCGAAAAGTTGGTCGCGCGATGCGGCAGCGGAAGCTTTCAACCAAGGCACGATCCGCTTTCTGGTTTCAACCGAGGCAGCGGGCGAAGGGATCGATCTTCAGGAGCGCTGCGCGACGCTCATTCATGTCGACATGCCCTGGAATCCCATGCGGCTTCATCAGCGTGTCGGCCGTCTGTCGCGCTACGGACAGACAAGGCCGGTTCAAGTGTTCATTCTGAGGAACCCAGACACGGTGGAGGCGCGCATTTGGGACCTCCTGAACGCCAAGCTCGAGCGAATCCAGCGCACCTTGGACGAGGCAATGGATGAGCGAGAAGACATCAGCCAGCTCGTCATTGGCATGACTGGTCCAAGCGCTTTTGAGAAGATTTTTGCTGCAGGCCAGACCCAGCCGCGAGAGAGCCTCGATCGATGGTTCGACCGGGAATCGGCGACCATTGGCGGAGAAGACCTAGTCGATAAGGTCAAGACCATGCTTGGCAATGTTACTCGCTTTGACTTTGCCCAGGTTGGAAGAAATCTTCCGCAGGTTGATCTCCCTGATCTCGAACGATTCTTCTCGATGGTGATGGAATCGAAAGGGCGGCGCATTTTCCGGAGGGACGATGGTCTAGACGTTCTGACGCCGGAGAAATGGGCCGACGAAGACTACGCCATGCAGGATCGGTACAAGGGGCTCCTGTTTGATCGCAATGCTCGCTTAGGCAATGGCGAAGGCCCAGTCCGTCTTGTCGGTGTGGGGCACACGCTTTTCGATCGAGCGCTGAAGGAAGGGGAAAACCTCCAATCGGCTCTGGCGACCTGCACGCGATTGCCCGCTCCTTTGCTTATCGCTTCAGTTGAGGATCAGGTCACTGGCCAGGACCACTCGGTTACTCGAATTATCCTAGGTGCTTGGCGCGATAACGCAGCTCAGGTCCATATTCTTCGAGATTGGGAAGTCCTTCAGTTATTGAACACGTTAGGTCGCTCGGACAGTCCGAAGCCGCCTGAAATCGATATCTCGCAAATGCGGGCATTAGAGGCCGATCTCCTTGATGCAATGTCGCAAAGTTTGCCAACTGTCGCGGACATGATGACCCGTCCAGGCATCCGAAGCGAGTTAATGCTCTTGACGGATCAAGGTGCCGATACGTGACGGCCTAGACCGAATTGGAGGAGAGGCTGCGCACTCCCCGGTGCGGGGCATGTTTTGCTGGTTACTGTCCTCGTTTCTGCTATGTTCCAAGGAGCGGCGAGATGAATGCGATCATGAACAACTTTGACATCGATCCTGGCAACCGACCTGCATCCCGGAATTGGGAGGGTCTGTCGGAGCTTGATCAGGCGCTACTTGAGAATCGCCTAATTGAGTACAGGATCAAGAAGTCGTGGGCCGACCCTTGGGGGCGCAAGCTGACGATAATCGGCCTTATTGTCATTGGCGCAGTTTTCGCGTTTCTGGCTGGAGCGTCCTTCGGCCTGTGGTGACCGTTCAAGTCACCACTCCTTCACATCATCCGCTGCTTCTGCATTGGCACCTTGAGCTCCCTTGGTGATCGCGTCCAGACGTCCCCTAGAGCCGGTAATCTTCTGGCGACCGGCCGCCTGAGCCCTTTGCACCTCTTCACGAAGATCGCCGCCCCCCACCCGAGGCACTGAACCGGAACCTCCGCCGCCGGTTTGTGCCCGGCCGCGCACTGAGCCTGCGCTTAAGATAGCCGGTCGGGATACGGGCAGTCCTGGGGCGAGTACGAGACGATCGTCGATCCCGTCGCGAAGCTGCTCGGCATAGCTTTCGATGAACTTTGCCTGCAATGCTTGGCCTTCCGGGCTGAGCTGGAAAGTGACATCGTCAAACCGCGCATTGCCATAGAAATCGCGGTTGCTTTCGATCTCGCTGAGACCCCATTCGCGGTAGGCTTGGGACAAATTGAGGCTGCCTGCAGCGCTGTTTCCTTCGAAGAAGGACGCCTGGCTTTCGAGCCGGTTGGCGAGCTCCTCAGCTCGGCGTGCCTCCCGGCTGTAGCTCTGCGCTTCGGTCAGCGATGCGCTCATGCCACTCGCGGTGCTCGAGATCGACGAGCTTGATGAGGTGCTGACCGAGCGGACGAACCCATCGCGGGTGCTCGACCAATTGCGGCTGTCTGACATCTGGGACAGGCTTCCAAAGATCCGGGAACGGTCTTCGGATGCGATGCCGATGTCGCTGTCGGTCCATGTGCGTGTCCCACCGCCCTTCGCTCCTACGCTTCCCGAGAGCACGCCATTAGAAATCCCAGCTTTTGCCCCGGCCTCACCGCCGAGGAACCATGCCGTAGATATGTCATCGGCCGCTCTGCGCGACAGCCCGAATTGCCGCTGCAGACTGGTCGATGCCTGATCGACCTCGCTGAATGCGGTCTGGATGCTGTCGGAGTCCGAGGTGCCGGTCGCGCTCTCGAAGGATGCGCCCCGGCTGAACTGGTCCCTGAGCTCGCGGAACTTCGTGACCGCGCTTGTCGTCGATTCCGTGGCGACATTGGCATAAGTCTCGCTGTTGGCGCGGGCCTGCGATGCCATCGTCGAAAGGCGCGCCGTGAACTCCTGGCCCAGCGTCGGCGTGAAAGGATAGCTGGATGTCGGGATCTGATCGTAGCTGCCGTCCGGAAAGCTCGTGGTCATTGCCCCGGTGTCGCTGAACGTCCGCGTCTGCGGCGCGCCATAGGTGAAGCTCGGAGCGATCGTTCCTTGTGCGAACTGGCGGGTGAGGACACTCGAGTTTTCGAAACTGGTGTTGCCGAGCGAGACATTGCCGGTACTCGCTTCCCGGGCCGCTTCCTCGGCCGCGTTCTGGCTCGGGTTGAGGTAGCTCGTGGCGTGGTGCGAGATGGCCATGGCGCCCTTGGCCACACCCCCTGCCAGGAACGGCACCGATGCGATGAGATAGCCGGCCAGCAGACCGATATCGCTGTTGACGTCGGCCATCCCGGTAAAGCTTGCAAGGCTGAGGCCGTTGCTGCCCGTGACCGCGCTCATGTCGGCCGCGCCCTTGTACATCAGCATCATGTGGAGGATTACGAACAGCGGCCCCCAGGCCGCGAGATAGAAGAAGCCTGTCACATAGCCCTTGAGTGCGACAGGTCCCGTCTTCGGGAGCAGGAAAAGCGGGAAGAGCACCGGGAACAGCGCGTAGAACAGCACGGTCAGTACGACGTTCAGGAGCGGGACCCACTTCATCGCATTGCTCGCAATCGAACCATAGGTCCGCTCGGTCTGAATGTCGGCGCGGGTCTGTGCGTAGACGTCGACATTGCCGGCACCGCTGCTGCCGGACATCGAATGCATGGCTTGGCTCATCGCATTGATAGTCAGCGTCTGCTTGAAGATTTCGGTCGCGTTGGCCGACACGCCGGTGAGGTACTGATAGGCCACCGGCAGGTCGGCAAAGAGCTTCGCCTTGGCGAGCGCAGCCGTCTGGTTGGGGTAAAGCTGACGGCCAAACACCGATCCCATCGCATCGACGAGGCCGGCCCACTGCGCATTGAGCGTGTCGTAGGCCTCGCGGCAGGTCACGATGCTCGAGCTCACCTGGCCCGAAGTGGCATCCCGGGTCAGGAACCGCTGCGCGCGCGCCTGGCTCCCCGGCGCGATCGTCGCCCAGATGTCGCCGCTTTCTGCCAGCTCCTTCATCGAGTAGCGGCCGAGCAACACGTCGTAGAACACGCATTGCCGGAAGTGCTCGTCGAGATTGGCAGCAAACTCCGGATCGGAAATCCGCAAGGACCGGGTCGCATCGTAGAGCCGCGCGCCGTAGATCATCCCGTTTTTCGAATAGTTGAGATCCCCAGGCAGGCCGAACACCACTTCTGCCGAGCCCGTCAGATAGTCGCCGACCTGGCTGGTAAAGCTCGCCATCAAGGCCAACCCCAGCGGCACGTTGCTGACATTGGCCGGGGCAAGGCTCGGATTGAGCCGGTCGGTCACATGGACATCGAGCCGCGGCACCATGAGGCAGGAGTAGATGAGCGTTGCGCCTAGGAACCAGTTTATCCAGGCGCGCCAGTCCTGATTGAACGCGAGGGTGATGGCAGACAGGCCAAGCCCCATTACCATCACCACCTGGAGCAGGCTCTTGTAGCCCCCGTTGCCGGTCCAGGCGGCGACCGCCTGGAAGACGTTGACCAGATAGTCCCCGCCGCCGACCGTGAAAATCTCGACCATGTCTGTTGTCCCGCCTGGATGTGGTTGGTCCGGTCAGTGGGTGAGGGCGCGGTTCTGGACGCCGCGCGACCAGTCCAGCGATGCGGCCATTCCGGGCGACATCGAGGCGGCCAGCACGTTCTCGATGAACGCCGTCTTCTCGATGATCTGCAGCACCGCATTGACCTTGAGATGCGTGTTGGCCTGCCGGTCAGCGAGCGCCTGACGCACGACATTGACCTGATTCTGCCACATGGCGATCTTGGCTTCGTCGGCCCCGATGAAGCTCGACATCGAGCGGCCCGCCTCGCTCACGATCCGGTCGAGCACAGCAAACAGCAGGTCGACACTGGCGATCTCGGCCAGGGTCTCCCGGTCGTCGGTCGGCATGCCCCGGCCATAGGCCGCCTGGACGGTCAGGATCTTGTAGAGAGGGATAGACGCGACTTGCAGCAGTTCCTTTTGCTCTTCGCTGATCGCGGTGTCGTCGCGGATGGCCTGAACCATACCGCCGATGAGCGCAGCCACGCGCGGCCGCAGCGCTTTCGATGCCGGCAGGCTCAGCGACTTGAAGCCCGGGTTGAGGCACTTTTCCGGCTCGTCGCAGTCGAAAATGAGGACATTGCCATTCGCCGTGCCATCCAGCAGCGAAGTCACGAGGGTGGACGATGCCTCGCCGACGATCGGCACGAACTTGCCCGGCTCGTCGTCCTTGGGGGGCACGTAGATGATCGTGCCCAGCAGCGTCATCGCATATTCGGCGAGCTCCTCGTCGAAGCGGCCGCCAGGCGAGAAGAACGCCGACTTCTTGAGGATCGTCCAGGTGTAGTTTCGCGGCACACCGGGATTGACGTCGTCATATTTGCCCGAGCCTTGCGCGGTCGTGCTCGATCGCTGCCCCCTGGTGCCGCACCCATGCTTGGCCGCGGCATAGTCGGTGAAGATGCCCTCGGAGTTGCCGATCGCTTCGCAGATCGCCTTGTCGGCAAGGTCGCCCTTCGGCCAGATCCCGCCCACCAGACCCTGCGCCATTTCGCAGGAGTTGATGTTGAGATTGTTCATGAGCTGAGCCTTCTGGCTGAACTCCTGCATGATCTTCGAGCATTCCGGGCAGACCGTGTCGATCGCAAGGCTGAAGGCAAAACCGACAGCGTTGTTCGCGACTGCCTTCAGCATGGCGACGATCTCGCTCGCGTTGATGAAGCTGAAGGACCCGGCAAAGATGTCGATGCCGCCGCAACCGGCGCGGGCGCGCGGCAGCTGTAGATTGGCGATGTTGGTGGTCTTCTGCGGGAACCGCGTCCAGACATTGCCGAGGCTGTAATAGCCGGCAGATTGCCCCTGGAACGCGGTCGGTCCGTTGACGTTGGCAGCGCCCCCGACGTCGTTCAGAAACGAGTCCATCGAACTGCCGACGTCGGCCGATGCGCCAGACAGAGGGAGGGCGAAGGGGAGGGCGGCTGCAAGAAGCGCAGCGACGGCTCTTTTCATCCTAGTAGTCACGTCCAGCTTCCTTCGATGTGAGGAGGTAAATCCGGTCCTGAAGCTCGTCGGCGCTCATGACGCCGTAGCCGATCGGAATGGGGCGGCCGGTCCGCGCGTCCCAGAGCACGACCGCTGGCGTGATCTTGGGCTCGAGCCCCATGCGGCTGCGCTGGTTGGTCTCGACCGTGTAGTTCGGGAAATGCCGCGACGGGCCGCCATCGGTCGAAATCGCGCGCACCGCGATATGCCAGGTCGAGGCAACGCTCTGCACGATCGGCGACATGACTTCGCAAGCGCCGCAGCTCTGGGCGAAGAAGTAGAACAGCCCGTAACGCTCGGAAAGCTGGGCCATCGCGGCGTTCCGTTCCGCGCTTCGAGAATCCTGCCACTGGCGCTTGCCAAGCGTCGAGACCGGGCGCTGCAGCGTGTAGTCGAGCTCGGGATCCTGCCAGATCGCCCGCTGCCAGACGTCGCTGAAGAGCGACGCCCGGTCGAGCTGGGCGCGCTGGAAGCGGATATAGGCCGTCACATTTGCTGGCGTCGGCTCGAGGATCGCCTTGGCCTTCAGTTCGCGCAAAGTCGCCGTGATCGCATCAAGTTGGCTGGTCGCGCTGGACGTAGGTGCTGGCGAGGGCGAATTCTGGTCCGGCGTCTTGGGCCGCTCGCAGTAGAACCAGTATCCAAGCCGCCGCTCCTCGCAATAGAAGCTATCCTGGCGCTCGGCCGGCTGCGCGCTCGGCGGCGCATCGGCCCGGCTTGCGGCCGACTGGGCGGTCGCCGGAGAAAACTGGCAAAAGGAATTGGCAATTGCGCAGGCGGCAAGCAGCCGCCACGCGGCCTTACTGGCGGGCGCGGGCATAGTAGTCCTCGATCTTCTGTTGGATGTCTTGAGTTGCCTGCAGCTCGTCAGGCAGGCGGGCGGCGTCGGTAAACTCGGCGTAGACCTCGCTGAAGTCCATTTTCGAGAGGTCGAGCCGGGCAAACTCGTCGATGGTGAAGCCTTGGCATTGCTCGGTCTTCGGCTTGCCCCAGGGCTTGTTCAGCTGCTGGCGGCCTTGCTCCTGCAGGATCCGCGAGAGCTTGGATTCAAAGCAGCAGTAGACCTTGCGCTTGGTCAGGCACACGCCAAGGAAGGAGGACGAGCAATAAGTGCCGACGTAGGCGCACAGACCCTGCGCATCCTTCTGATGCAGCAGCATCTCCTCGCGGCTGCAGCCCAGCGCCACGAGCAGCTGGATGCCGGGGATAAGCGGGAAACCCTTGCCTTTGCAGCAGTTGAGCACGCCGAAGACCTTGGACGAGCAGCTTTCTCGGGTCCCCTTGAACAGAGTGAGGTTGTCCGGATCGAATTCGCGGCGCGCCTGGTTCATCGCGTTCAAGGCGACGGCCGCATCCTTGAACTCGTCGTTGGCCTCGCGCTGGATGGTCTCGCACGAGCCATCGATGCAGTAGACATCACCGTCGCAGATGAACTGGTTGGTGTTCGCAGGCTGGTCTGGAACCGGGCAATCATAGACCCGCTCCCAGGTGCGGCAGGGCTCGCCCGCGAGGCAGTCTTCGCGCACCAGCTTGCAGCCCGGAGTGGCTTCAAGTGTCTGGCAGTCCTGTGCCTCGGTGAACTGCGCGCAGCTGTAATTGCGGCTCCACGCCCAGCACGGCTGCGTCACGGCGATGCCATCGACGATGCGGGTCACCGGATCGCTGTCCGTGCACGTCTCGGTGTCCTGCTGGCACGAGGTATCAGCCGCAAGACCAGCACACTGGCTTTCATCGCGCGTGGTCGTGACGACGTTCTCGCCTGTCACCGTGTAGGGTGTCGCGCCATCGACCGGCGCCGTGCAACTGACGAGATCGACCCTCAGATCACCCGAGTTACAGCCCCAGTAGATCCCGAAATAGGGATCGCACAGGTTGATCGGATAGGACTGCGTGACCGTGCATTGCGGCGCGGGGTAGCGGTTGCAGTTGTAGACCGAAACCGGGTCGACCCCGCTTCCACCAACACAGTAGTAGCCGTAGACCTGCCGCTGCTCGACACGCGCGGTCAACGTCACGGGGCAGGTCCGCGTCTCCTGGGTTGCCGTATAGCCGACATTGCAGGTCGCCATGTAGCGCGCCGCGGTTCCGCTGGCCGGCGGCAAGGGCACGCAGCGTCCCTGCGAGCCGCCGATGGCCATTCCGCTTGTATAGGCGAGCGGGTCATCGCTGATCACATTGCTGCGCGCGATCGTTGCATCGAGATCCTGCGGCGCAAACCGGGCGCGCCGGTCCATCGAATCCCGCATGGCCTTGTAGCCGGTGTTGGTCGTCGCCTGGCTCGCCGCTTCGCGGCTCATCCGGTCAGGATCGTCGAAGTAACCCGACTGGCTCGGCGTGCCGCCGAAATTGGGGATGCGGCTTGCATCCGGGTTCGTCGTTGCCGCGCTTTGCGCCGCGGCTGTCTTGTCCCGCCCGAAAGCCTTGCCGTCGGCCTTGGCAGCATCAGTTGTGGTTTGGGCGTGGAGCGGGCCGACGAGGGCGAGAAGAAGCGCGCCCACGCCAGCGAGAGAGAGGACCGATCGTTTCATGGAACCTGCCTTTCAAGACGGGCGAGGTGCTGGGCGGCGAGCAAAGCGCCGGGGCCGCCGCCGCGCGCGAAGGTCTCGAGCGCGTAAGCTGCGCTGACATTGCCGCTCATCCGGTCGTGCGGCGGAACTTGCGTCCGGCAGTCGAACCCGTCGCATAGATCGAAGTCGCTGCTGGTGACGACGTAGGTGGGCACCGCCTCGATTCCGAAGGCGCGGAACAGCCGCGGGTCGATGCCGACGCCGTCCAGTTGCTCGCCGGGCTTGGCAACTTTGGCCAATGCCGCCGTGAGAGCCTTGGCGCTGTTGCCGGGCAGCCCGCGCAAGGCAACAACACCGCCAGCCTTGGTCACGTCGTCGATCATCGCACGCAGCGCTGCAGGCGGCATCGATAGCGAAGCAAAGGCGATGAACCTCGGCGCCTCGCCCATGCCTTCGCTGGTCATGGCGCCGGCATCGGCCACCATTCGGTCAAAATCGAATGTGCTGGCCTCACCAGGCTTCGCGTTTGCGGCGGCTTCACGCGTGTAGCGGCGGGCGTGCGCCTCGGCCTCGTCGGAGCTGGTCCTCGCCTCCCGCGCCAGGGCTTCGGCTCTGGCGCGGGCATTGGCAGACAGCGCGTCGGCATCGGGGGCACCAGCACTGGCCCGCGCCCGGATAGCGGCCAGATCGAGGTCCGGTTCGGCCGTCTGAGCCGAGGCGCCAGCCAAAGCAGCGAGGCTGGAAAGCGATGCGACGACAAGAAGATGAGGAATTTTGTTCATAGCGCACAGCAATTCCGCTTGCGCCAGACCAGGTAGCCCATGTCCTCGCCAATGGCGGGATAGACCTGGCCTGCCGACATGAAGGTGGTGGAGGCACCAATGGGCGCGCAGGCGAAGCGGCCCTTGGTCTGCGGATTGGGATTGGTGGCCTGGAAGCGGTACTGCTGCTTGCGCATCACCGGCATCAGGTACTTGCCGCAAAGCCCTTTGCTGCCCATCGTTCCCCATGCGACGAGCTCGCGGTGGAGCTTGTAGGAGAAGCGGGCGAGCGCGAGCCGCGACGCCTGCACATGGCCAATGGTCGCCGAGACATTGCCGTTGAGCGGATACATCGTGCCTTGGCAGCCCGCGCACCAGAACAGTTCATCGGTCGGCAGCTTGGCCGTTGCCGCCACGCAGTCCGCTGCACAGGCGGCAAGCGCCAAGGGATTGGCGAAGAGGACCGCCTCGGGATTGATGATCGCGGTGAGCTCGCTGTCCTGCCAGAGGGGATCGATCTCGGTGATGTAGAGGATGTCGATCGAGCCGGACTCGAGGCACAGGAAGTCGGCGACGATCTCCATCCAGTAGATCAGCGGATAGGCATACCAGTGGACATGCCACTGCGAGTTGTACTGAGTGTTGCCGCCGACCGCCGATGGCCCCGCCATCGACTTGAATCCAATGTCGAACCCAGGATCGAGCTTCATCCCGCCGAGATTGACGAAGCACCATGGCTTCATGCTGACGTCGGCAAGCCGGACCGGCTCCCAGAACCCCATGGCGATGCCGGGCCGCAAACCGCAGAGGCAAACGGGGAGAGCCGGGTTGCTCGTATCGGGACGGCTCGACGGCCAGATCTTCAGGCCACCGATCGAGATCGGAAACAGGCACGACCAGCAGATGTCCGTGATCGGATTGACGAACTTGCCAGTGCAGCGCCCGGGGCCGGCCGCAGCCTGGGCAGGAGCACTGGACACGATGCTCAGGCTGGTGAGCAGGAGTGCTCCGCAAAGCCATGACAGAAGGCGTTTTTTCTTGCTCATGACGGCGCACGCTCCTTGAGAGGGGGCTGTTCGGTGATGATGAGCGCGCGGCCCTGCTGCTCGACGGTTGCGGGCACCGCGCGAATGCCAAAGTGTTTCACCAGCGTGCCGCCCTGATCGAAGTAGAAGCGCCGCTGCCGGGCCTTCATGAGTTCGAGCGGCGCACCCCGCACGAGGATGAGCTTCGCCTTGGTGCTGGCATAGCGACGGGTGGCCCAGGCGAGCTGTGCCGGGTCGTCCCCATCGAGAAAGACGAGCGGAGCCCGGAGCGGCACGGTATCGAGCGGATTGACCCGCGTGCCTGCGGCAATTATGAGCCGGCCCTTGTCGTCGGCAACATCGCGCGGGACGGTGATCGTCGGATCGAAGCGCCAGCTGCGCAGCGCAGAGGCGAGGGTGACGCCAGCGACAGGCTCTGGCCGGTTGACCCGGGCGATTGTCCGCCGCTTCAGCTCTTCGTTGAGACGGGCCGTTTCGCCGGTCTTCTCAAGCTGGGTGAGCCTGGCATGGATCTGCTGAAGCAGGTCCGGTTCGATGACCGGCCATACCGCGCCGTGCTGGCCGTAATCGCGAGCCATTGCCTGTGGTGCGATGGCCAGCGCCAGCGCAGTGGTGCAAACCGGCAGAGTGAGGAGCCTCACAGGATTGGCCTCCCGACTCCGAGTATGCGCGGTCCACAGATCCAACCGATCGCGGCATAGCGACTGTCGAAGCCATCCTTGTGTTCGCTGGTGACGAAGTAGCAGCCTTTCGGCACGCGCCCCGTAGGTCCAAGCGCCAGCGGTTCGCCGAGGCGGCTCTCAAGCTTGGCCTTGGCCACGGCCTCACCGTTGACGAAGTAGATGCGGTTTTGCTCGGTGATGATGTCGCCCGGAACACCGCTCACCCGCTTGCCGAACGGCTTGGGCTTCGCCCCGAAATGCTTGACTAACAAAGGCGAGGTGGGTGGGTCGAACAGGATGATGTCCCCGCGATGCACGGGTGCCCCCCGCGTGACCCAGATGGCCCAGTAGGGCAGGCTGGGGCTCACATTGATCATAAGCGCATGGCCCTGCGCGAAGGCGGCAAGCGAGGAGAGGGCCAGTGCCCCGGCGCCGAGCCCGCCCCAAAGCACGAGCCGGCGCGCCGAAGCTGAGCGGATAAAGAGATCAGCGGGCTGCATTGGGAATGGCTCCCATGCGGCGCACGACGTCGGCACGCACAGACCCGGTCAGGTCCGGTGTGCTCCCGGCGACCACTGCTTCGGCAACCAGAACTGTCCGGCCTTCGCGTCCGAGCTTCTGTACCGAGGCTTCCACGGCCTTGAGGTAGGCCTGGACGCGCAGTCTGGTTTCTTCAGGCGGCCGACCGGCACGTGCTTCGGCTTCGATGAAGTCGCCCATGATCCGGCTCAGCTGAACCGTGACGACCTCGCGTTTTTCCAGGATGAGCAGCTTGTCCGTCGCCCAGACACCCCACAGCACCTGACCGATCATGCCGGCGCCGACCAGGACAGCGGTGAGATTGATCGCTGAAAGCCGCCCCCGCAGGCTCGATGTTGCCAGAATGTTCTTCACAGCTTTTCTCCCGAAAGTTCGCGGTCGAGATCGCGGATGAAGCGCGGCATGCGCCACACGACAACGAGCGTCGCGAGACCGATCAGAACGAACTTGCACTGGCCGAGGAATGTCACGCGCCGTGCGAGGTCGGCCGCCAGGAAGCGGTCACCGAGATTGGCGACATGGGCGAAGAAGGCATCGGGACTGCCGCCTGACAACAGCAGGAAGAACAGCAGCGGCAGGCCCAGCGCCATCAGGTAGGATGAGCCGAGAAACAGGCAGCCGCGAAGCAGGATGTAGCAGCCATCGGCCATGCGCGAGCGCAAGGTCTGCACCTGCGGGCTGACGGGCTGTTCGTCTTCGGACGGGTCGGTCCGGTCGAACGGGGTGACGAGATGGAGAGGCATGGAGATAGGGATCCTTTGGTGATGGGGTGTCAGCGGGTGGGATGAGCGATGCGCTCGATGGCATCGGCGAGCTGGTGCCCGCGCGCGATCTCGGCATCGATGGCGGCAAAGGTCTGGGGCGAACTCGAGAAGAGCGTTGCCGAATAGTCATCGAGCACGAGCCGCCCGATCGCCTCGGTCTCCGGCCCCTTGATGAACACCTCGGAATAGTCGCTCCCGGAGCGCTTGAGACTGCGGATCAGCGTCTCGGTGCGATCGTCCATATCGAGGCGCTTGCTCGCCTTGAAATCGGCGATCGTCTCCGGCTTCTGCTGGAGGATCAGCATCCAGTCGCTGTTCTCGAGCGCCGCCGTTGCCCCGTCGGACTTGTAGTAGTCGTTGAGCGACTGGGTAGCGGTCGCCAGCGCGCCGCCATATTTGCGGCAGGTGCGGGCGTAGGTTTCGACGAATTCACCCATCGAGCCGCCCTTGAGCATCGACCAGGCTTCATCGATCAGCAGAAGCTTGCGCAGCGACCTTGGGCTTCGCGTCATGGCTTGGCTGGTCATGAACATGATGGCTGAGAGCACGACGCTACGCAGATCCTCCCGGCTCGCGAGGTCGGACATCTCGAAGACCGTGAAGTCCGCATCGAGGTCGAGGCTTGCCTGGCCTTCGAAGAAGGCGCCGTAAGTTCCGCCCGCCATGTAGGGGGCAAGCGCAGTCGCAATGTCTGAGGCGGTGTCATTCCCAAGACTGGCCAGCATCTCGCCAACTGTGGTGACCGTCGCTGCGGCACCATGTTCCGCCCAGACGAGATTGACGGCCCGGTCGATAAGCCCGCGCTCGGTATCGGTCAGCTTCGCGCTGTGGCGAGCCATTTGCCCGACGATCGCCTTGATCATCCCGAAGCAGTCGAGACGGTAGTCTTCGTCCTCGGCCGCGCGGGTCCCATCGATCATCGAAAACGGGTTGAGGCAAAAGCCCGCTGCAATCGTGAACTCGACAAAGCGGCCGCCCTGTAGCTTGACCGAATGCTCGAAGCTGCGGCCGTCGTCGATCACGACCACCTGCGCGCCGGCGCCGCGCAGGGCCGCGCACATCTCCTGGAGCAGCACCGATTTGCCCGATCCCGACTTGCCGCAGATCGCGACATTGTGGTTGCCCGCCTCGTTCTCGAACGGGGACCAGAAGAAAGGCTGGCCGCGCCGCCCGACGAACAGCAGGTGGGGGTGGGCGCTGCCGAGATACTCGCCCTGCATGGGCGCGATATTGGCGGCGGTCGTCGACAACACAGTCTTGAACCGCTTCAGCCGCTCCATGTCGGCGCCGAGCCCGTCAGCCAGGGTGAGCGGCATCGCGGCGAGCAATCCCTGGATCTGGAGGTAGCGCTCGTCGGTAAGGTCCCAGCCCGCCGCCTTGTAGATCGATTTGATCGCGCGTTCGTGGCGATCGCCCTGGCCCAGCGGTGAATAGGTCGTGACACCGTAGAAGACCCGCACGAGACGGCGGCCTTCCTGAAGCTCGGCCTGAACATGCTGCCACTCGGCGGCCTGTTCGCCGATCCGAGGCAGGAACCGGGCGCTGCGGGTCCCGGCGAGGCTGGTCGTCCGCATGAACTTGAATCCGGCCTTCGCCGATGCAGCCTCCTGGTCCGGATAGACGAGACACAGCATGGTGGCGGCGGGGCAGGGGAAGCGCAGCTTGTCGGTGAACAGGTCGCCGATCAGCCGCGAGCATTCCCACGGGGCCCAGCGCGATGGCATGTTGCGTACGGCAAAATGCCGGACATCGAAGGCATCGGGATAGACGGTCCCGATCTCGGGCACGCCGTCATTGACCTTGCCAGTGGGACGGAAACGCTCGGTGACGAGCCGCATGCGGTCTTCAGCCACCACCAGTTCGATGTCGTGGCGGATCGCCTGGGATGCGATTGGATCATTCGGGTTGTAGGGCACCGCATCGTCCTGCGGAGCGGTGGTGGGCGAAGTCAGATCATCGATGACAGCGATGAGCGCTTCCGGCCTGACTTCGACCACGCCGAGATTGAGCGACTTGAGCATCGCCACCAGGCCATCGCGGGTCTGCTTGAGATCCTCATTGCTGACCGACTTGGAGGTCGGCACCCCGACCGAGACGATCACCTGGTGATGCCGCGCATGGAAGGGCGCGTCCGGCGAGCCGGACTCCCAGACGAGCGAATAGAGCCGCCGCGCCCGGTGCCGGGCAATTGCCTCGTACACGCCGCCCTGGATGTATCGTGGGGCGAACCACGGGGCGATGATCCTGCTGATGCGCGGGCTTGCAAGGTGGAGTACCTGAAGGCAGGCGCCTGCCGGCAGTCCTTCCGAGAAGAACTGTCCCAGTATTTCCCCGGTGCGCTCGTCGGCTCCGATCAGCGGCGTAACCGAAAGGACAAAGCCCTTCGAGCGTGCGTTGAAGTAAAGACGGGTTGCCGGATCATAGACCCGGTAGGGGAGCCAGTCGGAGAGCATGTCGACCATGAGCTGCGGGCGGGCTTTGTCGGCGTGCTCGGCATCACCCAGCAATCCACTGAGCAGCCGATCGACGACGGTCTTGAGTTGTTCGGCCATCACTTGGGCTCCTTGGTCTGGGAGGTGCTGACGATCGGCTGTTCGCCGGTTCTGACTGCCGGGCGGATTGCAGCTTTCGCGGCTTCAATCGCCGCTGCGCTCGGGAACAGCGGAGCGCTCTGCCCCGCCTCAGGCCGAGGGGCTCGATCACGCGGGGGAGGCGACGTGTCGAACCCCTCGACCGCCGGTGCCTTGGCACCGGCAACGGCCTCGCGCGCCGTGGAGGGGAGGACCAGCGGCGAGGCATCTGAAGTTTCGTTGAAGGGACTGGGGGCATCGGCGCCCCAGATGCCGCCAGCCTGACCCGCGTCGTCGCGTGCAGACGAGAAGGGCGACGCCTCGTCAGGTGCGTTCGGGTCTCCCTCCGCGCCGTCCGGTGCTGGGGCTCTCTGAGCGGCTTTCAGCTGCCGACGGACCTGGCGCATCAGGGATCCGCCCTGGCCCTCGCCCGCCTTGCGGCGCAGCTCGGTGGCCCAGCGCGGATTTTCGACGACGGTCCAGGCGACCGCTTCGTCATGCAGCGTTCCAGCTTCATCGACATGAGCGGGGAAGACGACGCGCAAGGTGCGTTCCGCTGTGCGGCTGGTGTCGGCATCCACGACGCCTGACCTCTGCCGCGCGTCAGCATGGAGCAGCGTGCCGTTCGACAGATTGTCCGTCGCCTTGGCATCGATGACGTGAGCCGGTGCGCAGTCGCCCTTCGGCGCGCGGCAGGTGAAATCGCCCTCGACGTTGGTGCCGAACGTGGCGCAGCCACTGGCAAGACCGGCCAGACAGGCGCAGGCAAGGAGACGTGTTGGAAAACGCATGGGTCTATCCTTTGGGAGCAGGGGTTGGGGCCAGGGAGGGGCCAGCGCGCAGGAAGTCCCGGAGCACAGCGGCAGGCCGGAAGCCTTCGAGAACGGCGCCATCGGCGGGGCGCACGATCACAGGGGTGCCGCCAAAACCGTGGGCCCGCGCGAAGGCCTCGTTGGCATCGAGACCGCTTGTGTCGCAGGGTTTGGGATTGGCGAGCGCCAGACCTGAATAGGCCATATGCAGCGCCAGCTCAGGCCGCGGCGAGCACAGCACCCGTTCGGCATCGCGCCGGCTTTCGGCCCCGAAGATCGAGATCGGCCGCTCTTCAACCCGCGCCCCGATCGCCTTCAATTCGGCCTCGAGCTTCTTGCAATAGCCGCAGTGGAAGTCCGAAAAGACGACGACACGCGGACCATCGGCCGGCCCCCAGGTGATCGCGCCTTTGGCGGGAAGATTGCTGAGCGGGACATGTCGCGGTGCCGCGTTTCGATCTGAAGCTGCGGCTGCGCTCGGACCACCTTCCGATTGCGTCTCGGGATTGCTGCGCCGCGCTGCCCCTGCTGCCAGCAGGTCCGGATTGAGGGCAAGCAACCGGGCGGCCGTCAGATCCTGACGGGCTTCCATGTCGTAGACCCGGCCGATCACCAGATACTTTGCGGCCCGGTCGACGTAGAAGAGCGTCGATTTGGACGCGACCTCGCACAGGCCGCCAAGGCCCTTGCAGTTGATCGCGTCGATCGGCGTCTTGGGCAGGCGCAGCTTGAGCGCCTCTCGAACTTTCGCCGTGTCTGGAGCGGCAGCAGGGGCTGCAAGGCTTGCCACACCCCATCCCGTCGCGGCCGACACGGCGATGATCGCCGTCAGTCCGGCGCTGGCACGCAACCAGCGGCGCCGACGATTGTCCTGCTCGAGGAGAGTATTTTCGATCATTGGGAGTTCCTCACGTAGACGCCGTCGAGAAACACGATCTCGACATCGATGCCGGTCGGCATCTCGACGACGGGTTGGTACTGTTCGGCGCGCTCGATCAGGTATTTGCTGACCGTGTCGGCAGCGTCGGCGGCGCCCTGGCCAAGTCCGCCGCCGAGAATGTCGCCGGCTGAGAGCTTGGAGCGACTGCCGTCGGGGTTGGTCGTGACGCCGGAAAAGACGCTGTTGGCATTGGCCGAGAAGCCGCGCCCGAAGCCGCCGACAATTCCTGCGAGCAGCGCCTGGCTGACGAGGCTGCCTTCGCGGCTTACGACGCGGCCGCGGACCCCGGACTTGCCAGCGAAGCTGATGAAGCCTTTGACCTCACTCACCGCGACCCTGCCCCCAGGTTGATCGCAGGTCATGCGGGCGAGCTTCACATAGACCTTCTCACTGCTGAGATCCCCGCGTGCCGCGCCGTTGACAACGCAGCCCTGGATCCGGGTGGTCAGAACTTTTCCGTTCTGCATGACCGAACGAGCAGGGCCGGTAATCCGAAGCACCACAGGCAGCGGATCGGTCTGGCTGGCGACGCCTGCCGAGGCATCAACGCCGACGATTACGCGTGCCGGCGCGTAGGAGTTGGGCGGCAGATATTCGGGCGAATCCTCGATGACGACCGGTGGCGCATCGGGCCGGCCTACTCTCAGACCACTGGTCCCTACCTTGTCGGAGCTGAAGCTCATCAGCTTCACCTCGCCAGGCAAAGGGATCATGCCGCCCTGCGGATCGCCGGCTGCGGTGCCGGTACTGGTTTGAGGTGACCGAGCCCTTGCGTCATAGCCGCCTGCCTGCGGCCCATAAGCCGGTGGTGGTACAGCCGGTGCAGGTGATGCAGGCTGCGCGGCAAGCCGGGTCTTGAGCTCGGCGTTCTCTGCCGAGATAGCATCGATCGCAGCCTGTCCATCGACACGCATGGCCTGGTTCTCGGCTTTGAGAGCCGCCAGCTGCGCTTCGATCTCGCTTCGCGGGATGCTGCCGTCTTTCAGCGCCTTCTGTTCGCGCGTGACTGCATCCAGCCGGTTGCCATAAGTCGCGACGAACTCGCGCTGGGACAGGTCGCGGTTGACCAGGCCTGCCGTGTCGATCGTCTGCGCCGCATTGGGATCGCCGGTCTTGGCCTTGTCGTCGCCGCCAAGGATGAACCAGCTTCCGCCGATGAGGGCGAGTGCTCCCAGCGACCCCAGCAGCAGCTTCTGACGGCGCGCGGTGCGGGCGTTGAGCCCGGAAAGTTCGGACGATGCCGCGCTCTCGGCCTGCAAAGGGGCAGTGCTTGGCGTATGGGTTGCATCAGTCATGGCCGGTCTCCCCGCTTGCGCCGACAACAAAGGCCGTGGTGCTGGCCCCGGGCTCAAGCTTCGGATCGGCGATCGAGACGGCGAGCGTGTCGCGCGGTGCGAGATCGCGTTCGGCGAGCGTCACGCTCTTCGTTCCGCGATTGTGGATGCGGACGACCTTCCCAGTGAGGCTGGCGCCGCGATAATCAGCGATGAGCTGGACTTCGAGATCGCCGACCCGTGCGGGTATGGCAGTCGATTGGCGGACCTCGAAACCGTCGACCGTCCGGTCATTGGCCATCGCCTGGATGAGCCTGACGGCGCTGGTCTCGATCGGGGTCTGGCTTTCCCAATCCGCCGCCCGGTTCTTCGCGATGACGGGGTTGGTGATGAAGACCTGGGTCGCCGGAATTTGCTCAACCCGACACGCGACCTTGTAGACGAAGCCCTTCTTGGTGGTGGTGAAGAAGCTGATCGACCGCGCCGCGTAAGTTTCCGGCACCGACACATAGATGTCGCCGCGCACCGGCTCGTTGGTCACTGCAAAGTCGTTGTAGGGCGTGCCGGTCGAGATCTTCGAGACGCTGGCGAACTGGTCGTCGACCAAGGCGAAGCGGGTCAGCTCGCGCGCTGAAACGCTGCACTCGATTCCGGCGCCGTCAGCCGTTTGCTTGAACTGGTCGGCGGCATGAGCGGGGGATGCTGCGGTGAGCAGAGCGGCCGCGCTCAGAAATAGACCCCGTGTATGGGTCCCTTTTCGGTAAGCCATCACTGGGCCTCCTTCGATTTGTCCTGCGGGGGGAGCTGGGCAAACCCGGCGAGCGCCAGGCGCAGGCCGCGGTAAGTCCAGCTGAAGCGGAAACGGCGCTCGTCGCTGGCAATCACCTGCGCGCCGACGAAGGTCTTGAGCGTGCCAGTCACATCCGAGGTGAGGCCATTGGGATCGACCGTCATCGACCGGATCACGAATGCCTGGGTGACATCCGAGCCCCGCTGCTCTTCGACGATCCGGACGAGCTCGGCCTTGAGGCGGCCATAGCTTGCGGGATCTGCCAGCTTCAGGATTTCGTTCATCCAGTAATCGAGGCCTTCCGGACTGCGATTGAGAAGAACAAGGGCCGCATCGCGGGTGACGAGCTCGAGATAATCGGCCTCGACCCCGGCACTGCTCACGGTGAGCGCTTTGGGAACAGTCGGAACCAGCACCACTTCGCGGTCGCGGGTGGCGGCAAGGCTCCCGGCGACGACCAGTGCAAGGCCAAGGCCGGCGCTGGTGAGCGCAAAGAGGTTCCGCTGGCGCAGCAGCGATTGCTGCCGTTCGTGGGATATGTCGGAATACATGGAAGTGCCCCTCAACCGGCGAGTAGTCGGCAGTGGGAAGGCGGCGTTGCCTTTAGGCCCAGAAATCCTGCAGGCAGATACCAGTATGCGGCGTGGGCTACCCAGGAGCTGGCGCGTCCTGCTTTTGCCTTTCGCAATGCGAACCAGGCGCCGAAGGCGACTATGATGCCGATAAAGATATGCTGGGTGAGGATCCCCCAGGTGAAGGGGGCCAGCATTCCCGCGAACTCGTCGATGGTCCAGAAGCCGATAAGCTCCGGGTCATCGAGCCGCCGAGGAATGATGTAAGGGTCTGCCATGGCGACGCCGCCTTCCCTTGCCGCGCTCAGATGACCGCGGTCACAACCGAGGTGACGATCGGAACACCCGTGCCGACACCGATGCCGACACCCACCGGAACGGCGACCTGGCCGAGCGAAAAACGCCCGGATGCCAGACCGATCAGGCCGCCAGCGAGGCTGAGGACCGTGATGATCTTGCCGCCCGAGCCTTCCAGAAAGTCGGTGAACTTCGTGAGGGCAGGGGTGAAGGTCGTATCAGCGCCGGCATAGGCGGCGCTCGCCGCAAGCGCCGCGATTGCGACCGGGATAGCGATGTTGAGGGTCTTGCCGAGACCCTTGACGCTGGCGCGCCGGGGGAGGGTGAGAGACTGCATGTGAAGCTCCGGTTGGAGGGGTGGTCACAGCGTTCTTGCGTTCGCTGTGTGTTCCACATGCATCTAGGAAATGCTGGTAGGAAAGTGTTCAGCAGCAATACCGTCTGGAGGTGGAAGGATGCGGACGCATCTTTTCCAGCTCAACGCATAAAATCGACGATAAGGACGTGAAGTCAGTCTTTTTGTGTCGGTGAACGCCGTCACGGCAGCCGGGATTTGGCGACGACTCGGATAGAGGAAATGATTCGCCTCTAAACGAGATGTTCCATGTATGTTCTTTTCATTTTCCTACATGGGATGCTTCGCGATATGCCTGCGAATCGCATCAGTGCAGATGCAAGGAGACAGCCATGCACCATCCGACCACCGTTGCCAGACCGGCTAATCAAAGTCTGGCTCGCGTGCTCGCCCATGCGATCGATGCCGGCGGCAAACCCCGCCACAGGATTGCCAGTGAATGCGGGATGCACCGCGAGACCCTGCTTCGCGTAGCGCGTGGCCAGCGGCCTATCGGGCTCGACGAAGCGGCACTAGTGCTCGCCGCCTGTGGAGCGCACCCCCGCGCGACCATTATCCTTGCTCTTGCCGGGCAAGAAGAGCTCGCTTGCGAGTGGATGCATGGCGAGATGGGCGAATTTCTCGAAGAGTTCTTCACCAGCCTCCCAGTCCATCTTCAGCGGACCCTGGGGCGGCGGATTGAGGATCTGCGGCCTCGGTGGGCCAACGGCACCTCACAGCTCGTGGCACGAATGCTTGCCAAGCACATCGATGATTTCGTGGGCCGAGACATCACGATGTCACTGTCGCGGTAGCCTGAGAGTTCGGAGGGGACCGAACCCAAGCAAATGAGATCAACAATGCCGCATGCAACACCAGATGAAATGCACATGCCTCAACCGCCCGAAGCAGCGCCGCCGGCGAGGCTTTTGCGCCTGCCGGAAGTGATCGCCCGCGTCGGACTGCGCCGCTCCGCCATCTATCAGCGTATGAGCGAGGGGCGGTTCCCGAGATCGCGATCGCTGGGGCCGAAATGCGCAGTTTGGGTTGAAGCCGAGATCGATGAATGGATCCGCGCCGTCTCCCAAATTCCAAGCTGATGTCGCTGTGATCTATTCGGTTAGGATTTCCAGCGCTAAGCTGTGCCAATGGTTTACCGTTACCCCCTTGGCAATTCTCTCCATCCCGAAGCCTTGAAAGAGAAGCAGCGCTCGCTGCGCGAAGGCTTTCAGACCCCCTTGGCACTGCGCGTTCATCGCGCGCTATCCTGGCTTCGGCGTGCGGAAGCTGAGGATCAGGACCATGACGTCCGCTTCATTCTTCTCTGGATCGGGTTCAACGCGGCCTATGCCGGTGATGTTGAGGCTTCAGCCAGTAGCTCTGCACCGGAAGGCGAACGCGGACTGTTCCAGGCATTCTTCTCGACCTTGGTAAAGTTCGACGCGCGCCACCGGGTCTACGATGCTGTTTGGCAGCGGTTCAGCCAGGAAATACGACTATTGCTGGACAATCGCTATGTCTATCACCCGTTCTGGCAGCACCAGAATGGGGCCGCTGGCCATGCGGATTGGGAGCAGAAGCTTGAACGCAGCCGAACCGCGATCAAGCATGCCTTGCGCGATCATGACACCGCCCGGATCCTCTCAATCCTGTTCGATCGGCTCTATGTCTTGAGGAATCAGTTGGTTCATGGCGGCGCCACCTGGAACAGCGATGTCAATCGCGATCAAGTGAGGGATGGCGCATCAATCCTGGGCTGCCTTCTGCCAATCTTCATCGATCTAATGATGGATAACCCGGAACACAGGTGGCCGATGCCGAACTACCCCGTAGTCGACTGACTTTCGTCGTTCCAGCTGGGTTTCATGCTGCTTCGTCCAACCGCTCTGCTCGTCGGGGTGGCGCAGAGTCCGAGTGGATGTGAAACCCCATCGTGCCCCTTGCGCGGTCGCCGCGTGCTTCAATCTCGTCACGCAGCCAGCGCACCAGGACAGCAGGATCTCGTTCCGCCAACAGATTTGCGCGGTGCGCAACAACGGCAAAGTCGCCCGGGGTTTGGCCATGGTGGATGGGCCACTCCAAAGGCCAGTCGATTCCGAATCTGGCTTTGAAAAGCTGGCTGGCCTGAGCGGGTGTCATGGCATTGAACGTGGCACGGATCGTGAAGCGGCGCTGTGTCGCCGGATCAAGGTTATCGGCCAGATTGGTCGTCGCGACGAAGGGAGTGCGGAGGTGTTCGAGCTGCACCAGCATCTCGTTGACCTGGCTGACCTCCCAGCTCCTCTGACCCACCTCGCGGCGATACAGGAAGCTGTCGACCTCGTCGATCAACAGCAGTGCGCCGCGCTCTGCCGCCCTGGCAAAGGCTTCGGCGATGTTCTGTTCGGTCTCACCCACATAGGGGCTCATGAGGTCCGAGCACCGCCGCTCTTCGATCTCCAATCCCATGACCTGGGCGAGATGCCTTGCAAAAGCGGATTTGCCAGTACCTGAAGGCCCAGACAGCAGCAGGCTCCAACCGCGGTCTGGGGTGGCGGCAAGGCGCTCAGCAAGGCGAGACAAATCCGTGTCCGCACGCGACAGATTGGGGTCGTAGACTGAGCAGCCGGACGCTTCCGGCGTGCAGGACTGTCCCAGAACGCGCATGACGCTATGGATCGCAGTCTTCACGACATCTGCCCCGCCATTGGCAAGATGGGCAGCCTTCATACCTGCAGCCACCACGGCAGGGGGCGCTTTCAGGCATGCAATATCACGCAGTTCAGCATCGCTGAGGTCAACCGATGCGGCTTCAGCGGACCTTTGGGCTACTCGCTCTCGCACAGCCAGGCGCGGGCGATCGAAGCCGATCGCAAGGGTCATGCGTCGCAGGACGGCGGGGTCCAATCGCGAACGCTGGTTGACGATCCAGATCGTGGGAACCTGCGGTGCTTCGACGAGACGGTTAATCCATTGCTTGGAACTGCCTTTGCGCTCGCTCATCATCAGGACATCGTCGGCTTCATCGACGACGATGACCCTGTCGCGGTGATGACGGCACATCGCCCGCAAGATCATCAGATGATCGAGGCGCTCAGAGCGATCGGGCTCGTTGCCGAAATCGTCGCTCAAACCGGCAAAGATCGCGCCGCTTCCGGCCTCTGTGGCAAGGGTGCGCGCAAACTCGGTTTTGCCGGTGCCCGGCTCCCCGAACAGCAAGATGCTGACAGGCTCTTTGCTCGTGAGGACTTTGAGAGCGATACTCCGCAACGGATCGAGGTGCTCGAAGTCATGCCAGAGCAATCCCCCTCGCTCCGGTTCGGGCATGAGCCAGCGTAGCATCTCGTCCCGGCTTTCCGCGTGGACCCGAATGAGGCGCCTGAGCAGGGGGCTCAGGCTGTATTCTCCGTCGCGGTCGTCATGCAGCAGGCGCGAGGAAAACAGCTGTGCACCGGGCATCAGTTTTCGGTCGACGGTGTTGCCGGCGAGACCGGAGAGTTGGGCGACAGCACTCGGGGTGAGGTTGCTGCATGAGATGGGTGCCCGGCGCACGAGCTCTCGCCAGCAGTCAAATTTTCCCCAGCGGGCAAAGATGCTGAGGATGGTGACCTCAGCGGAATCGAGGCCGAACAGCTCGCCGACCCATGCAAACACGCTGTCCAACTGGGTTGGCACGGCGCGCTTCGCTGCCAATTGCCGAGCGACAGCCCGCATTTCCGCCACTGAAGGCTTTTCCCGATTGGTGAGCTTATTTAACGCAGCAACAGGCACCTCGCGGTCAATCAAGTCGATCAGATCCTCGCCGCACCGCTTGACCTGATTGACACTCAACGCCTGCAAAACGCGCGCAGCAGCGTGAGCGAAATGCGTTGCTTCACCCTGCTCGCTCTGGCTGAATTCCGCCTGTGCTGCCCTTTGACGTGCCATCTTGCGCGCAATCTCCCTGAGTTCTGGTTCCATGTGGAGATTTCAAACACAGAGGTGCGACAAATATGGTCGTATAGCTTGGGGGTTGTGCGTGATGCGACTTGCGCTTGCAGGACAGGCAGTTAGCAGTGGCTGTAATGACAAAGCGTCTCAGTAACCTCGATCGTACACTCAAACTCGTGCATGCGTTGACGCAAAGCATCGAAGGCTTGTCGCTCGATGAGATGGCTGCATTGCTTGGGGTGAATCGCCGAACTGTCGAGCGACTTCGCAACGTCATACTCATTCATTTCGACTTGGACGAAGCCGTCGATGGGCGCATCAAACGATTCAGGATCAAGGATAGCCCGGGCCGGGCCTATGCTAGGCCAAACGCTGCCGAAGTCGCCGCGCTCCAGGCAGTGGTCGAAGCCGGGCGGATCGAGGGCACAGCCAACACCGAAGCGCTTGAGAAGCTGCTCTCCAAGATCAAGATCGCCTTTGACAGCGCTGAGCGGCGCCGGCTGGACAATGACCTCGATCTGCTCACCCGGTTGCAGCGATCCCGCGTTGCGGCAGGGCCAGCCGTCATCGCTTCGCCCGAGGATCTGACAACGATCCAGTCAGCGATCCTTGCCGCCCATTGTGTGGATTTCGATTATCAGCCCGATTGGGCTGCTGCGCCAGCATGGCGGCGGGTCATCCCATACGGCCTGATCCATGGCCCCATCACCTATCTGCTTGGCAAAATGCCTGACCGGGATGATCCCCCATTCACATTTCGGCTCGATCGCATGAGCAACGTTCGAGATAGCGGGGTAGTCGGTTGCCCACCGGATGATTGGGATCTCGACGCCTGGATGTCCCGCAGCTTCGGCATCTGGCAAGAGGAAGATCACGATATTGTGCTGCGGGTCCGCCCGCATGCGGTCGAGCGAGCGCGGGCATGGCGGTTCCACCCGCATCAGCAATTCGAAGATGATGGCGAGGAGCTGCTGGTGCGATTTCGATCCGGAGGGCTCTTTGAGCTCGCCAATCACCTGTTTGGATGGGCGGGCGATTTGGTGATCGAGGGGCCAGCGGCATTGCAGGACACGATGGAGCAGCGGCTCGCGGCGGCTCAGGAAATGTTGCGACCGAAATTGTCGTAGCTGATGGGCAGAGAGCGTGTTGGGCGCGGTGTGACAGTCGTCGGGGGATTAGTTTGAATGTTTGAGAACTGCCATCTGCGGATCGGCCACGCGCCATTTGCGAGCTGCATGCCGCTCAGTCCGCAGCTCCTGGCGAGCCTCTATGCCTTGCCTCATTGTGCCGAGATGCCGCTGCGCGAGGTTCTTGAAGCGCAGAGTAAGGATGCCCCATGGGCGGAGAGTTTTACTGTCGCCCCCGAACAGACAGCCACGGCTGTTGCCGTAATGTTGCGCCATCTGATGATGGCCACGCGGGACCTCGAGCCTGGATCCATTGCGACCGCCGCCCTGGCAACTGGCGGGAGGGCGCGCACCCATATCGAGGCGCTACGGGATCTTTGGTTTGGTAATCCAGCAATCGTTCCGTCCGAATTGGCGATATTGAAGGCATTCCTCGCCTGTGAGGCAGGCGATGCGTTGCAGTCGCTTCAGGTGATCTGGGATCGGAATAGCACCCAGCTGACATCTCTCGAGCGCGCTGTGCTCGAGCATCTCGAAAGTCACCACGGCAAGCTGGACGAGGGCGATATTGATTACGTCCGCCTGGTCTCGGCCCCCAAGACGTGCCGAGCGCCTGAATCGATCCTCGCCGGGCATGTCCAAAGGCATCTGCTTGATCCGTCGGCGCCAACGGTACCCATGGACGACAGCCTCGCGGTTTGTTCCGTCCGCGATGCACTCACGGAATGCGAAGCCGCCGCCGCCATCATCCAGCGCTGGCTTGCCGAGGATCGAACTTTGTCGGCGAGCGAGATCGGCATCATCCTGCCATCGGGGCCGGAGTATACGCATTACCTGTCGGAAGCCTTCGCGAATGCGGGCCTTACGGCATCATCGCTTCCTGCTGCGCCGGATCGAAGAAATGTTGGGAGTGAAGCGCTCCTGCATTTCCTGCAGTGCAGGCGGCGGCCTGCCCCCGCCATGGCGCTCGCCTCGCTATACTGTTCCCCCGTTCTGTGCTGGTCCCCGGATGTTGGATCGGCCTTGGCAAATGCGGTCATGGCCGGCGATTTTCAGCCGATGTTGGTGCAAGACTTGAACGGAAAGCAGGCTGCGCTCTTCTCGCTGATCCGGTCAGCGTCACCTACGACGAACGGTCAGCTCAAGGAGCAAATCCGTTCCTTCCTGCGATTGCTCAGTGAGGACGAGTTGCTTGCGTCCGACGTCGCTGAGGCGAAGCAGCTAGCTTCGCGCCTTTTGGCCGCCCTCGGCAACGCCAATGATGCCGCCGAAGCGGAACTTGAAAAGGCGATCCAATTGGCCGCAGCATACCAGGCACCGCCTTGCCCACGTGGACCTTACTACCTGGGCGGTATCTCGGTCATGTTGGCGCATGAAATGCCTAAGCGGCAGTTTCGCAAACTTCTCATCCTCGGCTTCAACGACGGTGCCTATCCGCCCCCGCCTTCGGGGAATCCGTTCTTCCTCGACAGCGAGGTTGAGGCGATCTCAAATACGATCGGCTTGCAGCTCCCGTCCCAGGCCAAGCAGCTCGATGCATCGCTCGACCTTTTCGCGCGGCAGATTGGAGCCGCAAGTGACCAGGTCATATTCCTCCTGTCAGAACGCGATCGCAGCGGCAGCTTTCTCTCCGCCTCGTCAAGTTTGCCACTCATCTCCCGGCTCATCACCGGCATAGATGATCCTGAATCTTTGGTCGTACCGCTCACGCATAGTGAAGGTACGATTTGGGACAGGCTGGTGGCCTGGAAGCCGCGGCCAGTGCTCGACCCCCTCGAGCCCGTCGAAGTGCCAACGCACTATGAGTTTGATCTCGATCTCCTGAGCCTGCGCAAGAAGGATGATGGCACCCCGAGAGCGCAGAGCCCGAGCCGGCTTGAAAAGCTCCTCATCAGCCCGCTGGCCTGGGTCCTGGCTGAACTCGGCGCCGAGCACGTCTCTTGGCAGCCGGAAGCGCTTGACGTCATGCTGCGCGGCTCTCTCGCCCACGAGGTATTCGAACGCCTCTTCCCGCCGGGCAAGGACCACCCGTCCGACGAAGTGATCGAAGAAAAGGTGCCCGAGCTTCTTCTGGAACGCATTCGTGCAATTGCGCCGTTCCTGCAGACGTCGGCCTGGGCTGTCGAACGCAACACGCTGGAGGCGGAAATCACCAAGTCCGCCAAGCACTGGTCGATGGTACTGAAATCCCTCGACGCCGAGATCGTGGGCAACGAATTCTGGCTCTCCGGAACTCTGTTTGACCATCCCGTACATGGCAAAGCGGATTGCCTGCTTCGCCTTCCCGATGGGCAGCCGATTGTCGTCGATTACAAGAAGAGCAGCTCCGGAACCCGCAGACAGCGCTTGCAGAAGGGCTGGGACCTCCAGGTCGATCTCTATCGGCGCATGACCGTTCGGATCGATGAGCGCAGCCACGAAGCTGTCGTTCGCATTGGCGAGACCTTGAACGGCTGGTCCAAACAGCCGGCGGTTGCCTATCACACGCTCAACGACGGCAACGTCCTTCTCAATGGCATCGAGGTGTTTGACAGCACTGATGTCGAACTCGTCGCAGGTGACATCGCCGTGAATGCACTTGCTCTGATTTCGGCGAGATTCGACGCCCTCAAGGCTGGCCGGCTCGAAACGAACACCACGGCAGACGCCAAATTCTTCCAGAAAGCCGCCGCACTTGGCACTTACGCTCTCGAAGACAGTCCGTTGATCACCGCATTCATGCGTGACGATACCGCTCCTTCTGTAATCCTCCCGGACGAACTCGATGACTGAACTTTCGATTGTGCCCGCAGGCGCCGGGGCTGGCAAAACGCACCATATCCAGGAAACCCTCACCCAATGGGTCAGGGACGGCAAGGTTCGCCCAGAGAAGATCCTCGCCGTCACCTTCACAGAAGCCGCCGCCGGGGAGTTGCGGCAGCGGATCCGGGGCGCTCTGATTGCGGACAGCAATCTGTCGGCAGCGCTGGCTGTCGAGAGAGCTTATGTCTCCACCATTCACGGGCTGGGGCGCCGATTGCTGATCGAGCACGCCTTCGCATCGGGTTCATCTCCGCAGCAGCGTCTGATCGCTGAAGACGAGCAGGACTTGCTGATCCGTCGCTCGATCGAAGAAAATCCTGCATTGAGCGAGCTTTCCCGAAACCTCGCCGCCCTTGGCTATCAAGGAAGCTTCTCCTCGGACGAAACCGCAGAGGACAGCTTCCGCAAGAAGTTGCTCGGCGTCATCGCCTTGCTGCGAACGCTCGGTCCGCGAGGCAGCGATCCGGCGATGGCCGACTTTGTCGAGGCATCCATCCGGACCGGATACGGTGCACCTATCGGCAAATCTGAGGCTTTGGCTGCAGCGCTCCAGAAGACTGTCGATGCCTTGCTTCAGGCCTTTCCTCGCTCGCTCGCTGACGATGCTGGTAGTGCCACCGCCAAGACAGCATTCCGCGAGAACTTCCGCGCTCTGAAGCAGGCTCAGCAGCTGCTCGCATCCGGCGGTACAGACTGGCGGCTGTGGCAGAAGCTGCGGGGCCTGCGTCTGTCGATGCGCGGCAGTCCGACCCCTGACGGCTACGACGATCTTGCATCTGCGGTCATGCTGGCGGCTGACAACCTGGTTTTTCACCCCGGACCGCTCGAGGATGCGGTTTCGCATGCGCGCGCTCTCGTCGAAGGCGCACAGTCGGCGATGACGGACTACGAGACCCGAAAGCGCGAGCTCGGCGTCATCGACTTTAGCGACATGGTGACCAACGCTGCGCGGATACTCGATGAAAAGCCCGCCGTGCTTGGCGCCATCATGGACGAGGTCGACTGCGTCATTGTCGACGAGTTCCAGGACACCAACCCGATCCAGTTCACCTTTCTGTGGGCGCTGGCCCGCAAGGCCAAACGCGCATTGATCGTTGGCGACACCAAGCAGGCGATCATGGGCTTCCAGGGCGCGGATCCGCGACTGACTGTCGCCCTTACACAGCAATTTGAAACCAGCCCGCTCTACCGGAACTGGCGCTCTGATCCGCGCATCATGGATTTTGTGAACGCACTGGGGCCGTGCCTCTTCGGTGAGGACTATACGGCGCTTGCCGCGCAGAATGCCTCGGGACACGACACTGCTCTGGAGGTCATCGAGCTGGCCAACAAGCGCGGTGCCCGCTCCGGCGGAAAGCCCCAGCATTTCATCGCTGATCGTCTCCTGTCCCTGCTGACGGATGATCGGGTGACCATCGTCGACAGGCATTCCAAGGCCTTGCGCGATCTGGAGCCCCGGGACGTTGCCATCCTGTGCCCGACGCACAGCCACTGCGCGAGCTATGCGGCCGCGCTGCGGGCCCTGGGCTTGCCGGTCCGCGTTGCGGAAGGAGGCTGGTGGCAAAGCAAGATCGTTCAGGCAGCATGCTTCGCGCTTCGCTTCGCCGTGGATCCGGCAGACAACCATGCAGCGATCTGCACGGCAACGCTCGGCCCGGGCGCAACGCCGCTCGGCGATGCTCTTGGCGCTCTGGCCTGCGACGGTCGGATTGCGACACCAGAACTCATGGCATTGCAAGGACTTTGGCCTGACTCGCTTGCGACGCCGGTGGACAGACTGGTCCATCAGGTGATCCAGGTTGCCGGGCTGCGAGACTGGTGTGACCGGCTTGACGATCCCGCCCAAATGAGAGCGGACCTTCTTCGCTTCGAGGCTGAAGCGGCGGCATTCTTGGATGCACACCGGGATATGCGCGAAGCCTCAGGTTTCTATGGCCAGAGTGCCAACGTTTTCCTTGGGTGGCTCGAGAACAAGGTCGGCTTGAAGGGTGAGGATCTCCGTCCGAATCCCGCTGGCGCGGAGGCCGATGGCATCGAGATTGTAACCTGGCACGCCTCGAAGGGGCGGGAGTGGCCGGTCGTGGTTGTCTGCGGTCTGGACCACAAGCTTGATCCTCGTGCTGGGACATTCAGCACAAAGTTTCCTGGATTCGACGACCTCGATCATGTGATCGAACAGGCGACACTTGCCTATGCTCCTGATTTTGCTGCGCCAGAGGCGACGGCCCGCTTTCTCCATGAGCTCTATCCCGAGAGTGAAGAAACAGCGCGCCGATTGCTTTACGTCGCTCTGACCCGTGCGCGTGATCGCCTGATCATCGAATGGCCGCAGGACGACGAGAAGGTCGAGCCGCCCTTGCCGATTACGGCACGCCGTCTTTTGAACGACGCCTGTGGCATCAAATTGCAGGGCAATCAGATCACTGTCGGTTCGGCGAACTTCCCGTCGCGCATGACTGTCTGTGACAAGGAGATCCCGGCATCGTTCGATATGGAAGGCACAGTCTGGTTGGCGAGCAGTGACCGCGAACCCAGGTTTGCCATTGAAAGGCGAGCTATCGGCCAGCTTACCCCGGTCATCAGTCCCTCCCAGACAATCGCCACCACTCGGCCGCTGCCTTCGCAAATTGAGACCCGGCCGATTTCAGCGGGTGTGCGGCTCACCGGATCGGATCTCGCACAGGCAACGGATAAGGGAACTGCAGTCCACGAGGCATTGCGGATCCTGCTATGCCGACCCGATCTGCGGGGCAGGGTAAGCCAGCATTGCCGAGTATCCGGCGCTGAGGTCGAGCTTCTCGGACAACAGGCTCAAGCACTTTGTCAGATCCTCACGGAGCTTGGCTATCCGCGCCTGCATATCGAACAGCCAATCGACATCGCACTGCCAGATGGAGGACGTCAGAGCATCATTGTCGATCTTATCGCGGAGGGGACGGATGGGTTCATGATTGTTGACCATAAGAGTGGCCCGATTGCTGACCACGCAGCCCGCTTCGAAAGCTATTGGCCACAGCTAGCAGCCTACATCGACGCCGTCAGCCAAAGGGGAGGCAAGGTTGTGCATGGGGCGGCCGTGTTCTGGACAGAGACTGGTGAATTGACGGTCGGTCGTGGATTCTGAAGTCCGGGCTTGTTAACGCGAATTGGAGTGGGGGACGTTGGAACCACAACTTGGTTGGGTATGGCTATCGCAAAAGGAACGCAGGACAGCTGAACTCGCCTTGGCGGAGTTTGGTCCTGACGGTACCCGAGATGAACTAGGCTTTGGCGTGATCCATTTTGGCTATGCCGATCGGTTTTTCCCCGGGACATCGGTGCAGCACACGAAATTGCGATACATCTGGTTTGTCTGCTGGAGTTACCTCGAGTTACAGCAGCGGTTTGCTGGAGAGGCATTTCAGAAGTCGGAGTTGGATCGCATTGAGGACCGAACCGGCCACAAACTGCTTCGCCACTATGGTAACGACGATGGAAATGGAATCATCGGCGGGCGCGTGCTTCGGGTGGGTCGCTCTCCCGTAGTAAAGCCAAGCGCCGTCTACTGGAATGCAATGCGCACTTGGGGGATCGTTCGGCCACTATCGGTTGGCAGAGACGCGCCAGGCCGAGGCGAGCTGCATAGCCGTTGGCCGGATCTAACCGGGAAGCATGGACGTCCTGAGGTCGACCCCGATCAGGCAAAGTCCATCTTCTCTGATCCGCCGCCCGTGCCATCGCGTTGGCGCAACCAGTCTGAACCGCTTACATTCGATCTGGACAAAGAAAACGACGAGGCGGGGCGCATTATCCGTGCCTGGGCGGTTCCGCGAGATGCGCTTGGACGCCGTTCACTTCTATATCGGCTTGCTGAACGTGGAGGCGCTACGCCCACGTCAATTACCAGCCCTTCGGTGCTCTCACTGTGCGACGAAGACGAAAAGGTTAGTCTTCGCCGAGCAGCATGTGCGGGATCATTGGCGGCGATTTCTCGAGCGATTCATACTGCGCTCGTCCAAAGAATGAAGGACGCTAGTGCAGATGCAAATACCACGATGCGCAGATGGCTTGATGATGCTGTCCAGCAGCATGGCGAACAGGCTGTCAAACTAGATCGGCTAGGACTCCTCGTGGATGTCCCTGAGGCAAGCAAGCTGATTCCGCTGATCGAGGCAACCCAGGCTTGGTTGTCTAAGGGTGCGGGCGAAATTTCGGTGCTCGAAGATGTTTATAGGTCGAGAGAGGAGGCCCAAAAGCCGGGGCGAGCCTTGCTCGCTCGAAGTGGCGGCGACAGGCGGGCGAACTGGTGGCCGCGCGAGCCAGTCCCATTATCGTATCGATGGGATCGGATTACAGGCTTTCTCGATCAACTGGGGGCAAGATGACAGCGTCTGGTTTTGAACGCGAAGCGGCATATTCCGTGTTCGAGGGGCTGCGTCCAACGGGTGACCAAACGCTCGATCGCGGGGCTTTTGCAACTTACTCGCTCGATTTAGTTGCTGTTGCAGCTTTAATCTTGTCGCTGAGCCGGGCAGGTGAGCAGGAGCTTGAAGCCGGTCCGCTCAGCTTCGTTGACGCGTTGAATGACGTAGCGCCGCGCATTGACATCGTCTTTCAAGCGGATCGGTTGAAGCCTGCCGTGCGCCATTTCGGCGTCCTTCACATGCTAGACCGCCGTCTTCACCCGGTTCAACCCCCGCGTGGGGCGTCTTACCACCCAAAACTCGCACTCATCCGCTATTTGGGGCCCAAAAAGCTCGTAACATGGAGGCTCTGGCTTGGCAGTCGCAACCTGACTGGTGGTCAAGATAGAGAGGCAGGATTATTGTTGGTCGGCCGGGCTGGGGGTGCACGTAGTTCTCGATCTCCGAGCATCGCTTCGTCCATCGCTTCGATGGCAGAAGATCTATTATCCCCCATTGGCTGGATCGCAGACTTTAAAGACGAGTTGCGGTCGGTTCGATGGAACGCACCTAAGGACGTAAAACTTCAAGGCATCCAATGGCGCAGAGCAGGTGAGTTGAAGCCATTCATCACTGGCTTACGAGGCGCAACGCGCACGGTGGCGATTAGTCCATTCGTTGATGATGCGTGCTGCTCCGCGTTCGTAGGCTCTACGCAAAACTCATTACTGACGACCACCGATTCCGCGATCAAGCTGCGGGCCCGATCTGACATTTTGCTATTGGTTGATCGGCCGCCGACCTTCGATGTTCCGATATCAGTCGAGGCTTCGGACGCATCCACAGACATTGACGATGTTTCAGAAGCCGATCCTGCTGGCATTCACGCGAAATTGCTTCTGCGACAGAAGGGCAACACGAACCGACTTTGGATCGGAAGTGCAAATCTCACCAAGCGCGGAATGGACGGCCCAAATGCCGAGGTGTTGTTTGAGCTCGACATTCCACCTGAAGTTTCGAAAGCACTCATTTCGTACATCGAGGATGCTGCGCCCTTTAAGCTCGAGAATATTGAACTTGATGCTAACGCAGAAAAGCAGCGTGCGGCGGAGCGAGAGCTTGATGATGCTATCAGGACCATTGTTGGGGCTAGTTTGGAAATCGTCCGGGGCAGTGGAGGGTTGACACTCAACAGTCACACCTCCTTTGATCAGTTTCTCTCGGAACATCGACTCCAGACTTGGCTGCTGACGAGGCCGGATGCGGTCACAAGTTGGGAACCTGGCCAAAGATCGGTATTGCTCGTACCAGGTGGGCTACCCCTGAAACTTGAAACTGTTCTAGTCTGCTTCCGCGCTGAGCGCCTGCAGAATGACTGCCCGCCTCGCACGTGGGCGCAGTCCGTTTCGTTCCCCGAACACGATGCGGAAGCACGTGATCGAGCTGCCACCGCAGCTTACATCGGCATCGCCGGTGCCAGTGCTTGGGTTCGTGCGCAGCTTGAAGGGATAGTTGGTGCAGAGGGAACAACGTGGACTGGCCATAGGCGCTGGGCAGGGTCCGGTTTCGCCGGTTCAGGCGATGCTCTGCCCTTGGCCATTGAGGAGGTTCTAGCTGCATGGGCGCGTAACCCCAGTGAATTTGAGACGCGGGCAGAGCGTCTCGAAGATACCTTGAAGGCTCTCGGTGCAGAATTGGCCCAGGCTTCGGAGGACGAGCGGGACGCTGCCGCAATAGCGCAATGGGCCCAGATTGAGCAGCTTTGGACTGCGATCCGTTGCGCAATCGGCGAAGCAAAATGACCCTCGAGCGTTTCCAGCAAATGACGGTCGATGCTGCAGTGAATGCTCTGATCCGTGACGATGGGAGCAGGCGCTTCCTCATTGCGGATGAGGTCGGTTTGGGAAAAACTGTATCAGCGAAAGCTATCGCGGCAGAACTTCAGCGCCGGAAAAATGGCACTCTGAACATAGTATATCTTTGCCCAAATCTCGACATCGCATCACAAAACCTCACAAAACTTAGGGCATTACAGCCTGACTGGCCTAGCCCAGAAGACCGGCTTTCGCTCGCATTGCGCAAGAAGCCAGATCGACAGGAATCTTCCTTTCGGGTCTACTCTTACACGCCGGATACTAGCTTGCCTGGGTGGAAGCCTGGTCAGCGGACTGGTCGCGCCGCTGAACGCGATCTGATCATCGGGTTGCTCAAGGAAGTCGCGCCGCAGCTTTGGCAGAGGCTACGCGCGATCGATCTGGAGCGAGAGAAGCAAGGTGAGCGGCGGTTATTTTCGGCTGTCGTCGAGCCTGCGCCTCCCCATCTTAAGCGTCCGTTTGAGGTGGCCCTGCGAGAGCTGACATCTCTGACAGGAAAGCCGCTCGATCTTGGATTGCAGAATTTGCTTGAGTCTTGGGGCAATTCTGTTCCCGAGTTGGTCCTTCGTTGCCGCGCTGCGCTCGCGCTTGTCGCGCTGAGGCACCCAGCCACTCGCCCCGACATCCTCATCCTTGATGAATTTCACCGGTACGCTGATCTCATAGTGCCAGCTGGCTTGCCGCGAGCGGAGCCGCTAGCACAGGAGCGGCATTTCGTTCAGCGAAAGTTGGTCGATGCGCTGATTGACGGTCACGAGAGCCGACCTGCTATCTTGCTGCTGTCTGCGACGCCCTACCGTCTTCAGCGGCTGGATCACGGTGAAATCCCAGGCGGGCGTTACAGTCATTTCATTCAGTTGGTTCGTTTCCTGCACGGTCAGTTCGGTGCAGGATTGGCACAAGATGCCGAAGCGGCAATCGAAGCGCACCATCATGCCCTTTCTAGACGCGATGATATCGAGGCTGCGCTTGCTGACGTTGCCGTTGCAAAGCAAAACTTGGAGACCGCCCTACGCCCGGTCATTGCCCGCACTGAGCGAGCTACAGCAATCAGTGGAGAGCTATTTGAACGGCGAGAGAATGTTGCGGCAGTCGAGGCTGGAGACCTGATCACATTCCGTCATTTGGCCCATGCAGTCGATGTATCGAAAAAAGCTAAGAGAGTTCCGCGCAGTTGGGTGCAACCGCTGTGGTCATCTGTTCCATACCCTGCAGAGACACTATTCCAGTATCAGATATGCAAAGCGCTGGGGTCAGACCTTCCATCGATAACTATCGCATCGACTAAGCATCGCCCGGCTCACCCGCAATTAAGGTCACTAGTCGATCCAAACGGGAGTGGCTCGTCTACGCTCAGTCTTGACGCGCTTACGCTGCCTTGGCTCGCTCCGACACGCCCCTGGTGGTCGTTGGGAGGAAGGTGGGCTGAGCTTGCTTCAAGTGAGCGTCTGTTCGGGAAAGCCCTGCTTTTCAGCAGATATCGCGGCACACCACCCGCTGTAGCATCTTGGCTCAGCGGCGAGGTAGAGTTACGCTCGGGTCCGCGCAAAGCTTCGGGCAAGCCTAGAACGCAAAGTTATCTCCGACCGGATGCCAAAGCGCCATGGCCACTCATCGCCATGTTTATGCCGTTCCCAAAACTGTCGGAAGCCTTTGACCCTGAAAAATCTGGGCATCTTAAAGTCAGTGATGTGCGCCGCGCTGCGCAAAAGGGCCTTAGATCCTGGCTCGAACAGCACGGTTTTGATGTTGTTGCACCAGTTGGGCCTGCTCGAAAGCCATGGCGATTGGCCTTCGATATCGAGGGAATTCTCGGTGGTGGCGATAAGGTTACAGGAGCACTTTGGCAGCTCAAACGCCTTGTAAAGCCACGCGGTTGGCAGCGCAAAAATGTGAGCCGCTCAATCACGAAGGGTGAGATGCTTAGTCTAGCCGACTGGATGCTCGGCACACCGGGAATGATTGTTGCAAGAACTATCCGAAGGCACCCGCACCAGAAGGAGGAGCTGTCAGATCTCCTTCCGGATGCGTTCGACTTCTGTTGGCGACATCTTCGGCCATATCTCGGTCAGCGCTACTTCGCGTCCGTGGTCTTGGGCGCAAGGCGCAGAAAAATACCTGGTGGGTATCCCGAAGCACTTCGTCAGGCATTGCTTGATGGTTGCCTCGAGGCAACGTTGGACGAGCACTTGGCAGTCACGCGATTGGTAGGTGATGCTGAAACTCTCGATATTCTAAACCAAAGTCTTGTTGGACGGCCAGGGCGCGTCCAGCGGAGGACTACTCGTGGGACGCGGACAGTTCGAGTCCATGCTGCGGCACCGTACATGGGAGCCGAGCGGCGCAATACAGGGTCGAAGGCCAGTGAGAAGCTTCGCTCCGACACTCTTCGCAAGGGCTTCAACTCGCCATTTTGGCCGCATGTGTTGGCAACGACATCCGTTGGCCAGGAGGGGCTTGATTTTCACGTATGGTGTGACCGAGTCATTCATTGGGACTTGCCCCGGGATCCTGTCGATTTTGAACAACGAGAGGGCCGGGTATCACGCTACGCAAGTCTTGGTGTCCGGAGGGCTCTTGCTGACAAATTCGGCAATCTGACGGCCGAGTCCTGGACCAGCCCTTTTCAGGCAATTTTCGACGCTGCAAGGGCGGCAAAGAGGGAGGGCCTTGGGTTAGAGCGCTGGTGGTCGCCTACCAATCACAAGCCGGTCAGTGTCACATTTGCAGTGCCGTTTAGCCGCGTCGAGCTCCAACTCAAGCGTCTGCGCGAAGAGCTGGTCCGTTACCGTCTCGCGCTTGGACAGCCTGAACCTCATTTGTTCGAGGGCATGATTGAGCATTTTGGTCTTGATCATGATGCTGCCCGAGCGCTCGCATTAAATCTCTCGCCGGGGGCGCCTTCATAGCTTCGATAGAATTTGCCTGATGTCCTATCACATAATTTGCAGGGAATTTAGTCATGGAGTTCAGTACCTGTCGGGCTTTGGCATTGTCGAATCTCGCTCGTGCGATGGGCAATCTGAAAGAATCCGCCCCGATTGGTGATGAGCAATTCAAGTTTAATTTGTCTGCACTATCTGATCCAGATGGGATGAAAGAAGTTTTGGATCGTGTGCGAAAAAAATGCAGTGCACGATCAGCCGTAATTTACTGCTTTGAGCTGACAGATGGTTCTGGTTACGGCACAATGAAGGGCAAGTTTAAGCAACGGGCATCGCATTGTGAACACTCTGGCCGAAAACTACGATACAGTCGCCTATTGGATGAACCGAATCCCGCCTCACTGTATGTAGGCAGCTCAAAGTCATTTCCATCTAGGTTTGCGCAACACCTCGGTCTTATCGGGGGGGTAGACACATATGCGATGCGCCTGAACCAATGGGCGAGGGGTTATCCGATGGACGTGAAGGTATCGCTTTGGTTTTTCTCACCCCAGATGGATCAATGGACTCTCGAGCTTCTTGAGCAAGCCCTTTGGGACACGAAGCGACCTCTTCTGGGTAAGCGCAGTGGGCGTTAGCTCGAAAAGGGATGAAACTTGGTGACGGCCATGATCACCAGATCGGAGAGCTTCGTTTCTGAGAAGGTTAACTGCGACCATTTTTGTCGGATGGTTGCTTTAATGGGACTCAATGACCGAAAACTGTCGCACAAGCATTACCGACCCCATCAGGATCCCGACACTCGCTGCTGCGCGAGGTAGGATTGGGCTATCGTTCTGTCCAGGAAAGCAAGGGCCTGCGCTCGCTGGCTTTGAGTGGAAGCGTGACCTTGCGGGCGATCTGGACGCGGTGCGGGGGTGGGGGGCTGCTGCAGTCGTCTCTCTGATTGAGAAGCACGAGATCGAGCTGCTGGGGGTGGCAGATCTGGAGACTGCGGTTGCTGCGCGCGGGATGGAATGGTTTCATCTGCCGATCCCCGACGTCACGGCACCTGGCGAGGAATTCGAGCAAAGATGGCGGACGGCCGGAGCTCGGTTGCGCGGCTTGCTAATCAACGGGAACGGCATTTTCATCCACTGCCGCGGCGGGCTCGGCCGGGCCGGTACTGTGGCAGCGAGGCTGCTAGTCGAACTTGGCCTTGCTGACGCTAGCAGTGCAATCGCTCACGTTCGCTGCGTCAGGCCTGGCGCAATTGAGACGAAGGCACAAGAAGATCACCTGCGAGAGATCGAGCGCATCTACGATCGGTCCTATGGCTGTTTGGTTGGACTGGCGGTCGGAGATGCTGTGGGGACGACGCTCGAGTTCAAGCCGCGCGACAGCTATGCCCACATCACGGACATGGTCGGGGGAGGGCCGTTCGGCTTGGATGCGGGGACATGGACCGATGACACTTCCATGGCCCTGGCGCTCGGAGAAGCTCTCCTCGCCAGCGCGGCCAAGGGCTCGGCTTTTGAGCCGGGAGAAGCACAACTGCGTTTTGTCGATTGGTGGAGGAACGGCGCATTCAGTCCCACGGGAAGTTGTTTCGATATCGGGATCGCAACCCGGCAGGCCCTTGCTCGGTTCGAGGAAACGGGCGACCCGATTGCCGGCTCGACCGATCCGTACTCGGCAGGCAACGGCTCACTAATGAGGCTCGCGCCAGTCGCGATCTGGGGGATACAGCAAGATCCCGCAGTAGTGACACGAGTAGCCCGCCGACAGAGCATGACCACGCACGCTGCAGATGCGTGCCTCGAGGCCTGTGAAGCGTATGCACTGGTCTTGCGGGCGGCTATCCTAGGTGCCAGCTTTGAGGATGCTCTGGCGGTTCCCTCGGGTGAATATGGACCTGAGGTCGGTCCAATCATGGCCGGTAGCTGGCGCGGGAAAGCACGCGATCAGATTGCGAGCAGCGGATTCGTAGCGCACAGCCTCGAAGCAGCGATCTGGTCCGTGGCAAACACGACGAGCTTTGACGACGCCGTGCTGTTGGCAGCCAACCTCGGTGACGATGCCGACACTACTGCCGCAATTGCCGGGCAGTTGGCCGGCGCAATTTACGGCGCATCGTCGATCCGCCGATCATGGCTAGAAAAGCTGGCATGGCGCGAGGAAATTGAGACTCTCGCGCGTAAACTGGCGTTCCCGGCAGTCGCGCTCTCAAACTAACGTCGCGGCCGATACATGGCAGCGATCGGCGGCGTTGCTGTTCGGCCCGCATTGGTGCCCATGGGCACATAATGTGTCATGCTTGATGCCCTATCGCTGAATTAGCGGATAATGCGTCAGGTTTGACCCTTTACAGAAGGCCCCCGGCAGCGGGATCAGACGGCAGGCTTGGCCCAATTACCTACAACGGGATATTGGTCCCAGAAATACGTACGGGGTCCAAGCCTGCCTCCTCCGGCTGGAGGAACCGCGGTTTCGATTTGTCTGGATCAAACGAGGCGCCCGTCTTCCACATTGCCATCATGATCACAGCGAGCTTCCTCGCGACGGCAACGCGAGCCTTGAGAAATCCGATCTTTGTTGCCAGCCGGAGGCCCCAAGTACGCAATGAACTTTCGGTTTTGATTGTGCGAAGCAGCACGGTGGCTGCCGTGATTAGGTGCGACCTGGTCAGCTTGTTTCCGTAGCGGCTGATCCGGCCGCGGCGCGCGGTGGCGCCAGATTGATACAGATTGGGCGTTAGGCCGAGATAAGGCCCGACATCTCGATTGCTTCTAAAGCGGTACGGGTCTCCGACGGCGCTGTAAAATGACAGCGCTGTGATTGTCCCAACGCCAGGAATCGTCTGAAATCTGGCGCAAACCGGGATGCTGGCGGCCATTGTGCGCATCTTTCGATCCATATCCCAGATATGAGAGCGCAGATCTTCTCCCATCCTGACCAGGGGATCCAAATCGACGCGGATCGTCACGCCGTTGGTGCTCAAAAGCCTGAGTTGGTTAGCGACTTCAGCTGCGAGCGATCCTCGCCCATTCAGGAGCTTGATACTGGCACCGTGCAATCTGAATATGGACTGGAGCAGCGCATCCGTCCTGGCTCGATGCTTTAGCAGGGTTCGACGGATGTTGATCATTATCCGGATGTCCTGGTGCTCCACCGGTTTGATGAAAACATGGGGACCGAAGGACTGCGCCAGTCGGCCAAGCTCAGCGAGATCTTTGGCATCATTCGCATCTGTCTTTTGACGTCGGATCGCCAGGAATTTGCTTGATTTGCGAACGTCGGCGACTTGAACGGGAAAACCGAACGAACGGAGATCCCGAACCATCTGAGTGCCGACACTGGCCTCGATCGTAATAGACTGGACAGGCTCAACGCCGAACCGGCGAAGGATATCCCTTATCGGAGCAGCGCGGGTCTCAGTCATTGCCTCGAAGAAAACGTTTCCTTCGGCATCGACGAGGCAGACCGCAGTCTCCAAGTGGCCGGCGTCGAGGCCGACCCAGTAGCGCAGGTGCCGTGGCATTGTGCTCCCGTACGACGTTTGTTTCTTTTGCTTGCCCTACTGACCTTGTCGGGGCTGTCCGACTAGGATTGTTCCTCCGGCGTGTGATAGAGAGGTAGGAAATCGAAGGAGACGATAGGATGGAGCCGCGGGAGGCGTTGGATGGCCTAATCAGCGAGCGAGGAGAGACCTACGCATCGATTTCGCGCCTCCTCGGGCGAAACTCGGCATACATCCAGCAGTTCGTTAAACGAGGGTCTCCAGCCCGCCTTGACCAAAGCGATATAGCGCTGCTGGCATTGCATTTTGACGTGCCCGTAGAGATGCTCGGTGGAAAGGAGGGGCCGACAGTCGGGCAGCGTTCGATAGTAAAAGTCCCATTGCTGAACGGGACAGGTAACGATTCACGCTCACAATGGCGGCTGGTTGATGCGGCATGGCTCGGTCGGCTGTGTGATCAGCCCGCCGGTGTCGCAATCTTGCCAATTGTTGGTGAGGCGATGGAGCCGACCCTCCGTAATGGCGACGAGGTTATGATTAGCCGAGTTCGCTTCCAGGAGAGCGTGCGAGAAGGCCTTTACGCCATCCGTGGGTCTTCTGAAATCTTCGTAAGGCGAATAGCGATCGACCCAACGAAGAACCGTCTGACCGTTCTTACCGACCACCCTGCATATCCGAGCTGGCAGGGCATCCAGCGCAAAGGCGTCGATATTGTCGGCCGGGTGATCTGGATCGGAGCTCGGGTGGCCTAGCTGTCATTATGACACCGCGCTGCCTGAGGCTCTAAGCGGCCATCCCAGCGTGCGATGCTGGTGCGGAGCAAGATGGGTAGCAGTCGCGCTGGCTGAGAGGTGAAACGCCGACTCGCTCACGCGCAGTCGGACAAAGCGTAGGCCATGGATCTTTCACCGTGAACGCTGATGTGCGGAGGCTGAGTAGCCGCAGTGCCGAATTAGCGCGCTGCTACCTAGAGAGCTACCTAGCACAAAAATGCTCTCAATCGCCCGATCCGGCGAGCCTAGTATCTGATTGAAAAGTAGGGGGAAAGTGGTGGACGCACTAGGGCTCGAACCTAGGACCCGCTGATTAAGAGTCAGCTGCTCTACCAACTGAGCTATGCGTCCACACTGGCATCTGGGCGTTTCGGCCCGTTTCCGCCGTTCCGGCGACTCACCGGAGGCGCCCCATATAGAGGCTGTTTCGCCGGTGTGAAGGGGTTTTTGCCTTAAACAGTCAAGAAACCCAAAAAATATTGAAAGACAGAGTGTTATCCGCGCGTGCGGGCGCGGTAGAGTTCGGCCATGCGGCGCGCGGCCTCGCTCGAAAGCGACAGGAAACAGTCCGCGCTGCCTTCCAGGCAGTCGAAACGCTCGATGAGCATCGCTTCGACGAGGGCATCGACATAGGAACTCGAAATCTTGCCGTGATTCTCGTGCCCGCCGCCGAGTTCGCTGATGCGCATTTCGCGGCCGTCGATTCGCGCGATCATCAGTTCCAGCATGATGTCCCAGGCAGGCTCGCTGAAAAGCTCGCTGCCGAGGCACCGCTCGCGCTCGCGGCGCTGGATCAGCAATGTTTCGAAATAGTCGCGAGGCGCGGTGGGTGAGGATGCCTGAGTGCTGCCGTCGGAAGGAGCAGGGGGCAGATTGTCATTACTGACATCCGTATCGGCGCGGCGAGCGGCACCGGCCAGTTCATCCGCGAGGCGGGTAAGGTCGCGGTGGAGGTTCCACAGCGAGATGCTTTCGCGTTCCTGGGTGTCCTCCTGATCTGTGGACGTCACCGGGCCATTCATCGACAACAACACCTCGTCCCGGCCGCGTCGTTGCACGGTCGGTCAATGACGAGCTTCCTCCACGCAAAAGCAGGGACACATCCTTGAAGTTCGGCTTACGCCTCGCCTCGTGGATGTGTCCCGGCCCTGGGAGGAAACTCAGGGATAGTCTGAAATCCGGTCGCGGGGGGACGCCGGATTGGATCGGTCAACCCGATTTAATCGGGCAATTAATCGAATACGGTTTCAATTGCAAACCCTTTTGCCGCAATGCGGCATGGCTGGCATTGGCGGAAAATGGCGGTTTACCGCGTTGTAGAACGATGTTGCGAGGGCAGCGCACTCCGTGCAGCAATCGATGCGACCGGAGTCTTATCGTGGAATTTTGCTGCGCCGGTCGGCGCCCGCAGGGCGCATCGCTTAGTCGCTCGCGCGCTCAGGAAAGCCCGCGCTGCCCGCCCTGTCGGCTCCAGCGGTCAACCATCATCAAGGTGCCGATACAGATCATGTTGGTCATCATGGACGATCCGCCATGGCTCATGAAGGGCAGGGGGATACCCACCACCGGGGCAAGGCCCATCACCATCATCAGGTTGATGCAGACGTAGAAGAAGATGGTGGACGTCATTCCCGCCGCCAGCAGCGCGCTGAAGCGATCGGGCGCGCGGCGCGCAACGTTCCAGCCCCAGCGCAGGACGATGCCGAACACCAGCAGCACGGCAAGCCCGCCGATCAGTCCCCATTCCTCCGCCATCGTGGCGAACACGAAGTCCGTATGCGGCTCCGGCAGGTAATTGAGGTGGCTTTGCGATCCGTTGCCGAAACCCTTGCCGAACACGCCGCCCGAACCGATGGCGATCTTGGACTGGGTGATGTGATAACCCGCGCCGAGAGGGTCGCTCTCGGGATCGAGGAAGGTGGTGACGCGGCGGCGCTGGTAATCGTGTAAGGCGAAGAAATAGGCCATCGGTGCGGCGATGGCGGCAGCAAGGCCGCCGCCGACGAACCAGCGCAGCGGTAGCCCGGCAAGGAAGATCACCACCGCGCCGCCGAATCCGATAGCCAGCGCCGTGCCGAGATCGGGCTGCACCAAAACCAGCAACATCGGCACTGCGATGAGGCCTCCCGCCGGGACGATGGAACGCCATCCCCCGATCTCGCCCGAGGGCAGCGAGTGATAGAAACTGGCGAGGACCAGTACGATAGTCGGCTTCATCAATTCAGAGGGTTGCAGGACGATCGGTCCCAGATTCAGCCAGCGCTGGCTGCCCCCGCCGATTGCGCCCAATGCCTCCACCGCCATCAGCAGAACCAACACGGCCACATAAGCGGGATAGGCGGCCCAGCGAACCAGTTCGCGCGGCATGCGGGACATGATCAGCGCCATGATGAGGAATATGGCGAAACGCACGAGATGCGATGTCGCAAACGGGCTCATGCTTCCGGCAGCGGCCGAATAGAGCACGGCGCTGCCAAAGGTGGTCAGCGCCGTCAGCGGGATGATGACTTGCCATGGCAGTTTAGCGATTGGCGCGGGGATGATCGAACGGCTCATCAGCGCGGCTCCGCTGCAGGTGCTGCCGGGGTAGCGGCTGCCGGTTGCGGAGCGCCCGGGCCGGACTGTGCGGGATTGCTCGTTCCCGGCGGCGGGATTTCCTGATCCATCTCGACCGGGCGAGTGACCACTGCGCCTTGCGGTGATTCCTCGATCGCGGCGACAGAAGCGCGGGCTTCCGCATCGACCTGGCGGGCGATGTCTTCGGGATTGGAAGGCGGCTTGGGCACGGAAATGCCGAACTCGGTCGCGTAAGAGGCATATTTGCGCGCCATGCGTTCACGCGGGGTACCGCCCCATTCCTTCTCCAGTTCCTGCAGCTTCTGCATGCCGAGCGCGGGATCGTAGAGGAAGGTGATTACGTCGCGGGCGATCGGATAGGCCGCGCCCGAACCGCCGCCATGTTCGATCACTACCGCGCCAGCATAGCGCGGATTGTCGAAAGGGGCGAAGAAGATGAACAGGCCGTGGTCGCGATGCTTCCACAGCCCGCCTTTGCCGCTGGAGATGTTGAGCGAGACGACCTGTGCCGTGCCCGTCTTGCCGGCCATGTGGATGCCTTCGATGGGAATCCGCGCACGCCCGGCAGTACCGGCGCCATTCACCACCTCGTTCATCGCATTGCGGATGATGGTGGTGTGGTCCCCATGGAAGCCCATGCTCTGGAACTGCGGCTTCTTTCCGTCGAGGATCAGGCGCGGCATGATCTTGTTGCCGGTCGCCAGCCGCGTCGCCATCACTGCCAACTGCAGCGGATTGGCCAGCATGTAGCCCTGGCCGATTGTCGCGTTCACCGTGTCATAGGGTTGCCATGCCCGGTCGTGCTTGCGCATCAGCCATTCGGGATCGGGTACGGTGCCGAAGAACTGGCTGGATACGGGCAGGGGGAATTCTTCCTGCATGCCAAGCCTGCGGGCCATCGGGGCGATGACGTTCATGCCCATGCGCTGGGCGAAGTGATAGAAATAGACGTCGCAGCTCTGGTAGATGCCCTTGGCCATGTCGACCTGGCCGTGGCCCCGCCGGTTCCAGCAATGGAACACGCGGTTGCCTACACGAAGGCCGCCGCCGCAGAACACGCTCTCATGCGGGTCGAGCCCGGCTTCTAGGAAGGCCATGGAAACCATCGGTTTCACGGTCGAGCCAGGCGGGTAAAGCCCCTTCAGGACCTTGTTGCGCAGCGGCACGTGATCGTCATCCGCCAGCATTTTCCATTCGACACGCCCAATGCCGTCAGAGAAGCTGTTGGGATCGAAGCTGGGCATGGATGCCATGCACAGCAGGTCGCCGGTCAGGCAGTCCAGGACCACGACAGAGCCGGATTCAAGCCCGAGGCGCCGCGCGGCATAATCCTGCAGCGGGCCGTCGATGGTGAGCTTGATCGACTTGCCCTGCACGTCTTCGCGCGTTTCCAGATCGCGCACGATCTCGCCGCTGGCGGTGACTTCCACGCGCCGCGCGCCGGGTTCGCCGCGCAAGGTCTGCTCGAACTGCTTTTCGAGCCCGTCCTTGCCCATCTTGAAACCGGGCGTGACGAGCAGGGGAATTCGTTCCTTCTCGTATTCCTCGGCAGAGGCTGCGCCTACATAACCGATCAGGTGGCCGACGGAGGGACCGGTCGGGTAGTAACGGGAGAAGCCGCGCTGCGGCACGACGCCCGGCAGGTCGGGCAGGCGCACACTGACGGCGGCGAACTTGTCATAGTCGAGGCCGCTAGCCACTTCGACGGGCTGGAAGCCGCGCGCGTCCGAAAGCTTGTCCTTGAGATCCTGCACCTGAACCGGCGTGAGATCGAGCAGCTTGCCCAGTGTCTCCACCTCGCGGTCTGCGTCGAGCATCCGTTCAGGCACGATGTCCACGCGAAAGTCCGCGCGGTTCGAAGCGAGCGGGGCGCCGTGGCGATCGAGAATCCAGCCGCGGCGCGGAGGAATCAGCGACAGGTTTACGCGGTTCGATTCCGCCAGCACGCGGTAGCGCTCGTTCTCGGCCACGGCGAGATAACCCATTCGGGCGGCCAGCAGCAGGCCCACGCCGCCCTGTATCCCGCCGATCAGGAAGCTGCGGCGCTGGAAGGAGTGGTTGAGCGTCCCGGTGGTGTTGCGCGGCCGTGCCATGATCGTCAGCGGACCACCTTGATGCGGAACAGCCTGACCCGGTCGAAGAAGGAAACCATCCGGGCGACGATGGGGAACAAGAGCACGCTGAGCACGATCTGGGGAATGATCAGGGCGAGCCGGCCAGCTTCGAAATTACCGCCTGCGAAAAGGGCGCTCAACACCAGATAGGCCGCAATCAGTCCGGAAGCGGTTCCCCAGTCCTGCCAGAAGCCGCGCCAGGGAAAGCGCGCTTCGATTGCATCCAGGGCGAGGATCGCGGCGGACCAGAGCAGGATCGCATTGCCGAAGGGCTGGCCGCTGAACAGATCGTCGAATGCGCCCAGTGGCAGGCCGATCCAGGGTGGAAGCAGGCCCGGCCGCACGATCCGCCAAGCAAGCAGGATCATGAAGCCGAATGGCGGCATGACCGGCCCGGCAGCGATCACAGGCAGCAGAGGCGCGAGCGATCCCAAGACGATGGTGAGCAGCGGCACGCCGTGGGCCAGGATCACGGAATGGTCGCGGTTGATGGTCTTCCCGAAACGGTCGCGATGGGTCGCGGTCATGCGCGCGTCCATCCGGCGCTCCGGGCTCATTGCGGGCCACCGGGGGCGGGTTGGGCAATTACAGCGGCAGACTTCGGTTCCCACACCGGATCGACCGCGACGTGAATCGTCGCCGCGGGATTGGCCAGCGGCAGGCCGACAGCGCCGTCATTGGTGACTTTCTCCACCACTGCCACCGCGATACCCGGCCGGAAGATGCCGCCTGCGCCGGATGTGACGAAGACGTCGCCCTTCTTGAGCGGATTGATGCCGAGATTAATCAGGCGCAGCCGTAGCGAGCCGTCCGCGCGGCCTTCCGCGAAGGCGACGATATTGTCCGTATTGCGGCGCACCGGCACCATGCTGGCCGTATCGGTCAGCAGCATCACTCGGGCGCTGCCATCTCCCGCTTCGAGCACTCGCCCGACGAGCCCCATGGGGGAGCGCACCGGCATGCCGGGCCTTACGCCGGAATCGCGTCCGGCCGAGAGATAGGCGAACCGGCGCGTACTCGCGGAGCTGGAGCCGATCAGGCGCGCATAGGCGACCGGCTTCACTTCTTCCTCGCGCAGGCCGAGCAGGGCCTTGAGGCGCTGGTTCTCGGCCTCGATTGCCTTGGCTTCGGCCAGGCGTACGCGGGCTTCGGCCATTTCGCGCTGGAGCCGTGCGTTCTTGTTGCCAGCGTCGAAATAGCCGGCGATCGCCTGGATCAGGCTCTGGCTGTCGCTACGCACTTCCGCACCGGCGCGGCCGGCGGGCTGAACCACGTCGGTCGCTTCGGCACGCAGGGAAGACATTGCTTCCTGCTTCCAAGTGGAAAGCAGCAGCAGTCCGGCGCCGACGAGGACGCCGATACCGGCCACGAGATATCCGGTAAAGGCGCTGAATTGCGCCTTCTTCGAATGGCCCGTGCGGCGTTTTGTCGGCGGCGCCATGCGCCCATTTCCTTATTGGGCCGACGGACGGCCGTTATGAGCTGCCCCCCGGCGGTTTGACTGTCTCAGGCGGACATCAATACGCCGCGATAGACCGGATCTTCCATTGCCCGGCCAGTGCCGAGGGCAACGCAGGACAGCGGATCTTCCGCCACGCTCACCGGCAGGCCGGTTTCTTCGCGCAGATGCTCGTCCAGACGGCGGATCAGCGCGCCGCCGCCGGTGAGCACGATGCCCTGATCGACGATATCGGCTGCCAGTTCAGGCGCCGTGTTCTCAAGCGCGATCCGGACGCCTTCCACGATCGCCCCGATGGGTTCGGACAGCGCTTCGGCGATATTCGCCTGGTTGATCGTGATTTCCTTGGGCACGCCGTTCACGAGATCGCGGCCCTTGAGCGTGATGATCTCTCCCACCCCGTCTTCCGGAACCACGGCAATGCCGTAATCCTTCTTGATCCGCTCAGCCGTCGCATCGCCGATCAGCAGATTGTGGTGTCGGCGGACATAGGAGACGATTGCTTCGTCCATCTTGTCGCCGCCAGTGCGGACCGAAGTGGTGTAGGCGAGGCCGCGCAGCGAAAGCACGGCAACTTCGGTGGTGCCGCCGCCGATATCCACCACCATGGAGCCCACCGGTTCGGTAACCGGCATGTCAGCGCCGATTGCGGCAGCCATCGGTTCCAGAATGAGGAACACTTCCGAAGCGCCTGCATTCGAAGCGGCGTCACGAATGGCGCGGCGTTCCACCGAAGTGGAGCCCGAGGGCACGCAGACCACGATTTCCGGATAGCGCAGCAGGCTCTTCTTGCCGTGCACCTTGCGGATGAAGTGCTTGATCATTTCTTCCGCGATTTCGATGTCCGCGATGACCCCGTCCCGCATCGGGCGGATCGCGTCGATGTTGTCGGGCGTCTTGCCCATCATCATCTTCGCATCGTCACCCACCGCCTTGACGCGCTTCACGCCGTTGATCGTCTCGATGGCGACCACCGACGGTTCGTTAAGCACGATCCCGCGATCCTGCACGTAGACCAGCGTGTTGGCGGTGCCGAGGTCGATCGCCATGTTCTGGGAGCCGAGCTTGAAGAATTTCGAAAAGAAGGAACTCATCAAGGAAATCCGTATTGTTTTCCAACCCTTTGACGGGTGCTGTTATGAGGTTCGCTGTCGCAGTGCAGCGATGGGACGCGGCTGCTTAACGCAAGCGCCCGGTAAAGGCCAAAATTTTGTGAGGAAAGCGATGCATTTTTGGGCGGCTCGGCTCGAAATCGGGACTGTTCGCCGTTAGGCTCGTTCGATGCCCCATATTCGCCGCCTTCCCGAGACACTGATCAACCGCATTGCTGCTGGCGAAGTGGTGGAGCGGCCTGCGGCTGCGCTCAAGGAACTGGTGGAAAATGCCATCGATTCCGGCGCCACCCGGATTGCGGTCAGCATCGCCGAAGGCGGCCTATCGCGCATCGAAGTTACCGACGATGGCTGCGGCATGAGCCCGGAGGAAATGGAACTGGCGCTGGAGCGGCACGCAACGTCCAAGCTGCCGGATGAAGCAATCGAACTGGTTTCGACCCTGGGCTTCCGGGGGGAGGCCTTGCCGTCCATTGCCAGCGTTGCCCGCCTCACGCTCGAATCCCGTGTGCGGGGAGAAGAACAGGGCTGGAAGCGGGTGGTCGATCACGGCGTTTTGGCAGAAGAAGGGCCTGCGGCCCTGCCGCCGGGCACGCGGGTGCGGGTTGAGCAGCTCTTCGCCAAGATTCCGGCGCGGCGGAAATTCCTGCGCAGCGAGCGTAGCGAATATGCCGCCTGCCTGGATGTCGTCCGCCGCCTTGCCATGGCGCGGCCGGATATCGCCTTTAGCCTGGAGCATAATGGACGCCGGGCATTCGCAGTGCAGGGCGGAGAGACAGCGGAGGAGCGTGTTGCCCAGCTGGTCGCGCGCGAACTCGCAGGCAATGCCGTTTTGCTCGACATGGAACGCCCGGTGCAGAGCGGCACGATGCGTCTGTCGGGCGTTGCCGGCTTGCCGACATTCAATCGCGGCGTGGCCGATCACCAGTACCTGTTCGTCAATGGCCGCCCCGTGAAAGACCGGCTGCTGGTGGGCGCGGTGCGAGGGGCCTATGCCGATATGCTGGCGCGTGATCGCCACGCGGTGCTGGCCCTGTTCCTCGACCTGCCGCCCGAGGATGTCGACGTGAACGTTCACCCGGCCAAGACCGAGGTTCGTTTTCGCGATTCCGCCGGGGTGCGCGGCTTCGTCGTGTCCGGTCTCCGGCAGGCGCTGGCCACGGGTGACCGGCGCAGCGCGCAGGCGCCGGATGCCTCAGCCATGGCCAAGTGGCAGCAGGAACCCCTGACCGCCCCCGCGCGGGAGGAACCAGCGCCGGCGTTACGGTCCATTTTCGCCGGGCGTGACTGGTCCGCACCTTCGCAGCGCCCCGCCACGCCACGGGTCAGCGAGGCCGGACAGGCCTGGCGTGCCTTCGAAGCGGAGGTGATGTCTACGCCTGATGCGGCGCCGATGGGCCGTGCCGAAGCAGCGGAGGACCTGCCGGAAGAAGCGGCTGACTATCCACTCGGCATTGCGCGCGGGCAGGTGGCCAACACCTATATTGTCGCCGAAGCAGCGGACGGTCTGGTGCTGGTGGACCAGCACGCCGCGCATGAACGCCTGGTGCTCGAAAGGCTGCGCGCAGCCGGGGCGGGCGAAAAGGTTTCCGCAAGCCAGGCCCTGTTGATCCCCGAAGTGGTCGAGATGGAAGAACCGGCCTGCGACCGCCTTGAGGACAATGTCGATAAATTTGCGGCGCTCGGCCTGTTGATCGAGCGTTTTGGCCCTAACGCGATGCTGGTGCGTGCCATGCCTGGCGTGCTGGGGAAAGCGGATCCGCATGCCTTGCTGCAGGATCTGGCGGACGATCTCGCGCTTAACGGCGATGCCTTGCTGCTCGACGAGAAGATCGAGCATGTGCTGGCCACCATGGCCTGTCACGGATCGGTGCGGGCAGGGCGGGTATTGTCGGTCGCGGAAATGAATGCGCTGCTGCGCGAAATGGAGCGCACGCCCCGCTCGGGCCAGTGCAATCACGGCCGTCCGACCTGGGTGAAGCTCTCCATGGCCGAGGTCGAGAAACTGTTCGGGAGGCATTGATGCGCGGATTGCCGATCGTTCTGGCGGCCATGCTGCTGGCATCCTGTGGCGAGCAACCGAAAGACGAGCGTGAAACGGTCGATAGCGAAACCGTCGATAGCGAAACGGTCGACAAGGCGCTGGCCGGAAAGCCCCTTCCGGTTGAACTTGTTCCATTCCGGCTGCCCGATATCGAGAAGCACCAGCTCTACGGCACAAGCTGCGCCTTTGCCGCCGAAGGCGGCGGGCTGGGCGCCGTTGCCATGGCGATGGAAGAGGTCGGCTATCTCAAGATCGGCAAGGAAGTGCTGCGCTTCGCCGCCGACAAGGGCAGCGCCGAAATGCCGTTCGGGACGCGCAGCGAATATGACGGACTGGCCCAAAGCTTCGAACTGGAAGCTGCCTCAGGCACGCCGCCCCAGCCCAGCGGCGGGAGTGTGACCTTCCCGGGCCGGCTGACCGTGCGAGACGATCGCGAGCGGGTGGTTTACGATCGCCGGGGGGAAATCCAGTGCAATAGAAGTTAGCCCTCGCCGCGCACGCGGATCAGCGTGATCGGCCGCATCGAGAGGACCGGCTGTCCTTCCTGGTTGAAGGTCGTCATCTTCACGTTGAGTATGCCGATCCCCGGCTTCGAGCGGCTGAGGCGCTTGTCGAGCAGTTCCATCTCGCAGCTCAGCACATCGCCGGGATAGACCGGGCGCAGCCAGCGCAATTCGTCCACCCCCATGGCGCCCAGGGCGGCGCGAGGCATTACGGCGTGGTGTTCCACCATCATCGCCATGGTCATCGAGCAGGTATGCCATCCGCTGGCGGCGACCTTGCCGAAATGGGTAAGGGCGGCCGCCTCGTCGGACAGGTGAAAGGGCTGGGGATCGTATTTGCCCGCGAATTCTAGCACTTCCTCGCGGGTTACCTCATAGCGACCGAACCGGATGCTCGAGCCCACTTCCAGATCCTCGTAAAACAGCATCGTCATTGATGTCCCGGCAAGAGAGTGTGGAAACGCAGCATTCGCAATGATCGGGATTGGGCGCAATCCGCCTTAATGCATTGAGAACATCATCCAGATCGCCATGACGACCATCATCACGTTTTCGAGCAGCGAAACCGTGCCCAGCGGCACTTTGCCCGATCCACCCACGCAGGCGCATTCCAGCTCCCGCTTTTGAATGAAGACTGCGTAAAACACCGAAATTCCGCCGATGGTGCCAATGACCAGCGAGATCGGGATGGACAGCCAGGGCAGAACTCGCCCGGCCATCAGGATACCGGCCAGTGCCTCGGCAAAGGGATAGAGGAAGGCGTAAGGCACCCAGCGGCGGGCCAACAGATCGTAGCCCAGGAACATGGTCGCGAATTTGTCCACGTCCTGCAGTTTCAGCATGGCCAGGATCGCCATGGAAAAGGCGATGAACCATTCCAGCGCCCGCAAGGTAAGAGGATCGCCGAAGAGCGACTGGCTCAGGACCAGCGCCAGCGCGGCGGCAATGATGAAGACAGCCAGCACCGGCCGATAGGTTTTGGCGTTCGGATCCCGCAGCGGGAGCCCCAAATAGCGGCGCAGATCGTCGTGGCCACCAATACGCTCACCGTCGATGAATATCTGCGGCGTGGTCTTCACACCGTATTTTGCCTTGAACGCCTCGGTCTCCTCCCGCGTGGTGAGGTGGTGGTCCTCCACGCGGTAGCCCTGCCGTTCGAGCAGATACTTCGCGCGCAGGCCCCAGGGGCAGACATGTTTTTCCATCTCCATGCGGTGGAGTTGGGCGACGGGTTTGGGTGTTTGCTGTTTCATGACGAATCAGCCTATAACTTCCGTACCATGGTACGGAGTCAAGCGATGGCGATGACAATCTCGGAACTGGCCCGCAGCACTGGCGTGGGTGTGGAGACCGTCCGCTTCTATCAACGCAAGGGGCTGCTCTACGACCCCCGGCCTGCCGCCTTGGACGGGGCTAAGGGGCGCAAGCATTACGGCGCGGAAGAGGCGCGCCGGATGCGCTTCATCCGCTCGGCGCAGGAGGCCGGCTTTACGCTGGGCGAGATCGCGGAACTGATCGAACTGGACCGCACCAATGACCGGCCCCGCGCGCGCGAAATGGCGGCGGAGCGGCTCGCGGATCTCGATGCGAAGATCGAAAGCATGACGCTAGCGCGCGACCGGCTGCGCAAGCTGGCAAAGGAATGCGCGGGATCGAGCACCGGACCGTGCCCGATCATTGCCGCGTTCGAGTGACGCGCCCTAGCGGACGAGCACGTCCCTGAACACGTCCGCCGATCCGTCGATCTCCGCATCGTGCGCGGGCAGGCCGATCAGCTCGCGCAGCAACGGTTCCACATCGACATTGTCGAAATCGGGCAGGGTAGCGCCCGGCTTGAAGGCAGGGCCATTGGCGATGAAGATCGCGCGCATCAGCGGGTCCTGATTATCCCAGCCATGGGTGCCGCCGTTCCAGGGCCTGTCGCCGGGCTTGGGCGGCTTGCCGCGCACGGCCCAGCCGGTTTCGCCAAGGCAGAAGAATTCGGGCACGCGCGGGTTCTTGCCATATTCGAAGCGGGCGGGAAGCTCGCCCTTGCGCCAGCATTGCATATGCTTGTGCGGCTTCAGCAGCACTGCGGCCAGCGCGGCATCCTTCCCGGGCAAGGGGTTGATTGAGGAATAGGCACCCTGCTCGACCGCTAGGCCCAGCCCGTCGATCTCCGCATGGAGGGGAACCACGCGGTTCTCGCTGCGCTCCGCCATGCCGTGGTCGGAAACGATCACGAGATTGGCGGGCTGGCCCATTTCGGCCAGCGTATCGCGCATGCGGCCGATCTGGACATCGAGCGCGGCCAGGGTTTCGTTCACTTCAGGGGAATCCGGGCCGAACTCATGCCCGGCGTGGTCGAGTTCCTCGATATAGAGCATCATGAAGCGAGGGCGGTTCTCAGCCGGGCGCCGCGCCCAATCGATGATCGAATCCGTCCGGTGGCGCATGCCGATGGTGAAGCCGAACTGATGCCAGTCGGTGGGGAAGATACCGTTGGTGGCAACGGTAGTGCCGGGCCATATCTCGGTCGCGGTGGGAATGCCGGCCTTTTCCGCTGCTACCCAGATCGGAACTGACTCGTTCCACCACCATGCATCGGTGCCGCCAACCCAGAAATCGGGCGAGTGGGCGGGATCGGTCATCGTGTTGCCGATGATGCCGTTGCGGTCCGGCCGCAATCCGGTCGCGATGGCATGATGATTGGGAAAGGTAAGGCTGGGGAAGGACGGATACATTCCCGCCAGCACGCCGCCCGCCGCGAGTTCCGCGATGTTGGGGGTCAGCCCCCGGTCGAGATAGTCCTTCCGGAACCCGTCGAGCGAAATGAGGATCGTGATCGGTGCCCGTTCTTCGACCTGCGCACTTACGGCCGAACCGTCAGACGAGGCATGAAGCGCAGAGGGAAGGGCTACCGCTATGGAAAGGGTGGTGGCGGCAAATGCCGCGGCGATCAGGGGTTTGGGCCAACGCATAGCGGCAGTCTTGCCGGGCGATGCGTGGATTTGAAGACCCCTCGGCACCCCATGCGCCGAGGGTAACGAGATAGGGCGCTCGCCGCAAAGGCGCGGCGAGCGCCCCGTCGTTCAGACGTTGAACTTGAAGAGCATCACGTCGCCATCCTGGACGACATATTCCTTGCCTTCCTGGCGCAGTTTGCCGTGCTCGCGCGCGCCTGCTTCCCCGCCCAGCGTGATGTAATCGTCAAAGGCGATGGTTTCGGCGCGAATGAAGCCCTTTTCGAAATCGGTGTGGATTTCACCGGCAGCCTGCGGCGCTTTGGCGCCCTTGTGGACGGTCCACGCGCGGGCTTCCTTGGGGCCGACCGTGAAGAATGTCTGCAGGCCGAGCAGTTCGTAACCGGCGCGGATCACGCGGGCGAGGCCGGTTTCCGAAAGGCCGAGCGATTCAAGGAACTCACCGCGGTCTTCCTGCGCCATGCCGACCAGTTCGGCCTCGATCGCGGCAGAGACGATCACGGCCTGTGCGCCTTCGGCCTTGGCCTTGGCGAAGACCTTTTCGGTCAGCGCATTGCCGGTAGCCGCATCGTCTTCCGAGACGTTGCAGACATAAAGCACCGGCTTGGCCGTGAGCAGCTGCGCCTGGGCGAACACGCGGGCTTCCTCTTCATCCTTGGGCTCGGTCAGACGGGCGGGCTTGCCTTCGCGCAGCAGTTCGAGGGCCTGGCCCAGAACGCTGGCGATCAGCTTGGATTCCTTGTCGCCGGTCGTGGCGCGCTTGGCAGCTGCGGGCACGCGCTTTTCCAGGCTTTCGAGGTCCGACAGCAGCAGCTCGGTTTCCACCACTTCCGCATCGGCAATGGGATCGACCTTGTTGGCGACATGCTGGATGTCGTCATTCTCGAAGCAGCGCAGCACGTGGACCACGGCATCCACTTCGCGGATGTTGCCCAGGAACTGGTTGCCCAGACCTTCGCCCTTGCTGGCGCCCTTCACGAGCCCGGCAATGTCCACGAAGGCCAGCTGGGTTTCGATGATCTTCTGCGAACCGGCGATCCTGGCCAGCTCGTAGAGGCGCGCATCGGGCACTGCGACCTGGCCGACATTCGGCTCGATCGTGCAGAACGGATAGTTCGCGGCCTGCGCGGCCTGCGTTTCGGTGAGAGCATTGAAGAGAGTCGACTTGCCGACGTTGGGCAGGCCGACGATCCCGCAACGGAAACCCATTTGATGTTACCTCAATCTGGAAGTTGGGGCGCCATTAGCGGGGGCACGGGTTTTGCGCAAACGAAACGCCCCTCCTGTGGGGGGAGGGGCGTTAGATTGCCTGATCCGAAACAGGCCCCGCGAAGACTGAAGCGGGGCCTTGAACGGGGCTGCGTTTACTTGCGGACCTGCTTGCGGCGGCGCTGACGGATGAGGGCGAGGCCGATCAGGCCTGCACCGGCCATGCCCAGCATGCCGGGCTCAGGCACCTGCGTGCCGCCGCCGCTGCTGGTCGATCCGCCGGAGGTGGAACCTGATGGCGGCTTCGGCTTGCCCCAGCCGCCCGAAGTGGAGCCGCCCCAGCCACCTGCCATGGCAGGCGCGGACGCGGCGAGTGCGCCGAGAACGATGGTCGAGATAATGGCCTTGCGGAGCATGATTGTCCCCCTTTTGCTACCGGAATGGTTACCGGCAACAGACGCAAGGCGCGTGCCAATCGGTGATATCTGCGGATAACGGAAGTTAACAGCCTCTCGGACTGGTGTGATTTGTAAACTTTACCGACATTAATTTGTAGGTGTCAGTCCTGCTGGCGCAAGGCCACGTCGCTCATGAAGCGGACATCGTCGCCCTTGGCCAGCCAGTCCGCCTCCGCGCCAATGGCGCCAAGCATTCCGGCCAGATCGTCTTCTTCCGATTTGGCGAAATTGCCCAGCACATAGCCGGTCACTCGGTCCTTGTGGCCGGGATGGCCAATGCCCAGACGAACCCGGCGGAAATCGGCACCCAGATGCTGGTCGATGGAGCGCAGGCCATTGTGGCCGGCAGTGCCGCCGCCGATCTTCACTTTCACCTTGAATGGAGCAAGGTCCAGCTCGTCGTGGAATACGGTGAGGGCGGTTAGGTCCAGCTTGTAGAAGCGCATGGCCTCGCCCACCGAGCGGCCGCTCTCGTTCATGAAGGTTGCGGGCTTGAGCAACACGATCTTTTCCGTGCCCAGCCGCCCTTCCTGAACCCAGCCCTGGAACTTCTTCTGCACGGCGCCGAAGCGGTGCATGTCGGCAATCACGTCCAGCGCCATGAAGCCGACATTGTGCCGGTTCATCGCGTATTGCGGTCCGGGATTTCCAAGGCCGACCCAGAGTTGCATCGCGGTTTCCTAGACTTTCAGGGGGCAGATTTCCAAGAGGCAGAAATGCAAAGCGCCGGCGGTGCCTGTGCACAGCCGGCGCCTGCTTGGCAGCAATGCCGGGCGATTATTCGCCTTCGGCCGCTTCCGCTTCGCCTTCGCTCGACTTCAGGGCCGAGGGAGCGACGATGGTGGCAATGGTGTAGTCACGATCAGTGATCGCGCTGGCCGAACCCTTCGGCAGCTTCACGCTGCTGATGTGGATCGATTCGCCAACTTCACGGCCGGTCACGTCAATCTCGATTTCCGAGGGAATCAGTTCCGGATCGCAGATCAGGTCCAGCTCGTGGCGGACGATGTTGAGCACGCCGCCGCGCTTGAGGCCCGGCGAGGCTTCTTCGTTGGTGAACACCACCGGGACGAGCACTTCGACCTTGGCATCCTTGCCAAGGCGCAGGAAGTCCACGTGCAGCGGACGGTCGGAGACCGGGTGGAAGGCAACGTCCTTGGGCAGAGTGCGCAGCGACTGGCCGCCGATCTCGACAGTGACGATCGAGTTCATGAAGTGACCGGTGCCGAGCTGGCGGCGCAGTTCCTTCTCCTCGACGTGGATCGACAGGGGTTCTTCCTTGCCGCCATAGATAACGGCGGGAACACGGCCTTCGCGACGCAGTACTCGGGAGGCTCCCTTGCCAGCCCGTTCGCGTGCTTCGGCCGGCAGGGTCAGAGCGTCGCTCATGGTACGTGCCTTTCGAATTACTGGTTGGTTCGCTTCTCCCGCCACGCCTCCAGGGATGACCATGGCGGAGAAGCGCGGGCCCCTATGGCAAAAGCCGCGTATTTGCAAGCATTGCGTGGCCCATTGCCGCCGAACTGCCTTACTGGATGCGCTTCACTGTATATCCGCGCTCCGCAAGCAGGGCCGCAAGGCCTTCACGCCCGACCATATGGGCCGCGCCGGTCGCCACGAAAGGCGTGCCACCTCTGGCAAGATCCGCCGCGACCTTTTCCGCCCAGGCGCGGTTGCGGGACAGGAGCAGGGCTTCGCGCAGGCCGGGATCGGCCAGCATGCCCTCATGCGTTTCTTTCTCCAGCGCTTCGGCATTGCCGGTGAGCCAGTGCTTCAGCCGTTCGTCGCTTGCCTTCTCGCCCTCCAGCGCTTCCTGCGCGACACCTGCGAGGAGATCGCGCTGGTCCTGCTCGGCCAGGGCATCGAACAGGCGTAATTGCGGTTCGGCGCCTTCCAACTCGATTACCGGGCGCTTGCCTGCGGCCTTGATCAGCGCAAGATCGGCGCCTTCGCCATCGCTACCATCGTCATAGGCCTGGGCGAGGGCGAGGGCGGCGGCCCAGCTTTCCAGCCCGGCGAAATCCCGGTCGCTCAGCCCCTTGGCCTTCATCGCCTGCTTCAGTTCCGCCTGCTGCGCGCCTGACAGGCGGCTGCTGAGCGGCGGCAGGCCGGGCGTGCGGGCGAGGCTGGCATAGATGCCCGCAATCGCCTTGCCATCGCGGGCAAGGTCCACTTCCACCACCAGCCTGTCGGAGGCGGCAAAGGCCTTGTCCAGCGCATCGGTGCGCCAGCGATAGCCTTCGGGAAGCGAATGAACCGTGCCGAACAGGAAGCCGTGCTGGCCATCCGGTCCGGTAATTTCCCACAAGGCGGGGGACGGCTCGGGCTGCTCCGGAGCCGTGTTGCAGGCGGCAAGCAGCAGCAACGGCAATGCGAACCCGGCCAGACGGCGGGCGAGGGGAGCGAATGGGGCGATCAATGGACGCGCTTGCTGCGGACGCCGCGCTTCTTCAACTGGTCCTGCACGCTGCCCTTGCCTGCAAGGTGGCCTGCACCAACCGCGATGAAAACAGTGCCGGGCTTGCGCAGACGTTCCTTCACCCAGCCTGCCCAGACCACGTTGCGATCGGTGAGCATGCGCCGATAGAGCGCGGGATCGCCTTCGGAGGAATTGATCAGGTCAGCCAGCGAATCCGCATCGCCTTCCAGCCAGTCGTTCAGCATGGCTGTCAGGTCTTCCTTCAAGGTCGGTGCGGTTTCCACCACCTGGTTGAGATAGGCGATCTGCTGCGCTTCCGGCAGGCCGGCGAAGAGATCGACCTGAAAGTCCACGGTTTCCAGCGCATTGCGCCTGGCATTCTTGGTGCGGTGTTCCTCGATCACTTCTTCCGCGCCCTTTTCGGGATCGAAACCGGCGCGCTTGGTCATCAGCACGGACAGCGTCAGGCCCGCCGACCAAGGCTTGTAGCGATCGAACTGGGCGACCGGGATGCCCAGAGTGATGAGCAGTTCCTCGAATGCCTTGCGGTCATCCGGCGAGAGCATATCGCGCAGGGTCTGTCCTTCAGGCAGGAAGGCTGTCTGCTGCATCAGCACGGGCAGCCGCTCCGCATCCTGCGGATCAAGCTCGGTCACGACCTCGCTGGAGGACTGAAGCGCCTTTTCGATCGGGCCGGAAAACCAGTCCACGCCTTCCGGCAGGAAGTGGATCGTGCCGAACAGATAGATCGTGGTGTCCCGGTCAGCGACTTTCCACATGGCGGGGCCGGACGACGCGGCTTGAGCGGGGGCAGCCGGGCGCGCGTCCTCGGCCGCAGAAGCGGCGGAGAACTGCAATGCGAGCAGCGCGGCCGCAAAAGCGATGATTCGCCGTATTCCCGTAGTCATGCCGCCTTGTTGCGGTAACCCGTGTGAAGGACAAGTTACCCTGCGGCCAAGCTGCGGATTGTCGCACGAATGTTGCATAGGTGCAGCGCGGTTGCCTTGGGAGAGCGCGACCTGTGCAGGCGGCAGGATTGGTTTCGTCGATCCTCCAGATGCAGCGCGCCAATAGTGGTTAGGTGCCGCGCACCATTGACCGCACTTGAGCCATCCGCCATGGGCCGCCGCATGAGCAGCACCACTTCTCCCGGGGAAGTTCTGAGCTTCCAGGACATGATCCTTGCCCTCCATAATTACTGGAGCGCGCAAGGCTGCCTTATTCTCCAGCCTTACGACATGCGCATGGGCGCGGGTACGTTCCACCCGGCAACCACTCTGCGGGCTTTGGGGCCCGAGCCGTGGAATGCAGCCTTCGTGCAGCCGTCCCGCCGCCCAACCGATGGCCGCTATGGCGAAAACCCGAACCGGCTGCAGCACTATTACCAGTATCAGGTGATCCTGAAGCCCAGCCCGCCGGACCTGCAGGAGCTCTATCTCAAGAGCCTTGAAGTGATCGGCATCGATCCGCTGAAGCACGATATCCGCTTCGTGGAGGATGACTGGGAAAGCCCCACGCTGGGCGCCTGGGGCCTTGGCTGGGAAGTGTGGTGCGACGGGATGGAAGTCACCCAGTTCACCTATTTCCAGCAGATGGGCGGGTTCGACTGCAAGCCGGTGGCCGGCGAGCTGACCTACGGGCTGGAACGCCTCGCCATGTATATTCAGGGCGTGGACAATGTTTACGATCTGGCCTTTAACGGCCGGGGCGTGACCTATGGCGACGTGTTTCTCGAAAATGAGAAGCAGATGTCCAAGTGGAACTTCGAAGTCGCCGATACCGAGGCGCTGTTCGACCTGTTCCGCAAGGCCGTGGCCGAGTGCAAGAACTGCCTCGCCAACGACGTGCCCATCGCCGCTTACGAGCAGGCGATCGAGGCGAGCCACATCTTCAATCTCCTCCAGGCGCGCGGCGTGATCAGCGTGCAGGAACGGGCAAGCTATATGGGCCAGGTCCGCGACCTCGCCCGCGGGAGCTGCGAAGCCTACATGGCCAAGGAAACCGAGCGGTGGGAAGCCAAGTTCCCGGGGTGGTCGGCATGAGCGATTTCCTGCTCGAACTGCGCTGCGAGGAAATTCCGGCGCGCATGCAGGCCGGCGCCCGCGCCGATCTCGAAAAGCTGTTCCGCGCCGAAATGTCGGCGGCGGGCGTCGGGCTTGGCGAAGTCACCGTATGGTCCACGCCGCGCCGCCTTGCGCTGATCGCGCGGGGCCTGCCGCAGGCGACCGAGGCCGTCAGCGAAGAGGAAAAGGGCCCGCCCGAAGGCGCGCCCGATCAGGCGATCGAAGGCTTCTGCCGCAAGAACGGCGTCACGCGCGACCAGCTTGAGCTGCGCGATGTGAAGGGGCGCCAGACCTATTTCGCTGTCCGCAATATCCCCGGCCGCGCCGTGAAGGATGTGCTGGCCGATGCGATCCCGGCGATCATCCGTGCGTTCCCATGGCCCAAGTCCATGCGCTGGGGCGCTGCCTCGCTCTCGACCGAAAGCCTGCGTTGGGTGCGCCCGCTTTCGGGCATCGTCGCTCTGTTCGATGGCGAAGTGGTGGATTGCGAAGTTGGTGGCGTGGTTTCGGGACGCAAGACCAAGGGCCACCGCTTCCACTCCCATGGCGAGATCGAAATCGCCGGGGCGGACGATTATGCCCAGCACCTGCGCGTCAATCACGTGATCGTCGATCAGAGCGAGCGCGAGGATATCGTCCGCAAGGGCGCGAAGCATGTGGCGCATGAAGCTGGCCTTGTGCTGGTGGAAGACGAAGGTCTGGTCATCGAGAATGCTGGCCTGACCGAATGGCCCGTGCCGCTGCTCGGCCGCTTCGACGAGGCATTCCTCGAAGTGCCGCCCGAAGTGATCCAGCTCACCGCGCGCACCAACCAGAAATATTTCATCTGCCGCACGCATGACGGCAAGCTGGCCAATGCCTTCATCTGCACCGCAAATGTGGTGCCCGCCGATGGCGGATTGGCCATCGTGGACGGCAACCGCAAGGTGCTGGCCGCCCGCCTTTCCGATGCGCGCTTCTTCTGGCAGCAGGACAAGAAGGTTCCGCTGGCAAAGCAGGCCGAGAAGCTGGCCCGCATCACTTTCCACGAACAGCTCGGCACTCTTGCCGACAAGGTGGAGCGGGTGGCCAAGCTGGCGCGGTGGCTGGTTGAAGCGGACATCGTCGTCCCGGCGAACGCCGGGACCGCTGGCGATAAAGTGGAACCTGATGGCCAGCGGTCCCGGATCAAGTCCGGGACGACGAAAGAGGAACTGGCCAATCTCGCCGAACAGGCCGCACGCCTGTGCAAGGCGGACCTCGTCACCGAAATGGTGGGCGAATTCCCTGAATTGCAAGGACTTATGGGCGGTTATTACGCTCGTGAGGAAGGTCTGCCCGACGCCGTGGCTGACGCGATCCGCGACCATTACAAGCCAGTCGGGCAGGGCGACGAAGTTCCGACCGCTCCGGTGACGGTGGCGGTCAGCCTGGCGGACAAGCTGGATACGCTTCGCAGCTTCTTCTCCATTGACGAGAAGCCGACCGGATCGAAGGACCCGTTCGCGCTGCGCCGCGCCGCGCTCGGCATCATCCGCCTGATCCAGGCGAATGCCCTGCGCATGAGCATTGGCGAGGACGATCTGCTCGACTTCTTCGCCGACCGCCTCAAGGTCCAGCAGCGCGAGGCAGGCGTCCGTCACGATCTGATCGACGCAATATTCGCTCTGGGCGGCGAGGACGATCTCGTTCGCCTGCTCGCCCGCGTCCACGCGCTTCAGTCCTTCATCGGCACGGAAGACGGCGCCAATCTGCTCGCGGGGTACAAGCGCGCGGCCAATATCCTCAAGAAAGAGGATTGGCAGGGCGTCGAGGGTGAAATCGCCCGGACCGGCGAGGAAGATCCACTGGCCGAAGTTGACGATCCCGATCTGAAGGACGTCGTCGCGGCGAAGATGGAACTGCGCCACGCGAAAACACTTTCCTACACGCCCGAAACTGCCGAAAAGGCACTGATCGAGGCGTTGGATGAAGCAGGGCCGCGTGCTGCTGCGGCCATCGAAGCGGAAGACTTCGAAGGCGCCATGGCGGCCCTTGCGACCCTGCGTGCACCGATCGACACTTTCTTTGACGAGGTGACGGTGAATGACGAGCAGCCCGAAAAGCGCAGCAGCAGGTTGGACCTGCTTGCCCGTTTCCGCGCTGCGGTGCAAAAAGTCGCGGATTTCTCGAAGATCGAAGGGTAGGGAATATTTCCCTCAGGACAGTGTCAACATTGTCAACTTCGACAGGCAACGGCGGAGTTAGATGAGCAAATCGGTCTATACATTCGGCGGCGGTGTGGTCAGTGCTGATCCCCGCGCGAAGGACAAGACGATCGTGGGCGGCAAGGGGGCAAACCTTGCCGAGATGGCCGATATCGGCCTGCCGGTTCCGCCGGGCTTTACGATCACGACCGAGGAATGCGTGCGCTATCTGGCGGGCGGTTCGGACTTTTCGGCTGAGCTTCGCGCAGAAGTTGACACGGCGCTGACCCATATCGAGCGGAGCGTGGGCAAGAAATTCGGCGATGCCGCCGATCCGCTGCTCGTCTCGGTCCGTTCGGGCGCCCGCGTCTCCATGCCTGGCATGATGGACACGGTGCTCAATCTGGGCCTCAATGACGAGACGGTGAAGGGCCTTGCCGCCACTTCCGGCGACGAGCGTTTCGCCTGGGACTCCTATCGTCGCTTCATCCAGATGTATTCGGATGTGGTGCTGGGCCTCGATCACGGGCTGTTCGAGGAAGCGCTTGAAATTGCCAAGGAAGACAATGGCTACCTGGCCGATGTCGAGATGGGCGCTGAAGACTGGAAGGCGCTGGTCCGCGAATATGAAGGCATTGTCGAGCGTGAGTTGGGCAAGCCTTTCCCGCAGGACGTGACCGAGCAGCTGTGGGGCGCGATCTCGGCCGTGTTCGACAGCTGGGATTCCGACCGTGCCAAGGTCTATCGCCGGTTGAACGACATTCCGGGCGACTGGGGCACTGCCGTCAACGTGCAGGCCATGGTGTTCGGCAATATGGGCGACACATCGGCCACCGGCGTTGCCTTCACGCGCGATCCGGCGACGGGCGAGCGCGCCTATTACGGGGAATGGCTGGTCAACGCTCAGGGCGAAGACGTGGTGGCGGGCATCCGCACGCCGCAATATCTGACGAAGAAGGCCCGCGAATCCGCCGGGGCAAAGCCGCTCTCCATGGAAGAGGCAATGCCCGAGGCCTATGGCGAACTGGCCCGCGTGTTCGAACTGCTGGAACAGCATTATCGCGACATGCAGGACATCGAATTCACTGTGGAACGCAGCAAGCTGTGGATGCTCCAGACCCGCAGCGGCAAGCGCACCGCCAAGGCCGCGCTCAAGATGGCGGTGGACATGGTGGGCGAAGGCCTGATCGACGAGCGCACGGCGATTCTGCGCGTCGATCCGATGGCGTTGGACCAGTTGCTCCATCCCACGCTGGACCCCAAGGCCCCACGCGACATTCTCACCACCGGCCTGCCGGCATCGCCCGGCGCGGCCTCAGGCGCCATCGTGCTGGATGCCGATACGGCTGAACATCGCGCGGCGCGCGGCGAGGCTGTAGTGCTGGTGCGCGTGGAAACTTCCCCGGAAGATATTCACGGCATGCATGCGGCCAAGGGCATTCTTACCGCGCGCGGCGGCATGACCAGCCACGCGGCCGTGGTGGCCCGCGGCATGGGCCGCCCCTGCGTTTCGGGCGCCTCTGCCGTTCATATCGACCTTGCGGCACGCACCTTGCGGATCGGGGATCGCCAGTTGAAGGAAGGCGACCACATCACGCTGGACGGTTCGACCGGCCAGGTGATCGCGGGCGAAGTGCCGACTATCGAGCCGGAACTGGTGGGCGATTTCGCCATTCTGATGGAATGGGCGGACAGCCACCGGCGCATGAAGGTGCGCACCAATGCCGAAACCCCTGCGGATTGCCGCATGGCGCGGCAGTTCGGGGCGGAAGGCATCGGCCTGTGCCGCACCGAGCACATGTTCTTCGACGATGCGCGCATCACCAATGTACGCCACATGATCATGGCCGACACCGAAGCCGGTCGCCGTGCGGCGCTGGCCAAGCTGCTGCCCGAACAGCGCAAGGATTTCTCCGAGATCTTCGAGGCGATGCCGGGCCTGCCGGTGACGATCCGCCTGCTGGACCCACCGCTGCACGAATTCCTGCCCCATGCCGAGCATGATTTCGTGGAACTGGCCGATGCGACCGGTATCGGGCTCGACCGCCTCAAGCGCCGCGCGGAAGAATTGCAGGAATTCAACCCCATGCTGGGCCATCGCGGCTGCCGCCTGGGGATCACCTTCCCGGAAATCTACGAAATGCAGGCCCGCGCCATTTTTGAGGCTGCCTGCGATGTCGCCGCCGCGCGCGGTGAGGCCATCGTGCCGGAAGTCATGATTCCGCTGGCGGCAACCCGGCGCGAGTTGGATATCCTCAAGGACGTAATCGACAAGACCGCCGCTGCGGTGTTCGCCGAAAAGGGCAAGGTGCTGGAATATACGGTCGGCACCATGATCGAACTGCCGCGTGCGGCGCTGATGGCGAATGAACTGGCCGAGACGGCGGAGTTCTTCAGCTTCGGCACGAACGATTTGACCCAGACTACCCTGGGCCTCAGCCGTGACGATGCCGGCCGTTTCCTGCCGGTTTATGTCGACAAGGGCATCTTCCCGCGCGATCCCTTCGTCAGCCTCGACATCGATGGCGTCGGCCAGTTGGTCCGCCTTGGTGCGGAACGCGGGCGTGCGACGCGCGGCGATATCAAGCTGGGCATTTGCGGCGAGCATGGCGGCGATCCGGCCAGCATTTCCTTCTGTGAGGAAGTCGGGCTCGATTACGTCTCGGCCTCGCCCTATCGCGTGCCGATCGCGCGCCTTGCGGCGGCTCAGGCGGCGCTTAAATAGATTCGAAGACGTCTCTGTATCGTCATTGCGAGCGTAGCGAAGCAATCCAGGGCTAAGCGCCCCTCGCGCTGGATTGCTTCTGGGCTGCGCCCCTCGCAATGACGATTAAATCGGTGTTGCCCGGCGTCAGATCCGCCACCCGCTGAGGGTGAGGATCTCGAAATGCTCGGTGGCGCGCTCCTCGCCGCCCATGAACGCCTCTTCCGCCCGGCGCAGCCCGGCGCGGGTGAGGGGCGGGGCGGGCGAGGCGAGCACCTTGCCAAGGCCCTGTGCCCGAAGGTCCGCCAGCAAGGTGCCGAGCGAGCCGAACCGGGCATTGAGCCCCCGGCTGTCCACCACCGGCCGGGCAAAGCCGCAGCGTTGCAGCAGCTGCCCCCCGGCGCGCACGTCCACCATCGGATGCATCCGCGCGGCGGGCCGCTCGCCATCGGCTGCCAGCATCGCTGCGCGCAGGCGCGGCAGGCTGCCCGCGCCCATGAAGCTGGCGATCATCAGCCCGCCCGGCGCCAATGCGTCACGGATATGGATCAGCGCTCCGGGCAGGTCGTTCACCGTATCCAGCGTGCCAAGACTGGCGATCAGGCCGAAGCCTTTGGCGGGGAAGGGCGCTTCCTCGTCGAAGCCCTCTTCCGGCGAAACGGAGATTACAGCGCAGCCCCTCGCGCCGAGCTGGCGGGCAAGGTCGCCGGTCCAGTCACCGATGACCAGTGCGGTCTCTGGCTCGTGCCGCAGGAAGTCGATCCGCTCGATCACGTCCTCGATCATGTCGTCGATCAGATAGCGAGCGGCATCGGGACGGGTCTGGAGTGCTCGCATCCTTTGCCGCAGGGCAAGGCGGCGGCGCGGGGCAAAGATCGTCGGCGGGGCGGAACTCATCGCGCCCCCGTGCACTGCTTGCTCCCGCGGTGCAAGCGAGGCAGGAGAGCGGGGTGACTCTCGCTCGCCGCTTCTCCTCCTCCCTCGCGCCGCTGGTGGACTTCGTCTTCCCTCCGCGCTGCCCTTTATGCGGCGAGGGGCTGGCGGCGCAGACCGGCTTATGCGCCGCATGCTGGGGCGAGTTGGCCATTCCGGGCGATCCGGCCTGTGCCAGCTGCAACCGGCCCTTTGGCGATGGCTCGGTGCAGCACGGGGCCATCTGCGCGCCGTGTCTGGCATCGCCGCCCCGGCATGACGGGATCGCGGCGGGCACGCTCTACAACGATGCCTCCCGCCGCCTCGTCCTTGCTTTCAAGCACGGCCGCAGGATCGCGCTGGCGCCAATGCTCGCCCGGCTGATCGCGGCGCGCCTGCCGGCGATGGATGGCGAGTGGCTCATCGTGCCGGTGCCGCTCCATCGCCTGCGCCTCTGGCAGCGCGGCTTTAACCAGGCGGTGTTGATCGGGCGCGAACTGGCCAAGGCCAAGGGTGGCCATCTGGTGGTCGATGCCCTTCAACGCCGCAAACGCACGCCCAAGCTCGGCGGGTTGGGGCGAAAGGCTCGCGCGCGGATGCTGCAGGGGGCAATAACGGTCAATCCCGCCCGGCGTCCCGCGCTCAAGGGAGCAAAGGTGCTGCTGGTAGACGATGTGCTCACCAGCGGCGCGACCAGCGAGGCCTGCGTCAGTGCGCTCAAGCGGGCTGGGGCGGAAATGGTGGTCATCGCCTGCTTCGCCCGGGTTCTGGACGAAGCGTTGGACGCGGTATCGTGAAGGCCCGAACGCAAGACGCCCGGAGTCTCCTCCGGGCGTCCACGTGACGATTATGAAGAGCAATTATCCCGTGCCAGTGGCGGCACCAGGGCAATGGCCCAATCCCTCATTTTACCGGCAGGCCCTTCGTCCAAAGCCTTGCCGAAACCCCCTATTCCTTGGCGCCTGCTGCGACGCCGCCGATTGGCGGGCGGCTTCATTGAACCGCGCAGCGTTCATCCCATTGAAAGCTTCATATCGGAAGCGGCAAGGGTAGAGCGTATGGATTTTGGCCGCGATCTGTGGTTATCGTGCAACAAGAACGCAACTAAACGTTGCGTGTCATGCAAGTTAAGAAGGGAACCAGGTTATTTCCGCGAATGGTCCGAGTGCTGCGGAGCGCGAAAGCGGCTCTGCCTTCCTGCCCAAATTCGATTCTGCCGGGCTGCTGACTGCCGTCGTGACTGATGCGCACACCCATGAGGTCCTGATGGTGGCCTTCATGAACCAGGAAGCGCTGGCAAAAACACGCGAGACCGGTATTGCGCATTTCTATTCGCGCAGCCGCGGCAAGCTGTGGATGAAGGGCGAGACGAGCGGCCACACGCTGAAGGTGGAGGAAATCCTTGTCGATTGCGATCAGGACGCACTGGTCGTCAAGGCAACGCCCGCAGGGCCGACCTGCCATACCGGAGCGGTGAGCTGCTTCTATCGCAGGCTGGACGGCGATCGCCTCGATCGGGTTCCTGATTGACGTTTACGTAAAGGGAATTTACGAAAGGGGAATGCCGACAGCCGCAGCTCGCAAGCCCGCCACCGATCAGTCCGTGAAGGAGCATTCCGGCGCGCATCTCGATCGTCCCGATGCCGAGCAGCGGGAGCGGTTCTCGATCAGCGATCTCACGCGCGAATTCGGCGTCACTGCCCGCGCGCTTCGCTTTTACGAGGATGAGGGCCTGATCGCCCCGGCGCGTATCGGCCTGAACCGCATCTATTCGAAGCGGGATCGGGCGCGGCTTGCATGGATCATGCGGGCGAAGAATGTCGGCTTCAGCCTGACCGAAATTCGCGAGATGATCGATCTTTACGACCTCAACGATGGCCGGGTGGAGCAACGCCGGGTCACCGTCCAGCGGTGCCGCGAGAAGATCGCCAAGCTCAAGAAACAGAAGGCGGATATCGAGAGTTCGATCAAGGAACTCACTGAATTCGTCACCCATATGGAAACGCTTGAACTGGAGCGGAAAGCCGGCTCTGCGAATTGAGCCAGCCTGCCGCTTCACCTTAGGAGAGACACATGCCGATCTACAAGGCGCCCACGCGCGACACGCGCTTCGTCATCAACGAACTGCTCGACCTGCAGAGCTACGGGAATCTCCCCGGCTTCGAGGAAGCGACCCCGGATATGGTGGATGCCATTATCGACGGTGTGGGCAAGTTCACTTCCGAAGTGATCCAGCCGCTCAACCAGGTGGGCGACCATGAAGGCTGCGTCCGCCATGACGACGGCTCGGTGACGACGCCGACCGGGTTCAAGGATGCCTATCGCCAATATTGCGAGGCAGGCTGGGGCACGCTGTCGCTGCCGGTCGAGTTTGGCGGGCAGGGCTTGCCGCATGTGCTCGGCTTCGTGCTCGAAGAATATATGGCAACCGCGAACCATGCCTTTGCCATGTATCCCGGCCTTACCAACGGTGCGGTTTCCGCAATCCTGGCGACGGGCTCGGAAGAGCTCAAGCAGAAGTACGTTCACAAGATGGTGTCGGGCGAATGGCTCGGTACGATGAACCTGACCGAGCCGCATTGCGGCACCGATCTCGGGCTGATCAAGACCAAGGCAGAACCGGAGGCCGATGGCAGCTACACGATCAGCGGCACGAAGATTTTCATTTCCGCGGGCGAGAACGATCTGGCCGAGAACATCGTGCACCTCGTCCTTGCCAAGCTGCCCGGTGCGCCGGAAGGCTCCAGGGGCATCTCGCTTTTTATCGTCCCCAAGTTCCTGGTGAACGAGGATGGCTCGCTGGGTGAGCGCAATGCCGTTTCCTGCGGCTCCATCGAACACAAGATGGGCATTCATGGCAACGCCACCTGCGTGATGAACTACGATGGCGCCAAGGGCTGGATCGTCGGCGAGGAGAACAAGGGCCTGGCCGCGATGTTCATCATGATGAATGCCGCGCGCCTGGGCGTGGGCGTGCAGGGCCTCGGTCAGGCTGAGGTTGCTTATCAGAACGCCGTGCAATATGCGCAGGATCGCCGCCAGGGCCGCGCCATCGCCGGACGTGCCGATCCTTCGGCCAGCGCCGATCCGATCATCGTCCACCCTGACGTGCGCCGCATGCTGATGGACGCGAAGGCCTATAATGAAGGCATGCGCGCCCTGATCCTGTGGGGCGCACTGCAGGTCGACCTGAGCCACAAGGCGCCCGAAGAAGCCGAGCGCCAGGCTGCTGACGACATGATCAGCCTGCTGACCCCGGTCATCAAGGGCTACGGCACCGACAAGGGCTTCGATATCGCGGTGAACATGCAGCAGGTCTTTGGCGGCCATGGCTACATCCAGGAATGGGGGATGGAACAGTTCGTCCGCGATTCCCGCATTGCCATGATCTATGAAGGCACAAACGGCGTGCAGGCGATGGACCTGTGCGGACGCAAGCTGCCTGCCAATGGCGGCCGTGCGATCCAGGCCTTCTTCAAGTTGGTGGACGATGAAGTTGCCGCCGCCAAGGCCGATCCGCAGCTCGAACCGATCGCGTCCCGCCTCGAAAAGGCCGTTGGCGAGCAGAAGGCTGCCACCATGTGGTTCATGCAGAATGCCATGGCCAATCCCAATCACCTGGGCGCTGGTGCGCATCATTACATGCACATCATGGGTATCGTGGCTCTCGGCCTGATGTGGCTGCGCATGGCGAAGGTCGCCGGTGAGAAGCTGGCCGCCGGTTCGGACGACAAGGCCTTCTATGAAGCCAAGATTGTCACCGCCCGTTACTTCGCCGAACGCTTCACTCCGGATGCTGGCGCCCTGCGCCGCAAGATCGAAGCCGGCGCGGATGCGATGATGACTCTCAGCCTCGAACAGTTTGAAACTGCCGCCTGAGCCATCGATTCGATCCCCCGGATTCCAGCGAAGCCGGGGGATCATTCCACGAAACGGATGCTGGCCGCGCTGAATTGCGCGGCCATTTCGCCTTGCCCGGCAATGGGTTCGTACCATCGCAACGCAGTGGCAGAGCGGGCCTCAGCCGCCGATGTTCCTTACCGACAGGGGGTTGCCTGAGAAGGAACAACCGATGTCGGAACAAACCAAACATAGCATGAGCGGCGCCTTTCTGGCGCTTGTCTTCACCCTCGGCACTCCTGCCTGGCCGGTTCTTGCGGCCGAAGCGAATGCCGGTGGTGGTGCGCCTGCGGCGAGCCAGCCAACCATCGACAGCAATGGCGATGGAACGGCGGATGCGTGGGACCTGAATGGCGATGGCAAGCCTGACGCCTGGGACAGCGACGGTAACAAGCTGGCCGACAAGTGGGACACTGACGCGAACGGCACGCCCGACGCGTGGGACAATGACGGTGACGGCGCTCCGGACACGCAGGACAAGGATGGCGATGGCGCCCCGGACCTGCCGAACAGTGAGCCCTGACGGTCGCCAGGGCGGGAGCCGGTGTGCGGATGCCCCTGCCACCGGCTCCCAACCTTGCTCTATTGCGCAAACACCTCGTCGAAGAGCGAGTGCATGGCAGCCCAGCTCTGGAGGTCTGCGCTTTCATCATAGGCGACTGCAGGATTGCCCTGAACCGGATAGGGATTGGTGAAACCATGCTTCACGCCGGAATAGGCGTGGAAGTGCCAGTTCCCACCAGCCTCGTCCATTTCCTCCCAGAACCGCATGACGTGGCTACGCGGCACCATGGGGTCCGCATCGCCGTGACATACAAGGATGCGCACACGGATCGCACCGGGCTGCGCCGGCATATCCGTGCCGAGCAGGCCGTGGAAGCTGACCACAGCGGCAAGCGGCGCACCTTCGCGCGCCAGTTCCAGCACAGCGCCGCCGCCCATGCAGAAGCCGATCGCAGCGAGTGGCAGGCCCTGCGCCTCTTCCAGCGAGACGGCAGCCTTGATCGCCGCCCTCAGGCGCCGGCGATAGAAGTGGGTATCCTGCCTGATTTCGGCGGCGAAGCTGCGCGCTTCATCGAAGCTCGACGGGGTCTTGCCGTAGAAGTCCGCGATCAACGCCAGATAGCCAGCTTCTGCAAGAGCCGAGGCCTTGTCCTCCACTGCACGGGTCGAGTTCATGATCGTGGGATAGACCACGACAATTGCTCGCGGCGTGCCGGCCGGTCGGGCCAGAAGGCCCGTCAGCGCGACATCGCCGTCAGCATAAGGCAGCTTTTCCAGCGTCGTCACTCCGGCAGGAAATCGGGCACGGAGAGGTAGCGCTCGCCAGTATCGTAATTGAAGCCGAGTACGCGCGAACCGGCGGGCAGTTCAGGCAGCTTCTGCGCGATTGCCGCCAGTGTGGCGCCGGAAGAAATGCCCACCAGCAGCCCTTCCATACGGGCGCATTTGAGGGCCATTTCCTTGGCATCTTCCGGATCGACCTGGATCGCGCCATCAATCGCCTGGGTGTGGAGGTTGCCTGGAATGAAGCCTGCGCCGATACCCTGGATAGGGTGAGGGCCGGGCTGTCCGCCGGAGATCACGGGCGAAAGGGTGGGCTCGACGGCGAAGGCCTTGAGCGAGGGCCAACTCTTCTTCAGTTCCTCGGCGCAGCCGGTCAGGTGGCCGCCGGTTCCGACCCCGGTGATCAGCACCGAAGGAGGGGCATCGGCGAAGTCGGCCAGAATTTCATGCGCCGTGGTGCGGGCGTGGATCGCGATATTCGCCGGGTTTTCGAACTGCTGCGGCATCCATGCGCCAGGCGTTTCGCCGAGGATCTCGGTCGCGCGTTCCAGTGCACCCTTCATGCCCTTTTCGCGCGGGGTAAGATCGAAGCTGGCGCCATAGGCCAGCATCAGGCGCCGGCGCTCGATGCTCATGCTTTCGGGCATGACGAGGATCAGCTTGTAGCCCTTCACCGCGGCCACCATGGCAAGGCCGATGCCGGTATTGCCGGAGGTCGGCTCCACGATCGTGCCACCGGGCTTGAGATCGCCCGATTTCTCGGCCGCTTCGACCATGGCGAGGGCGATGCGATCCTTGATCGAGCCGCCGGGATTGGACCTTTCGGACTTCACCCACACTTCGTGGTCGGGGAACAACCGCGAAAGACGGATATGCGGGGTGTTACCGATGGTGGCGAGAACATTGTCGGCCTTCATTGCGCGGTTTCCTTCTCCTTGGGGCTGCTCTGGCGATATTGCGGAGCAAAGGTCTTGGCCCAGCGAAGCTCTGGAAAGATCCAGGCCCAGATTGCAGTTACGACTATCGCACCCACGCCGCCGAATACAACTGCTCCCGTCGCGCCCAGCAGCGCTGCGGCAATGCCTGACTGCATTTCGCCGAGTTCATTGGATGCCGAGATGGCAAGGCCTGAGATGGACGAAACGCGTCCGCGCATCGTATCGGGCGTGTTGAGCTGGACCAGCGTGTTGCGCACAAAGACGGACACCATGTCCGCCGCACCGAGCACGCCCAGCATCGCCATGGATAGCGGGAAGCTCTTCGAAACGCCGAACACGATTGTCGCCGCGCCGAAGACGGCAACGGCCCATAGCATCTTGGTGCCGACATTGTGGGACAGCGGCTTAAATGACAGATAAAGCGCGACAAGCCCTGCACCCACGGCAGGCGCCGCGCGCATCAGCCCCAGGCCTTCCGAGCCGACTTGCAGAATGTCGCGCGCGAAGACGGGCAGCATGGCGGTTGCGCCCGCAAACAGAACGGCGAACAGGTCAAGCGTGATACAGCCGAGCAGGAAGCGGTCGCGCCAGGCGAACTGAAGCCCTTCGATCATCTGCCTTACAGGGTGCAGGTCGCTCGTCTGATCGGCGCGGATAGGACGGATCGAGATAATCAGCAGGGCTGCCATGCACAGCAGCGCCGCCGACACGAAATAGGGAAGGGCGGGGTGAGCGGCGAACATCAGGCCGCCAAAGGCCGGCCCGGCCACCTGCCCTCCGGTAAAGCCGATCGAGCTGAGCGCGACGGCGCGTGGAAGCAGGGTGGGCGGCACAATATTGGGGGCGATCGAACTCATCGAAGGGCCGCTGAAAACACGAGCAGTGCCGTGTGCCGCAGCGAGTATGAAGCATAGCGGCAGCGTCATCGCGTCGTTCAAGGTCAGCACCGCGATGACGAGCGAAATGAGGATGTCGATCCCCAGCGATGCGCAGGCCACGAAGCGACGATCGAACCTGTCCGCGGCAAGGCCTGCCACGGGCGTGAGGAAGAACAGGGGAATGAACTGCACGAGGCCCAGCAGGCCGAGCTGGAAGGCGGCTTCAGGCCGGCTCATCCCGTAATCGGCGCGGGCTATATCGTAGGTCTGGTAACCGATGAGCACCACCATCGAGAGGGTGGAGGCTACGGTTAGGAAACGCGCTACCCAGAAGCGGCGATAGTCGGGTATCCCGAGTGGCGAGGAAGGTTCGGTCACGCAGCGCGAATGGCAGGCGCGGGCGCGCTTGCCAAGCAATCAGATTGTTGGGGCATGCAAAGCCGGGCTTGGCTGACGGACGGGGACGGCAGCGCGTCCCCGTGTTCTCAACGGCGGTTGCGCAGGCGCGGATTGGGCTGGAGAGTGTCCATCATCTTCATGAAGTCATCGAGACGCACGATGCGCTCGAACTGGAAGCCGGCGCGTTCGTCCGAAACCCAGATCACATAGGCTTCGATTCGCCCGATCACGGGCAGGCGGATGATCACCCGCTCGCCGCGCTGCAGCTCAGATGCATTGTCGATCATGAATCCATGCGCGGAAACATTGGCGATATGCATCGACAGGTCGCCGCGATCGCGGTGTTCTGCGATCACCGGGTAATCGACCGGGTGTCGCGTCGCACGGCGCATCTCCGGCACCGAAAGTTGTGCTCCAGCCACGGTGCAACTTCCTCCATTCGAAACTATCGGGGAGGACGGTGTGACAGCAAATCTCTGCCAAATCGTAAAAGTCCGGTTAGGACAAAAGCTTCACCTCATGGGGAGAACGGTTCGGCGCGTCGCGATTTACGCGCCGCGCAGGATACCGTGCCGCTTCTTGCCCAGGCTGAGCTTATGTTCGCTGCCGGCTTCCAGTTGCACGAGGTAGGTCGGGTCTTTCACCGGCTCGTCGTCGATCCGCACTGCGCCTTCGGCAATCTTGCGCTTGGCCTCGCCATTGGACGCGGTGAAGCCGATGGCCGTGCAGGCCGCCGTGATTGCCATGCCTTCCGCCGGAATATCGAGCGAGGGCAGATCTTCGCCCAGGCCGCCCGCGCCGAAAGTGGCGGAAGCGGTTGCCTCGGCTGCCTGTGCAGCCTCTTCGCCGCGCACCAGCTTGGTGATCTCGTTCGCTAGCACCACCTTGGCAGCGTTGATCTCGCTGCCTTGCAGTGCCTCGAGCCGGGCAATCTCATCCAGCGGCAGGTCAGTGAACAGGCGCAGGAAGCGGCCAACGTCGCGGTCGTCCGTGTTGCGCCAGTACTGCCAGAAATCATACGCCGGCAGCGCTTCTTCGTTAAGCCAGACGGCCCCGGCGGCGGTCTTGCCCATCTTCGAGCCATCGGCGGTGGTGAGTAGCGGCGTGGTTACGCCGAACACTTCCACCCCGTCCATGCGGCGCGTGAGTTCGATGCCGTTGACGATGTTGCCCCACTGGTCCGAACCACCCATCTGCAGACGGCACGCGTAACGCTGCGAAAGCTCGCGGAAGTCGTAAGCCTGCAGGATCATGTAGTTGAATTCGAGGAAGCTCAGAGACTGTTCGCGGTCGAGGCGCTGCTTCACGGAGTCGAAGCTGAGCATCCGGTTGACGGAGAAATGCTGGCCCACTTCGCGCAGGAAGGGGATGTATTCCAGCTGGTCGAGCCAATCGGCATTATCGACCATGACCGCATCGCTTGGCCCGTCGCCAAAAGTCAGGAAGCGATCGAAGATCTTTCGGATAGAAGCGACATTTTCAGCGATGACGTCGGTTGTCATCAGCTTGCGTGCTTCGTCCTTGAAGCTCGGATCGCCGATTTTGCCGGTGCCCCCGCCCATCAACACGATGGGCTTGTGCCCAGCCTGCTGCAGCCGGCGCAGGAGCATGATCTGCACCATGCTGCCGACATGCAGCGAAGGCGCCGTCGGATCGAAGCCGATATATCCGGGCACAACCTGCTTCACGGCGAGAGCGTCGAGCGCCTCGGCATCGGTCAGCTGGTGGATGTAGCCGCGCTCGTCCAGCAGGCGCAGCAGCTCGGATTTATACGTGCTCATGGTGTCCTCTTCTTGCGGGGTGGGCGCCTAGCACGCGATGCGGCGGCAAACAAACCCGTTCCGCGCCGCTTGCCCAAGCTCGCGGCTTAATTTAGCGCCCGCGGATGATCAGCGCACCGCTTCCGCTCCTTCCCCATCCCGACCATCCCCCGGTTGCAATCCGCAGCATCGAGGCGCGTGTGATCGGGATCGACGAAAACTGGCTGCGGCTGCGCTGGCGGATTGATGGCGCCGCGCAACTGGTCGTCCCGGCTTTTGCGGGCAAGGGTCGGGCGGAGGGTTTGTGGAAGACGACCTGCTTCGAGGCTTTCCTGAAGCCCGAGGGCGGCGAGGCCTATGCGGAACTGAACCTTTCCCCATCCGAGCGCTGGGCAGCCTATGATTTTGCCGCCTATCGCGAAGGCATGGTCGAGCGTGCCTTCCCGCGCGAACCCGAATGTACCATGCGCAAGGGCGAGCAACTCGCGATCTTCGACGCGGCAGTGCCGATGGGTGGGCTTCCGACACTTCCCGTAGCGCTGGGCCTGAGCGCCGTGATCGAGGAGGAGGGCGGCCATATCTCCTACTGGGCGCTGACTCATCCGGAGGGTAAGCCCGATTTCCACCATGCTTCTTGCTTTGCCGCCACGCTTGAGCCACCCCCGGCAGCATGAAATTCGGTATCGATTGCCTGCTGGCAGAGCCTGAACTGCGCAAGCCGCTTCACGGCAAACGCATCGCCCTTGTCGCTCATCCCGCTTCGGTGACGGAGGGCTTGGTCCACTCGCTCGATGCGCTGATGGCGCTGGAAGATATCACCATCGCCTCCGCCTTTGGCCCCCAGCACGGGCTGAAGGGCGACAAGCAGGACAATATGGTCGAGACGGCTGACGAGCTGGATGCCCAATACGGCATTCCGATCTTCAGCCTCTATGGCGAGGTCCGGCGCCCGACGCCCGACATGATGGCGAGCGCGGACGTTTTCCTGTTCGACCTTCAGGATCTGGGCTGCCGCATCTACACCTTCGTCACCACGCTGCTTTATCTGCTTGAGGCAGCCCACGGTACCGGCAAGCAGGTGTGGGTCCTCGATCGCCCAAATCCCGCCGGTCGCCCGGTGGAAGGGACCTTGCTCCTTCCGGGACAGGAGAGTTTCGTCGGCGCCGGGCCCATGCCGATGCGCCATGGGCTGACGCTGGGCGAGATGGGGCGCTGGTTCGTGGAGCACTTCAAGCTCGACGTCGATTATCGCGTCATCGCGATGGAAGGCTGGCGGCCGGATGAAGGGCCGGGCTTCGGTTGGCCGGAAGAGCGTATCTGGATCAATCCCAGCCCCAACGCCGCCAATCTCAACATGGCGCGCGCCTATGCGGGTACGGTGATGCTGGAAGGCACGACGCTGAGCGAGGGCAGGGGTACGACCCGCCCGCTGGAAGTGCTGTTCGGCGCGCCCGATGTCGATGCCGCCGCCGTACGCACCTGCATGGAACGGATAGCTCCCCACTGGATGGAAGGCTGCGCTCTGCGCGAATGTTGGTTTACGCCGACCTTTCACAAGCATCAGGGCGAATTGTGCAATGCATTGATGGTCCATGCCGAAGGGCCGTTTTACGATCATGCGAAGTTCCGCCCCTGGCGGCTTCAGGCGCTGGCCTTCAAGGCGATCCGCTGGTTCCACCCGACCTATCCGATCTGGCGGGACTTCCCCTATGAATATGAGTTCGAACGGCTTGCCATCGACGTGATCAATGGCGGCCCATCGCTTCGGGAATGGGTGGATAATCCCTCCGCAACGCCTGCCGATCTCGATGCGCTCACCTTGCCGGACGAGGCAGCGTGGCGGGATAGGACTGCCGGCCTGTTGCTCTACTGACCGATCGCGGGATTAACTCCGCTTCCGGCTTAGTTCCCGCATCGCATCGTCCAGCCCGTCCAGAGTGAGGGGATACATGCGGTCGCCCATCAGATCTCGGATCATGCGCGTCGATTGGGAATATTCCCAATATTCCTGCTTCACCGGATTGAGCCACACTGCGGCGGGATAGGTGGAGGCGATCCGCTCCAGCCACACGGCGCCGGCCTCCGGGTTGAAATGTTCCACGGAACCGCCCGGATGGGAGATTTCATAGGGGCTCATGGCGGCATCGCCGACCAGCACCACCTTGTAGTCGTGGCCGTATTTGTGGAGGATGTCCCACATGTCGCTCCGTTGGTCCCAACGGCGGCGATTGTCCTTCCACACGGCCTCGTAGGGGCAATTGTGGAAGTAGAAGAATTCGAGGTTCTTGAACTCGCTCGTGGCGGCGCTGAACAATTCCTCGCAGACACGGATATGCGGGTCCATCGATCCGCCGACATCCAGGAACAGCAGCAGCTTGACCGCATTGTGCCGCTCCGGCCGCATGCGAATGTCGAGCCAACCCTGGCGCGCGGTGCCGTCGATTGTCGCTTCGAGGTCTAGTTCGTCCGCTGCGCCTTCCCGGGCGAAGCGGCGCAGGCGGCGCAGGGCGATCTTGATGTTACGCGTGCCCAGTTCGCGTGTGCTATCCAGATTGCGGAAGCGGCGCTGTTCCCACACCTTGATTGCCCGGCCATGGGTGCTTTCCCCGCCGATGCGCACGCCTTCGGGATTGTAGCCTGAATTGCCGAACGGGCTGGTGCCGCCAGTGCCGATCCACTTCGACCCGCCCTCATGGCGCTCGCGCTGTTCCTCAAGCCGCTGCTTGAGCGCCGCCATGATCTCTTCCCAGGAACCCAGCGCCTCGATCGCCGCCATCTCTTCCTCGGACAGGAAGCGGCGGGCTACGGCCTTGAGCCAGTCTTCCGGCACTTCGGTTGCCTGCTGGCCGAAATCGGCGAGCATGCCTTTGAAGACCTTTTCGAACACCAGATCGAACCGGTCGAGCAGGGCTTCGTCTTTTACGAAAGTTGCGCGTGCGAGGTAATAGAACTCTTCCGGGCTCTGGCCGATCACATGCCGGTCGAGCGCTTCGAGCAGCACGAGGTGTTCCTTGGCCGAGGCCGGGATGCCTGCCGCGCGCAATTGTTCGATGAAGCCCATGAACATGGGCGGACCATGCCCGAAACCCGGCGGAGCGCAAGCTCCGCGCGGTGTCAGGGCGTTATCGTGCTGGCGATCACCTTGCCGCCTTCGCGCGAGACGGACCACAGGCGGCGCGGGACCTTCGGGTCCCAGTCGATGGCCTGCCCGTCATTGGCAGTGCCGTGGACGGCCACGAGGCGCAGTGTGCTGCCGGCTTCCGGCAGGGCGAGGGCGTAAACTTCCGGCCGGTCATGCCCGCTGGCATAGAGCAGCCCGTCATCGCCCCAGCTCATGCCCGAGCAGCTATAGGGCGCCATGCGCGCGAGCACTTCGGGCGGGAAGGCCCAGCTTTGCGCGATGCGAAACTGGTCATCCAGCTTTGCCAGGAGCGTATATTGATGGCCGCGTCCGGGGACGCCGCCCTTGCCGTCATAATTGGCGAAGACGGCCCACCATGCGCCGTCATGCCGATCGAGCACAGTGAGCGAGCCGGGCATGAAGCCCAAACTTACAGTGCGGATGTGCTCGACCGGGTCGAGCGAGAAGAACTCGATCGCGCTGGTCTGCGGAACCCTGGGATAGTTCGACGCGGCGCAGACGAGTTCGCCTTCGGCCACGGTGCAACTGTTCATATGCGGGAACAGGGCAGGCTCGCCGGCCCATTCGCCGACCTTCCGGCCGCTGGCGATCTCGTATTTGCCGATGCGGTCATTGTCGATCGCATAGACATAGGTGCCGTCCGAGGCGACGCCCTGATCCGCTTCCGGCGCATCGATCGTCAGCACGACCGGGGCAGGCGGAGGCGAGGGAGCCTCGGCGGAAAGGCCGATTGCCTCCGCCGCATGCAGCGGCAGGGCAAAAAGGGCGGCGCCGGCCGAAACCAGCGCCGCCAGGGCATTGCGGGAAAGACGCAGTGCCATGCTTGACTTAAAAGCGGACCGAAGCGCCGAGGAAGAACGTGCGGCCATAACGCTCGGTCTGGGAGACCCAGTCGCGCACGCCGCCCTGATATTGGCGAGTAGGCTCGTCGGTCAGGTTCTGGCCTTCGGCGAAGACGCGGACATTCTCGGTCAGGTCCACGGCGACCTTCGCGTCGAGACGGCGCAGATCGTCATTGAACTGGTCGGTCAGTTCCTCGTCACCTGCGGAGATCATCGCCCGGCCGGTGTGGTGATAGGCGACCGAGGCTTCGACGATGCCCTTCTGATAGAAGAGCTGCGCGCCCCACAGCAGCTTGGACTGTTCGGGGAAGTCGATCTCGCCGCGCACCGGATCGGTCAAATTGGCATCGATCAGCGTGAGGTTCAGGTTCACACCAAAGCCCGAGAGCAGGCCGGGCAACATGGTGAACTGCTGCTGATAGGCGAATTCCACGCCGGTGATATTGCCCTTTTCGGCATTCTGCTTCCGGCTGAAGTGGATCACGTCATAGGTCTCGCCCAGGAACGTACCGTCATTGACGTCGAAGCTCTGGGTGAAGATCGGGTTCTTGATCCACTTGGTGAAGGCGCCGACGCTCAGCAGGCCGCCGGGGGCGAAATACCATTCGGCAGTGGCATCGAGCGCATCGGCGACATAGGGCTTGAGCGCGGGATTGCCGCTGCTGACGCTGAGTTCGTCTTCGCTTTCGACAGTCACCGAACCGCCCGGCGAGAGGTCCGAATATTGCGGGCGGCCGACGGCACGCGAATAGGCGAGGCGCAGCATCACATCCTCGGCGGGCTTGATGCGCGCGACGACGCTGGGCAGCCAGTCCGTATATTCGCGCGAGCCCGAGGTGGGCACCACGGTGGTGCCGCCTTCGAGCAGATAGCCGGTGATGTCGAGCTTGGTGTGCTCCACACGCAGGCCGGCGGTCAGGCCGATCTGGCCGAAATCGAGATTGGCCATGGCATAGCCGGCATAGACTTCCTCCGTCAGGTTGAAGTCGGCCAGCGTATCGTTGGCAAGCGAAGTGCTCTGCGTGAACACGAATTGCGGCCCGCCCAGCCTGCCTTCGGTATAGGCCTGGATCAAATCTTCATCGATGGTCGGCGCGATCAGATAGGGGTGGCCGGACCTGGGATAGACAGTGACGTTCTCTCCCGCGAGATCGGCCAGGGTGAAGCGGTTCGGCGCGCTGCCGCGGCTGTAGCTGTCATTGGCGGAATCGAAGCTCTTGTCGGTGGAGCGGATATTCGCGCCGAACTTCACGAAGCTGTCCATGCCGATGGAAGGAAGCTCGCCAGTGATGTCGAAGCGGCCCTGCCAGGTCTCTTCGAGGCCGTATTCGTCCTGCGCCGTATAGGTGCGGAAGCCGAGATCGGAGGCGTCCAGATAGCCATCGACCGGCACGGCGGTGTAGAGCTTGTCAGTGAAATCGACCGCGACCTTGCCGGGATTGCCGCGGAACTGCCACAGCTGGTTGGGCTCGACCACTTCATTGCGAGTGAAGGCGCCGCCGAAATCGGCCGTCCAACCATCCGCGAACTCGGTCTTGCCGCCGGTCATGAAGGAGAGGATAGACTTCTCCTTATACTCCAGACGCAGGTCAGAACGCTGCTCGCTGGTGGAGGCGATGCCGGTCAGACCATTGGCGTCCCAGGCGATGTTCGAGAAATCGAGGCGGAAGCGCTGGCGATATTCGTCTTCGGTGAACTTCGAATAGACCCCGCGGAAGAACAGTTCGGTCGCGCCGCTGCGCCAGTCGAGCGAGCCGGAAAAGCCCAAGCGCTCGCGCTTGAGGCGATAGTCGGTATATTTGATGTTGGTCGGCACCGCGCCGCGTGCGGCATCTTCATCGAGGCCCCAGTCGTCGGGATAGATGCCGTTGCTGGTGAAGGTGCGATCCGAATAACTGGCACCCAGCAGGATGCCGAATTCCTCGTCGGCGCCGAAGCGGCCGCCCACGGTGATGTCGCCCTTGATGGGCAAATCTTCGTCGCGCAGTTCCTGATAGCCGACCTGTGCATTGGCCTGGACGATGAAGGGATCGTTGAAGTCGAACGCCGTCTGGGTGACGAGATTGATCGTGCCGCCGATGCCCTGGCCGGTCAGGTCCGCCGTCTTGACCTTCATCACCTCGACGCGGTTGAGCAACTGGCCGGATAGGATGTCGAGCGGCAGGGAGCGGGTATTCCCGTCCGGATTGCCGATCTCGAAGCCGTTCAGCGTATAGCCGTTGAGGCTGGAAGGCACGCCGCGCACCGCGACATAGCGGCCTTCGCCCTGATCGTATTGCACGCCAACGCCCGGAAGGCGTTCGATCGCTTCGGCGACGTTCTTGTCCGGCAACTGGCCGAGTTCGTCGGAGGAAGCGATATCGACGATGGCGAGCGAGTCGCGCTTCTCGTCGATGGCGCGCAATTGCTGCGCGCGCTGCCCGGTAACGACGATTGCGTTCTCCGCCTCGGCCTCGGTGCTTTCCGCTGTTTGTGCCGCAGCAATATTCGCGGTGAAAACGGCAAGGACCGCCGCGCTGGCGCCGGCGAGAAGTTTGTAACGCATTGAATCTGATCCCTCATTCGGGCGAGTCGGGAGGGAGTCGCCCGCTTCGCAGGCGCGGTAGGATTGGCATGTTCCAGTTTCGCGTCGGTTCGATGACGGTTTCGGGACACCGCCGTCATGCGTCGCGGCAGATCGTCGACCGGGCCGTTTCAGGCCATTTCGTTGACTTTATCCGCCTTGGCGCTTGCCCTCGCCGTGGGGGCGGGTCTAAGCCCCTCGGGTCAAGAGAAGGATTGCCCGAAATGCTCAAACTCTACAGCTTTGGCCCGGGTGCCAATTCGCTGAAGCCGATGCTGACCCTGCATGAGAAGGGCCTGGAATACGAGCAGGTGCTGCTCGATCCGCGCAAGTTCGAACACCATTCGGAATGGTTCAAGAAGATCAATCCGCGCGGCCAGGTTCCGGCGCTGGAAGATCGCGGGCATGTCATCACCGAAAGCACCGTGATCTGCGAATATCTTGAAGACGAATGGCCCACGGACGTGAAGCTGCGTCCGGATACGTCCTGGGATCGCGCCCATATGCGCGTCTGGACCAAATGGGTGGACGAATATTTCTGCTGGTGCGTCTCCACCATCGGGTGGCACCGCTATGTCGGCAACATGGTCAAGGGCCTCTCTGACGAGGAATTCGAAGAGAAGGTGAAAAATATCCCTGTGGTGGAACAGCAGGTGAAATGGCGCCGTGCCCGCGAGGGTTTCCCGCAGGAAATGCTGGACGAGGAAATGCGCAAGATCGCCTATTCCGTCCGCAAGCTCGACGATCACCTGCGCGACAATGAGTGGCTGGTGCCGGGCATGTATACGCTGGCCGACATCTGCAACTTCGCCATCGCGAACGGCATGCAGCACGGCTATCCGGAACTGGTGAACAAGGAAGACACGCCGGGCCTGCTGCGCTGGATCGAACAGATCAACGAGCGTCCGGCGGCCAGGAAGATGTTCGCCGACGTGCCGCGCGAAATCCGCCACGAAGACGCGAAGAAGTAAGCTGCGCCTTACGGTGCCCTTGGCCGGCTGACGGCCGAGACCAGCACGAAGCTGATATACATCAGCAGATACCATGCACCCAGTTTGGCGGGGGAGACGGGCGACCATCCCCCCGCCTGGTCGGGATAGGTCCAGGCACGGGCGAATGTGCCGATATTCTCGGCGAACCAGATGAACAGCGCCACGAGCAGCCAACCGACGAGCAGTGGCATCCAGCGTCGTTCGCGCCAGACGGTGAAGTGAATTCGCGTCCGCAGGAACAGCACGATCAAGGCGAGGAACAGCGCGTTACGAATGTCTGGCAGCCAGTGGTGCGCAAAGAAGTTCACATAGACCAGCACCGCCACCAGCCAGCTTGCCCAGAGGGGCGGATATCCGGTGTAACGGAAATCGAAAATCCGCCAGACGCGGGCGATATAGCTGCCTACCGCAGCATACATGAAGCCGGAGAACAGCGGCACTTCGCCGATGCGCAGCAGGCTTGGCTCCGGATAGATCCACGATCCGGCTGCCGTCTTGAACAGTTCCATCGCCGTGCCGACCACGTGGAAAGCCAGGATTACCTTTGCTTCTTCCCAGGTCTCGAGCCGGAACCACAACATTCCGATCTGGATGGTCAGTGCCGCGAGGGTAAGAAAATCATAGCGGGCGAGGGGCGCATCGGCGGGGTAAAACAGGAAAGTCGCCAGCAGGAGCGCAAGCATCAGACCCCCGAACAGGCAGGCCCATCCCTGTTTGAAGCCGAACAGCGCGAATTCGTAGATCCATGAATGGAGGCCGGGGCGCGGCTCGAACGCTTCCAGCCGCGCGCGGATGGCGGCAAAGCGGGTGTGGGTTTCGGCGGGTGGCATTCAGAAAGTCTGTCGAGGCCCGATCCTGGCGTCAGCCGCCCCGCCGGTGCATGAAGGCCAGCCGTTCGAACAGCATCACGTCCTGCTCGTTCTTCAATAGCGCCCCATGCAGCGGGGGGATGGCCTTTGACGGGTCGCGGCTTTGCAGCACTTCCAGCGGCATGTCTTCGTTCAGCAGCAGCTTCAGCCAGTCGAGCAGTTCGCTGGTGGAGGGTTTCTTCTTCATGCCCGGCACTTCGCGGATATCGTAGAACAGGTCCAGCGCCTGCTTCACCAGCCGCTGCTGGATGTCGGGAAAGTGGACATCGACAATCGCCTGCATCGTCTCCCGGTCGGGGAAGGCGATGTAATGGAAGAAACAGCGACGCAGGAAGGCGTCCGGCAGTTCCTTCTCGTTGTTTGAGGTGATGACCACGATGGGCCGTTCCTTCGCCTCGATCCGCTCCTGCGTCTCGTAGACATCGAAGCTCATGCGATCGAGTTCCTGCAACAGGTCATTCGGGAACTCGATGTCGGCCTTGTCGATCTCGTCGATCAGCAGGACGGGCAGGGTGGGGGACGTGAACGCCTCCCACAATTTGCCCTTCTTGATGTAGTTGGAAATGTCATGGACGCGCGGATCGCCCAGCTGGCCATCGCGCAGGCGTGCCACTGCGTCATATTCGTACAGGCCCTGGTGCGCCTTGGTGGTGGACTTCACGTTCCATTCGATCAGGGGCGCATCGATGGCCCGCGCGATCTCGTGGGCCAGCACGGTCTTGCCCGTGCCCGGTTCCCCCTTCACCAGCAGCGGGCGGCGCAGCAGCACTGCTGCATTAACCGCCACCTTGAGGTCCTGAGTGGCGATGTAGTTCGCCGTTCCTTCGAAGCGCAGGCTCATTGATGAAGCATCCCGATCAGGCGGTGGCCAAGGGCGACAAAGGCAGCATCGTCCACTGCCTTGTCAGGGTTGTTCCATGCCATGGAAACCACGATCCAGCGGCCGGATTTGTCTTTCAGCAGCCAGGAAAGATCGATCACGCCGGTCTCCGATCCGCCCTTGTAGCCGACATAGTCCCAGCTCGCTTCAGCTGATGGGGGCAGCGTTGTGTTGATGCCGAGGATCGCCAGAACGGCGGGGTCATCGACGTCCCGCAGGCGCTGGAATATCCGCGCCACATCTTCAGCAGAGGCGAACCATTCAATGCTGTCGATGGCAATCGGACCTGCCCCGATGAACTTGCCGACATCGACCTTGTCCGCGGTGAGAGACGGGGCCCACTGCGCCAGCAAGGCACGCTGCCCGGCATCGTCGGCGGCCCTGAACGCGGCGATCCGTGCCGGGTCGTTCTTCAGCGCGAAGAACTCGACCGTGGTGAGCAGGGGCAGCGTGCGCGAAGGTTCCGCATGGCCCGAGGCAACGATCTCGGCCTCGATTGCCTCCCGCCCGAGCACGCGCATCAGCACGTCGGTGGCGGTGTTGTCGCTGACGGAGATCATCATGGTGGCGAGCGTCTGCAGGGTTACCGGCGTGCCGATCGGCCAGTCCTGCATCTGGCCACTGGGTATCGAAGGGGCATCGAGCTTCACTACGTCTGCCCAGCTGCGTTTGCCCGCCTTGATCTCCTGCGTCAGTGCCGAGAGGACATAGAGTTTGAAGGTCGATCCGATCGCCAGCTGTTCGGAAGCCTTGTTCGTCAGGATCGAGCGGGGTTCCCCGCCATCCAAAACGTAAACTCCGAAGCCGGTCGCGCCGGGCAGGGCGGCAATCTCACCGAGGATCTTTGCCGGCGTATCGTCGACGGGCGTCGCTGCGCCGATGCGGAAACCGGCGACGAGATAGGGCGCCTGGCTGCCGAGCTGCAACGAGGCGGAGGCACGGGCCTTTTCGAAGACGATGTCGAACGTCGCGGCGCCATTGCCCTTGTAGGACACTTCGTCGACTGCCTTGATGGCGCCATTTGCCGCGATGAGCTGGCCCGCGATCGCCTTGAGCTGCGAAGCGGGCACGACGGCCAGGAAGGACGGCGCGAACACCTGCTCTGCAGGCGTGATCCCTTCCAGCACGGCGCGGATATCTTCGGCCCGGCCGATGCTCGCGTCTTCCACGGCATGCGCGTCGTCCTGCGCGAGGGCGATAGAGGGAGATGCAAGCGCGAGCGCCCCGGCGAAGAGCAGATATTTCATGCCGCAAGGCTAGCGTATCGCGGCCAACATGCAATGTTGCCGCCGAAGCTGGAATTTCCTTTTTCTCCCCCTTGAACCTGCCGCCGAATGCCCCCACATAGATTGTGCGGACCGGGCCCCTCTGGCGCGGCTCCAGCCTTCAGGCTGAGCTGCGTGATGTCGGACCGCATCGGATAGCACCGATGCCGGGTCCGGGTTCCAATTCCCCCCCACCCCCCGGACTTCGGATCCGGCTCGGTGCTTCCGATCAAACGCAACTGTCGTTTCGAAGGGAGCATTTGCATGTCCAATCGCCTGTTCAGCCTGATGGAAAAGCACCAGAAGCTGGATAACGCCCTCCGCCTCGCGCAACAGCGTCGGGGTCGCAACTCGCTGGAGATCGTACGGCTCAAGAAGTTGAAGCTGGCCGTGAAGGACCGGATCGCCCGCCTGCTGCGCAGGCCGACTGCCCCGACACTCCAGAACTGAGGCAAGGGAAATGACGCAGATCGCCCGTGGCGCAGGTCGCCGCGGGCGATGACATGCATGCGCGCCCCGCGTGCACATGAGGGACACTGACCATGGAACTTCTATCTGCGGACTGGCTGGGCACCCCGGTCTGGTTCTGGCTGTCATTCGCAGCCATCGTGATCGGGCTGACCGCCTTCGATCTGGGCTTCCTGCACAAGGAAGACAAGGAGATGGGCGTCAAGGAATCGCTCAAACTCTCGGCCTTCTACATCGCCGTGGCGCTGCTATTCGGCCTGTGGGTGTGGTTCGAGCGCGGGCCCGATCTGGGTATGAAATATTACACCGGCTTCTTCATCGAGAAGGCACTGTCGATCGACAATGTCTTCATCATCTCGGTGATCTTCACCTTCTTCGCCATTCCGCCGCGTTACCAGTATCGCGCGCTGCTATGGGGCATCCTTGCAGTGATCGTGCTGCGCGGGTTGATGATCGCGGCCGGCGCGGCTCTGGTGCAGGAATTCTACTGGACGCTCTACATCTTCGCGGCGTTCCTGATCTTCACTGGCCTCAGGATGCTGTGGGTGGCCGATCACGAGCCTGACATCTCGCGCAATCCGCTGATCAAATGGCTCTCCAACCACATGCGGATCACGAAGGAATTGCATGGTCCGCGCTTCTTCGTGCGGGAAAAGGATTCGAAGACCGGCAAACTCGCGCTGGCCGCAACGCCGCTGTTCCTGGCGCTGGTGGTCATCAACCTGGCCGACCTGGTATTCGCGGTGGACTCGGTTCCGGCGATCTTCGCGATCACGACCGATACTTTCATCGTCTATACCAGCAACATCATGGCGATCCTGGGCCTGCGCGCGCTTTACTTCGCGCTCGCGGCGATGGTGCACCGTTTCCACTACCTGAAATATGCGCTGGCTCTGGTGCTGGTGTTCATCGGCTCCAAGATCTTCATCGGCGATTTCCTGACGGAAAGCGGCAAGGTTCCGCCCGCACTCAGTCTGGGAGTGACCTTCGCCCTGATCCTGGGCGGGGTGCTCTGGTCGCTCTGGAAGACGCGCAAGGAGGAGGGCGAAGCACCCGCCTGATCCCGTGGACGGGCCGGGGCCGGTCGAACGCTCAGGCGTCGACTGACTCCGGCCCACTTCCTCAATTGGCTGTAAATGCCCCGTTCGCTGAGCGAGGATGGCAATTGCAGTCAGGAAGGTGACGGCAGCGTTATTGTCGTCTCGCCCTTTGCATCTGTCGTCACCGAACTGACCGGGTTCTGGGTCTGGATCACCTGCATCACTTCCGCCGGAGAAGGCAGGCGGTCGAACGGCGCGAAAATAAAGGTCGAACTGGTATCCTTGAGGATGGGCCAGTACTGGTCTCCGGCAGGCTTTTCGAGCACGCCGAGAAAGGAGAATCGTCCGACGGTAATGGCTGTTCCGGAATCGCCGAGCGCCATGACATAGCTGTCCGTCTTCCCATCGTCCTGGCGATAGACGCCGTAGGACACACCGGCATCCGAATCCCTGCAATACTGTGCAATTTCTGCATCAGGGGCTTTTGATTTTCGGTCAGACGGCTTTTCATCTGCCTTGGCAAAAGCCGCCAGCAGAAACAGGGTTTGCAAGTCCGGTTTGCTTTGTTCTGCCTTCCCTTCGAAGGAAAGCGGGTTGGCGCAGGGCTTGATCGGTTCCGCAGCGGGATAGGCCTGTTTTCCGGTGCGCAGCGGAACAGCGCCAACAAAGCTGTCGATCCGCTGGTCCAGCTGTTGCGCCGTGAGTGTCTGCGAACTCATACGAACCACTATCAGCCAACCGTCATGCGGGAACATGGCGAATCCGGTTGAACTGAATCGATCGTGGCCAGACGGCGCAGAAAAACGGTAGCCGCTGTTTGCCCCACGTCCCTGACGCGGGGTGAAGCTGGTCTGCAGGGCTTGTTCCACCAGAACCGGTCCAATGTTTTTGCTTTCCTTCATCGCCATGAGCACCCGGTCTTGCCACACAGGCACGTCGACCAGGCCGGCACGGAAGACGTAAAGCGTCGCCGTCGTTCCGCTCGCACGGTCCTGATAGGTTGCGAGAATATCCGTTTGCCCGGTTCCGAAATCTCCAGCCCATTCGCGCGAGAATCCGTCCAGCTTCGGAGGAAACTGAACGGAAGTCTTCTTGTGTTTCCAGGTCGCGTCGGGCGCCACATCGAAGTCGGTAATGTCGGCGAATGCCGGGGCGCCGACGAGCGATAACGCTGCGGCTGTAAAGAATACAAATCTCATAAGTCCCCCAATCCCGTTACGGGAATGGGCAGGTTAGGCGTCGATCAGGTCCCGGTCCAGTTCGCCCGCGCGGTTCTGGATGAAGTTGAAGCGGTGTTCCGGATTGCGGCCCATCAGCTGGTCGACCAGTTCCTTCACTGCAAAACGCTGCTCGTGCTCGGCGGGCAGGGTAATGCGGATCAGGCTGCGCGAGGCGGGGCTCATGGTCGTTTCGCGCAATTGCTGCGGGTTCATTTCTCCAAGGCCCTTGAAGCGGCTGACCTCGACCTTCTTGCCCTTGAACTGCGAGGCTTCCAGTTCCGCCCGGTGTGCCTCGTCGCGGGCATAGGTGCTCTCCTTGCCGGCCGTCAGCTTGTAGAGGGGGGGCTGGGCGAGGAAGAGATGTCCGCGCTTCACGATCTCCGCCATTTCCTGGAAGAAGAACGTCATCAGCAGCGTGGCGATATGGGCGCCGTCCACGTCGGCGTCAGTCATGATGATGATGCGGTCGTAGCGCAGATTGTCGGGGTTGCAGTCCTTGCGCGCGCCGCAGCCCAGCGCGAGCTGAAGGTCGGCGATTTCCTGATTGGCCCGTATCTTGTCGGCCGTCGCGCTGGCGACGTTGAGTATCTTGCCGCGGATCGGCAGGATTGCCTGCGTCTTGCGGTCGCGGGCCTGCTTGGCGCTGCCGCCTGCGGAATCGCCTTCGACGATGAACAGTTCGGTCTCGCCATCGCCTTCGCCGGAACAGTCGGTCAGCTTGCCGGGCAGGCGCACCTTCTTGGCGTTGGTTGCGGTCTTGCGCTTGATTTCGCGCTCGGCCTTGCGCTTCAGCCGCTCGTCCATGCGCTCCATCACCGCGCCCAGCAGCGCGCGGCCGCGCTCCATATTGTCGGTGAGGAAGTGGTCGAAATGGTCGCGCACCGCGTTCTCGACCATGCGGGCCGCTTCGGGCGAAGTCAGCCGGTCCTTCGTCTGGCTCTGGAACTGGGGATCGCGGATGAAGAGGGACAGCATCACCTCGCTGCCGGTGACGATATCGTCGGCAGAGATGTCTTTCGCCTTCTTCTGTCCGGTCAGCTCGCCAAAGGCGCGGATGCCCTTGGTCAGCGCGGCGCGCAGGCCCTGCTCATGCGTGCCGCCATCGGGCGTCGGCACAGTGTTGCAGTACCAGCTATAGGAACCGTCGGACCACAGCGGCCAGGCGATGGCCCATTCCACGCGGCCCATCTGCTGGCCTTCGGGCCCGGCCGGAAATTCCTGGCTGCCGCTGAAGAACTGCGCGGTGACGCATTCGCGGCCTCCCACCTCTTCGGCCAGATGATCGGCCAGCCCGCCGGGGAACTGGAACACTGCCTCCGCCGGAACACCTTCGCTGGTGAGCGATGCCGCGCATTTCCAGCGGATTTCGACCCCGGCGAAGAGATAGGCCTTCGACCGTACGAGCTTGAACAGGCGCTGCGGCTTGAATTTCTGCTCGCCGAAAATCTCGGTGTCGGGGACGAAGCTTACACTAGTGCCGCGTCGATTGGGCGTGGGGCCCAGCTTCTGCAGCGGGCCTTGCGTCACGCCGCGCGCGAATTCCTGCGCATAGAGCTGCTTTTCGCGCGCCACTTCGATCCGCGTATAGCTGGAGAGCGCGTTCACCACGCTCACGCCCACGCCGTGGAGGCCGCCGGAAGTCGCATAGGCCTTGCCGGAGAATTTGCCGCCTGAATGGAGCGTGGAGAGAATTACTTCGAGCGAGGATTTGCCGGGGAACTTGGGATGTTCGTCCACCGGGATGCCGCGGCCGTTATCGGTGATCGTCAGGCGCCCGGCGCTGCCTTCGGGGCCTTCTTCCAGCGTTACCTCGATGCGGTTGGCAAAGCCGGCTACGGCTTCGTCCATCGCATTGTCCAGCACTTCGGCAGCGAGGTGGTGCAGGGCGCGTTCGTCCGTGCCGCCGATATACATGCCGGGGCGGCGGCGGACAGGTTCGAGCCCTTCGAGAACCTCGATCGAGGAGGCGTTGTAATCGCCGCTGGCGGCAGGCGCGTTTTCGAACAGATCGTCGGACATCGAAACCGCTATAAGGCGCGGAATCGCGCCTTCACAAGCAGGTTGCGCGGGTTATCTTCAGTCCTCGAACCGATCGGGTGCAAGCGACACTACGTCGATCTTGCCCTTGCCGACCTGACGGACTTCCATCGCGCGTTCCACCACCCCGTCGGCGCGGAAGCGGAACGGGCCGTCCAGCCCGAGGAAGCCGCCACCGTCGCGCATCTTCGCAAGAGGGAAGGCTTTGCCCGGCTTCCAATCGCGCGCGACGCGCAGCGTGAGCAGCACGGAATCATAGCCAAGCGTAGCGATCCTGTGCGGAGTGGAGCCGAAGCGTTCCCGGTAGCTTTCGGCGAACTGGCCAAAGCGCCCGTCGGAAATGGTGGAGAACAGCGCGCCGCGCAGGGCAGCGGAACTGGCAACACTGGCATCGCCGCTCCACAATTCGGTGCCCAGCAGCATCGGCGAAGTGGCATTGGCCGGGCGTATGGCGCCAGCGGCCTGGATCGACAGGCGCGGCCCTTCCGCGATCAGGATAGTGTCGAACCCGCCCTTTGCCCGCAGCCGCTTGGCGGCGCTGACGATGGACGTATTGCCGCGATCATAGGTTTCCCGCCCGGCGAGCGTCAGCCCGCTTTGCGAGAGTGCATAGCGGAAAGCGCTTTCGGCACGGGCGCCATATTCGCCATCCGGAACCAGCAGGGCGACCTTCCTGGTGCCGAGTGTCTTGGCGAAATCGATCGAGCGCACGATCGACTGTTCCGGGCTGACGCCCATCACGAATACGTCGTTCGTCGCGACCGAAGTGTCATTCGAAAAGGCGATCAGCGGCACGCCGGCGGGCCGCGCACGGGACAGGATCGGCATCACGTCTTCGGAAAGCAGCGGACCGAGGATCAGCTTGTTGCCATCGGCCAGCGCGCGTGCGGCGGCGCTGTCTGCCCCGGTGGCCGTATCATAGGTGGTGATGCGCAGATTTTCTGCATTGGTGTCGAGCAGTGCCATTGTCGCGGCATTGGCGATGGACTGGCCGACGTCGGCGTTGGCGCCCGACAGCGGAACCAGCAGGGCGACGCGGTGGCGGTCCGTATCCGTGGGCAGTGCGCCTTCGGTGGGCTTAGGGGCCGGGGCCGGGCCGGGCTCGACCTTGGGGATCACTTTACAGCCTGCCAGAAGCACCATCGCCGCTATGGCCAGCGCCCTGCGCCGATTGATTGCTCCACCCAACATCTTGCCGCTCCCTGCAATCCTGTCCACAAGGCCTGAATGTCCAGCGCCGAACGTGAACCGTCCCTGACACCGGGGCTCTATATTGTCGCAACGCCGATTGGCAATCTCGGTGACATCACGATGCGGGCAGCCGAGGTGCTGGCGCGGTGCGATGCCATTGCCTGCGAGGATACGAGGGTTACGGCCAAGCTGCTGAAACATCTCGATATCAGGAAACCCCTGTGGCGCTATGACGACCATAGCGGAGAAAAGGATCGCGCCCGCCTGCTCGAATCCATGCGCAGCCAGGCAATCGCGCTGGTCAGCGATGCGGGCACGCCGCTGATTTCCGACCCCGGCTATCGCCTTGTGCGCGAGGCGCGAGAGGAGGGCATCACGGTTACCAGCCTGCCCGGCGCGAGTGCCGCCATTGTCGGCCTCACTCTCTCCGGCCTGCCGAACGATCGCTTCCTGTTCGCCGGTTTCCTGCCGGTGAAGGAGAAGGCGCGGGGAGATGCGCTGGCGGAGCTGGCAAATGTGCCGGCCACGCTGATCTTCTACGAGACCGCGCCGCGTCTCCCAAAATCGCTGGAGGCCATTGGCGAAGTCCTGCCCGGGCGGGATGTGGCGGTCGGGCGGGAACTCACCAAGCTGCATGAGGAATGCCGCACGGGCACTCCGGCAGACCTGATCGCTCATTACGAGGCTCATCCGCCAAGGGGCGAGATCGTGCTGATGGTCGCCCCGCCGGGCGAAGAGGCGGGGGGAGAGGTGGATGCCGATGCCCTGCTGATCGCCGCGCTGGAGCACGACAAGCCGTCTCAGGCGGCGGCTCAGGTGGCAAAGGCGACCGGACTGGATCGCAAGATGCTCTATGCGCGCGCGATGGAGCTGAAGAGCCGGTGAGCCGCGCCGAAGCCGAAAAGCTTGGTCGTCTGGCAGAGATCAGGGCGGCCCTGTGGCTCAATCTCCATGGCTGGTGGTTGCTCGACCGGCGAGTGAAGACCCCGCGCGGCGAAATCGACCTGATTGCCCGGCGCGGGCGCACTGTGGCCTTCATCGAGGTGAAGTGGCGCAAGCGGGGCGACGATCTCGCCATGGCAATCGACGAACACCGCCTGCGCCGTGTCGCCGCCGCCGTGGAGGCAGTGGCTCATCGCTATCAAAAGCCGAAGGATTCGATCAGGATCGACGTCCTGCTCCTTGCGCCGGGCCGCTTCCCGCGCCACATCGTCAACGCTTGGCAGCCCTGAGTGGGGCTGCTGCTCAGACAGACCAATAGAAAGACCTGCCGATGGCCCTGCGCGTCGCCGTCCAGATGGACCCAATCGAAAGCATCAATATCGCGGGCGATTCCAGTTTCGCCCTGATGCTGAGTGCGCAGGCGCGCGGGCATGAACTGTTCCATTACGACGTCGGATCGCTGACGCTGGACGAGAACGACCGGCTGCATGCGATGCTGAAGCCGGTCACTGTCCAGCGCGAGGTGGGTAACCATTTCAGGGCGGGCGAAGAACGGCGCATGGATCTGGGCAAGGACATCGACGTGATCCTGATGCGGCAGGACCCGCCCTTTGACATGGGCTATATCACTGCCACGCATCTGCTCGAGCGGATCGAGAATGAAACGCTGGTCGTGAACAATCCGGTCAGCGTGCGCAACGCGCCGGAAAAGGTGTTCGTCCTCGATTTCCGTCAGTTCATGCCGCCCACGCTCGTCACTCGCTCGGTCGAGGAAGTACGGGCCTTCCAGAAGCGCCATGGCGCGGTGGTGGTGAAACCGATCCACGGCAATGGCGGCAAGGCAATCTTCCGCGTGCCTGAAAGCGGCGACAATCTTTCCGCCCTGATCGAAGTGTTCAACCAGACGTGGCCGGAACCCCACATGGTTCAGCCCTTCCTCCCCGAAGTGGCCGAAGGCGACAAGCGCATCGTGCTGGTGGATGGCGAAGTGGCAGGGGCCATCAATCGCCGCCCGGGCGAGGGCGAGTTCCGTTCCAATCTGGCGCGGGGCGGCTCTGCCGAGGCAAGCGGCCTGACGCCGCGCGAAGAGGAAATCTGCGCCGCGCTCGGCCCGCGCCTGAAGGAACTGGGGCTGATCTTCGTGGGGATCGACGTGATCGGTGGCCACTGGCTCACCGAAATCAACGTGACTTCGCCGACCGGCATCGTCGCCATCGACAAGTTCAACGGCACCGATACTGCCGGGATGATCTGGGATGCCATTGAAGGCAGGCTCGGCCGCAGCTGAGCCTGCCTGACAGGCCGTCAGATCGAATAGCCGCCGTCTATTGCCAATTCCGCGCCGGTGATGAAGCGGCCTTCTTCGCTGGCGAGATAGGCGGCGAGCCCGGCTACGTCGCTCGCCTTGCCGAACCTGCCCATTGCCAGCGCGGCAAGCGCGGGGGCCGCCCAGGGGCCGTCGGCCGGATTGAGATCGGTGTCGATCGGTCCCGGCTCGATCACGTTCACGGTGATCCCCTTCGGCCCGAGATCGCGCGCCGCGCCCTTGGTGAGGCCGACGAGTGCAGCCTTGGTGGCCGAATAGAGCGCGCCATAAGTGAAGGGCAGGCGCCGCGCATTGATACTGCCGATGGTGATGATCCGGCCCCCGTTGGGCATGATCTTCGCCGCTTCGTTCATGGCGACGAAGGCGGCGCGGACGTGCACTGCGAAGATATGCTCGTAATTTGCGAGCGTTGCTTCGCCGATCAGTTCGGGCGTTCCGCCGCCTGCATTGTTGACGAGGATGTCGAGCCCGCCGAAATGGGCGGCAGTGCCCGCCACTGCGCGCTCGACCGCTGCGGCGTCGGCACTGTCGGCCTCAATCGCAAGGGCACGTCCGCCATCCGCCTCGATTTCCTCCACGATCTGCCGGGCAGCCTCTGCCGAAGCGCGATATGTGAAGGCTACGCTGGCGCCTTCGGCGGCGAAACGGCGAACGATACCCGCACCGATGCCGCGCGATCCGCCGGTGACCAGTGCGATCTTTCCTGCAAGGCGCCCTTGGCTTCCCATGATCCGATCCTACCTTTGGCTGGAATTTCGCAACCGCTAGGGCCTGGGGCGATCCGCGTCACCTCTCCCGAATGGCCTGACAAGCTTTTGGCCGCCTGCCGCCAAGGACAGGCAGATCACCCGCCCGAAAAGGTTTCGCAGCCCGCATCATGAATGAATTCATCCTCCATGTGATCGAGCAGGGCGGCTATCTGGGCATTGCGTTTCTGATGGTGATCGAGAACGTGTTTCCGCCGATCCCATCCGAACTCATCATGGGACTGGGCGGCGTGGCGGTGGCTCGCGGGACGATGGAATTCTGGCCGCTGCTGGCGGCGGGAACCATCGGTTCCACTCTCGGCAATTACGTCTGGTTTCTCGCCGGGGACAAATGGGGCTATCGCCGCCTTCAGCCTCTGGTCGACCGCTGGGGCCGCTGGCTGACAGTGGAGTGGGAGGATATCGAGCAGGCCAGCCGCTTCTTCCGTCGTCACGGCCAATGGGTGGTATTCTTCCTGCGCTTCTCGCCGCTGCTGCGAACCATGATCTCGCTACCTGCGGGACTGGCTCACATGAAGCATGGCAGGTTCCTGGCCTATACATTTGCCGGGGCCGGAGTGTGGAATGTGCTGCTGATCGGCAGCGGACACTGGCTGGGGCGCTATTTCGAGGAATCCCAGCAATGGCTCGACTGGATCGTGATCGGCGGGCTGGCCGTGGGTGTCCTCGGCTATCTCTGGCGGGTGATCACGTGGAAACCGCGCAGGGATCGGTAGGCAAGGTCCGCGGGATTTTTCGTCATTGCGAGGGACTATAGGTCCCGCGGCAATCCAGGGCGGAAGCGCGTTGGGCTCTGGATTGCCGCGCGGCTTTGCCGCTCCCAATGACGAGTTCCAACCTGTCAGGGCTGAACAGTGAAAACCCGCCTCTCTCAATCCCCAACCGGCCATTCATGCACTGGCATGCCGCTGCGCTGGTGTTCCAGATAATCGGCGGTCAGGCGAAACAGGTCGCCATGCTTGCGGTAATGGGCGAGCTGCCATGTCGCGCCATTCTGGCCGGTGGCGATGCGCCGATCCACAATGTCCAGATAACGATCGATCAGTTCTGACTGAACACCCTGTTCCTCCAGCCCTTCGCGCGCCAGCGCGGCCAGTTTCCTCAGCACCTCGCGAACCGGATGGACTTCACCATCGAACCAGCGGATTTCCGCGCCGAGTCCGTACTTGGCCGCCGCGTAGAAATTGCTTCGCGCGGCCTCGAACGGCAGGTCCTGCTCCGGCGCGGCGCACCGATCCGCCAGCATGAATACTGCGCCGTAATAGAAGGCGGCATTGGCGATCATGTCGATCACGCTTGGACCGGCGGGCATCACGCGCTGTTCGATGCGTAGATGCGGCGTGCCGTCATCGTCGAAACCCACCAGCGGGCGGTTCCAGCGCCAGACCGTGCCATTATGCAGGCGCAGGCAGGGGAACTGCGCCTCGTCATCCCCGCAAATGGGCAAGAGGGCCGGATAATGCTCAAGGTTTTCGGCGAAGATCGCGGTGGGATCGGCCCCTGCATATCCGGTGCCGAAAGTCACGCGGTGGAGCGTGCTGTCGTCCCCCGCTTGCTCGATTGCCTGTTCGAACAGAGGAATGCGGGTCTCGTGCCAGAGCGGCTTGCCGAACAGGAAGGGCGCATTGGCCGCCAGCGCCACCAACGGCGCGCTGAGGATCGTGGAGGCGTTGAGGTTCGGCCCGATCCGTTCGGGCGGAACTTGCAGATGGAGCTGGAACGAGGTGGTCCCGGCCTCCAGCATGCAGTCGAGATGCGTCGTCTTGAGATGTTCACCTGCCGGATCGTGGCAATCTATGTCGATGGAAAGCGGCCGCCCTTCGCGCAGATGGATCATCTCGTTATTGAGCGCCACATAGCGATTGGACGGCGTCATGTTCGCCAGCGACAGGTCGCTTTCCCGCAGGGTCGGCAGAGTGCCGATGGCGACCACCGTGTCTACATCCTCATGCGCATTGGCAATGCAGCGCTTCCAGGTGGCGTCGAGATGTTGCTCCATCGCCAGCAGTCCGCCGCCTTCCAGCATTTCCGGGAAGGCGTTCACTTCGATGTTGAAGCGTGAAAGCTCGGCCACAACGAAGGGATCGCCCAGACGCTCAAGGAAGCTCTGGTTATGTGGCGCGGGGAAGTAATTCCGGTCGATCAGCCAGGCTTCGAGTTCCAGCCCGATGCGAGTGCCTTCCCGGGACAATTGATTGGCCGCATGAAGCTCTTTCAGCCGCGCCGTCTCCCGCTCAAGCTGATCGGAAAATCGCGCGAAATCGGCTGCTTCGAAACCTGCCGAACTGATTTCCTGTCCCAAGCGTGCCCCCACACCAATTCCCGGAGCGGCGGACTATGCCTCAGCCCCGCCAATTCGCCAGCGGATTCTTGGCGGTTTTCCACCATGTGCCCGGCATGGGATTGTTTACGCTTGACGGCTAATCGCAAGGCCATGTTTCAGGCCGCTTTCATTGCCCTCATCCTGATCAATCTGCTGACTGCCCTGCGCTTCTGGCAGGACAAAAGATATGCGATTGCAGGTGCGCGGCGCATTCCAGAGGCGGACTTGCTGGGCCTTGCCCTGATCGGAGGAACGCCCGCGGCCTTTGCTGCGCGCCACCTGTTCCGACACAAGACCCGCAAGCAGCCATTCTCGACCTATCTGCAATTGATCGGCGTGCTTCAGGTCGGCGGGATTACGGGCTGGTATCTGCTCTGATCAGCCCCGTTCGCGGGGATGGGCCTTGCGGTAGGTGTCGAGCAGGGTTGCGGCATCGACCTTGGTGTAGATCTGGGTCGAACCGAGGCTGGCGTGGCCAAGCAGTTCCTGCAGGCTCCTGAGGTCCGCACCGGCGCCCAGCAGATGCGTGGCGAAGCTGTGGCGCAGCGCGTGGGGGGTGGCTGTGGCAGGCAAGCCCAGCGCTTGGCGCGCGCGCGCCATCGCCTTCTGCACCATGCCTTGCGAGAGCGGGCCGCCCTTTGCCCCCCGGAACAGCGGATCGTTCTTGCCCAGCGGCCAGGGGCATTCGGCGGCATAGGCGGCGACGCCGTCACGCACGAGGGGAAGGATCGGGACGACGCGCTGCTTGCTGCCTTTGCCGGTGATAGTCAGCGTCTCGCCCAGCGGCAGATCGCCACCCTTGAGCGACAGGGCCTCCGAAATGCGTAGGCCTGCGCCGTAGAGTAGCAGCAGCACCGCCCGGTCGCGCGTGCCGATCCAGCCCTCGCTGGCGTTCTCGTCCACCGTCTCGGCAAGGTTCAACGCTTCGTCAGGCGTAACGGGGCGTGGAAGGCCCTTCTTGATCCGGGGGCCGCGCAGCCGGGGAGGGGCGGTATCGGGCAGCCCGGCCCTGTCGCGCGCGAAGGCGATGAAGGCCTTGAGCGCAGAAAGCTCCCGCGCGGCGGAAACATTGCCGATGCCATCGGCCCGTCGCGCGGCGAGTTGCTGGCGCAGGGCAGTGCCTTCCAGGCGGGCTAGGGCAGGCCAGTCCGTATCCCCCAGCCGGTCGAGCAATCGCGCCGCACTGGCGACATAGGCGCGGACGGTATGGGGAGAACGACGACGACCTTCGGCGAGATGGCCATGCCATGCCTCGAGAATGTCGCCCCGTGTCGTCACGCCGAAACCAGGTCCGCCGGGACCAGTTCGCCCAGCAGCGCATCGAGCAGCGGCATACCCGCCTCGCTCACGGTAATCCGGCCCTCTAGGCGCGTCACGAGCCCCTGTGCGGAATAGAATTCGAGCTGGCGCCCATCGATCAGCGCATCGGGCGCGATGGCGAAGCGGGCGGAAAGCGCGGCAAGGTTAATTCCTTCGGCAAGGCGCAGCCCCATCAGCAGTGCCTCGCTGGCCTGCTCACTGCGGCCGAGCGGGCGTTCCTCGGCAATTCCATGGCCGTGGCTCTCGATCGCCGTCAGCCAGTTCTCGGGTTTCTTGTGCCTCACCGTCGCCACGCCGCCGCGCCTGCCATGGGCGCCGGGACCGATCCCGGCATAATCGCCATAGCGCCAATAGGTGAGGTTGTGCCGGCTCTCTTCGCCGGGCCGGGCGTGGTTGGAGATTTCATAGGCGGGCAGACCCGCCGCCGCAGTCAGTTCGCGGGTGAGGGTGAAAAGGTCCGCCGCCGCATCGTCGTCCAGGGGCGTGAAATTGCCCTGCCGGACCATGGTGGCAAAGCGTGTCCCCGGCTCGATGGTCAGCTGGTAGAGCGAGAGGTGCGAGGTTCCGAAGCCCAGCGCGCGTTCCAGCATCTTCCGCCATGCTTCCGGCGTCTGACCGGGCAGGGCATAGATCAGATCGAAGGTGACCCTTGAAAACGCGCTCCGTGCCGTTTCGAGCGCGCTCAGCCCCTCTGTGGCATCGTGCAACCGCCCGAGGAACTTGAGTGCGTCATCGTCCAGAGATTGCAGGCCGAGCGATACACGGTTGACCCCGGCACTTGCCAGATCCCTGAATTTGCTGGCCTCAACCGAACTGGGATTGGCCTCCAGCGTGATCTCGATTCTCGGAGCGAAGCCCCACAGGCGTTCGGCTTCCTCCAGCAAGGTGGCGACCAGCTGGGGCGGCATCAGCGAAGGGGTTCCCCCGCCGAAGAAGATGCTCTCCAGCTTTTCCCCGCCTGCGAGGCCGGCTTCATGCCTCAGGTCGGCAAGCAAGGAATTTCGCCAGCTATCCACATCGACACGGTCCCTCACATGCGAGTTGAAATCGCAATAGGGACACTTGGCGAGGCAGAAGGGCCAGTGGATGTAGAGCGCGCGCGCCATACGGCTTTTCAGCAAGCATTAAGTGCGAAGTGTCAAGCTCCACCCATGGAAAAGGCTCGCATCCTCGCATTTCTGGCGGCGCTGATGGCTGCCACACCGGCATTCGCCAGTCCGCTGGACGGGAAAGAGGCAGGCGAGTTCCTTTCGCTCCACAACGCCGCCCGCGATGCGGAGCGCCTGCCGAGGCTCGAATGGAGCAAGGAGCTTTCCGAACAGGCCGACGAATGGGCCCGGCAACTCGCGAGGGACGGAAAGTTGCGCCATTCCTCCTGGGCGGACCGGGAAGGGACCGGCGAGAATTTGTGGATGGGGACTGCCGGGTTCTATTCGCATTCCCACATGATGGGCGCCTTCATCGGTGAGAAGCGCGATTTCCGCCCCGGCACATTCCCCGATGTTTCCGCCACGGGCCGCTGGGAAGACGTGGCGCATTACACGCAGATCATCTGGCCCGACACACGCAAGGTCGGCTGTGCGATTGCGACTGCAAAGGGCCGGGATGTGCTGGTGTGCCGTTACTGGCCCGCGGGAAACTGGTTCGGCAGCAAGGTTGGCCGATAGGCGAACTGACGGATCAGGCGAACTGATCCGCCACCAGCTTCGCAAAAGCATCGGCACGGTGGCTGATGCGATGCTTTTCCTCGGGATCGATCTCGGCAAAGGTCTGGCTGAAACCGCCGGGCACGAACACCGGATCGTAACCGAAACCCAGCGTGCCACGCGGCGGCCAGGTCAGCGTGCCGCCGACCCGGCCTTCATAGACGGCACTGTCTCCGTCCGGCCACGCCAGCGCCAGCACGCAATGGAACGCTGCAGCGCGCGGAACATCCGGCCCTTTTTCGGCCAGCATGCCTTCGACCTTGCCCATCGCCATATACCAGTCGCGGCCGGGCTCGCCTTCGAACCACTGCCGCTCGGCCCAATCGGCCGTATAGACGCCGGGCCTTCCGCCCAGTGCCTCCACCGACAGGCCGCTATCGTCGGCCAGGGCGACGATGCCGCTCGCCTCTGCCGCCGCCCGCGCCTTGATCAGCGCGTTCTCGACAAAGCTCGTCCCGGTCTCTTCCGGCTCGGGCAGGCCGAGAGCCCCGGCCGAGATGCATTCCAGCCCATAAGGGGCAAGCAGCGCGGAAATCTCCCGCAGCTTGCCCGCATTATGCGTGGCGATAACCAGCTTTCCAGAGGCGAGCTTGCGCGTCACTTCACAGCCTTTTCCTGTGCGGCATAGATCTGGTCGCAGCCGATCCGGGCGAGGCGCAGCAGGCGCAGCAGCCCTTCCTCATCATAGGTCGCGCCTTCGGCAGTGGCCTGCACTTCAGCGATCTGGCCGCCTTCGATCAGCACGAAATTGGCGTCGGCATCGGCGGAGCTGTCCTCGTCATAGTCGAGATCCAGCACCGGGTTACCGTTGAAGATACCGCAGCTGACGGCCGCGACCTTGCCGATGATCGGGTCTTCCTTGATCAGGCCCTGTTCCATCAGCTTGTTGACTGCCAGTCGCAGCGCCACCCAGGCGCCGGTGATGGAGGCAGTGCGAGTGCCGCCATCGGCCTGGATCACGTCGCAATCGACGGTGATCTGGCGCTCGCCCAGCTTCTTCAGGTCGACGATGGCGCGCAGCGAACGGCCGATCAGGCGCTGGATTTCCTGCGTGCGGCCGGACTGCTTGCCCTTGGCGGCTTCGCGCTGGCCACGCGTATGCGTAGCGCGGGGCAGCATGGAATATTCGCCCGTCACCCAGCCTTCGCCCTTGCCCTTGAGCCATGGCGGCAGCCGTTCTTCGACACTTGCGGTAACGAGAACCTTGGTCTCCCCGAAGGAGATCAGGCACGAGCCTTCCGCATGCTTGGTGAAACCGGTCTGGATTTCGATGGCGCGCATTTCGTCGGGCGCACGGCCGGAAGGTCGCATAAATCACTCCATTGGACTGTGTCGCTCCCCTAGCCAGCAAGCGTTCACGATGCCACCGCCATTTCGAGGCCGGGGCGCGATTTCTCGCCGGAAAGGACATAAGCCAAGTGCTGAAAACTGCCACTCCTCTTGCTGCCATCCTGCTGGCGGGTTGCGCAACGACCCCGATCGAAAGCAGGGCGGCGCCGGAAAGCGTCACTTTCGAGGAGACGGCCTGCTTCGGGTCCTGCCCGATCTTTTCCTTCACCCTCAACGCCGATGGCAGCGGCACCTTCGAAGGCACTCGCTTCGTGGCTGCCAAGGGCGAGCATCGCTTCACTGCCACGCCTGAACAGGTGAAGGCCTTTTTCGCCCGTATCGAGCGGTTCCGGCCGAGCGGCGCGGTGGAATATGGCTACGCCAATTGTTCCGTCCCGGTCCGGACCGACAGCCCAAGCGTCCGCGTGACCTGGCAGGGCAACGGGCAGGGCAACGGCGAGACGGATGCGCTGAGCTGGTACCTCGGCTGTGCGGAGCCCAAGGTGGAGAAGATCAAGCCCGATCTCTACGGTGCATGGCAGGAATTGCCGCTGGGCGATCTGGTGGGCACAAAAGAGAACCGCTTCGAATATGAACCGCAGGACGGTTAGCAAGTTCGCGCTCTCTCTGGATTGACGCGCCAAGTCTCCCTAGATGTCGGAACGCGATGAAGACGCCTCCCGTTACCGAACTGACGACACGTGCTCGCGAGATATTCCGCCTTGTCGTGGAAGGCTACATCACGAGCGGGCTTCCCGTGGGGTCGAAGGTTCTGGCGGCCGAAGGCGGGGTGAACCTCTCCCCCGCGTCGATCCGCTCGGTTCTGGCGGATCTCGAATCGCTTGGCCTGCTGGCAGCCCCGCATACGAGCGCCGGGCGAATGCCGACCGAACTGGGCCTGCGCCTGTTCGTGGACGGGATGATGCAGGTGGCCGAGCCGACTGCGGAGGAACGCGCGGCGATTGAGCGGCACCTCACACAGCCCGGCCCGATCGAACAGGCGCTGGAGGCGACCAGCGCGGTGCTGTCGGACCTTTCGGCGGCCGCCGGCGTGGTGATGGTGCCCCGCCGCGAACCGCGCCTTGCCCAGATGAACCTCGTGGCGCTTTCGCCGGGCAGCGCCTTGGCGGTGCTCGTGGGCGAGGATGGGCAGATCGAGAACCGTTTGCTGGAACTGCCGCTGGGCATGCCGCCTGCGGCACTGGAACAGGCCACGAACTATATCACCGCGCGTCTGGCCGGGCGCACTCTTGCGGAAGCGGCCCGGGCGATGCGTCTGGAAATTTCATCCGGCCAGTCGGCACTGGACGAAGCGAGCCGCGATCTGGTGGAGCGCGGCCTTGCCGTATGGAGCGAGGACGCCGCCCGCCGCCCCGTGCTGATCGTGCGCGGGCAGGCCAAATTGCTCGACGAGACGGCCCTTGGCGATATCGAGCGCGTGCGACAATTGCTGGATGACCTTGAGAACAAGCAATCGATTGCCCATTTGCTCGAAAGCGCACGAGAGGCGGAATCGACCCGTATTTTCATCGGTTCGGAAAACCGCCTCTTCGCGCTATCGGGCTCCACGGTGATCGCCTCGCCCTATCGCGACCGCGAGGGCAGGGTGGTCGGCGTGGTGGGGGTGATCGGCCCGACGCGGTTGAATTACGCGCGCGTCGTCCCCATGGTGGATTTCACGGCCCAGTCTCTGGGCAAATTGATCGGCTAGAACAGACAGATAATGACGATGAACGATGACAAGAAACAGCCGCTGGACGAAGCGGCGGCAGCGGAACTGGCAGGAGTTCCGGAAGAATTGCTCGACCAGGGCGAAGTGGACGGCGTGCTTGGCGATCTCGCCCGGCTGCAGGACGAACTCGCCACCACACAGCGTGACGTGCTCTATGCCCAGGCGGAAACGCAGAACGTGCGCCGCCGCCTTGAGAAGGACATTGCCGACGCACGCGCTTATGCGGTGACTGGCTTTGCCCGCGACATCCTGAGCATTGCGGATAATCTTGCCCGGGCTCTCGACGCTGTCTCGCCCGAAATGCGCGAGGACGAGAAGCTCAAGAGCTTCATCACCGGCATCGAAGCGACCCAGCGCGAAGTGGAAAAGGCTTTTGCAGCACACGGCATCAGCCGGATCGCGGCCGTCGGCCTGCCGCTGGACCCGAACCAGCATCAGGCAATGATCGAACTGCCCAGCGCCGATGCGGAGCCGGGCACGATCGTGCAGGAAATGCAGGCCGGCTACATGATCAAGGACCGCCTGCTCCGCCCGGCCATGGTGGCCGTGGCGAAGAAGCCGGACTGAGGTTTCACGCCTCCTGGAATAGGCCTTCGATCTCTTCCGTCGAATAGAGATCGGCAAACACGAAGGCCATGTTGTGCAGTGTGGCCGCATGTTCTTCGTCGCTCAGTGCGGCGTTGGCATCGGCGGCCACCAGCACGCGGTAATTGTGCTGCATGGCATCGCGCGCGGTGCTTTCGCAGCAGCAATTGGTCAGGGTGCCCGAGATCAGCACTGTATCGATCCCGCGTTCGCGCAGGGTGGCGTTGAGGTCGCTCGTGCCATGCGTGAAGGCGCTGAAGCGCTGCTTCTCGATCACGAGATCGTCCTCCTGCACGTCAAGGTCGGGCCAGAGCTGCCAGTAATGCGCGCCGGGGGTGAAGGCCTCTCGGTGAGCCTCTGCTCCCGGGCCCATGCGGACATGGAAGTTGGACCAGCTGGGCGAACCCTGAGGCGGCGTGGTGAAGCGCACGAACACATTTTGCCCGCCTGCCTTGCGCATCGCGGCGGAAATGCGGTTGATATTGTCCACCACGTCGCGTGCCATCGGTACTTCCACCGGCGCGCCTTCCTCCATGAAGCCGTTCTGCATGTCGATAATCAGGTGGGCGGTGCGGGCAGGATCGAGATCCGTGAAGCTGTTGCGCACCCCGCCGCGCGTGGCGGCAAGGCGGTCCAGAATCGCGGAATGATCGACGTCGTGCGGCATTTCAGGGCTCTCCGATATGTTGTTTTGCGCGAGCTTATGGCCGCAATCGGCGCCCGACCGCAATCGGTACAAACTCGCCTTACGCGGTGAAGCGAGTCAGCGGCGGGGCGGGGCGTGCAACCGGCCCGGGGAGTCGTCCGTTGCTCTTACAAGGGCAAACGGGGGCTATTCGGGAGTAGAGGATATGACCCGCAAGTTTCTGATGATCCCCGCATTGTTCGCCTCGGCGCTCGCCCTTGGAGCGTGCGAGACCAATTATGCTGGCGAGGGTGCATTGGCCGGCGCTGCCGTTGGCGCAGGCGTTGGCGTGCTGCGCGGTGGCGACGTTGCCGAATCTGCCGCGATCGGTGCCGGTGTCGGTGCCGTGGGCGGCGCGCTGATCGAGAAGGACGGCAAGTGCTATCGTCGCGACGACCGTGGTCGGGAATATGAGGTCCGCTGCCGGGATTATCGCCGCTAGGCAGCGGCGCCCGGAAAATCGACCAGCGCCGCATAGGCCCTCGCATCGGCGGCGCCTGCAACTGTTGCCCCGTTACGCAGCAGGAAGGCGTGGCGGATGATCTCTGCCTGCTGTTCGATGCCATAGCGTGTCAGTGGCCAGCCCGGCTTCAGCGCATAGTCATAGCGGCTGAGCGGATGACGCCTCAACGGCAGGAAGATGCCGGACTGGTGCTGCCACACATGGGCCATTTCGTGGAGGAACAGCCCCTGGGTCGTAAGCGGCGCTTCGGCGAAGTCGTCGCAATAGGACGGGCCGTCCGGGTGGAAATGGAGATGCCCGCGCGGCGCCATCACGATTCTGCGAGGGTGAAAGGGGAACCACTTGCGCCGCCTGATCCGCACCGGCGCATAATCTATCGCATCGCCGAAAATCGAGCGGACAAGGGCGATCTCGCCCGGCGTGAGCGGCCGTTCGCCGCCTGCCGGGCAAGCGTGGATCACCTCACTCAGCGAGCGTCCCCGGCGGCGAGAACTTCGGCAGTGAAGGTCGCCTTGTCGCCATTGGCGAAAGTGAGAGTGATATCGGTGGAAGTGCCGGGCTGGAGAGTATCGTCCAGATCCATCGCCATGATGTGATTTTCGCCCGGCTTGAACCCCGCGCTTCCCCCCTTGGGCACCACGAGTTCCGAGAGGTCCTTCATCGAATTCACGCCATCGGTCTTCATCGTCTGATGCATCATGGCCATGGCAGCGCCATCGACATGGACGCCGACGATAGTGGCATCGCCTTCGCTCTTGTTCGCAATGTCGAAATAGACGGCGCCCGGATTGCCCTTGACGGCCGGAAGCACAAGGCGGCCATTGGCCAGGGCAATGCCGGCAGGGGCATCGGGCGCTTCGGGAGTGGCGGCGCTGCTGGCTTCCTGCGTGGGTCCTGCGGCTTCCTGCTGGCACGCGGCGAGGCCCAGCGAGGCAAGCGATAGCGCGGCGGCGGCAATACGGACCGATTTCATCTGGTTATTCCTCACAAAGTTTCGTCAATTTCTAGTCGTCGCCCTCTCTTGTGCCAAGGAAAACCGACCCTATATCGCGCCTGTGAACGAGCCGCCGAGCCGCTTTGCCTCCCGGGGGAAGCGAACTGCGCGGTGTCCAACATGAAGCACAGGATGGGAAATACATGGCCAAAGTTATCGGGATCGACCTGGGTACGACCAATAGCTGCGTTGCAGTGATGGATGGGGGCAAGCCCAAGGTTATCGAGAACTCTGAAGGGGCGCGCACCACGCCCTCGATCGTCGCTTTCACCAAGGATGGCGAACGTCTGATCGGACAGCCGGCAAAGCGCCAGGCGGTGACCAACCCGGATAATACCGTTTTCGCGGTGAAGCGCCTTATCGGCCGCCGTTTCGACGACCCGGTGACCAAGAAGGACACCGAGCTTGTTCCCTACACCATCGTGAAGGGCAAGAATGGCGACGCGTGGGTGAATGCCGGCGGCGAGGATTATTCGCCTTCGCAGATTTCCGCCTTCATTCTCCAGAAGATGAAGGAAACGGCCGAGAGCTATCTCGGCGAAACCGTCACTCAGGCGGTGATTACCGTTCCGGCCTACTTCAACGATGCCCAGCGCCAGGCGACCAAGGACGCCGGCCAGATCGCGGGCCTTGAAGTGCTGCGCATCATCAACGAGCCGACCGCGGCCGCGCTGGCCTATGGCCTCGAGAAGGACGACGGCAAGACCATCGCCGTTTATGACCTTGGCGGTGGCACCTTCGACGTCTCGATCCTCGAGATCGGTGACGGCGTGTTCGAGGTGAAGTCCACCAATGGCGACACCTTCCTGGGCGGTGAAGATTTCGACGGCGCGATCGTCGAATATCTGGCCGACAAGTTCAAGGACAAGGAAGGCATCGACCTCCGCTCCGACAAGCTGGCTCTGCAGCGGCTCAAGGAAGCTGCCGAAAAGGCCAAGATCGAGCTGTCGAGCGCGCAGACGACCGAAATCAACCAGCCCTTCATCACCGCGCGCATGGAAGGCGGCAACACCACGCCGCTGCACCTGGTGGAAACCATCACGCGCGCCGATCTGGAAAAGCTGGTCGACAAGCTGATCCAGCGCACGCTGGAACCCTGCAAGAAGGCCTTGGCCGATGCGGGCGTTTCGGCTGCCGAGATCGACGAAGTCGTGCTGGTCGGCGGTATGACCCGCATGCCCAAGGTGCGCGAAGTCGTTGAGAAGTTCTTCGGCAAGAAGCCGCACACCGGCGTGAACCCGGACGAAGTCGTGGCCATGGGCGCCGCCATTCAGGCCGGCGTTCTGCAGGGCGACGTCAAGGACGTGCTGCTGCTCGACGTGACCCCGCTTTCGCTGGGTATCGAGACGCTGGGCGGCGTGTTCACCCGCATGATTGACCGCAACACCACGATCCCGACCAAGAAGACCCAGGTCTATTCGACTGCCGAAGACAATCAGCAGGCCGTGACCATCCGCGTCTTCCAGGGCGAGCGTGAAATGGCGGCGGACAACAAGCTGCTCGGCCAGTTCGACCTCGTCGGCATTCCTTCCGCTCCGCGCGGGGTGCCGCAGATCGAAGTGACCTTCGACATCGACGCCAACGGCATCGTGAATGTCAGCGCGAAGGACAAGGGCACCGGCAAGGAACAGCAGATTCGCATCCAGGCCTCGGGCGGCCTTTCGGACAATGACATCGACCAGATGGTCAAGGATGCCGAAAAGTTCGCCGAAGAGGACAAGAAGCGGCGCGAAGCGGCCGAGGCACGCAACAATGCCGACAGCCTCGTCCACGCCACTGAAAAGCAGCTTGCCGACAATGGCGACAAGATCGATGCCGATCTCAAGAGCCAGGTCGAAGCCGCGATTGCCGAAGCCAAGACCGCGATCGAAAGCGGCGACGTGGCGGCGATCAACGCCAAGACGCAGGCGCTCACCGAAGTCGCCATGAAGATGGGCCAGTCGATCTACGAGAAGGAACAGGCTTCGGCCGCGTCTCCTTCGGATGGCGCTGACAGCTCGTCTGCCGGCGAGGACGTGGTGGACGCCGAGTTCTCGGAAGTCGACGAAGACAACAAGGGCTGATCGCCTGATGGAAATACTGGCCGCCGCTGATGCTTCCTGCGTCGGCGGCGGCTAGGTTTATCGGGACAAGGCTATGTCGACCGAGATCGATTATTACGAGCTGCTCCAGGTGGAGCGCACCGCGGACGAGAAAGTTCTCAAATCCGCCTATCGCAAGCTTGCCATGCAATATCACCCGGACCGCAATCCGGGCGACGCAGATGCTGAAGCACACTTCAAGGCCATCAACGAAGCCTATGACTGTCTGAAGGACCCGCAAAAGCGCGCGGCCTATGACCGGTTCGGCCATGCCGCCTTCCAGCAGGGCGGCGGTGGCGGCTATGGTGCCGGCGCGAGCGCCGATTTCGGCGACCTTGGCGATATTTTCGAAACGATTTTCGGCAGCGCCTTCGGTGGCGGCGGTGCGCGGCAGCGCCCGCGCCGGGGTGCCGATCTGCGCTATGATCTGCAGGTGAGCCTGGAAGAGGCATTCCACGGCAAGGACACCGAAATCGAAGTCGAGGTTTCGGTTGCCTGCGATCCTTGTGACGGGACAGGGGCCGAGCCGGGTACCGGCAAGCGGACCTGCAATTTGTGTGGCGGACGCGGCAAGGTGCGTTCCCAGCAGGGTCTGTTCGTGATCGAACGGCCTTGCCCGACCTGCCATGGTCATGGCCAGGTGATCGAAAGCCCGTGCAAGCATTGCCGGGGCGAAGGCCGGGTGGATCAGGCCCAGCGGCTCGAAGTGGTCGTTCCGCCGGGCGTGGACAACGGTACCCGCATCCGTCTGGCCGGCAAAGGCGAGGCTGGGCCGCAGGGTGCGCCTCCGGGCGATCTCTACATCTTCGTCCATGTCGCGCGGCATTCCGTGTTCGAGCGCGAGGGGACCACGCTGTTCACTCGCATGCCGATCAGTTTCACCACCGCCGCTCTGGGCGGCTGTGTGGAAATTCCGGGCCTCGACGGCGAAAGGCACGCCATCGATATTCCGGCGGGCATCCAGTCCGGGAAGCAGTTGCGCAAACGCGGAGCGGGCATGCCGGTTCTGCAAGGGCGAGGCAGAGGCGATCTGGTGGTGGAAATTCAGGTCGAAACGCCTACGCGCCTCTCTTCCCGCCAAAAGGAATTGCTGCGAGAGTTCCAGGAAACCGAAACCGGCGAGGAATGCCCCGAAAGTGCGGGCTTTTTCTCCCGGATCAAGAGCGCCTGGAATGACCTTACAGAGTGATCGTTACCCTTCTCGATGATTGACCGTCCTGCCCTGCTGTTCGTTTGCCTTGGTAATATCTGCAGATCGCCGCTTGCCGAAGCGGCGATGAGGCAGGAGGCTGAAAAGGCCGGGCTGGAGGTCTATGTCGAATCCGCGGCAACGGCGGCCTATCATATCGGCAAGCCGATCGATGAGCGTTCGCTGATCGTGGCGCGCAAGCACGGGATCGACCTGTCGGACCACATTGCCCGCCGGGTGGAACCGGAAGATTTCACGCGCTTCACGCACATCTTTGCCGTCGACAAGGGAGTCATGCTGTCGCTGCGCACGATCGTGCCGACCGGGGCGACAGCGAAGCTCGAAATGCTGCTGGACGCCGTTCCGGGGCGGCAGGGGCAGTCGGTAGCCGATCCCTTTTTCAGCGAGCAGGACGCCTTCGACGTCACCTGGGCGGATGTGCATGCCGCCGCAGCCGCGCTGGTCGAGCGGTTCAGGCGCTAGGCAGGCGCTCCATTACTTCCGCGCGGATCGTGGGGATCAGCGACCGGTCGGCGGTCAGGCGACTTTCTTCCTCAGCGAGGATCGCCAGGAATATCTTCCGCTTGCAGCCGGCAATCTCATGCGCGTCGACCTCGCCGTCCATGGTCGAGCAGACCAGATCGACCATCCGCTCCGCCCCGTGGAGGCGGCCCCACAGATAATCGTTCTCCCGATAGGCCCGGCTGAAAAATGCCCCGAAATTGAAGAACTCCACGCCGCGCAAAGTGGCGAAGGTGCCGCCGGGGCGGATCGAAACGGCATCGTCGGGTGAAATGCGATCCACCTTGATCGGGTCGAACTCGGTGAAGCCTTCGTTGTGGAACAGGGGCAGGGTGGCCACATCGACGAAGGGGAAGCCGAGATAGGCGAACAAAATCCTCCTGCGCAGCGGCCGCGGCATTGCTTCCAGCGCCTCCGCCAGCATTTCCTCGACTTGCAGGTCGATGCCTTGCAGATCGCGCCTTGCGGCGATTGCATCCAGCGCGGCACCGGGATTGGCCAGGACCTCGGTTGCGATGTGCTCGAAATCCTCGCCGAGGAATTCAGGCCCCTCGCGGTCGAAATAGATCGCCAGTGCGCGATAGATCACATCGCGCCCTGCATCCCTGTCTGCTTCGGTGATATTAGGATCGTCTTCCCAGTCATGCGTCAGGCGGCGGGCGAGCAGGCGCAGGCGGCGGATGCGAAAGCCGATATCGTGTTCGCGGAAGAAGCGGATCGCTTCCTCGGTCGCGCCGCCGGCCGGATCGACCAGGCCATCCGGTCCGCGTCGTTTCAACTCGCTCCGCAGGGCTTCAGCGATGGGTGCAGCATCGTGCAGCAAAAGTCCGGGTGCCCTGGCGAAGACGAGCTGGGCAAGACGCTCCACGATCCCGGTGAATTTGGCCTGCGCATAGGAATGGAAGGCATAGCCTGCCTGCTCTGCCGCCGCCTGCTGCGCCTTTGCCCGCCATGCGGCAAGCCGCTTTGGCGTAGGGCGGTTCATGAAGAATGTCCGTCCGAACAGCTTGGCCACCGTGCGCTCGATTTCCGGGCGCAGGGCGGCGGCGATCTGCTGCAACCGCTCGGCTTCGCGCGAAAGCGACTGGATCTGTTCGAGATTGTCCCTGATCGGCTGCTCACGCGGGATGGCCGAGACCGAGCCGACGATTGCCTTGAAGAAGCCGACATCCTCGCCGCGCTCCTGCGCCCGGCGGCCGATCCTCTCCGGCCGTGGGTCGATATAGACGAAGCGCCGATCCACTTCGCGTTGGGCGGGGCGCCCCTGCAACGCCCCCATCGCTTCCGAGAATGGCGCGTTGACGAGGACTGACCCATCCACCAGCGAAACACGGTCCGCGTCCTGTTGCCGCAGATGACCGGGCATCACCCGCTCTATGAAATGATCCCGCCCTGGCCAGTCGCGCTTGCGCCGGCGCGCCAGTTCGTCGATCTCGCCCAGCTTGAGCGGGGGAAATGCACCGGGAAAACTGGCGGTGGAGCGCGCTGCAAGGGTGAGTTCCAGCGGATCGGCGAGGTGATGTCCGGGCTCGACCGGCGTTCGGGCTCGAAATCCGATCGGCATGCGGTGCTCGCTTTCCTGCACCACCGCGGGGCTGTTGATGCGCAGCAATTCGATATAGCCGCCGAAGTCCGTCGCAGTGACGAACAGATCCAGCGGATGGCCCGGCGGCAGCAGCGGCATACCGGCAGGTGCCTCTTCCATGGCCTGAAGCGCATCGGCGATAAGGCCGGAGAAGCCGATGCCGGAAAAGGGCGGGGCGAACCAGCGCGAGCGAACGAAACGGCCCAGCTTCTTGCGCACTTGCCGCCGCGTCTCGGGCGCGACGCTTTCATTGACCGCGCTGCCGGGGCGGCTGAGAAGGAACTCGACCACCGGCGGTGCCCAGAATTTGGCTATCCAGGTCCACAGCCGGGCCTCGGGGTCGAGCAGTTTGTCGACATCGGCATGTTCCAGCCAAAGCTCTGTCAGGGGTTCCAGCGACTGGCCGGAATGGATCGCCTGAGCGAGGAAAACGGCGTTGATCCCCCCGGCGCTGGCACCCGTCAGGATATCGGGCATCACGCGCAGCATGACGTCCTTCTTGCTGCGCAAATGCTGCAGCATTTCCAGATAGACCGCTTCGCTTCCGGTAAGCGTCGTATCGCCGGCATGAAGAGCGCGGCTTGCCCGGGTGAGCTTCCACAGCTCCTTCGTCACGCCATGCATGTAGACGGCCAGACTGACGCCGCCATAGCAGATGAGCGCAATGCGGAGTTCCTTCTGGCGCATAAACATCTGTTTGGCGGGAAGGATCGCGGAAGGCAATTGCGTTCCACTTATGTTCCGTATATCGGAGTGAAATGGCTAAAGCAAAGCGCCGATATGTCTGCCAGGCTTGCGGCAGTGTAACTCATCGCTGGCAGGGACAATGCCCCGATTGCGGCGAGTGGAACTCCTTGTCGGAAGAGGCGCCGGCCACGGTCTTCTCCCAGAAGCACGATCTGTCGAGCGGCGGCCGCAAGGTCGAATTCGTGACGCTGGACACTCCTGCGGAAATGCCGGTGCGCCAGGCCACGGGTCTTGCCGAGTTCGACCGGGCTCTGGGCGGCGGACTGGTGCCGGGCTCGGCGATCCTGATGGGGGGCGATCCCGGCATCGGCAAATCGACATTGTTGCTGCAGGCCGCCGCACAGATTGCGCGCAGCGGGAAAGATACGGTCTATGTCAGCGGTGAGGAAGCCGCTGGGCAAGTGCGCATGCGTGCCGCTCGCCTCGGGCTGGCGGATGCGCCGATCCGGCTCGCCTCGGTCACTTCGGTGCGGGACATTCTCACTACTCTGGGCGGTATGGCGCCGCCCGCTTTGCTGGTGATCGATTCGATCCAGACCATGCATTCGGACCAGATCGAGGGCGCGCCCGGCACGGTGAGCCAGGTGCGCGGCTGTGCGTTCGAACTCATCCGCTATGCCAAGGAAAACGGTGTTGCGCTGGTGCTGGTCGGCCATGTCACCAAGGATGGAACCATCGCCGGGCCGCGCGTGCTGGAGCATATGGTGGACGTGGTGATGGCCTTCGAGGGGGAACGCAGCCACCAATACCGCATTCTGCGCGCACTGAAGAACCGCTTCGGCGCAGTGGACGAGATCGGCGTCTTCGCCATGGCCGGTCAGGGGCTGGAGGAGGTTTCCAATCCCTCCATGCTGTTCCTCTCGGGCCATGAAGAGCCTTTGGCCGGCAGCGCGGTGTTCCCGGCGCTGGAAGGCACGCGGCCGGTGCTGGTGGAAGTGCAGGCGCTGATCGTGCGGCTGCAATCGGGCGCCACGCCTCGCCGGGCAGTCGTGGGCTGGGATTCAAGCAGGCTTGCGATGCTGCTGGCGGTGCTGGAGGCGCGCTGTGGCCTCAGCTTTTCGTCCTGCGAGGTCTATCTCAACGTTGCGGGCGGCTATCGCCTGTCCGATCCGGCGGCAGATATGGCAGTGGCTGCCGCGCTGGTCTCCGCACTGGCGGACCGGCCGCTTCCCTCCCGCAGCGCGTGGTTCGGCGAAATATCGCTGGCCGGTGAAGTGCGCTCGGTCGCCCATGGGGGGCTGCGGCTGCGCGAGGCGCTGAAACTAGGTTTCGACCGGGGGTTTGGCCCCGATGGCTGCGACAGTCCGAGGGCCCTGCGCTATGAACCGCTGAAACGCGTTTCCAATCTCGTTGACCGTGTCATGGCGAGCGCATAATTCTCTCGCCGAATGACGGGCTTCGATATCATCGTCCTGATAATCATCGCGGTTGCGGCGATTGGCGGATTCCTGCGGGGATTCGTGCAGGAGGTGCTTTCGCTGGCGTCCTGGATTCTTGCCTTGCTGGCGATCCACTATCTCCACACGGACCTGACCTCGCAGTTGATGCGCTATGTCAGTACGCAATCGGGTGCGGCGGTGCTGGCCTTCACCCTGTTGCTGCTTGTGCCCTATGCCGCGATGAAACTGATCGCTGGGCGGATGGGCGAGGCATCGCGCAGTTCCATCCTCGGGCCAGTTGACCGTGTGCTTGGCTTCGGCTTCGGCGTGGTCAAGGGCGGGATTATGGTCGTGCTGGCCTTTTCGGTGCTGGTGCTCGGTTATGACTCGATCTGGGGTGTTCAGGGGCGCCCGGACTGGATCACGCAGGCCCGCACCTATCAGGCAGTGAATGCCGGTGCGGATGCGCTCGTCCAGATGATCGATAGCCGTGATCGGCAGATCGACTCTTCCACGACCGCGATCGACGGCACCTGAGGTGAGTTCTGCAGAACGGCTTTATACGCCGGAGCTTCTTGCCCTGACATTACGCCTCGCGGAATATCCGTGGGATGAGAGCCTGCCGCTCAAAGGCGATGCCCGGTCGCGCAGCTGCGGCAGCACTCTGGCCATGGGCCTTTCCCTCGATGCCGAAGGGCGTGTCGCCCGGATCGGTTTGCGCGCGCGGGCATGTGCAGTGGGGCAGGCGAGTGCGGCGATCTTTGCCGATGCCGCAAAGGGCCTCGCCTTTGAACAGATCGAAAGTGCTCATGATGCCATGGCCCGATGGCTGGCGGGCGAGGGGCATTTGCCCGACTGGCCGGGTATTTCCGCCATTGAGGCTGCACGCGCTTTTCCCGGCCGTCATGGTGCGATGATGTTGCCCTGGCAGGCCGCGCTTGCGGCTCTTTCCTCTGCGCCGGCGAGCGTCTAGGGCAGGGCGGAGCCGGCGGGGCAGCCCGGCACTGGGGGTACAGGGGAAATGGCTGATAAGACTGCGGCATTGGCTGGCGAGCCCAGCGCGAAGGAAGTTCGCCTGGTGATCGCCGCATCGAGCGCCGGAACGGTGTTCGAATGGTACGATTTCTTCATCTACGGCACGCTTGCCTCGCTGGTGGGCAAGGCATTCTTCCCGTCCGACAATGAAACGCTGCAGATGCTGCTCGTCTGGGCGGGATTTGCGGTAGGTTTCGGCTTCCGCCCGCTTGGGGCCATCCTGTTCGGCTTTCTGGGCGACCGGCTCGGGCGCAAATATACTTTCCTCGTCACCGTTACCCTGATGGGCATTGCGACGGCCGGGGTGGGCCTGATCCCCACGGCCGAGACCATCGGCATCGCCGCGCCCTTGATCGTGCTGCTGTTCCGCATTCTCCAGGGGCTGGCACTGGGCGGCGAATATGGCGGTGCGACGATCTATGTGGCCGAACATTGCCCGCCCGAAAAGCGCGGCTACTACACCAGCTTCATTCAGGCAGCCGTGGTTGGCGGCTTCGTGCTGAGCGTGGGCGTGGTGCTGGCCTGCCGCCTGCTGATCCCGGCTGACGCCTTTGCTGCCTGGGGCTGGCGCGTGCCGTTCCTGGTTTCGCTGCTGCTGCTGGCGATATCGCTGTGGATGCGCATGAAGCTGAACGAGAGCCCCGTATTCCGCGCCATGAAGGCGGAGAACCGGACTTCGGCCAACCCGTTCAAGGAGAGCTTTACCTATCCCGGCAACAAGAAGCGGATCTTCGTCGCCCTGTTCGGTGTGACGGGCAGCCTGACTACGATCTTCTACGCGGCCTATTTCTCCAGCCTGTCTTTCCTCAAGGGGCCGATGCGCGTGGATTCGACCACGGTCGAGACGCTGATCCTGATCGCCGGGCCGATCATCATGGGCTTCTATCTGCTCGTGGGCAAATGGTCGGACAAGGTGGGACGCAAGAAGCCGATCATCTGGGGCAACGCACTGATCCTGCTGACGATCTTCCCGGCCTTCTGGGCGCTGGGTGCCTTCGCCAATCCGGGCCTGACTGTCGCGGCGGAGGCAGCGCCTGTGGTGGTCTCCGGTCCGGATTGCGATTACGATCCCTTCGCCAATGTGCAGAAGACGCGGTGCGGCAAGCTGATCTCCGACCTGACTGCCGCAGGCGTTCCCTATGAACTGACGAGTTCTTCCGCGCTTGAGTTGAAAGCGGGCAGCATGCCGATCACGCTCGATACGTTCGACTGGAGCGATGATGCCGCGCGCAAGGCCCAGCTTGAGCAGGCACTGAGCGGTGCGGGATATGATTTTTCGGTCCAGCATCCGAATTTGCTGCGCAACATCGGTATCATTGCCGTGTTGCTGTTCTTCGGCTTCCTTTCCGCGATGAATTACGGTTCGGTCGCCGCGCTGCTGGCGGAAATGTTCCCGGCGCGCATCCGCTACAGCTCCATGTCGATACCCTATCATATCGGCGCGGGTTATTTCGGCGGTTTCCTCCCCGTGATCGCAGGCTATATCGTCGCCAGGACCGGCGATGCCTATGCGGGGCTTTGGTATACGTGGGGCTTTGTGTTCATTGCGCTGATCGTAGGGATATGGGGCATTCCTTCCGGTCCGCCGCGCGATTTCGAGGAAGAAGAAACTGCCTGACCTGCCTGTCGAGCCGCCCCGCACCCTGCGCCTTCGCCTGGACCGCGATGCTCTCGCCCATAATTGGCGCATGCTCGATCGGCTGTCGGGCAGTGCGAGTGCCGGCGCGGCCGTAAAGGCTGACGGATATGGTCTTGGCGCGGCCAAGGTCGTGCCTGTGCTGCGCGATGCCGGAACGCGCAATTTCTTCGTTGCCCATTGGTGCGAGGTTCCCGCCGTTCTGCCTCATGTGCCCGCTGGGCAGATCGCCGTGCTGCACGGACCGCTGACGGCGCAGGATGCTGTCTATGCACGGGAGACCGGGGTAAAGCCGGTGATCAACAGCCTGCATCAGGCGCGACTGTGGCTCGATGCCGGGGGCGGCCTGTGCGATCTCATGGTGGATACGGGCATGAACCGCCTTGGCCTGCCGATGGATCAGTTGGGCGACCCGCTGATCGCCTCGCTCGATATCGACGTGCTGCTTTCCCACCTCGCTTCGGCCGATGAGGAAAGCCCGCTCAACGAAACGCAGCTCGCCCGCTTCACCGCAGTGTGCGGACAGGTGACGGCTCGCCGGCGCAGCCTTGCCAATAGTGCGGGGATCACGCTGGGCGCGCGCTATGGCTTCGATCTGACCCGTCCGGGCCTTGCTCTTTATGGCGGCATTCCTTGCCCGGCGCTCGACGGTGCGATCCGCCAGGTCGGCTATCCGCAAGCGGCGATCCTCCAGACCCGTACGATCCAGCCGGGCGACACGGTGGGCTACAATGCGATCTTCACTGCCGAGCGCGAAATGCACGTGGGCGTGGCATCGCTGGGTTATGCCGACGGGTTCCTGCGCTGCTGGGGCAAAGGGGGGCTGGAGCACGAAGGGCGGCGCCTGCCGCTGCTGGGCAAGATATCCATGGACATGGTCGTCTTCGACCTGACCGCTGCGCCGGAATTGAAAGAAGGCGACTGGGCCGATGTGCCTTACAGCCTGCCGGAAAGCGCGGCCTTCACCGGCCTGTCCCAATATGAGCTTCTGACTGTCCTCGGCCGCCGTTTCGCGCGGATATAGCCTGTTGCAATCATGTTGCACCGCACTTGCTGCAAGTGCTAAGTGCGTAAATGGTTGAAGTAGGGGAGCGATGGAATGGCCAAGGGTGCAGGTGGCTCGGACCAGCCGGTAATTATCAAGAAATACGCCAATCGACGTCTGTATAATACGAGTTCCTCGAGCTACATCACGCTTGACGATCTTGCGAAGATGACGCGGGACGGCGTGGAATTTCAGGTGCTTGATGCCAAGACCGGCAGCGACATCACCCATTCAATCCTGACCCAGATCATCATGGAAGAAGAAGCGAACGGCGCCGAACAGATGCTGCCGATCAGCTTCCTGCGCCAGCTCATCGCCATGTATGGCAATTCGATGCAGGCCTTGATGCCGCATTATCTCGAAGCCACGATGGAAAACTTCCAGGCCAACCAGCGCAAGCTACAGGACGTGTTCAAGCAGTCCATGGGCGGCGATACTTTCGCCAAGATGGCCGAAACCAACATGGCGATGTTCAAGGCCGCTGCCGCAGCCTTCATGCCCAATGCTGCAGCAGCGGCCGCAGCGGAAGAAGCCGCGCCAGCGCCCAAGCAGGGGGATGACGAGCTGGCCGCGCTGCGTGCGCAGATGGCTGAAATGCAGAAGAAGCTCGACTCGCTTGGCAATTGATCGCTGAGGGGCCATCGCGTCCCCTCACACTTCAATCAGCGATTCGAGAAACAACAGTGTCTGCAATCCGCCATGCCCTGTCGGTCAAACGCGCCGACGATTTCGCCCAGTGGTACCAGGAAGTCATTTCCGCCGCCGACCTTGCAGAGGAATCCGGCGTGCGCGGCTGCATGGTCATCAAGCCGTGGGGCTATGGCATCTGGGAACGCATCCAGCGCCTGATGGATGACCGCATCAAGGCGGCGGGCGTGCAGAACTGTTATTTCCCGATCTTCATCCCGCTCTCGAATTTCGAGCGTGAGGCCGAGCATGTCGAAGGCTTCGCCAAGGAAATGGCGGTGGTAACCCATCACCGCCTGATTGCTGACGGCAAGGGCGGGCTCGTCCCCGATCCCGAAGCGAAGCTGGAAGAGCCGCTGGTGGTGCGCCCCACGTCGGAAACGATCATCGGCGATGCCATGGCGCGCTGGGTGCAGAGCTGGCGCGACCTGCCGCTGCTGACCAATCAGTGGGCCAACGTCGTGCGCTGGGAAATGCGCACCCGCATGTTCCTGCGCACCAGCGAGTTCCTCTGGCAGGAAGGCCATACGGCGCACGAAAACCGTGACAGCGCGATGGAAGAAACCAAGCGCGCGCTCGAAATGTATCGCGCCTGCGCGGAAGACCAGCTCGCCCTGCCGGTGATCGCTGGCGAGAAGCCGGAGAACGAACGTTTCCCCGGCGCGGAAGAGACCTGGTCGATCGAGGCGATGATGCAGGACGGCAAGGCCCTGCAGGCCGGCACCAGCCACTATCTCGGCACGAATTTCGCGGAAGCCGCCGGCATTCGCTATCAGGATCGCGAAGGCAGCCAGCAATTCTGCCATACGACCAGCTGGGGCGTTTCCACCCGTCTGATCGGCGGCGTTATCATGACCCATGGAGACGATGACGGGTTGCGAGTGCCGCCGGCCATTGCGCCTTATCAGATCGTGATCCTGCCCATGTTGCGCGAAGACGATGGCGATGCCGCATTGCTCGCCTATTGCGAGGAACTGCGTTCGGCACTCGTCGGCCAGCAGGCGCTGGGCGAGGCCGTTCGCGTACTGCTCGACAAGACGCCCGGCAAGGCTGCCGCCAAGCGCTGGGACTGGGTGCGCAAGGGTGCGCCGATCATTGTCGAGGTCGGTCCGCGAGACATGGCCGATGGCAAGGTTGCCGTGCTTCGGCGCGACAAGCTCTGGACCGAACAGGGCAAGAGCGCCTTTGCCTTCACTGCTCGCGACGAATTCACAGCCGCCGCCGCAATGATCCTCGCCCAAATCCAGTCTTCGCTTTACGAAGAAGCCAAGGCCCGCCGGGATGCGAACATCACGCGCGGCGTCACCTCGCTGGACGATCTGGCTGCCTTCTATTCCGACGATGCCCGCTATCCGGGCTGGGTCGAGGTGCAGTGGTCAAAGCCCACGGGCGAAGCGCTCGACAAGGTGGTGGAACAGCTCAAGGCGCTGAAGCTGACGATCCGCAACGTGCCGATCGGGGCGGAACCGGCTGACGGCAGCTGCATTTTCACTGGCGGGAAGGCCGTCGAGAGGATCCTGATCGCACGCGCCTATTGATGGGGGAAAGCATGCTGGGTTCGATCAAGTATAATCTGTCGCACCTGGCCAGCTTCTCCGGACGCGATGCTCGCCAGACCTTCTGGTATTACGTTCTCTTTCTGGTGTTAGTGCACTTCGCGATCTCCATGGCCGTAAGCGTGCCGATGGTGATCGCGATGATGCAACGGACATTCGTGCAGGCTCAGGCCGGCGTGGAAGAAGAAATTATGCTTGGCGCCATGATGCAGGACATGGGGGGCTGGATAGCGACCTCTGTCTGGATTGGCGTGGCGATTCAGCTGCTGACGATGGCCCTTGCCGCCGCCGCGTTCGTGCGTCGCCTGCACGATTCCGGGCGCACTGGCTGGTGGTGCGCGCTCGCCATTGCATGCGGGCTGGGCAGTGTTGCCGTGAACATCAGCATGATCGACGAGATGCAGGCCCTGTTCGCTCTCTCTGCCGCCGATCCGATAGCGTTCCAGCAAGCAGCGATGGAGCAGCGGGGCAATCCCCTGTCGCTGCTGGGCTGGATCGCTCCGATCGTCGTGATCGTGTTCGGCGTGATGAAATCCACCGATGGCCCGAACCGCTACGGCGAAGCGCCCGCCCGCTTCTGACGGACAGGCGCTGCCGGTTTCTTCAGTCCCTCACTGCGCAGCCTTGGCCATTTCTGCGCGATAGGCATCCAGGCTGACCTCGCGGCCCAGGAAATCCTGCACCAGTTCGGAGGCGGGCTTGGTCCCGCCCATGGCGAGTACCTTCTCGCGATAGTCCTTCGCCGTAGCGATATTGCGCAGGCCTTCTGCCGAGAAGCGCGTGAACAGGTCGTCCGCGATCACCTTTGACCAGCGATAGGTGTAATAGATCGCGGAATAGCCGTTCAGATGGCCGAACGCGGCCTGCATCTCGACATAGTCGGGTGTGGGAACGAGATCGAAGGCGCCGCGATAATATCGCGCGGCCTCGCCCATATTTTCCGGGACGGGCTGCTGGTGAAATTCCAGAGAGATGTTGGAATAGCCAAGCTGGCGCATGTCGCCGAAGCCGGCGTTGAACAGGCGGGCGCGGTTCATCTTCTCGACCAGATCGCGCGGGATGGGATTGCCGTCCTTGTCCTTCGCGAAGGTCTTGAGCGTGTCGTAATCATAGACCCAGTTTTCCAGCATCTGCGACGGGGCCTCGACGAAGTCCCATTCGGTCGCCACGCCGGACTGGGCGAACCAGCGCTGCGTGCCGCCGAAGATGCCGTGGATCAAATGGCCGAATTCGTGGAGGAAGGTTTCCACATCGCCATGTTCCATGAGGCCGGTGGAGTGATCGCCCTTGGCCATGTTCATCACCAGCGCGCCCAGCGGCACGCTCTTGCCCGGAACACCAGGGCGTAGGGGCACCATGTTGGCGTGGCTGTACTTGCCGGGGCGGGGGTGGGAATCGAGATAGAAGCGCCCGATCAGCTTGCCCTGATCGTAGACCTCGTAAGGCTCCACATCCTTGTCCCACACCTGTGTTTTCCATGGGCGGATTTCGACGCCGAACAGGTCCTGCGTCAGCCTGAGGATGCCGTCGCGCACGTCGTTATAGGCGAAATATTTGCGCGCTTCCTGCGGATCGTAATCGTAATAGCGCTGCTGGACGATGGGAGAGAGCCAGCCCGTCTCCCAGAACTTGATGTCGGTCGCGCCGGGGCGCAGTTCCTGCAGCACCGCCAGGTTCTTGGCATAATCGCCCTTGGCGGCGGGGAGGGCGGCTTCGGCCATGTCCTCCAGCAGCTTCTCCACCTTCTTGGGCGTGTTGACCATCTTGTCTTCCAGCACCAGCTCCGCAAAGTTGCGGCGGCCGAGCTTTTCGGCGAGTTGCTGGCGCAGGTGGAGCAGCTCGCGCAGCTTCGCGTCATTCTCCGGGAAGGCGCGCTGGTTGTAGATGACTGACAATTCCTGCCGCAGCTTGTCGCTCTTGGCGTAGCTCATCACCGGAACATAGTCGGGCGTGGCGGTGGTGATGGTGACAAGCCCGTCCTCACCCGGCTTGTGTGCGGCGATGAAGTCCTCGGGCAGGCCTTCCAGTTCCGACGGCGCAACCTTGAGCGACTTCTGGCCTGCCGCGATATTGGCGTCGAACTCATTGCCGACTTCGGCAATCTTTTCCTGCAGCGCCTGAATCTCGGCTCGTTCGGCATTGCCCAAGGCGACACCGCTGCGTTCGAACGAGGCAAGGGCCTGCTTGAGGTAGAACTGCGTTGCCGCATCTTCCTTCGACGCGTCGATCGCCTTCAGCCGATCGTAGATCGGGCGCGACAGGCTGAGCTTGCTGGAAAGGGTGGAGAGGCGCACCTGGCAATTGCCGCCCGCATCGCGGCGGGGCTGGTCGGCCATCACTTCCTGATACAGCGTGAATTCCCCGCTGCCGCCCCCGATCAGGGCGATCAGTTCGTCATAGCGCACAAGACTGGTGCCGACTGTGGCTGGGCCGGTTTCGTTTTCCAGTTCCGCGATCCGCCGCTCGATTTCCTTCACGAAGAGATCGCACTTGCCATCAATCGCGGCCGCATCGGACGCGGTCGCCAGCAGCGGGCCCATGAAATCCACCACGGATGGCTGCTTGGCGGCTTTGGCCTCGGCCGGCGAAGCGGCAAGGGCGGTTGCGGCGAGCAAAGTGCCCGCGATCTTGTTGCGCATGTATCAGTCCCCAGTAGAATAGTATCCAGGGCAACTAGCGGCCATTGTGCGATGCCGCAATCAATGTGCGTTCGACCAAGGGCTGGCCGTGACAGGCGAATGACATGCGCTCGATCCGCCCCAATCGGGGGATGCGGCGGGCCGCGCCCTTGTGAGCAGGCGCAATCCCGCCCATATCGCGGCCATGCCTGCGCAGAAAACGCCTCCCCGCAAATCCTCGACCCATAAGCCTCGCCGCGCCCCGCTGCCCGGCTTGCCTTCGCGCGAGCAGATCCTCGATTTCATCCAGACTTCCGACGAGCCTGCCGGGAAGCGCGAAATTGCGCGCGCCTTCGGCCTCAAGGGTCAGGAGAAGATCGCGCTCAAGCGGTTGCTGGCGGACATGGCGGATGAAGGGCTGATCGACGGCAAGAAGACGGCGTTTCACCGCATGGGCGGCGTGCCCAAGGTCACGGTGCTGCGCGTGGTGGAGATCGACGATGGCGAGGCTCTGGCCATCCCGGACAGCTGGGCACCCGACGATGGCGCCCCGCCGCCGCGCCTGCGCCTGATCGAGCGCAAGAAGGGGCCGGGCCGCCAGGCTGCCGTGAAAATGGGCGACCGCGTGCTGGCCCGCACGGAGGAGACGCAGACCGGGTGGATCGCCCATCCGATGAAGGTGCTCGCCTCCGCCGATGAAAGCGTGATGGGCGTGGTGGAGATCGACGGTTCCGGCAAGGGCTGGCTCGCCCCGGTGGACAAGCGCATCCGCCATTCCTCGCCCATTGCCGACCTTGGCGGGGCGCAGGGAGGGCAACTGGTGCTGGCAGAGCCTGCCGGTCGCTCGCCTCGCGCCGGGGTGAAAGTGGTGCAGGTGCTGGGCGATCCGCTCGCGCCCAAGGCGTTCAGTCTGATCGCCATCGCCAAATACGGCATTCCCTTCCACTTCAGCAGCGAGACGCTGGAGGAAGCCAAACAGGCCGCCAAACTGCCGCTGAGCGAGGACCATCGCGAGGATCTGCGCGCCATTCCTATCGTCGCCATCGATCCGGCCGACGCGCGGGACCATGACGATGCGATCTGGGCCGAGCCGGACGGGAAGGGCGGCTTCAACGCCATCGTCGCCATTGCCGATGTCAGCTACTACGTCCGCCCCGGCGGCAAGCTCGACCGGGAAGCAAGGAAACGCGGCAATTCGGTCTATTTTCCGGACCGCGTCGTGCCGATGTTGCCGGAAATCCTCAGCGCAGATGTCTGCTCGCTCAAGGAAGGGCAGGATCGCGCCGCGATGGCCTGTCACCTTGCCATCGATGCCAGCGGCAATGTGAAGGCATGGCGCTTCACCCGCGCTATCGTGCGGATCGCGAAGAATATCGCCTATGAGAACGCGCAGGCGGCCATCGACGATGGTTCGGCCGACGATGTGCTCAAGAACCTCTGGGCCTGCTGGCACGCGCTGGCCGATGCGCGCCACGAGCGCGATCCGCTGGAACTGGAACTGCCCGAACGGCGCGTGGTTCTGGACGAGAAGGGCCGCATTGCCGAAATCGCCATCCGCGAACGGCTCGATGCCCACCGCGTGGTGGAAGATTTCATGATCGCGGCCAATGTCGCGGCGGCCAAGGCGCTGGAAAGCAAGGCTCATCCGGTGGTCTATCGCATTCACGAGCCGCCGAGCCGGGAGAAGCTGGTCACCCTGCGCGACTATCTCCAGACCTTCGAGAAGAAGCTCTCGCTCGGCCAGGTCATCACGCCCGGCCTGTTCAACCGCATGTTGAAGGATGTCGCGGATGAGAGCGAGAAGGCACTGATCATGGAGGCGGTGCTGCGCAGCCAGACGCAGGCCTATTACGGCCCGCGCAATGCCGGGCATTTCGGTCTCGCCTTGGGCAGTTACGCGCATTTCACCTCGCCGATCCGTCGCTATGCCGACCTTCTGGTGCATCGCGCGCTGGTGGATGCATTCGGGCTCGAACAGCCCAAGCCGAAGGGCGACGTGCCGCCGACTTCCGGCCTGTCAGACCGCGACCGCGCCGATCTGGAGCGAGTGAGCGAAGCGATCAGCAGTGCCGAACGCCGGGCGATGGAGGCGGAACGCGAAACCATCGATCGCTATGTCGCCGCGTGGCTTTCCGGCCGGGTCGGCGAAGTGTTCGACACGCGGATCACGGGCGTTCAGAAATTCGGCTTCTTCGCCACTATCGTCGGCCTTGGCGGGGACGGGCTGGTGCCGGTCTCCACGCTGGGCAATGATTATTATCACTATGACGATTCCGCGCAGGCGCTGGTGGGCGAACGTACCCGCACGATCTACGCCATGGGCGACCGTTTGAAGCTGCGGCTTGCCGAAGCGAATCCGCTGACCGGCGCGCTCAAGTTCGAACTGCCCGAAGGCGGCAGCGCCCCCATCGAACCGCGCGGTTCGAAGATGGAGGCGAGGAAGAAGGGCAAGCCTATGGTCGGCAAGCGAGGGCGCCCCGGCAATATCCGGCATCAGGGGAAGAAGCGGTAGGCTTCACTGCCAACAACTAGGACTTACCTCCGTTCGTCCTGAGCTTGTCGAAGGCCACGCGTTGTGGGCAGCCTCAGGATGGCCGCTTTCCCGTGTCCTTCGACAAGCTCAGGACGAACGGATGTGGTGGTCTGGTCGAACCCGCTCAACTCAGCCGGTCGATGTCCTCGTCCTTCAGTGCACCCGGCACGATGAAGACCGGGCAGGAAAGCCCGCCCGATGCCTGGCTGAAATGCGTCACCAGCGGGCCGGGATTGCCTTCATGCGCGGCGCCCAGCACCAGCGCGGCAACTTCCGGGTGTTCGGCCAGATATTCGCGGATAACCTTCACCCCTTCGCCCTGGCGCACGGCGATGGTGGGCATCTTGCCGCTTTCGGTGAGCAGGCTGCCCGCGGCGCTGGCCGCCAGCATCTCGGCGCGGTCCTGCGCTTCCTGTTCGATCGTGGCTTGAACACCGCCGAAAGCGACGAAATCCTGCGGGGGAACGAGGGCAAGGATATGCACGGCGCCTTCGGTCTTGGCGGCACGGCGCGAGGCGAAACGCAAGGCGACCCGCGCTTCCTCCGTTTCGTCCATGATGACCAGATAGACGCGCATTTTTCTGCTCTCCCCTTGGAACCCTATCCGCCTAAAGCCGCTTTCAGGCAAGCGGCATGCTGTTTTGCACCAGTGAGCCCTTGCCCCGGCGCGCCAAATTGGCCAGAGAACCACCCGTCAATTCACCAGAGGGACGAAACCTTTCCGCCATGTCCATCGCGATCAAGATGCCCGCTTTGTCACCGACCATGGAGGAGGGCACTCTGGCCCGCTGGCTGGTCAAGGTTGGAGACAAGGTCGCCGCTGGCGACATCATGGCCGAGATCGAGACCGACAAGGCCACGATGGAATTCGAAGCGGTGGATGAAGGCACCATTGCCGACATCGCGATTGCCGAAGGCACCGAAGGTGTGAAGGTCGGCACAGTGATCGCCACCCTTGCCGAGGAAGGCGAAGATCCCGCCAGCGTGAAGCCCGCCGGTGGAGCAGCCGCGCCCGCTGCGGCTCCTGTTCCTGAAGCAAAGCCCGCTCAGCCTGAGCCTGTCGAAGGCCCCGCGAAGGCGGTTGCCCCAAGCTCGACTGACAGCGCGCGTCCTTCGACAGGCTCAGGACGAGCGGATGGCGATCGCGTGATCGCCTCCCCGCTGGCCAAGCGGATCGCGGCCGACAAGGGGCTCGATCTCAAGGCAGTGAAGGGCACCGGCCCGCATGGCCGCATCGTGAAGGCCGACGTCGAAGGCGCGAAGCCCGGTGCTGCCGCTCCCGCTGTCGCGCCGGTTCAGGCGCAGGATTTCGGCATTCCGCACGAAGTCGAAAAGCTCTCCGGCATGCGCAAGACGATTGCGCGCCGCCTGACCGAATCGAAGCAGCAGATTCCGCACATCTACCTCACGGTGGACATCCAGCTCGATGCGCTGCTCAAGCTGCGCGGCGAACTGAATGCGGCGCTGGAAGGCGAGGGCGTGAAGCTCTCCGTCAACGATCTGCTGATCAAGGCTCTCGCCAAGGCCCTGCTGCGCGTGCCGGTGTGCAATGTGCAGTTCGCTGGCGACGAGCTGATCAAGTTCAAGCGCGCCGATATTTCGGTGGCGGTCTCGATCCCTGGCGGGCTTATCACTCCGATCATCGCGGATGCCGGCGTGAAGTCGGTTTCCCAGATTTCGACCGAGATGAAGGACCTTGCCGCTCGCGCCCGCGAAGGCAAGCTCGCGCCCAGCGAATATCAGGGCGGCACGGCCAGCCTGTCCAACATGGGCATGTTCGGCATCAAGCAGTTCGAAGCCGTCATCAATCCGCCGCAGGCGATGATCATGGCCATCGGTTCGGGCGAGAAGCGCCCCTATATCGTCGACGGCGCGCTGGGCGTCGCCACGGTGATGAGCGCGACCGGCAGCTTCGACCATCGCGCCATCGACGGTGCGGATGGCGCGCAGCTGATGCAGGTCTTCAAGGAACTGATCGAAAAGCCGTTGGGCCTGGTGGCCTGAGGCTTTCCTACACACCCGCCGGGAGGATATGCTCCTCACCATGATTTCGCAGTTTTCCCTTTCGGATCGGGCAGCCAGCCCGATTTTGAAAAGTCACACGGCTTTTGCAGCAAGTGACTGGAAAGACTGCGAGAAAATGGAAAAATTCGGGTGTTTCGCACGTAGTTCCGCGTCAACTTCGGCGAGGTTTTGAGTGACCGAGCAGCGCGATCCCGCCATCCGAGTCACGGCTATGCCCGCCGATGCCAACGCCTATGGCGACATCTTCGGCGGCTGGCTGGTCAGCATCATGGACAACGGCGCGGGCCTTATCGCCGCGCGCCGCGCCAAGGGCCGGGCCGTCACTGTCGCCATCGACGGGATGCAGTTCCACGAACCGGTGAAGGTGGGGGACGAAGTCTCTGTCTACGGCACGATCGAGAAGGTCGGCCGCACCAGCATGGTCATCGCCGTGGAAGCCTGGCGCCGCCCGCGCCATCTGGAAGAGGCAGTAAAGGTTACGCAGGCGAAGTTCACCTTCGTCGCCATCGACGACAACGGGCAACCGCGCCCAGTAGACGCTCAGGAGTAATTCGAAGTGGCAGAAGCCTACGACGTCATCGTTCTCGGTTCCGGCCCCGGCGGCTATGTCGCGGCGATCCGTGCCGCGCAGCTTGGCCTGAAGACTGCCATTGTGGAACGCGAATTGCTGGGCGGCATCTGCCTCAACTGGGGCTGCATTCCCACCAAGGCGCTGCTGCGTTCGGCCGAGATCTATCACTACATGCAGCACGCCAAGGATTACGGGCTGGCGGCCAAGGAAATCACCGCCGATCTCGAAGCCATCGTGAAGCGTTCGCGCGGCGTGGCCAAGCAGCTCAATCAGGGCGTCACGCATCTGATGAAGAAGAACAAGATCGCCGTCCACATGGGCACGGGCACGCTGAAGGGCCCGAACACGCTGGACGTGGCGGGCGAAAAGGGCTCCGAAACGCTCACCGCCAAGCATATCATCGTCGCCACCGGCGCCCGCGCACGCGATCTGCCTTTCGCCCCGGCGGACGGCAAACGCGTGTGGACCTATCGCCACGCGATGACGCCCAGCGAAATGCCAAGCAAGCTGCTGGTGATCGGCAGCGGTGCGATCGGCATCGAATTCGCCAGCTTCTACAATGACATGGGCGTGGACGTGACCGTGGTTGAAATGCTCGACCGGGTCGTGCCGGTGGAAGATGCGGATGTCTCCGCCTTCCTACAGAAGGCACTGACCAAGCAGGGCATGAATATCCTGACCGGCGCCGCGCTGGAGGAACTCAAGGTTTCCGACAAGGGCGTGTCCGCCAAGATCAAGGGTAAGGACGGCAAGGTCACGGAAGGACAGTTCAGCCATGTGATCGTCGCCATCGGCATCCAGCCCAACACCGAGAATATCGGGCTCGACAAGCTGGGAGTGAAGCTGGATCGCGGCTTCATCCAGATCGATCCCTATGGCCGGACCGGCGTGAAGGGCCTGTGGGCCATCGGCGATTGCGTGCCCGGCCCGTGGCTGGCGCACAAGGCCAGCCATGAAGGCGTGACTGCCGCCGAAGCCATCGCGCAGGAACTGGGCAACAAGGACGTCCATCCGCACCCGCTGGACCGCAACAATATCCCGGGCTGCACCTATTGCCACCCGCAGATCGCCAGCGTCGGCATGACCGAGGCAAAGGCCAAGGAAGCGGGCTACACCGTGAAGGTCGGCATGTTCCCCTTCATCGGCAACGGCAAGGCCATCGCGCTGGGCGAGCCGGAAGGCTTCGTGAAGACGGTGTTCGACGCCAAGACCGGTGAATTGCTGGGTGCCCATATGGTCGGTGCGGAAGTGACGGAGATGATCCAGGGCTATGTCGTGGGCAAGACGCTCGAAACCACTGAGGCCGAGTTGATGAACACGATCTTCCCGCATCCTACCATCAGCGAATCCATGCATGAAAGCGTGCTTGCCGCTTATGGCAGGGCGCTGCATATCTGATCGGCGAAACAGGGGGCTTGTCGCCATGCGTTACCGTAATCTCGCTGCGCTTTCGGTTTTGGCCCTGCTCGGTGCCTGCTGGCAGGCCGACCAGCCCCTTATTCCCAATGGCGAAGCGGATAGTCCGCCGAAAATTCTGGGCACTTACGACATCGTCTCGGAAGCCAACGGACCCGACGGCACGGCGACCGTAAGCAAGAGCAAGACGGCGGGCTTCTTCGATTACGAAGCGAAAGACCCCAAGGGCCTGGTGCTGAAGCGGTTGCTGCGCTTCGACCGTCTCTCGGGCGAATGGTATCTCGTCCAGTCGCAAAATGTGGACGCGGATAAAGGGGCAGGCCAACCCAATTTCCGCTTCCTGAAGATCGCTGGCGACAAGATCGAGGAATATGAGCCGAGCTGCGATCTGACGGAAGCCGCGATCCCCAATGTGGCAGTCAACGATGGTGACTGCACCTTTGCCGATTACAAGGGCCTCAAGGCCGCCGCGCAGAACCGGCTCAAGCAGGCCCAGGGCGGGGACGAAGCTTCGCTGTCGCTTCAGAACAGCTTCACCAAGAAGACGAAATAGCGACGGGGCGGCAGCATGGAAATCCTGCCGCTCAGCAAGGCCTTCACGCTGATCGAACCGGGCCCGGTGGTGCTGGTCACGACCAATGACGGGCGGCGGGACAATGTGATGACCATCACCTGGACCATGGTGATGGACTTCTCGCCCCGCTACGCGATCACCACCGGCCCGTGGAACCACTCCTGGGCCGCGTTGCGCGACACGGGCGAATGCGTGCTCGCCATTCCCACGGTGGACCTGATCGACACCGCGGTGGGCATCGGCATGTGTTCCGGGACGGAAACCGACAAATTCGCGCGCTTCGGCCTGACGCGGCATCCCGCCCGCGAAGTTAAGGCGCCGCTGATCGCCGAATGCCTCGCAAATGTAGAATGCCGGGTGGTCGAGATTATCGAGCCCTACGGCATCGTGGTTCTGGACGGCCTAGCGGCGTGGCACGATCCCGCAAGGCAGGAAAAGCGCCTGCTCCACGCGGTGGGAGACGGGACCTTCATCGCGGATGGCGAAGTGCTCGACCGGCGGGAAATGATGCGGGCGAAGATACCGCCGGGGGTGTGATTGCGTGAAAGGGTGGCGGAAGAGGTGGGATTGTCCTTCGCTCCGCTGCGGACGCCTCCGCCGCTTTGCGGCTATGGCCCCGAACCCGGCGGCTTCTTTCCAAACCTCTTCCTTCAAGCCCTTGCAGGACTTGGCGGAAGAGGTGGGATTCGAACCCACGAAGGGCTTGCACCCTTGCCGGTTTTCAAGACCGGTGCCTTCAACCGCTCGGCCACTCTTCCGTCGCGCAAGCGGCTAGCGTCCTTTGCGCTGCTTGTCACCGGCCATTTGACCGGCTGGTGAATTACCTCTGGACAGAGTCAACTTCTTTGAATAGACAAAGTCAACGAATAGTGCGGCGGTGCGGACGAACGAGGTCGTAAAACGGCTCGGTGCCGCCGGATTACTCCCCCGACGCGGGGTGGGGCACGGCAACGCCTTCCCATCCCAGCAATGTTTCCGATTGTTCCACTCCGCGTCGATTCTTCCTGACCTTCCTGACCTTCCGGCCTTTCCGACAAACAGGAGCGATTTCCTCCTGTTGCCCCGTGACTCTCTCGCCTGATGGCATTAGGCAAAATCAACGAGCGCGATTGCGCCGTTCGGGAGACAATTTCGAGATCCGCAACTGGCCGGTGCGGCCACGGCAGCGGACTGAATGGAGAGACTGGGATGAAACGCCAAATTTTCGCAGCGATAGCCGGCTTCACGGCTCTTACCATGGCTTCCCCCGCCATGGCCCAGGCCGGTTGTACCCGCGAACAGCTGGACGAAACCGCGCAAAGCTGGATCAACGCCCTGGAGAAGGGCAGCCCGTTCGAAATGGAAATGGGTGAATGGGTCGATTATCGCGAGAACTTCAAGCTCGGCACCCTGTCCGCGCTGTTCACCAAGCCGCGCAATGTGGATTGGTCGCTCAAGGTGCTCGATACCACAGCCTGCAAGGTCTTCATCGAAACCGTGATGACCGATCCGGAACATCCCTATGTCATGGCCACGCAGATCAATCGTGGCTGGCAGGGCGGCGTCGGCACGATCAACAACATCGCCACGGACGAGGGCGACTGGCTGTTCAACGCCGCCAACACGCTGAAATACGCCTCGGCCGAGAATTGGTCGGTCATTCCCGAAGGCCAGCGCAATACCCGTCAGGAACTCATCGCGGCGGCCAATGCCTATCTCGACCTGTTCAACGACAAGAACGTGCAGGTTCCTTGGGGTACACCCTGTGCCCGCCTTGAAGGCGGTATCTACACCGGTCGCGGCCAGGCGGATGACACCTGCAATGTCGGCGTGCCTTCGGGCGTGAAGCTGGCCTCGCGCGAATATGTGGTGGACGAGGCGCTCGGCACGGTCAGCGTGTTCCTGAAGTTCGGCGAGAAGGCCCGTCCGGACAGCCACCTGTTCCGTATCGAGAACGGCAAGATCCGCTACGTCCACACCGTGACCAATTGCGGCACGGAAGTGAATTGCGGGTTCAAGCCGGTCGACTGGAGCAATCCTCCGGGGCCGCCGCAGGCCAACTGAGGCGCCTGACTGAAAATCCCGCCTCAATTTCCCAACGTCCTGTATCGGCAGGGCTTCTATGGGATCGAGCTTTGTGACAGGGTAAGGATATGAGCCTGCGTAGCCATATCCTTACCCTGTCCTCGTTTCTGGGCCTGTGCATGCCGCTTTCCGGGGCTGCGGCGCAGGAAGTCGTCCAGCCACTGCCCGGCGATTACGGCGTATCCGAATCGTCGGTCGGGGGCCTGACCTTCCCTTCCTACCTCCAGCTTCTCGCTGCCCGGGCGCGCGCTGAGGGTGTGAGCGAAGGGACCATCGCTTCGATGACTTCGGGCCTTACGCCCAACAGCCGGGTCGTTTCGCTGGACCGGGCACAGCCTGCCGGGCCGCCGGGAAGCGGCTTCTCGCCGCTTGCGCCCTATATCGCCACTCATGTCGACCGGAACCGGATCGCGGGCGGCAAGCGCGTGTTCGAAGCTGCGGCGGACACTGTCCGGCGGGTGGAACAGCAATATGGCGTTCCCGCCCAGATCGTGATTGCGATCTGGGGGCACGAGACCAATTACGGCAGCTACAAGGGCGATTTCGACCTCTCCCGTTCGCTGGCCACGCTCGCCTGGGAAGGGCGTCGGCGGGAACTGTTTGCGGCTGAATTCATCGACTTGCTCAAGATCGCCGACACCGGCGTGTCGCGCGACACGTTGAAGGGCAGCTGGGCGGGGGCCTTCGGCAATCCGCAGTTCCTGCCGAGCGTCTATCTGCGCCTTGCAGTCGATGGCGACGGGGACGGACACAAGGATATCTGGAACAGCCGGACCGATACGCTCCATTCGATCGCCAATTACTTTCGTGACGCTGGCTGGCGGCCGGGACAGCCCTGGGGCGTGGCCGCGCAGCTGCCGTCCGGGTTCAATGTCGACGCCTACAAGGGCGAACTCAACGCGCCGGTCTGCCCGCGCGTGCATGAACGGCACAGCCAGTGGAAGACCGTGGCCGAATGGAAGCAGTTGGGCGTCACCCCGCTTGCTCCCATAGGGGACGATGTGATGGCCAGCGTGTTCCAGCCCGACGGGCCTGGGACAAAATCCTGGCTCTTAACCGGGAATTATAGGGTTATCCTCGAATATAACTGCTCGAACTACTACGCGATGAGTGTGGGGTTGCTTGCAGATGAGATTGCGAAATAAGACCATTGCCTTCGGGCTTGCCTCGCTGAGCGCGATTGCCGCTCTGGCGGGGTGTGCCGCGTCCGGCGCCGGATCGGGGCCCGAGACTGCGGGCAATACCGCCGTGAACGGCCCGGCTGCGGATTATCCGATTACCGTGGGGCTGCCGTATCGGGTCGATGGCGTGACCTACACGCCGACCGACATCTGGAACTATGACGAGGTCGGCATTGCCTCGGTCGAAAATGCCGGTGGCGAGACGATCTCGGCCTCCAACCATGTTCTGCCCCTGCCGAGCTATGTCGAAGTGACCTCGCTGGAAACCGGGAAGACGATTCTGGTGCGGATCGAGCGGCGCGGCCCGCTGGAAAACCACAATGTGATTGCCTTGTCGCCGGGGGCGGCCAGCCAACTGGGCATTTCGCGCAACACACCGGTGCGCGTGCGCCGGGTGAACCCGCAGGAACCCGAGCGGGCGGCTCTGCGTGCAGGTAACCGTGCGCCTGACCGGATGGATACGCCGATGTCACTGGTAGAGGTGCTCAAGCTCAAACTGCCCTCGAGTGGCCCTGCAGCTTCGCTGGCGCTGCCGAAGGACGCGGCGGCCGCGGCACAGGGAAGCACCCCTGCCGTTGCTCCCGCCACCGGGCAGCAATTGGCCGCAGTGGCGACTGCGCAGCCTTCACCCCCAGCAGTACCCACTGCTGCACCAGCCCAGAACTCTGCGGTGAAGAAGCTGCCCACGCCTGTACAGCGCAAGCCGGACCCTGAACTCGCCGCGGCTCCCAAGCCCGCCGCTAGTGTCGCGCCGAAGGCTGAAGCCAAGGCGGTCGCAAAGCCTTCTTCCGGTGCCTTCGTCGTCCAGGCCGGGGCCTTCTCGACGAAGGATCGCGCGGACAAGGTCGCCAAGGCAATCGGCGGGGATGTCAGCAAGACCGGTTCTCTCTTCCGCGTGCGCACCGGGCCCTTTGCCACACGTAATGCGGCCGAGGCCTCGCTCGCCAAGGTGAAGGCTGCGGGTTATAGCGACGCTCGAATCTATTCCGGCGGCCAGGGAGGCTGAACTTCCGCCGCATCAGGGGCGGGAGCGAGCTTGAAATTTTCTGTGAGGATCGGTTTCGCAGGATTTTGCGCGGCAGTGGCTGCCATGCCTGCCGCCCTGCATGCCGATCCGGCTCCGCCCAGCGATACCGAAGCGCCCATCGCGCTGCTGGTCGATCTAACATCCGGGCAAGTGCTGCACAGGCGCGAGGCCGATCGCCGTTTCCTGCCCGCTTCGGTCACCAAGGTGATGAGTGCCTATCTCGCCTTCGAGATGCTGGCTGACGGGCGGCTGAAGGCGAGCCAGACGTTCACGGTCACGCCAGAACTGGCGGGAAAATGGTCGGGCACCGGTTCCACCCTGTTCCTCAAGCCCGGAGACAAGGTCAGCGTTGATACGCTGATCCGCGGGATAACTACCGTTTCCGCCAATGACGGCGCTGTACTGCTGGCCGAAGGCGCGGCAGGTTCGGTGGAGAATTGGGTCGCGCTGATGAACCGCACGGCGGCGGAACTCGGCATGGACGACAGCCATTTCGGCACGCCCAATGGCTGGCCGGATGAAGGGGCGACCTTCGTCACGGCGCATGATCTGGCTTTGCTGGCCAAGGCGATGATAACGCGCCATCCCCAGCTTTACGCCCGCTATTTCGGCAAGAGCGGCTTCAGCTATAATGGCGTTGCCCAGTCCAACCACGATCCCATGGTCGGCATCGTGCGCGGCGCTGATGGGATCAAGACCGGCTATACGCGCGAGGCAGGCTATAATTTTCTCGGCAGCGCGGCACGCGAAGGTCGCCGTCTGGTGCTGGTGATCGCCGGCACCGATAGCGAGGAAGAGCGTGCCCGGATCGCGCGCGACTATGTCGAATGGGGTTTTTCGGCTTTCGAGCCGCACGAAATCTTCCCTGAGGGAGCCGCAATCGGCACGGCTATGGTGCAGGATGGCGCAACGGATTCTGTGGCCTTGCGCACCGCAGGTCCGGTAATTGCCGACCTGCCGCCCGGTGCACGACCGAAGATCGAACTCTCCCTCCATTATCGCGGGCCGCTCGTTGCGCCGATTGCAGCCGGTCGGAACGTGGCCGAGCTGGAAGTGCGGATCGAAGGGATGGAGCCCTATCGCGTGCCGCTTCAGGCAGCCGCCGCGGTGGATAAGGCCAATCCATGGCAGCGCGTCGCCAATGCCGTGCTAGGCTGGCTTTCGTGAGCAAGGGACGATTCATCGCGCTGGAAGGCGGGGAAGGGGTGGGCAAGTCCACTCAGTCCCGTCTGCTGGCGCAGGCACTGGAAGCGCGCGGCATTTCGGTGGTGCTGACGCGCGAACCGGGCGGCACGCCGGGGGCAGAAGCGATCCGCGCGTTGTTGCTCGATCCTCCGGGCAGTGGCTGGAACCCGCGAGCCGAAGCGTTGCTCTTCGCTGCCGCCCGCTCCGATCATGTCGAAAAGCTGATCCGCCCGGCGATCCTGGCCGGCAAGTGGGTGATTTGCGACCGTTTCCTCGATTCCACCCGTGCCTATCAGGGCGGAGGTGGGGGGCTTTCGGAAGCGGAAATTCTCGAACTGCATCGCGTCGGAAGTGAAGGATTGCTGCCGGATCTCACCTTGCTGGTGGAAGTCCCGCCCCAGCGCGCAGCCGAACGCCTTGCCCGGCGCGATCTCGATGGATCCGACGCAATCGGCGGGCGCGATGCCGCCTATCATGCCCGCGTCGCCGCCGCTTTTTCGCGGATTGCGGAGGAGGAACCAGATCGCTTTGCCCGGATCGACGGGGAAGGGGCGCCTTCGGAAATCCATGCCCGGATAATGGCCGCGCTCTCCGCTTTGCTGGAGGATGCGGCGTGAAGCATTCCGGCCATGACGAGCCCTGGCGGGCCTGGCACGCGGCGTTGGCGGGGCCGCGCATGCACCACGCATGGATGCTCGCCGGCAAGCGCGGTATCGGCAAGCTGGACTTCGCACTGGCCGCCGCGCGGGAACTTGTGGCCGAAGAAGGAGTGCCCCAGCCCAAGGGCGATCATCCCGATATCCTCGTGCTCGAACATTTGCCCGCCAATGCCGAGGAAGAGAAGAAGAAGGCCGAAGGCAAGGAGTGGCAGGCCAAGCGGAACATCTCCATCGACCAGATCCGCGAGATGCAGCACCGGCTCGTCACTCGTCCGACCCTGGGCAGCCGCCGCGTGGTGATTATCTCTCCGGCCGACGATCTTGAGAAAGGCGGCGCCAACGCCTTGCTCAAGAGCCTTGAGGAGCCGCCGCAGGGCACCTTCTTCCTGCTCGTCACGCATCGGCCCGGGCGTTTGTTGCCCACGATCCGCTCGCGCTGCCGCGTGCTACGTTTCGGCGAGGCGAAGGCAGAGGAAGTGGAAGCCTATCTCGCGCGCGAAGCGCCGACAGCCGACGCGGCGGCCCGGGCGCTCGCCGCCAGCGCCGCCGCCGGCTCGCCCGGCGCCGCGCTGGAATTCCTGTCCCACGATCTCGCGCCTTTGCACCGGCTGATGCAGCGCATCCTCGGGCAGGGGGACGAAGGCTTCGAATTGCGCGGTGAACTCGCCGATGCGATTGGCCAGCGGCCCTCGCGCGAACGCCAGCTCGCCGCCATCGACCTCGCGCGGGCCGTGATCGCGCAGGAAATGCGCTCGGCCGCGCGCGCGCGCATTCCCGCCATCGTCAACGCTCATGGCGAGCTCAACCGGCTCGCCGCCCAGGCTCCGACCTATAATTTCGATCCGGCATTGCTGGTGATGGAAATCGGCAGCTTGCTCGCAGGTGCAGCACAGCCTAGGGAACCGGCCCATGGCTGAACCCTATTACATCACTACCGCAATTTCCTATCCCAACGGCCCGCCCCATATCGGCCATGCCTATGAGGCGATCGCGGCCGATGTCGCCGCGCGTTTCCAGCGCCTGATGGGGCGCGAAGTGCGCTTCCAGACCGGCACGGACGAGCATGGCCTGAAGATGGCGCAAAAGGCGCGCGATCTGGGCAAGACGCCGCTCGAATTGGCGAGCGAGATGTCGGCGCTGTTCCGTGCGATGTGCGATGGGCTGAACGTCTCCTATGACCGCTTCATCCGCACCACGGAAGAAGCGCACCACCGTGCCAGCCAGGCGATCTGGCAGGCAATGGAGGCGAATGGCGACCTCTATCTGGATCGCTATGAGGGCTGGTACTCGGTCCGCGACGAGGCCTATTACGACGAGAGCGAACTCGTCGATGGGGAAGGGGACGAAAAGCTCTCGCCCCAGGGCACGCCTGTCGAATGGACGGTGGAGGAAAGCTGGTTCTTCCGCCTGTCCAGCTATCAGGAGCCGCTGCTGCAGCTCTATCGCGACAATCCGGACTTCATTCAGCCGGAAAGTCGCCGCAACGAAGTGATGCGCTTTGTCGAGGGCGGCCTGCGCGATCTCTCGGTCAGCCGTACCAGTTTCGACTGGGGCGTGAAGGTGCCGGGCAATGAGGATCACGTGATGTATGTGTGGGTGGATGCCCTCACCAATTACATCACCGGTATCGGCTATCCCGACGATACCGAGGAATTCCGCAAGTTCTGGCCTGCCAATGTCCATCTGATCGGCAAGGACATTGTCCGCTTCCACGCTGTCTATTGGCCGGCCTTCCTCATCAGCGCGGGCCTTGCCGTGCCGAAGCAGGTTTTTGCGCATGGCTTCCTGCTCAATCGCGGGCAGAAGGAATCGAAGTCGCTCGGCAATGTGACCGATCCGATGGATCTGGCGGAACGCTACGGTGTGGATACGTTGCGCTACTTCCTCTTGCGCGAGGTCTCCTTCGGACAGGATGGCAGCTATTCCACGGAAGCTATTGTAACCCGGGCAAATGCCGAGCTGGCCAACAGCTTTGGCAACCTTGCACAGCGTGTGATGAGCTTCATCGCCAAGAATTGCGGCGGCGGCTTCGCGGCTACCTCTCCGGTTGAGGAAGCGGACGCCCAATTGCGGGCGAAGGTCAACGCTGCCTGCGCTTCGGAACTGCCCGAGGCATTTGGCAAGCTCGCTTTCACTGCCGGGCTCGAGGCGTGGATGCAGGGGGTCTATGCCTGCAACGCCTATATTGACGAGCAGGCTCCCTGGGCGCTGCGCAAGACCGATCCGGCGCGGATGGAACGTGTGCTGGCGACGCTGTGCGGCTGCATCCGGGATTTGGCCGTCGCGGTTTCACCGGTGACCCCGGCGGCCTCCACCAAGATTCTCGATGCCTTGTGCATCCCTGCCGATGCGCGCGATTTCGCGGCGCTGGGCACGGATCCTGCATTGGGCGAGATCCGGGTAGAGAATCCCACCCCGGTCTTCCCTCGGCTTGAGATGCCGGTGGAGGAGGGCGCCTGATGCTGATCGATAGCCACTGCCACCTGGAATATAAGGGGCTGGTGGAAGAACAGCAGGCCGTGCTCGAACGGGCACGCGCCGCTGGTGTGCATGGGTTCCTCAATATCTCCACCCGCCAGAGCGAGTGGGACCGCGTGGTCGGCACGGCTGCACGGGAGGCGGATGTCTGGGCCAGCGTTGGCATTCATCCGCACGAGGCGGACGGCCACGCCGATATGGGCGCCGCCGTCCTTCTTGCCGCAACCGATCATTCCAAAGTGGTCGGCATCGGCGAAACCGGGCTCGACTATTATTACGACAAGTCCGACCGCCAGGTGCAGCAGGACCTGTTCCGTATGCATATCGGCGTGGCGCGCGAAACCGGCCTACCGCTGATCATTCACACGCGTGATGCTGAAGAAGATACAGCTGCAATCCTGCGCGATGAAATGGGGAAGGGCACCTTTCCGGCCCTGATCCACTGCTTCACTGCATCGGCCGATTTCGCCCGGATCGTGCTCGATCTCGGCCTGTCGATCTCGATTTCCGGTATCGTGACTTTCAAGAACGCCAAGGATTTACAGGAAATCGCTTCCTGGATTCCCGAGGATCGGCTGCTGGTCGAAACCGACAGCCCCTTTCTGGCGCCCGTTCCTCATCGCGGACGCCCTTGCGAACCGGCTTTTGTCGCCGATACGGCCGCCTTTGTCGCCAATCTGCGCTCGGAGCCGCTGGAAAAGCTGGCTGACTATACCACACGGAACTTTCATGCTTTGTTCCGGAAGGCCGCCGCGTGAAGGTGCTGCTTCTTGGCTCGGGCACTTCCACAGGCGTGCCGCGCATCGGCAATGACTGGGGCGATTGCGACCCGTCAGAACCGCGCAACCGCCGGACTCGCGTTTCGATATTGGTCGAAAATGACGCAGGCAGCCGTCTGCTGGTAGATACATCGACCGATCTGCGTCAGCAGCTGCTTACGAACGGAATTGAACGGATAGACGGCGTCTTCTGGACGCACGATCATGCCGATCACTGCCACGGTATCGATGATCTCAGGGTGATGCGTTATGGCCGGGGTGGCCCGATTGCGGGCTTCGGATCGGCGGAAACCGTCCATCGGCTGCGCCAGCGCTTCGGCTATGTCTTTGCCGGCCAATATGGCTATCCGACAATCGTCGAGCTTGAGGTCCTGGACCGATTGAAATGCCATGCTGGCTTTGGACTCAGCTGGTGCCAAATGCCGCACGGGCCAACCGAAACCACTGCCTATCGCTTCGAGTGCGATGGAAAGTCTATCGGTTATGCTACTGATTATAGTGCAATTACAGCGCCAATGGTCGAGCTGTTCATGGGCGTCGATGTGCTTGTGAGCGACTGCCTGCGCCGTGAACCACATCCGACGCATGCGCATCTCGCCATGGCAATCGAACTCGGCAATGCCTGCCGCGCGGGTACCACGATATTGACGCATCTGGACAAGAGCATGGATTATCGCATGCTTCAGTCCGAAGTGCCGCCTGGCGTGCTGGTTGGCTACGACGGAATGGTCGTGGAGGCATAGGATGGCTGGCAGCTGGGTATCGGTCGTCGCATTGCTTGCATGGCTGGTGCTCGCGGTCAGCGCATATTCCGGTTTCAGGTTTGGCTGGCGCAAGAATATGGTTCTGGCTCTGGTCTGGGCGACGGTTTTCACGTCGATGACACTCATCATCACGTGGATGGGGCTATGAGGCCAGACCGTGCGGTAGAGGGAAACCCTTCAACCGGCCGCATTTCGTTTAACATAATACTTATTATCGTTCTTAGATAGAGAGCCATGTCCGAGCAATTGACCCGCCTTCTCCGCATCATGGCCCGCCTCCGCGATCCGCAGAATGGCTGCGAATGGGATATCGCGCAGACTTTCCGCACCATTGCTCCTTATACGATCGAGGAAGCCTACGAGGTCGCAGACGCGATCGAGCGTGATGACATGGCCGATCTGCGCGGCGAACTTGGCGATCTGCTCCTCCAGGTCGTTTTCCATGCGCGCATGGCCGAGGAAGTCGGCGATTTCTCATTCGAGGATGTGGCACGAGCTATTTCGGACAAGATGGAAGCCCGTCACCCTCATGTCTTCGGTGATAGCCATTCGCCTGGGTGGGAAGCTCTCAAAGAGAAAGAACGCGATGCCGCCGGGGCAACCAGCGCCATGGATGGGGTCGCCCGAGCGCTGCCGGCATTGCTGCGGGCGGAAAAGCTGCAAAAGCGCGCCGCGCGTGTGGGGTTCGACTGGCCCGATCCTGAAGGACCTGCCGCGAAACTGGTTGAGGAAATGGCGGAACTGCGCGAGGCCGATGCGCAGTCGAAGCTTGAGGAAGCTGGCGACGTCCTGTTCGCCGCCGTCAATCTCGTGCGAGCCTACGGTATTGCACCGGAGGAAGCATTGCGCGCCACCAATGACAAGTTCGAGCGTCGGTTTCGCGCGATGGAAGAACTTTCTGCCGGCAAGTTCAATGAGTTGAATCTGGAAGCTCAGGAAGAGCTTTGGCAGCGCGTAAAAGGGACTGAACGGGCCCAGAAAGATAGCTGAAGGCGCCTCAAGGCAACCTAAAGCGACGAATAGCGGCCGAATTCCTTGGGCGTGAGCCGCACAGTCATGCGGATGCGAGCACCATCCTCTCCGTCAAGCTGCTCCTCCGCCAAAACCTCGCCATGGGCATGGAGCCACGCAAGGCGTTGGCCATCGCTGACCGGAAGCGCGAACTCATAGGTTTTCGCGTTTTCAGTCAATAGCTTACCGAGCAATTCGAAGAGCGCCTCCAGTCCGAATCCGGTAGCGGCCGAAATCGGTACGATCCGGCCCTCGCCTCCGGCCAGTTCCGCCAGCTCTTCGCGGCGTTCCTCGTCCAGAAGGTCCCACTTGTTCCAGGCCTCGACGATGGGAATGCGGCTCTCGCCCCCTTCCCCCTCCATCACGCCGAGATCGGTCAGAATCTCAAGCACCTGCGCCTTCTGAGTGCCGTTTGCCGGATTGGCCATATCGCGGACATGGACGATCACATCCGCGGCAGTGACTTCTTCCAGCGTCGCGCGGAATGCGGCGACGAGCTGGGTCGGCAGGTCGGAAATGAACCCCACCGTGTCTGACAGGATCGCCTTTTCCACCCCGGGAAGCCGGATTGCCCGCATAGTGGGGTCTAGCGTGGCGAAAAGGAGATCTTCGGCCATGACGTCCGCACCGGTTACCCGGTTGAAGAGCGTCGATTTTCCGGCGTTCGTATATCCGACCAGCGCAATTACCGGCCATGGCGCCTTGCCGCGCCTTTCGCGGTGAAGCGCGCGGGTCTTGCGGACCTGATCGAGTTCCTTGCGCAGCCGCCCCATCCGGGTGCGTATCATGCGACGGTCGGCCTCGATCTGGGTTTCGCCGGGGCCGCCAAGGAAGCCAAAGCCGCCGCGCTGGCGCTCAAGGTGAGTCCAGCTGCGCACCAGACGGCTCTGCTGATAGTCGAGATGGGCGAGTTCGACCTGAAGCCGCCCTTCCGCCGTCGCCGCACGTTCCCCGAAAATCTCCAGGATCAGCCCGGTGCGGTCGATCACCTTGCGTTTGAGCTTTTCCTCAAGATTACGCTGCTGGATCGCGCTGAGTGCCCCGTCGACGATGACGAGTTCTGCCTCTTCCATCGTGCAGGTAGTGGCAATGCGCTCGATCTGCCCTTCACCGAACAGAGTGGCGGCGCGCACATCGCGAATGGGCACAATGAACGCATCGGCGACGATGATGCCGATCGCGAGGGCAAGGCCACGCGCTTCTTCAAGCCGGGCCTCGGGCTCCTCGCTCCGTCGCTGTCCCCTGATGTCCGGGCACACGACCACGGCACGCGCACCGCGCGTTACCTCGCCGGCAAGATCGTCATCAAAGCTCAGTCGCTGTCACCTTCACCATCCCAATCGCCGGTCAGATCGACAGGCGAAGCGGGCTGGATGGTAGACACTGCATGCTTATAGGCAAGCTGAACGAAACCTTCGCGCTCCAGCAGCATGCAGAACAGGTCATAAGCGGCGATCCGGCCCTGCAGCATAACGCCATTGACCAGGAACATGGTGACGCTGACGCTGGCATCGCGGACGCTGCCGAGGAACACGTCCTGCAGCAGGCGCTGCTTCTTGCCGCCATCCACGCCCGAAGCGAACTGCTCCGCATCCACCGGTGCGCTGGGCATGATGGTGGAAATCGCGTGCTTGTAGACCAGCTGAGACTGTCCGTCGCGGCGAAGCAGGATCGAGAAATTATCGAACCAGGTGACGATTCCCTGCAGCTTCACACCCTTGACGAGGAACATCGTCACCGGCGTCTTGTTCTTGCGCAGCAGATTGAGAAACGCGTCCTGAAGGCTCTGCCCGCCCTTTGCTGCGGCGGCCGCAGGTTTGGCGGCAGCAGGTTCGGGGGCCGGCTTAGGCCGTGCCGAGAGGGTTCTTCCGGTCATGAAACTGACTCCTGTTGTTGGCAGCCGCGATTGCGGTTCCGCATTCTGGCTGCCTCGCCTTTTCACCGTACGAGACGGATTCGGGCGTTACAGCCGGATAGCAAATTGAGTGTAATGCCAGATTATCCGCAGCGGCAAGATTTTTGTGCAACTGCGAACAATCCTGTCATGTTCAGGCGTGCCGAAATTGAGATCGGCTCAACCCTGATCCTCCCCTTCCCTCTCGCCCATGCCCAGCAGCTTGAGCTTGCGGTGCAGGGCCGAGCGTTCCATCCCGATAAAACCGGCTGTTTTCGAGATGTTGCCAGAGAAACGGCGAATCTGGATGCGCAGATATTCCCGCTCGAAACTCTCGCGAGCTTCCCGCAGCGGAACTCCCATCAGCGAGGTGATGCCCGGCCCGCCGTCCATCTTCCCGCCGGTGATTTCGGGCGGAAGCATGTCGGGTTCGATCCGGGCCAGGCGGTCGCGCGGGGTGAGGATCACTGTCCGTTCGATCACGTTGCGCAACTGGCGGACATTGCCGGGCCAATCATAGGCCTGAAGCGCGGCCATCGCTTCGGGCGTGACGTTCGGCGCCCCGATCCCCTGTTCCGCGGAATAACGGGTGAAGAAATGATCGGCGAGGCTGGGAATATCCTCCCGCCGTTCGGCCAGTGGCGGAATGCCGACCGGGACCACGTTGAGCCGGTAGAACAAATCTTCCCGGAAACGCTTTTCGGCGATTTCCTTCTCCAACTCGCGCGAACTGGACGATACGACCCGCACGTCGACAGCGATCTGCCGAGTGCCGCCGACGCGCACGAAACTCTGCTCGGTCAGCACGCGCAGGATGCGAGCCTGAGTGCTTTCCGGCATGTCCGCCACTTCATCGAGATAAAGCGTGCCGCCATCCGCCATTTCGAGCAGACCGGCGCGCACCAGCTTGCCTTCGGCTTCCTCGCCGAACAATTCCTGTTCGAAGCGTTCGGGCGTGATGCGAGCGGAATTGACAGTGACGAAGGCCTTGTCGGCGCGAGGACTCCACGAATGGAGCAGGCGCGCGGCGACTTCCTTGCCTGCCCCGGCCGGGCCGCTGATGAGTACGCGACTTCCGGTGTTCGCGACACGCTTGAGCGTGGCGCGCACCTGATTGATGGCGCTGGAATTGCCGGTGAACTCGTCATTGTTGATGAGCCCTTCGCGCAGCCGGGCATTCTCGCGACGCAGGCGCTCGGTCTCGGTTGCGCGATGGACCAGATGCAGCAGGCGCTCGGCCTCGAAGGGCTTTTCGATGAAATCGAGCGCACCCCGGCTGACGGCAGAGACGGCCGTATCGATGTTGCCGTGACCGGAGAAGATGATCACCGGCAGTTCCGGCTCGCGCTGCTTGATGGCGTCGAGCACTTCGAGCCCGTCCATCGGGCTGCCGTGGAGCCATACGTCGAGCAGGACGAGGCTGGGCCGCCTCTCATCCACCGCGGCAAGGGCGGAGGTGCTGTCTCCGGCAGTGCGGCATTCGTAGCCTTCGTCGCTCAGCACGCCGGCGACCAGCTCCCGAATGTCCCGCTCGTCGTCCACCACGAGGATGTCGAGCGCCATCAGATCTTCTCCATCATCAAACAGGTCTTCATTCTGCCGCCTCGCTGCCCTGACGGGCGGAAATCGGATCGCGCGCGAAACGCAGCGTCACTCGTGTGCCGCCGCTTTCGGCGGAGGTGAAACTCATCTCGCCGCCATGCTCTTCCACGATCTTGTTCACGATCGCGAGGCCGAGGCCGGTGCCCTTCTCGCGAGTGGTGACGTAGGGTTCGACGATCCGCTCGCGGTCCTGCGGCAGGCCGATGCCATTGTCCTCGACAATTACGGTGAAGGCCTCGTCGCTGAAACTGGCGCATACGGCGATGCGGCCGCGATAGTCGGGCTCCGCATCGCGGGCCCGTGCGTCGATCGCCTCGGCCGCGTTCTTGAGCACGTTGGTCATCGCCTGTCCGAACTGGTGCCGGTCGCATGCGATGGGATGCGTCTCTTCCTCGGCATCGAAACTGTAGGCGATCTCGGGATGGCCGACTTCCTGCAGGAACAGCGACTGGCGAACCAGATCGACTGGGTCTTCCTGCCGGAAGACCGGCTTGGGCAGACGGGCGAAGCTGGAGAACTCGTCCACCATCTTCCGGAGGTCGCCGACCTGGCGGATGATCGTGGCGGTCAGTTCCTCGAACAGTTCCGTGTCGGTCTGGATCTGGCGGCCGTAACGGCGCTTGAGCCGCTCCGTTGCCAGCTGGATCGGGGTGAGCGGGTTCTTGATCTCATGCGCGATACGCCGCGCCACGTCGGACCATGCCGCCTGCCGCTGATCGAGCAACTGGCGAGTGATGTCCTCGAAAGTAATCACGTGCCCGCCAGCCGCCGGGGCGATCTTCACCGCGAGCGACAGCAATTCGCCGTTCTTGTTATACTGCACCAGCCCGCTGGAAAGCCGGGCTTCCATCATCGCGGCCATTTCCGGCGCAATTTCGGCCAGTTTCAGGCCCACCGGCGCAGGGCCGACGCGGTCCAGCAGCAGCTTCTGGGCCGAACTGTTCATCAGCAACACGTCACCCTGCCCGTCGATCGAGACGATCCCGGCCGTGATCGATTCCAGCACGGTTTCGATAAAGGTGCGCCGTTCCTCGAGCTGCTCGTTGGCGTTGACCAATGCGCGGGTCTGTTGCTCGATCTGGGCGGTCATCCGGTTGAAAGCGCGGTTCAGCAGGCCGATTTCATCGGGGCCTGTGCGGCCTTCCACGCGCAAGGCGTAATTGCCCTGCCCCACTTCGCGCGCGGCACCGACGAGATCGGTCAGCGGGCGGACCTGACGGTCGGCAAAGCGTAAGGCAAACCAGATCGCGAGCCCGACCAGCCCGAGCGATACGAAGAACAGCAGCAGGTTGAAGCGCAATTGCAGCTTGCGCGCACTGCTGGTGAGAACCTCGTAAGTCGAGACAACGCTCTGCGCGCGTTTCCATTGGCTCAGTGCCGTCGCGTCCGACTTGCGGGCATTGTAAAGGTATATGCCTGCACCGCGGTCAATCGCCGCAACAGCCTCTACCCGGTCTTCGCGCGCCGAGACGACAACATCTTCGCCCGCATCGATCTTGGGGACCGCCGAGGCGACCACCTTCTTGACCAGATCGTCCTCCTCCGGATCGACGATGGCAGCAATGTTGAGTTCGCCGTTCTCCCCTTTCTGGACAATCGCACTCCGACTGATTTCGCGCTGATAGGCCTGGAGGTAATATTGCTCGGGGAATTCGGGGCTGGTGAGCGAAACCCGCGTCAGCACATAACGCAAATCCCCGGCCATGGTCGTGGTGTTGCTGGCCAGCTGGCGCTGGTTCTGGTCATAATAGCCGCGCGCCAGCTCGTTCGCCATTTCGATGATGCCGCGCTGCTTGTCGGAGAACCAGAATTCGACGCCCGTCTGGAACAGGAACGAGGCGAAGATCGAGACCAGCAGCGTGGGAATCGCAGCCACAAGCGAGAAGAAGAACACCAGGCGCACATGCAGGCGCGCCGTCTTGCCACCGGCGCGGCGGATCGCGATCCGCCGACCGACCAGCACCAGCAATGTCATCGCCGGGATCAGCGTGCCGATCAGAAGTGCCGCAGCTTCACCTGAGGGAACGAGCCCGCCGCTCGCGGGCTGGCTGAAGAGCTTGGCCCAGCTCCACACCACCATCAGCCCCAACGTAACGGCGGCGAAGACTTCCAGTATGCCGAAGACGTTCGCCCGCCGGGCGCTCACAAGAGCGCGGCGCGACCAGCGTGGCCAGCTGCGGCCCTTGGAAGAATGCGTATCGGGCATCGTTGCCCGGTTACAACTGTCCTGTTGCAAATTTGCAAGCGCTTTTCTCAACGGCACGACAGAACGTGCCGTTCATCCCCGTCGGACGAAGCGTTCCGGATCGATCTGCAACTCGTCGAGACGCTTGCGCAAAGTGTTGCGATTGATGCCCAGCAGGTGAGCGGCACGCAGCTGATTGCCGTTCGTCTCGGCTAGTGCGTGCTCGAACAGCGGCTTCTCGAAGGCCGCCAGCGCAGCGTGATAGAGATTGCCGTCGGCCGGGGCGGCCACGCCAAGCCAGTTGGTGAGCGCCGCGGCAAAGGTCGCGCCCTCCACCGGGCCGACAGCGCCCATGCTCGCAGGTCGTTCCTCGAGCATGGCCAGTACGGTGGGCGCGTCGATCAGTTCTTCGCGCGCCAACAGGGCGAGGCGGAAGACGAAGTTCTTCAACTCGCGTACATTCCCGCGCCATGGCTGGCGCATCAGTACCTCGCCGGCCTCATGGGTCAGTTGGTGCCGGGGAAGCCCCTCTTCTGCGGCCTGAAGCAGGAAGTGCCGAGCCAGTGCCTCGATGTCTCCGGCGCGTTCGCGCAAGGGGGGAATCTGGATCGGTACGACGTTGAGGCGGTAGAACAGGTCTTCGCGGAACTGACCGGCTGCTATCATCGGGGCAAGGTCGCGATTGGTCGCGGCGATGATCCGCACGTCGATGTCGATCTCCTCGCGGCCGCCCACACGGCGGATGCGGCCGGACTGGAGCGCGCGCAGCAGGCGGGTCTGCGCCTCGGCAGGCATGTCCCCGATCTCGTCGAGGAACAGCGTACCGCCGCTGGCCTGCTCGAATTTACCGATATTGCGCGCCACTGCGCCGGTGAACGATCCCTTCTCGTGGCCGAACAACTCGCTTTCGATCAACTCGCGCGGAATCGCGGCCGTGTTCAGCGCCACGAACGGCCCCTTGGAGCGATGGCCCAGCTGATGGATCGCCTCGGCCACCAGTTCCTTGCCGGTGCCACTCTCGCCCAGGATCAGCACGGTGAGGTCGTTCCTCAGCACGCGCGTAATCATGCGATAGACGCCCTGCATCGCCTGGCTGCGGCCAACGAGCGGAAGTCCCTCTCCCGAAGGCGCGTCGTCATCCGATCCGCTCTCGCGGCTATCCGCCGCCTGCCGCGCGGCGCGGACCAGTTCGTCGAGATCGAAGGGCTTGGGGAAATATTCGAAAGCGCCGGTGTCGCTGGCGCGGACGGCCGTATCGAGCGTGTTTTGCGCCGAGAGGATGATCACCGGCATATCGGGATAGGCTGTGCGCACGTCGCCCAGTGTCTCGATCCCATCGCCGTCAGCCAGCATGATGTCAGTCAGCATCACGTCATAGCGATTATCCGCCAGCAGCCGGTCACGCTCCGCGATGGAATCGCAGCGATCGACAGTGAACCCGTCATCCTGCAGCGCCGCCGTTGTGACGAGCGCGATAGAGGTGTCATCCTCCACCAGCAGAGCACGCCTCGCCATTCCTGCACCTTCCCTTATCGTGCAACCGGCAGGTGGACCTTGAAATGGGTCCATCCTTCCGTGTCGTCGCGTTCATGGCTGATGCGGCCATCCATGTCGCGCACCAGCTTGTTCACCAGGGCGAGCCCCAGCCCCTGCCCGTTCTTCTTCGATGATACGAAGGGCTCGAAAATATGGTCGCGCAGGGCAGGATCGATGCCCGGCCCATTATCGCTGACGCGCACTTCGATCGGCAGCTTCACCGGCCTGCCCAGACGCAGCGCGGTGAGGACAAGGCCCGAAACGAAGCGGGTGCGGATCACGATCTGCGGATGTTCCGCATTGCGGCAGGCATCGCGCGCATTGGAAATCAAGTTGATCAACACCTGCACCAGAGCATCTTCATTGCCCAGTACCTGCGGCAAGGAAGGATCGAATTCCTCGCGAATGTCGACGTCATTGTCCCCTTGGGCCCGGAACACGTTCACTGCCCGCCGAATGACCTCGTGCAAATTGCAGGGCGCGACGGGCTCTGGCTGTTCGCGCCCCAGAGACTGCATCCGGTCGACCAGCTTGGCGATCCGGTCCACCTCGTCTGCGATCAACTGGGTCAGCGCCTTGTCGCCGTCGGATAGCTTGCGTCCCAGCAATTGCGCCGCGCCGCGAATAGCCGAAAGCGGGTTCTTGATTTCGTGGGCGAGAATGGCGGGCGCGCGCAGAGGTGGCTCGTCACCCTCCCCCAGTGTTTCGGTTGCGCGGACATCGTTCATCGCCAGCATTTGCCAGCCCGGATGGTCGATCACCGGGGAAAGGATCAGGTCCAGCTTGTGCTCGGCATTACCGATGCGCGTTTTCACGGAGAGGGCGGAAATTTGGGAGTCGCCGCGATCCAGCCATTCATAGAAACGCGCTTCGTCGAAATGGGCGATCTCATCCAACTTGCGCCCTACAAGGCGCTTGGCGCCGATCCCGATCAGTTGCTCGGCGGCGGGATTGGTTCCTTGAATGACAAGCCCCGGCCCTAGCAACAAGACGGCGCTGGAAAGGCTCGCCAATTGTTCCGCAGGCTGAGGAAAGTCGCTCACGCGGCGCGCAATCCTTCGGGAGCAGCGAGGAACGGCTCGTAAAACCGGGCAAGCTCGCCCAGCACCTGATCCGCATCGTCAATGAAGTTCACGAAATTGCGGAAATCGGCGGAGCCATGCAGGCCCTTGGTGTACCAGCCCAGATGCTTGCGGGCGATTTTCACACCGGCTTCGCGCCCATAGTGCTCGAGCATGGCGTTATAATGCTCGACCATTACGGCATATTGCTCCGCGATGCCGGGCGTCGGCACTTTCTCACCGGTCTGCAACCAGTGCATCACCTGGCCGAGCAGCCACGGCTTGCCATAGGCGCCGCGCCCGATCATCACGCCATCTGCGCCGCTCTGTTCGAGTGCGGTCGCCGCATCTTCCTCGCTGCAGATGTCGCCATTGACGATCACGGGAAGCGAGACTGCTTCCTTCACCTGGCGCACGAAGGCCCAGTCGGCCTCGCCCTTGTACATCTGGTTGCGGGTGCGGCCATGGACGGTGATCATCTTCGCGCCCAAATCTTCCGCGATATGCGCGAGTTCGGGCGCATTGAGGCTGGTGTGATCCCAGCCCATGCGCATCTTCACAGTCACTGGCACCGAAACGGCCTTCACCGTCGCCTCGATCAGCTGCGCGGCCAGCGGCAGGTCGCGCATCAGTGCGCTGCCCGCATCGCCATTGACGACCTTCTTCACCGGGCAGCCCATATTGATGTCGATGATCGCCGCGCCGCGATCCTCGTTCAGCTTGGCCGCTTCGCCCATTTCGGCAGGCGTGCATCCGACCAGCTGCATGGAAACCGGCTCTTCCACGGGATGCCAAGCCGCCTTCTGCAAGGACTGGCGCGTCTCGCGGATCATGGCCGGGCTGGCGATCATTTCGGTGACGTTGAGGCCAGAGCCATAGCGACGCACGAGAGTGCGGAACGGCATGTCGGTCACGCCCGTCATCGGCGCGAGCACGACCGGCGTGTCGATCGTGACAGGCCCGATCTGGATCGGCTTGAGCCGCGGAATGTGGGTCGAAAGGGTCATGCTGTGCCGGTGTGCCTAAAAAACGGGCAGCGCATAGTGGATTGCGGTGCCGCCTGCAAGCAGCTAACCCGCGCGGCCCATGGGCCAGGCTTCCTCCCTTCCCGCATTCGCAGCGGTAATCGTCGCCGCAGGCAAGGGTCTGCGCGCTGGCCAGCCACTGCCGAAGCAATTCGCGCAATGGCTGGGAAAGCCGGTGCTGCGCCATTCGGTCGAAGCGCTGGCGTCGGCCGGGGCGACCCCGATCGTGGTCGCCATTCCGGACGGCGCCGAGGAAATCGCCTCTGCCGCGCTGGCGGGCATTGCGGGAGTAAAATTCGTCACCGGCGGGGAAACGCGGCAGGATTCGGTCCGCGCCGCGCTTGAGGCTGCGGAAGCCGAACGCCCGCAATACGTGCTGATCCATGACGCCGCCCGGCCCAATTTGTCGCGCGCGGTGATCGAACGGCTTCTTGGCGCTCTGGATATGCATCCGGGGGCCATCCCTGCCTTGCCGGTGGTAGACAGCCTTGCGTTCGACGAAGACGGCCTGATGGCCGGCAGCGCCCCACGCGCGAGCCTGCGCCGGGTGCAGACCCCTCAGGCGTTTCACTATGCCGATATTCTCGCCGCGCATCGTGCGTGGACGGGCAACACCGATGCCGGAGACGATGCGCAGGTGGCGCGCGCTGCCGGCCTTGCTGTTGCGCTGGTCGAGGGTGACGAGGCGCTGCGCAAACTGACATTCGCGGAGGATTTCATGGACGATCTGCCTTCGATCCGCATCGGCACCGGCTATGATGTCCATCGTTTGGCCGAAGGCGAGGAGCTGTGGCTGTGCGGCGTGAGGATCGAGCATTCGATGGGGCTTGCCGGGCATAGCGATGCCGACGTGGCGATCCACGCAGCGGTGGACGCGATCCTCGGAGCCGTGGCGCTTGGCGATATCGGCCAGCATTTCCCACCCAGCGACGCGCAGTGGTGTGGGGCCTCTTCAGACCGCTTTCTGGCTCATGCCCTGCACCTTGCGACACAAGCGGGCTATCGCCTTGGCAATCTGGACGTCACCATTATCTGCGAAGCCCCCAAGATCGGCCCCCATCGGGACGCGATGCGCGGGAAACTCGCAGAGATTGCAGGCGTTGACATTGGATGCGTGAGCGTGAAGGCAACCACTACGGAACGGCTCGGTTTCACCGGGCGAGGCGAAGGCATCGCAGCGCAAGCCGCCGTCACGATGATCAGGCACGCCCGATAGGAGCATGTCCATGACTAGATTTCGCGCTGCTTTCACCGCGCTTTCCTTTTGTGCGCTCGCGCAGGCTTCGATTGCGCAGGCTGCCGATCCTGTTCCCTGCGTGACAGGCGCAGAGGCCGCCGCGCTGTTCGTCTATGTCGTGCCGCCCACTATCGAGGCGGTCGGCAATAGCTGCGAGGGGCGGCTCAGTCCGGATGGCTTCATGGCCAAGGGCAGCCGCAATCTCTCAGCGCGTTATGCGGCGTTGCAGGACGAGAGCTGGCCCAAGGCCAAGCGAGCCGCCCTCGCCCTGTTCACCATGGCGAATGGCAAGGCGAAACCGGGCAAGCGCCAGTTGCAGGCCATGGCGTTCGACCCCGCCGGGATATTTCAGAGCCTGCCCGACAATGTCGCCCGTCCGCTGGGCGATGCCCTGATCATGCAGAAGGTCGCCGAGCAGGTCCGCCCGGAAAAATGCGGCCAGATCGAACTGGTGCTGAGCGCCATGTCCCCCATCGAACCGCGCGATGCGGGGGCACTGCTGGGTGCAGTGGCGAATCTGGTGGGCATGGAGAATCTGCGCGTGTGCAAGGTGGATTGAACATGCCCGAGATGCTCCTTCCCAAGATGATCGTCGATCTCGCCACGCGCGTGATCGAGGAGAATGCCATTGCCGGCCGCAAGGTCGCCGTGGCCGAAAGCTGCACGGGCGGGCTGGTTTCTGCCGCGCTCACGGAGATTCCCGGCTCGTCCGCCGTGTTCGACCGGGGCTTCGTCACCTATTCGAACGAAGCCAAGCAGGAGATGCTGGGCGTAAAGGGCGACATCATCGAGGCTTTCGGTGCTGTCTCCATCGCCTGTGTCTATGCCATGGCGCAGGGCGCGCTGGAGCGCAGCAATGCCGATGTCGCAGTGGCGATCAGCGGGATTGCCGGGCCGGACGGCGGTTCCGAAAGGAAGCCCGTGGGCACCGTCGTCTTCGCCCGCGCCATTCGCGGATCGGAAGAAAAGGACGCCGAGCAGCGGATTTTCGAAGAGCAGGACCGCGCCGGGGTACGCCGTCACGCCGCGCTGGTGGCGCTGGAACTGCTGCTGCCGTAAAGGTCCCTGGCGCGCGCCTCGAAGGCGGCGACCATTTTGTGAAAGGCGCGGTCGACATATTGGCCGGCCAGCGCCTCGAAGATGCGGTTCTTGAACGTGAAATCCACCGCAAAGCGGATTTCGCAGCCGCCATCCTCGGTGGGAACAAAGGTCCAGCGATTGTCGAGATCGCGCATCGGCCCGTCGACATAGATCACTTCGATGGACTTCGGCCGATCCTTCATCACGCGCGAGGTGAACTTCTCCCGCAGCGCCTTGAAGCCCACCAGCAGGTCGGCCACCATCTCGGTCTCGCTATCGGACTTGACCCTTACCCCCACTACCCAGGGCAGGAATTCCCCATAGCGGGCAACATCCGCCACCAGGTCGAACATCTGTTCGGCACTGTAGGGCAGTCGCTTCGTTTCGCGGATAGAGGGCATCAGGCCTTTGCCGGCTTCGCCTTGGCAAGCTTTGCTTCGCGCGCGGCGCGCATCTGGGCGAAATCGTCGCCGGCGTGATAGCTCGACCGGGTCAGCGGGGTTGCCGCCACCTGCAGGAAGCCCTTGGCCCGTGCGATTGCTCCATAAGCATCGAAGGTCTGCGGAGTGACGAATTCCTCCACTTTCGCATGCTTGGGGGTCGGCTGCAGATATTGGCCCATGGTGATGAAATCGACATCGGCGCTGCGCATGTCGTCCATCACCTGATGCACTTCCAGGCGCTGTTCGCCCAACCCCAGCATGATCCCGCTCTTGGTGAAGATCAGCGGATCGTGGCGCTTCACTTCCTCCAGCAGGCGCAGCGAAGCGTAGTAGCGCGCGCCCGGGCGGATAGTGGGATAGAGCCGGGGAACGGTCTCGAGATTGTGATTATACACGTCGGGCCCGGCTGCACAGATCGCCTCGACGGCTTCGCGCATCTTACCGCGGAAATCCGGGGTGAGGATTTCGATCGTCGTATTGGGCGTCGTACGGCGCAGCGCCTCGATCACCTTCACGAACTGCCCTGCCCCGCCATCTGGCAGGTCGTCACGGTCCACCGAGGTAATGACGATATGTTCGAGCCCCATCTTCGCGGCGGCCACGGCCACGTTCTCAGGCTCCATCGGGTCGACCTTGCGCGGCATGCCTGTCTTGACGTTACAGAAGGCGCAGGCCCGCGTGCAGACATCGCCCAGGATCATCACCGTGGCGTGCTTCTTGGTCCAGCACTCGCCGATATTGGGGCAGGCCGCTTCCTCGCACACCGTATTGAGCCCCAGGGTGCGCATAAGATCGCGCGTTTCCTGATAGCCCTTGCTGACAGGGGCCTTCACCCTGATCCAGTCGGGCTTGCGGGGGCGTTCCTGCTTCGGCGCGGAGGAGAGGTCATTCATGCGGCCCATCTAGGCGCGAGGGTTGCAACCCGCAAGCGCAGGCGGCATGGCAAAAACATGACTGCGCCTGATTCTCCTGAACTCGACGCTCTCATTGAGGGCTACCGCCGCTTTCGCGAAGGTCGTTGGCATCCCCAGCATGAGCGCTGGGCCACGCTGCGCGAGGGGCAGAGCCCCAAGGTAATGATCATCGCCTGTTCGGACAGCCGGGTCGATCCCGCCCAGGTGTTCGATGTCGATCCCGGCGAAGTGTTCGTTGTCCGCAACGTGGCCGCGATGGTCCCTCCCTTCGAAACGACGCCCGGCCATCACGGCGTTTCTGCCGCGCTCGAGTTCGCCGTGCAGGTGCTCAAGGTGCGCGAGATTCTCGTGATGGGCCATGGTATGTGCGGCGGCTGCAAGGCGGCGCTGACCCAGGAACTACACGGAACCGAACCCGGACAGGGCGGCTTCATTGCCGACTGGATCGCCATGCTGGACCATGTGCGCGAGCCCATCGTGCAGCAATACGGCACCGAAGGCCGCCCGGCCGAACGAGCGATGGAGCAGGCCGGCGTGAAGGTCAGCCTGGCCAATCTGCGCACCTTCCCTTGCGTGAAACACAAGGAAGCCAAGGGCGAACTGGTGCTACGCGGCGGCTTCTTCGCGATTTCAGATGGCGTGTTGCATCTGCTGGACGAGGAAACCGGCGAGTTCCATCCTGCCATCTAACTTGCGCAGGCCCCTTCAGGCTGCGACAAACGTGTCATGCCTGAAGCCCTGCTCAAGAATATCGCCCTGCTGATCGATGCGGACAATGCCAGCCATCACGGGATCGATCCGGTCCTGACGGTGCTGGCCGAGCTTGGTCAGGTGAACATCCGCCGTGCCTACGGCAATTGGGCCAAGCCCGCGCTCTCCAACTGGAACCGCATCACGCATCGCTACGGCATCAGCCCCCACCAGCAGTTCGACCTGACCAAGGGCAAGAACGCCACGGACATGGCGATGACGATCGATGCGATGGACCTGCTTTATGCCGGCAAGGTCGATGGTTTCGGCATCATGAGTTCGGACAGCGATTTCACGCCGCTCGTCACCCGGCTGCGGCAGGATGGGCTGATCGTCTATGGCTTTGGCAGCGACAAGGCACCCGAAGCGTTCAAGACCGCGTGCACCCGCTATATCGAAGTGGATCAGCTGATCCTCACTGCCTCCGCCGATGAGGCGAAGCCGGTCAGCAGCACCGTGGACCGCCAGTTGATCGACCTCCTCGGCGATGCCTGGAAGGCGGCCAATCGTGACGAGGAAGGATTCGCGCGGCTACACGAAGTCGGCCAGATCGCGGGCAACCGTTCGAGCTTCGACGTGCGCAATTACGGCTTCAAGCGCCTCTCCGAACTGTTCCGCACCATCGATAATTTCGACCTGAAGCGCCGGGATGACGGCCAGCTTTACGTCCGGCGCCTGCGCTGAACCCGGATAAGAAAACGGCGCGGGAAGCATCCTTCCCGCGCCGTTTCCGAAACTTGGTGGAGTGGCAAATCAGCCCGTCGGGCTGGCCTTGCTGTCAATCCAGGCCAGCCACAGCGTGGCGATAGGCGCACGATTGCCGGCCACCTTGGCGAGATTGGCGCGCGCATCGGCAAACTTGCCCTGATCGGCCTGCGCGATGGCAAGCCGCATCAGCACGCGATTGCTGTCCACTCCGCCCTTGGTGAGGGCAAGCTGGAACATCTTTTCCGCCGAAGCAGCGTCGCCAAGCGACTGATAGACTTCGCCCGCATCGCGCGCAGCTTCACCCTTGGGATCCTTCTCCGCTTCGGCGGCAATGGCTGCAACGCCCTTACGCTCGCTGTCCGCACGGCTCTTCGCCATTTGCAGAGCGGTGTTCGTGAATTCGACCACCGAGGCACTTACGCCTGCAGCAGCGTCAGTGGCCAGCAGCCCCCGGCCCATCGCGTCTTCGATTGCCGGCAGCACTTCGTTCGGCAGGCTGCGAGCATCGGCGGCGTCGATATAGCCGACATAGTCGGCAGTGCTCAGCAACGAGCCGGTGCGGTCCATCAGGCGATAGAGGTCCAGCTTTTCCTGGATATCGAACTCATGGCTGCGCATCAGCTGGGCGATACCGGCCTGCCAGGACTGCGGCGTCTTGCCGAGCTTGGCATAGAGCCCGGCCCAGCTTGCCACGCGAGCCGTGTCGCGGATTTCGAGCGAGTGGTTCAGGCCGCTGCCTGCCCATGCCAGCGGCACGTCCTGACCGCCGGAAAGGCGTGCGTCGATGGTGCGGCGCAGGTAATCCAGCCCTTCGGGAACGCGCTTGGCGCGGAAGAAGCACTCGGCCGCATAGACGGCGCCGTTGATCTCGCCTGCCTGATAGGCCGATTCGAACGCGGCCTGCGCATCGTTGTAGCGATTGTGATCGAAATAGAGCTGGCCGACCTCGAACCAGCTCGGGGCGATCTTTTCGGGCTTCAAAACGCCGCTGGCGATCTTCGCCTTCACGCCCCTGGCCGACAGGTCGACATCGCCGGTGAAGCTGCCCAGGAAGGTCTGGAATTCACCGACCATATATTTGTCGTCCGCGCTTTCAGCCTGTGCGGCGAGCGATTCGAGAGCGGCCCGTTCGGCAGCGGTCTTGGACTGAAGCGTGCGGCCTGCCGCCTGGAAGGCACTTTCGGCAGCATTGAAATCGGCATCGCTCTTCGCGGTGCCAAGCTGCTTGCTTGCCGCGACCAGCGCATTGATGTCTGCCGCGAGGGCCGGGTTGTTACGGGCGGCGTTCAGCTGCTCGGAAACTGGCTGTGCGGCCTTGGCGAACTTCTTGGAATACTGGGGCGCGTCGGACTGGGCATAGGCCGGAGCAGCGAAGCTGCCCACGGTGCCGCCAACAGCTGCAATCGCCAATGCGATGCCGGATACGAATCCCTTGCTGATGCTCACACGATTGGAGCTGCGCGCGGGATGGGACACACGAAACATCAATCTCTCTCCTGACAGGGAACGAATAGCGGGAAGATTCCCCGCTTCACTGGCGCTTGGCGCTACTGCCGTGTTGCTCACCATAATGCAATCCGCTGCTAGGACCGGCGCGGTGAACCGGGTTTGAACGCATGATCGGACGCGCAGGTTCCGATGTGTGGATAAAACAGGCCTGCAAGGCGGATCGAGGCCCCTTTTGCTGGCGAAACGGGCAGCTATGGCCTAGTGCTTTGGGGCATTAGCCCAAAACAATAACAACGAGCGAAGAACGCAGTTGAGCGACACCACCGATATCACTGAGCCGGGCTTGCCGGCCGAGGAATTTCCCCGCGTCGACATCGTCGACGAGATGAAGACGAGCTATCTCGATTACGCGATGAGCGTGATCGTGAGCCGCGCGTTGCCTGACGTGCGCGACGGCCTGAAGCCCGTTCATCGCCGCATCCTCTATGCGGCCCAGGAAGGCGGCTATGTCGCCGGGCGGCCCTATCGCAAATCGGCCAACATCGTCGGCGACGTGATGGGTAAGTATCACCCGCATGGCGACAGTGCGATCTATGACGCGCTCGCCCGCATGGTGCAGCCCTGGTCGCTGCGCGTGCCGCTGATCGACGGTCAGGGCAATTTCGGCTCGATGGACCCCGATCCGCCGGCCGCGATGCGTTACACGGAATCGCGCCTTGCCCGCGTGGCGAACGCGCTGCTCGACGATCTCGACAAGGACACGGTCGACTTCACGCCGAACTATGACGCGTCGCGCAACGAGCCGACCGTCCTGCCTGCCCGTTTCCCCAACATGCTGGTCAATGGCGCAGGCGGTATCGCGGTCGGCATGGCCACCAACATTCCGCCGCATAATCTGGGCGAAGTGATCGACGGCTGCCTGGCGTTCATCGAAAATCCCCGCATGACCAGCGAGGAACTGTTCGAGATCATTCCGGGGCCGGATTTCCCGACCTCGCCGCTGATCCTCGGTTCCGCCGGTTCGCGCGCGGCCTACACCACCGGGCGCGGTTCCATCCTGATGCGCTGCCGCCATCAGATCGAGGAAGGCCGGGGCGACAGGCGCTCCATCGTTCTCACCTCCATTCCCTATCAGGTCGGCAAGGCCGGTCTGGTGGAGAAGATCGCCGAGGCCGCGAAGGACAAGCGGGTTGAAGGCATTTCCGACATCCGCGACGAATCCAACCGTGACGGCGTTCGCGTGGTGGTCGATCTCAAGCGCGATGCCACGCCGGACGTGGTGCTGAACCAGCTTTGGCGGCACACGCCCGCTCAATCGAGCTTCCCGGCGAATATGCTGGCGATCCGCAACGGTCGCCCGGAAGTGATGACGCTGCGCGACATCATTCAGGCGTTCATCACTTTCCGCGAGGAAGTGATTACCCGTCGCACCAAGTTCGAATTGAACAAGGCCCGCGAACGGGCGCACATCTTGCTCGGCCTCGTGGTTGCGGTCAGCAATATGGACGAGGTCGTGGCGATCATCCGAGGTTCTTCGAACCCGGCGGAAGCGCGCCAGCGCCTGCTCGCCCGCGAATGGCCTATCGGGGATATCGCTCAGTATATCCGCCTGGTGGAGGCCATCGAGCCGACGCTCGAACAGCATGGCGGCACCTACAAGCTTTCCGAGACCCAGGTTCGCGCCATTCTCGATCTTCGCCTGCATCGCCTAACGGCTCTTGGCCGAGACGAGATCGGCGACGAGCTGAAGGAACTGGCGATCAGGATCGAGGAATATCTCACCATCCTCGGCGACCGTGCGCGGCTCTACGAAGTGATGCGCGAGGAACTGGTCGAGATCCGCGAGCTTTACGCGACCCCTCGCCTCAGCCAGATCGCCCCCGCTTGGGACGGCATCGAGGATGAGGACCTGATCGAACGCGAGGACATGGTCGTAACCGTGACCCTCGATGGCTACATCAAGCGTACCCCGCTCTCCACCTTCCGTGCGCAGAATCGCGGCGGCAAGGGCCGCGCCGGCATGTCCACCAAGGACGAGGACGCGGTGAGCGAGATGTTCGTCACCAGCACTCACAATCCGGTGCTGTTCTTCTCCACGGCAGGCAAGGTCTATCGCCTCAAGGTGTGGAAGCTGCCCGAAGGCGGGCCTGCCACGCGCGGGCGACCGATCATCAACATGCTCCCGGCGCTGGAAGATGGCGAAACCATCGCCACCGTGCTGCCGCTGCCGGAAGACGAGGCAAGTTGGGGTTCGCTCAGCGTCGTCTTCGCGACGGCCAAGGGCAATGTGCGCCGCAACTCCATGGATGCCTTCGCCAACGTGCCCAGCAACGGCAAGTTTGCGATGCGTTTCGAGGAAGGGTCTGACGACCGCCTGATCGGCGTCGCCCTGCTCGATTCCGGTGACGACGTCCTGCTTGCCACTCGCGAGGGCAAGGCGATCCGCTTTGCCGCCGACGAAGTGCGTGAGTTCACGAGCCGCACCTCCACCGGCGTGCGCGGCATGACACTGAAGGGTGAGGACGAGGTCGTTTCGCTCTCGATCCTCCACCGCGTCGGCACTTCGGCAGAAGAGCGCGAGGAATATCTGCGCTACGCCCCGTGGAAAGCGGAGAAGGAAGGCGAGCCGTCGATGACGGCGGAACGCTTTGCCGAACTGACCGAACGCGAGCAGTTCATCCTCACGGTCTGCGCCAATGGCTATGGTAAGCTCAGTTCCGCCTATGAATATCGGCGGACCGGGCGCGGCGGCCAGGGCATCACCAATATCGACAACATCAAGCGCAACGGCCCGGTCGTCGCCAGCTTCAGCGCCACTCAGGCCGATCAGCTGATGCTGGTGACCGACCAGGCCAAGCTGATCCGCATCGGGCTGGAAAGCCTGCGCGTCATCGGCCGTGCCAGTGCCGGTGTGCGCCTGTTCGACGTTGCCGGAAACGAGCAGGTCGTGAGCGCAGTGCGCCTAGATGAGCAGGAAGCTGGTGGCGAGGAAGAGGCTGCTGAAACCGAAGCCGTCGAAACCGCAGCGGCTCCCGAGGCCGGAGATACTCCTGCCGAGGAGTAATCCGGCCTATTCCGGCGCGTAGCTTACTGCCTCCAGATTGATCCCGTCGGGATCGAGCACGAAGGCGGCGTAGTAATTGTCGGCATAATCCGCACGCAGCCCCGGTGCGCCGTTATCGGTGCCGCCGGCGGCCAGCGCGGCCGCGTGGAAGGCACGGACCACTTCCCGGCTCTCCGCCTCGAACGCGACATGATAGCCCTGCCCCGGCTTGATATTGTCGCCCACCCACAGCACGGGCTTCCCGTTCGGCCCATATCCCAGCCAGGTGCCGCCAGTGTGCGTCACTTCCGGTCCGGTCTCGAAAATCAGACTGTATCCCAATGGCTTGAGTGCCTGATCGTAAAAGGCGCGAGCGCGGGCAATATCGGTAACGGCGAGCCCAATGTGATCGAGCATGGGAACCTCCCTTTCGCCGCATCCGGCGACTCTAGCGGCTACTGACCAGTTTCAGTTCCGGATCGCGCTTGCGCAAGCTCTGGATCACGCCGATCGCGATCAGGAACTGCCCCAGATAATAGGTCGGCCAGACGAAGACATGGGGAATATCGCTGGAGGCCAGAGGCCCCATGCCCGCAAAAATCAGCAGATCCGAAATCACGAACAACACTGCCCCTGCCCCCACGCGATAACGCGGGAATGTGCTCATCCAGGCGCAGGCTGCCATGCCGCCAAGCGCGAGCGCATAAAGCGCCACCTGAACTGCCCCCGCCCGGTCGGACGGAAGGAAATAGGCAATCACCGGAGTGAGGATCAGGATACAGGCCGCCAGCGCCTTCTGGCTGGGGCTGGTTTCCTCCCGCCGGTGGCGCAGATACAGCGTGATGGCGAAAATATGGGCCGCAAAGAACAGCAGCGCACCGATCTGCAGATCGTATTCGATCCCAATATCGCCAAGCGCGCCCAGCCCCAGAACCCAGGTCAGCAGCCGCGCATCCTTGCCGGAATGGCGCACGAAGGCATAGATCGCGAGCAGGCCAACCGACGCGCCCTTCAGCGCAACAGCCAGCATTTCCGGTATTTCCGCGTCGCGCAGATAGAAATAGGCGGCGGCTGAAGCGATGCTCGCCAGCAGGAAGGGCCGTTTCTCGTAAAGCGCGTGGCGGGACATGCGGAAAGCTCCTTGCCGCACGCTTGGCCTTGAACTTGCCCGAGCGCAAGCGGTAGGGCGCACAGCCATGGCGCATGACGTACACATAATCGGCGGCGGCCTCGCGGGAAGCGAAGCGGCCTGGCAACTCGCAAAGCGGGGAGCGAAAGTTCGCCTGTCCGAAATGCGGGGCAGCGGCGATATGACGCCGGCCCATCAGGGCGATGGGCTGGCGGAACTTGTCTGTTCCAACAGCTTCCGTTCGGACGATGACGAAAAGAATGCGGTTGGCCTCCTGCATCACGAAATGCGCAGGCTCGATTCCGTTATCATGCGGGCGGGTGAAGTGGCGCGCGTTCCCGCCGGGTCTGCAATGGCAGTGGACCGTGAGCTATTCTCGGCCGAGGTCGAGCGAGAATTGCGCGCCCTGCCCAATGTCGAGATCCATCGCGAACGGATCGACACACTGCCGGACGCCGGGTTGACCATCGTCGCCACCGGCCCGCTGACCGCTGCTGCCCTGGCGGAAAGCATCGGCCGTGCAACCGGCGCCGAAAGCCTCGCCTTCTTCGATGCCATCGCCCCGATCGTCCACCGCGACAGCATCGATATGGACATCTGCTGGATGGCGTCCCGCTGGGACAAGGGCGAAACGAAGGATTACATCAACTGCCCCATGACCAAGGAGCAGTATCTCGCCTTCCATCAAGGCCTCCTCGACGGCGAGAAGACCGCCTTCAAGGAATGGGAAGCCGATACACCCTATTTCGACGGCTGCATGCCGATCGAGGTCATGGCCGAGCGCGGGGTGGAGACTCTGCGCTTCGGGCCGATGAAGCCGGTTGGCCTTGACGATCCGCGCAGTGCGACTCCCGAATTCCCGAAGGGACGCTGGCCCTATGCCGTTGTGCAACTGCGGCAGGACAACAAGCTGGGCACTCTCTGGAACATGGTCGGCTTCCAGACCAAGCTGAAGCATGCCGAGCAGGTCCGGCTGTTCCGCACCATTCCGGGGCTGGAGAATGCCGAATTCGCGCGGCTGGGCGGGCTGCATCGCAACACCTTCCTCAACTCGCCTATTCTCCTCGACAGGCAGTTGCGGCTGAAGGGGGCGGAACATATCCGCTTTGCCGGGCAGATCACCGGCTGCGAAGGTTATGTGGAAAGCAGCGCCGTGGGCCTGCTAGCGGGGATCATGACGGCGCAGGAGCTTGCCGGGCACGAATGGATCGCCCCGCCCCGCACCACGGCAATGGGCGCATTGCTCGCTCACATTACCGGCGATGCGGAAGCGGAGCACTTCCAGCCCATGAACGTCAATTTCGGCCTTTTCCCGCCTCTGCACGAAGTGAAAAAGAAGGAACGCAAGGAAGCCTATACCGAGCGTGCCAAGGTCGATTTCGGGAACTGGATCGCAGGAAGCCTCAGCACCCCGGCGTGATCTGGGCACAGGCCACCTTGTTCGTCGCGTTTCTACAATCGCGTCGAATGAGCGGGTATTAACGGGCGGCGCGTTGGGTCGCCGCACAACATGACTGCACGCAATTTCGCGAGGCAGGCTTTGCGCACTGGCGCAAACTGACAAGGAACCCAACCCGTGAGACTTCTCCTCATCGGCGCGCTGTGCTGCGCCGCAAGCACACCTGCCTTCGCCGAAACGGCGAACTTCAACGGCCCCTATATCGGCGTGAGCGCCGGCTATGGCGCCGAAAAGTCGCAATCCGACATCGCCCTTTCGGACGATTGGGATAGCGAATCTCAGGACCTGCGGGATACCGTCACGAATGGCTGGTCCACCGATCAGAGCGTCGACGGCTTCGTCTATGGCGGCCAGCTTGGCTATAATGCGCAGCTTGGCGGCAATGTGGTGATCGGGGCCGAGGCTTCCTTCCAGTTCGTGGAAGGGGACGAGACCTATTTCCGCACCGTGACCTACAGCCCATCCCTGAACTACAATGTCGCCAACAGCGTCGATGTGCAGAACCTGTTTGCGCTGAAGGGCAAGCTCGGTTTCGTCACCGGCTCCACCCTGATCTACGCGACCGGTGGCTGGGCGACTGCGAAGGCCGATCTGGGCGCCTCCGTCCATTCGAACGGCAATTACGCAAAGGCCGGCAGTTCCTCGGAATGGCTGGATGGCTATGTGATCGGCGGCGGTATCGAACACAAGTTCACGCCGCACATATCGGTACGCCTGGAATATAATTACGCCGATCTGGGCGATAGCGTTTACGAGACCGAATATCTGCAGGGCAGCAGCTTTGCCCCTCCCGGCGCTCTCTACAGCGAAACCGTGACGCAGGATTTGCGCATGCACACGGTCAGCCTGGGTGTGAATTACCACTTCTGAGCGAAAGGCGCGCCTGTTCTGTGACGGAACAGGCGTCGCCCTTTCACGGGCGGTCTAGCATTTGCAGGCCGGTTTCTTCGCTGCCGGCTTGGGCGCGGTAACGGCGAATTCGCGCGCGGTCAGTTGCCCGTCGCCATCCCTGTCAGCCCCTTCGAACCGGTCGACCGTGGTCACGGCCCATTCCTCGAAAGTGAGGAGATTGTTGCCGTCCCTGTCGAGCTTGCGAAAGCCGTCCGTGCGGGTGGAGAGCATTTCCGCGCGGCTGATGCGCTGGTCGCGATTGCGATCGTAACGGAAGAAGCGCTGCTGTTCCTTGGTCAGTTCGCTTGCTTCGGGCGGAGCGGGGCCGCGCATTCCGCTGATGTCGGCTGACGGCAGAACCATGGGGTCTGCGGCGAGCTTTTCGGGCGAAGGCGGCGGCGCGCCTTTTTCGACCTCGGCCCGTCCCTGCCACCAGAACAGCCCCACGGCGACCAACGCCAGTGCCCCCACTGCTCCCAGCACGATGCGGTTCATGCCCGTTCCCCCTGCGACCCTGGCCCCGACACTATGCTATCGACCGACAAGGCCCAAGCGGATTGCGGCAAGCGCACTGGCCGGGCCATCGAGAAGCGGTGCCCCGCCCTTGGCGATGCTTCGCCTCGCCAAGCCGTCCAGCACGGCAAGGCTGCGTAACGCTCTGGGCAAGGCAATGCCCTGCCCTCGCTCCGCACCTGCCAGGGCGAGAACCTGGGCCCGCTCCCCGGAATTGCTGAACTTGGTCGCCAGATCGGCAAGGGCGAAACGGCGCCCGGCACGCAGGGCATCGTCTACCGCGTGGTCAGCGCCGGAGAGGCGGGCCAGCGCGGCAAAACCGGCAGCCCTACCCGCCGCGATCCGTTCGACTGCGGCAAGGTCCATCCATTCGGAAAGCAGCACTTCCCAGCCATCGACGAGCGCCTGAAGCGCAATTTCCTCGCCTTCGAACAGTGTCAGAGAAGCAGCCAGTGCGTCGGAATTTTCGCGCTTCACCACGGGAAGTGCCAGTTGATCGCGCCACCACGCGAGGCGCATCTGGGCCATGATCGGCTCGCTGGCCTGCCGCACGGCCTGTGCCAGCCTCGCCTCCAGTGCGAACAGCACCAGCGTCCGCGGCTTTGCGCGAGCGGGCGCATAGGCCAGAGCCAGCCTCTGGGGCGCGGGCAGCGTTTCGATCAGGCTTTGCGACATGCGAGAGCGGATCGCGCAAAGCGCCCGCCGTGGCAAGCCACAGCGGGCATCAATCGCTTAGCGGTAACAGACCTTCTTCACTGCCTCGACGATGCGCGGGGCATCGATCAGCGCCATCTTTTCCAGATTGGCGGCATAAGGCAGCGGCACGTCCTCGTCGCATACGCGCAGGACGGGCGCATCGAGATGGTCGAAACCGTCTTCCATGCAGATCGCCTGGATTTCCGAGGCGATCGAGCATTGCGGCCAGCCTTCTTCCGCCACGACAAGGCGGTTGGTCTTGGCGAGGCTCGCCAGCACCGTTTCCTTGTCCAAGGGACGCAGGGTGCGCAGGTCGATCACTTCGGCATCGATGCCTTCTTCGGCCAGCTTGTCCGCCGCGTCCAGCGCCAAGCCGACGCCGATGGAATAGGACACGATGGTCACGTCCTTGCCCTCGCGCATGATCCGCGCCTTGCCGATGGGCAGGACGTGATCGTCGAGCTGGGCCAGTTCATAGCTGCGGCCGTAGAGCAGCTCGTTTTCGAGGAACACCACCGGATCGTCGCAGCGGATGGCGGCCTTGAGCAAGCCCTTCGCGTCCGAGGAATCATAGGGCGCGATCACGATCAGGCCCGGCACGGCGGCATACCACGGGGCGTAGTTCTGGCTGTGCTGTGCCCCGACGCGGCTCGCCGCGCCGTTCGGGCCACGGAACACGACCGGGCAGCGCATCTGGCCACCGGACATGTAATTGGTCTTCGCGGCGGAATTGATGATGTGGTCAATCGCCTGCATCGCGAAGTTGAAGGTCATGAATTCCACGACCGGACGCAGGCCGCCCATCGCCGCACCGGTGCCGATACCGGCAAAGCCATATTCGGTGATCGGGGTGTCGATCACGCGCTTCGGCCCGAATTCCTCGAGCAGGCCCTGCGTGACCTTGTAGGCGCCCTGATATTCGGCGACTTCCTCGCCCATCACGAAAACGCGGTCGTCACGGCGCATTTCCTCGGCCATGGCATCGCGCAGGGCCTCACGCACAGTGACGGAGATCATGTTGGTCCCGGCCGGGATTTCCGGATCGCCTGCGCGCGGCGCGGAGACGGGCTTCTCGGCCTTGGCGACGGACGGCTCAGCCGGCGCTTCCGCAGCAGCGGCAACAGGAGCCGGGGAAGCAGAAACTTCCTCCCCCTCGCCCGCAATCAGCGCGATCACGGTGCCGACCTTCACGTTCTCGGTCCCTTCCGGAACCAGGATCGAGCCGACGGTACCTTCGTCCACGGCTTCGAATTCCATCGTCGCTTTGTCGGTTTCGATTTCGGCCAGAATGTCGCCGGCGCGCACTTCGTCGCCTTCCTTCACCAGCCACTTGGCCAGCGTGCCTTCCTCCATGGTGGGGGAAAGGGCGGGCATCTTCAGTTCGATCGCCATCTCAGTAGCTCCCCACCAGCACGTCGGTGTAGAGCTCGGCAGCGTCCGGCTCAGGCGAATTTTCGGAGAAGTCGGCCGCTTCGGCAACCTGGGCGCGGATCACTTTCTCGATTTCCTTCAGGCGGTCTTCGGAAATGCCGCGCTCGATAAGCTCGGCCTTCGCATGGTCGATCGGGTCGCTCTTTTCGCGCACGCCCTGCACTTCTTCGCGCGTGCGGTACTTGGCCGGGTCCGACATGGAGTGGCCGCGATAGCGATAGGTGTTGAGTTCCAGCAGCACGGGGCCATGGCCCTCACGCACGTGCTTGGCGGCGATCTCGGTCGCCTGGCGCACTTCCAGAACGTCCATGCCGTTCACATCCATGCCCGGAATGCGGAACGCGGTGCCGCGGCGATAGAAATGCGTTTCGGCCGAACTCCGCTGAACCGAGGTGCCCATGGCATACTGGTTGTTCTCGATCACGAACAGGATCGGCAGTTTCCACAGCGAGGCCATGTTGAAAGTCTCGTAGACCTGGCCCTGGTTTGCCGCACCGTCACCGAAATAGGCAACACAGATGCCGCCGTCTTCGCGATATTTGTGGCCGAAGGCCAGACCCGCGCCGAGCGGAACCTGCGCACCGACGATGCCGTGGCCGCCATAGAACGCATGTTCAGTGCTGAACATGTGCATCGAACCGCCCTTGCCCCGGCTGATGCCGGCAGCGCGCCCGGTGAGTTCGGCCATGATGATCTTGGGATCGATACCATAGGCGAGCATGTGGCCATGGTCGCGATAGCCGGTGATGACGCTGTCCTTGCCCGCTTCGAGCGCGGACTGAATGCCCACCGCAACAGCTTCCTGGCCGATATAGAGGTGACAGAAGCCGCCAATCAGGCCCAGGCCGTAAAGCTGGCCCGCACGCTCTTCGAAGCGGCGGATAAGCAGCATCTTCTCATAGAGATCGAGCAGCTCCTCAGTGCTCGCTTCGTAACGCTTTTGCTGCGCGTGAGCCTCTTGCAGGCTGTGCAGCGCAAAATTGTCCCCCGCCCCTACGGAAGGCTCCCCGTCGGGCTTCTTGGAGGTCGTTTTGCTGGAGGAAGTACCGGATTTGGAGGCAGGCTTCGCCAAAATCGTATCCCTTCGTCTGGCCCCATGCTTGTGCCGTGCACGCTACGGCACGCGCGAGCTTCGCGCTGCCTATAAGCGCAAGCCGAGCGCATAGGCAACGCCCCGAATGCACAGATGGTGAAATGCTTGAAACGCGATCCGGTGCCGAGACCGCGTGAAACTAACCGAAACGGTTAGTCGAGCTTGATGACGACTTCGTCCTCATGCACCACGTTGAGGTTTTTGCGCAGCAATTCGCCCACAAGGTCGGGATCGGCCTTGCTCGGATCGAGCAGGCTCACTCGATTCTCAAGCTCATCCCGCTCGGCCTTCAACTGGGCAATCTGGGCTTCCCGCTTGTCGAGCAGGCGCAGATTCTCTCCCCAGGCGAGTGCCCCGCTCGGCCCGGCAAGCGACAGCCCACCCAACACGAGCAGCCAGCCAAGCGCACCCATCTGCACCAGCTTTTCGCGGCGAGTCAGCAGAGTTGGTTCGGTGCGCGTCATCATTGTCATATGAATCACAAATAGTCCCCGGATTCAAGGGATTTTCAGCGATTCTGCGCCATTCATCGCATCTTCGTTCATGCGCCGGGCCGGCGGCGAATGGTCTCCTTGCCCGTGCCGCTCGGCATATCGGTGAGCGGATTGGCCGAGGTCCCCGGCGGGCAGATCGCGTCGATTGCATCAAGCAGAGCCGGATCGAGGCGCATTTCCCCGCAATCGAGCAGCGTTTCGAGATGGTCCATCACACGCGGTCCGATTATCGCGCTCGTCACCGCTGGATGTTCGGTTGCGAAAGCGATTGCCATTTGGGCCAGGGTTATGCCCGCTTGCTGCGCCAGCTTTTCAAGCTCGGCCACCAGCGCCAGCTTGTGCTGGATCACTTCCGATTCCGCGTCGAACTTGCCGGTGAAGCGCTTGGAAAAGGTCACGATTCGGCTCGATTCCGCAAAGTCGTTCGAGCCCTTGTACTTGCCCGAGAGGAACCCGCCATCGAGCGGGCTCCAGACGATCATGCCCATGCCGTAGCGCGCACAGGCAGGCAGTACGAAACGTTCGATGTCGCGATTGAAGATCGAATAGACGCTCTGTTCGCAGCGGAACGGCAGGTAACCGCGCCGGTCCGCCGTCCATTGCGCTTCCACGATCCGGTCTGCCGGAAACATCGAACTGCCGAAGCTGCGGATCTTGCCCTTGCGCACGAGTTCCGTGAGCGTGAACAGCACTTCGTCGATATCTGTGGCGGCGTCCCAGCGATGCATCTGGTAGAGGTCGATATAATCGGTCTGCAGGCGGCGGAGGCTTTCATCCACTGCACGTTCGATCCACAGGCGCGATCCGCCGCGCATGTTCGGGTCTTCGCCCATGGGATTGAAGAACTTGGTCGCAAGCACGACGCGGTCGCGCCTGCCTTTCAGCGCCTGCCCCACGATCTCTTCCGATTCGCCCCGGGAATAGACATCCGCAGTATCGAGGAAGTTGATCCCGGCATCGAAGGCGCGATGCATGATGCGCACGCAATCCTTGTAATCCCGATTGCCCATGGCGCCGAACATCATGGTGCCCAGGCACAGGCTGCTCACCCGCATCCCGGTTGCGCCCAGAACCCGCATTTCCATCGCCATTATCCTACCCCTCAATATCGCAGGTGCGGACTCTAGGCCCGGAGGACATGATTGCCAGCCAAAAGCGTTCCCGCCCCGGCCCTGCTGTGCTAGCAGCGCGGCGAAAGCGCGGGACTACACAGCGGAACGAAGCCACTTGCGAAAGTGAGGCCTAGCCGCCAGTGTCGCCGCGAATATTGAGAGGAGTCTGTCGATTATGGCCCACCGCGTGAAGCACATGCAGCGCGCCACCATGTTGCTGGCGGGTGCCGCCATGGCCGCGCTGGGCGTTTCCGCCCCGGCAGCGGCGCAGGTCGATCCGTCAACGGTGCTCAACATCATGCGGGAATGCGCCAAGATCGACGATCCCAGCGCTCGCCTCGCCTGCTATGACAACAATATCCGCTCCGGTGGCGGCAACCCTCGTACCCCCGGCGCTGGCGAACGTGTTCAGGGTGGCGGTGCAGTCGTCGGCTCCGGCGCAGGTTATGGCGCCCAGGGCTTCGGCGCCGAAAGCGTCAAGTCGCCTGACCGGTTCAAGAGTTCGGACGAACGCGGGGTTGGCCCGGAAGAAATCCGCGCGAAGATTCTCGAAGTGCGCGAACGTGAGCCCGGCATCTATATGATCACGCTGGAAGGCGGCGCCCAATGGATGTTCAGCGAAGCCGTTTCCCGTGGCTTCCGCGCACCTCGCAAGGGAGCGATCGTGGAACTTCAGCGCGCCTCGCTCGGAAGCTTCCTGATGGTGGTTGACGGTCAGGCCGCGGTTCGGGTGAAGCGCGTCAAGTAAGCCCGGTCGGGCAGGAACAGATATCCGCGGGCGGCAGTCGCCCGCGGATCCATCCTGACAATTCAGTTCACTGGCTTTCGAGCTCTTCGAACGCCCGCTCGCGTTCGAGCTGGGCGGCGGCATTGCGGCGAATCTTGTCGAAAGTCGCCAGAAATGCCTCCAACTGGACGGACGGCACCGGCTCCATCAGATATCGGCTGCGCTTGTACCCGGTCTCGACGATTATATCGTAATATTTCTGACCTTCGCTGCTTAGCGAAAAGCGACCGTGACGGCGACCGGGTTTGCCATCGCGCACCACCAGGCCCTTTTCGATCAGATGGTTCACCGTGCGCCCTGCCTGGCTGTGGTCGCGCTCCAGCGTTTTCACCAGATATGACCAGTCGGTAGGCGGCGCCTTGCCGATCTCGCTGAGCACCCAGGCCTCGAAATTCGAAAGGCCCGTCTTGCGCTTGAACGCCAGTGCGCCGCTGCGGGAAAAATAGGCGCTGAGCGTCATCAGCGGCGATACGATCCGCGAACGGTCGATCACGATCGGCTCGTTTACCCGCCGCACCTCGAAGCCGTAACCGGGTTCGGCCTCGCCATCCGGTGGTCCTGCCTTGTGGGCAAGGTCGCGCTCCTGCTCGTAAAGCGACACTGCACGATCGAGCAGAATCTCCATCACGGCAAAGAAATCGTGCAATTCCTTGTCGCTAACATCGAAACTTAACTCGCGGTTGCGCAATTCGGCCAGGCGCAGCAGCCGTTCCGCCAGCACTTCGCCCTTGCGGGTGAGCGTCACCGGGCTGCGGATCTGGTCACGCTGCACCAGCCTGAGTTCGAGCAGCCGCTTTACCGAGCGACTGACCTGCGCCTTGTCGACCCCGATCGCAGAGGACAATCCGGCGGGGACCAGCGGCCCACGGGTCTTGAGCAGGAACAGGATGCGGCGATCCAGCTCGACCAGATCGATTTCGCGAGCATAGGAAAGCTCGGCACTTTCACGCACTTTGTGAAGAACCTGCCACAACTCGCTCTGGATCAGCCGTGGTGACCCCTGTTGTTGTAAGGCGGTAACAGGAATTTCGGAAGCCGCCGGCACGAAGCCCTCGAGAATGCGCCCGAGCTGCTTTGTAAATTCCTCGCCGGGGACTACCTCGTCGCTGTCATTGGCGAAGGCTTCCGTCGCCGCGCCCATCGCGAGCCGGTCGACAAGCCGCAAGGCCTCGCCCGCCTGCGGCCCAAGCGCGACAACCAGTTCCCCCAGTGCCGCCTCGTCCAGTCTGGGAATGGGTTTGCCATTCTTCAGACTGTCCAGAATTTCGCCCCAGCGCCTGCGCGCGTGATCGCGCAGCAAGCCTTGCCAATCTCCATCCGTGCGGTCGGAAACCGTTGAAACGGTCCCTTTCGTTCGATGCGTGTTATCCGCCTGCGCGCCCATGGCTGCTGGCAATCCCTCCTCGTTTGTCCCACCGCGCTGCTCTTACCGGCGAATTTTTACGCGGACCCAAGTGCAGCCTAATCAGAAAATTTCGAGATTGATAGAGCGTTAGCTTGCCCTCTCGTGCTGCCTGGAAGGCGCGTCGCCGGAGAGGAACGATAATTTTAGCTCCCCTCTTCGTGTGTCCTTAAATTCTGCAGCGGGATATTTGTGGCAATGCAGACAAATGAATCGCTTTCCTCCATTCAATTGCCGGCACCCGGACATCATCAACCTGCATCTATCTTGTCATGAATGTCATCATTTGCCATATATGAACTTGATTTCATATTTGCGGCGAGCAAGCTGACGCCAAATTTGGCGAATTACCCTACGGAATACCGCCATTCCCACGGTCGTTAGGTGGCGAAGTGTAACCATCCTGACACAGTCCGTAACTTACGCGGCAAGGATGGTTTGTCGACTAGACAAGGTCAACATGCGCAAATATTGTTACGAAGCTGGTCGAGAGTGCCGGAATCGAAGACGGACCTCGATGTGGGAGAGAACTGATGGGGCAAGTGCGGCTTTACGCTGCTCGTGACGGTTACGGAGCATGCGCATTGCGCAAGCCCGCGGGCGATTCCCGCCGTCACGCTTTTGATTCTTCTCAAACCATCGAAAGCCTTGAGTCCGTGCCGCCTGCCCATTTGGGTCTGGGCGTTTCGTGCATGTTCGACGCCGCTTTTTGAGAAGTTTCTTACCCGGCGGCGCTCCGCCGTCACAAAGATTGTAAAAGGGAGGGTAAATAGTGAGTACGACTTTCACCACTGCACGGGGATTGAAGGCCCTGATGCTTGCCGGTGGCGCCAGCGTTATCGCGCTGTCGTTCTCGGCGCCGGCCTATGCGCAGGATGAAGGCGCAACCGAAGACAGCGATGCACCGATCATCGTTACCGGTTCGCGCATTCAGCGTAAGGATTTCGAATCGAACAGCCCGACGGTGACTGTCGACGAAGGCCTGATCCAGAACTCGGCGACTGCCGCGCTTGAAACCAACCTGAACAAGCTGCCGCAGTTCACTCCTGCCCAGACCCCGAGCCTGGGTGCCGACATTCAGCCGACCGCGACCAACACCCCTGGTGCTGCGACCGTGTCGCTGCGCGGTATCGGCGCGAACCGTAACCTCGTCCTGCTTGACGGCCGTCGCGGCACGCCGGGCAACGCTTCGGGCGTTATCGACATCTCGACGATTCCGTCGGCTGCCATCCAGCGCGTCGAAGTGATCTCGGGCGGTGCTTCCGCGACCTACGGCGCTGACGCTGTGGCCGGTGTCACCAACTTCATCCTGAAGAAGGACTTCCAGGGCCTCGAACTCGACGGTCAGATGGGCATCACCGAGCACGGCGATGGCTTCGAATACCAGATTTCGGGCATCATGGGCGCCGACTTCGACGATGGTCGCGGTAACGTGAGCATCGCGATGTCGATGAATGATCGCCAGGCGAGCCTGCGCAGCAGCCGCGACTGGTACAAGGATCTGTACGCCAGCAAGAGCACCACTGGCGGTTCGCAGTTCTTCATCAACAATCCGGGCATTCTGCTGGACGGTAAGAACGGTGCTTACGCAACCGCTCTGACCACGCTGTTCCCGAACGCGCACTTCAGCCCGAACGTGCAGGGCACCACTGTCTATCTCGACAGTAAGGGCAATCCCTTCGTTAACGGTTCGTTCTTCGATGCTGCTGGCATCTACGGTGCGCCGTTTACGCGTTACATCAACTACTTCGGCAACACCGATCCGATCGACGGTTACAACACCAAGGTTACCGATGCCGGTACCATGGTGCAGAACAACACCGATCTGATGCTCGTCCTGCCGCTCACGCGCTACAACTTCCTGGCGCGCGGTAATTACGAGATCAACGACTGGATCAGCGTGTTCGGTCAGGCGATGTTCAGCCATGTCCACACCGAAACCCGCAACGAGCCGGGTCCGATCACGGGTGGCTGGGGCGTCAATATCGACCCGACCAAGCTGCAGCAGGGCGATCTTACTCCCGAACTGTGGCAGCTGCTCAACAGCCGTCAGCACTCGGCTCGCCCCGGCGATCCGGGCTACATTACCCCGACCCAGCAGAATCCGAATCCGGTTCAACCGATCATTTCGGACGCCACCGATCCGTTCGGCATCACCACTCTGCTGCCCGACGATCGCGAAACCTTCACCGACGTTATTACGTATAACCTCGTTGCGGGCCTCGAAGGCTACATCCCGGGCACTGACTGGACCTGGGACCTCTCGGTCAACCACGGTGTCTCGCAGACCCACGCCAAGCAGACCGGCATCTACTCGCTGGAACGCCTTCGTGCGGTCATGACTGCTCCGAGCTTCGGCAAGGGCTTCAAGGCGACGGGTAACTCCGCCTTCGGTGGCTTCGGTGCCTCGACCGCGACCTGCACCAGCGGCCTGAACTTCTTCGTGCGTCCGGCTGGCGGCTTCTCGGAAGACTGTCTCGAAGCTGTCCGTGCGGATCTGAAGAACCGCTCTTACACCCGCCAGACCATCGTGGAAGCCAACCTGCAGGGCAAGGTCGTCACCCTCCCCGCTGGCGATCTGCGTGCTGCCGTCGGTGCCAGCTATCGTGAACTCGATTTCGAATTCACCAACGATACGCTGACCACCCAGGGTCGTTCGTTCAACGACCAGGCGCTGGGCATCTACCCGAGCGGCAACTCGGCCGGTTACTTCGACGTGAAGGAAGCCTACGGCGAATTGCTGATCCCGGTTCTCGCGGATATCCCGGGCATCCAGAGCCTGAATCTCGAACTCGGTGGCCGTATCTCGGACTACAGCACCACCGGCACCAGCTACACGTACAAGCTGCTCGGCGACTGGGAAGTCACCGACTGGCTGCGTCTGCGTGGTGGTTACAACCGTGCAGAACGTGCGCCTAACATCGCCGAACTGTATCTGGCCAAGCAGCAGACCTTCGGTGCCAACACCATGGGTGACCTCTGCTCGCGCGCAAACCCGATGCCGTATTCGGCAAATCCGGCGAATGCGAACGGCAATGCTGTCTACCAGACCTGTCTGGCTATGATGCCGAACAACCAGGCTTCGCAGGCTTACTATAACGGTGGCCCGGGCCAGACCGACAACTCGACCTTCGGCTTCGCCTGGCCGAGCGCTGTTGGTAACGCTGCGCTGACGCCTGAAAAGGCTGATACGTGGACTGCCGGTATCGTCCTCAGCTCGCCGTTCGAAAGCCCGCTGCTTTCGCGTCTGCGCCTGACGGTCGACTACTACAACATCGCGGTGAACGACGCGATCGGCCAGCAGTCGGTCGGCATCGTGCTGCGTTCGTGCTTCGATCCGGCGCTGAACCCGCTGGTGACCAGCAACCCGGCAGCGGCTGCCCAGTCGGCAGCTTGTAAGGCGATCACCCGCAACGCGGTGACTGGCGGCCTTGATAACGTCAACCTGACCTACAAGAACAACGGTCGCTTCAAGGTTGAAGGTATCGACGCTCAGCTGGATTGGGGCGCGGACGTTGGTCCGGGCACTCTGAGCCTGAACTCGCAGTTCACCTACCTGCTCCACTTCCTGTCGGCTGAACTTCCGACCGACCCGATGGTGGACTACGCTGGTACGCAGGGCCCGACGGCCAACGGTGTGAACGGCGGCAACTATCGCTGGCGCCTGTTCACCTCGGTGAACTACAGCATCGGCGACTTCATGCTGGGCCTGCAGTGGCAGCACCTGCCTTCGATCGAAGATGCTTCGGAACCTCTGGCTCCGAACGGTACGCCCAACGTTGGTGCACCGGCCTACGACATCTTCTATCTGAACGGCAGCTATGCTCTGACGGACAATGTCAACATCCGCTTCGGTGTCGACAACCTGTTCAACAAGGCTCCGCCGCTGACCGGCTACAACCCGGCCAACACCAACCCGGCTGGCACTGGCAACCTGATCGGTGGCAACCTGGGCACCGGCTTCTACGACGACAACGGTCGCCGCTTCTACCTGGGTGCGAACGTCAAGTTCTGATCCAGGCAGTAGCCGAAAGAATCAGGGCTCTCCCTTCCGGGAGGGCCCTTTTTCTTTGCCTCACGCTTGCCCTCAATCTAATCTGGACAGAGTCATCGAAATGACTCCCAGTGCGAGAGAGGACGGCCATGAAAGAGGTTCGCGGGAAAACCGCATTCATCACCGGCGGCGCGAGCGGCATGGGACTGGGCATGGCCAAGGCCTTCGCCGAAGCCGGAATGAAAGTGGTGATTGCCGACATCCGGCAACAGGCGCTCGACGACGCAATGGCCGAGTTCGCACACACCAATTTTGCCGTTCACCCGATCCGGCTCGACGTCACCGATCGGGATGGCTGGGCGAAAGCGGCCGAAGAGGCGGAGGCAACCTTCGGCAATATCCATGTCCTGGCGCTCAATGCCGGGGTCGGCATCGCCGGACCGATGGCGACGAGCACGTTCAAGGACTGGGATTTCAACATCCAGGTGAACATCTATGGCGTGGTCAACGGCCTCGTCACTTTCCTTCCCCGGATGCAGGCGCATGGGGAAGAGTGCCATATCGTGGCCACGAGTTCGACTGGCGGCTTCTCTGCCGTCGGCACTGCCGGGCTCTATTGCACGGCCAAATTCGCCGTTTCCGGCATGATGGAAGCGCTCGCGACCGAGCTTGAAGGGACGCCCATCGGCGTATCCTGCTTCTATCCTGGCCCGGTGCAGACCAATCTGGGCGCCACGACTGGCGAAGTCCGCCCGGAGCACCTGCAGAACGAACCGAAGCCCGATGTCGGCCCGGATGGCCGCCCGCCTCGCAATTTCAGTTTCGACCCGTCGGTCTTCATGTCGAAGGAGGAAGTGGGCAAACGCGTGCTGCGTGGCATCTGCCGGGGCGATCTGTTCATCATGACCCATCCGGAATTCGCACCGGGCATCAAGGCGCGCAGCGATGCGCTGTTGCGGGCCCAGCCAGTGGAGCCGATCAACCAGCAGCGCGCCGATGTCGTTAAGTTGTTCGGAACGCTGCTTTATAATCCGATCTACGACAAGCAGCAGGTCCTTGATGGGCCGCCGCTCGACTGAGACAATTGGGGAGAGAACACACATGGCCAAGATTATCCGCCTCCACCGTCAGGGCGGCCCGGAAGTGCTGCAGTTCGAGGAAATCGACCTGCCCGCCCCCGGCCCCGGCGAACTTCGCATCAAGGTCGAGGCGATCGGTCTCAATCGCTCCGAAGCGATGTATCGCGCCGGCCGCTACCCGGTGCCCGTCACTCTGCCCTGCTTCATGGGCTATGAGGCAGCCGGAACGATCCTGGCACTGGGCGACGGCGTCGAAGGCTTTGCCATTGGCGACAAGGTATCCGTCGTGCCCAAGTTCCAGCTCGGCACCTATGGCGTATGGGGCGAGGAGGCCATTGTTCCCGCCCATGCGCTGCTGCCGGCACCCCCGGGACTTTCCATGGCAGAGGCTGCGTCCGTCTGGATGCAATATTTCACGGCCTTTGCCCTGATCGAGGTCGCCAATGTCGGGATCGGCGATGCGGCAATCATCCGCGCGGCATCGTCCAGCGTCGGCATTGCCGCAATCCAGCTCGCCAACTGGGCCGGCGCGACCTCCATTGCCTGCACTCGCACCAGCGCCAAGGCCGACGCACTGAAGGATCTGGGTGCGGCTCATGTCGTCGCGACGGAAGAGGAAGACCTTGTCGAACGCGTGATGGAGATCACCGGCGGCAAAGGCGCGCGCTGTGCCTTCGACCCAGTGGGCGGCCCCTATGTCTTCACCCTCGCCTCGTCACTGGCCGAGCGCGGTATCCTGTTCATCTATGGCGGCCTCAGCGAGACCGAGACGCCCTATGCCCATTGGCCCTGTGCCATGAAGGGCGCATCCATGCGTGGCTGGGTGGCGAGCGAAATCTGGAACAATCCGGAACGCTACAAGCGGGCGCAGCGCGTGATCTATCAGGGCCTTGCAGAAGGGCATCTCAAGCCGGTGATTTCGAAGGTTTTCACGCTGGACCAGATTGGCGAGGCAAATGCCTATCTCGAATCCAACCAGCAGATCGGCAAGGTCGTCGTCACGGTTTGACGGACCTCATCGACAGCGCCGGAATCAAAAAGGGCCTCCGCTTGGGAGGCCCTTTTCATAAGTGCTATCAGGCCGCCGAAACGGCCCGGCAGTGCTTACTGATGGATGTAGACCGCACGCTCGTGGCTGAAGGCCTTGAAGCCGAAATAGCCGTGATAGCTGCCCATGCCGCTGCCATTGACGCCGCCAAACGGCAGGCGGTTTTCCAGATAGTGCGAGAACACGCCATTGACGGTCACGCCGCCCGAAGAAGTCCGGTCCAGCACCTTCTGAACATTGTCTTCGTTCGGGCTGAAGACATAGAGCGCCAGCGGCTTGTCGCGCGCCTCGATATAGCCGATCGCCTGATCGAGATTGTCATAGGTCATCACCGGCAGCAGCGGAGCGAAGATTTCCTCCTGGAGGATCTTCATCTGCGGAGTGACGTCAGTCAGCATGGTGGGGTGCACGGTGAGGTCGGCCTCGTCGAACGTGCCGCCAACCGCGACCGTCGCACCCTTCTCCACCGCGTCGTCGAACATCGCCTTCACGCGGTTGAAATTGCCCTGGTTCACGACCTGCGCGATCGCCTGCTTGTTGATCGATCCAGCTTCGTCATAGAGGTTCTTCTGGACGTTGCTCTTGAAGGCTTCGACCAGTTCCGCCTTCTTCTCTTCCTTCACGAAGACATAGTCGGGGCAGATGCAGGCCTGGCCGCCATTGAACTGCTTGGCACCGGCCAGAGCCGCACCGATGGCGCCGATATCCGCGCCATCGTCGATGATGACGGGGGACTTGCCGCCCAGTTCCAGCGTCACGCTGGCGAGGTTCTTGGCGGCCGCAGCCATCACGATCTTGCCCACGCGGGTGCTGCCAGTGAAGAAGATGTGATTGAAGGGCAGTTCGAGCAGGGCTTCGGCCACGCTGACATCGCCTTCAAACAGCGCGACTTCGTTCTCGTCGAAAACTTCCCGGATGATGGTGCCGGCAATCTTGGCGGTGGCCGGGCACAGATCGGTCAGCTTGACGATGCAGCAATTGCCGGCGGCAACGGCAGCCGCGACAGGGCCGAGCGTCAGGCCGAGCGGGAAATTCCAGGGGCCGAGGATGAGGCACACGCCGCGTGCTTCGTAAACGATCTGGGCGCGGTCGGCAGGATTCTTCGACGGAGTAACTTCGGTCGGCTTCATCCAGTCATCGAGGCTGTCGATGTTAAGCTGGATATTGCCGAGGATGTTCAGCACTTCGGTGACGCGGATTTCGCCCTCGGGCTTACGCGTATCTTCCAGAACGGCTGCGACAATGTCGTCGGCATGGGCTTCGATGGCGGCCTTCAGCTTCGTGAGCTTGGCTTTGCGCTGCTCTGCGGTGGAGGCTTTGACATCCCACTGATGCGCCTGTTGCAGGGCAAATACGCGGGCGATGTCCTTGGAGAGGTCTGCGGCAGTTTGCGTGGAGCTGGTCATGAGGTTTTCCGTCTATGATCGAAGTGAAATCCGCGGCCCTGTCGGCATCCTAACCGCAACAAGCATCCCGCGAACCCGCCAGCCAAGATGGCCATTCTGCGATGGCCATTCAAGGTTGGTGCGCCCGACAGGATTCGAACCTGTGGCCCCCAGATTAGGAATCTGGTGCTCTATCCTGCTGAGCTACGGGCGCACGCATTCGAGCCTTTAAGGGCCCTTGGCAGCGCTGGCAATCAGTTGAGTTCGTCCGGCGGAGCGATGGGAAAAAGAAGCGGGGCGACGGCGATGCCTTCGTCCAACAATTCCTTGGCCTGCTTGGCGCTGGCCTTGCCGTGGATCACTTCCGCCTTGCGTTCGCCATAGTGCATCGCCCGCGAAGCATCCGTGAAATCCTCGCCGACCCATTTTGACTGCTTGAGCGCTTCAGCCTGCATTTCGGCGAGTTTTTCGAGGGCCTGGGTAACTTCGGGCGGCATTCCGGCAGCCACCGGCACCGGGGCCTCTTCGCGCAGTGCAACATCCGAGCGCTGATTGCCCTTGCGCGGCACTGCTGGCGCCATGGGTGCCTTGGCGATTTCGGCGGAGCCGCAATGAGGACAGGCAACAAGCCCGCGTGACTGCTGGCCGGCATAATCCTCAGATGAGGAAAACCAGCCTTCGAAGCGATGGCCCTGATCGCAGGAGAGATCGAAAACGATCATGACGCGCCGGATGTAGAAATTTCCCTGCGATTGGCAAGGCTTGGCAGTTGCGAACGCACTTCTGCGATGCGCGCCGGGTCAAGATCGGCAAAGCCAAGGCCCGGCGCCGTGCCGCCCATGTCGAGCAGAACCTCGCCCCAGGGGTCCACCACCAGTGAATGGCCGTAAGTGCGCCGACCATCCTCATGTTCGCCCACCTGGGCCGCCGCGACGACATAAGCGCTGGCCTCCACTGCTCGCGTACGCAGCAGCAAATGCCAATGTGCTTGCCCGGTTGGAACCGTGAAGGCCGCAGGAATTGAGATTGCATCACAACGGCGACGCCCAAGCTCTTCGAAAAGCGCAGGAAAACGCATATCGTAGCAGATCGCAAGGCCAAGCCGACCCAGCGGCGTCTCGGCCGTCACGACAGCCTCGCCCGGCGCATAGGCCGCGCTTTCGCGCCAGCTCTCGCCGGTCGAAAGCTGGACGTCGAACATATGGATCTTGTCGTAACGGGCCGCGATCGAACCATCCGGTGCGATAAGGAAAGTGCGGTTCGCCCAACGCGTTTCCGTCGGATCGCTGCTCTCGCGCGTCACGGCCAACGAGCCGAGCGACAGCCATATACCCGCATCGTGCGCGGCAACCCGTGCCGCGGAGAGTACGGGGTTCTGCGCTTCCGGCACGATATGCGCGGCGGCGCGCTGCCGATCCCGGTCGATAAGGCCGGACATTTCCGGCGTGAAGAGCATGCTCGCCCCGCCCTTTGCCGCATCGGCCACAGCAGCTTCGATCGTGCGGGCATTGGCCAGCGGATCGATGCCGGAAGTCATCTGCAAGAGTGCGATACGAGTCATGGGTGGCCGGTTAGCGCGGCTCAGAGGCCGAGCAAAGGATCAAGCTTGCCCTCACGATCAAGCGCCGCGAGATCGTCCGATCCGCCTACATGGTAATCGCCGATGAAAATCTGCGGCACCGTGCGGGCCATCGGAGCGCGACGGGTCATTTCCTCGCGTTTTTCGCCGCCGAAAGTGATGTCGAATTCCTCGAATTCCACGCCCTTCCTTTCGAGGAGCGCCTTGGCCCGCATGCAATAGGGGCAGGCGAATTTGGTATAGATATCAATCTTGGGCGTGTTCACGTCCTGGTCCTTTCGCTTGTGCTTTTCGCGTGCTTCGCCCCCTTGAAGCACGGGATCGATGTCATATCTAGGCATTGGAGACGCGTGCCGGAAGGGCGCTACTCAGACAAACAGAGGAAGTGCCGCCCGGCGGGCTTCCGAAAGGCCAAATTGCTCAACCGAGGATTTGTTGGATTATGAACCGTTTCGACCTTTCTCCCTATCGTCGCAGTACCGTGGGCTTCGATCGCCTGTTCGATCTTCTCGAAGGCCATGCCCGGGTTAATAGCGGCGACAATTACCCCCCCTTCAATATTGAGCGCCGTGGGCAGGATGCCTACCGCATCACCCTCGCCGTGGCCGGATTCCGCCCGGAAGACCTGGACATCACTGCCCAGCAGAACCTGCTGGTAATCCAGGGTCGCAAGAAGGAAGACGCGCCCGAAGGCGAATATCTCCATGTCGGCATTGCCAATCGCGGCTTCGAACGCCGCTTCGAACTGGCCGATTATGTCCGCGTGGACGATGCGAAGCTGGCTGACGGCCTGCTCTCGATCGATCTCGTGCGCGAAGTGCCCGAGGCGATGAAGCCCAAGAAGATTCTCGTGAACGGGCAGAAGGCGCTCGAAGTCGTGCGCAATGAGGACGATCAGGCCGACGCTGCCTGAGCCCCTGCCCTAGCCTGAAAAAATCTCACCCTGAAAAACGAAGGGCGGGCCCATCCGGGTCCGCCCTTTCTATATCGGCTTGGCGCCTGAAGCGGTTCAGACCAGTCGGGACTGGTGCACCGCCGCTTCGATGAAGCTCGCGAAAAGCGGGTGCGGATCGAACGGCTTGCTCTTGAGTTCCGGGTGGAACTGCACGCCGATGAACCACGGATGGTCGGGCCGTTCGACGATCTCGGGCAGCAGCCCGTCAGGCGACATGCCGGAGAAAATCAGTCCGCCCTTCTCGAGCCGTTCCTTATAGGCGCCGTTCACTTCGTAACGGTGGCGGTGACGCTCCGAAATGGCCGTGGAGCCGCCATAGACCGTCGAGACGTGGCTGTTGGCCGCAAGGCGCGCTTCATAGGCGCCAAGCCGCATCGTGCCGCCCAGATCGGTGTCCGCGCCGCGCGTCTGCAGGCCTTCCTTGCTCATCCATTCGGTGATGATGCCCACCACCGGTTCCTTCGTTTCGCCGAATTCGGTCGAACTGGCGCCTTCGATGCCCACCGAGCGCGCGCCTTCGACGCACGCCATCTGCATGCCTAGACAAATGCCGAAGAAGGGCACCTTGCGTTCGCGCGCGAAACGGACCGAGGCGATCTTGCCTTCGGATCCGCGCACACCGAAACCGCCAGGCACCAAGATGCCGTCCATCGGCTCAAGCTGGGCGGCGATATCCGAATCGTCCTGCTCGAATATCTCCGCGTCGATCCAGCGGATATTGACCTTCACCCGGTTGGCCATGCCGCCATGGACCAGAGCCTCGTTCAGCGACTTGTAGGCATCGGGAAGGCCGACATACTTGCCGACCACGCCAATGGTCACTTCGCCTTCCGGGTTTTCGAAGCGGTCCATGATGTCCGCCCAGCGGGTCAGGTCAGGTGCCGGTGCATCAAGGCCGAAATGGCGCAGAACTTCCGCGTCCAGCCCTTCCCCGTGATATTGCAGCGGCACGGCATAGATCGAGCTGGCATCCAGCGCAGGGATCACCGCTTCAGGCCGCACATTGCAGAACAGCGCGATCTTACGTCGTTCGCCCTCGGGCAATTCATGCTCGCAGCGGCACAGCAGCACATCGGGCTGCACGCCAAGGCTGGTCAGTTCGCGCACGGAGTGCTGGGTCGGCTTGGTCTTCAACTCGCCCGCTGCCGAGACATAGGGCACCAGCGTGACATGGATGGCGCAAGTCTGTTCCCGGCCCATCTCGTTACGCAGCTGGCGGATCGCCTCGATGAAGGGCAGCCCCTCGATATCGCCGACCGTGCCGCCGAATTCGCACAGGATGAAATCGAGATCGTCGGTATCCGCCAGGGCGAATTCCTTGATCGCATCGGTCACGTGCGGAATCACCTGCACCGTGGCGCCGAGATAATCGCCGCGGCGTTCCTTGGCGATGATGTCGCGATAGACGCGGCCGGAAGTGATGTTGTCGCCCTGATGAGCGGAGACGCCGGTGAAGCGTTCGTAGTGACCAAGATCGAGATCGGTCTCCGCCCCGTCATCCGTCACATAGACTTCGCCATGCTGATAGGGGCTCATCGTCCCCGGATCGACGTTGAGATAGGGGTCGAACTTGCGGATGCGGACCTTGAATCCGCGCGCCTGCAAGAGAGCGGCAAGGCTTGCCGCCATGAGACCTTTTCCGAGCGAGGAGACCACGCCGCCGGTGATAAATATGTACCGCGCCATGGGAGTCGGGCCTTAAGACGAGTTTCGGATTCGACGCAAGCGATTGCTTGCGCCCCAATGCGGCAATCCACAGTTGTGTGGGCCGCTTCTACGATGAAATGCGCCCCCGAAGGGGTACGCAGGCGCTGGCTTACTGCGCAGCGCCCTGCAGCGGATCGCCGCTGGCCGGCTGGGCCGCGCCGCTTGCCGCATCTGACGGAGCAGCGTTAGGCGCCGCCGCCGTGCCGAGCAGATCGGCCTGCGGATTGTTTTCCGGCGTCACCGTACGATCCAGCGTGGCGTCAACTTCACGGTTCGACGTCGCCCCGACCGCCAGTGCGGCCAGGATGATGCTCAGCACCACGAAGAGAGTGGCGAGGATCGTGGTCGCACGGGTGAGGAAGTCTGCCGCGCCGCGCGCCGACATGATCCCGGCCGGGCTGCCGCCGCCGCCAAGGCCAAGGCCGCCGCCTTCGGAACGCTGCATCAGTACCACCCCGACAAGGGCAGCAGCCACAATGGCCTGAACGACCGTGAGGAACAGGAAAAGCGACATCTGTCGGTCTGGCCTTCTTGATAATCTCTATCGTTGGTGCGGCAGATAGCGACGGCAGATCGGAACCGCAAGGGAGCGGCTCCGTTTCACGCCTTCGGTTCTACCGTCACCTCAGTGGTCGTTGCGTTCCGCCGCAGCGACGATGATGCCGAGGAAGCTTTCCGCCGTCAGGCTCGCGCCGCCGACCAGAGCCCCGCCGACTTCGTCGACATGGAGAATATCGGCAGCATTTTCGGCCTTCACCGAACCGCCGTAAAGGATGCGGATTTCCGCACCGGCGGGGCCGAAGATATCGACCAGCTGGCTGCGGATCGCGCCATGCATCTGGCCGATTTCCTCAAGCGAGGGCGTACGACCGGTGCCGATGGCCCAGACGGGCTCATAAGCGATGGTCATCTTTTCGGCATATTCGGTGCCGTCAGGCAGCGAGGCAGCGATCTGCGCGCATACGACCTGTTCGGCCTTGCCCGCATCGCGATCGGCTTCGCTTTCGCCGACGCAGAGGATGACCTGCAGACCGGCGTGCAGCGCGGAACCGGCCTTGGCCTTCACCACTGCATCGGTTTCGCCATGGTCGGAACGGCGTTCGCTGTGACCCACGATGACGAAGCCGGCACCGGCATCCTTCAGCATGGCCGCGGAAATATCGCCCGTATGGGCGCCGCCTTCGGCCTGGTGGCAGTCCTGCGCACCAACGCCGATCAGCGAGGCTTCCTTACGGATAGCGTGAATCAGTGTATAGGGCGGCGCAACCGCCACCTCCGCCTTGATAAGGCGTTCTGCCGCGCGATCGATCGCACGGGCTTCGGCCAGCATGGCGCGAGTGCCATGCATCTTCCAATTGCCGACAATATAGGGGCGCTGGGCCATCAATTGTCCTTAAGCTGCTCGTGACGCGCCGCGATTCCGGCGCTGTCTGGGGTGATGCCCGCTAGTCCCGGGCGCCTTGCTTGTCAAAACCGCTTTTCCACATAGGGCCAAAGCCGCGTCCACTGTTGCCCCCCGGCCTCAGCGGGGATAAAGCGCCTGCCGACCGGGCCGGAAGAGCCCTACCACTACAGACCAGGCGGCGCCTAATCATGCTTCAGCTGTTCCGCACATTCATGAGTTCCAAGACCGGCGTGTTCATCACGCTGGGCGTTCTTGCGGTTATCGCGCTGGCGTTTGCCGTCGGCGATATCGCCAACACCGGCACCTTCGGCGGCGTCGCTGGCGGAGATCGCGTGGCGATCGTAGGCGATCGCAAGATCAGCACGTCAGAACTGGATTCGGCGGTTCGCAACGAATTCGATAATCTGCGCCGCAATAACCCCACCCTGACCATGGAAGCCTTCGTGGCCGATGGCGGCGTGGAAAAGGTGCTGGACCGCCTGATCGACCGCACCGTGCTGGCCGAATTCGGCAAGGAACAGGGGCTGCGTTCCGGCGAACGTCTGGTCGGCAGCGAAATCGCCCGAATTCCGGCCTTTACCGGCCCTGACGGGAAGTTCAGCCAGGAAGCCTATCGCGCGGCCATTGCGCAGCAGGGGCTGACCGACAAGCAGGTGCGCGACGATATCGAATCTGGCCTGCTCGTGCGCCAGGTGATTAGCCCCGTGCTGGCCAATGGCACGATGCCGCCCTCGCTGGTGAAGCATTATGCGGGCCTGCTGCGCGAGAAGCGCCACGGCGCCATCGGCCTGCTTCTGAGCGATGCCTATGCGCCCACCGCCGCGCCGACCGAAGCACAGCTCACCGCGTTCTATAATGCGAACAAGACCCGCTACATGCGCCCCGAACGGCGTGTGATCCGCTATGCCCTGTTCGATGCCAGCGCAGTGAAGAACGTGGCCCAGCCCACCGACGCGGAAATCGCCGCGCGCTACAAGCGGGATGCCGCGCAATATGCGCCGACCGAGAAGCGCCGCCTGACCCAGCTGGTCGTGCCCACAGATGCGGCCGCCAAGGCCATTCGCGACGAGATCGCCAAGGGCAAGTCGCTCGACGTGGCCGCACGCGAAAAGGGTCTTCAGGTCACCCAGATCGGGCCCGTCACCAAGGCCGAATATTCCGCGCAGTCCTCTTCCGGCGTGGCACAGGCCGCGTTCGGCGCCCAGCGCGGCCAGTTGGCACCGACCACTCGCGGCGGCCTCGGCTTCTATATCATCCGTGTCGACGCGGTGGACAGCACTCCGGGCCGCACGCTCGACCAGGTGCGAGCCGAAATCCGCACGGCACTGCTTGCCGAAAAGCATCGCGAGGCCATCGCCGATCTGAGCGCAGGCGTCGAAGAGGAATTCGACGGCGGCTCCAGCCTTGCCGAAGTGGCCAAGAGCTTGCAGGTGCAGGTCCAGACCACCCCGGAAGTGATCGGCACCGGTGCCGTCTATATGAAGCCCAACGAAACCGCTCCTGCGGTTCTGGGCCGCGTGCTTTCCACGGCGTTCCAGATGGAGGAAGGCCAACCCCAGCTTGCGGAAATCGAAGCGGGCAAGACCTTCCTGATCTATGACGTCAGCAAGATCACTCCTGCCGCCGCTGCACCGATGGCCGATGTGCGCGAGATGGTGACCAATGGCTGGCGCCGTGCCGAAGGTGACAAGAAGGCCAAGGAAGCCGCCGACCGCGTGATGAAGGCTGTTGCGCGGGGCGAAACCGTTGCCGCCGCCATGGCGAAGGAAAAGGTCAAGCTGCCCGCCCCCGATGCCCTCAACATGAGCCGCGAGGATCTCGCCAAGCTGGGCGGCCGCGTGCCTCCGGTGCTGGCACTGGTCTTCAGCATGGCCGAAGGCACTGTGAAGCGCCTTGAAGCCCCCAATGACAATGGCTGGTTCGTGGTGAAGCTCGACGATATCGAGCCCGGCGTGCTCGCCCCCAACGATCCGCTGCTGGCGCAGGTCTCCGGCCAGCTAAGCCAGACGCTGGGCGATGAATATGCGCAGGAATTCGCCCGTGCGGCGAGCGACGCCATCGGCGTGGAACGCAACAAGGCGGCGATCGAAGCCGTGAAGAAGCAGCTGGTCGGCCGCAATTGACGACCATGACTGTGTCTGGAGCCCTGCCTGAGAACGCCGCTTCGGCCCGTGCCGCCCTTGCCGAGGGGCGGCCGGCGCTCGTCTGGCGCAAGCTCGTCGCCGATACGGAAACACCGGTCGGCGCCGCGCTGAAGCTGATCGTGTCCGGTCGCGGCGATTTCCTGCTGGAATCGGTCGAAGGCGGCGAGACACGCGGGCGCTACAGCCTGTTGGGCCTCGATCCCGATCTGATGTTCCGCGCAACCGGCGCCGCTTGCGAAGTGAACCGCAAGTGGCAGCATGACCGCGATGCCTTCGAGCCGCTGCCCGGCGACAGTTTCGAGGAACTGCGCGCGCTGTCGGCCGCCTGCCGGATCGACATGCCGAAGGAACTCCCGCAGGCTCTTGCCTGCCTCGTCGGCTATTTCGCTTACGAGACCATCGGCCTGGTCGAGGAACTGCCCCGCGCGCCCCAGAGCGAACTGGCGGTGCCCGATATCCTGATTTCCCGCCCGACGGTGACTTTGGTGTTCGACCGGCTGAGCGACGAATTGTTCTGCATCTCGCCCATCTGGTCCGCCGAAAACCCGGACCGCGCGATCGAGCTTGCGGGCGAGAAGATCGACAGCACCCTGCGCCGCCTCGCCGGGGCAATTCCCGGCCCGGTGAAGGATGCGAACCTTCCCGACATGGAGCTGACCCCGGTAATGCCGGACGGGCTCTATGAAAGCATGGTCGCGAAGGCGAAGGGCTATATCGAGGCGGGCGACATCTTCCAGGTGGTGCTGGCCCAGCGTTTCACCTGCCCCTTCCCGCTGCCCCCATTGGCGCTTTACCGTGCGCTGCGCCGGGTGAACCCCTCGCCCTTCCTCTATTTCCTCGACCTGCCCGGCTTTGCCGTCGTCGGTTCGAGCCCGGAAATCCTTGTGCGCGTGCGCCATGGCGAAGTGACGATCCGCCCGATCGCCGGCACGCGCCCGCGCGGCAAGACGGACGAGGAAGATAGGGCGAATGAGGAAAGCCTGCTGGCTGACGCCAAGGAACGCGCCGAGCACCTGATGCTGCTCGATCTGGGCCGCAACGATGTCGGCCGCGTGGCGAGCAAGGGCAGCGTGAAGGTGACGGCCAGCTTCACCATCGAACGCTACAGCCATGTGATGCACATCGTCAGCAATGTGGTGGGCAAGCTTTCGCCCGACCATGACGCGCTCGATGCCTTGTTCGCGGGCTTCCCGGCGGGGACCGTCTCCGGCGCGCCCAAGATTCGCGCCTGCGAGATCATCGCCGAACTGGAACCCGAATCGCGCGGGCCCTATGCAGGCGGCGTCGGCTATTTCGGGCCGGACGGTTCGATCGACAGCTGCATCGTGCTGCGCACTGCCGTGGTGAAGGACGGCGTGATGCATGTGCAGGCGGGTGCCGGCATCGTTGCCGACAGCAACCCCGAATATGAACAGGCGGAATGCCGGCACAAGGCAGGCGCGCTGATCGCGGCGGCCCGCGAAGCCGCACGAGTGGCAAGCGAGCCGGACTTCGGGCAGTAATGCGGGCGCTGGTTGCCCCTATCCTTCTGGGGGCGGCGCTCGCGCTTTCCTCCTGCGGCGGCGCGATTCCGGGGAGCGGTGACGCTGCTCCCGAGCTGACGCCCGGATGCCAGGAAACCCGCTTCGAGGAAGTGCCGCTGACGGTTTGCGTCGCGGATCCGGAACTGCACTCAATCCGGACTGCCCTCGCCCCGGAAACCGAGGCTGGCGGCGGCCCGCCCTGGCGCAGCCTCGCGGCCTTTGCAGCCAATCTTTCCCCCGAAGCCCCTCCGGTGGTCTTCGCGTTCAATGCGGGCATGTTCGACGACGATGGTCAGCCCATCGGCTATTATGTCGAAAAGGGCGAGAAACTCCATGCGCTCAGCCGCAAGGCTGGGCCGGGCAATTTCCATATGCTGCCCAATGGCGTGTTCTACGGCCGCGGCGACAAGTGGGCCGTGCGCAGCACCGAGGAATTCTTCGCCAGCGTCACCAATCGCCCGGATTTCGGCACGCAATCCGGCCCGATGCTGGTGGTGGACGGAGAATTGCACCCCGGCATCCAGGACGACGGCGCATCCCTGCGCATCCGCAATGCAGTGGGCGTGGACGACACTGGCCGCGCGATCTTCGTGATTTCGGACCAGCCCATCAGCTTCGGCAAGCTCGCCCGCTATTATCGCGACGTGCTGAAGATCAGGAACGCGCTGTTCCTCGACGGGACGGTTTCCCAGCTGTGGGACCCGGAAAGCAAGCGATTGGACAATACCTTTCCGATCGGCCCCTTGATCGTGGTCGAGAAACGCGCAAAGGCGGCACCATGATCCTCGTTATCGACAATTATGACAGCTTCACCTGGAACCTTGTCCATTACGTGATGGAACTTGGGGCCGAAGTGCAGGTCGTGCGCAACGATGCGCTGACCGCCGCGGAAGCGCTGGCCACCGGCGCGCAGGGCTTCTTGCTCTCGCCCGGCCCCTGCACGCCCAATGAGGCGGGCATCAGTCTCGATCTTGTGGCGGCCTGTGCCGCAGCGAAGAAGCCGCTGCTGGGCGTGTGCCTAGGCCACCAGTCCATTGGCCAATATTTCGGCGGCAAGGTGGTGCGCGGCGGGCTGATGCACGGCAAGACCTCGCCCGTGCGGCATGACAATACCGGCGTGTTCGAAGGCTTGCCCAGCCCCTTTACCGCCACGCGCTATCACTCGCTGATCGTCACTGACATTCCCGACGAGCTGGTGGTGAACGCCACCGCCGACGATGAATTCGTGATGGGCTTCCGCCACCGCGAACTGCCGATCCACGGCGTGCAGTTCCATCCGGAAAGCATCGCCACGGAACATGGCCACGATCTGCTGGCCAATTTCCTCAAGATCTGCGGCATCAACGCCACCGCACTGGCATGACCGGCCTTCCCCACGTCGTCGACGTTCCGCTGGAGGAAGCGGAAGCGGAAGAAGCCTTCGGCGCGATCCTTGATGGCGCAGTGCCGGACGAGGACATTGCCAGTTTCCTGATCGCCCTGTCAGACCGGGGAGAAACCGCCAGCGAAATCGCCGGCGCGGCCCGCGCCATGCGTGCCCGCCTGATCCCGATCCGCGCGCCGGAAAACGCCATCGACGTCTGCGGCACCGGGGGCGATGGGCACCACACGCTCAATGTCTCCACCGCTGTCTCGCTGGTCGTCGCCGCCTGCGGCGTGCCGGTGGCCAAGCATGGCAACCGCGCAGCCAGCAGCAAGGCCGGCGCAGCCGACACGCTGGAAGCGCTGGGCCTCGACCTCGACCGGGCAATGGCCACGGCGGAAGAGACGCTGGCCGATATCGGCATCTGCTTCCTCTTCGCAGGCAAGCACCACCCCTCGATGGGCCGCATCATGCCGATCCGCAAGGCAATCGGCCGCCGCACGATCTTCAACCTGATGGGCCCGCTCGCCAATCCCGCCAATGTGAAGCGCCAGCTCGTCGGCATTGCCCGCCCAGCCTATGTCCCGATCTATGCCGAGGCGCTGCTGCGTCTGGGCACAGAGCATTCGATGGTCATTTCCGGCGATGAAGGGCTGGACGAACTCAGCCTGGCCGGGGGCAGTGAAATCGCCGAAGTGCGCGATGGCCGCATCCTGATGAAACGGATCGAGCCCGCCGATGCTGGCCTTCCCGCCGCGCCGCTCGCCGCGATCAAGGGCGGCGATCCCGTCCATAATGCCGCCGAATTGCGCAAGCTGCTGCTGGGCGAACACGGCCCCTATCGCGATGCCGTGCTGCTCAATGCCGCCGCAGCACTGATCGTCGCGGGCGAAGTGCAGGATTGGGTCGAAGGCGTGGAGGAAGCCGCCGAAGCAATCGACAAGGGGCTCGCCAAGGCGATCCTGGATTGCTGGATCGACGCGGTTGAATAAGAACAAGCCTAAGTGAAAATTCGGGGCCGGAACAATGGATAAACTCGCCGAAATCTGCGCCACCAAGCGCGAGGAAGTTGCCGCGCGCAAGCCGCTCGCTTCGCTGGCCGATCTCGATGCGCGCGCCGCCGGGCAGAGCGCACCGCGCGGCTTCCGCATGGCGCTGGAGGCCAAGGCTTCCCTCGGCTTCGGCCTGATCGCGGAGATCAAGAAGGCCAGCCCCAGCAAGGGCCTCATCCGCCCCGATTTCCACCCCGCCGACCATGCCCGCGCCTATGAAGCGGGCGGCGCAGCGTGCCTCTCGGTGCTGACCGATGCGCCCTATTTCCAGGGGCACGAGGATTTCCTGATCGAAGCGCGCGCCGCCTGCGCCCTGCCGGTGCTGCGCAAGGATTTCATGGTCGATCCGTGGCAGGTGGCCGAAGCCCGCGCCATCGGCGCCGATGCGATCCTGATCATCGTTGCCGCGCTGGAAGACGCACAGATGGCCGAGATCGAGGCTGCCGCCATCGAACGCGGCATGGACGTGCTGGTGGAAGTCCACAACGAGGCGGAGATGGAGCGTGCCGCCGCGCTCAAGTCCCGCCTCATCGGGGTCAATAATCGCGACCTCAAGACCTTCGTCACCGATCTCGGCACCACGGAACGCCTCGCCCCGCTGGCGCCGGAAGGCACTTTGCTGGTGGGCGAAAGCGGCATCAACAGCCATGCCGACATCCTGCGCCTTGCCAATGCCGGCGTGCGCTGTTTCCTGGTGGGCGAAAGCCTGATGCGGCAGGCAGATGTGACTGCGGCGACGAAGGCCCTGCTGGGCGCCTGAACATCCCACTCTGTCCTACAGGCCTTCACTCTGGCATGGGGATGGAATGAACGCACATTCGCACAGGGATTTCGGCCGCTTTTCCCGCTCGTCGCAGAGGGCCGCAAGCGATCACTCTGCACAGTGTCAACATTGTCAACTTCGGCGGAAAAGCGCGTAGCCAGATGACCAAGCTCACTCATCTCGACGAATCGGGCGCGGCCCGGATGGTGGACGTCGGCGCCAAGGCGGAAACGGCTCGCAAGGCAGTCGCAACCGGGCGTATCCGCATGTCGCCCGAAGCGCTGGATGCGATCCGCGAAGGCGACGCTCCCAAGGGTGACGTGCTCGCCGCGGCCCGCATTGCCGGGATCATGGCCGCCAAGAAGACGGGCGAACTGATCCCGCTGTGCCACCCGCTTTCGCTCGATGCCGTGACTGTCGACTTCACTTTCGAGGACGATGGCGTGCGCGCCACCGCCACGGCCAGCCTCACCGGGAAGACCGGGATCGAGATGGAAGCCATGACTGCCACCTCCATCGCGTTGCTGACCGTGTACGACATGGCCAAGGCGTTCGACAAAGGCATGGTGATCGAAGGCGTGCGCCTGCTCGCCAAGAGCGGCGGCAAATCGGGCGAATGGCGGGCACCGGAAGCCTAGGCAGATGAAGCCGCCCCTTCCCCTGAAAGAGGCTCAGGCCCGGCTGCTGGAAAGTGTCCATGCATTGCCGGCCGAGGATGTGCCGGTGGAGGCCGCGCTCGGCCGCTGCCTTGCCGCACCGCTCATTGCCCGGCGAACCCAGCCTGCCGCCGATCTTTCCGCGATGGATGGCTATGCCCTGCGCGAAGGTGAAGCCGGGCCCTGGCGCGTGGTGGGCGAAAGCGCGGCCGGGCACCCCTTCCCCGGAACAATTGCCCCCGGCGAAGCGATCCGCATTTCCACAGGCGCCCTGATGCCCGCAGGCGCGGATGCCGTACTGCTGCAGGAAAACGCCGCGCGCGATGGCGACAGGCTTAGCCTCAATGGCGAGGGTGAGCCGCGCGCGCGCCATATTCGCCGTGCGGGCTTCGACTTCCGCGGCGGTGACGAACTGCTCCCCGCAGGAACGCGGATCGGCCCGGCACAGGTCGCGCTCGCGCTTTCCTCCGGCAATGGCGCACTCGGCGTCCACCGCCGTCCGCGCCTTGCCATTATCGACAGCGGCGACGAACTGGCCGCCGATCCCGCCAAGTGCGCACCGCACCAGATACCCGCCAGCAATGGCGCGATGCTGGCGGCAATGACACAGGGGCTCGCCGCCGAAATCCGCCGCATCGGCCCGGTTGCCGACGATCTCGGCGCGCTGGCGGCGGCGTTCGATCGGGCAGGCGATGCCGAGTTGATCGTCACCAGTGGCGGCGCCTCGGTCGGCGATCACGATCTCATCCGCCCGGCGCTCGAAGCATGGGGTGCGCAAATCGACTTCTGGCGCGTGGCGATGAAGCCCGGCAAGCCGCTGCTCGTGGCCCGCAAGGGCAGCACGACCGTGCTGGGCCTGCCGGGCAATCCCGTTTCCAGCTTCGTTACCGCCTATTTCTTCCTGCTGCCCATGCTGCGAGCCCTTTCCGGGGATCGCCGCCCCCAGCCCGCCCCGATCCCGCTTCGGCTTGCGGGGGAAATGCCGGCAGGCGGGGCAAGGCTGGAATTCGTGCGGGCCTTGCTGGTGGATGGCGAGGCAGTGCCGGTCAGCGAAAAGGACTCGAGTGCCCTGCGTGCGATGGCCACTGCCGAATTGCTGCTGGAACGGCCTGCCAATGCCCCTCCAGCCACGCAGGGAAGCGTTGTTCCGGCCTATTGGATCGGAAATGGCGGGGTTGCTTGACTTGTAGGAAGAAGTTGCCTAGTTGTTCCGCATTCGTTCCCTAAATGGAACATTTGAGGAGGCCGCTTCGATGCTCACCGCCAAGCAACATGAGCTTCTGTTGTTCATCCAGACCCGTCTGGAAGAATCGGGCATTTCCCCGAGTTTCGAGGAAATGAAGGAAGCGCTGGACCTCAAGTCCAAGTCCGGAGTGCACCGCCTGATTTCCGCGCTGGAAGAACGCGGCTTCATCCGCCGCCTGCCCAATCGGGCCCGCGCGCTGGAAGTGCTCAAGAACCCCGAAGATGTGAACGCCAAGGGCAGCAAGCCCGCCGCTCCGGCCAATGATGCGGTGAGCCGCATCGCGACGCCGCCGCGCGCTCCGGCCTTTGCCGCCAATGACGTGATCGAGATTCCGCTTCACGGCAAGATCGCCGCAGGCGTTCCGATCGAGGCGCTGGAAAGCGACCGCACATTGCCGGTTCCCGCTGCACTGCTCGGCGCGGGCGATCATTATGCGCTGGAAGTGTCCGGCGATTCGATGATCGAGGCCGGCATTCTCGATGGCGACTTCGCGCTGGTGAAGCGTACCGACCATGCCCGCGATGGCGAAATCGTGGTGGCGCTGGTGCGGAACGAGGAAGCGACGCTCAAATATCTGCGCCGCGAAGGTGGCCGCATTCGCCTCGATCCGGCCAATGCCGCCTACGATCCGCAATATTACGAACCGCATGAAGTGATCGTGCAGGGCAAGCTGGCGGGCCTGCTGCGCCAGTATCACTGAGGCAATTCATCGAGACGATGTGGCAAGCGCGCCCGGCCCTGTGTCGCGGCGCGCTTGTCTGCTTCTCCACCAGCCATGATTGCCTTGCCCCTCGGCCACAGTCTTCACTTCATGCCTGCCGAGATAGATCGCGAGGCCACCGGTCTCGTCGAGGGAGCGGTGATCCGCCTTGATCCAACGCGGATGGCAGGATCGCGGCAGATAGCGGTCCGCCACGACGATGTCGGCCAGATCGCAGGCCGCGGCAAGTTGACGCTCGTCGATCCGCTCCTTGCTCAGCGCCAGCAGCAAGTGCCACTCGCGCCCACCCCGGTTTAGGGTCGCAACGCAGAAATCCGCGCTGCAGCGGGCTCCGTGCCACTGGGTCAATATCTGGACCTCGCCTTCGGTCCCGGCCATTTCCTGAAGAGTCTCGCGGGCAAAGCTGCTGCGCGATTCCCGCAGGACCAGCAGCCGCTCGCCTTCACCCGAAATGCCGACTTCCCGCCCGTCGCGCGAAATCAGGACATCCGGCACCGGCGTGATCGCCAGCAGGAAACAGGCAAGTCCCAGCGGCACTGCCGCAAAGAGCCGCACTCGCCCGCGCCACAACCCGAGCCAGAGCCCGCCTGTGACAAACAGGGCGAAGGCGCCCTTGCCCATTTGCGGCATCAACTTCACTGCGCCCGGCTGATCGGCGGTGAAATGGGCCAGCGCCAGCAGAAGCTCGAGCGATTTACCCGCCAGCCACCATGCCGGGCCGCCCAGCCCGACAGTGTCGAGCGCCAGCCCCAGCGCGATCAGCGGCATGGAAACGAAAGTCGTCAGCGGGATCGCGACGACATTGGCAAAGGCCCCGTAAAGCCCGGCGCGATGGAAATGGAACAGCACGACCGGCATCAGGGCGAATTCGATCACCAGCCCGGTAAGCAGCAGCATCGTCCCCCGGCGAAGCGCCAGCACCGGCCAGCCTTCATCGCGCGGGGCGAGGAAGGCCCGCACCGGACCGGCACCGTGCAGCGCGACGATCGCGATCACTGCCGCAAAGCTCATCTGGAAGCTCGGCCCCACCAGCGCTTCCGGCCAGAGCAGCAGCACGAATGCGGCCGCCACCGCGATGAGCCGCAAGGAGAGCGGCTCGCGCCCCAGGGCCAGCGCCAGCAATACCAGCACCGTACCGACGCAACTGCGCACTGTGGGAACCTCGGCCCCGGTCAGCAGGGTGTAGCCGATCCCCGCCAGTGCCGCGATGGCCGCCGCTGCCACGGGCAGGCGTACGCGCAGCGCCAGCCATGGCCACAAAGCCAGCAGCCTGATTGCGATGAAATAGGCCGCCGCGATCACCGCACTGACATGCAGCCCGCTGATCGATAGGAGGTGGGAGAGCCCGGCATCGCGCATCGCCACCTCGTCCGCGACCGCGATGGCACCCCGGTCGCCGCTCGCCAGCGCCGCGGCAATGGTACCGGGAGAACCGTCGAGCCGGGAACGGACATGATCCGCAAGACTGCGCTGCAAGGCGCCAAGGCCGCCGGACCGGGCGGCAGGCTCCACCAGTTCGGGCGAGGACAGGGCACTGCCTGTCCCCGCCAGCCCGTCAAACCAGGCGGCGCGGGCGAAATCGTAACTGCCCGGCAGTAGGGGCGGCGCGGGCGGCATGAGCCGGGCTCTGATCCTGACCCGGGCGCCCTCCCCCAATCCGGTAACGTCCTTTTCCAGCGGGAGATTGACCCGCACCTTGATTGCCCGCCCGGTTCCCGGCTCGCGCGTGGCGAGCACCAGCCTCACCCGGCCTTCGGCGGGCTGCTCGATCCGTTCGAGCACGCGGGCGTCGAATTCTCCCGCAACCGGCCGCGCAATCGGCTCCGTCCCGACCAATGAAGACTTCGCCCAGACGACCGCGACTCCGAGCGAGAATGCGAGTCCCATGGCGAATATTGCCATCCGCAAATGGGCGCGCCGGTCATCCGTGCGCCACAGGGCCAGTGCCGCCATGCCGCCCATGAACCCCGCCAGCATCGCAAATAGCCATTCCGCGGCGGTGCCAAGCACGAACCAGGCCCCGATTCCCGCGGAAAATGCCACTGCAAGCCAAGGTCCACGGTCGAATCCGGATGCGTCCAAAAATGCGTCGATCCTGTCTCCTGCGCTGGACAAGAGCCGTTCCATTCGCCAATGCGTCTGCTGCATCGCAGCATCCTGAGGCAGTTCCTCCAGCGGAACGGAAACGGGTGGGCTGTCTGCCATAAGAACAATGGAAAGGATCAAGTGGGTCATGGCAAGCGTTAGCGGCAATGCGTCGGCAACCGGCAGCACGGTAGTCACGCGCTTTGCGCCCTCGCCCACCGGTTTCCTTCACATCGGCAATGCCCGCACCGGCCTGTTCTCCTGGCTCTATGCCCGCCATCACGGCGGCAAGACGCTGCTGCGGATCGAGGATACGGACAAGGCTCGCTCCACGCAGGAAGCGATCGACGTCATTCTGGACGGCCTGGCATGGCTCGGCCTCGATTTCGATGGGCACACCTATTACCAGTCGCAGTTCGAGGCGCGTCACGCCGAAGTGGCGCATGACCTGATCGCGCGCGGCGCAGCCTATCGCTGCTATCTCACTCAGGAAGAACTCGCCGCTCGCCGGGAAAAGGCGCGGGAAGAGAAGAAGCCCTTCCGCATCGACAGCGAATGGCGCGATGCCGATCCCTTCACCTGGCCCGAAGGTCAGGATTATGTGGTGCGCATCAAGGCCCCACGTGACGGGGAGACGGTGATCGAGGATCTCGTTCAGGGCAAGGTGACCGTGAAGAATGCAGAACTGGACGATTTCGTCCTGCTTCGTTCGGACGGCACACCGACCTATATGCTCGCGGTGGTGGTGGACGACCACGACATGGGCGTAACCCACATCATCCGCGGCGACGATCACCTGAACAACGCCTTCCGCCAGCTGACCATCATCAAGGCGATGGGCTGGCCCGAACCGCATTATGCCCACATCCCGCTGATCCACGGCCAGGACGGGGCGAAGCTCTCCAAGCGCCACGGCGCCATGGGCGTCGGCGATTATCGCGACGAGTTGGGCATTCTGCCGGAAGCCCTGCTCAATTACCTGCTGCGCCTTGGCTGGGGCCATGGCGACCGCGAGGAATTTACCAAGGAAGAAGCGATCCAGCTCTTCGATATCGGAGACGTGGGCAAGAGCCCTTCGCGCTTCGACATCAAGAAGCTGCTGAACCTCAACGGCCATTATATCCGCGAGGCGGACAATGCCCGTCTGGCGTCGCTGATCGCCCCGCGCCTTGGCCCGAATGCCGATCTGGATAGGCTGGTGGCCGCCATGCCGGTGCTCAAGACCCGCGCGCGCGACATGAACGAACTGGCCGACGGCGCGGCCTTCCTGTTCAAGGCCCGCCCGCTGGAAATGACCGAGCAGGCGCAGGCGCTGTTGACCAGCGACGCACAACTGCTTTTATGGCGGATTTCAGGCCGTTTGGCGGCCGAAAACAACTGGACAACCGAAGCGCTGGAAGCCAGTTTGAAGGCGATGGCAGAGGAACTGGGGCTGGGCCTCGGCAAACTCGCACAGCCGCTGCGCGCCGCACTCACGGGGCAAACCACCTCGCCGGGTATTTTCGATGTCCTGGTCCTGCTCGGAAAGGATGAAAGCCTTGCGCGTATCGACGCACAGGCCGTTCCGGGTGACCAGGCTGTAGAGCTTTGAGGAGTACGAGACTTGGCTGACAAGCACGCGAAGCTTACCGTTGGAGACAAGAGCTACGATTTCCCCGTGCTGGAAGGCAGCGTCGGGCCGGATGTCGTCGATATCCGCAAGCTCTACGGCCAATCGCACATGTTCACATACGATCCCGGCTTCACCTCCACCGCATCGTGTGAAAGTGCCCTTACCTATATCGATGGCGAAGAAGGCGTCTTGCTTCACCGCGGCTATCCCATCGGCCAGCTGGCCGAACATTCCAGCTTCATGGAAGTGGCCTATCTGCTGCTGAACGGCGAACTGCCCAACGCCGCCGAATATGACAACTTCACGCGCACCATCACGCGCCACACCATGCTGCACGAACAGCTGGCCACCTTCTATCGCGGCTTCCGTCGCGATGCGCACCCGATGGCCGTGATGTGCGGTGTGGTCGGGGCCCTGTCGGCCTTCTATCACGACAGCACCGATATTTCCGATCCGGAACACCGCCGGATCAGCTCGCACCGCCTGATCGCCAAGATGCCGACCATTGCGGCGATGGCTTACAAATATTCCGTCGGCCAGCCCTTCATGTATCCGGACAACAAGCTGTCCTACACGGGCAACTTCCTGCGCATGACCTTCGGCGTGCCGGCCGAGGAATATGAAGTGATCCCGGCGGTGGAACGCGCGATGGACCGGATTTTCATCCTCCATGCCGACCACGAACAGAACGCCTCGACCTCGACCGTGCGTCTCGCCGGTTCGTCGGGCGCCAATCCGTTTGCATGTATCGCCGCGGGCATTGCCTGCCTGTGGGGTCCTGCCCATGGCGGCGCCAATGAAGCCGCGCTCAACATGCTGCACGAGATCGGCACGCCGGACAAGATTCCCCACTATATCGAGCGCGCGAAGGACAAGAACGATCCGTTCCGCCTGATGGGCTTCGGCCACCGCGTCTACAAGAACTACGATCCGCGCGCGGCCGTGATGCAGAAGACGGTGCGCGAAGTGTTCGAAGCGCTGAAGGTAGACGATCCGCTGTTCGAAACCGCCCTGCGGCTCGAGGAACTTGCCCTGCATGACGATTACTTCGTCGAGAAGAAGCTGTTCCCGAACGTGGACTTCTATTCGGGCATCATCCTGTCGGCGATCGGTTTCCCGACCACCATGTTCACTGCCCTGTTCGCCCTTGCCCGCACCGTGGGCTGGGTGGCGCAGTGGAACGAAATGATCAGCGATCCCGGCCAGAAGATCGGCCGCCCACGCCAGCTCTACACTGGCCCCACGCAGCGCGATTACGTGCCGGTGGAGAAGCGCTGAGGCCTTACGGCATCATCCAGTAACCGCCTGAGAGCTTCCTGCTCGACAGGCGGATTACGAATAGCGCGCCGACCATGGAAATGGGCGGCGCGCTTTTCTTTTGGGCGAATGGCTACGCTGCGGTTCAGCTGCTGGCAGGCAAGCTCAGGATAAAGCGCGCGCCCTTTCCGGGGGCGCTTTCCACCGTCAGATCGCCGCCCATCGCACGGGCCAGCCTGCGCGAAATATAGAGCCCGAGGCCAGAGCCGCCGTCGCCGCTACGGCCGAGACGCTCGAATTTCTCGAACACCTTGGCCTGCTGCTCCTCGCTCAATCCTTGCCCCTGGTCGGCCACGATAATCCTGGCCTTCCCGCTCGCGGCCCCCAATTGCACCGCGATGCGCGAGCCTTCAGGCGTATAGCGGATCGCATTGCCGATAAGGTTCAGCAGCACCTGCAACACGCGGCGGAACTCGCCGATTGCCGGCAGGTGCTCGTCCGCGCCCGGTACGTCGATCCCGATCCCGCGCTCCTGCGCGCGCACCCCGAGAATGCCCACCGCACGGCGAGCGACATCGGCCAGATCGATCAGATCGGGGGCGGTGCTGAATTCGTCGGCCTCGACCACTTCCAGATCGGAAAGATCGTCGATCAGCGCCAGCAGGTGCTGGCCCGCCGCCGCGATATCGGCGGCATAATTGCTGTATTCCTCGGCGAGTGGCCCGGCGAGGCGCGTGCGGATCGTCTCTGCATTGGCAATGATCCGCGCGATAGGCTGGCGCAGAACCGGGGCCACGTCACGCCCGATCGCCGCTCCTGGCGCAGCGCGAACCACGGGGGCTTCCTGCAAACTGGCGGGCCGTGCCGGCGGTTCCTCGGCCACGAGATACAATTCGAAGCCGTTCGCGCCCGCCTCAGGGCCGCCCAACGGCACCAGACTTGCGCGCCAGCGGCGGCCGGATCCCGGCAGCCGGACTGCCGCACCGTCCAGCAGGCGCCAATGGAGCGGCTGATGGTGCTGGCTTCCTTCCACTTCGACGAAATCCGTCCAGGGCCGGCCCACGCCCTTCCGCATCGCATCGGCTAGCGGGCGCAATTCGGATGACGCCGTATCCGCGGAAAGGATGCCCTGCTGCGGATCGAGCCGCGCATTGAACTCGGCCAGATCGCGATCGATCTCAGCCCGGCGCTGCTCGATGGCGGCGGGGTCCTCGATCGGCAGCGGCGCGGCCTGCCAGTTGGCGAGCCCGATTTCGCAACCGGTAGGCCCTGGAATGACCTCTACCCAGGCCGTCACTGCCTCGTGATCGTTCTGAGCGTGGATCGGCCGCGCCAGCTTGAGCCCATACCGGCGCGCCTTGCGTACCAGTTCGAGCAAGGCGGGCGTGGCAATCGTACCGGGCAGTTCGCCCCCGCTGCGCAATTGCAAGCCGGCCAGAGGCTCGTCTGCCTCAATCAGCCGGTCTTCCTCATCGCTGCGTGCTCTGGCGAGATAGGTTGTTCCCTGCGGCATCGTCTATCCGCCAACAAACGGCGCGGACGCCGTCAGCAGGGCCGCCGCACGTTCGGACCGCAATTGTTCGAATCCGTCCGGCAAGACGATGTCGGGATGCAGGAAGATCAGTTGTTCCTCTACCGCCGCAGGCTGGAGCCCTGCCGCGCGCAGCGCCAAGGCGAGCCGGGCAAGTTGCCGGTCATGCGTAGACAGCACCGCGAGATCGCGAGACTGACCACATCCGATCGCAAGCGCACTCAGGAAGATGGCCACACCCGCATGGCTTACAGAAAGCGCCGCAATCGCGCCTCCGCCCATGCCCGTAACCAGTCGGGCGAGCAGGCCAAGGCGACTGCGGCTCTCGTCGAACTCAGCCCGCAGGGCAGCCTCGGCGGTCTGGGCCGCAAGCTCGTCCTCCTGCCCGGCAAGGGTCCGCATGGTGACGAGCGTCGAATGGAACAGATCGCCTGGCAATTCCGGCAGAGACAGTTCCATGCGCCGCAAGCTCTGGACAAAGCGCGCCTGCCCCGCGAGCGCGGCCATGGCGGAGGTGGCGGTTTCTGCGTCGCTGGAGGCGATCAGCGCCTGGAGCAACGGGGAAAGCACCGGATCAAGTCCGGTGCGGACCTGCAGGCGCTCCGCAAGCTGCCATTCCAGCGCGAGCGCATGAAGATGCCCAAGCAAAGCAGTGTTGCCGAGCATGGCCTCGCTCAGGCCCTCTAGTCGATCTTCCACATAATCTTCGGGCTCTTCGGCTTCGGCCGCGTCTGCCTGCGCGTGCAGGAGTTGCAGCGCGATGCCGGCCACCATGCCGCGCACCCGCGCCACGGTCTCGTCACTGAACAGGGAATGGTCGTCGTTGACCAGCAAATGACGCAGAATCGGACCGAACGTGCCGATCACGGCATCGCCCTCCGCCAGTTCGAGGCGCATCGCGTCTTCGACGCTCTGATCCGTGTGATGGTTCATGCCGGCCATTTTCCTCGTTCCGCCATAGCGGTTCTTGGTTAAGCCCGCGTTATCTGCGCTGAACCGCGCGAAAAGCCGAGCATAGCGGCAATCGCTGCCAGAGCGAGGAGTTGAATTACGGGAAGCAGAACTCCCCCAAGGCTCGCCAGAGCGAGCAGCAGGGCAAGCGCGGCACGGTCCTGCCCGATCTCCGCCCATTTGGCGGTAATCACCCTGCCCGCGAGCGTTGTCGTACCGATCAGCACTAGCGGTGCGAACAACCGTTCCGCCCGCGTACCCGGCAATGCCGAAGCCAGAACCACGATCAGCGCAAGGTCGACCAACAGCGCCGCCAGAGGCATCACGCGGCCGCCCCCCTTCGCCCCGACGCTCCCTGCCTGCGCAAGCGACGCAAGGGCCTTGCCGGCCTCGAGCGAGAGCCAGCCCAGACCGCAGGAGATGAGGGCCACGGCCGGCTGTTCGAACCAGGCGGCCACGAGTCCGAGCGCCGCCAGCACGACTCCGCCAGCGGTCAGGAATGCAGGCTTCCAGCCTCTCGCCAGAAGATTGCCGCCGAAATTGCGCATACCAAGCCGGGCAAGTGCCCGGCCCGGCGCAAAGGCAGAAGGCGGTGCGACATGGCGGCGGAACCATTCCGGCTCGATTTCCGCCAGCTTGGCGCGCGACGTCACCATGGCCCAGCGTCGTTCCGCCAGCACTGCTTCCGGGAGAGACCGTTCCGGAACCCTGCCCTGCAAGGCAATCCTCAACAGCGCGGAAATCGCATCGCAATCCGCCGGGAGCTGATTCAGCCGCTCGACAAGCGTTCCGGGCATGGCGAGCACGCCTGCCCAGGCATAATTCAGGTCGATGCGCTCGAAGCCGGCGGCAATACCGGTTTCCACCGGCAGGACGAGCACGCCATTGCCGCCCGCCAATCCGGCCTTGGCTTCACTCGCAGCGGGGAGCAGTCCGGGTGCGACGACAACCAGTTCGTCCGCCGTATTCACCAGCCCCGCAAGCTGGCGCGGCCCGGCAATCAGATTGAACCGAGCGCCCGAACTCTCCGCCTGGTGCTGCAGGGCGATCAGGTCGCGCCCCAATCCGCCGGAAATGCAGACGATCCGCTCGCACGCCAGTTCGAGGACCAGTTCCAGCTGGCGTTCGGCAAGGCTATGCCCCGCCAGCGAAAGCGTAGCGAGCGGAGTTTCCGGGTCATCCCCGGCCCGTTCGATCAATGAGAGAAGAGCGACGCGCACAAAGCCGATCTAGGGCAGCGGCAGCGGCCTGCCAAGCACCCTGCAATCGCGCGTGTCAGTCGGCGGGATGCACGAATTCGTTGAGGAAGCGCTCCAGCTTACGGATCACCACCGGCTCGCCGGGGGCGGAGTCCAGTGCCTCTTCCGCCAAGCCGATCAGCCCTTCTGCGTGGAAGCTGGCCGCCAGCCCTTTGAGGCGCATTGCCGCCACGTTCCAGTTGCCGTCGCAACGGGCCCGACGCAGCAGGTCGACCTGATTGGCAAGGCTCTCGCTGAAGGCATTGCGCAACTCTGTCAGCAGCACGGGATCGTCCCCGGCGGCGGCTGCCAAAGTGGCGTCGAGGGCACCGTTTTCATAGGCCATGATGGCAGCCTAGGAGGATAAGGTTAAGTCAGGGTTTATTGTGATGCGATCCGTGGTATCCTGCAGATATGTCTGGGGGTTCGCACGTCGTTGCGTTCGGCCCGGGGGATACCCCGCCCGAATCGCATACCGAAACCGTCACGGAAGCCTATGAGCTATCTGTGGAGGCCGATGAAGTATTGTCGCTTGAGGATGAGGCCGAACCGGCGCCGCGCCGTTTCGGGTGGGTCATGCCTGTCTTGGCCCTCCTCGCCATTGCCGGTTGGACCGGTTTCTTCGCCTGGGCCCATCATGCGGAAATGCTTGCGGGCGCAACGCCTGAGATGTGGAGCGGATGGATTGCCCAATGGGCGGTTCCGACCGTGCTCGTCGTCGGTCTGTGGCTGCTCGCCATGCGCTCAAGCCGCCGCGAAGCCGGACGTTTCAGCGATACGGCACGACAGCTTGCGGAAGAAAGCGCCCGCCTCGAACATCGCCTGACCACGGTAAACCGCGAGTTGAGCCTGGCACGCGAATTCCTCGCCGCCCAGTCGCGCGATCTGGAATCCGTGGGCCGCATGGCGAGCGAACGCCTGTCCGAAAATGCGGAGCGCATGTCGGCACTGGTGCACAAGAACGCGGCACAGATCGAATCAATCGCCACTGTCAGCACCACGGCCCTGTCCAACATGGATAAACTCCGGGACGAACTGCCCGTTGTGGCCAATTCCGCACGAGATGTGACCAGCCAGATCGGCAATGCCGGCCGCACCGCCAAGGTCCAGCTCGACGATATGATTACCGGGCTGCAGCGGATGAATGCCTTTGGCGAAGCCGGCATGAAACTGACAGACGGCCTCAAGGGCAAGGTCAGTGAAGCGCTCGAGGAATTTGACGGCCATGCCCGCCGGATCGGCGAGAGCGCTTCCTCGATCATTGTCGGCCTCGGTCAGCGGATCAACGCGCTGCAGGCGGAATGCAACGACTTTGCCCAATCCGTGCGCGAAGGCGAAGCGGATGCGATCGGCAAATGGGAAGCATCGATCCAGCGAATGCGCGGCAACCTTGCCGAAGCGCTCAAGGAAATCGGAGAGATCGATGCAGCCGCGCTGGAGCGGACGCGCAAGCGGCTCGATTCCGTGAGCGATTGGGCCCGGCAGGTTGACGCCTCGATCGACAAGCGCCTCGCGAGTTTTGCAGAGGCCATCGAAGTCCGGCAGCAGGAGCATGCCGCGCGGGAAGCTGAGGAAGTACTCGCTTTCGAGAAGCGGATCGCTGCGCTCGATTCGGCCATTGCCGCCCACCAGCAGAGCCAGCTCAACCAGATCGCCGCCCTCACCGAGCATGGCGAGAAGCTCGCCGGCAAGGTCGGCCAGGTTACCGCCCAGATGGAAGAAACCGCCGCACGCGGGGAAAAGGTCGGCAGCGGATTGGCCCAGGCCATCGAGTTGCTCACCGTCCGACTGAAGAACAACAAGGAAGTCGTCGAAGCAACCGACCATGCAGTGATGGAGTTGACCGATTCCAGTGTCCGCCTTTTGGAACTGATCCAGGCTGGTGCGGAACACAGCCGGGAGCATCTGCCTTCCGCCCTCGCCCTTGCCGAACAACGCCTCGGCAATTTCGAGACGCGCACTCGCGAGCTTGGCATCATGCTCGACGATGCCGGAACCAAGGGGCAGGCCCTGTCCGGCTACGTCATCTCCGCCATGGAGAACGGCAAGGCGGTTATCGGCGAACTCGAAACGCTCCACGGCAGCATGGCCGAGCATGAAAACGCTCACGCGGAGCGGATCGAGAAATTGCGCGGTGCCGTCGCGGCCCTTGGCGAAGAGAGCGACGGCGTTTCGCAGCAGGTCCAGGGTGAAATGACTGAGGCCGTCGAAAAGCTGCGCGGCGCGCTGCGTGCCACGCTCGACGAACTAGGCAGCGGGCACAGCGATGCCATCGAGGAGCTTTCCGATCGGATCGGTTCTCAAAGTGCCGAGGCAATCGAACGTGCTATCCGTCTGCGCGCTGCCGAAGCTATCGGGGAGCTGGAGCAGGCGGCCGCCCATGCCAGCGGCGTCGGCAAGGAAGCTGCGCGCCAGCTGCGCGATCAACTTGCCAAGGTGGACGAACTTACCGGCAATCTCGAAAACCGCGTTGCGCGGGCCCGCCAGCGCGCCGAAGAGCAGGTGGATAATGATTTCGCCCGCCGCGTCGCCCTGATCAGCGAGAGCCTCAATTCGAACTCGATCGACATTTCAAAGGCGCTGTCCAACGACGTTACCGATACGGCCTGGGCGGCCTATCTGCGTGGCGATCGGGGCATCTTCACGCGCCGTGCGGTTCGTCTGCTCGACAATTCGGAAGCACGGGAAATCGCCGAAATCTATGACCGCGATCCGGATTTCCGCGAGCATGTCAGCCGCTACATCCACGATTTCGAAGCGATGCTGCGCACCCTGCTTTCCACTCGCGACGGCAATGCGCTGGGCGTGACGCTGCTCTCTTCCGATATGGGCAAGCTCTATGTGGCGCTGGCCCAGGCGATCGAAAGACTGCGTGACTGATCCGAAGGATCAGTTCTTCATATGCTCTTCGAAATTGGGCGGCTCGCCGAAGATGTTGAGGTCCTGCGGCATAATCCAGCCATAGATGTAATTGGCCACGAAGGCACCGCAGAGCACGGCCGACAGGATCGTGGCGCGTATGGCGACCTTGCCCGGCCGGAAATTGGCCGGAGCGCTATCCGCCTGCCCGGGGGTCTTTTCCACCCCCGCCTCATCATGCGTTCGCACGCCGAAGGGCAGCAGGACAAAGGCGCTCATCACCCAGAACAGGCAGTAGATCGCCAGGACCGAAGTCCACTTCATCGTTTCACTCCCCGGTCAGGATCACGCGGGTCTGCGGCTTCTTGCCGCACCAGCGCTGGGCTGCACGCCGGGCTGCGAGCCGCGCGGCTTCCGCCACTGCCTCGCGATCCTTGCGCGCACCACCCTTGAGGCGTTTGAGCGCATCGCCGATGTCGCTCACTGCTTCTTCGACGAACTCGCCGTAATCCTCGTCCAGCGGCAGGCCAATGCCATGGACCTGTGCCCGTCCCTGCATATCCAAGGTCACGATCACCATACCATCCCGCGCCAGGCGGCGGCGCATGGTAATCGCCTCGCCATCGGCCGGGACAATGATGTCGCCATCGAGCACAAGCCGGCCGGAACGCACTTCGGCCAGTTTCCCGGGCTTGCCCGGGGCAAGGCGGACGATAGTGCCGTTCTTCTGGAGGATCTGCTGCGGAATGCCGCGTGTCTTACCAAGGCGGGCCTGCTCCGCCATGTGCCGCAGTTCGCCATGCACTGGCACGAGAATTTCCGGACGAATCCAGGAATAGAGCGCTTCCAGTTCCGGCCTTCCGGGATGGCCCGAAACGTGGGTCATACCCTGACGGTCGGTCACCATCACTACCCCGCGTTCGGCAAGGCGGTTCATCACCGCGCCAATCGCAAGTTCGTTGCCGGGTATCTGGCGGCTGGAGAAGATCACCACGTCGCCTTCGACCAGGCCCACGTGGTGAGTATCTTCCGCAATCCGGGCCAGCGCCGCACGCGGTTCGCCCTGCCCGCCAGTCGCGATCACCAGCACGTTGCCGCGAGGCAGGTTCATCGCAGTATCGAAATCGATCGTCTCCGGGAAATCGGCCAGATAGCCATTTGCCTTCGACACATCGATAATCCGCTCAAGCGAACGGCCGGCGACGCAGAGCCTTCGCCCAGTCGCTCGCGCAATTTCGCCCAGGCTCTGAAGGCGCGCGACGTTAGACGCGAAGGTTGTGACCAGCACGCGCTTGCCGGAATGCTTGCGCACTTCCTCCAGCAGGCCCCGCGCGACGTCCCCTTCCGAACCCGAAGCCTTCGGATTGAAGACGTTTGTGGAGTCGCACACCAGTGCCAGAATGCCTTCATCACCCAGCTGGGTGAGTTCTTCCGCCGTCGCCGGCTCGCCGATCAGCGGCTCGTCATCCAGCTTCCAGTCGCCTGTGTGGAAGATCCTGCCATAGGGCGTTTCGATCAGCAGGGCGTTGCCCTCGGCTATCGAATGGGCAAGCGGAACATAGGAGATATCGAACGGCCCCAGCGCGAAGCTGTCTGCCCCTTCGACAATGTTCAGTTCCACCTGATCGGCAATTCCCGCCTCTTCCAACTTGCGCAGCACAAGCTCCGCCGTGAAGGGCGTGGCATAGATCGGTACTCCAAAATCCGCCGCGAAATAGGGCACCGCGCCAATGTGATCTTCATGCCCATGGGTCAGCACGATGCCGACCAGATCCTTCAGGCGTTCCTCTATGAAGGCCGGATCGGCAAAAACCAGATCGATGCCCGGATATTCATTGCCGCCGAAGGTCATCCCGAGATCGACCATCAGCCATTTGCCCTCGCAGCCATAGAGATTGACGTTCATGCCAATCTCGCCGGAGCCGCCCAGTGCCAGGAAGAGCAACTCCTTCTCGGGCGTAAAATCCTTCTTCACCTGGTGCCGGCCCTCTCCGCCAGCAGTGCCAGCCCTTCAAGCGTTAGATCAGTATCGACCACGTCGAAAATCTCGGTGTGCTGCCCGAACAACAGGGCAAGCCCACCGGTTGCGATAACCTTTGCCGGGCGGCCAATCTCAAGGCGCAATTTCGCAATCAGGCCTTCCATCATCGCGACATAGCCCCAGAATACGCCAATCAGCATCTGATCCTGCGTATTGCGGCCAATCACGGAATTGGTGCGAGGGCTCTCGATCGCGATGCGCGGAAGCTTGGCGGTATTGCTGACCAGGGCGTCAAGCGACAGGTTGATACCCGGTGCAATGATCCCGCCCTTGTAGGCTCCGCTGAAATCCACCACATCGAATGTAGTGGCAGTGCCGAAATCGACCACGATCAGGTCGCCCGGATATTTTGCATGAGCGGCAATGGCATTCACGGCGCGATCCGCCCCGAGCGAACCCGGTTCGTCGACATCGATAGGAATGCCCCATTCGGCCCTGCCCTGCCCGGCCACGAGCGCCTCGACCCCGAAATATTTGCTAGAAAGCACCTGAAGATTATGCAGTGCCCGCGGCACGACGGTAGAGATGATGACCTGCGTCACCGCGTCGCGCGCCAGCCCCTCGATGGCCATCAACTGGACGAGCCACACCGCATATTCATCGCCCGTGCGCCGCGGATCGGTAGCGATCCGCCAGCGGGTGCGTATACGCGGGATTTCGCCCAGAGCGGTTTCGAACAGGGCAAACACCACGTTGGTGTTCCCGACATCGACAGCAAGCAGCATCAGCCCTGTCCTCCGATCAGCGACACATCGCCGGCATGGATTACCTGCAGGCTTCCATCCTCAAGACGAAGCCGAAGCGCACCATCCGGAGCGAGCCCTGCGAATTCGCCTTCTATCCGCCCTTCCTCACCCACATGAACGCTCAGGCGCGTCCCCTCGGGATGCGCAGCGGCAGTCCAGCGGGCAAGCAATTGCGGCAATCCCTCGCTACGCCAGCGTTCGACTTCCCTGGCAAAAGATGCCGCGAGATCGCGCGCGAAACTATCCCGATCAGGCGCAGGACCGAATTGCCCCAGCGAAACGATCTTCTGACCCATGACAACCGGAGTCTTGGCTATGTTGACGCCAATTCCGACGATTATTGCATTTCCGACCCGCTCAAGCAGGATGCCGGCAAGCTTCCCTCCGGCCAGAAGCAGATCGTTGGGCCATTTGAGTTCCAGTCTGGCAGGGACCAGCATGTGGCTCAATACCGCTTCATAGACCGCCAGCCCAACCGCGAGGGCAAGGCTTTGCGGCGCAGGCTCCCGTCCATCGAGATGGACAATGGTGGAGCCCATGAAGTTCCCTTCGCCCGTCGACCAGACCCGGCCCTGCCGCCCGCGGCCGGCGTTCTGCCTGTCAGCCACCAGCCAATGGCCTTCCGGAACCGCCTCCCCCGCGCGCAAGCGCGCGGCGAGGTCGGCATTAGTGGATCCGGTTTCCGCTACGGTTTCGATCAAGCCTGCCAACTACACGCCAAGGAACAGCACGGCGGCCGCCTTGTCGGCCAGCCCGCCGAGCCATTGCGTGAGGAGATAGCCCAGCGGCGATATGGCGATGGCCGAGATCGCAAGCAGCGCCCAATGTGCCCAGTCGCTTCCGCCCTTCACTACATCGGCGGGTTCGTCGAAATACATCACCTTCACTACCTTGATGTAGTAGAAGGCACCAATAACGCTGGCAGCGATACCGATGGCGGCCAGCGGCACGAACCCGGCGTTCACTGCGGCCTGGAACACCACGAACTTGCCCCAGAAGCCGAACAGCGGCGGGATACCGGCCAGGCTGAACATCACCAGCATCAGGCAGAACGCCAGCGCGGGACGGGTGCGCGAAAGGCCGGCAATGTCGGCAATCGCTTCCACCTGATCGCCATTCTCGTCCTTCAGCATCAGTACGGCGACGAAGCCGCCCACCGTCATCGCGACATAGATCGCGAGATAGACGAGCATGGCCGAAGCGCCAGCCTGCGTCCCGGCGGCGAGGCCGATCAGGATGAAGCCGACATTGTTGATCGAGGAATAGGCGAGCAGACGCTTGATGTTGGCCTGGCCAATCGCGCCCAGTGCACCAACCACGATCGAGGCAAGCGCCGCGAAAATCACGATCTGCCGCCATGCATCGTCCTGCGCGCCGAAGGCTTCCAGCGTGACACGCATGGTGAGCGCCAGCGCCGCGACCTTGGGGGCCGAGGCGAAGAAGGCAGTTACCGGAGTGGGCGCGCCTTCATAGACATCCGGCGTCCACATGTGGAACGGAACCGCACTGATCTTGAAGGCAAGACCGGCCAGCATGAAGATCAGGCCGAACAGAGCGCCCGTGGCCATGTCACCGCTGAGCGCGACCCGGATACCTTCGAAGCTGGTCGTCCCTGTGAAGCCGTAGGTCAGGCTCATGCCGAACAGCAGGATGCCCGATGCCAGCGCACCGAGCACGAAATACTTCAGACCTGCTTCGGCCGAGCGATCGTCCGTGCGCAGGAAGGCCGCGAGGACATAGGCCGCCAAGCTGTTCAGTTCGAGCCCGATGTAGAGCGCGATCAGATCGCGCGCCGATACCATGATCGACATGCCAAGCACGGCGAACAGGATCAGCACCGGATATTCCGCGCGCATCGCATTGAAGCGCTCGAAGAAAGCCGGCGCGATCACCAGAGCAGCGCCACCTGCGGCAAAGATCATCAGCTTAGCCATGCCGGCGAAGGCATCGGCCGAGAACTGACCGCCAAAGGCCAGCGTATCAGGCCCGCTCACCCCGGCGCAAACCGAAGGCGCGACCAGGAAGAAACAGGCGCCCAGCACAATGGCCGCAACGACGCTGATTGCGCGCGAAGCCTTGTCGCCAGCCCAGGCGGAAGCGAGCAGCAGGACCAGACCCGAAACAGACATCAGCAGTTCGGGTGCGATAAGCTTAAGGGAAGCAGCGAAATCCATCAGTGCGCTCCCTCTTGCGCTTCATGTTCTTCGGCAGGTTTGGGTTTACCGATCTTGAGATGTGCATCGCCCTGAGGCGCGGCGCGGGCAAGACGGGCGTCGAGAGCGGCAATATCCTTGCGCATGGGGGCAAGGAAGCTCTCGGGGTAAACGCCCATCCACAGCACGGCTGCGGTAAGCGACCCGAGCATCAGCCATTCCCGCAGATCGATATCGGGCATTGCCGCAGCATCGGCGTTCTTCTGCTCGCCAAAGGCAACCCGGCGATAAAGATAGAGCATATAGGCAGCACCAAGGATGATGCCCGTGGTGCAGACCAGCGCCACCCAGGTGGAAATCTGGTAGATGCCTGCGAGGCTCAGGAACTCACCGACGAAGCCGCTCGTGCCGGGAAGGCCGATGCTAGCCATGGTGAAGAGCAGGAAGAACATCGCATATTTCGGCATGTTGATCGCAATGCCGCCGTAGCGGTTGATCTCACGCGTGTGCAGGCGGTCGTAAATGACACCAACGCAAAGGAACAGCGCGCCGGCAACGAGGCCGTGGCTGAGCATCACGACCATCGAACCTTCGAGACCCTGCACGTTGAAGGCGAAGAGACCGATGGTGACGATGCCCATGTGGGCTACCGACGAATAGGCGATGAGCTTCTTGATGTCGTGCTGGACCAGCGCAATCAGGCTGGTGATCACCACCGCCGCCATGGACAGCGCGTAGATCAGCCACGCGAACTGAGCGCTCGCTTCCGGGAACATCGGGAGCGAGAAGCGGATGAAGCCGTAGCCACCCATCTTCAACAGCACGCCCGCAAGGATCACGGAGCCGGCAGTCGGGGCCTGCACGTGAGCATCGGGAAGCCAGGTGTGAACCGGCCACATCGGCATCTTCACAGCGAAGCTGGCGAAGAAGGCCAGGAACAGCCATGTCTGGGCATGGACCGGGAAGTCATATGCCATCAGGGTCGGGATGTCCGTCGTCCCGGCCTCGTGCACCATCCACATCATCGCGATCAGCATCAGGACGGAGCCGATCAGCGTGTAGAGGAAGAACTTGTAGCTGGCGTAGATGCGGTTATCGCCGCCCCAGATACCGATGATCAGATACATCGGGATCAGGCCTGCCTCGAAGAAGATGTAGAACAGGTACAGGTCCTGCGCGGCGAACACGCCGATCATCAACACTTCCATCAGCAGGAAGGCAGCGAAATATTCGCCGACCCGCTTGGTGATCGAGTTCCAGCTCGCCCCGATGCAGATCGGCATCAGGAAAACCGAGAGAACGATCAACAGCAGCGCAATGCCGTCAATGCCCAGCGCATAGCTGAAGCCCGCGAAGAGCGGCACTTTCTCGACGAACTGCCACTGCGCACCGCCAACGTCGAAATTGAGCCAGAGCACGATGCCCAGCGCGAAATCGACCAGTGTCGCGGCCAGCGCGATCATCCGCGCCGTCTTCGCTTCGGCGAATAGGCAAGCGACGGCACCGACCAGCGGCACCAGCAGCATGAGCGAAAGGATCGGAAAGCCCCCCATCACCGCACCATCATCCAGCTGATCGCGGCGACAAGGCCGAGCAACATGATCAGCGCGTAGCTATAGAGATAACCCGACTGCACCTTCTTGGCGACAGCGGCGCCCTTTTCGACCACCCAGGCAGCCCCGTTCGGGCCGAAGCGATCGATAAATCCCACATCGCCCTTCAGCCAGAATTGGCGGCCGAGCCAGAAAGCGGGCTTCACGAAGAGCACGTTGTAAAGCTCGTCGAAATACCACTTGTTGTAGAGGAAGGCGTGCAGGTTGCGGAACTGGTCCACGAACTTGCGCGGGATCGACGTGTCCTTGATATAGGCGAACCAGGCGACCGCAAAACCGATCAGCATCACCGCAGTTGCGGTCAGCTTCACCCAGAGCGGCACACCATGCATCGCGTGGATCAGGTGTTCGTTATAATAGATCGAACCCTGCCAGAACTGCTCGCTGTCGATGAAGTAGGGGCTGAATGCGAAGCCCGCAAACACCGCGCCCACCGACAGGATAACCAGCGGAGTCAGCATGACCCACGGGCTTTCATGCGGATGGTAACCCGCGGTCCCGTCATCATGTTCGCCATGGCCGTGATGATCGTCATGCGCATGATCGTGCCCGTGATCTCCATGGCCATGTTCGTCGTGAACGGCATGCTGGATATGCTCGGACTGCGACCAGCGCGGCTTGCCCCAGAAAGTCAGGAACATCAGACGCCAGCTGTAGAAGCTGGTGAGCAGGGCTGCGAAGGCGCCGAGCCAGAAAGCCGTGCGGCCAATCTCGGTCCCGCTCGCGAAGGCCGCCTCAAGGATCGAGTCCTTCGAATAGAAGCCCGCGAAGCCGAACACGCCCAGGATGCCCACGCCGGTGATCGCCAGAGTGCCGGCCATCATCGCCCAGAAGGTGATCGGGATGTGCTTACGCAGATTGCCGTAATACCGCATGTCCTGTTCGTGATGCATCGCGTGGATCACGCTGCCTGCACCCAGGAACAGCAGTGCCTTGAAGAAGGCGTGCGTGAACAGGTGGAACATGGCCGCGCCATAAGCGCCCACGCCCGCTGCGAAGAACATGTAGCCCAGCTGGGAACAGGTCGAATAAGCGATGACGCGCTTGATGTCCCACTGAGTGGTGCCCACGGTCGCGGCGAAGAAGCAGGTCGCGGCGCCTACGAAGGTCACCACGGTCAGCGCATCCGGCGCAGCCTGGAACATCGGCGAGAGGCGGCAGACCATGAATACGCCCGCGGTGACCATGGTGGCCGCGTGGATCAGGGCGGAAACCGGCGTCGGGCCTTCCATGGCATCCGGAAGCCAAGTGTGCAGACCGAGCTGCGCGGACTTGCCCATTGCACCGATGAACAGCAGCAGGCACAGCACCGTCAGCGTATCGACGCGCATGCCGAGGAAGCCGATGGTCGAAGCGCCCTTCAGCGCCGGAGCCGCAGCCAGAATCTCAGGGATCGAGGTCGTCTGGAACACCAGCCACGTGCCGAAAATGCCCAGCATGAAGCCTAGATCCCCCACGCGGTTGACCACGAAGGCCTTGATCGCGGCGGCACCGGCCGAAGGCTTCTTGAACCAGAAACCGATCAGCAGATAGGACGCCAAGCCCACGCCTTCCCAACCGAAGAACATCTGGACGAGGTTATCGGCCGTCACCAGCATCAGCATGGCGAAGGTGAAGAGCGAGAGGTAGGAGAAGAAGCGCGGCTGGTCGGGATCGTCCGACATGTAGCCCCAGCTATAGAGGTGCACCAGCGCCGAAACGCTGGTGATCACCACCAGCATGATCGCAGTGAGCGTATCCACGCGCAGGGCCCAGTCGAAGCTCAGGCTGCCCGAATGGACCCACTGCAGCACCGGCACGACCGTCGCTTCGGCATTCCCAGAAAGGAAGCTGATGAAGATCGGCCACGAAAGCGCGCAGGAGATGAACAGACCGGCCGTGGTGATCGACTTGGCCACGGTGTTGCCAAGCGCACGATTGCCAAGCCCCGCGATCGCGGACGCCAGCAAAGGCAGGAAAACGATGATCAGGATGGAGGACACGGCGGCTTATCCCTTCATCCGGTTGACATCGTCGACCGCGATCGTGCCGCGGCCACGGAAATAGATCACCAGGATCGCAAGGCCGATGGCCGCCTCGCCCGCCGCAACGGTGAGCACGAACATGGCGAAGATCTGACCGGTCAGATCGCCCAGGAAGGCGCTGAACGCGACGAGATTGATGTTTACCGCAAGCAGAATGAGTTCGATCGCCATCAGGATCACGATCACATTCTTGCGGTTGAGGAAGATGCCGAGCACGCCAAGCACGAACAGGATCGAGCTGACGACGACATAATGTTCGATACCAATCATGCGCGCAGCACTCCGCGGTCCCGCTCATCCTGAGCTTGTCGAAGGGTCACAGCTGCACCCCCTGGCCGACTTCCGGCTTCACATTCACGGTCGCATCCTCCGGACGGCGACGAACCTGCTTCGAGATGATCTGCGGGCGGGTACCCTTGCGTTCACGATGCGTGAGCACGATCGCGCCGATCATTGCCACCAGCAGGATGATGCCGGCGCTTTCGAACAGGAACAGATATTTGGTGTAGAGCAACGCACCGATGCTCTCGATGTTGCTCTTGCCCAGCAGCGGAGCGGCGGAGCCATCCGGCGTTCCGAGTTCGAGCGAACCGGCGCGATAGGCGCCGATGCCGAGCACCAGTTCCGCCGCGAGGATCACCGCGATCAGCATGCCGAGCGGGAAGTTCTTCACGAAGCCGGCGCGCAGTTCCGCGAAGTCGATGTCGAGCATCATGACCACGAAAAGGAACAGCACCGCGACCGCCCCGACATAGACGATCACCAGCAGCATCGCGATGAACTCGGCGCCGACCAGCACCATCAGCCCCGCAGCGTTGAAGAACGCCACGATGAGCCAGAGCACGGAATGCACCGGGTTACGGGCCATGATCACCAGCGTCGCGCTGGCGATCGTGAGGGCCGCGAAAAGGTAGAAGGCAAGGACCTGTATCATCGGTTCGCGGGCCCCCTAGCGATAGGGCGCATCGGCTTCAAGGTTCGCGGCGATTGCCCGCTCCCACTTGTCCCCGTTCGCCAGCAGTTTAGCTTTGTCGTAAAGCAGTTCTTCGCGCGTTTCGGTCGCATATTCGAAGTTCGGCCCTTCGACGATCGCATCCACCGGACAGGCTTCCTGACAGAAGCCGCAATAGATGCACTTGGTCATGTCGATATCGTAGCGCGTCGTGCGGCGGCTGCCGTCATCGCGCGGTTCCGCCTCGATCGTGATCGCCTGCGCCGGGCAGATCGCCTCGCACAGCTTGCACGCGATGCAGCGTTCTTCCCCGTTGGGATAGCGACGCAGCGCGTGTTCGCCGCGGAAACGCGGGCTCAGCGGGTTCTTCTCGAACGGATAGTTGATCGTCGCCTTGGGCTTGAAGAAATACTTCAGCGTGAGGGCATGCGCCTTCACGAACTCCCAAAGGGTGAACGACTTGACGAGGTGCGCGACGCTCATGCGCCTTCCTTTCCGTCGCCGGGCATGACCATGCAGCTTCCTTCAAGCCCGATCATCGTGCGCTGCGCGGCCTCGGGAGTGAGATCTTCCATGATGGAAGCGCGCGCAGTGCCCGCATTCGGGTCGATTTCGAAAATGGTAACGTCGATGGGCGAATTGCTGCCATCGTCGAGCTGGAGATAGAGGTTATCCGGCAGGCCGTCGAAGACCTGGGCGACCTTCACCCCGGCCTCGCCAAAGGCACCGGCCTGGGCATCGAACTTGTACAGCGTCAGCACGTTGCCGTTGAACTTCGCGGTCGTCTCCGCATCGGGAGCGAAAACCGAGAACTTGCGCGTCACCACTTCGCAATCAAACGAAGTGCCGGACGCAACAGCAGAAGCGGCAGCCATGGCGAGCAGCATGCTCATACGCCATACCTCGTGACCATCATCCAGCCCGAGACGAGCACGACGAACAGCAGGCTCATCGGCAGGAAGATCTTCCAGCCCAAGCGCATCAGCTGGTCATAGCGATAACGCGGCACAGTGGCCTTCACCCAGCTGAACACGAAGAAGAAGAAGAAGATCTTGGCAAAGAGCCACAGCCAGCCCGGGATCAGGTAGAGCACTGGAATGTCGAGCGGCGGGAGCCAGCCACCGAAGAACAGCACTGCGTTGAGCGTGCACATCAGCAGCACGTTGGCATATTCGCCGAGCCAGAACAGCGCGAAGGCCATCGAGGAATATTCGGTCTGATAACCGGCGACGAGTTCCGATTCCGCCTCGGTAAGGTCGAAAGGCGCGCGCGCGGTTTCGGCCATGCCGGAGATCAGGAACAGCACCCACATCGGGAACAGCAAGACGTTGAAGAAATAGCCGTTCACGATGCCAAGGCCGTGGCCCTGTTGTGCCTCGACAATGCCGTTGAGGTTGAACGTACCTGCCCAGAGCACCACGCAGATCAGGATGAAGCCGATCGAGACTTCATAGGAAATCATCTGCGCGGCAGCGCGCATGGCGCTGAAAAACGGGTATTTCGAGTTGGACGCCCAGCCCGACACGACCACGCCGTAAACCCCCAGCGAACTGACCGCGAGGATATAGAGCAGGCCGACATTGATATCCGCCAGCACGGCACCGGAATTGAACGGGATCACTGCCCATGACATCAGCGCGACCGTGAAAGTCACAATGGGCGCGATCAGGAACAGGCCCTTATTCGATGCCGAAGGGATGATGGTTTCCTGCAGGAACACCTTCAGGCCGTCGGCAAAGCTCTGCAACAGGCCGAAGGGGCCGACCACGTTAGGGCCCTTGCGCAGCGCCATAGCCGCCCAGATCTTGCGATCGACGTAGATGATCATGGCCACCGCCAGCATCAGCGGCAGGGCAATCAGCAGGATACCCGCGATGGTCGCGATGAACCACGACCATTCATAGCTCAGGCCGAGGGACTGGAAATAACTGGTCATTCCGCCGCCTCCGCGAACTCTACGCCGTGGAGCAGTTCGGACGAGCAACGCTGCATCGTCTCGCTCGCGCGGGCGATCGGGTTGGTAAGATAGAAGTCCTTGATTGGATAGCGGATTTCGCCTTCGATCTTCGCCTTCGCGTCGCCCTTGGGCAGATCGCTGCCGTAATCGGCCAGGCCTTCTTCCCCAAGGGCCGGAACTTCGGCGATCATCGCGGCCTGAAGCCCGGCGAAGCTGTCGAAGCCGACAGTCACGCCCAGAGCATCGGCCAGCGCGCGCAGGATCGTCCAGTCTTCACGCGCGTCGCCGGGCGCGAACACCGCCTTGTCGGCAAACTGTACGCGGCCTTCCGTGTTGACGTAGGTCCCTGTTTTCTCGGTGAAAGCGGCAGACGGCAGCACGATATCTGCCGCATGAGCGCCCTTGTCGCCATGATGGCCGATATAGACCTTCAGGCTGCCTTCAAAGGCACTGAAATCGACCTCATCAGCCCCGAGCGCCAGCAGAACCGCCGGCTTGGCGGCAGCGAGGTCCTTGATCCCGCCCTGCTGCGCGAAGCCCAGCATCAGCGCGCCCATGCGAGCCGCTGCCATGTGGAGGACGTTGAAGCCGTTCCAGTCGTCCTTCACCACCTTGAACTTGGCGGCGAGCGCCAGCGCAGCGTCATGCGCACCGGCGGCAAGCCCCGCCCCGCCCAGAATGATGGCCGGACGCTGTGCCGCAGCAAGCGCGTCGGACACGTCCTTCGGCAGCTTCGAGAGGACCGACACATCGGCACCGAGGAAGGTTGCCGGATAGGTCGTTTCCCATTCCGGGCCGACGATGAAAATCTTCGCACCGTTCTTGGCCGCCTTGCGCAGGCGGACATTCACCAGCGGCGCTTCCCAGCGCACATGGCTGCCGATGATCAGAACGGCATCGGCCTTCTCGATCCCGGCAAAGGTGCTGTTGAAGTTGACGGCCGCGAGGCTGGAAACATCGTAGTCCATGCCCGTCTGGCGGCTCTCGATCAGCGACGAACCGCTGGCCTTGAGCAGTGCCTTGGCGGCGAACATCGTCTCGCAATCGAGCATGTCGCCAGCAACGGCAGCAATGTTCTTGCCCGGCTTGGCGGCGGCAATGGCCTTGAAAGCCTCATCCCAGCTTGCCTGCTGGAGCTTGCCCTTCTTGCGAATCCACACGCGGTCGAGGCGGCGGCGCGTGAGCCCGTCGACCTGAAAACGCGCCTTGTCGCTCAGCCACTCCTCATTCACGTCATCATTGACGCGCGGGAGGATGCGCAAGGCCTCGCGGCCACGGCTGTCGATCCGGATGTTGGAGCCGACCGCGTCGGACACGTCGATCGACAGGGTCTTCTTCAGTTCCCACGGACGCGCCTCGAAAGCGTAGGGCCGCGAAGTGAGTGCGCCGACCGGGCACAGATCGATCACGTTGGCCGAAAGCTCATGCTTGGCTGCACGCTCGAGATAGGTCGTGATCTGCATATTCTCGCCGCGATAAAGCGCGCCGATTTCGTCCACGCCGGCAATCTCTTCCGAGAAGCGCACGCAACGGGTGCAGTGAATGCAGCGGGTCATCACCGTCTTGATCAGCGGACCCATGTATTTCTCGGTGACGGCGCGCTTGTTCTCGTCATAGCGCGAGGCGCCGCGGCCATAAGCCACGGACTGATCCTGCAGATCGCATTCACCGCCCTGGTCGCAGATCGGGCAATCGAGCGGGTGGTTGATGAGGAGGAACTCCATCACCCCTTCCCGCGCCTTCTTGACCATTTCGCTATCGGTGCGGATTTCCTGACCTTCACCTGCCGGCAGCGCGCAGCTCGCCTGCGGCTTGGGCGGCCCGGGCTTCACTTCCACGAGGCACATGCGGCAATTGCCGGCAATCGAGAGCCGTTCGTGATAGCAGAAACGTGGAATTTCCTTGCCCGCAGCCTCACAGGCCTGGAGCACGGTCGCCCCTGCGGGGACTTCCACTTCGATGCCGTCTACGGTGAGCTTGGGCATTACTGATTAACCTCGGAACTATCGGCCTCGGCCGGTGCACTGTTGTTGGATGCGTGCCACAGGCCTTCACCCAGCCAGATGCGCAGCGAGGACGGATCAATCTGCAATTGCCGCCCTTCGGGAATGCATCCCGACAGTGACGGCATCAACTCATTGATGGCCTGTTTTTCGTCTTCAGATCCGGCAGGGGTACGGAAGAAGAAATCGGCGTTGTAGGGATCTTGCGACACGACACAATCGGCAAGTTCCAGCACAGTGCCAACATAAGCGTCGCCTTCGGAAAGCGGCAAAGTGCGCTCGCCGATCACGTTGCCGGGCTTAACCCAGGTCGGCTCATCGGGATAACGATCGAAATAGGCTTCCTGCAGCAGCCACTGGCGAACGCCCGCTGAATAGAAATGCAGCGATACGCCGCTGTTGTTCGTGCTGGCGACACGGCGCAGGCAATCGTTGAAGCCAAAGACACGCATGGCTTTCTGGGTATCGGTGCCGATCTGCTGAAAGTCACGAAAACCGAGATCGCTCTTGTTCAACAGATCGAGCGATTTCTCGTTCGAGCGATTATAGAGGCACCGCGTAAACTGCCCCAGCATGGCCTTGCTGCGGCTCTTGTTCACTTCGGACATCTTCTTCAAATCGAACGTCTTGCGGGGCTCCAGCGGAAACTGGTTCTTGCGCTTGATACGCGAATTGAGCGGCGTGAAGTCGTCATTGTTCGACTGCGCCGCAACCGGGGCCGACATCAGCACCGTCGCACATCCAAGAGCAAGCAGGAGCCGCTTCACTCTGCTGCCTCCTGCATCGAAGCCGCGCGTTCGGTGATGCGGCGCTCGATTTCGGGGCGGAAATGCTTGATGAGGCCCTGGATCGGCCATGCAGCCGCGTCGCCCAAGGCGCAAATGGTGTGACCTTCAACCTGCTTGGTCACCTGGAACAGCATGTCGATTTCCTCGACTTCGGCATCGCCGGTGCGCAGGCGTTCCATCACGCGCCACATCCAGCCCGTGCCTTCACGGCAGGGAGTACACTGGCCGCAGCTCTCGTGCTTGTAGAAATAGCTGAGGCGGGAAATCGCCCGGACGATGTCGGTGGACTTGTCCATCACGATTACGGCAGCGGTGCCCAGACCGGACCCGAGTTCACGCAACCCGTCGAAATCCATCGGCGCGTCCATGATCTGGGCTGCCGGAACCAGCGGAACCGAGGAGCCGCCGGGGATCACTGCGAGCAGATTGTCCCACCCGCCGCGAATGCCGCCGCAATGCTTCTCGATCAGTTCACGGAACGGGATGCTCATCGCCTCCTCGACCACGCAGGGCTTTTCGACATGGCCCGAAATCTGGAAAAGCTTGGTGCCCTTGTTGTTGTCCCGGCCAAAGCTGGAGAACCAGGCAGCGCCCCGGCGCATGATCGTGGGGGCGACCGCGATCGATTCCACATTATTCACCGTGGTGGGGCAGCCATAGAGGCCTGCGCCCGCCGGGAACGGGGGCTTGAGGCGCGGCTGGCCCTTCTTCCCCTCGATGCTTTCGATCATCGCGGTTTCTTCACCGCAAATATAGGCGCCAGCGCCGCGATGGACGAAGACGTCGAAATCATAACCCGAACCGGCCGCGTTCTTGCCCAGCAGGCCCGCGTCATAGGCTTCGCGGACGGCGGCGAACAGGGTTTCGGCCTCGCGGATATATTCGCCACGGATGTAGATATAGGCGGCCCGCGCACGCATCGCGAAACCGGCGACCAGCGCGCCCTCGATCAGCTTGTGCGGATCGTGGCGGATGATTTCGCGATCCTTGCACGAACCCGGTTCGGATTCGTCAGCATTGATCACCAGGAAGCTAGGCTTGGGGTTGCCGTTCTGATCCTTGGGCGGTTCCTTGGGCATGAAGCTCCACTTCATGCCGGTGGGAAAGCCCGCACCGCCGCGCCCGCGCAGACCCGAGGCCTTGATTTCCTCAATGATCGCTTCGGGACCCTTGGCCAGGATGTCCTTCGTATTGTCCCAATCGCCGCGCCCCTGCGCAGCCTTCAGGTTCCAGGGCTGGAACCCGTAGAGATTGGTGAAGATGCGGTCCTTGTCAGCCAGCATCAGATATACCCCTGCCAGAACAGCACGCCCGCAACCGCAAACAGCATCACGAACGAAGCGATCTTGATAAGTCCGGTGAACACTTTCCAGGCCAGAAAGCCCGCAACAAGCGCACCGCCGATGGCAATTGCCGTGGCCATTACCATTCACCCCGATAGTCGTGGTTTTCCTTGACCATCGCGGCCAGCGAAGTCGGCTCGCCAACCGGCTCGACCGTGTGGCGGCCGGGCAGCTGCGTACCGGCCTTGGGCGTCTCGCCCTTCGCCAGCGCATCGAGGACCTTGTCGAAGCTTTCGACCGTCAGATCCTCGAAATTGTCGTCATTGATCTGGACCATCGGCGCGGAGGCGCAATTGCCCATGCATTCCACTTCCGTGAGGGTCCACAGTCCATCATCGGTAGTGTGGCCCTTGTGCATCCCGCGCTTCTTGCAAGCCGACAGGATATCGTCGCTGCCGCGCAGCATGCACGGCGTCGTACCGCAGACCTGCACATGATAGCGGCCCACCGGAACGAGATTGTACATGGTGTAGAAGGTGGCCACCTCGACCACGCGAATGATCGGCATGTCGAGATAGGCGGCAATATATTCCATCACCGGGATCGGCAGCCAGCCCTGCGTATTCGTCTCCGCCCCCACCTGGCGCTGGGCCAGATCGAGCAGCGGCATGACTGCCGAACGCTGGCGACCGGCCGGATAGCGGGCGACCACTTCCTTCGCCTTTTCGGCGTTTTCCGCATTCCACGCAAAACCACCCCAGCGCGCGCGCAGTTCGGGGGTATCGGGTTCGAGATGACGGTCGGCCATTAGCGGATGAACTCCACGCGAGAGCATTTGTCGCCCTCGAACGAATAGACTGCGATCACATCGAATGGCTCTACCAGGTCCGAACCATCGGTAGCCGGTCCGCGCGTGACGTGTTCGCGAAAGATCACATAGCTGCCGATCGCCTGCTTCTCGACGATTTCGGCGTGGTTTTCCGGCCAGCGGGCGAATGCCGCGGCAAGACCGGAGCGCGTGCCTTCCTTGCCTTCGCGCACCACATCGCCGCGATAATTCGCCTCGCAGGCGTCGTCAGTCATGTAGGAAACGTAAAGGTCCACGTCTTGCGCATTATAGGCCGCGATCATTGCTTCGGCGGTTTCAAGATTGCTCACCGGTCACACTCCCCGAACACAACGTCGATCGCGCCAAGAATGGCGGTCGCGTCGGGCAACATGTGGCCCTTACTCATGAAATCCATTGCCTGAAGGTGGCTGAAGGCAGTCGGGCGGATCTTGCAGCGGTAAGGCTTGTTGCTGCCATCGCTCACCAGATAGACGCCGAATTCGCCCTTGGGACTTTCCGTCGCCACATAGACTTCACCCGCCGGGACGTGGAAGCCCTCGGTATAAAGCTTGAAGTGATGGATCAGCGCTTCCATCGACTGCTTCATTTCGCCGCGCTTGGGAGGCGAAACCTTCCGGTCGCTGGAGGAGATTGGGCCTTCCGGCATTTCAGCCAGACACTGCTTCATGATCCGGGCCGACTGGCGCACTTCCTCGACGCGGACCATGAACCGGTCATAACAGTCGGAATTGGTGCCGACCGGAATCTCGAAATCCATCCGGTCATAGGCGTCGTAAGGCTGCGCCTTGCGAATGTCCCACGGAATACCGGCCGCGCGGATCATCGGGCCGGAGAAGCCCCAGGCCAGCGCGTCTTCCTTGCTGACAATGGCGATATCGACATTGCGCTGCTTGAAGATACGGTTGTCGACCACGAGCGACATCGCGTCCTCGAACAGTCGCGGCAGGCGCGTGTCGAGCCAGTCGGCAATGTCGGTGAGCAGCTTGAGCGGCACGTCCTGGTGCACGCCGCCCGGACGGAACCACGCGCTGTGCATGCGAGCGCCCGAAGCGCGTTCGAAGAAGTTGAGGCAATCCTCGCGGATTTCGAACAGCCACAGGTTCGGCGTCATCGCGCCCACGTCCATCACATGGGAACCCATGTTCAGCATGTGATTGCAGATGCGGGTCAGTTCCGCGAACAGCACGCGCAAATACTGGGCGCGCAGCGGAACCTCGACGTTCAGCAGTTTCTCGATCGCCAGGACGTAGCTGTGCTCCATCGCCAGCGGCGAGCAATAGTCGAGCCGGTCGAAGTAAGGCAGCGCCTGGAGATAGGTCTTGTGCTCGATCAGCTTTTCGGTGCCGCGATGCAGCAGGCCGACATGCGGATCGATGCGCTCGATGATCTCGCCGTCCAGTTCCATCACCATGCGCAGCACGCCGTGCGCCGCCGGGTGCTGGGGCCCGAAATTGATCGTGTAATTGGTGATCGTCTCGTCGCCGGTGGTCGGCGACTGTTCCATGGTCAAACCACTCATGCGCAGATCCACATCCCCGGCGAATAGAGCCGTTGCTTGCCGTTGGCGTCAGTCACGCCCAGATTTGCCTGATACCGGCTGACTCCGCCGGATTCGCCGCCTTGCGAACCGCGTGCCACTTCCACCGTGATGGTGCCATTGCTGTACTTGCCGCCGGCCTTGATGCCGTCGAGCCCGATATCGCCGACCGTGTTGAGATAGACGATCACGCCGTCGATCCGCGCCGCGGCTTTGCCTGCAACACCCTTATCCGCCGCTGCGGCGGTGATCAGCAGATCGCGGCCGTCATTATGCTGGAACGTGCAACCGCCCTTGCGCTGACCGAGATCGACCCCGGACAAGTCGCCCAGAGCCTGCAGCACGGGGCCCTCGCCCTTGTCCACCGGCTGACCGGCAGCATCCTTTGGCAGGTCACGCTGAACATCGGGCTGAACGATAGTGGTGCCGGCCGGAGCCTCCACCTGCTGTTCTTCCTGACCCTTCATCAGGTTGCAGCCAGCGAGACCAGTGGCGGCAAGCGCCAGCGGCAGAGCAGCACGGAAAGCGACAGATGCGCTCACTTGGCTTCTCCCTCGGCCTTTTCGTCACCCGGAAGCACGTATTTCGCACCTTCCCAAGGGCTCATGAAATCGAACTGCCGCAAGTCCTGCGCCAGCTCGACGGGTTCGTAGACAACGCGCTTTTCCTCTTCGGAATAGCGCAGTTCCTGATAGCCCGTCAGCGGGAAATCCTTGCGGAAGGGATGCCCTTCGAAGCCGTAATCGGTGAGAATGCGGCGAAGGTCGGTATTCCCTTCGAACAGCACGCCATACATGTCGAACACTTCGCGTTCGAGCCATCCGGCATTCGGCCACAGCGTCGTAACGGTGGGGACCGGAGTATTCTCGGCAGCGCGGCACTTCACCAGGATGCGGTGGTTCTTCGTCACCGACAACAGCATGTAGACGACATCGAACCGCTCCTCACGGTTCGGATAGTCCACCCCGGCGATTTCCATCAGCTGCTGGTATTCATACCCATCACGCAGCAGGCGAAGGGCGTCTTCCACCTTTTCGCGCACCACGGAAAGCACGATTTCGCCATGCTCTTCCTTGGCGTGAATGAGCATATCGCCCAGCGCACCGGCGAGCGTGTCGGCAATCCCGTCGATCTGGGCGATCTTCGGGGCTGAATGCAGGACCTTGGCCATCCTTACCTCTCGATCGTGCCGACGCGGCGGATCTTACGCTGCAGCTGCATCACGCCATAAAGCAGCGCCTCGGCAGTCGGCGGGCAGCCCGGGACATAAATGTCCACCGGCACGATACGGTCGCAGCCGCGCACCACCGAATAGGAATAGTGATAATAGCCGCCGCCATTGGCGCAGCTGCCCATCGAGATCACATATTTGGGATCCGACATCTGGTCGTAGACCTTGCGCAGTGCCGGGGCCATCTTGTTGCACAGCGTACCAGCAACGATCATCACGTCCGACTGGCGCGGAGAAGCACGAGGAGCAACGCCGAAACGCTCCATGTCGTAACGCGGCATGTTCACGTGGATCATTTCCACCGCGCAGCAGGCGAGGCCGAAGGTCATCCACCACAGCGAGCCCGTACGAGCCCACTGGAACAGCTCTTCAGTCGAAGTGACAAGGAAACCCTTGTCGCTGACTTCAGCATTCAGGCTGTCGAAGAAGGCCTGATCGGGCGCGGTCATCGCGCCTGCATTGGCCAGTCCCGCCTTTTGGGGTTCGATCACTCCCATTCCAGCGCTCCCTTCTTCCACGCATAGGCAAAGCCGATCACAAGTTCTCCCAGGAACACCATCATCGTGATCCAGCCCGGCCAGCCCGTCACATCCAGGCTGACGGCCCAGGGAAACAGGAACGCCGCTTCAAGGTCGAAGATGATGAACAGGATCGCCACCAGATAGAAGCGCACGTCGAACTGGCTGCGCGGATCTTCGAAGGCGGGGAAACCGCATTCATATTCGCTGAGCTTTTCCGCATCGGGATTATGCGCACCGGTAAGCCGCGCGACCCCCATCGGGAGGAACACGAAAGCAGCCGACAGACCAAGCGCAATGGCAAGGAAGATCAGGATCGGCAGATATTGTGACAGATCGACCACGGACGATTCCCGTAAAGCGGAGACAGTTAGAGTCGGCCCGCCTCTAGGCCCTGCCCAAGCAGGGTGCAAGGCCGGAGCGGGCCAAATTCGGGTTGAATTCAGCCATCCTTCCCCAGACTTGAGGCGATTGCAGCACTTCCTTCACTCTCATTTGCGCAACAGCATGCCGAGTGCCCTCCTCGTTGCTGCGCCATAAGGGGGTTTGAGCCCGGACAGAGCGGCGACGTCCCATCGCGGCTGCCGATAAATCGCTCTGGCATGGCTGAAGGCCTTGAATCCTTCCGGCCCGTGATAGGCCCCCATTCCCGACGGGCCGATGCCGCCGAATGGCAAATCGTCCTGCGCGATATGCAGGATGACATCGTTCACGGTGACGCCGCCGGAAATGGTCCGCGCGAGAACCTGTTCTCGCTCCGAACCATCCTCGCCGAAATAATAGAGCCCAAGCGGCCGGTCATGCGCGTTGACATAGCCGATTGCCTCATCGACCGATCGATAGGTCATCACCGGCAGGATCGGGCCGAAGATTTCCTGCCGCATCACTTCCATCCCGTCGCTCACATTGCGCAGGATTGTAAGCGGCAGCTTGCGGCTGTTACTGGCGGAGAAATCCTCGCCGGACGGGCAAACCTCGACTGCTTCCGCGCCTTTGGCCGTCGCGTCGGCGATCAGGCCCTTCAACCGCTCGACATGACGGTCATTGACGATGGACGTGTAATCCTCATTCGCCAGAACCGTGGGATACATCCCGGCAGCCTTGTTGGCGAGGACACTGACAATGGCCTCCTCCCGCTCTTCCGGCACCAGCAGATAATCGGGAGCGAGACACACCTGCCCGGCATTCATCAGCTTGCCGATCGCGATCCGCTCGGCCGCACGATCGACGTCCGCACTGCGCCCGACGATCACCGGGGATTTCCCGCCCAGTTCCAGCGTGACCGGCACCAGATTGCGCGCCGCCGCCTCCATCACCTTGCGCCCGGTCGCGGTCGATCCGGTGAAGACGAGGTGATCGAATGGCAGTGCGGTGAAACCCGCAGCGATATCCGCACCGCCTGTCACGACGGCAGCCTCATCAGGAGCGAAGGCGCGACCGACCAGTTCCGCCATCAGGGCAGAGGTGCGTTCGGTGAACTCGCTCGGCTTCACCAGCACTCGATTGCCGGCCGCAAATGCCTGGATCATCGGGCCGAAACTGAGGCCGACGGGGAAATTCCAGGGCGAGACCACGCCGATCACGCCCTTCGGTTCATGCCGCACTTCGGCTCTGCCGCCGATCAGCCCAAGCGGGAAGGTCGCCGCCCGCCGCTCCGGTCGTGCCCAGCGCTTCAGCTGTTTGAGGCAATATTTGCCGAGGCTGACGGCGGGAAGCATGTCGGTGAGCATCGACAGGTCGCGGCTGCGATTACCGAAATCCGCGCTCATTGCGGCGGCGAGTTCATCGCCGTGATCAACCAGCAAGGCGATCGCCCGCTTTATCCGGTCGGCGCGTGCGGAAAGCGGTTCAGGCCGCGCTCGCTCGAAGGCCGCGCGCTGAAGGGCCAGCAAGCCTGCCGCATCGCTTTCCGGCAACTGGTTCATCGCGCCATATCCCCTGCCCGCCTCAAACATTCGGGCCGCTTGATGAATTGATTCTGCCGCACTGCAACATTACATCGCTACACGTCCTCGTGTTCTTAAGCGAAAGGCTGATGTTCCGCCATGTCCGAGTTTTCTGCCAACGACCCGATCGTCATCCTTTCCTATGCGCGCACCCCGATGGGCGGCATGCAGGGCGCCCTCTCCGAGGTTTCCGCCACTGACCTTGGCGCGACTGCCGTAAAGGCCGCTGTCGAGCGCGCCGGAATCGCCGGCGAGGATATCGAACGACTCTATATGGGCTGCGTGCTTCCCGCAGGCCTCGGCCAGGCACCCGCTCGCCAGGCCGCGCTGAAGGCAGGCCTGCCCAAGTCGGTGCAGGCCACCACGGTCAACAAGGTCTGCGGTTCCGGCATGCAGACTGTCATCATGGGGTCCGAGGCTCTGGCTGCGGGCAGCGTGGACGTGATCGTCGCGGGCGGGATGGAGAGCATGACCAATGCCCCCTACCTGCTCAAGAAGCACCGCTCCGGCGCGCGCCTCGGCCATGATACCGCCTATGACCATATGTTCCTCGACGGGCTGGAAGATGCTTACGAGGCCGGTGCGGCCATGGGCAGCTTCGCGCAGGAAACCGCGAACGAGTATCAGCTCACGCGCGAGGCGATGGACGATTACTCGATCGAAAGCCTGCGGCGCGCCAATGCCGCCATTGCCAGCGGCGCCTTTGCCGACGAGGTTGTGCCGGTAACCTATTCCACCCGCGCCGGTGACGTTACCGTGGATACTGACGAGCAGCCCGGCAAAGGACGCCCGGAAAAGATCCCGCAGCTGCGCCCGGCTTTCGCCAAGGACGGCACCATCACGGCTGCAACCTCCAGTTCGATCTCGGACGGTGCCGCCGCGGTGGTCCTCACCCGCGAGAGCGTGGCGAAGGCCAAGGGCCTCACGCCGGTGGCAAAACTCGTGTCGATGGCCGCCCACGCCCACGATCCCCGCCTCTTCACCACTGCCCCCGTCGGCGCGATCCAGAAGGCACTCGCCAAGGCCGGGTGGACAATCGACGATGTCGATCTGTTCGAAGTGAACGAAGCCTTTGCCTGCGTCGCCATGTTCGCAATGCACGATCTCGGCATTCCGCATGACAAGATCAATGTGAATGGCGGCGCCACTGCCTTGGGCCACCCGATCGGCGCGAGCGGCACGCGCATCATCGTGACCTTGCTCAATGCCCTGAAAAATCAGGGGAAGGCGCGCGGCGTTGCTTCGCTCTGCATCGGCGGCGGCGAAGGCACAGCAGTTGCTATTGAATTGATCTGATCCAAACGGGGGAGAACTCTGGCACGGGCTGCGTGAAAGCGGGCAATCTATGTTAATTTGCCGATCTCTTTGAAAAAAAGGGAGAGGCAATAATGAGAAAAATCGCGTTGCTTTGCGTGGCCCTCGTCTTGGCCGCTTGTTCCGGATCTGAAAGTGAAAGCCAGAAGGCGGCTCCGGAAACACCGAAGTCACCTGAAGAAGCTGCCTTGGGAACTTATGAAGTGACCCAGGCGGACGGCACGAAAATGACTTCCGTCATTTCGGCCGACCGGACCTATACCGACGCGGTGCGCGGCGAAGTGGTCGAATGGGGAAGCTGGGAAATCAAGGACGGCAAGACCTGCTTTACACCGGAAACGGAAGGCAAGAAGCCGACTTGCTACACCGATAGCGAGCCGGGTGCCGACGGCATATTCACCTCCACGCCGGATGAAGGCGATCCCGTGAAGGTTCGCAAGCTCAGCTAGCTACTGTCAAAGCGAGCAACAACTTCAGGGTTCGCCGGCACCCCACAGGCGTTGCTGGCGGACCCACCCCTTGCGACCGTCGACATCGAACTCGCACCAGCCACTGTCGCAGTCGCCCAGCTTACCGACCACGCCCGGCTCGGCATTCCAGAGCAGCAAGCCGCTGTCGCTCGGCCCATCGCGCATCGGGGCAAGATTCTTGCCGACCACCAGTGCAGTGCGTTCCGGGCTCAACAGGCGTGCAACCACCCAGCCCTGCGCACCATCGGGATCGCGGATCAGGCGCCAGCCTTCCTTGACCCGGATCACCTTCACCGGAAGCTGCGGGCGGCGATAGACCCAGTCGATCCGATATTCCTCGCTCGGGCCCACGCGCATATTGACCTCTTTCGAGCGCATGGATGCCCAATAGGGCACTTCCCGATCCTGCGCGGTGGCGGGTACGGCAAGTGCGGCGAAAACGGCAATCGGGACAAGTCGGGCGAGGAATCGCATTCCCATCCCATAACCCCCGGCATGGTGACGCTTCAAGCACGCAAACGGGTGCTTGACCGTCCCACAACGGGCGCATAGCGCGCTAAGTATGACTGAAAGCACTCCCTCGGCCGCTTCGCCCGAATCTCCGCGTCGCGTAGGCGGCAAGCCTCGTGTGATCGTGACCCGGCACCTGCCCGGCGTCGAACCGCGCATGGCCGAACTGTTCGACACCGTGCTCAACACGGAAGATCGCCAGTTCAGCCGGGACGAACTGATCGCAGCGATGCAGGATTGCGATGTGCTGGTGCCCTGCGTCACCGACAAGATCGACGCGTCGATGATCGAGGCTGCGGGCAGCCGGATGGGCCTGATCGCCAATTTCGGTGCCGGGGTGGACCATCTAGACCTCCAGGCCTGCCAGGCACGCAAGATCATGGTCACCAACACGCCAGGTGTATTTACCGAGGATACGGCCGATATCACCATGGCGCTGATCCTGTGCGCCTCGCGTCGCCTGTCCGAAGGCATCCGTATGGTGGCTGCCAATGAATGGCCGGGCTGGTCGCCTTCCCACATGCTGGGCCGGACCTTGCGCGGCAAGGTACTGGGCATTGTCGGCATGGGTCGCATCGGCCAGGCGCTGGCTCACCGGGCCCGCGCCTTCGGCATGCAGGTGGTCTACAACAATCGCCGCCGCCTGCCTGACGCGCTGGAGACGATCCTCGGCGCCGAATTCGAGCCCGATCTCGACCGCGTCATTTCCGCCTCGGACTATCTCTCGCTCAATTGCCCCGTCACTGCAGAGACCAAGGGCATGCTCGATGCCCAGCGCATCGCGTCGATGAAGCCCGGCTCCTTCGTGATCAACAGCGGCCGCGGCGACCTGATCGACGAGGATGCGCTGATCGCTGCCCTGCGCAGCGGCCATCTCGGTGGCGCCGGGCTGGACGTGTTCCTCAATGAACCGAACATCGATCCCCGCTTCGTCGATCTGCCCAATGTCGTAGCCCTGCCCCATCTGGGCAGCGCCACGCTGGAAGGCCGCACGGCCGCGGGCGAGAAGATCATCCGCAATATCCAGAGCTGGGCCGACGGTCATTCGCCGCCGGACCGGGTGGTAGTGGGCCTCGGCTGAGGCGATTCAGGATAGCGGCTGGCCAAGACCGGCACACATCCGCAGATTTCTGGTTCCGGCGCTTGTCTGCCGGAGAAATTCCGGCCTAGACGGCGAAGCATCAGAGAAGCCCGCGAGGATGGGCGCAGGGGGAGTATCAGCAGGATGATCCGCAGAGTTCTTGCGGGGATGGCACTGGCCGTCCTTCCGACCGCAGCTTTCGCCCAGGATCCCTACGCGGCCGCAGGCGATAGCGGCGATACGGCCTGGATCCTCGTTTCATCCGCTCTCGTCCTGCTGATGTGCCTTCCGGGGCTTACGCTGTTTTACGGCGGCCTTGTGCGCGCAAAGAATTTCCTCTCGGTTGCCCTGCAATGCGGCGCGGTGGCGGCGATGGCTTCGCTGCTGTGGGTCGTGGTCGGCTATACTCTGGCCTTTGGCAGTGTGACCAATGGCTGGCTGGGTGCAGGCAATGCCTGGATGCTGATCGACCTTGGCAATGTACGCCAGGGACTTGCGATCCCCGAGAGCACTTTCGCGCTGTTCCAGATGACGTTCGCGGCAATCACGCCTGCCCTGATGGTCGGCGCATGGGTGGACCGCGCCCGTTTCGGCTGGGTGATCGGCTTTACTGCCCTGTGGGGCCTCATCGTCTATGCACCGGTCGCTCACTGGGTGTGGGGCGGCGGCTGGCTCGCTTCCAGCATCGGTACGCTCGATTTCGCGGGCGGGATCGTGGTTCACACGACTGCCGGTATTTCCGGGCTCGTAATCGCATTGCTGCTGGGCAAGCGCCAGGGTTTTCCCGGAACGGCCATGCTTCCCCACGCCCCGGGCCTGACCATGATCGGCGCCATGCTGCTGTGGGTCGGCTGGTTCGGCTTCAATGGCGGCTCGGCACTGAATGCCACTGACGATGCATCCACGGCGATCATCAATACCCACGTCGCGGCCGCTACGGCGGCACTGGCCTGGGTGCTGATCGAACGCTTCACTTTCGGCAAGCCGACAAGCGTGGGTTTCGCCACTGGCGCGATTGCCGGCCTGGCAACGATCACTCCGGCAGCGGGTTTCGTCTCGCCAGGGGCCGCTATCCTCTTCGGTGCGCTGGCCGCGCCGGTCTGTTACGGCGCGATCCATCTCATCAAGCTGAAGCTCAAAATCGACGATTCCCTCGACGTCTTCGCGGTTCACGGCGTCGGCGGCATGCTTGGCTCGCTGCTGCTGGGCCTGTTCATCTCGCCTGCCCTTGGCGGCACCGGCTTCCCCGAGGGGCTGAACATGGTAACGATGGTTTCCGCGCAAGTGGTAGGCGTAGTCGTGGTCGCGATCTGGTCGGCGATTGCCACCGTCGTGCTGGCGCTGGGCGTCTCTTACCTGCTGCCGATGCGTGTCGGCCCAGAAGAGGAAACCGAGGGCCTCGACATCACCAGCCATGGCGAGCGCGGCTGGGAATTCGATTAACCGATAGAGCGCGGGCCCGCCTTCATCGGCGGCCCGCAGCCTCCTCAACTCTGTTCGAAGCCGCCTTCGTCCGCAGGCAGGTTGGACGCCAGCATCTCCACCACCTGCCTTACGCCGTCAGCGGTTCCGCCATAGCCGAAATGCGACACGTCCAGTTCGATCCGGCGGTCGGATTCATGTTCGAGCCCGCGCGCTGCCGCTGAAGCGACAATGCCATCTTGCGCGGACCAAACGGCGATAGTCGGTACGGGCGGCTTGGATATGAACTCGATCCCGGCGGGTATTTCATCCACCGTGTGTTCGTTCACCAGATCATAGAGCCGCCAGGCCCGGTTTCGATGCCGATCACCGGAAAACGGACTGCCCAAAGTCACCACTTCAGCAACCAAATCCGGGATGCGATGCGCCAGGGCGCGGGCGAAGAGACCCCCAAGGCTCCATCCAAGCAGGATAACTTTGCGCCCTTCCCGCCCGGCAATGGCACGGATGCGTTCTTCCAACGCCTCGACCAAACCCGGACGGAGGCCCAGATTGAAACCCTGATCCCAGCCATGGGCGTGAAAACCCGCCAAATCGAGCGAGCGGCGCAAAAGCGCAGTAGACAGATCGTCCGTAGTAAAGCCGGGCAAGACCATCACAGGCCAACCCTTGCCATCAGCCGCGCAGTCCACGGCTTCTCGCAGCGGACTGAGGCCCAACGGAACTACCGTCGCGGCCTCGGTCAGCAGGCGCCACAGCGGAGGAAGCTGCGCGTCATCGCCGCCGCCGTCCACTCTGCAGCGCCCTTGTGCCTCAATCCCCGGTCAGGATGCGGTCGACCAGTTCCTTCACCGTAGGGGTGAAGTTGTTCGAATAGAACGGGTCCTGCTTGAAGCGATAGGCTGCATGGCCCGCGAACATCAGGTTGCGATCCACTTCCCCGCCATGGGCGATGTCCTGCAGGGTCTTCTGGATGCAGAAGCTGCGCGGATCGGCCAGGCGCCCGGTGGTGTAATCGTCATGGTCCTTCCACGACGAGAAACCGCAATGCGACAGGCAGCCCATGCAATCGGCCTGATCCTGGCGGATTTCGTTCCGTTCTTCGGGAGTGACGAACACCACCGTGTCATCCGGGGTCTTGAGCGCTTCGGTGAAGCCCTGAGCGGCCCACACCCGGGCGCGATCGAGGTCCTTGGGCGCGACCCAGAAGTTCTTGCCCTTCACGCCCACATCGAGCTGCACCGTGTGCTCGCCCGCTTCGACGCGGGAATAGGGAATCTGTCGCTCCGAGCGAGCTTCGAGGTTCAGCAGGAAGGGGTTCTTCACGGCCGAGCTGTAGAAACCGGTGGGCGAGAACTTGTGCAGCAGCACATCACCCGGTTCCAGCGTGCGCAGGGCGTCCTTCCACTGCTGCGGGATCGGGCTTTCATGCGTCAGCAGCGGGCGCGTGCCATATTGGAAGGCGATGCTGCCCAGTTCGGGATTGTCGATCCAGTCGTTCCATTCGCGCAGGAACCAGACGCCGCCGGCCATGATGATCGGAACGTCATCCGAAATACCCTCTGCACGCATGGTTTCGCGCAGCAGCTTCACGCGGGGATAAGGATCTTCCGGCTTGGCCGGGTCTTCCGCGTTGGAAAGGCCGTTATGGCCACCTGCCAGCCACGGGTCTTCATAGACCACCGCAGCCATCAATTCGCTGACCTTGCTGTAGGAACGCTTCCACAGGGCGCGGAAGGCGCGGGCGGAGCTGATGATCGGCAGGTAGCTGACGTTGAAGCGTGCGGCGATCTCGGCCAGCTTGTAGGGCATGCCCGCGCCGCAGGTGACGCCCGTCACCAGCCCGCGCGTCTTTTCCAGCACGCCTTCCAGAACGGCCTGCGCGCCGCCCATTTCCCACAGCACGTTGATGTTGATCGCGCCCTTGCCGCTGGCAATGTCATAGGCGCGGCGCACCTGCTCCACAGCGCCGTCGATCGCATAGCGGACCAGCTGCTCGTGCCGTTCAACGCGCGTGCGCTGCGGATAGAGCTGGGGAATGATGTTGCCGTTCAAATCATAGGAATCGGCGTTGACCGCGCTAACCGTGCCGATCCCGCCCGCAGCAGCCCACGCCCCGGAAGAGGCATGGTTCGTGGCGGAAACGCCCTTGCCGCCTTCGACCAGCGGCCAGACTTCCCGGCCGCCATAAGTGATCGGCCGCAACCCTTTGAAGCTCATGTACGTTCCTAAACTAACCGCGCCAACTCACGAGGGCTTCTTGTCGTCCTTCTGCCCCGGCTGGCCGCAGGGTTCTATATCATAAGGTTCGGGCCTGTCGCCCACTGCTTCGAATTGCGCGTAATAACCAGCAAGCTCGGGCTTACGGACAAATTCGACCAGACGAAAGCCCACATGGTCAAACTCACAGAATAACAGTTTCGGTTCGATACCGTGCTGGTCGGCCGGGCGATCCCGGTCGACCACTATCACCTGGGCGCCGGGCCGCAGCGACGGACGCAAGCGCCACAGGAAGGCATAGGGTTCCGAAACCTCGTGATACATGTGGATCAGGAACACCCGGTCGAAGCTGTCTTCGGGCAGGCGCGGGTCATCTTCCGCACCCAGCTTGATCGAGACATTGTCGAGCCTCTCGCGCTCCACACGGGTACCCAGGCGCTTGATCGCGGCCTCGTCGATATCCTGCGCCAGCACGCGCCCGCGCGGGCCGACCTGCGCAGCGAGACGGACCGTGTAATAGCCCTCACCCGCGCCGATATCGGCCACCGTCATGCCCGGCTTGATATTGGCCAGTTCCATCACGGTCTGCGCCTCGCGCCGGTCATCGCGTGCCTGTTCGGACGAAACGCTGTTGCCGCCCAGTGCCGAGACAGGCCGATAGGCGCGCGGAAATTCTCGCGCGGTCTCGGGCCGGTCCTGATCCTCCTGCTTGAACAGGTTGCAGCCGCTCGCAAGCAGCAGCAACCCGACGCAGAAGGCGGCGCGCAATCTCACTCGACGTCCTCCACTTCGACAGCCTCGCCCGTTACGCGCTGGGCCAGTGCGGCGGAGATGAAATCGTCGATATCGCCATCCAGGACGTCATCGGGCGCCGTGGAGGTCGTGCCGGTGCGCAGGTCCTTCACCATCTGATACGGCTGCAGCACATAAGAACGAATCTGATGGCCCCAACCGATATCGGACTTGGAGGCATGCTCGTTGCTCGCGGCTTCCTCGCGCTTGCGCATCTCTTCCTCGAACATGCGGGCACGCAGCATGTTCATGGCGATTTCGCGGTTCTTGTGCTGCGAACGGTCCACCTGGCTGGCAACGATAATGCCCGAGGGCACGTGCGTGATACGCACTGCCGAGTCCGTGGTGTTGACGTGCTGCCCACCCGCGCCCGAAGCGCGATAGGTGTCGATCCTGAGGTCTGACGGGTTGATCTCGATGTCGATATTGTCGTCGATCACCGGATAGACCCACACCGAACTGAAGCTCGTGTGGCGGCGGGCCGAGCTGTCATAGGGGCTGATGCGGACCAGGCGGTGCACACCGCTCTCGGTCTTGGCGTAGCCATAGGCGTTCTCGCCCTTGATCAGCAGCGTAGCGCTCTTGATCCCGGCCTGTTCGCCCGAGTGATAATCCACCAGTTCCACCTTGTAGCCATGGCGTTCAGCCCAGCGCGTATACATGCGCTGGAGCATTTCCGCCCAATCCTGGCTTTCCGTACCACCGGCACCGGCGTGGATTTCCAGATAGGTATCGTTGGCGTCAGCCTCGCCCGACAGAAGGGCCTGCACCTTGTCCGCATCGGCGCGCGCAGCAAGCTGCTTCAGGGCATCGAGCCCTTCGCGCACCACGTCCTCATCGCCTTCCATCTCGCCCAGTTCGACGAATTCGATGGCGTTGGCCATCTCGGCCGAAATCTCGTTGACCGTACCGATGGACGCTTCGAGCCGGCGACGTTCGCGCATCACGCTTTCGGCGTTCTTCGGATCGTCCCACAGCGTCGGGTCTTCAACGCGGGCATTCAGCTCGTCGAGCCGCCGCACCGCACGATCCCAGTCGAGCGAGCGGCGCACCAGAGCCAGGGCTGCTTCGATCCGGTCAATTTGGGCCTGCCCTTCGGCACGCATGGCAATCTTACTCCGCTAATCCAGCGGCCCGCTTAGCGGAAGACTGCCGATTGTAAAGCAGGGGCGCCAGAACTTGCCCGCACCCGGTACCGATGAAGGCTCAGCGCCCCTTCAGTTCCTTCACCTTGGCGAGAGTCAGGCTGACATGTTCGCGCCAGTCGAGATCCGAATGGGCCAGCTTCACCTTGCCATCCTTGCCGATGACATAGCTGGTGCGGTTGGAAAGGCCCGTGTCCTGGCCATTCATCACAAAGCCCACGTCATAGGCCTTGATCACAGCCTTGCTGGCAGTGGCCACCGGGAACTTGTTCCGGCACTCCTCGGTGGAGAAACGCTTGAGCGTGGGCACATCGTCGGCCGACATGCCCACCACGGTCGCGCCCGCCTTCTGGAAATCGTCCATCGCCTCGGCAAAGGCATTCGCTTCCAGTGTGCAGCCCTGGGTAAAGGCCTTGGGGAAGAAATAGAGCACGACCGGCCCCTTCTTGAGGGCCTTGTTCAGATCGAAGGTGAAGCTCTTGCCGGCCAACGCACCCTGCGTAACGAAAGAGGGGGCCTTGGTGCCCTTGTTCAGCTCCGCAGATGCAGCGCCGGGAAGCGCCAGACATGCAGCCATAATTATGGCGGCGGCAAATTTGCGTGCGATCATCACCTGTTCTCCCCTGTGCAACGCGGCATAGGCTTCCGCCTCAGTAAAGGCCGCCTTGCTCCTCGGCAAAGTTCTGCGGCTGCCCGGATTCGGAATTGCCATTTGTAACGCCCTGCTGGGAGGCTTGTTCCCGCCGCCTCAGCTGCGCAATGATCATGTCGCGCATCGCGTCGATCTCATCCTGCAAGGCAGCCCTGCGGGGTTCGGTATCGGGCTTGAATGCTTCCCAGATCACGCTCGCCTTTGGATCGTCGGTCGGCCATGCACCGAACACGCGGCGGCCGGTGGCGCGGTCGATCTTCACCATGCGGATACCTGCCGGCGCAACGAACGGCCTGCCGCTCCAGCGGTCGCGGCTTTCCTTGACGAATTGCTTGAAGATTGGCGCCGCGATGGTGCCGCCCTGGGCATAGCCACCCATGTTGCGCGGCTTGTCAAAGCCCAGATAGACGCCCGCGACGATGTCGGGCGAGCCACCGACGAACCACACATTGGTCGGTCCGTTGGTCGTGCCCGTCTTGCCGAAAAGCGGCATGTCGAGATCGCGCAGCACCACTGCCGTACCGCGCTGAACCACTCCTTCCAGCATGTGCACCACCTGGAAGGCCGTGCGCGGATCGAGCACCTGCTTGCCCAGCGGCTTGAGGCGCGGCATCGGCTTGCCATCCCATTGCGCCATATTGCAGCCGGTGCATTCGCGCTTGTCCGCCCGCCAGATCACCTTGCCGCGGCGGTCCTGCACGAAATCGATGGTCGTCTGGTTGAACTGCGTGCCGTGATTGACCAGTGCCGAATAGGCATTGACCATACGCGCGACAGTGGTTTCACCCGCCCCTAGCGAGACTGCGGGATAAGGCTCGTACTTGCCGATCCCCACGCGGTCGATCGTCTTGACCACGTTGGGCATGCCGGAATCCATGGCGATATGCATGGTCATCAGGTTGCGCGACTGCTCGAGGCCCCAGCGCATCGTATGTTCGCCACCGCCGCGCGAACCGCCGAAATTGCGGAAGCACTTCTCGCCCAGCGCAGCGCCCTGATAATAGCAATATTCGGCATCCGGCACCATCGTGGCCGGGGTCATCCCCTGGTCAAGGCCGGTGGCATAGACGAAGGGCTTGATGGTCGATCCGGGCTGGCGCAGCGCCTGCGTGGCGCGGTTGAAACTGTCGAGCCGGGGATCGAACCCGCCCTGCATTGCCAGGACGCGGCCCGTATGGGGGTTCTCCGCAAGGAAGCCGCCGGAAATCTCCGGCACACTACGCACGCGCCAGGCATTGCCTTCGGGCGACGCGGCAATCACGTCACCAGTCTTCAGCTTGTCCGGCAGGCCGACCAGCGGCGCTTCCTTGCCATCGGTGAAGCCGATCCGCCCGGAATTGCCGGAGCGGGAAATCACCACGCCAACCCGCCAGTTGAGATATTTCAGCGAAAGGAACGAACTCTGCAGCTGCCCGCGCCAGTCGCCCTTATCCATGTCGATCGACGCTATAGGCCCGCTCCAGCCCCGGGCCGATTGATAACGCAGCAGGCCAGCGCGCAAGGCGTCGCTCCCGGCCTTTTGCAGTTCCGGATCGAGCGACGTGCGCACCCATAGCCCGCCGGCATAGATGCTGTTCGGGCCGTCCTTCGCCTGCTCGCCGAACTTGTCGATCAGCTGGCGGCGCACGTCTTCCATGAAATAGCCGGCGTCCACAGTGGTGTATTCCGGGCGCTGGGTCACAAGCCCCAAAGGCTGGGCCTTGGCGGCATCGGCCTGGGCGCGAGTGATGAAATCATTTTCCACCATCTCGTCGAGCACCCAATTGCGACGCTCGATAGCGGTGTCGTGATATTGCGGCCTGCCATAGCGTTCGGGCGCCTTGGGCAGGATCGCGAGGAACGCGGCCTCGTGCAGTTGCAATTCGTTCACATCCTTGCCGAAATAGGCACGCGATGCAGCCTGCACGCCGAAACTGCGGCGGCCGAGGGGTATCTCGTTGAGGTAAAGTTCGAGAATCTGCTGCTTGGTCAGCACGCCTTCGATACGGCGGGCGAGCAGCATTTCCTTGACCTTGCGGGTGACCGAATATTCGTCGCCCACCAGGATGTTCTTGGCGACCTGCTGAGTGATCGTGGAGCCGCCCTTGGCCCGCTGCCCGCTGCCGATCTTGCTGACATAATCGAACACCGCGCCAGCGAAGCCGGTGATGTCCACGCCGCCATGGGTCCAGAACGTCTTGTCCTCAGCCGCGAGATAGGCGTTGATCAGGGGCTTGGGAAAATCACGGAACTGCAACTGCACGCGCCGTTCGCGCGCATAGGAATCGACGATTTCACCATCGATGCCCCGCACCATGGTCGGCAAAGGCGGTTCGTATTCGAGCAGCATCTTCGCATCGGGCAGATTGCGTGCAAGCAGCAGCCAGACGAGCAGCCACACCAGCAGCAGACCGCCAATAGCCGTCGTGGCCCAGCGGAATGCGCGGCTTTGGCGCCAGTTCTCGCGCCACCAGGTCAGAACACTGTGCGCTTCGCGGCGGATCCGGTAACGGATCGATTGCGGGGCGGATTGATCGGTCTCGCTCATGGTTGCGGGCGCCTTAGCACGGCGTGTTCGCCCGATGCCAGAAGGAAGCGCTCTATCGCAGCGCGCTTGCCGAATTGCGCGCGAAATAGATCCGGATCGCGCTTTCCATGGCATCCGCAAAGCGAGTCCGCCCTTCAGGCGAGGCAAGCCGTTCCGCATCCCTGGGATTGGTCACGAAACCAGCCTCGAACAGTACGGAAGGGACATCGGGTGCACGCAACACCGCCAGCGCCGCCGCTCGCCGCGGCTCGGGATGGAAATCGATTGCCCCCTCCCCTTCGCGCACGATCAGTTGCGCGAATTCGGCGGATTGTTCCTGCGTCCGGCGCTGGGAAAGATCGACCAGGATCGCATTGACGACATCGCTCTGCCCCGAAAGGGAAATGCCGTTGAGCCGGTCGGCGTTGTTCTCGCGCGCGGCAAAGCGGGCCGCCGCTTCGTCCGACGCCTTGTCGGACAAGATATAGACGCTTGCTCCCTGCACCGCGCTTTCATCGCCAGCGGAATCCGCATGAATGGACAGGAACAGGTCGGCGCCCAGCTTGCGCGCAATCTCTGCCCGCTCCTGCAGTACCAGAAACCGATCGTCGCTCCGCGTCAGGGCCACCCGGATGCCGCCCTGACGGAGCAGACGATCCCGCAAGGCCAGCGCCAGGCCAAGGACGATGCGCTTTTCTTCCAACCCCTCGCCCGAAGCGCCCGGATCGTGCCCGCCATGGCCCGCATCGATCACCACCAGGGGCATGGTCGCATCCTGTGGCCCTTCCACCTGCGGCAGGTCCAGAGGCTTTCCCCCGGGCGGCAGTTCGAAGCGGAGAACATAGGATCGGCCGAGCGCCGGCACGGGCAAGGTCAGCCCGAACGCGTATAACCCCGCCAGGAAAGCCAGCGGGGCAAGAAACAGGAGCCAGAGCCGGACGCGCACTGCCATTGCCCTTTCGCTTAGGTTCGCAAGCGATACGGCGACAAGCGAAATTTCGAAACCCGCGCGCAATTTTCGTGCGCAAAGCGGTTGCCGATGAAAAAAGGCAGTGCTAGCACGTTCCGACCGGGCAGTCCTGCCACGTGGAGACCCTACCAGCGCTGCTGCAGCCCAAGGCGCAGGCACCGCCGCGGAGGCTTCCTCCCGCAGTAACCCCCGGTCAATATCCGGGCTATATCCATGGGAACGCGCTTCCCTGGAAAAAGGTCCGGGCCGCATACAGGTTGATGTCGAAATGAGAAGCCTTTGCCCCGTACGATCGCCGCAGCCGCAAGGCTGTGTTGCGATGTCACGGCGCATCGTGGCGCAGCACACCGGAAACGGGCCGCGCACTCTGATTTCCGCAGACACGATCCGCTTCGCCGGCTGCACACAGCAGACCGGCGAAATTTCCATTTCCGGCCGCCACGACAGGCTCCGTCCTCGGGCCGCCGGTTTCAACGCATATGTGCGCGCCGCTTCCTCCACAGACGAGAAGGTCGCAGGAACAGGGCGCGCCTGGAGAATTCATAATGGCAACGCGCATGCTGATCGATGCGCGCCACCCGGAAGAAACGCGGGTGGCGGTGCTCAAGGGCAATCGTATTGAAGAGTTCGACTTTGAATCTGCCGAACACAAACAGATCAAAGGCAATATCTACCTCGCCAAGGTTACACGTGTAGAACCCTCGCTTCAGGCGGCGTTCGTCGATTTCGGCGGCAACCGTCACGGGTTCCTCGCCTTCAGCGAAATCCATCCCGACTATTACCAGATTCCGCGCGAAGACCGCGAGGCGCTGCTGGCTGAGGAAGCCGAAGCCGCCGCGGAAGAAGCCGCACTGCGCGCTGCCGAGGAAGAGGAAGAAGACGCCTACGCCGAAGAGAGCGAAGGCGATGCCTTCGCTGACGAAATGGTCGGAGAGGACGGGGTCGAGGAAATCGACACCTCCGAGAAGGACGATGTCGCGACCATCGAAGGCGGGGAAATTGCCGAAGGCGACGAAGACGGCGAGTCTTCTTCCGAAGAAGATGACGGCGAAGGTTCTGGCGACGAAAGTGCCGAAACCAACGACCGGAACCGTCGCGGCCGTGGTCGCCGCCAGGGACGTGGCGGCAATCGCGCGCGTGCCAAGGAAGTGGACGAAGTGCGCGCCAAGCGCATGGCGCTGCGCCGCCGCTACAAGATTCAGGACGTGATCCACCGCCGCCAGGTGCTGCTGGTGCAGGTCGTGAAGGAAGAACGCGGCAACAAGGGCGCCGCGCTGACCACCTATCTCAGCCTTGCCGGCCGCTATTGCGTGCTGATGCCCAATTCCACCCATGGCGGTGGCATTTCGCGCAAGATTTCCAATGCTTCGGACCGCAAGCGCCTGAAGCAGATCGTCGCCGAAATGAAGCTGCCCAAGACGATGGGCTGCATCATCCGCACCGCTGGCCTCCAGCGCACCAAGCCGGAGATCAAGCGCGATTTCGACTATCTCGCCCGCTTGTGGGACGAGATTCGCGAGAAGACCCTGCGCAGTTCCGCCCCGACGTTGATCCATTCGGACAGCGATCTGGTGAAGCGGGCGATCCGCGACATCTACAATCGCGACATCGAAGAAGTCGTGGTCGAAGGTGAGGACGGCTACAAGGCCGCGCGCGATTTCATGAAGCTGCTGATGCCCAGCCATGCACGGCGGGTGAAAGCCTATTCGGACCCGGTTCCCCTGTTCCAGCGCTATGGCGCGGAAGATCAGCTTACCGCGATGTACGACCCGGTCGTGCAACTGCGTTCGGGCGGCTACATCGTCATCAACCCAACCGAGGCGCTCGTCTCGATCGACATCAACTCGGGCCGCTCCACCAAGGAGCACGGGATCGAGCAGACCGCCCTCGCCACCAATCTGGAAGCGGCGCATGAAATCGCCCGCCAGCTGCGCCTGCGCGACATGGCCGGTCTGGTCGTGATCGACTTCATCGACATGGAATACAGCTCCAACGTCCGCAAGGTCGAACGGGCGATGAAGGAAGCGCTGAAGCACGACCGCGCCCGCATCCAGGTGGGCCGCATCTCCAGCTTCGGTCTGATGGAAATGAGCCGCCAGCGCCTGCGCACCGGCGTACTCGAAGCCACTACCCGCTCCTGCCCGCATTGCGATGGCACCGGCCTGGTCCGCACGGCCTCCAGCGCGGGCCTGTCCGCACTGCGCCTGATCGAGGACGAAGCCGCCAAGGGCAAGGGCACGATCATCACGCTCTATGCCAGCACGGAAGCGTCGATCTACCTGCTCAACGCCAAGCGCGCCGATCTGCACGAGATCGAGGATCGCTACGGCGTTGCTGTTCAGGTGATCCCGGAAGGCGAAAACGAAGGCGCGAAGATGCGCGTCGCATCGGGCGGCCCGCGTCCGACTTCGCTGCCGAAATTCGAGCCAATCGTCGACGATTTCGTCGAGGAAGAGGAAGAACTCGAAGCCTTCGCGGATGAAGAGGAAGAGGACGAAACCGAAAGCGACGATCGCAAGAAGCGCCGTCGTCGTCGCCGTGGCGGTCGTGGCCGCAAACGTCGGGACGAGCTGGACGAAGGCGGCGAGGACGATCGCGCTGAAGACGGCGAAGACGAAGGCGATACCGAAGCCGAGAGTGACGAAAGCGAAGGCAGTGAAGCTGAAGCTGCCTCCGATGAGGACGGCGAAGGCGCCCCACGCAAGAAGCGTCGCCGCCGTGGTGGCCGCAACCGCCGCAAGAAGCGCCTGGATGGCGAGTTCGAAGGCGAAGGTACTGCTGAGGGCGAAGGGGCTGAAGGCGAAGCCGTAGAGGCTGAAGCCGCCGAACCCATGGCCGAGGAGGCTCCTGCCGCCGAAGCTCCCGTCGAGGAAGCCCCGGCCGAGGAACCGAAGCCCAAGGCCCGCCGCAGCCGCGCCAAAAAGGCGAAGGAAGAACCGGCAACTGACGCTCCTGCGGAAGAAGCCGTTCCTGCAGCGGAAGAAGCACCGGCAAAGCCCAAGCGCACGCGTCGCAAGAAGGCCGATATCGAGGCCGAAGCCGCAGCCGCGGAAGCAACCGCCGAAGCTCCTGTGGCAGAACCGGCCGCCGAAGCCCCCGTGGAAGAAGCGCCGGCTAAGCCCAAGCGCACGCGTCGCAAGAAGGCCGAACCTGTAGCCGAAACCGAAGCCGAAGCGCCCGTCGCCGAGGCAGAAGTTGCGGTGGCAGAGGTTGCGGCAGCGCCGGAGCCTGCTTCGGAACCGGTAGCGGCCGAGGAAGCTGCTTCTGACGAACAGAGCTCCCCGCCCCGTCGCGGCTGGTGGCAGCGCACTTTCGGAGAATAATCCCATGAAGATCATCCCGGCCGTTCGGAACCTCGCCATCACCACCGCACTCGCGGTGACACTGGCGGGGCCCGCCACGGCCGGGACGGTCTACGTGAAGGCAGCGAGACTGCTGGACGTGGATGCCGGCAAATATGTTGCCGATCCGCTGATCAAGGTAACCGACGGCAAGGTGGAAACCATCACGTCCGGCGCGCAGCCGCCCGCCGGAGCCGAAGTGGTCGATCTTTCAGGCCTCACCGTTCTTCCCGGCCTGATCGACATGCATGTCCATTTGGACGGACGGCCCGAATATGGCGGCTATAATTCGCTGGCCTTCACTGACCGCTTCTGGACTGCGCTGGGCGTGGAAAATGCCCGACGCATGCTCAACGCGGGCTTCACGACCGTGCGCAACGTGGGCGATAACGACTACAATGTCGCTGGCGTGGATCAGGCGATCGAGGCAGGCTGGATCAAGGGTCCACGCATCGTAAACGCCAATTACGCTCTCGGCGCTACGGGCGGGCATTGCGACGAAACCTACCTCCCGCCCAGCTTCGAGGCCAAGAGCCCCGGCGTGGGCGACAGCGTGGACGAATTGCGCAAGCGCGTGCGCGAGCAGCGCAAATATGGCGCCGAAGTGATCAAGGTCTGCGCGACGGGCGGCGTGTTCTCGCGCAACACCGAGCCCGGCCAACAGCAACTCACCGAAGCGGAACTGCGCGCCATCGCCGATGAAGCACATCTGTGGGGCGTCAAAGTTGCCGCCCATGCGCATGGTGCCAACGGGATCAAGGCCGCCATCCGGGGCGGGATCGACACGATCGAACATGCCAGCCTGATCGACGACGAAGGCATCCGCCTTGCCCGCGAACACGGCACATTTCTGGTGATGGATATCTTCAACACCGAATATACGCAGGCCACTGGCGCGGCAAACGGTGTGATGGAAGACAATCTGCGCAAGGACCGCGAAGTCGCTCAGATCCAGCGTGACAACTTCCGCAAGGCCTTCAAGGCCGGGGTAAAAATGGCCTTCGGCACCGATGCGGGCGTGATGCCGCATGAAACCGCCGCCGGGCAATTCCGCATCATGGTCGAATACGGCATGACCCCACTCGACGCGATCCGCGCCGCTACGGCGAATGCCGCCGATGCACTCGGACAGACGGGCGAGGTTGGCACGCTCAAACCCGGTGCATGGGCGGACATGGTTGCCGTGAACGGCGATCCTCTGGCGGATGTCACAATATTGGAGAAGCCCGCCAAGGTGTTGAAGGCAGGCGAACTGGTCGATTGATCGTTTTCATCATTGCGAGCGTAGCGACGCAATCCAGGGCATAACGCACAATGCCATGGATTGCGTCGGCGCAATGCCCCTCGCAATGACGAACTATCTGCTCAGCCTTCTACCAGACCGACACCGTCCCCGCATCACCGTCCACACGCACCCAATCGCCGGTGCGGATCAACTCGCATGGATCGCCATCCAGCGCCGTCACGGTCGGCACCCGCATCACCACCGCACCCAATGCTGCCTTGGTCGTCATGATGCTGAACACCATGGCCAGCGGCGCAACGCCCGCGATCCGGGTGGTGTGGAACGCACCTGACCAGCCCGAAGAGCCCTTTGCGCCGGGGAAGACCAGCACTTTGCCCGCAAAACTCTGGCCCACCAGTTCGTGACGGCTTTCGATGATCGTGCCGGTCATGGAATCGATCCCGCCCCAGCCCGATATCGTGTCCTGAGTGACGATGGCTTCGCCCTCCACCACGCCGCCCACGACCTTGCGGCCATGAAGTACCAGGCGAGGTTCCCCCTGCGCCTTAACGGGCCGTTCCATTGCCACCGCCTCGCTCATACCAGCCTCCCCCTCCATTTGCCGGTACAGGCAGCATCCACACATTGCGCAGTGGTGCCGTACCAGCCTTCCAGCCCCATCATCGCAGGCAGGTAATGCACCTGCTTGGCGCTATCGAGGGCGGCCACTTTCGTTCCGTTGGGCGCGATGCGGCTGATCGAGGAACAGGTGTCCGTCATCAACAGCGCGCCAGCATCGCGCAGCGCCTTTGTGTAGCCATTGGCGTCGGCCGTCGCTTTTACTGCCCGGCTGGTGAACACCCACAGGGCCGAGTTTTCATGCACCCGGCGGCCTTCGAGCAGCGCCGCGACTTCTGCGATCTGTTCGATGGAATAATGCGGGCACCCCAGCATGACGAAATCGACGTCCTCACAGGAACCGACGCTGTTCAGCGCTTCGTAGATCCGTTTGCGGGCTGCGGCGTCATAAACGAAACGCTCGCCGCGATCCGCACCGCCGAAAGCCGCTTCCCGGCTGGAAGCCTCGGGAGTGATCCCCACCATGTGGTACATTTCCACCCCACCCGACGAAGCGGCAGCGGCGCCGAAATGCTTATGGCGGATCAGGCTCGGCTGCTCGATCGCCCCATCGAGCACAGGGATGGCATCCTGCACCGCATCGCCGGTGAAATAGCCGAGCATTCCCCATTCAAAGATCGAGTCCACCGGATAGGCGACCTGCACCGCATGATGGCCTCGGCGAAATTCGTCACGATGGAAACCCCAATCCGGCACGCGCTTGGCCAGCATGGCGGCGCTGGTCGATTCCCGACCCTCGCAATTGGTCCGCCCGCCGAGCACGGAATTGCACAGGACAACGGCGGAAGATTCCATCCACGCGCAATGCTCGCCCATCACCGGGACATTGCCGGCCAGATAGGGCGTGCAGGTCTTCAGCACCTGAATTCCATGCGCGGCAACCTCGCGCTCGTCTGAGGCGAAGTTGGCGAAGGCATCCTCACTCATGCCCTGTTCGCGCCAAAGCACCGGGTCCATCCCGCCCTGCAAATGGCAGGAAAAAGCGTTCATCCTGGGCACGTCGAACACATCGTCTGCGTCGAGATCGAACCGGCAGAACACGGCACGGTAATCGCCGCCATCGGCAGCGTAATAGTCCTTCACCCATTGCGGCGAGGAACCCGGCACGCCAGCGATGTTGTTAGTGTAGACGAAGCGATCCGCGTCAAGCGCCTCGGCATAGCGCACCAGCAATTCCATGGCGCGTTGCACGGCAGTGCCCTGCTCGCCATCCAGCATGGCGCGTTCTTCGGAAGTCAGCTGAACCATTACCCTACTCCAACCCTTTCCCGATCACTCGCCCGCCTTCACGGCCACGCCCCACTCCATGAAGCCGGCCCAGCGGGGCATCTTGTCCATGTAGAGGTTCGACGTGTCCTGAACCTCGAACCCGCTGCGTTGCACTGCGGCGGTGACTTCGCGAGTGAGATGGCAGTTGCCCATCACGCGTTTCCAGACCGGCTCGATCATCCTCTGGTGGCGATAGACCTTCGCTTCCGGCGAGCGGCCATGTTCCAGAAACAGCAGCGTGCCGCCCGGCTTCAGGATACGCCGCATTTCCTTCAGGACCAGCGCCTGATTATCCACCGAGCACATGGTGTAAGTGCACACGACCGTATCGAAAGCATCGTCTTCAAACGGGATCGCTTCCCCCCTGCCCTCGCGTATGTCCGCTTGCCAGCCCTTTTCTTGCGCCGCTTTCAGCGCATCGTCCAGCATGGCGGGCGAAGGGTCGATCGCGGCGAAGCCTGTCACCAGCTTGGGGTCGTAGAGCTTCTGGTTCAATCCGCCGCCGCAACCGAGTTCGAACACTCTGCCGCGGGCCAGTGGTACGACATGGCCGCGCAGTTCCTCGATCCGCTCGTCATTGCAGGCACATTTGATGATCTTGGGGAGGATCGTCTCCTCATACCAGTGGCGCAGGCCCATCCATCTTCCTCTCGTCCAGGCCGTGTTTCGATGAACCGGCCCCTTGTTCTGTTGTAGGAGGTAATGGGCTGGCAAAAGGCGATGACGCAATGGTCTTTTTCACGCCCCACCGCCTTGCCCCGCGCCGCACAATCGCTAGAGAGGACGGGACTCAGCAGGATCGCACCCGATGGCTACCTTCACACTCCCCGCGAACAGCAAGATCACCGGCAAGAGCCGCAACCATTCGGCGGCTGGCGCCACTGCGCCCAAGAAGTTCAAGGTCTATCGCTATGACCCGGACAGCGGCGAAAATCCGCGCTTCGACACGTTCGAGCTGGATCTGGAGCTGACCGGCCCGATGGTGCTGGACGCTCTCATCAAGATCAAGAACGAGGTCGATCCGACCCTGACCTTCCGTCGCTCCTGCCGTGAAGGCATCTGCGGTTCCTGCGCGATGAACATCAACGGCAAGAACGGCCTGGCCTGCACCACCGCGATCGAGGATTGCGGATCGGGCGAAATCCGCATCACTCCGCTGCCGCACATGGAAGTGGTGAAGGACCTGGTGCCCGATTTCACGCATTTCTACGCGCAATACGCCTCGATCCGCCCCTGGCTGCAGACCGTCAGCCCCACTCCCTCGGGCAAGGAACGGCTGCAGAGCCCCGAACAGCGCGAAAAGCTGGACGGCCTGTACGAATGCATCCTGTGCGCCTGCTGCTCCACTTCCTGCCCCAGCTATTGGTGGAATTCGGACAAGTTCCTGGGCCCGGCAATCCTGCTGCAGGCCTATCGCTGGCTGGCCGACAGCCGTGACGAGATGACCGGTGAGCGGCTTGACGAGCTGGAAGATCCCTTCCGCCTCTATCGCTGCCACACGATCATGAACTGCGCCAATGCCTGCCCGAAGGGCCTCAGCCCTGCGCGCGCGATCGCTGAAATCAAGAAGATGCAGGCCGAAAGGCACGCCTGATCGCCATGGTGGATGCCGGAACCGTTCTGGAAGGCGGCTGTCTGTGCGGAACGATCCGCTACAGGCTGACCGGCCCGAGCCTGTTCGTCTCCCAATGCTGCTGCAAGGATTGCCAGAAGGCGACCGGCACTGGCCACACCACCATTGTCGGCATTCACAAAAGCCAGCTCGAGCTTGAAGGAACGCCCACGACCTACACCAATGTGGGTGAAACCGGTGGAAGCGTAACTCGCCACTTCTGCGGCACCTGCGCCGGGCGTCTCTACACCTCCGGCGATCTACCGGGTGAACACATCATGGTTCAGGCCGGATCGCTCGACGATCCCAGCGCCGTGAGCCCGCAAAGCGTGATCTACCTGAAGGACGCGCCGAGTTGGGATCGTTTCGATCCCGATCTTCCCAAATTCGAGGCGATGCAGCCGCGCGAGAACCACGCCCGCTGATGTCCGGAATGCTGGCTCGGTACGAGGCTTTGCTGGCTGCTGGCGAATTGCGCCCCGATACCGAACAACGCGCGGCCGCAGTCAGGCTCGACGCCCTTCAACGCGAATTGGAACAAGGCGGCAGCAAGCCCGGCCTGTTCGGCAAGCTCCTGGGCAAGAAAGCGAAAAGCCCTCGCGGAGTATATTTGTGGGGCGGCGTGGGGCGCGGCAAGTCCATGCTGATGGACCTGTTCCACCAGACGCTTTCAATCCCGGAAAAGCGCCGCGTGCATTTCCACGCCTTCATGCTGGAAGTGCATGCCTTGCTGCGCGACGCGCGCCAGAGCGAGAGCGGCGACCCCATCCCGCCGGTTGCGGCCAGGCTGGCGGAAGGCCTGCGCGTGCTCGCTTTCGACGAGATGGTGGTCAACAATTCCGCCGACGCAATGATCATGAGCCGCCTGTTCCGGGCGCTGATGGTCGATGAGGGTGTAACAGTTGTAACAACGTCAAATCGCGCGCCTGCGGAACTCTACAAGGACGGGCTCAACCGCGAACATTTCCTGCCCTTCATCGCCTTGATCGAGCAGGAAATGGATGTGCGGGCGCTTAACGGACCGGTGGATTACCGCCTCCAGCGTCTGGGCGGAATGGCAACCTGGCACACGCCGCTTGGGCCGGAAGCGACCGCGCAAGTGCGCGAGGCCTTCTTCCGCCTGACCGACTACGCCCCGGAAGACGCTGCCCATGTGCCGAACGGCGAACTGGATGTCGGCGGCGGGCGCATGCTGTTCGTGCCCAAAAGCCTCAAGGGCGTGGCGGTTTTCAGCTTCAAGCGGCTCTGTGGCGAGGCCCGCGGTGCCGCCGATTACCTTGCCATCGCCCGCACCTATCACACGGTGATCCTTGTCGGCATTCCGGTGATGGGGCCAGACCAGCGCAACGAGGCAGCGCGCTTCGTCACCCTCATCGATGCGCTGTATGAGCACAATGTCATCCTGCTTGCCGCAGCAGCGGCGAAGCCCGAAGACCTCTACAAGGCAGGCGATGGCCGTTTCGAGTTCGAACGCACCGTCAGCCGCCTGATGGAAATGCAGAGCGCCGACTACCTCGCCAGAGGCCATGGCACGAGCGGCTGAAACCGCATCTTATCACATTACATTATGACCAATCCCGGCGTTAACACCCCGCCGATGTGGAATATCCCATGATCGATATCCGTCCCCTCGCAGGCCTGGGCCACCGCGACCATGGCTGGCTGGATACGCACCATCATTTCAGCTTCTCCGACTATTACGACACCGATCGGATGGGCCGGGGTGCGCTGCGCGTCTGGAATGACGATGTAATCGGCCCCAAGGCCGGCTTCCCGGCGCATCCCCATAGTGACATGGAGATCATCACCTTCATTCGCACCGGAGCAATCACCCACAAGGATTCCCTCGGAAATACCGGTCGCACAGGGGCAGGCGACGTCCAGGTGATGAGCGCGCGCACCGGCGTGGTCCATGCCGAATATGATCTGGAAGATGAGGCAACCAGCCTGTTCCAAATCTGGATCATGCCTGACCGCGCGGGCGAGCAGCCCAGCTAGGGCACTCGCGAGTTCCCGCGTGGCGAGCGTTCGGGCAAATGGGTGGTCGTCGCCAGTGGCGATCCGGAGAGCGACGAGGCCCTGCCGATCCGCAGCGACGCCAAGGTACTGGCGGCAACGCTATCGGCGGGAGATACCGTGACTTACCAAGCGAGCCCCTTGCGGCACCAATATCTGGTGGCGACCCGTGGCCGTATCCGCGTGAATGGCGAGGAGGCGCAACCGCGCGACGGAATTGCCATCACCAGCATCGAGAGGATCACCGTCGAAGCTCTCGACAATGTCGAGCTTGTGATGGTCGGCGCCCGCTAGAATTGCGCAGGGCTGGACTGGCGTACGCCAGCCCGGCCCTGCCGCTTTACCGGTTCAAGCCGCGCGGGACAGGCGTGTCTGGGCCGAAGCCAGACGGCTCATGACCTTGAGATCCTGCTCACGCAGTTGCAGCGCCGCATCGGCCCAGAGATCGACGATCCGCTTCAATTCCTCGAGCCGGATCGGCTGAGCCACCTTCATTGCCTTGCGCGAATTGACCAGCCCGCCATGGCGGCGCTCCGACTTGTCGATGAATTCGCGGCAGGCGTTGAGCCCTTCGCCGGGCTCGGCCAGCTTGTGGACAATGCCCAGATCGTACATCTGCTCGGCCGTATAGGTCTCGTTGGAGACGATCAGCCGGTCAGCCATCGCCGTCCCGAGCTTGCGCGACAGATAGGCATGCGCGCCCATGCCCGGAAAGAGACCGAACATGACTTCGGGCAGTCCGAAAGTCGCGCCGCGTTCCGCAATAATATAATCGAACGACAGCAGCGCCTCGAACCCGCCGCCCAGAGCCGCGCCTTCAACCAGGCCGATGGTCAGCATCGGAAGGTCCAGGCACTGCGTGTTGCGCTGGAGGATTTCCACGCATTTATAGCCATATTGGGCCAGCCCGGCACGGTCGCGTTCACGGATCAAGCGCTGGAACAGCTCCAGATCGCCGCCGAAGCAGAACACGCCCGGCGAGCGGCTGGCCAACACGAGGAAGCGCAACGGCACTTTACCGGGGCCAAAATTGTCCCCGATCAGCCGTTGCCAGTTCACGAAATCGCCCAGCATTGCAGGCGAAAAGCTCGGCCGACCCACCGGACGCATATAGGTCCACAAGGTCTGCCGGGAATCCTCATAGAGGACATCCAGTTCGTTCAGTCGGAATAACTCGTCAGGAATGGCCAGATGCCGTTGACTGGCGGTGACGAGATGTTCCTCGCCCTCGCCAAGCACCATCACGGGGCTATCCACCCCGCTCGACCCCGTTTCACTCCTGTCGAGACTGCTCGCCAGTCGATCCATAGATCCCTCTTTTCGCGACCCCCGTTCCTGCGCGTTTGTTATGTTCTCCGCAGAAGTCATTGAAGAATCTACGTCAAGGTCGAGTCCCTTGGCAAACGTTTTGTTTACCATAATGCGAGGCAATGCCCCGGAATGGAGCGATCGCGGGGAAATTCCCAATCGGATTCGGCAGTTGCGGCCTTTGCGGCTGGGCTGTTTCAGCCCGAAATTCCCAGCTGACGCACTGCCCGTTCGAGCATCAGCAGCTGCCAAAGCAGGCGCGAACGGTCTGCCCGGCCCGCGATATGCTCTTCGGCAAGGCGTGAAATCCGCCCACCGTCGAACCACCCCGTCCGGGCAATCGCGGCGGATGTAGCGATAGCCCTCGCCTCGCCCGCCAGCGGCCCGCGCAGCCATTGGGCAATGGGCGTGACGAAACCCTGTTTAGGCCGGAAAAGGATGGAATCCGGCAAATAGCGGCGCATGGTCTGCTTCATCAGCCACTTGCCCTGCTTGCCCCGAACCCGCATCCGCTCAGGTAGAGCAGCAGCGAATTCGATCAGCCGGTGATCCAGCAAAGGCTCCCGCGCTTCCAGGCTTACGGCCATGCTCGTCCGGTCGACCTTGGTCAGAATATCGCCCGGTAGCCAGAACTTCAGATCGGCATATTGCGCCCGGTCGAGCCCCGACCGCGCCGGCGCTGCACGCATCATATCGACGAAGGGTTGCTCCGCGCGATAGCCCTGCAGTTCCTTGCGCAGTCCATCCGTATAGAGCGACCCTCGCAATTCCGGGCGATTGACTCCCAGTGCGGCGGCATAGGCCTCCTCCCCATTCACTGCCAGCGCCTGGAAAGTCGCCTTGGCCCGCAAGGCACGAGGGGCCCAGTCCGCCTTGGGGTAGAGAGTGCCCAGCGTACCGAAAACCGGCCCGCGCAGGACAGCGGGAAGCACCGAGCGTACGCGCTCCTCATGGGCCTGGAATATCTGGCGGCGATAACCGGCAAAGGCCTCGTCCGCGCCGTCGCCCGACAGAGCCACCGTGACATGCTCGCGCGCCAGCTGGCAGACGCGCCACGTCGGAAGAGCCGAAGCATCGGCAAACGGCTCGTCGAACATGGCGGCAAGCCGGTCCAGTTCCGCGAAATCGTCGGCAGCGACAGTGCGGCTGCGATGATCCGTGGCGAAGAGCCGGGCGACCTCGCTGGCGTAAGACGTCTCGTCTTCCGAAGCGACGTCGAAGCCGATCGAGCAAGTCCGTACCGGCTCCCGGCTCGCTTCGGCCATCAGGGCCACAACGCTGGAACTATCCACCCCGCCTGAGAGGAACGCGCCCAAAGGCACGTCGGCCACCATGCGGGACGTCACTGCCTCACGCAGATGATGCAGCAGTTCCGCCCCCAGATCGGCATCCGACCCACGGCGCCGCGAAGCGAAGCTCACGTCCCACCATTTCACGGGGGCAGCCGGGGAAGCATCATGGCGCAGCAGGCGGTAATGCCCGGCGGGCAGCTTCTCCACTCCCTTCAGGATCGAGCGATGATCGGGAACATAGCCCCAGGTGAGGTAATCCTCGATCGCCAGCGGATCGGCCTCGCGCCGCAACAGCGGATGCGCCAGCAAGCCCTTGAGCTCGGACGCGAAGGCGAGGCTTCCGTCGCTGAGCCGGGCCATGAAGAGCGGCTTCACCCCCAGGCGATCGCGCGCAAGGAACAATGTGCGATCCGCCAGATCGTACAGGGCAAAGGCGAACATGCCATGCAGGCGCTCAAGGCAGTTCACGCCCCATTTGCGCCAGGCAGCAAGGATCACTTCCGTGTCGCCATGGGTACGGAATTCTTCCCCCAGCCCCTCGAGTTCGCGGCGAAGCTCACGGAAATTGTAGATTTCGCCGTTGAAGACGATCACAGCCCGTCCGTCGCCCGATTGCATCGGCTGGGGAGAGCCCGCCAGGTCGATGATCGACAACCGGCGATGGCCCAGCCCTACGCCGGGCGCGGTCCACACCCCTGCCCCGTCAGGCCCGCGATGGGCCAGTGCGTCGCACATCCGCTCGACCCGCATGGGATCGACCGGCTTGGGCGTCTGGCAATGGAAGATCCCGGCAATTCCGCACATGGCTGTAGCGGTTAGGGAAGTTGGGCGATGCCGTCCATCCACTCGCCCGTGGGGCCAGTGGCGCGGCGAAATGCGGCGATGCTCTCGGCGGCAGGATGGCCGGGGCGTTCTTCGGCGGAGAGGATCAGGGTCATGGTCGGTTCGGCATTCACCAGCAGGCGGTCGCGCATATTGGCGAGTTTGAGGCGGGAATTGCTGCCCGTCAGCAAATCGCCCGTGCGATAGAAGGTTGCAGCAAGACGGGTCACGCGACCTTGGGCGAGAAGCAGATCGGACTGGGCATCCGCGACGGCGGGACCGGGCTTGAGCCAGCGCCATTCCGTATCGGGCACCAGCGCGCCCTGCCCGAAGGCCCCGGCCTCGCGCCCCTCATCCTGCGCTGCGTAAAAGGCGTAGAACACATCCACCTCATGGCCATCGCCATCCACATAGCGGCCCAGCAGACGATGATCGGCCCCGACTGCGCGCGGTTCCCACCAGACCTGCGGGGTGTAATCGACCAGCTGCCATCCCGGCACCATCGGCAAAGCGACCTGCGGAGGAACCGGTGCGGCAAGCTGCTCTGCCCGTGCCGCCCATGCGCCCGATAGCAGCGCCAGCGCGGCGATCGCGGCCATGGCGGCCCATCCGTTCATCCGCCAGCCTTCGATCCGCGCGAGGGCTGGCGAAGCGGCGATAGCTTCGGCGTCGATCAGCGGATCGTCGGGCGCGCGGTCGAAGAAACGCCAGCCAAGCGCCAGCAGCACGGCCATCACGACGGCGAAGAAGACCCAGCCATAAAAGATATGATCAAAGCCTTTGGCGAATTCGATGCCCTGGAACTGCGCAATGTAGATCGTGCCCCATGCCCTTACGCCATTGGCAAGGATCGGCAGCACGATAGCGACCGCAAGGAAGGCTGCCCGCCTGCCCCAGCGCTCGAAACAGACATGAGCAACCAGAGTGCCCAGCGCGACCATGGCGATCAGGAACTTCACGCCCGAACAGGCTTCCGCCACTTCGAACAGGCCGACCGGCGTATCGATGAACACGCCTTCGATCTCGGCCGGAATTCCGCTCAGATGGACCAGCGCGATAGTCAGCTTGGCCGTAATCGTCTGCAGCGCAGGCACCAGTTCGTCGCCAAAGGGCACGAGGAACAGGAGATAGGCCAGCGGAAAGATCAGCCCTGCCGTAACACGCGGCCCCAGCAGCGCAATCGCCGCGCCTTGCAAGGCGACCACGGCGCCAAGCTGGCGCGCGAGGTTGAGGCCGGAAATTGCCCCGAGCAGCCACACCGCCATCGCCCCGGCGACAAGGATCAACCCCGGCCACCATGTCGAGGGAGCAAGGCGGACAAGCGCCCTCGCCCGCAGCCAGACGAGCCAGGCCACGATCGCCGGCACGAGCAGAATGTGGTTGTAAGTGGAGCTGTTCCACCACTGGTCCGCCATTTCGGCCCAATCGTGCCAGAACCACGCGACGAGCCCCGCCCAGGCCAGCCCGAGGCGGGCCAGAGGCACACGCCAAGGCTCCGGCAGATGCGTCAGGAGATTATCCGCTGCGCCGCCCTGCATCGGGGCATCACGCTGCATCGCGCCTCGCCTCGCCCGGATCGGCCATTCCCATGATCGAGGGCAGGTCGGCCAGCATGGCATTCCAGCCCCGCCGCTCGATCACGAATTGCCGGGCAGCAGCGCCCATGGCCCGGGCCGCGCGAGGATTGGCGAGCAGGCTCTTGATCCGCGACACGAGCCCCTGATCGCTTTCGGCCATGGCGAAGTGGACATTGTCGAGCCCGCCAATACCGGTTGCCGCGCCGGGCGTCAGCACTACCGGCCGGGCCATTGCCATGGCTTCCAACACCTTGTTTTGAACCCCGCGGGCGATAGAAAGCGGCGCCAATGCAATATCAGCACCAGAAAGAAATGGTCTTACATCAGGGACTTCACCCCATACCCTGAGGCCATCTCTACCATCCAGCGCCAGTAGTTCAGGCACCGGCGCCCGGCCGACGATGTGGAGTTGGGCCTGCGGCCAGTCCCGCCGCAGTTCGGGCAGGATGTGACTTTTCGCCCGCATCGCCGCTTCGACATTGGGCGCGTAATCCATCTGCCCGGTGAAGACGAGATGCGGCCCGACCTGCTCCTTCATTTCCAGGATCGGCAAGGCAGCGGCAGGGTTGAAGACCTTCGTATCAATCCCGTTACCCAGTGCGAGTACGCGGGCCTGTTCCGGCGCATCCAGGCGAGAGACGAGCAATTCGGCCTCGGCCTCGCTCACCAACAAGGTTGCTGCCGCGCGCCGGGCGAGCCGTTCTTCCTCGGCCCGCAGCAACCGTCCTTCGCGTGCGTCGATCCACGCGCGCGGACCGTGCTTGCCGTCGGCATAGGCTTCAAACTTGGCGGAATCGACGTCGACCAGATCGACCACCAGCCTGCCCGCAAACCCGAGCGGCACATATTGGCCCATCTGGCCAGAGAAGACATAGATTGCCGAGATCGGCCGGTTTCGCAGCACATCCTCGACATAGCGCGCCAGTGCTGCGCTGCTGAAGGCGGCAAGGCTTACCGGCTCCCCACGGAGCATGGCTTCGATACCGGCAAGCGCCAGCGGCTTGGCGCGTTTTACCAGGCAGTGACTCGCCGCGACCTGCGCAAGCTCGCCCTCATGCTCCCAGTCGGCATCAGTATCCGCGAAGGTCGCGACATGGACCGGCGCCAGGGCTGCCAGCGCCTTGAGCACATGGTGCGAGCGGATCTTGTCCCCCCGGTCGGGCGGGAAAGGCAGGCGATGGGCAAGAAACAGGATTTCGCCGCTCATCCCAGCCCCCGCGCGATGACTGGCCCGAGCCGGTTGGCAAGGGCCAGCGGCAAACGTCGCCACAGGGCGATCCGTGCCGCATGGCGGGCGCTGGTGGGATCGGCATCCCGTTTCTCCGCGCCCGGCGCCGTCCAGCTGGCATAGGAAAGCGGCTGCGGTTCGAAACCCCAGTTCTTCTTGAAATGCCACGCCCCGCTATTGGTCTTGGACCGGCCGAAATCGAAGCGCGAGCAGCCACGACGCCGGGCATGGAGCATCAGTTCGAAATACATCCGGTCATTCGCCCGCAAGGCCCGCGCGGCGAAAGTGCCCCCGCCCCAATAAGGCAGCACCGCGCCGTCATGGTAGAAGGACAGCACGCTGGCGACAGGCGCTCCCTGATGCCGGATCGTCAAGATATCCGCATCCAGCGTGTCGAGCATCGCCTCGAACAGCGAACGCGGGAAAACCGGCGTGCCGAGATTGCGCACGCTTTCGGCATAAACCGCATAATGCGCCGCGCGGTCTTCCGGCGCGGTTCCGACATGTACTGTCAGATCGGCATCCAGCCCCTTGCGCACTTCGGCGCGCTGTTTGCGCGGGATCGCGAGAAGCTGGGCCGCATCATCGGCGGCAAGGTCCCATTCGAAGCCGCAATGGCTGTCGGTCCGGATGTCCCAGTCGGCGGGCAAGGCGCCGCCCCGCAGTTCGATTGTAGTGCAGCTGTGGCGCAGCGCCAGCTCTTCCGCCGCATGAGCCAGCGCCTGAGCCGTGCCGTCACGCGCGGCAAGCACCCCGCCGCCCACGGCAAAGCCGCTGGAGACGAGCGCGCGCCCGAAGATCGGGGAATAGACCCGCGTCAGCGGCAGCCAACCCGTCAGCGCCCCGCCCTTTTCAGCGACAAGCCCGAGCGCCTTCTGCCCGGTGCCCTGCTCCACCGCGACAAGCCATGCCGGGCGATGAAACACGGTGCCTGACATTTCGGCCACGAAACCTTCGATCCGCGCGGCCTCGTCCGGCTGACGCAGATCGGCGCAGCGCACCGTCTCGCCAGAAAGGGCGAAGGGCGCGTTCACGCTGCCATTTCCACCGTGCGCCGCGCTTCCCGGCGGGCCAGCGCATCCATCCGATCCCAGCGGAAATCCCGCAGCAGCCGTGCAAGCTTGCCCGCCATCGCATCGAGATTGGTATAATGGCGCAGGCGCGAGCGCAGCGGTGCATTATCCACGCGCGGCTGGCCCGGATCGATCTCCCACGGATGGAAATAGAACACGGCCGGACGGTCTTCCCGCTGATTGACCTGACGGATCGCCCAGCGGGAAAAGCCATAGGGCAGCACGCGGAAGAACCCGCCGCCGCCCGCCGCAAGCCGCCGGCCCGCGAATTCGGCCGTGGTCACCGGGATTTCGACCAGCGGGGAATCCGCCAGCGGCCGGAAGGCAAAACGCGGGGCTTCGCGCCAGCCATAATGATCGTGCACGATCGGCGCGACGCTGGAGGAATAGGCATAGCCCTGCTCCGCCAGCACATCGAACGCCCAGGGCGTGCGGCCATCGATGGAAAAGCTGGGCGCGCGATATCCGGTTACGGGCATGCCGCCCGCGTCCTCGATCTCCTGACGTGCCCGGCGCAAGTCTTCGGCAAAGCTGGCAGGGTCCAGCGTGTGAACCCGCGCATGGTCCCAGCCATGGCTGGCCAGTTCATGCCCCTGCTCAACGATGCGCCGCAGCAGCGCGCCATTGCGCTGCGCGATCCAGCCCAGCGTAAAGAAGGTCGCCTTCACCCCTTCCGCATCGAACAGGGCGAGGATCTCGTCCACATTGCGCTCGACACGCGTGGTCAGCCCATCCCAGTCGCCGCGCTGGATCGCATTCTCGAACGCACCGACCTGGAACCAGTCTTCCACATCGACGGAAAGACCGTTGACCGGGCTGCTCCCGGGAATTTTCGGGGAGGCCGCCTCGTCGCTCACTTGAAGCTCCTCAGGCGGCGATCTGCGCGGCTGCGTCGTTCTCGATCCACTCGATCAGCATGGTGAGCGTGTGGCGCATGGTGCGCTCCTGCTCGATCAGGCGTGCCTCGAGTTGGGAAATACGCTCATGCAGGGCGGCAATATCGGGCTCGACTGCCGCCACTGTCGCATCGTCCTTGGAATAGGACAATTCGACAATCGCCTGCTGCAGTTCGGCGATCTGCGCGTCGCGTGCCGCCAGGGCCCGCTCGAACACGTCCGGGCGAACGCCCGGAACCGGCGCGGGCTGCGCGGGGGCAGGCTGGCTTGCCGCGGACCGTACTTCGGCCTGGGCGGCACGTTCGACCTGCGCGGCGCTGCGCGGCTGAACCACTGGAGCGGCAGCCGGAAACGCATTGTCGCTGTCCATCTCGGCCAGCACCGCGTGGAGCATGGCGGCATCGATGCGCGAGCGCTGTTCCACCGCGCCCAGCAGCATCAGGCGATTGGCGATCTGGTTGATGCGGCGCGGAATACCGCCCGATGCTTCGTAAAGTTCGGCAAAAACGCGCTGGTCGAACGAGGGATTGGTCCCTTCCCAGCCTACATGCTTCAGGCGATGGACCACATAGGGTTCGATCTCGCTGGCATCCATCGGCTCAAGGTGATGGGCGGCGATCACGCGCTGGCGCAGCTGCTCCAGCCCGCCTTCTGATTGCAGCATGGCCCGGAATTCGGGCTGGCCGAGCAGCAGGGTCTGCAGCAGCGGATGCGAGCCGAGCTGGAAGTTCGAGAGCATGCGCAGCTCTTCGAGCGCGGCGACCGAAAGATTCTGCGATTCATCGACGATCAGCAGGCAACGGCGGCCCGAACGGGCTTCCTCGTGCAAGAAGCCTTCGATGGCACCCAGCGCGCTCGCCTTGTCATGCCCGGTGATGTCCAGACCGAAGCTCTGGGCAACGACATGGACGATTTCTTCGCCGTCGAGCTTGCTGGTGACGACCTGCCCCACCGTGAGCTGCGCCGGATCGACCGAGGCGACCAGATGCGCCACGAGCGTGGACTTGCCCGCGCCGACCTCGCCGGTGATGACGATGAAGCCCTCCCCCTGCGCCAGGCCATAGCGCAGGTAGGACAGCGCCTTGCGGTGCGTCCCGCTGGGGAAATAGAAGGCCGGGTCCGGCGTGAGCTGGAACGGCTTCCCCTTGAGCCCGTAAAAATCGTCGAACATTATCTCTTACCTCCGGTCACGGGCCGAATAGTTTAGAACGAATATCGCATGCCGAGCAGTGCCGCGGCCGACAAGGTGTCGTCCAGCGCCTTGTCGTCACGCTTCACACCGTCGACACTGACGGCAGCAGTCGCGGAAAGCCGCTGGGTCAGATTACGGTAATAGGCCGCCGAAGCGCCATAGCCGGTGGAACTGCCCGCCAGATCGAACCCGCTGTCGAACCAATTGGCATAGACATTGGTCGATACGCTGGAATTGTCGCCCAGGCGCCCGTTGAGGTAGGCGGCGAGCCAGATGTTCTCATCCGCCTTGCCATCCACGTCGGCCAGCACCGTATCGTCCGCCGCGATGAACTTGCGATTATCGTAACCCGCGCCGATCCCGGTCTGCCAGCGGCCGAAGCGATGGGCATAAGTGGCCATCACGCCGCGTGCGCGGAACGTGGAAGACCGCACGGCATTGAGCACGCTGCCAAGGCAGGCACCGTTTTCAAGGCTGTCCACGCAGCCGCCGATATCGCCGGAGATCGGGTTGCGGATCGCCTCGAACTCGGTCGGCAGATTGGCCAGCGCATTGTTGAGCTGGCCGCCGAAACCGGACACCGTGTCATAAACGCCCACGTTGAAGCTGGACCGCGAACTGGGCTGGTAGGACAGCGAGCCATAATAGGTCATAGAGCCATAGCGGCGGCCGACATGCGCTTCGAGCGAGGTGCGAGTGCTGGGGCGCCAGAGCACCCCGGCATCCCAGATCAGTCCGTCCGTGTGGTAGGCGATGCGGCGGTCCGAAGCGGGATCGGTGACATAGCGGCCATCCGCACCGATCACCGGCAAATCCAGCTCGTCGCGCAGCGCGTCGCGGGCCGAAATCTCCACATCCTCGTAACCGATGCCGCCGACCAGAGCGAGCGAGTGGCTGACCGGCAGTGTGGCGTCCGCGCGCACATGGCGGTCATCCACCCGCTGATCGAGATTATTGATGTCCTCCCGGTACCAGCCACCGCCCACGCCGATGCCCACCGGCAGCAGAGTATTGGGCCGCGCACCGACGCGCAGCTGGGCGTTCTGCACCACGCTTTCATCGAACACGTCGACCGGGTCGGCCCCCGGCGCCGTCACCAGCGCATCGGGTTCCTCGACCTTGGAATAGCCGATGCGGTAATGCCCCTCGACTTCCAGATCGCCCATATTGGTGTGGAGCGAAGGCCCGGCATAGACCGCGTAGATATTGCTCTTGCCCGCATTGTCCACGATCGGGCTCAGCACCGAGGCACCATTGCCCTCCACGCGAGTGCGTGCTGCAAGCCCGCCCGCCTCCAGTGTGAGCGCCTGTGGCACAATACCGACGCCGACACGGGCAATGCCGCTGATGAGGTCGCCATCTGGGGCGTTGTCGTCCCACCCGATGCGCCGTTCATAACGCAGCGACAGGGCGCCCGCCGTGTTCCGGCCGATCACCTGCGCATCAACCCCGGCGGCGATACGGCTGTAAGTGACGACGTCGTCCCCCGGCGAAAGCTCGGCGGAAACCACCTGAGCCGCCTCGATATAGGGTGCGATGTCGACCTGCTTCGTGGTCTCGCCGGCATCCTTGGCAGAGGCAGCGGCAGGAACCGCGCCAAGCACCAGGGCAAGCGTGAGAGCAGGGATAATGCGGGGCATTCTAGCCTCCATATCCGTAATAGGAGCCGAAGCGGCGGCCGCTCGGGCTGAAATGGGCGTCATTGAGCAGCAGCTTGATGTCGGCGCAGTTCGACAGCAGGTGCAGCGCATCCTCGATGGCGTTCTGACCGGTGGAATCAGCTCGTACGACCAGCAGGGCCTGCCCGGCATGTTTGGCCAGATCGGCCGCGGGCGATGCGGCAAGAGCGGGCGGGGAGTCGAAGATAACCATGCGATTGGGCGCGCCCTGCGTCAGCCGGTCGAGCACCTGCGCCGTGCGCGCCGAGGCGAGATATTCGCTGTCGCGCGTGGTCTGGTTGCCGGCGGGAAGCACCCACAGGCCAGGAATGTCCGTGCCGATCACGCAATCTTCCACCCGGATCGAGGGATCGGCCAGCGCGTCCATCAGCCCCGGTCCGCCCGGCAGGCCGAGCACGGACAGGACCGAAGGCTTGGCGAAATCGGCATCCACCAGCAGCACTTCGCTGTCCTTCTCCGCCGCCATGGCGAGCGCGAGATTGGTGGAACAGAAGGTCTTGCCCTCGCCCGGCAGTGGCGAGCAGACCAGCACGCGCTGCGCCTTGGCACCAGCACCTTTCGCCTGCGCCTCGCGCGCGGACTGGAGGAGTTCGCGCTTCACGATGCGGAATTCCTCCAGCAGGGTCGTGACCGCGCCTTCCGGCTCGATCAGGCCCTGCTCGCGCAGACGGGCCCGGTCGACCGGGTGCCGCGCGGGCGGGAAATGGACCGGCTGGACCGGCGCGGCCCGGACGGTTGCCTCGGGAGCGAAAGTGGGTTCGGACGCTGCGGCAGGCACAGCGGGAGCCGCCGGTGCTGCCACGACTTCAGGTGCAACCGGCGAAGCCACCGGAGCTTCCGGCTGGGATGCAGGCTTTACCGGCGGGCGCTTGATGCGCGAGGGGATCTCCGCAAGGTCCTTCGGCATCGGGGCAGGCTTGAACGCACCGCCCAGATCGAATGCGCCATTGGCCCGCTCGAACAGCGAATTGCCGCCCTGTTCGCCTTCGCCTGAGCCTTCGGGGGGAACCGGGATCTTGCTCTGTTCGGTCATGTCCCTCTCCCTCACGCCACCATGCCGCGCTGGATGAATTCCACCGCCAGCAGCACCACGAACAGCCCGCACAGGCCCCCGGCGCCAGCTGCGAACAGCTTGAGCCGCTTTGCCCTGAGCATCCGGCTCGCCTCGGTGGTGACATGCGAGATCGTGCCGATCACCGGCAGATCGAACGTGTTCTCAAGCTTGCTGGCCGTCGCGTAGGAGGAACGCAGCTGCCCCATCGCCCAGCCCGCGCCCGCCCCGGCGCCGATACCCAGCACCAGCACGCCGAACAGCAGCAGCGGGCGGTTGGGCGCGGAAGGAGTGCGCGGCGTGGTCGGCGGGTCGATGATCTCGAACTTCACGGCGTTGCGCTCGGTCTCCACCTGCCCGCGCAGGCGCAGTTCCTCGCGATCCTTCAGCAGCTTGTCATATTGTTCGCGCAGCACTTCGTAATCGCGGCTGATCCGCTGCGCTTCCGCCGCCACCCCGGGTTCAAGCGACTGGTTGGCCGTGATCTGCATCACTTCCGAATTGAGCGCGGCCTTGCGCGATTGCAGCGCCTGAACATTCGCCATGCGCTCCGCCCGGATCGACTGCAGCGAGGAATAGGCCGGGTTCGGCATGCCGCCGCCATTGCCCTGCCTTGCCGCCTGCTGGCGCAGGGAAGCGATCTGCTTTTCGATCGAGACCACATCCGGGTGGCTGTCGGTCAACCCGCGCGCGCGCATATCGGCCAGATTGGCTTCGGCCTGCATCAGCGCGCCCGCCGCGCCGCCGACCTGACCGGGCACGACGATCGTGCGCGGGGTGCCGGCAAGCTGGCCATCCGTTGCGGCCAGCGCGCTTTGCGCCGCCGCAAGATCGGCCTCCACACTGCGCATTTCCGCGCGGGTCGATTCGAGCCGCTGCGAAATAGCCGCCGCTCCGCCGATCAATTCCGGATGGGTCGCTTCGAAGGCAAGCCGCTCCTGCTCCGCCTTTTCCAGCTGCTTCTGGCGGTCCGCCAGCTGCTGGTCGAGGAAGTCGAGCGTGTCGCGCATTTCCCCGCGCGATCCGCCCAGATTCTGCTCGCGGAAGATGTCGATCAGCTTCTGCACTACGTCCTGCGCCAGTTGCGCATTCTCCCCATCGGAAAGATCGCGACGGCCGCTTTCGGCAGTAATTTCGAACAGGTTCTCTTCGGTGTTCTTGACCGTGATCGTCTCGGCCAGCTTCTCCACTGCGGATTCCATCTGGCGCGGCGTCGTCACCGTTTCGCCAAGGCGGGTGGAACGGATGACCTTCTCGAGGTTCACCGCGCTGGTCAGCGTCTGGGTGACGCGTTCGATATCCTTCTTGCGGCTGCCCGAACCGATCCCGATCTGCTGGGCCAGCACATCGTCCAGCTGGACGAAGATACGCGCCTTGGATTCATAGGCATTGGGGAACATGGCCACGGCCAGCCAACCCACGAGGCACAGGCCCCAGGCGACTGCCAGCGCAAGCCACCGGCGGTTCCAGACCGACCAGAGCGCTGCGCGGATTTCTTCGACGATGGCGTTCATGCCCGATGCGGCCCTGCCTTAGAACATGCTTTCGGGGATGATGATCACATCGCCCGGCATCAGGAGGACATTGGCCTTGCTGTCGCCCTTCTTGAGCAGGTCCGACAGGCGCAGGGCATATTCCTGCTGCTTGCCGGTTTCCTTGTCGAAGCGGACCAGCTTGGCTCGGTTGCCGCTGGCGAATTCCGAAAGGCCGCCCACCGCGATCATCGCGTCCAGCAGGGTCATGTTGGCGCGATAGGGGATGGAGGCGGGCTTCTCGGTCGCGCCCACGATGCGCACCTGCTGGCTGAAGGTGCCGGCGAACTGGTTCACGATCACCGAAACCAGCGGATCGGTGATATATTGCGACAGCTGCAGGCGAATATCCTCGGCCAGCATCGAAGGCGTCTTGCCCACCGCGGGCATGTCCGAAACCAGCGGCGTAGTGATGCGCCCATCGGGGCGGACCTGCACCTTCGCGCCGAGTTCCGGATTGCGCCAGACATGGATGGTCAATTCGTCGAGCGGGCCGATCACATATTCCTCGCCCGGCCCTTCCTGCATCGCCACGAACTGGGCGGGAGGCAGCCGGGGGCCGCTGCTGGCACAACCGGCCAGCGAGAGACTGGCCAGGGCCAGCCCCAGGAACATGCGGGCAATCACACTCATACGCATCGATACGTCCCCACGGAAAACCGGGTGCTTCGTTCGGTCATGCGCGCAGGAGAGGTTCTTTTCCCCCATGCTCACGAGCCCTGAATCCAACCCGCGTCTTCCCCGAAAAGGGTGAACATCTCGTTAGCCAAAGGCGCAAATGCCCGGCTTTGGGAGGGTTTTCGGGCCACTGTCCCGAATGGGGACTGGCACGGGAGAAAGGTTAAACGAGGATTTCGCGTGCCGGGCCCTGCCCCAGGAACATCGCCGGGCTGGCACTGGCGCCATAGGCCCCGGCGCAGAACACCGCGACCAGATCGCCCACATCCGCGCGCGGCAGCGCCGCCTGATCGGCCAGACGATCGAGCGGAGTGCACAGGCACCCCACGACATTCGCCTCTTCCGTAGCGTCAATTCCGAAGCGATTGGCAATGGCCAGCGGGTAATTGCGCCGCACGACCGTGCCAAAATTTCCCGAAGCCGCCAGCTGGTGATGCAACCCGCCATCGGTGATCAGATAGGTCTGGCCGTGACTTTCCTTGCGATCCACGATTCGCGTGAGATAGACGCCCGCCTCGCCCACCAGATAGCGCCCAAGCTCGATACAGAAGTGCGTATTCTCAAGCAGTTCCGGCAAAGAGTTGAAACGGGCTTTCAAGGCGGCACCGATGGCTGCGATGTCCAGCGGCGCGTCGCCGTTGAAATAGGGAATGCCGAAACCGCCGCCCATGTTGAGCTTGGGTAGCGGAGCGCCGATTTCCCCGGCGAGCGTCGCGGCAAGCTCCAGCACATTGGCCTGCGTTTCGATCAATGCCTCGGCATCGAGCGCCTGGCTTCCGGCGAAGATATGCAGCCCGCGCCAATCCGCCCCGGCCGCCAGCAATTCGCGTGCAAGTGCCGGAACACGCTCGGCATCGAGGCCGAAGGGCTTGGCGCCCCCGCCCATCTTCATGCCCGATCCGCGTAGTTCGAATTCGGGATTCACCCGGATGGCGAGGCGCGGCACCATGCTCAAACGCTCCGCAATCGCCAGCGCGCGGCGAGCTTCGTTTTCGGATTCGAGATTGAGCGTCACGCCAGCGCGGATGGCGGCTTCCAACTCATCGTTACGCTTGCCCGGCCCGGCAAAACTCACCTTTTCCGGCGCGATACCGGCCGCGAGGGCCATGGCCAGTTCGCCGCCGGAAGCAATGTCGAACCCATCCACAAGGCCCGCCATCTCGGCCAGCAACGGGGCGAAAGGATTGGCCTTCACAGCATAATGGATCGCCAGCCTCTCAGGCATGGCCGCACGCAGATCGGTCACGCGCCGGGCGATCAGGTCCCGCGAATAGACGAACAGGGGCGTTCCGCCTGCCTGCGCGACCAGCGCACTGGCCGTCTTGCCGCCGATGGCCAATTCGCCATCCAGCGCTTCGAAACCGGCAGGAATGGGGCCGAGCGGCTTCATGCGGCAAGCTCCTGCTGCAAGGCAGTGCGGTCGATCTTGCCATTGGGATTGAGCGGCATGGCCTCCCGCCAGTGATACATTCGCGGCTGCATGAAATTGGGCAGTTCCTGTGCCAGCAGGCGCGGCAAGCGTTCCTGCGCGTCAAGTGCGTCCGCCTTCGGCCGGACGACCAGATGCACTGCCTGCCCCAGCCTTTCATCCGGCACACCCAGCGCGACCGCTTCGGCCACCAGGCCTGTGGCAAGTGCGGCGTCCTCGATTTCCTGCGGGGAAATGCGATTGCCCGCGCTCTTGATCATCGCGTCTCGCCGCCCGGCGAAATAGAGCAGCCCATCCGCATCGCGCACCACCCGGTCACCTGACCAGACAGCCATGCCGCCATAGGCAGAACCGGCAGGCGCAGGCCTGAAGCGTTCGGCGGTGCGCTGCGCATCCTGCCAATAGCCTTGCGCAACAAGCGGCCCGCAATGGACCAGTTCGCCTTCCTCGCCCGGCGTAGTCACGTCGCCGTGCTCGCCAATCACCAGCACTTCGGCAAAGGGGATCGCCTTGCCCATGGAGGTGGGATGCGTATCGACCAGCGAAGGATCGAGATAGGTCGAGCGGAAGGCTTCGGTCAGGCCATACATCGGGAACAGGTGCGCCTGCGGAAAGATCGCGCGAAGGCGCTGCACCAGTTCCACCGTCAGTGCCCCGCCACTGTTGGTAAGACGCCGCAAGGGAGCGGAGGCGTCCTGAGGCCAGTCCAGCTCAACGAGTTGCACCCACAAGGGCGGCACGGCGGCCAGAGTGGTGACGCCGTGTTTCGCGCAGGCCTTCACCACGTCGCGCGCGGTGAGATAATCGATCGGCACTACTCTCGCCCCGGCGCGCCAGGCGGAAAGCAGCTGGTTCTGGCCATAGTCGAAGGACAGGGGCAGCACGCCCAGCACAACGTCATCCGCCTCGAGCCCGAGATAATTCGCCACGCTGACCGCGCCGAGCCAGAGATTGGCATGGCTGAGCATCACCCCCTTGGGCCGCCCCGTGGAGCCACTGGTGTAAAGGATCGCCGCCAGTTCCTCCGGATCGGCAGCAGACGGCCCGAGCGAGCCGCCCAAAGCCTCCGCTTCCGACCAGACCTGCGCTTCCTCCATCGGGACACAGCCTTCCGGAACGTCACTCTCGCCAAGGCTGGAAAGCCGGGCCGCGTTGCCCATCAGCAAGCGCGCGCCGCTATCGGCCAGTATATGGGCGACCTGCGCGTGCTTGAGCAGCGGGTTGACCGGAACATGCACCAGCCCCGCCCTCGCCGCCGCCAGCGGCAGCAGGCAGGTCAATTCGCCCTTGGCTGCCCAGCTGGCCACGCGGGCGCCCTTTTCCGGCACGCGGTCCGCCAACCACGCGGCGAGCAAAGAGATACGCTCCCTTAAGGCCTTGTAGGTAAGGCCGCCCTGCCGGAGAACCAGCGCCATCGCCTCATCCTCGCCAAACAGGGCGAGATGATCCAGCGGCCTGGCAATCGGATCGGGGGCAACAGGCATTACGGCTCCGGCTGGGGTCTACACAGGGGAAGCATTCGAGTGGTCGCGGTCAGCTATCACGACAGGGTTAACGTCTTGCAAGCGCTCGATCTTGCGAGCGCGGCTCCATTCGACCGTGCGGAATGGTTTACGCTGCTGGAAGAACAGGGCGAACTCGCGCCTTTCGTGGTGCTGGCCAGCGAGGGAAGCCACGCGGCCGCTTTGCCGCTGATGCGCCGCGACGGCGCGCTGGTGCCGCTGGCGAACTGGTACAGTTTCCTGTGGCGGCCGCTCGCCACGCCGGGCGCGAATCAGCCCGCGCTGCTTGAGGCCATCGCCCGCGACCTGCCCGCCCACGCACACCGCCTGGTACTGTCGCCGCTGCCTGACGAGGACCGCAGCGCCACCATGCTCGCCGCCGCATTCCGTGCCGCCGGCTGGGTGGTCGTGCGCGATGTTTGCGACACCAATCACATCCTGCGCCTGTCCGGGCGAAGCTATCAGGACTATCTCTCTTCCCGCCCCGGCCCGCTGCGCACCACGCTGAAACGCAAGGCGAAGAAGCTGGAGGTGGAAATCCACTCCGCCTTCGATCCCACCGCCTGGGGCGCCTATCAGGAAATCTACGCCGCCAGCTGGAAACCCGCCGAGGGCAAGCCCGCCATGCTGCGCCGCTTTGCCGAACAGGAAGGGGCCGCGGGCCGCCTGCGACTGGGCATCGCACGCAGCGAAGGCAAGCCGCTGGCCGCCCAGTTCTGGACCGTGGAAGCAGGCACCGCCTTCATCCACAAGCTGGCCCATGTGGAAGAAGCCGTGCCGCTTTCCGCCGGAACCGTGCTGACGGCCGCGTTGTTCGAGCGGGTGATCGACACCGATCAGGTAGAGATCGTCGATTTCGGCACGGGGGACGATCCCTACAAGAGCATGTGGATGGAAGAGACGCGCAAGCGCTATCGCCTCGAATGCCTGCGTCCCGGCAGCCCGGCGAGCTGGCCGCGCCTTGTCCGTGCGGGGTTGCGCAAGCTCCTCCACAAGAACTAAGGCAAGGCATTAACAGGCATTTACCAGACCGACGAAAGACCCGATGAGCAGCACTTCCGACATGACCGGCCAGACCGACGCGATCCTGCGCGAAATCCTGTGCGACGTGCTGGGGCTGGACCGTTCGCGCGTGGACGGTTTCTCCGGCGACACGGGGCTGTTCGGCCATCTGCCGGAACTCGATTCCATGGCCGTTGCCGGGCTGCTGACCGAGATCGAGGACCGGCTGGACATCGTGATCGACGATGAGGAAGTCGATGGCGACATGCTGGAAACCTACGGCGCCTTGCTGGCCTTCGCCGAGGCCAAGCGCGGAAACGGCTGACACCGCCGCCATGATCGCCGCGCGATGATCGCAAGCTGGCCCAGCCCCGCAGGCGGCGAGGAATATGCCGTCGCCTTCGACAAGGGCCGCGCCCGGCGCCTGCTGATCCTGCCGCCCCTGTTCGACGAGGCGAACAAGACCCGCCATACTCTGATCGAGGCCATGCGCCGGCTGGACGGGGCCGGGATCGACAGTTTCCTGCCCGATCTGCCGGGTTGGAATGAAAGCCTCGCTCCGCTGGAAGATCAGAACCTGGCAAGCTGGCGCAAGGCGGCCCTTGCCGCTGCCAGCCATTTCGCCGCTTCTCATCTTCTCACCGTTCGGGCCTCTGCCATCCTTGCCCCGCCCGCCCTTTCCGGCTGGCGTTATGCCCCCACCGGCGGTGCCAATGCCCTGCGCGCCATGCTGCGCGCCCGCACTATCGCCGCGCGCGAGGCGGGCGTGAACGAGACGGCGGAGACCTTGCTCGAAACTGGGCGCGAACAGGGTCTGGAACTGGCCGGTTACCGCCTCGGCGCGGCCATGATCCGCGATCTGGAAGGCGCCCGCCTGCCCGATAGCGGGCGCCTTGCCGACATCGACCAGTCGACCATTGGCGGGCCCGCGCCATGGCTACGGGCCGAGCCGGGCTTCAGCCCTGCCCAGGCCGATACGCTGGCTGCGTTCCTCACCATGGGCATGAACCTGTGACCCGGCGGCACCTGACCTTCACCTGCGAAGGCGCGCAGCTTGCGGGGACGCTGGATGATGCAGACGGCACCATCGGGCTGCTGATCGTTTCTGGTGGCAACGAGACCCGCGCGGGCGCCTTTTCGGGGCAGGCCCAGCTCGCCGCCCGGATCGCCGCAGCCGGCCATCCTGTATTCCGGTTCGATCGACGCGGCGTGGGCGACAGCGAAGGCGAAAATGGCGGCTTCCGCACCAGCGCGCCGGATAGTGCCGCCGCCCTTGCCGTCTTCCGGCAGGCCGCCCCGCAAGTCACCCGCATCGTTGGCTTCGGCAATTGCGACGCCGCCAGCGCCCTGATGCTCGCCCGCGGTGCGGGGCTCCATGCCATGGTGCTCGCCAATCCCTGGACCATCGAGAGCGAGGACGCCTCCCCGCCGCCTCAGGCGATCCGTGCGCGCTATTCGCAAAAGCTGCGCAATCCCGGAGAGATCGCCCGGCTGCTGACCGGCAAGGTCTCGCTGGGGAAACTCTTGAGGGGCATCGGGCAGGCTATGCGCCCTGCGCCTGCCCCGACCACGCTGGCGCAGGATATCGCCGCCGGTCTGAAGGCGTTCAAGGGGCCATCCACGATCCTGCTGGCAGAGCGTGATCGGACCGCGCAGGCCTTCGCCGCAAATTGGGACGCGGGCGATCCGCGCATCCACCGGTGCCCCGGCGCATCCCACGCTTTCGCGGAAGCAGAGGCAAGGGACTGGCTGGCCGCGCGCCTGCTCGAAGCGCTCGGCCAAGAATGAAATCTCCTGTTAGGGCGCCCTCGTCCGGCATTTCGCGCTTGCGACGGGGCGGCATCCTGTGATTCTGTCTGAAACGGGGCAAACATCATCAAAACGAGTCGCTCCCCATGTCTTTTGCGGAGTGAACTCGAATGCGCACCAGATTGCTGATCGGCCTTACTGTCACCACCAGCCTCACCGCTCCCGCTGCGGCCGAGACATGGCATGAGGTGGCGACCAGCGACGCTCTGATCGCCTATGCCGATGTCGACAGCATCAAGAGCAGCGGCGCCAATCTTTCGATGACGGTGTTCCAGGGCTTCGATCTGGGCGTGGGCGAAAAGGGCGACGTCTATTACACCAAGTCGCAGATCGAGCTCGATTGCACCGGGCGGCAGGTGCGCGAATTGCGGATGGACGTGTTCGGCATCGATCGCGCGATGCTGGCGCCCATGCCGTTGAACACAAGCTGGCAGCCCATCACGGACGGCACGCTGGCCGCCACTTACAGTTCAGTCGCCTGCAACGGGGAACGCGGCAGTTCGACCTATACCGATCCCTTCCTCGCCGCCGACGACTACTGGGAATATATGTATTATTACGGCCCCTGAGGCCCGATCAGCCCTTCACGAACAGGCTGGCCAGTTCGACATGGGTCGACCAGCGGAACTGGCCCACCGGGCGCAGATGCGTCAGGCGATAGCCGCCATCCACCAGCGTGGCGGCATCGCGCGCCCAGCTTGAGGGATTGCAGCTGATATAGACGACGCGCGGCACAATGCTGTCCGCGATCAGCTTCACCTGCTCGCGCGCACCCGCACGCGGCGGATCGAGCACGATCCCGCCGAAGCGGTTCAACTCGTCCAGTTGCAGCGGGTTGCGGAACAGGTCGCGATGCAAGGCATGGACCGGGCGGCCCGAAGATCCGGCAGCGGCCTTGCAGGCCAGATGAGCATCGCGCGAAGCCTCTGCCGCCAGCACCTTGGCCGGGCCGGCAAGGGCAAAGGCAAAGGTGCCGAGGCCGGCGAACAGGTCGGCCACCGTCTTCACCCCGTCCAGCCATTCGCGCGCGCAGGACACCAGAACCTCCTCGCCATCGGCAGTCGCCTGCAGGAAGGAGCCTGGAGGCAGCGGCACGGAAACGCCGCCAAGCGAGACAGTGACCGGGGCTGGCTCCCACCGTGTTTCCGGGCCGAAGCCTTCATCCACGGTCAGCCGGGCAAAACCGCTATCGCGCGCGAAATCGAGCAGGGCCTCGGCATCGGCGAGCCCGTCGAAGCTCAGGCCCTTGAGCCCGCAGGCCACGCCCTGCTCTGCCAGGGCCAGGTCGATATCGACTGCATACTTGCCTTTGCGCCGCGCCAGAAGGCCGCGCAGTTTGCCGACCGCCTCGAACAGTTCGGGGGCCAGCACCGGGCATTCGGAAATCCCGACAATCCGGTGCGAGCCGTTTTCATGAAAGCCGATCAGCGGCCCGCCCCCGCCATTCACGGCATGGAGCGTTGCCCGGCGGCGGCTGCGCGGCGGGGAAAGATGGACGGGGAGCACCTGCTCCGCCACCAGCCCACGGCCCTGCGAGTGCGCGGCATTGACCACCCGGTCGGCAACAAAGCCGCCCAAAGTCTCGTCATCGCAATGCTGCAACTGGCAACCGCCACAGGTGCCGAAATGGCGGCAGGGCGGATCGACATGGTGCGGCCCATGTTCCAGCGTGCCATCGATATGCAGCAGATCGCCGGGCGCAGCGAAAGGCGAGTGGCGGCCGCTGTCGGTAATGCCGTCACCCTTGGCGGCGATGCGGATGATTTCTTCGGTTTCGGTCACAGGCAGGCCGCGTAGGCGGCTGCAATATGCGTGACAAGTGCCGATGGCGTAAGAACCGGCCCGGCAAGGCGCGCAGCCTCGCCATGCAGCCACACAGCCTCGCAGGCGGCAGCGAAGGGATCGGCTCCGGTGGCAAGACGGCTGGCGACAAGCCCTGCCAGCACATCGCCCGTGCCCGCGACGGAGAGCCAGCTGGGCGCAGGCCGGGCGAGCGCCATGCGGCCATCGGGCGCGGCGATCAGGCTGTCCGCCCCCTTGGCGATCACTACCATGCCCGTACGCCGGGCAAGTTCCTGCGCCACGGCGCGCTTGCCCTGTGCGGCAATGCCGAAACTCACGGCGAGCCGGGTAAGTTCGCCCTCATGCGGCGTGGCGATCAGCGGCGCGCGCCGCCCGGCCAGCATGGCAGGAGTGAGCGCGACCAGCGCATCGGCATCGAGCACGGTTGGCACTTCGCGCGCCAGCACCTCGCCCAGCACCCGCTGCGCGTCCTCGCCGCGACCCAGCCCCGGCCCCGCCAGAGCGGCGGAAAGGCGCGGATCGGCAAGTGCCTGCGGATCGACCACCAGATCGGGCGGCGTGCCCATCGGCGCCTGCGCGGCGGCGAGCCGGACATAGCCCGCCCCGCCCTGCATCGCCGCCTCGCTCGCCAGCAGGCTCGCACCGGGCATTGCACCGGGGACTATCGCCAGCAGGCCGCGCGTATATTTGTGGGCATCGGCGGCAGGTGGATGAAGGCGCGGCTTGGCGAGCAGTCTCGCGGCGCCGGGTACTTCGGCCACGCCGATGGAAACCAGCCTGCGCTCGCCCATCAGGGCTGCGGCGGGCATCGTCCAATGGGCATATTTCCACGCCCCAAGCGAGACAGTCAGCCGGTAATCGGGCAGACCTTCATTGAGCGGGTGCCCGCTGTCGCTCTCCACGCCGCTCGGCAGGTCGATGGCGACGCGCAGGGGATGGCTGTCCGCCAGCCCGCGCAGCATGTCGAACAATTCCTGCCCCAGCGGCCTCACCAGCCCGCTGCCGAACAGGCAATCGACCAGAACGGTGCCCCGCACGCCATCGGCGGAGGCAAGCACCTCGCCGCGATAGTGCCCACGGGCATTGCGGGCAGCATCGGTGGCCGGAGCGAGCGGGGCGACGACCGTCACCGGCAGGCCACGTGCGCGCAGAGTCTCGGCGATCACATAGCCGTCGCCGCCATTGTTCCCGGGGCCGCACAGCACAGTGACTGGCCGGGGCCAGCCAAGCCGCCAGACCCATTCTGCCGCACCGCGCCCGGCAATCTGCATCAGCGCGTCCACGCTGGTGCCCGCTGCGATCAGCGCCTCTTCCGCCTCGCGCATCTGCGCAACGGTCAATATCTGGTCACTGGGCCTGGGCATCAGGCTTCACCGTTGCGGGAAAACGATAACGGTCATCGGCCACGCGCACATCCAGCCGCCCGTCGACCAGAGCGGCCTCGCCCTGCTCGGCCCCGTCGGCAGGCTCCAGCCCGCGCCCGTCGGTCAGCACGGTGAAACGGCGGAAGCCGCCATCGGGATGGCGCACGATCAGGATGCGGGAACCGTCGTCCGCCGTGCCCTTCTCCACCTCGCATTCGCGCAGGAACCATTGCGCGCCGCCGATTGCGCATTCGATCAGCTCGTTCCCGCTGGCAGAGCGAGTGGGCTCTTCCTTGGCTTCCTCGGCCTTGGCGGGAGACTTCTCCGCCGCTTCGGGGGAGCACCCCGCCAGCAGGATCGTCATTGCGAGGAGCGTGCCCTTCGACAAGCTCAGGGCGAACGGATGTTGGATAGAATATCCCAATTCCGCCCTTGCTGAGCCTGTCGAAGCACGCATGCGAGTTACCCCCGCTTGAGCTGCGAAACGTCCCGCACCGCACCGCGTGCGGCGCTGGTGGTCATCGCGGCATAGGCCTGCAGCGCAGCGGAAACGCGGCGTTCGCGCGGCTTTTCCGGATGCCATGCAGCAGCGCCCTTGGCTTCCATCCGCGCGCGGCGATGGGCGAGTTCCTCGTCCGTCACGGCCAGATGGATCGTGCGGTTGGGGATGTCGATCTCGATCGTATCGCCCATTTCCACCAGCCCGATGGCCCCGCCCTCTGCCGCTTCGGGCGAGGCATGACCGATGGACAGGCCCGAGGTGCCGCCCGAGAAGCGGCCATCGGTGATGAGAGCGCAGGCCTTGCCCAGCCCCTTCGACTTCAGATAGCTGGTCGGATAGAGCATTTCCTGCATGCCCGGCCCGCCCTTGGGCCCTTCATAGCGGATCACTACCACATCGCCCGCCTCGACCTGGCCGGTAAGGATCGCGGTCACGGCGGCGTCCTGGCTTTCATAGACCTTGGCCGGGCCGGAGAATTTCAGGATGGAATCGTCCACGCCCGCCGTCTTCACGATGCAGCCTTCCAGCGCGATATTGCCGTAAAGCACCGCGAGGCCGCCATCCTTGGAGAAGGCATGCTCGGCGGAACGGATCACGCCATTCTCACGGTCCGAATCCAACTCGTCCCAGCGGCGGTTCTGGCTGAAGGCAGTCTGGGTCGGCACGCCGCCCGGTGCAGCCTTGTAGAATTCCTGCACCATCGGATTGTTGGTGAGACGAATGTCCCAATCGGCCAGCGCATCGCCCAGCGTCGGGCTGTGCACGGTGGGCAGCGCGGTGTGCAGCAGCCCGGCGCGGTCAAGCTCGCCAAGGATCGCCATGATCCCGCCCGCGCGATGGACGTCTTCCATATGGACGTCGCTCTTGGCCGGGGCGACCTTGGACAGGCACGGCACCTTGCGGCTCAGCCGGTCGATATCGGCCATGGTGAAATCCACGCCCGCTTCCTGCGCGGCAGCCAGAAGGTGCAGCACGGTGTTGGTGGAACCGCCCATGGCGATGTCCAGGCTCATCGCGTTTTCGAAGGCTTCGAAGCTGGCAATGACGCGCGGCAGGACGCTTTCATCCTCCTCCTCGTAATAGCGCTTGGCCAGCGTCACCACGAGGCGACCGGCGCGTTCGAACAGCTGCTTGCGATCCGCATGAGTGGCCAGCTGCGAACCGTTGCCCGGCAGCGAAAGACCCAGCGCCTCGGTCAGGCAGTTCATCGAATTGGCAGTGAACATGCCCGAGCAGGAACCGCAGGTGGGGCATGCCGAACGCTCGATGGCGGCCACTTCCTCGTCCGAGTAGGACTCATCGGCGGCGGCAACCATCGCATCGATCAAATCGAGCGCGACTTCCTTGCCCTTCACCACGACCTTGCCCGCTTCCATCGGCCCGCCGGAAACGAAGACGCACGGAATGTTGAGGCGCATGGCAGCCATCAGCATGCCCGGCGTGATCTTGTCGCAATTGGAAATGCACACCATCGCATCGGCGCAATGGGCATTGACCATATATTCCACGCTGTCGGCGATCAGGTCGCGGCTGGGCAGCGAATAGAGCATGCCGTCATGGCCCATGGCGATCCCGTCATCCACGGCGATAGTATTGAATTCCTTGGCGATACCGCCCGCCGCGTGGATTTCCCCGGCGACCAGCTGGCCAAGGTCCTTCAGGTGCACGTGGCCCGGCACGAACTGGGTGAAGCTGTTCACCACGGCAATGATCGGCTTGCCGAAATCGCTGTCCTTCATGCCGGTGGCACGCCACAGCCCCCTCGCGCCCGCCATGTTGCGGCCATGGGTGGAAGTGCGGGAACGATAGGCAGGCATGACAAAGGCTCCGGTATCAGGTTTGCAGGCGCTCTACTTCAGGTAGTGGGCCAGCCGAAGAAGAAAATGGACAAAGTGGAGACAGCGCCCTTCTTCCTGTCACCCCGGACATGTTCCGGGGTCCAGCTGGATTTCTTACATAGAGGCGCAGTGGTGGGAAGAAGGCAGAAGCTGGACCCCGGAACTAGTCCGGGGTGACAAGGGTGGATCATTCCCCAATCGCTATCGCAACCCGGTTGCAGATGCGCGCCAGCCGCTCGGCCCATTCTTCCTGCTGGGCGGAAGTAGTCACCTTGTCCTGCCGGATTTCCACCCCGAAATAGGGCCGCCCCTCCGCCTCGGCATGGACGTTCATCGTCGTGTTGAGGATCTTGCCCGAATAGGGCTCGTTCTCGCCCACATGCAGGCCTTCGGCCTCCAGCAGCGGGATCGCAACGCGCGAGGCGCGATCGTCCTGATTATACAGCACCCCGCAATCCCACGGGCGATGGCTGTGCGGATCGCTGGCAAGCTGCGGCGTGAAGCTGTGGAGCGAAAGGATCAGCGACGGCGGCGTTTCCGCCAGCAGGTGGGCCAGCGCACTGTGATAGGGGCGATAGAAACGCGCCAGCCGCGCCTCATGCACATCGCCGCGATTGCCGGGGATCTCCACCCCGTCGCTCACTTCCGGAACGCTGGCGAGGGGATCCTCGTCCCGGTTGAAGTCGCAGACCAGTCGGCTGACATTGCCCTGAAAGGCGGCGATCCCCGGCTGGCGGGCCATCAGTTCACCCACCGCGCCCACGCCGATGTCGATGGCGATGTGATCGTTCATCAGCGCCGGATCGATACCGAGGTCAATATCGGCGGGCACGAGGTTCGAAGCATGGTCCGAAATGACGAGGATGCCGCCGAAACGCGGGGTTCCCAATATCCGGTATGCCTCATGCTCGATCATCGCAGTCTGCCTTCCATGCGCCACCATTGGGGATGTTCCTGCGCTAGCCGCTCTGCCGCGTCGCGCAAGGCCTGCGGGCTGTCGAACAGGGCAAAACAGGTCGCCCCGCTGCCGGACATGCGCGACAGCCAGGGGCCTGTTGCCTCAAGATCACGCAACACATCGGCGATTTCGGGGCAGAGGGAGATGGCGGGCGCTTCCAGATCGTTGCGCCCTTCCAGCGCGATCTGCCGCGCACTGCCTTCCGGCATGGGCCCGCGATCCTGCCCGTCCCACGCCTTGAACACCGGCCCGGTAGCCAGCGGAATGCGGGGATTGACCAGCAGCACGGGCGTTCCGGCAAGATCGGCCGGGCCGGGCTCCAGCTGCGTCCCCGTGCCGCGCCCCACGCAGGTCACGCTTTCCACGCAGGCGGGCACATCCGCCCCCAGCCGCGCGGCACGTTCGCGCCAATCGTCGGGCAGACCATGCATGCGCTCCACCAGCCGGAACACCGCCCCGGCATCGGCGGAGCCCCCGCCCAGCCCGGCCGCGACCGGCAGGTTCTTTTCCAGCGCGATCGCCAGCCCATCCGCGCGCGGCAAGGCGCCCAGCGCGCGGGCGACGATATTGCCGAAGGGATCGGTCAGTGCACCGCCGAATTCGCCGGTTACGACAAGGCTGTCCTCCTCCGCCTGCCGCGCGGTGAGTTCATCCCCAGCATCGACAAAGGCGAAGAGCGTTTCCAGCTCATGATACCCATCCTCCCGCCGCCGCCGGACATGCAGGGCGAGATTGATCTTGGCGTAGGCGGTTTCTTTCATGCTTCCTCCCCGTCCCGGGGAGGGGGACCATCCGCAGGATGGTGGAGGGGCACGCGCGGGGTCATCGAAGCACCAATCCTGTCACAACAAACCTCAACTACCCGCTCCATCGCCGCCCCGACATCGTCCAGCACAGCCTTGGCCGGGACACGCAATGTAGCAACGCCTTGCGACCTGAGGAAATAGGACCGAGCAGCATCCGCCTTCGCCGCCCGCATTCCGCTATGGGTAAATCCGTCCACCTCGATCGCCAGACGGGCCGCCGCACAATAGAAATCCAGCACGTAATCCCCTGCCGGATGCTGCCGGCGGAATTTCAACCCTTGCGGGCGTTTGCGCATTTCCCGCCAGAGCATCGCCTCAGGCAAGGTCATTTCGCTGCGCAGTTTGCGAGCGCGTTTGACTGTGTCGCGAGGTCCGGTGATCACCCCTGTGCCCCTCCACCACCTGCGGTGGTCCCCCTCCCCCGCTGGGGGAGGATTTCACATATTCGGATAGTTCGGCCCGCCGCCGCCTTCTGGCGTTACCCATTCGATGTTCTGCGTCGGGTCCTTGATGTCGCAGGTCTTGCAGTGGACGCAGTTCTGGGCGTTGATCACCAGGCTGGGATTGCCTTCCTCCACGCCGACGAATTCATATACGCCTGCCGGGCAATAGCGGGCTTCCGGCCCGGCATAGACCGGCAGGTTGATCTCGACCGGAACCTCCGGGTCTTTCAGCTTCAGGTGACAGGGCTGGTCTTCCTCGTGATTGGTGTTCGACAGGAACACGGAGGAAAGCCGGTCAAAGCTGATCACGCCATCGGGCTTGGGATAGGCGATGGGCTTGTAATCCTTCGCCTGTCCGGTGGCAGAGGCATCGGTGTGATGGGCCATGGTGAACGGCAGGCGGATGCCCAAAGTGCGCAGCCACATGTCGGCGCCCGCCAGCACCGTGCCCAGAGTTCCGCCGAACTTTGCCACCAGCGGCTCGGCATTCTTCACCAGTTCCAGTTCCTTGGCGATCCAGCTCTGGCGCAGGGCCGCGCCATATCCGGTCAGCTCGTCATTCTGGCGGCCCGTCTGGAAGGCTTCGGCAATTGCCTCGGCGGCGAGCATCCCGCTCTTCATCGCGGTATGGCTGCCCTTGATGCGCGGCACGTTCACGAAGCCTGCCGAACAACCGATCAGCGCACCGCCGGGGAATTCCAGCTTCGGCACGGACTGCCAGCCGCCTTCATTGATCGCCCTCGCGCCATAGGAAACGCGGCGGCCGCCTTCCAGAATGGCGCGGATTTCCGGGTGCTGCTTCCAGCGCTGGAATTCCTCGAAGGGATAGACATAGGGGTTCGCGTAATCGAGAGCGGTGACGAAGCCGAGCGCCACCTGCCCGTTGGCCTGATGGTAGAGGAACCCGCCGCCCCAGCTGCCGCTTTCGCTCAGCGGCCAGCCCTGCGTGTGGAGTACCCGGCCCGGCACGTGCTTTTCGGGCGCGATGTCCCACAATTCCTTGATGCCGATGCCATAGACCTGCGGCTGGCAATCCCGCTCCAGATCGTAATGCGCCTTGAGCCGCTTGGTCAGGTGGCCGCGCGCGCCTTCGGCAAACAGAGTATATTTGGCGTGCAGTTCCATGCCCGGCTGATAGTCAGCCTTGTGGCTGCCATCCTTGGCCACGCCCATATCCTGCGTGGCGACGCCCATCACCGCGCCGCTCTCGTCGAACAGCACTTCCGATGCCGGGAAGCCGGGGAACACTTCCACGCCCAGCGCCTCGGCCTTTTCGGCCAGCCAGCGGCACAGATTGCCCAGCGAGCCGGTGTAGCAACCCTTGTTGCTCATCAGCGGGGGCATCATGGCATGCGGCATGTCGAGCTTGCCCGTGGCGGTCAGCGCCCAGTGCCAGTTATCGGTCACCGGCGTTTCAGCCATCGGGCAGCCATCCTCGCGCCAGTCCGGCAGCAATTCGTCCAGCGCCCTGGGATCGACCACCGCGCCCGAGAGGATATGGGCGCCGACTTCCGAGCCTTTTTCAAGGATGCAGACAGTCGCATCCGGGGCGAGCTGCTTGAGACGGATCGCGGCGGAGAGCCCGGCAGGGCCGGCTCCAACCACCACAACGTCATAGGGCATGGATTCGCGTTCGCTCATTTCGGGGCAGTCCTTGGTCGAAACTTGTGCCTTGGTGAACGCAGGAGCCTTGATTGCTGGCGGCGGCGAGGTCAAGACTGGCGGCCGAGATATGGACACGAGCTTTCCCCTCACACTGGCACAGCAGATCGCCGCCGCGCAGGATTGGTGGCGCGAGGCCGGCGTGGATCATGACTTTGCCGACGCTACGGAAGTCTGGCTGCGCGAGCCGGAAGAGGAAGCGCCCGCTGCCCCTGCCCGCCCGGCCTTCGCCATGCCGGCACCGGAACCCGAGGCGAGGCGCCCTGCCATCGGCGGCGATCCGGCAAGCTGGCCGCAGACGCTGGAGGCCTTCGGCGAATGGTGGCTGGCCGAGCCGAGTCTCGACATCGGGGGCGCCCGTCCGCGCATCGCGCCGCGCGGGGCCGCCGGGGCCAGCCTGATGGTTCTGGTGCCCGAACCCGAGCCGGACGATGCCGAAACCCTGCTGTCCGGCGCGCGGGGCCGGCTGCTCGCCAGCTTCCTGCGCGCGGCGGGAGTGGACCCGGCGCAGGTCTATTTCGCCAGCACGCTTGCCCGCCACACCCCGGCCGCCGACTGGGCCTCGCTGCTGGCGGGTGGCCTCGGCGCAGTGGCCCTGCATCACGTCGCGCTGGTCAGGCCCCGGCGCGTGATTGCCTTCGGACGCGACATCCTGCCGCTGATCGGCCACGATCCGACGCAAAACCCTGCATCTTTGCGAAAAATTAACCATCAAGGTTCGACTTTTCCGCTATTGGCGGAGAGGAGCCTCGATTTTCTGCTGGCGCGCCCGAATGCACGGGCCGGTTTCTGGCAGCGATGGCTCGATTGGACGGACGGCTCGGACTGACGGATGGCTCGCACGACACGCAAGGCGCTCGCCCTGTTTGCAGGCGGGATCGCACTCACCCTCACCGCGCCGGCCATGGCCGACAGCATCGAATATTTCCACGCCCATGCGACTGGCCGGAACGTGCCGACGCTGCTGCCCCAGTCCGACCGGGAATATTACACCGAGGTCTTCGGCGCGATCGACAAGGCGGACTGGAAGAAGGTCCAGGACCTGCTTGCCCAGCGCAAGGACGGGCCGCTGCACAAGGTGGCGCTGGCTGAATATTACCTCGCGGCCACCTCCCCCAAGGTCGAGCTGCCGCAGATCGAAAGCTGGCTGAAGGACGGCGCGCTGCTGCCCCAGGCCGATCGCATCACGAAGCTGGGCCTGAAGCGCGGCCTTGCCGCCGCGCCCGCCCTGCCCGGCGCCCAGAGCCTCTATCGCCAGCCCTCCATCCCCAAGCGCATCCGCCCCGGTGCGATCGAGGATGGCACCATGCCCGAAGCGGTGAAGAGCCGTATTCTGGAGCGGATCACCAACGACGATCCCGATGGCGCCCGCGAGGCGCTGGGCGGGGTCGACGCGCAGCTCAGCCCCGAAGCGCGCGCCGAATGGCGCCAGCGCGTGGCGTGGAGCTATTACATCGAGAACCGCGACAGCGATGCGCTGGCCCTGTCCCTCACCATCGGTGACGGTGCCGGGCCGTGGGTCGCCGAAGGCCATTGGGTAACCGGCCTTGCCGCCTGGCGCCTCAACGATTGCACTACATCCTTGTTCGGCTTCGAGAATGCCGCCCAGCGCAGCACCAATCCGGAACTGAGCGCCGCGGCCCATTACTGGGCCAATCGCGCCGCCGTGCGTTGCCGCATGCCCGAAAAGGCCAGCGCCCATCTGCGCGATGCCGCGCGTTCGGACGAAACGCTTTATGGCATGCTGGCGGCCGAACAGCTCGGCATGCAACTGCCCGACCGCTTCGCGAAGCCCGACTTCAACCAGAAGGACTGGGACCGCCTGCAGGGCAAGGAAAACGTCCGCATGGCCATCGAACTGGCCGAAATCGGGCGGGACGATCTGGCGAGCGAATTGCTGATCCATCAGGCCAAGATCGGCGATGCCGCGGATTACGAGGCGCTTTCCCGCCTTGCGCGCGGCCTTGGCCTGCCTTCCACGCAATTGTTCATGGCGAACAATGCGCCTTCGGGTGGCAAGGCCGATCCGGCCTCCGCCTATCCGGCGCCCAAGTGGATGCCCGTCACCGGCTGGGAAGTCGATCCGGCGCTGGCCTATGCCCATGCGCTGCAGGAATCGAACTTCCGCACCAGTGCCGTCAGCCCGGCCAATGCGCGCGGCCTGATGCAGATCACGCCGATCACCGTGCGCGAACATGCCCCGCGCCTGAACCTCTCGGCTTCCGCCGTCGATCTTGACGATCCTCGAGTCAATCTCGCATTCGGCCAGCAAAATCTTGAAATGCTGCGCGATTCCACCGCGACCGAAGGCAAGCTGCCCAAGATCATGGCCGCCTATAATGCCGGCCTCAGCCCCGTGACCCGCTGGAACAGCGAAGTGCGCGATCAGGGCGATCCGCTGCTCTACATGGAATCCATCCCTTATTGGGAAACGCGCGGCTACGTGGCCATCGTGATGCGCAATTACTGGATGTATGAGCGGCAGGCGGAAAGCGAATCGCCCAGCCGGATGGCACTGGCGCAAGGCCAGTGGCCGCTCTTCCCGGGCCAGCCCAAGAACGGCCGGGCCTGGCTTTCCGCGAAACGCGACTAATCGCGAAGCACGACTAATTCAGTAACCGGGCCGGTCTACGGCACCACTTCAGTCTTTCCCAGGGGGCCAATGCCATGGCGGTCGATCCCGCACGTATTTTCAAGCCGATCAATATCGCCCTTCTCACCGTATCCGACACGCGCGGCCCGGATGAGGACACGTCGGGAGACATTCTGGCGGAGCGGATCAGGACGGCCGGGCACAAGCTCGTCAGCCGCGCGCTGGAAAAGGACGATGTGAACATCATCACCGCACGGCTGAACAACTGGATCGACGACCAGAGCGTGGACGCCGTCATCATCACCGGCGGCACCGGCCTGACCGGCCGCGACGTGACGCCCGAGGCGCTGGAGCGCGTGAAGGAAAAGGACATTCCCGGCTTCGGCGAATTGTTCCGCTGGATCAGCTTCAACACGATCGGCACTTCCACCGTGCAATCGCGCGCCTGCGCCGTGGTATCGCGCGGGACCTATGTCTTCGCCCTGCCCGGATCGAACGGCGCGGTGAAGGACGGGTGGGACGGCATCCTTGCCGAACAACTCGACAGCCGCAACCGGCCCTGCAACTTCGTGGAACTGATGCCCCGCCTCAGGGAGAAGTGAGCGGGCGCGAGCGATTGGTTTGAATCGGAGCATTTTGTTTCGCAGTCATTCGCGCGCCTGATTGCTTTCAGATGATACGGTTCTAGCGTGACCGCGTGGACCGCCTCGCGCGGCCGGGCGCAAATCATCTGGGGATCATTCATGGCGCGTTTTTCGGGCACTGTCTCGACGCTGGCACTTACGTTCGTTCTGTTCGGGTGCGGGGGCGGCGGCGTCAATTCCACTCCGACGCCCAGTCCCACGCCGTCCGCCCCTCCGACGACCACGCCAAGCCCGGCCCCAAGCCCCACGGCCAGCCCGCCGCCTTCGCCCGCACCCTCGCCGGCTCCCTCGCCGACGCCGTCCCCGGCACCCAGCCCTGCGCCCACACCCGCGCCTACTCCGACGCCAACCCCCACTCCCACTCCCACTCCGGTTGCAACCACCCTGTTTCCGCTGAGCAAGTCGGGGACTTTCCAGTCGATCACCTCGACCCGCATCTCGCGCACCAGCGGTGACACGGCCAAGACCTTTGTCGGCAGGTCCGAGGTCATGGGCCGGGACAGCACGCTTTCGATCACCTACAATGTTGCCACCCGCAGCTATATGCTGGTCGACGATCGCAGCTTCACCACCGGCTATTCCGATGGCAGCACCATCACCGATCCGGGCTTTTTCTCGCAATTCGTCCATGCCGACCGTATATCCAACGGCAATTATTACGACACCTACCAACTGGATTCAGATACCAGCACCGACACATTGAAATTATTCGGAAATGTCCGATCCCGGTCGAGCACGAAGGGCGCGCCGATCAAGCTGGGCTATCTGAGCTTCGCCTTCTGGACCCACACCAACAAGCAGTCGGACGAAACCCGCGAAACCTATATGCTTTTCGGAAGTCCCACCGATGCGGACATGCCCAAGAGCGGCAGCGCCAGCTACAAGACCCATGTTGCCGGAAGCATGATCTCGGTCACCGGTGCCAATGGCGGGCCAGCCATCAGGCAGGATATCGGCGGATCGGCGAGCTTCGACGTCAATTTCGGTAATGGCAATGTCGCCACAACGCTTTCGCTCTCTACCGCGCCCGATGGGTCCTTCCTCGGCGATTATGCCGGCACCGGCACGATTTACGCGGGCAACCAGTTCAGCGGCACCTTTACCACGTCCGATCCCGATTTCAGGATGGGCGCATTCCTGGGCGGATTTTACGGCCCCTCCGCAGTCGAGATGGGCTATGCCTTCTCCATCTATAATTACGACGACGGGCTGGGCGGTGCATCCTACCGGCCGCCGACCAACACCTATTTCGAAGGAGTAGTCGTCGGCACGAAATAAGGCTGTCCTACACGCCGATCCGTGCATACTAGTCCCTGATTCGCTGTTTGTTCTCATCAGGAGGCGCGGATCATGGACTTCACGCAATTCACCGGCACTGGCCTGCCTGCCCGCAAGGACGGGTGGAGCGGTGCGCTCAAGATCAGATTCCTCGACCATCTGGCCACCAAAGGCACCGTGCGCGGGGCCTGTGCGGCGGCGGGCATGTCGGCCGAGGCGGCCTATCGCCTGAGGCGGCGCGATGCGCTGTTCGCGCGAGGCTGGGCCGCCGCCCTTGTGCTGGCGCGCGAGGCGGGTTCGGACGAACTTGCCTGCCGCGCGCTGGACGGGGTGGAGGAAGAAATCTGGTATCGCGGCGAAATGGTCGGCACGCGGCGCAAATACGATACGCGCCTGCTGCTGGCCCACCTCGCCCGGCTCGACCGGCAGGTGGAGCAATCCCCGGGCGAAGACGACGCGGCCCGGTTCCAGGAATTGCTGGCCGCACTGGCTGAGGGGGACAGGCCCTGCACATCGCCCGACGATCCGCTGCCGCCTTCCCGCGAGGATTTCATCGCCAAGGCCCGCGAACTCGCCTGGGGCGAGGCCTATCGGGCCCCGATCGACCGGCCCTGCGGCGCGGACGACTGCGACGGAGAGGAATGGGAGGAGGAAGAGGGGGAGATTGGCCGGGACGGCTATTATCGCGACGACACTCTCGAACAACGCGACGATGCCGCCTGGGCTGCCGGCGAAGAGGCCGCGACGCAGGCCGCCGCCCGCTGGGACGAATGGTTCGCGCGCGGCAGCGCGGCCGTGGCCACAGCCTGCGCGGAAACGGCCTCGCCCCGGCGCCTGCGGGGCTCGGCTTCCTTACTCAGCACAGTGTCAACCTTGTCAACTTCGGGGCTGGCGGGAGGGCCTCTGGCCTAGCTTGGCCCCTGCTTGGGCTCCCCCTCTCCAACTGCGGCTAGCGAGCAAGCTCGCAAGCCTTCGTATCCTCTCCCGCAAGGGGAGAGGAAAAGGGAGGGAATTGCACCTTTGCTCCTCTCCCCTTGTGGGAGAGGATAGCGCAGCTTGTCCGCGCAGCGGGCTAGCGGAGCTTGGAGAGGGGCCAGGCCAGCAGGACAGCCCGCCACCTCATCTTGCCAATGTTCCACATATGTTCTAATCAAACCCAATGCCCCCCCCTTCTCCCACGCGCGGCCGTGGTGCCCGGTCTTCCGTGCTTTCGCGGCGCTTCAACCTGCCCGCGCGGGAGGCGGATGGCGACTGGCGGGACGAAGCGGAGGCGATTGACGGGCCACCGCCCAAGCTGCGCACCACGGTTACGGAGGAACATCCGCGCACGATCCTGAGCTTCAACACCTCGCCCGACATTCCCTTCGACCGTTCGATAAATGCCTATCGCGGCTGCGAGCATGGCTGCGCCTATTGCTTTGCCCGGCCGACCCATGCCTATCTGGACCTCTCGCCGGGGCTGGATTTCGAAACGAAGCTGTTTGCCAAGCCCAGCGCGGCGCGGCTGCTGCGGGAGACACTGGCGCGCAAGGGCTACAAGGTGCAGCCCATTGCCATGGGGACCAATACGGACCCCTATCAGCCAATCGAGGCGCGCTACCGGATCACCCGGCAGATTCTGGAAATATGCCTGGAAACACGGCATCCGGCACTGATCACCACCAAGTCCGACCGGGTGCTGCACGATCTCGATATTCTGGCAGAGATGGCCGCCAAGCAGCTGATTTCCGTTTCGATTTCCGTCACCAGCCTTGATGCGCGCCTTTCCCGCACGCTGGAGCCACGGGCCGCGACACCGGAGAAGCGGCTGGCGGCGCTGGCGCGGCTTTCCCAGGCGGGCGTGCCCACTCATGTCTCGGTCGCGCCAGTGATCCCGGCGATCACCGATGGCGACATGGAAGCGATCCTTGCCCGCGCGGCGCAGGCGGGCGTGGGTTCGGCCAGCTGGATCATGGTGCGCCTGCCCCATGAAGTCGCGCCGATCTTCCGCGAATGGCTGGAAACCCATTTCCCCGACCGGGCGGAAAAGGTGATGGGCATCGTGCGTTCCATGCGCGGGGGCAAGGACAACGATAGCCGATATTTCAAGCGCTTCCGGCCCGAAGGTGCCTGGGCTTCTCTACTGCGCGACCGCTTCCGGCTGGCAGTGAAACGCGCCGGGATCAGGCAGGATTATGCCGAACTGGACTGCAATCTTTTCCGCCCGCCCGCACTGGACGGGCAGATGGACCTGTTCGGGTGACTGCTCGTCATTGCGAGCGTAGCGAAGCAATCCATGGCCCAGCGCGATCCTCCCTGGATTGCTTCGCTACGCTCGCAATGACGACAAGAGACTGGCCTAGGCGGCTTGGACAAATTCGGACCTGAATTGAGCGTCTGATATCCGGGAGTACGGCCCGCCGCCTAAATGATAGGAAAGGAGTGGAGAACTGCGAGTCCCCAATTCGTCATTCCCGCGAAGGCGGGAATCCAGTGGCAACCGTTGATCTGGATTCCCGCCTTCGCGGGAATGACGAAGGTAAGTGAGTAGAATCCTTATCCCAAGCCACCACGCCCGCTCATCCTGAGCTTGTCGAAGGACACGGGAAACCGTCAGCCCCATATCCCCTTGTTGGGCAAGCGCTGGCGCGTGTCCTTCGACAAGCTCAGGACGAGCGGAGGTAGGGCTGTCCGCAATGTTGTCGTATCCGGAACACCAGCTTCAAGGTCGAAACTCTGAAAAGCAGCTATGGAAGCTTGCGCTGAAATTTGTCCACGCCGCCTAGCCCGCCAGAACGTAGTCCCGGAACTGCTCGCGCAAATCCTTCTTGCTGATCTTGCCGGTGGCGCCATGGGGCAGCGCCTCCACGAATTCCACCGCGTCGGGCAGCCACCATTTGGCGACCTTGCCGGAAAGGAACTCACGGATTTCCGCCGCATCCACCTGATGGCCGGGCTTGCGGACGACCACGAGGATCGGCCGTTCGTCCCATTGCGGGTGGTGTATGCCGATGGCGGCAGCCTCGTGCACGGCAGGATGGCCCAAGGCGGCATTTTCCAGCTCGACCGAGCTGATCCATTCCCCGCCGGACTTGATGACGTCCTTGGTCCGGTCGGTCAGTTGCAGCGTGCCGTCGGGGTGGATGATGCCGACATCGCCCGTATCGAACCACAGATCCTCCGCCACGGCATCATGGGCGGCCCGGAAATAGCGCTTCACGACCCACGGCCCGCGCACCTGCAGCGCCCCTGCGGTCTTGCCGTCACGCGGCAGTTCGGTGGCCATGTCGCCCAGATCGACACAGCGCATCTCCACGCCGAAGGGCACCCTGCCCTGCAGCGCCTGTGCGGAAACCTGATCCTCGAAGCTCAGCTCGTCCCAGTTGGAAGGCTCGGCCCCGGTCGTGCCGATGGGGGAAGTCTCGGTCATGCCCCAGGCATGAGTCACGCGGATGCCCGCCTCCATCAGCCGCGCGATCATCGCCCTTGGCGCCGCCGCCCCGCCGATGATCGCCTGCTGCAGGTGCGGCAGGCTCTCGCCCGTTTCCTCCTGATGCTTGAACATGGCCAGCCACACCGTGGGCACACCCGCCGAATGCGTCACCTTCTCGCGCCGCATCAGCTCGCACAGCCCGGCCGCATCGTTGGTGGCGCTCATCACCACCTTGGCCCCGGCGGCGGCGCAGGACCATGGCAGGCCCCAGGCCGCGGCGTGGAACATGGGCACCACGGGCAGCATCACCGATTTCGGCTCGATCGCCAGCAGGGCGGGCTGCAACGCGCTCACCGCATGGAACATGCTGGACCGGTGCGTGTAGAGCACGCCCTTGGGATGGCCGGTGGTGCCGCTGGTGTAGCACAGGTGGCACGGCTCCTGCTCCGGCCCGGTGGCCCATTCGCCCTGCCCGTCTTCACTATCGAGCAGCGCGGCATAGTCGCCATCGTCGAAGCAGACATAGCGCTCGATCGTCAGCCACTTGTCCTTCAGCCGCTCGACAAGGGGCGTGAAGGCGGCATCGTGGAACAGTACCCGCGCCTCGGCATGGTTGGCGATATATTCCAGCTGGTCGTCGAACAGGCGGGGGTTGATCGTGTGCAGCACCAGCCCGGCCCCGGTGATCCCGTAAAAGGCGGAGAGGTGGTGCACATGGTTCATGCCCAGCGTCGCCACCCGCTCGCCCCGTGCCAGCCCGAGCCGCCCCAGTGCCTGGCGCAGCCGCATCGCATCGTGGCGCACACCCGCCCAGCTGGATCGCGTCTCGCTGCCATCGGCCCAGCGGCTGACGATCTCGCGCGCGCCATGTTCGCGCGCCGCATGGTCGATCAGCGCGCTGACTCGCAGTACCCAATCCTGCATTTCGCCCAGCATCGGCCTCTCCTCATCCCAGGCCTTCATGCCTGTGCTTGCACGCCATGGCAATCGACGGCAGGCTCAGGCGATGAGCCCCTTTCAGCAGGCCAAACTTGCCCTTGTGGACATGACCGGCCTCGCGAAGGACGCGTTGCATATCTATGTTTCGCTGGCGGTTTTCTTCGGCGCCTGCCTGATCTTCCGCTGGAAGGCGTGGCAGTGGAAGCCGTGGCTGCTGGTGCTGCTGGCGGCACTGGCGGGAGAGGCGCTGGACCTGCACGATCAATATGCCATCGGCTGCCCCCTGATGTGGGGCGAAAGCGCAAAGGACTTCGTGAATACCGCGATGGTGCCGACGATCCTGATGCTCAGCGCAAGGCTGAGCGGGCTGTTCCGGAAGGATCGGGCCGACGACTAGGCAACGAGGCGCAGATTGGTCCGCCCGCCCTGCGGCCGGAAGTCGCTGACCGTCAGCCCCTCGATGCTCGAAAGCCGTTCCACCAGTTCCCCATCCAGCGCGAAGTCGCGGCCGAGGCGGACCATCGGCCTCGCCTCCAGCCCGGCATCGAGCCGCGCCAGCACTTCGCCGCAGCCCGGATTGCCCGGCAGCAACGCCAGCCCGAGCTGGCGCAGCGCATCCTCGCTCTCGATCTCCACTGTCAGCTGCATGCGCGTGGAGCCGGTGACTTCCGCCAGCGGCCGTGCGCCGCGCACGGTGACGCGGGGCGGCTCGTCCGGGCTCGGCGCGTCGAGTTCCACTGTCAGCAGCACGCAGGTGCCATCGGCCGCCCAGCGCTGGAACGGTTCGACCAGGCTTTCCTCGAAACAGGCGGCGCTGAACTGGCCGGAACTGTCGGAGAAGTCCGCGCGGACAAAATCGTTGCCCTTGCGCGTCCGGCCCCGGTTCACGCCTTCCACCATGGCGGCCATCACTGCCGTGGTGCGCCCGCCGCCCGGCACGCCGCCTTCCATCAGGCTGGCGAAAGAGCGGGCGCCATTGGCCGAGGCGACTTCGCGATAGCTCTGCACCGGGTGTGCGGCGAAGTAGAAGCCGAAATTCTCCCGCTCCTTGGCCATCTGTTCGGCCTTGGGCCAAGCGGGAGTATCGACGAGGCGCAGAGCCTGTTCCTGATGATCCCCGCCGCCGAACAGCCCGGCCTGCCCGCTCTCGCGCTCGCGATTGGCGGCATCGGTCACGGCCAGCAATATGTCCGCATTGGCGAGCACCTTGGCGCGGTTCGGCTCGAGGCAATCGAAGGCGCCCGCGCCCGCCAGACCTTCCAGCTGGCGGCGGTTCATCGCGCCCGGCGGCATGCGCCGGAACAGGTCTTCCAGGCTCTCGAAGGGCCCGTTCGCCTCCCGCTCCGCCACCAGCGCATCCATCGCCTTCTCGCCGACATTGCGGATACCGGCCAGCGCATAGCGCACAGCGTGCCCCTCATGCGTCTGGTCGACCGAGAACTCGGCCTCCGACATGTTCACATCCGGCCCGGCGACCTCGATCTTGTTGCGGCGCATATCGTCCACGAAGACCGAGAGCTTTTCGGACTGGTGCATGTCGAAGCACATGGAGGCCGCATAGAATTCATGCGGGTAATGGGTCTTGAGCCATGCCGTCTGGTAAGACAGCAGCGCATAGGCCGCCGCGTGGGACTTGTTGAAGCCATAGCCGGCGAACTTGTCGATCAAGTCGAACAGCTCGTTGGCCTTGCCCTTCTCGATGCCGGAGACCTCCTTGCACCCTTCCACGAAGCGGGCGCGCTGCGTGTCCATCTCGGCCTGGATCTTCTTGCCCATGGCGCGGCGCAGAAGGTCTGCATCGCCGAGCGAGTAGCCGGCGAGGATCTGCGCAGCCTGCATCACCTGTTCCTGATAGACGAAGATGCCGTAGGTTTCGGACAGGATACCTTCCAGCTTGGGATGCGGATATTCGATTTCCGCCTCGCCATTCTTGCGCTTCCCGAACAGCGGGATGTTATCCATCGGGCCGGGGCGATAGAGCGAGACGAGCGCGATGATGTCGCCGAAATTGGTCGGCTTCACTGCCGCCAGCGTGCGCCGCATGCCTTCCGATTCCAGCTGGAACACGCCCACCGTGTCACCCCGCTGGAGCAGTTCGTAAACCTGTTTGTCGTCCCACGGCAGCGTATCGAGATTGACCTCGATCCCGCGCCGAGCGAGCAGGTCCACCGCCTTGCGCAGCACCGACAGCGTCTTGAGGCCGAGGAAGTCGAACTTCACCAGCCCGGAATCCTCGACAAACTTCATGTCGAACTGCGTCACCGGCATGTCCGAACGCGGATCGCGATAGAGCGGCACCAATTGCGCCAGCGGCCGGTCGCCGATCACCACGCCCGCGGCATGGGTGGAGGAATTGCGCGGGAAGCCTTCCAGCTGCATCGCCAGATCGATCAGCCGCTTCACATCCGGATCGGCATCGTACTCGCGCTTGAACTCGGCCACACCGTTCAGCGCGCGGGGCAGCGGCCAGGGATCGGTGGGATGGTTGGGCACCATCTTGCACAGCCGGTCCACATGGCCATAGCTCATCTGCAGGATGCGGCCCGTATCGCGCAGCACCGCGCGCGCCTTGAGCTTACCGAATGTGATGATCTGGGCGACGTGATCGTGCCCGTATTTCTGTTGCACATAGCGGATCACTTCGCCGCGCCGCGTTTCGCAGAAGTCGATATCGAAGTCGGGCATGGAAACGCGTTCCGGGTTCAGGAAGCGTTCGAACAGCAGGCCCAGCTTGATCGGGTCGAGATCGGTGATCGTCAGTGCCCAGGCCACCAGCGAGCCTGCACCGGAACCGCGCCCCGGCCCCACCGGAATGCCGTTTTCCTTGGCCCATTTGATGAAGTCGGCAACGATCAGGAAGTAGCCGCCGAAGCCCATGCGGTTGATGACGTCGATCTCGAATTCGAGGCGCTCGTCATAGACCTTGCGCTGTTCTTCCGTGAGGTCCTCGTAAGGCGCGAGCCGAGCGGCAAGGCCCCGGCGCGCGTCTTCCGCCATCATCCGTGCCTCGCCTTCCTTGTCGCCGGCGAGGCTGGGCAGGATCGGCTTGCGCTTGGGCGGAGAGACGGCGCAGCGGCGCGCGATGGTGAGGGTATTGGCCAGCGCCTCGGGGAGGTCCACGAATTCCTCCTCCATCAGCTCCGCCGACTTCACGAAGGCTTCGGGGGCGGAACGCGGCCGGTCCGGCGCATCGATCTGAGTGGAGTGCGCAATGCAGAGCATCGCGTCATGCGCCGCGTGGAAAGCCGGCTCGGCAAAATTGGCGGGGTTGGTGGCGACCAGCGGCAGGCCGCGCGCATAGGCGTAATCCACCAGCGCATCCTCGGCCGCTTCTTCCACCGGATCGCTGCGCCGGGCGAGTTCGATATAGAGGCGGCCGGGGAAGAACTCCTCCAGCGCCTGACCATATTCCCACGCGGCCTCTGCCTTTCCATCCGCGAACAGGCGCGCCATCGCCCCTTCCCCGGCGCCGGTCAGCGCGATCAGCCCGGCATTGTGCCCGGCCAGATCGGCGAAAGTGACATGCGGCTCAAGCTCCAGCGGGCGGTCGAGATGGGCGCGGCTGACGAGGTGGCACAGGCTGTTCCACCCGGCTTCGTCCTGCGCGAAAAGCGGCAGGTAATCGACCTGCTTCCCGTCTTCGCGAATGACTCCCAGCAGCGTGCCGATGATCGGCTGCACGCCCTGCTCGCGGCAGGCCCCGGCAAAGGCGACCGTGCCGTACAGCCCGTTGCGGTCGCAGATCGCGATGGCGGGAAACTTCCGCTCCTTCGCCAGCTTGGCGATGGCCTTGGGATCGATTGCCCCCTCCAGCATGGAGAAGGACGAAAAGACCCGCAGAGGAACGAAGGGAGCGAATGCCATGGAAACAGAGGTAGCAACCGCACGCGACCGATCAAGGGCGTTGCCCCGCAGGTTGGGGAAAAGCCTTTCGGCTTGCGATTCCTCGCAAAAAAGGTTCCACTCGCCTCCCGGCTACCGAGGGGAGACTGGCCATGTCGGATAATCCGTTGAGTTCCGAGAATACCGCCTCGCTCATTGCACGCGCCAAGGCGATGATCCTGAAACCCAAAGAAGAATGGCCAAAGGTCGCGGCCGAACCTGGCGACGTCCAGGGCATCCTGATCAAATACGCCCTGCCACTGATCGCCATCGGTGCGGTGTGCAGCTTCATCGGCAGCCAGCTATTCGGCTACAACGCGGTGATCGTCACCTTTCGGCCAAGTCTCGGCTTCTCGCTGAGCATCGCGATTTCCGGCCTGGTGCAATCGGTGATCTCGCTGTTCGTGGTCAGCTTCGTCGCCAATTTCCTGAGCCCGAAATTCGGCGGCAAGGACGATTTCGGATCGGCCTTCAAGCTGGTCACCTATTCGCTGACCGCAGCATGGATTGCCGGCTTCCTCGGCATCGTGCCGATGCTCGCCACCATCGCCGCAATCGCGGGCGGCATCTACAGCATCTATGTGCTGTTCCTGGGCGCTACGCCGATGATGGACGTGCCGCAGGACAAGGCGGGCGGCTATATTGCGGTGACCGTTCTTGTCGCGATCGTCGTCTCGATCGTGCTCAACATGGTGGCGGCAGCGATCGTTTCGCCATCCATGATGCTGTAAGGCGAAATTCCGCAAGGGGGCCTCCTGCGGGAGGCTCCCTCTCAGGCCCTATTCCAGCACGCCGTCATGCAGGCGCACCACGCGGTCCATCGCCATGGCGAGCCGCTCATTATGCGTGGCGACCAGCGCCGCACTGCCTTCGCCGCGCACCAGCTTCACAAATTCGCCCAGCACCTTGTCGGCGGTAGTCTCGTCGAGATTGCCGGTCGGTTCGTCCGCCAGCACGACCCTGGGCCGATTGGCCAGCGCGCGGGCAACTGCCACGCGCTGCTGTTCGCCGCCCGAAAGCTGGCTCGGCCGGTGTTCCAGTCGCGCGCCCAGCCCTAAGGAGGTGAGCAATTCGCGCGCGCGCTGTTCTGCCTCCGCCCGGCCCTTGCCCGCCACCAATTGCGGCAGAGTGACGTTTTCCAGGGCGTTGAAATCGGGCAGCAGGTGGTGGAACTGATAGACAAAGCCGATATAGTCGCGGCGCAGGGCCGTGCGCTGATCGCCATGGAGCGCGCTGGCATTGGTGCCCGCGATCTCGATCCGCCCGCCAAAGCCGCCTTCCAGCAGGCCGACAGCCTGAAGCATGGTGGATTTGCCCGAGCCGGAGGGGCCCAGCAGTGCCACGATCTCGCCCGGCTGGATCGTCAGGTTCACACCGCGCAGAACGTCGATCTTCACGCCGCCCTGCTCGAAGCTGCGGGTGAGGTTGGTCAGCTGGACCACCGGCATGAGATGGGCATTATTCATAGCGCAGCACCTGCACCGGATCGGTATTGGCGGCGCGGAAGGCCGGATAGAGCGTAGCGACGAAGCTGAACACCAGCGCCATCACGCTGATGCCGATCACCTCGCCCGGATCGGTGCGGCTGGGCAGCTCGGTCAGGAAGCGGATCGACGGGTCCCACAGGTTCTGGCCGGTGATGAGCTCGATCCCGCGCACGATCGATTGGCGGAAGAACAGGAACACGAAGCCAAGCGCCAGGCCGGCCACCGTGCCCATCGCCCCGATCACGAAACCGGTGGTGACGAAGATCTTGAGCATGCTCGTCCGCGTGGCGCCCATGGTGCGCAGGATTGCGATGTCCCGCGTCTTGGCGCGCACCAGCATGATGAGCGAGGACAGGATGTTGAACACCGCCACCAGCACGATGATGGACAGGACGACGAACATCGCCACCCGCTCCACCGCCAAGGCCTCGAACAGGCTGGCGTTGATCGTCTTCCAGTCCGAAATCACGGCCACGCCAGCCAGCTGGCGCTGCACCGGGGCGAGGATTTCGGTCACCTTGTCGGCATTGACGGTCTTCACCTCGATCATGCCGACAGTGTCGCCGATCAGCAGCAAGGTCTGCGCATCCTGCATCGGCATGATGACGAATTTCTCGTCATAATCGTAGACGCCCACCTCGAAGATCGCGGCCACTTCATAGCCGATCTGGCGAGGCACGGTGCCGAAGGGCGTTGCCCGCCCGGCAGGATTGATGATGGTGATCGTATCGCCGATGCGGGCGCCGAGATTTTCCGCCAGCCGCGCGCCGATGGCCACCTTGCTGGCGCCGGGCCGCAGCTGGGCGAGGCTTCCGGAAACCTTCTGGGGTTCGAGCCGGTTGATATCCTGCTGAGTGTTGCCGCGCACCAGCACGCCTTCCACACGGCCGTTGAAAGTGACGAGCAGCGGCTGCTCGATCAGCGGCGAAGCGCGCACGACTCCGGGCGTCTTGCGCACTTCCTTCAGCACGTCCTGCCAGTTCTCCAGCCGTCCGCCATAGGCCTGGATGATCGCATGGCCGTTCAGCCCCACGATCTTGTCGAGCAGTTCGGCGCGGAAGCCGTTCATCACGCTCATCACGATGACGAGCGCGGCAACGCCCAGCATCACTGCCACAAGGCTGATGCCGGCCACGAGCGCGATGAATGCCTCACCCTTTCCGGGCAGCATATAGCGCTTGGCGATGGTCCATTCGAAAGGCGAGAGGATCAAGCGTGTAGCTTTGCGTTGTTTCCGTCCAAGTGGGCGGGGTTTAGAAGCGCGCCCCTGCCTAGGCAATGGAAAAGGCCCGGCGGGAAAACGCCCGGCCCGCCCGGTTGGCGGTTAGTCGAATTCCTGCCCGGAATGGAGCCATCGCGCGTTCCTGCAGGGAGTAGGCAATTCTCGCCGCTCGCTCTATCCTGCGCAAAAGGGCTTGGGAGAGGCCGATGATCGAAGGAAAGCGGGCGGGCATCGTACTGGCCATCGCGCTGGGTTTCGCAACCGAGGCGGCGGCGGAGAATGCGGACTATTATCGCGGCGGCTGGCGGACCGATGGCGGCGATCCGCATGTCTACCAGTTCGTGATCCGCGGCGAGACGGTCACCGGCGTCTATTGCACTCACTGCGCGGACGCGACCACCCTGGCCCCGCTTGAGGGAACATTCAGCGAAGATGGCGGCATCACCTTCACTATCCGCCACCTGAAGCTGGACGGAAAACCGGACTTCCAGACGAAAGCCACGGCGCGGCTTGAAGGCGGCAAGCTGGCCATCACCGGCGAGAGCGCAGGGCGCGCCTTCCGGCAGGAGACGATCAAGGACCCGCGCGGCCCCGATGCGGCGCCCTATCCGGTGGCGATACTGCCGCCCGATGCGCCGCCGGTTCCGCTGCTCCAACCGGCAGGCGCCGGCGCCCCTCCTCCTGCCCCTGCCCCCTATCGGCAACCGGCGCCATGGCGCTCGCTGTCCGCCAGCGATGTGGAGGGTGTATGGCTCGGCTTCGGCGTTGGAATGAACAAGCAATATTTCCTCATCCGCAGGGATGGCGAAGGTCTGTTCGGCCTCGCCTGCGGGCGCTGCGATAATCCCTACACGTTCGGCGCGTTGGAGAATTTCCGCATCGAGGGCGACAGGCTGGAATTCGACATCGTCCATCAGGACTGGGGCGAAGGCACCGTGCTGCCCTTCACGCGCCATGTCTCGGCACATATCGCCATGAACGAGATGCGGATGGACGCCCGGCGGGCGGATATTCCCGGTGGCGCGCCGATCGTCGCCTCTCTGGTGGGACCGATTGCGCTGGAGGCAACGAAGGGGAATGTGGTGGGGGAGTAATCCCCACACCCGCCCATCCTGAGCCTGTCGAAGGACGCGCGCCAGCTTAAGTCCTGCCAAAACACCAAGCGCGAAGCTGACCATCGCGCCTTGGCATCAACTGTCGTGTGCGTCCTTCGACAAGCTCAGGACGAGCGGATTTTGAGCAGGTGCGGGCGTCACCCGCCCCGCAGCAATTGCACGCCCCAATCCCGCTCGAACAGATAGAGCAACAGCCGCGCCGCTTCCCCGCGTGGGCTGGCAAGGCCGCCGTCGCGCTCGATCAGCAGGCGCGCATCGTCGTGGGCGAGCGGCAGCAGGCGCTGAATCTGGTCGAGCGAGGCAACGTTGAAGGCGCTCTCCCCCGATTGCCGCGTGCCGAGCAGTTCCCCGCCCCCCCGCAGCTCAAGGTCTTCCTCGGCAATGCGAAAACCGTCCTGCGTCTCGCGCATCAGGGCAAGGCGCTGCTTGGCGGTTTCGGACAGTTCGCCCCCCCGCAGCAGCAGGCAGACCGATTTCTCGGACCCGCGCCCCACGCGGCCGCGCAGCTGGTGTAGCTGGGCGAGGCCGAAACGCTCCGCCTGCTCGATCACCATCAGCGTGGCATTGGGCACGTCCACGCCCACTTCGATCACGGTGGTGGCGACCAGCACCTTGGCCTGGCCGCTGGCAAAGCGCTCCATCGCCGCGTCCTTCAGTTCCGGCTTGAGCTGGCCATGCACCAGCACGACCGCGTCGCCGAACCGTTCCTTGAGCGACGCGTAGCGCGCCTCCGCCGCAGCAAGGTCCTCGCCTTCATTCTCGCGCACCATCGGGCAGACCCAATAGGCCTGCTGCCCGCCCGCAATATGCCGTTCGATCCCCGAGACCACGTCCGCGATCCGATCGATGGACACGACCCGCGTGTCGATCGCCTGACGGCCCGGCGGCATCTCGTCGAGGCGGGAGACGTCCATCTCGCCATATTGCGCCAGGGTAAGCGTGCGCGGGATCGGAGTGGCCGTCATGGCAAGGCAATGCGGCGTCACCCGGCCCTTCTGCGTCAGCATCAGGCGCTGGCCGACGCCGAAGCGGTGCTGCTCGTCGATCACCACCAGCCCGAGATTGCGATAGGCGACTGCCTCCTGAAAGATCGCATGAGTGCCGATCACGATGTCGATACTGCCATCGACCAGCCCCATCAGGATGCTCTCGCGCGCCTTGCCCTTGTCGCGCCCGGTGAACAAAGCGACGTTCACTCCGGTGGGAGCGGCAAGGCGGCGGATCGTTTCGAAATGCTGGCGGGCGAGGATTTCGGTCGGCGCCAGCATGGCCGCCTGCGTTCCGGCTTCAACAGACACCAGCATGGATTCCAGCGCCACCACCGTCTTGCCCGCTCCGACATCGCCCTGCAGCAGGCGCAGCATCGGGTGACCCTGGGCCATGTCGCCCTCGATCTCGGCAATGGAGCGCTTCTGCGCGCCGGTCAGGCCAAAGGGCAATTGCAGCTTCGCGCGCAGCGAGCCGTCACCCTGCAGCGGCTGGCCGCGCCGGGTGCGATTGCTCTCCTTCACCAGCATCAGGGCAAGGCTGCTGGCGAGCAGTTCGTCATAGGCCAGCCGGTCCCGCGCGGCGGCATGCTCGTCCTTGTGGGCAAGCGTCAGCGCATCGCGCCAGGCGGGCCACTTCTGCCGGTCGAGCAGGCTCGGCTCGATCCATTCGGGCAGTTCCGGCGCACGCGCCAAAGCCTGCGCCACCAAGCCCGCCACGCGCGGCTGGGTCAGCCCTTCGGCCAGGCGATAGACCGGCTCCACCAGCTTGCCTGCCAGACGGCTGCTTTCTTCCTCGACATGGTCAGGATGAACGATCTGGAGCATCTGGCCATATTGATCGAGCCGCCCGGCGATCCAGCGCTTCTCCCCCAGCGGCAATTGCTTGCGCGCCGTATAGGAAGCGCGGCCGAAATAGGTCAGCGCGCAGATATTGCCGAGCGAATCCTGCGCCAGCACCCGATAGGGCCCACGCCCCGCAGAGGCGCGCTGCTCCACGGGAGTCAGCGCCACGACGATCTGTTCGCCCACACTTGCCTGATCGAGATTATCCACCGCATGGCGCAGCACGAAGCGCTCCGGCAGATGGTAGGCAAGGTCCTTCACTCGCGCCAGGCCGAGCTTCTCCAACGGCTTGAACAGCTTGAGTCCGACGCCCTCGAGAGCATCGGATTCGACGAAAAGCGGATTGAGCTGGTCGGGCCGCATCGGAACTCCTTGCCCCAATGGCGGAAAATTCGCCAGATTTGACACAGCGCATTAAAATGCCAGTCTCGTATCCCCATATGCCCCCAGACGGTGATCGTCCCCAAGAGAACACAGGTGAGGAGAAGCTGAATGTTGCTGCCCCATGGTGCTATTATCGCTCTGGCCGATGGCACGAAGTTCGAACTCTATCGCAACAGCGGCAATGAGGCCGAACCCGAACTCACCGCCCTGCCTTCCCCCAAGCTCGACGAGCACAATCACGGATCGGGCGGGCGCCATTATTCCAGCGCGGGCAATCCGCAGGCCAGCCTTCAGGATGAAGACGCGCATGCCGCCGGCGTGGCCGAATGGCTCAATGGCCAGGTGCTGGGCCACAAGATCGACAAGCTGGTAGTGATTGCCGCACCCCGCACACTGGGCGAACTGCGCAAGCACTATCACAAGCAGACCGAACACGCCCTGCTGGGCGAGTTCCACAAGGATCTGGTGGGCCACAAGCCCGAAGACATCCTCGAAGCTTTGAAGGCCAAGTAAGATGCCCGGTGCCCCGACCCTTGAGACTCGCCTCGCCCGCGCAAAGTTTCGTGCGTGGCATCGCGGCACGCGCGAGGCCGATTACATGATCGGCGGTTTCTTCGACCGCCATCATGGAGATTGGGACGAAGCGGCGCTTGGCTGGTTCGAGGCACTGCTTGACGAGGATGACGTGGAGATCATGGCCTGGGCCCTGGAAGCACAGCCCGTGCCGGAAAAATATGCCGGCCAGATGATGCGCCAGCTCCAGATGATCGATTACGTCCGCATCTGATAACCCGCCTGCCCCTCCTCTTCAGGGGAGGAGCAGCGAGACTTGGACTTGCGTAGCAAGGCCTAGTCGCAGCGGGGTGGTGCTTTGCCGCAAGCGCCGCTATTCCACCGCGACACCACCCCCAAACCCCCTCCTCTGAAGAGGAGGGGGCTTTCGTGTTTGCAGCGGTTCATTTCATGCCCGATTTCCAACGCATTCTCTCTGCCTCTTCCCCGCTGAAGCTCGCTTCCGTAGCTCGCGGGGCACAGCCATTGGTGCTGGCGGATCTGGCCCGCGCATCGAAAGGCCGGGCCGTGTTCGTCGCGCCTGACGATGCTGCCATGCGCGCAGTGGCCGATGCGGCGGCCTTCTTCGCGCCCGAACTGGAAGTGATCGAATTCCCGGCGTGGGACTGCCTGCCCTATGACCGGGCCAGCCCTGCCCTGTCGATCAGTTCCCAGCGCCTCTCCGCGCTCCACAAGCTGCAACGGGGCAAGAAGAACGGGCAATTGCTCGTCACCACCGTCAACGCCCTGCTCCAGCGAGTCCTGACCCCGTTCCGCATCCGCGAATCCGTGCGCGAGATCGTGCCCGGCATGCAGATCGGGCATGAAAGCCTGATCGCCCTCCTCCAGCGCCAGGGCTATTCGCGCACCGATACGGTGATCGACGCGGGCGAGTTCGCCGTGCGCGGCTCTGTGTTCGACATCTTCCCCTCCGGCTTCGAAGGCGGGCTGCGGCTCGATTTCTTCGGGGATGAGCTGGAAAGCCTGCGGCTGTTCGATCCCTCCACTCAGCGCAGCACCGGCATCGTGGAAGGGCACTTGCTGCTTCCCGCCAGCGAGGCCCTGCTGGACGAGGATACGGTCAAGCGCTTCCGGACCCGCTACCGCGAGATGTTCGGCGCCAATGCCACGGGCGATCCGCTCTATCAGGCGGTCAGCGACGGGCGGCGCCTCGCGGGGATGGAGCACTGGCTGCCCCTGTTCGAGGACAAGCTTGCCACCCTGTTCGATCACCTTTCCGCAGACGATGTGATGGTGATCGACACCGGCGCGATGGGTTCCGCCGATGAGCGGCTGGGCGACGTCGAGGATTATCATCAGGCCCGCGTCGAAGCCTCCGGGCAGGCCGCCGGTTCCTATCGCCCGCTCGCCACCGACGCGCTCTATCTTGCGCGCGACGAATTCGCCGAACGCCTCGCAGGCTGGCCGATCCACCGGACGGATATCTTCGCCCAGCCTGAAAGCGCGGGCGTGATCGACTTCGCCTTCTCCGGCGCCCGCGATTTCGCCCCCGAACGCGCCCGGGGCGACAATGTCTATGAGGCTGTCGCAAAACACCTCAACGCCATCGGCAAGGCCGGCAAGAAGCCGGTGATCGCCGCCTATTCGCAGGGTTCCCGGGCACGCATTTCCTCGATCCTCGCCGAACAGGGCGCCGAACCGCGCCTTGCCGACACCTGGCAGGAGGCCCTGGGTTTTGCGGCAAAGGGCAAGCCGGTCGCTGTCGTCCTCCCGCTCGAGACCGGCTTCGCCAATGCCGAAATGGAAGTGGTCACCGAGCAGGACATGCTGGGCGACCGCCTCGTGCGCCGCCGCAAGCGCCGCAAGGATGCCGACGCTTTTCTGGCCGAACTCTCCGCCCTCAATGCCGGGGACCTCGTCGTCCATATCGAGCACGGCATCGGCAAATATCTCGGGCTGGAAGCCATCGCGGTCGGCAAGAGCCAGCATGACTGCGTGATGCTGGAATATGCCGGCGGGGATAAGCTCTACATCCCGGTCGAGAATATCGACGTCCTCACCCGCTACGGTTCCTCCGACGAGGCCCTGCCGCTCGACCGGCTGGGCGGCGAAGCATGGCAGAAGCGCCGCGCCAAGCTGAAGGAACGCATTCAGGCCATTGCCGCCGAACTGCTGCGCACGGCCGCCCTGCGCGCCCTGCGCCAAGCCCCGGCGCTGGTGCCTGACGAAAGCGGCTATAACCAGTTCGTCGAGCGTTTCCCCTGGCAGGAGACCGAGGATCAGGAACGCGCCATCGAGGACGTGCTGAACGACCTCGCGGAAGGCAAGCCGATGGACCGCCTCGTCTGCGGCGATGTCGGCTTCGGCAAAACGGAAGTGGCCCTGCGCGCGGCCTTCGTCGCCGCGATGGAAGGCCAACAGGTGGCAGTGGTTGCCCCCACCACTCTGCTCGCCCGCCAGCATTTCGAAAACTTCTCCGCCCGCTTCAACGGCTTCCCGATCAAGATCGGCCGCCTCTCCCGCCTCGTCCCGCCCAAGGAAGCTTCCGAAACGCGCGACGGGCTGGAAGACGGCACGGTGGATATCGTGGTCGGCACCCATGCGATCATCGCCAAGCAGGTGGAGTTCAAGCGCCTTGGCCTCGTGATCGTGGACGAGGAGCAGCGCTTCGGCGTGAAGCACAAAGAACGGCTGAAGGAACTGAAGGCCGACGTCCACATGCTCACCCTCACCGCCACGCCGATCCCCCGCACCTTGCAGATGGCCATGAGCGGGCTGCGCGAACTCACCACCATGCAGACCCCGCCGGTAGATCGCCTCGCCGTGCGCACCTATGTGATGGAGTGGGACGAAGTGGTGATGCGCGAGGCCCTGCTGCGCGAACATCATCGCGGTGGGCAAAGCTTCATCGTGGTGCCGCGCATTGCGGACCTGCCAGATATCGAGGACTGGCTGCACAAGTCCGTGCCGGAAGTGAAATATATCTCCGCCCACGGCCAGATGGGCGCCCGCGAAGTGGAAGAGCGCATGGCCGCCTTTTACGAGCGCCGCTATGACGTGCTGCTTTCCACCACCATCGTGGAAAGCGGGCTGGATATTCCAAGCGCCAATACGATCATCATCCACCGCGCGGATCGCTTCGGCCTCGCCCAGCTTTACCAGCTGCGCGGCCGTGTTGGCCGGTCGAAACTGCGTGCCTATGCCTATCTCACCCATCCGCAGGACCAGCAGCTTTCCGAAGTGGCGGAAAAGCGCCTGAAGGTTCTGGGCGATCTCGATGGGCTAGGCGCGGGCTTCCAGCTTGCCAGCCACGATCTGGACATTCGCGGCGCGGGCAATTTGCTGGGCGACGAGCAATCGGGCCATATCCGCGAGGTCGGCTTCGAACTTTACCAGTCGATGCTGGAAGACGCGATCCTGGCGGCCAAGGCGGGCGATATGGGGCTGGAACGCGACAGCAGCGGCCTCTCGCCGCAGATCACAGTCGATGCCCCGATCATGATCCCGGACGATTACGTGCCCGATCTTGCCGTGCGCATGGCGCTCTATCGCCGCCTGAACGACGCCAAGGGCAAGGAAGAACTGGATTCGCTGGCGGCCGAAATGATCGACCGCTTCGGGCCGCTGCCCTCACCGACCGAGAACCTGGTCAAGCTCATCGAAATCAAGCAGCAGGCCATCGTCGCCAATATCTCCAAGGTGGATGTCGGCGCGCGCGGCACGCTGGTTACGTTCCACAAGGACAGCTTCCCCGATCCGGTGGGCCTGCTCGCTTATGTCGAGCGCCTGCAAGGCACGGCCCGCCTGCGGCCCGATATGAAGCTGGTGATTGAACGCGCCTGGGGCGATCCGAAGTCGCGCCTCAACGGGCTCTATCAGCTTACAAAGGGGCTTTCGGGCATCGTGAAACGGGCCAAGAAGGCCGGTTGATCCGGCCCCTCCCCGTCATAGAAGCGGTGAATGGCTGGCGGCGAATTGCCTGAAATCCGCCGCAGCCATCGGCTTGGCGCGCAGGAACCCCTGATAGGACGTGCACCCCTCGGCGGCGATCAGCCTGCGCTGCTCCTCGGTCTCGATACCCTCGGCAATCACGTCGAGCTCCAGCGCATGCGCCATGGCGAGAATGCCGCGGAACACTGCCAGGTCGCGCTGGTCGTCGGTGATGCCGTCCACCATCGTCCGGTCGAGCTTGAGGTAATGCAGCGGCAGGATCTTGAGATAACGGAAATTGCAGAAGCCCGCGCCGAAATCGTCCAGCGCAATGCGGATGCCCTGTTCGACCAACCGGCCGAGAGCCTGCGCCGAACGATCGAGATCGGTCAGCAGCGCCTGCTCGGTGATCTCCAGCGTCAAACGGTCAGGGCAAAGGCCCGCCCCGGTAACGACGGCGGCAATATCGTCGGCGAAATTGCCGACGGCGAGGTCCGCCGGGGTGACATTGAGCGAGAGCCGCAAAGGCTCCGGCCAATGCGCTGCTTCGGCCACGGCGCGGCCGGCGATATGACGGGAAAGCTGCGCCACGTGATCGGCCCGCTCGGCAATGGCGAACAGTGCCCCCGCTCCGATACGGCCGAGCAGAGGATGTTCCCAGCGCGCCAGCGCCTCGGCGCCGACCAGCTCGTCATCATCGGCGCGGAATTGCGGTTGATAGAGAATCTCGATCTCATCGCGGTCCAGCGCCGCGAGCAGGTCCGCCTCAAGCTGCGCACCGCTGCGCCCGGCAATGCTGATATCGCCATCGACCCATACGACCCGCCGCCCGGTTTCCTGCCGCGCCCGTTCGAGCGTTTCGGCAAGCCGCCCGAACATCGCGTCGGCGCTTTCCTGCTTGAGTGCCCGCATCAGGGCGACACGCGGCCATAGACGCAAGGTGCCCGCTCCGGCAGGATTGGCGATCGGGCGGGAAACGCTTTCGGCCAGCGTCTCCGCCAGCCAATGCCAACGCTCGCGACTGCAAGGCTCGTTCGCGGCGAGGAGGAAATTGCCGCCGCCCATCCGCGCGACCACCCATTCGCCCGCAAGCTCGTCGGCCGCGAAACGCAGGATGCGCGCTGCGACTGCTACCAGAGCAGAATCGCCCGCCGCCTCGCCATAGGCCAGATTCACAGTGTCGAACCGGCGCAGGCCCAGCATCAAGGCGTGGATCGGCGCTGTCTCGCCCTCCAGCACCGCTTTCTGCTGCCACGCCACGATCCGCATACGTGCGCCATCAGACCCAACGAGGCCCGTCAGCGTGTCGCGATCCTGGTCCAGCACTTCCGATAAATCGCTTGGCATCAGCTTTCCCCTAACGTCCCATGGTTAGGAATTCGTTTGCGCCCTTGCGATTGCAAATGTCTTTGCGGCTTCATAGGTTTGAGCCAATTGCACAGCCAAGAATATTGCGACAGCCGGAGGCATAATAAATCGTGAGCCAGGGACCTGCCTATGCGGCACTTGCCATGGTGGCGTCGGAGACACCGCAGGCACAGGATGCCGCTCGCGAACTGGCCGCCGCAGTCGACTGGGTGCCGCTGGAGCGCGCAGAAGCGGTGGTGGTGCTGGGGGGCGACGGTTTCATGCTGCAGACCCTTCACCAGATGATCGACGGCGGCCGGGTGCTGCCTGCCTATGGCCTCAACCTGGGCACGGTCGGCTTCCTGATGAACCGGTTCAAGAGCGGGAAGAAGCTGGTCGAACGCATCAACCGCTCCCGCGCCGTGGCCGTCGATCCGCTGCGCATGGAGGCCCTGACCCGCTCTGGCGAGGCGCAGGTCCACTACGCCATCAATGAAGTCTCCCTGCTGCGCGAAACGCGCCAGACGGCAAAGATCGAAGTGAGCGTGAACGAGAAGGTGCGGATCGAGGAACTGGTCTGCGACGGCGTGCTGGTGGCAACGCCCGCCGGATCGACGGCCTATAACCTTTCCGCCAGCGGGCCGATCCTGCCGCTCGATTCGCAGCTTCTCGCGCTGACCCCCATCAGTCCGTTCCGCCCCCGCCGCTGGCGCGGCGCCTTGCTGCCCGATCGCAGCCGGATCAGCCTGCGCGTGCTGGACCCGGACAAGCGCCCCGTAGCCGCCGTGGCCGATCAGAAGGAAGTGCGCGACATTGCCGAGGTCCATCTGGAAATCGCCCGCGACAAGGAATTGACCCTGCTGTTCGACCCCGGCCACAGCCTGGACGAACGCATTGTCGCCGAACAATTTATCGCCTGAGCGAGAACCTGCATAAAATTTGGTTTTGGCCGCTTGCCAAACCATGCAGGCCTGCATATAGGCCCACTCCTGCCCGTCAGGGCTGCTCCCCGATAGCTCAGCGGTAGAGTAGGTGACTGTTAATCACTTGGCCGTAGGTTCGAATCCTACTCGGGGAGCCACTACCCTTCAGGGTAACAAAAAAGGGGCCTTTCGGCCCCTTTTCCTTTGGTTGCTGCCAGGTGCGAAGGTCAGCCCGGCTTCTTGAAGCGCAGGGCGAACTTGGTCGATACGCCCGACTTCACGTCACGCGGGCTGATATCGCCGGGATCCGCCGGATTGACGAGCAGGTCCGATTCCGCCTCCAGCTTGAAGCCTGCAGCCGCAACCTGTTCCTTCACTGCAGCCGGATCGATCCGGTGAATCGTGGAGGTTGCCGACATGCCTGTGCCGGGCGCGGAATGATCTTCCACGAAATAGATGCCGCCCGGCTTCAGCGCCTTGAACACCGACGCATTGATCCCGGCGATATTGCCATTGGCCATGTCGTGGTAATTCTCGGTCGTCCAGACGAGGTCCACCGGCTTTTCGAGCGTAAAGTCCGCGAAATCGGCCACTACCACGGTGACGTTGCCATATTCCTCGGCCAGCTTGTTGATCGCATCGAGCCCACCGGGACGGCTGGCGAAGAAGCTCGGCATCATGGCGTAGACATGCCCCTTCGGGCCCACGGTCTTGGCCAGGATGCGGGTGTAATAGCCGCCGCCCGGCGCGATTTCCGCCACGATGTCACCCTGCTTGATGCCTGCGAAACTGACGATCTCGCCCGGCTTGCGATCGCCGTCGCGTGCGGTGTCCGTGGCCGGGCGGCCCGAATCCGCAACCGCGGAGGCCACCGCCGGGCTGGTTTCAGCCGATGCCGCGCCGGCACCCGACACGGCAAAGGCGATACCGGCGATGCCGGCAAGGATGGATGATTTCACTGCTCTCTCCCTGATAAGCACTATGGGGCCTAACGCGGGAGCCGAGCCAGCGGTTCCACGCCCTATGCCGTCTGCCTCTTCGTAAGCCCTGCCAGCTGAACCGCAAAGGGCACCGCGAACAGCACGATCATCGCTGCGCCGGCAAACCACGGCACATCGTGCCCGGCCTTTTCGTAGATCAGGCCAAAGGCAGGCGGCGCGACGATGCGGGAGAAGGCGTTGGAAGCCATGATCAGCCCCATCACGCTGCCCTGCCGCTCGACCGGTGCGGTACGCGACGTGAGCGCTCCGGCGGTCGGGAAGGCAAGACTGTGGCCCACCATCAGCATCCCCATCAGCGCCACCGCGATATAGGGATCGCGCAGGACCGGCTGCAGCAGCATGGAAACTGCAATCACCAACAACCCGGCCGTGATGACCCGCCCTTCCCCGAACCGAACCACCAGCGGATGCAGCAGGAAAAGCTGCACAACGAGGCCGCCCAGCCCGATGGCGATGAAGGCAAATCCTAGATCGCGTGCAGTCCACCCGAAATTGGCTTCGCTCCACAGGCCATAGACCGCCTCGCTGGAGGCAAAGGCGGCAATCCCGAAGAAGGAAATCACGAACAGGCGGAACAGCAACGGACTGGTCAGCACATAGGCAAAGCCCTCGCTATATTTCGGGAGCGGACGCGCCTTGCCGGCTGGCGGGTTCACGTCACGCAGCACCAGCAGAGACCAGATCGCCGCCAGCGCGGAAAGCCCCGCCGCGATGAGGATCGGGCTGCGAAAATCAGCCAGTTCGGTCCCCGCACCGGCAAAGACGCCGCCGATCACCGGTCCGAAGGCAAAGCCGAGACTGAAGGCCGAGCCGAACAGACCCATCGCCTTCGCCCGCTGCTCCGGCGGAGAGGCGTCGGCGAGGAAGCCCTGAGCAACGCTGAGCGTGCCGCCGAAGAAGCCGTTCACGATGCGGATGGCGATAGCGAGCCACAGCACCGGAGCGAAAGCGAAGGCAACATAGGTCAGCGCCGCGCCGGTCGTGGTGAAGACCAGGACCGCTCGCCTGCCCCAGCGGTCGGACTGGCGGCCCCAGTAGATTTCCCCGAACACATTGCCGAGGCTGTAGGCCGCGAAGAGCAGCGCCACTTCGAACGCGCCCGCACCGAAGAGCGGGCCGTAGAACGGCAACAGCGGAAGGATAAGGCTGAAGCCCGCAATGTTGATGAACACCGCGAACATCAGCGGGAACATGCGCCGATCGATCATGATAGTATGCTCCCGTCAGCCGCCGTAGCGCGGTTCGGCAATGCCGGTTACGCCAAGGCCGTCGATCAGGAAGTTCGCCCCGTCATCGGGTTCGGACGGCCTGCCCAGGAAACCCGGATCGATAGTGGGGACGAACAGCCGGTCAAGCTTCGGGCCCATGAACATGCAACTGGCCGGGATGTTGGTGGGAAATTTCACTTCCCGCAGCACTTGCCCATCGGGCGAGAGGCACAGCACCACCCCGCCTTCGCAGATCGCCACCCAGATATTGCCGTCCGTATCCACGGTGGCGCCATCGGGAATCGGCCCATAGGCGGAGGTTTCGAAGAACTCCCGGCGACCGCTCGCGGCGCCGGTCTCTATGTCATAGTCATAGGCGTAGATCATGTGGCGCAGGCTGTCGGCGTGGTAGAGCACCGTGTCGTCGGGCGACCAGCACGGGCCATTGCCGAGATGGATATCGTCGTCGAGCTGAGACAGCCGGCCGTCCGTGCCCAGCGACCACAACCCGCCCGCAGGCTCCTTCATCGCGCGATGGCTGGTACCGAATACGAAACGCCCGCGGCGGTCCACCTTGCCATCGGCCAGCTGCAATTCCGGCGTCGGCGGGTCCATCAGCGCGAAGGGCGAGACTTCGCCGGTTGCGAAATCGAGGTAATGAATGCCGGTGACGAGCGCGACAATCGCACCGTCAGGCGCCATCCCCTTGCCGCGCAACGCCATGGATCCGATCATGTCCGGCACGTCCCACGCGCGATGATCGCCGCTCGCCGGGTCCCACCGGAACACCTTCCGGTCCACGATATCGATGTAATAAAGCGCCTGCTCGGCCACGTCCCACACGGGGCCTTCGCCCACCTTGCAACGCGGCAGATCGATTTTCTGTATCTGCATGGTTCCTCCACTCCCGTGAAGGAACCATAACAGGTGTTACAATTGCAGCAAGCGCCTGCGGACGCCATCCACGCTTGAGATCAGGCGATCGCCCCATGGCAGTGCTTGTACTTGTTGCCCGAACCGCACGGACACGGTGCGTTGCGGCTGATGTTCAGATCGCGGTACGGATCCTCCCCCGCCACGACACCCGGTGCTGGAACAGCGTGAGGCGAGCCGGCGAGCGAACCGAACATCGCTTCCTGCCCGGCCGAACCGTCGCCGTCATTGCTGTCGTCCATGCCCGTGAAGGGATCGATATGGCCGGTCAGGAAGGACGGCAGCTCCGGCAGGTCCTCTGCCGCAGGCGGCGGGGCAATGCGCAACTCGCTAGTCATCAGGATGCGGGTCACGTCCTCGCGGATGGTTTCCAGCATGCGTTCGAACAGGCCGAAAGCTTCCTGCTTATATTCATTGATCGGCTGCTTCTGCGCATAGGCGCGCAGGAACACCACCTGACGCAGGGCGTCGAGCGTGGCGAGATGCTCCTTCCAGAAGTGATCGAGCCGGTCGAGCAGCACCTGCTTTTCCACCTGCCGCCAGATCGAGGCATCGGATGCGGCGACTTTCGCTTCCATCTGCGCATCGGCCATTTCGACCAGACGCTGTTCGATCAGTTCCGGCTCCAGCGCGTCTTCCTGCATCCAGTCGTCGAGCGGAGCCTCGAGCGCCAGCACATCGGCCACGCGTTCCTTCAGCCCGGCGATGTTCCACTGTTCCGGATAGGAGCCGGCGGGGCAGGCCTCCGCCACCAGCGCGTTCACGGTCTCGTGGCGCATATCTACCACGACATCGTCAACAGCCTCGCTGTCCATGATCTCGGCGCGCTGCTCGTAGATGACCTTGCGCTGGTCGTTCATCACGTTGTCGTATTCGACAACCTGCTTGCGCACGTCGTAGTTGCGGGCCTCGACCTTCTTCTGCGCCGTCTCGATGGCCTTGGAGAGCCACTTGGAACCGATTGCCTCGCCATCGGCAAGGTTGGAATTCATCATGCGGGCAAACAGCGTGTCCGGCCCGAAGATGCGCAGCAGATCGTCTTCCAGGCAGAGATAGAACTTCGACAGGCCCGGATCGCCCTGGCGACCGGAACGGCCGCGCAGCTGGTTGTCGATACGGCGGCTTTCATGGCGTTCCGTGCCGATCACGCACAAACCGCCCGCCTCGAGCACGCGCTGCTTTTCGGCCGCGATTTCCTGCTTGATACGCGCCATGGCCGCATCCCGCTCCGGCCCTTCCGGCACGTCCTGCAATTCGTCTTCCACGCGGAATTCGAGATTGCCGCCCAGCTGAATGTCCGTGCCGCGACCGGCCATGTTGGTGGCAATGGTCACCGCACCCAGACGGCCGGCCTGCGCCACGATATGGGCTTCGCTCTCATGGAAGCGGGCGTTCAGCACGTTGTGCTTGACCCCTTCCTTGTTGAGGAAGTCAGACAGCAGTTCCGATTTCTCGATGGAAACGGTGCCGACCAGCACGGGCTGGCCGGTCTCGTTCTTTTCGCGGATCAGCTTGGCAATCGCCTGGAACTTGTCCTGCGTGTTCTTGTAGAACTCGTCTTCCTCGTCGATGCGCTGCACCGGAACGTTGGTGGGGATTTCCACCACGTTGAGCTTGTAGATGTCGAAGAATTCCGAGGCTTCGGTAGCGGCCGTACCGGTCATGCCCGACAGCTTGGGATACATGCGGAAATAGTTCTGGAAGGTGATCGAGGCCATCGTCTGGTTCTCGGGCTCGATCTTGACGCCTTCCTTGGCTTCCACTGCCTGGTGAAGGCCGTTGGACCAGCGGCGGCCATCCATCATGCGGCCAGTGAACTCGTCAATGATGACGACCTTGTTGTCTTTCACGATGTAGTCGATGTCGCGCTTGAAGACGATATTGGCCTTCAGCGCCTGATCGAGGTGGTGGACCACCTGCGTATTCTCGACATCGTAGAGATTGTCGGTGGCCAGCAGGCCGCTGCTGAGGAGCAGATTCTCGACCGCTTCGGCACCCTCTTCCGTCAGCGAGACGTTGCGGGCCTTTTCGTCGAGGTCGTACCATTCGGCCGGGATCGTCTTCACCACCTTGTCGATGGAGACATACAGTTCGGACTTGTCCTCGGTCGGGCCGGAAATGATCAGCGGAGTGCGGGCTTCGTCGATCAGGATGGAGTCGACTTCGTCAACGATCGCAAAGTTGAAGGCGCGCTGCACCATCTGGCTGCGCTCATGCTTCATGTTGTCGCGCAGGTAATCGAAGCCGAATTCGTTATTCGTGCCATAGGTGATGTCGGATGCGTAAGCCTCACGACGCTGGAATTCGCCGATATTGGGCACGATCACGCCCACCGACAGGCCCAGCCAGCGATGGAGCTGGCCCATCCATTCCGCGTCGCGCTTGGCAAGGTAGTCGTTCACGGTGACGACGTGGACGCCCTTGCCCTCGATCGCGTTGAGATAGGTCGCGAGCGTGGCAACCAGCGTCTTGCCTTCACCCGTGCGCATTTCGGAAATTTCGCCGCGATGCAGGACGATGCCGCCGATCATCTGCACGTCGAAGTGACGCATGCCGAGCACGCGCTTCGAGGCTTCACGCACGGTGGCGAAGGCTTCGGGCAGGATGTCGTCCAGCGTCTGGCCGCCCGCCAGCATCTGGCGGAACTTCTCGGTCTGAGCCTGCAGTTCCTCGTCGCTGAAAGCCTCAAGCTGAGGTTCCAGAGCGTTGATTTGCCGGACGATCTTGTCGAGCGACTTTACGTAGCGGTCGTTGGACGAACCGAAAACGGCCTTGGCGATGGCGCCGATCATGGGAAATTCCTGTATGCTGTATCGGGAATCCGGGCATGCCGGATGGAAAACACCGCGCGCACCCAAGGCGTCGCGACGTGGCTGTTAGGCTATGAAGAAGCCGGCGCTATTCGCGCGCGCGGTCAGCCTGAAGCTGAACCGTGGGAATCACGATAGTGATGACGGCGGGACGGCATCCCGGCACCTGAGGCCTGCGTTCGCCGATACGTTCCGCCGGAGCGATCTGCTGGGCGATGCTCTTATCCGCGCATTTGACGATATTATCGCCCGCGGCATGAAGCTCCAGCCCATCAAGCGCAGTCATGCGCGCCTGCGCCGGAGCAGCCACAGCGGCAAGCCCGGTCAGGATCGCAAAAAGGGTCAGAATGCGCTTGAGCATCGGTCGCAAGATAGTCGCGACTTTGCCGCCCGTCCAGTGGCCCGGATGGAAACCGGGATTTCCCTGACCGCCCAGCCCTGTTCCCGGCACTTCTATTCGCCTGCCTCGGGTTCGTCCGGATCGCTGACGAGCGTCGTCAGCGTCACCGTCACCCGCTTGCGCACCGGCTCCCCATTCGTGTCCTTTATCACCGGAATACGCGCCATTCTCGGGCAGACGTCCAAAGGTCGGGTCCGCTGCGAGGCAAGCTCGATCCGGCAACCCGATACCGCTCCATCAGTGTCGACTTCGAAACTATAGCTCAGGATCATGTCACGCGGAGCTTCCGCGAAATCCTCGGCCTGCGGGCGGATCGGCATCTTCCAGATGACTCTGGTCGACCAATATCCCACCGTGGGATTGCCATCCCGGTCGAGCGCCGGAGAAAACCGCGCGCGCTCCGGCAGGAGATCGCACGTATAGGCATCGAGCAGAGCGCTTCCGCTCGTACCGATGACCCGGCAGGCAGAAACGAAACCCTGCGGATCGACCGTAAGGCGGACCGGCACTGTCCCTTCAGTGCCATTGCGCACAGCGATCGGCAGATAGTCATTCTCCCCGATCCAACGGTTCGGCGGAACCGTGGGACGTGGCGGTTGCGACTTGCCGGGCGCAGGCGGCGCAGGAGGTGCGACACGAACCACCGGCAGAACTGACGGCGGTGGCGGCAACAAGACCTGCTCTTCAGCTGCCTGTGCCGAATGGATCGGAAATACCGCCAGCAAGGCGGCGACTATCTTTTTAAGGTCCCCCATGGGGGGCTGCATAGAGCGGGCCCGCCGGGCAGGCAACGATGCCCTTGCCCGCGCGATACGCGGGACCTAATGGCGGCGCTTATGGAACTCGAAACCTCGCCGCTCGCCAAGCCCTTCCCCAAAATGCCGCAGATTGCAGGCGTGAAGATGCGCGTCGCGCGCGCGGGTTACAAGGATTGGGGCCGCTGCGACCTCACTTATGCGGAACTGGCCGAAGGCACCGCCGTGGCGGGTGTGTTCACGAAAAACATCTGCTGTTCCTCCGAGGTCGAACTCGGGCGCGAGCAGGTCAAGGCGGGCAAGGCACGCGCGCTGATCGTCAACGCGGGCAATTCCAACGCCTTCACCGGCTATCGCGGGCGCGAGGCAGTGGAACAGATCATGGGTCAGGTTGCTGCCCATTTGAACTGCGCGCCGTCCGAAGTGTTCGTCAGTTCCACCGGCGTGATCGGCGTGCCGCTGCCCAAGGACAAGGCACAGGCCGGCGTTGCTGCGGTGCTGGGCGCGGATGCCTGCAGTTGGGAAGATGCCGCCAACACCATCGCCACAACCGATACTTTCGCCAAGGGGGCGATGGCCCAGGCGGTGATCGGCGGCAAGACGGTGACCCTGGCCGCCATCATCAAGGGCAGCGGCATGATCGCGCCGGATATGGCGACGATGCTGGGCTACATCTTCACCGATGCGGCCGCTTCGCCCGCCTTCCTGCAGCAGGTGCTTTCTGCCGCAAACCTGCAGACCTTCTCCTGCATCACGGTCGATAGCGACACCTCCACCAGCGACACGGTGCTCGCCTTTGCCACGGGCAAGGCAGGCAACGATCCGCTCACCGGGCCGGACAGCCCGGGCGCGGACGCCTTTGCCGCCGCTTTGCTCGACGTGTGCCGCCAGCTTTCGCACCTTGTGGTGCGCGATGGCGAAGGGGCACAGAAGTTCATCACGGTTGATGTGACCGGCGCCGTTTCCGACGAAAGCGCGCGCAAGATCGGCCTCGCCATTGCCAACTCCCCGCTGATCAAGACGGCGATCGCGGGCGAAGATGCCAATTGGGGCCGCGTGGTCATGGCCGTGGGCAAGGCGGGCGAACCGGCCGATCGCGACAAGCTCTCTATCGGCTTCGGTGGTGTCTGGGCGGCCAGGGACGGCCAACCTCTCGCCGATTACGACGAGGCCCCGGTTGCCGAGCACCTGCGGGGACGGGAAATCGACATCTCGGTCGATATCGGGCTTGGCGATGGTCGCGCCACCGTGTGGACCTGCGATCTCACGCACGGTTATATCGCGATCAACGCGGATTACCGTTCGTGACACCCGATGCACTGCACAATGCAGTGCATGCGCTGCTGCGCGACGTTTCCCGGCAGGCGATCCTGCCGCATTACCAGACGCTCGCCGATCATCAGGTGACGGCGAAGGCGGCTGACGATGTCGTCACCGTGGCAGATCACCTCTCGGAGGAATTGCTGGTGGAAGGCCTGGCGAAGATCATTCCCAGCCTCCCCATCGTCGGGGAGGAAGCGGCCCATGCCGATCCATCCGTGATGGACCGGCTTTCCGGCCCCTGCTGGATTGTCGATCCGCTGGACGGCACCCGCAACTTCGCCAAGGGCAAGCCGCCTTTCGGCATTCTGCTAGCCATGGCCGAAGGCGGAGAATGCCACACGGGCTGGATATACGACGTTCTGACGGACCGCTTCTGCGTCGCCCATCGCGGAAAGGGTGCCTTCGTGAATGGCGAGAAAGTCCTCGCCCGGCCCACGGGGGAAACCCTGCCGGTCGCGGCGATTTCCCTGATCTTCATGGACCCCGCCCGGCGTGAGGCCGTGCACAATCAGGTCTCGCCGCATTATCGCTGCGTCGACGTGCCCTATTGCGCGGCAGAGCAATATCCTCGGCTGGTTCTGGGCGAGAACGACGTCTCGATCTTCGAGCGCACGCTGCCTTGGGATCATGCGGCAGGTGTGCTGTTCCTCAACGAGGCAGGCGGCAGGGCCGCACGGCCTGACGGCTCAGCCTATCGCGTGGATGATGGGCGCAAGGGCCTGCTGGGTGCGGCAAGCCCGGCCTTGTGGGACGAGCTTGCCGGCCTGATGGATCGGCTAGGGGCCTGATCCATCCCCTCCCCATTCGAGGAGGGGAACTTCACATCAAAGAACGCTTTCGATCCAGCTCTTGAGCTGGCTCTTCGGCGCAGCGCCGAGCTTGTGGGCCACCGGCTGACCGCCCTTGAACAGGACCATCAGCGGGATCGACTGTACGCCGAAGGCGCTGGCGGTTTCGGTATTTTCCATGATGTCCATCTTGGCGATGGTCACCTGATCGCCCAGTTCCTCGCTGATTTCCTCAAGCGCGGGGGCAATCATCTTACAGGGGCCGCACCAGTCGGCCCAGAAATCGACCAGCACCGGCTTGTCGGAATTGATCACGTCATCGGCAAAGCTGGCGTCGGTCACGGCTTTGGTAGCCATCGGGATTCTCCTGAAACGTCTTTGGTTTGTAATTTAGGCGGCCCCAGCGCGAAGGCAACGCCCCCGCCGGGAAAGGATTACTGCATTGGGGACAAGTGCGCTTTGTGTTCGCCGAGCAATTCGGCGGGCAAGGCAAAAAGCTGGGGCGTCTGGGTATAAAGCACCGCGGCCCCGACTTCCCGCCCCGGATAGATCACTTCCAGCGCCGCGACATAAGCTGCCATCTGGCGCAGGGTCGTGAGCGGAATATCCTCAAGGCTGCGCGGCGGACGGGCGGCAGTCTTGAAATCGACCACCATCACGCGGCTTTGGGTAACCAGCAGCCGGTCCGCCGTACCCGCAATCACCCTGCCCTCAACCGTTGCCGCCAGTGGCACTTCGGCCAGTGCGGCGGGGGAGAACAGCTCCGCCCAATCCGGAGTATCGAGAACCTTCATCGCAGCGGCGGCCATTTCCTCGCGCGCAGCTTCGGCCAGATCGGCCGCCTGGTGGGCAAGCCAGCGCCGCGCGGCATCGGCGCGCCGATCCTGCGCCAGTTCCGGCAACCGCTCGAGCAAGGCGTGGATCAGCGTGCCGCGCCGGGCCGCTTCCTGCATCGCACCCGGCGGCAGCGGCGGTGTCGGGCCGAGATCTTCACCCGCGGAGGATGGCGCAAGCGGTCGCGGTGGGCGCGGCTCTGGGCCGACCGGCCGCGTGGCCCAATCCGGGAGCGCCGCAATAGTCCGGGGCGCCACGGCAGGAGCCGCGCCCGCAACCGGCGGCGGCAAGGCCCCAAGCTCCCAGCGCTGCCCCCAGACGCGATCCTCGATCCCGTCTTCGGCAAAGAGCGGGCGCAGCTGCGCATACCAGCTATCAGGCGCGGGGGCGTCTTCCCCGCTGCCCAGACCACCGCCGATGAACAAAGCCTCTTCCGCGCGGGTCATGGCGACGTAGAGCAGGCGCCAATGCTCCTCCCGCTCGGCAGCAGCGGTGGCGGCTTCCGCCTCGGCGATGCGGCCGGCCTTTTCCTGGCCGGAAAGGCTCGGCAACGGCACGGCAACTCCTTCTCCGCCCGGCAAATCCTCGACCAGTTCCAGCCCGCGCGGCGGCGATGTGTCGGGATTACCCGTCGCATCGGCCAGGATCACGATCGGCGCTTGCAAGCCCTTCGAGCCATGCACGGTCATAACCCGCACCAGCCCCTCGCTTGCCCCCGCCTCGCGCTTCAACTCGCCTTCGCCTGCATCGAACCACTGGATGAAGCCCTGCAGGCTGGGCGTCAGCGCGCTGGCATAGGCGAAGGCCGCATTGAGCAATTCGTCGATCGGGTCATTGGCCTCGTGCCCGAGCCGGGCAACCAGCTTGCGCCGCCCCTGCCACGGGCCAACGAGTATCCAGTACAGCAGCGCCTGCGGCGGTTCGTAATCGGCGCGAGCAAGCAGTTGCCCCAGTTGGACAAGCGTTGCGCGCACGAAGGGTTCGGACGAAGCGCGCAGATAGGCCCATAGCCGCACCCGGCCATCCTCGCGCCAGCCATGGTCGAGCAGGTCCTGCTGGCTCCATCCTATCAGTGGCGAAACAAGCAGATTGGCGAGATTGAGATCGTCGAGCGGCTGGGCAGCAAAGCGCAGCGCGGCCATCAGATCTTTCACTGCCATGGGCGCGCCCAGCCTCAGACGATCCACCCCCGCCACCGGCACGCCTGCCGCATAAAGGCGGGCGACGATCAGTCCGGCAAGTTCACGTCTTTTTCGCACAAGCACCATGATGTCGCCCGGCCCGGCATTGCGATGCCGGCCCTTGACCAGCGGAAAACCGTGATCGAGCCATGCCTTCACCTGCCGGGCGATCTTGCCGGCCATGCGGCGCTCTGCGCTGGAGACCCAGGTCTGTTCGCCTTCCTCTTCGACCGCATCGTCGGCGGTGGAGGTGACGGGCTGCCACAGGGTGACGAGGCCGGGCCGCTCATCGCCGATATGCGGCTCCGGCTCTTCCTGCAGGCCGAAGCGCGTGTGGCCGATGGCCGCGATAGCCCCGTCGACGAAGCTGAGCACCTTTTGCGCCGTGCGGAAACTTTGCCCGAGCCCGAGATCGAGCAGTTCCCGCGCCGACGACGCTCCGCGCGTCTCCTGCGCATTGGCCACCGCACCTGCGAGTTTCTCCCTCACCCGTTCGCGCGCCCGGGCGAAATTTTCGGGACTTGTGCCCTGGAAGCGGAAGATCGCCTGCTTGTAATCGCCCACCACGAAGAGCGTGCGCATCTTGCCGTCGTGCTGCCCAAGCCCGGCGAAGAAATCCCCGGTCAGCGCGTCGATGATCTTCCACTGCGCTTCGTTCGTGTCCTGCGCCTCGTCCACCAGTATGTGGTCGAAACGCCGGTCGAGCTTGTAGCGAATCCACTCCGCCAGTTCGGAACGATTGAGCAGATCGGAGGCGCGGCGAATCTGGTCGTCGAAATCGATCAGCCCTTCGCGGTTCTTCGCCTCGTCCCATGCCAACGCGAATGTGCGACCCAGAGCAAGCGCGGGGAGCAGCCATTCGGCAAGGGCGAGCAGGGCCTTGAACTGCGCCACTTCGGCAATCCGCTCGGCCACGCGGGCGGCGTAATCGGGATAGGAAGGATCGATCCCGAGCATCTGCTTGAGGCTGCGCGGGTCGCCCTTCTGAGTGAAGAGTGCGCCTTGCAGATCGCCAAGCCGCTCCGCCCTTTCGGCGGGGCTCGCCGCCAGCCAGGCACCGATTGCGGCGGCAGTTTCCTGTCCGGTCTTGGCGCTCCACCCAGCCTGCGCCGCCATGCACATGCGTAGCGATTGGGTATCGAACCGGTTATCCGCGCACAAGGCGGCCAGATCGGCCTCGCTCGCATCGGCAGGCAGGCCCAGCAGGCGGTTCAGCCGATCGCGGAAAGGCGGCGTCCATGCGCCGTTTCCAAACCACGCCTCGCGCGCTTCGGCACAGGTCATCAGCCAGGCCTCGACTGCCTCCGGCCCTTTCCTGAGCGACAAATCGGCCAGCGCATCCAGCGTTGCACTGTCGCCCTGTGCCTCTGCGTCCAGCAGCATCTGCGCCAGCACATCGCGCGCCAGCAGGCTGCGCTCGCGATCCTCCATCGCGCGGGTTCCCGGCGTCAGCCCCGCTTCTTCGGGAAAGGCAGAGAGCAACCATTGCGCGAAGGCGTGGATCGTATCGATCCGCAGGCCGCCCCCCGGACAATCGAGCACGCTGGCAAACAGGGTGCGCGCGCGGGCGATTGTCTCGCTGCCGAAATCCGCGCCGATAGCCTTGAGGTCCTCGGCCAGTTCCACTTCGCCCATGCGGACCCAGCCCGCCAGCACTTCGTTGACGCGCACGGCCATTTCCGCTGCGCCCGCCTTGGTGAAGGTGAGGCAAAGGATTTCCGAAGGCTGGACATCGGGCTGCAGCAGCAGACGCAGCACGCGGGCGGAAAGGACCTGCGTCTTGCCCGTCCCGGCCGACGCGGAGAGCCACACGGTCCTCTCCGGATCGACGGCGCGGGCCTGATTGCCCTTGAGCGGATAGACCTTGCCGCTCATTCGCCGCCCTCCCCGGCGCCGTCTTCCAGCCCCATCCATTCATCGAGCCGCATCAACTGGTCGTACTCGCCATAATTGGGCAAATCGGGGTTAAGGCGAGCGGTGAAAGGCTCGTCGCCCAAAATCCAGCGGCTAAGCGCGTCGTGGAGATATTCCTCCGTCTTCTCGAGGAACTCCTCGCGCAGCAGGCCGGTCGTGCGGCGGCCTTCCTTGATCGGTTCCTGCCGATAGCCGAATCCCGTCTCGCTCTTGTCGCTTTTGCCGAAGGACCAATATTCGAAGTGGGTCGGTTCCCCCGCGATCACCGCGCCATCCTTGTTCCGGATGCATCCGGCAGCCGCCATGAGTCCAAGCGTGCCAAGCTGCAGCGCGAAGCCTTCCTCCACCATCTTGCCCGAAGGAGGCTTGCCCGTCTTGTAATCGACGATGGCGAGCGTGCCGTCGGGGAAGCGGTCGATCCGGTCCGCCCGGCCCTTCAAGGTCACGCCGCGTACCTGCATTTCGCCCCATGCCTCTATCGCGGCGACTTCGCGCTCGGGCATTCGGCCGACTTCCGCGGCGATCCATTGCAGGGCCGCCATCAGTCGCGGGCGCCACAGGGTGCGCATCAGCGGGTGAGCGTTGATCTGTTCCAGCACACGCTCGGCAATAGGGGCGAGTTCGCCCTTTTCCTCATGCCAGGCTTCAAGGATCTTGTGAGCCGCATCGCCGCGCCAGGCAGGGGTCGGCGCCGCATCCAGCGCATCCATGCGACGCAGCTTGAGGATGGCATTGGCATAGAACTGATAGGGATCGCCCCTGAGCCGGTCGAGCGCCGTCACGCTGATCGGAACCACGCGCTGGTCGCTGGAGGGCAAGGGCATCGGCCTTGCGTAAGCCGGGGCACGCGGCGCGGCGTCCAATGCGCGGGCGAGGTCCACGGCCTGGGTCTCGCGGTGATCGGCCAGCAGGCGTTCGCCCAGCAGCGCCTCTACCCGCAGCAGAAAGCGGGACGGAATCGCAGGGCCGGAACTGTCACGCTCCGCCCGGCTCAGCACCACTTCGGGCGCACCGAGCATGCCGGCAAGGTCATGCGCCGAAAGGCCGATGCGGAAATCGGCGGCGGGCACGCCCAGCGCGCGCAGGATTGCCGGGGCGAGCAGGGCATCCTGCGCCGGGATTTGCGGCCAGCTGCCCTCGTTTAGACCGCCGCAGATGACCAGCTCGGCGCGCGTCATGCGTGCTTCGAGCAGGCCGTAGATCGCCACGCGGGAATGCCCGCCCCAAGGTGGGCGCACCGCCACTGCGTCCATCCGCTCCCGCAATACCGCGTGCAGGTCTTGCGGGGCGAGCCGCGTGCCGACATCGCGGGCATGAAACCGCAGCTCTTCCACCAGGGTGGAGAGCGAACGGCCATCCTCGCGCGCCCACAGACCTTCGCCGCACAGGGCCTCGCCAGCTTTGGCCAGCGCATCGAGCTGATCGGCCAGCGGTGCCTCTTCCTGCCCGCCCAGTTCGAGCAGCGGCTGGAGCGCGGCCTCGATCCCTTCCCACCAGCCAAGCGCGCCCGGGTCCTTCTCTGCCTGCCGCGCCACGATCCGGCGTGGCACGGCGAGCCCCGGTTCAGGACGAGGGCCGCGCAGTTCGCGTTCCAGGGCGCGGGCGCGGTCGAGCCAGGCCGGGCGCCCTTCCCCGGCTCCCGCGAGCGGATGGCCGAGCAGCGCCATCAGCGGCACCGGCGCGGCATGATCGCCCATGATCTCGGCCAGCAACAACAGCACGCGGCCCGCCGCCGTCTGTGACAGGGCGCGGCCCGCCGTATCGTCCGCCACGATATTCCAGCGCTGGAGGTGCGCCGCGACCCGCCCGGCAAGGCTGCGGTCCGGCGTCACCACGGCCACGCGCTTCTCAGGCTCTTCCAGTGCCTGCCGCACTAGCAGGGCAATCGCCTGCGCTTCCTCTTCCGGATTGGCGGTCTGCATGATCCGCACACCGGTGAGGCGGCGCGCTTCGGCGGGCAGGTTCGCCCAGCCCTTGCTCGCTTCGGGCGGCAGGAAGACACTGGAGATCGCGTGGGTGCGCTCCGGCGGGCCCTTGCCCATGCCGGCGCGGTGCCATTGCTGGACCTCCCCGCGTGCCACGCCCATGCGATTGAGCAGCAGCTTGAGGTGATATTGCGGATGAGTCACCGCATCGCCGCGCGCGAAGACCGGCCCACCCACTTCCTGCGGCGCCCCCGCGCAGCCGAGTTCGGCCCATACCGCATCGTCCATCGACAGATCGAGATCGGGCAGGATCACCGCGCCTTGCGGTAGTTCGGAAATCACCTTCAGCAACCGCGCCAATGCCGGTGCCGCGCTGGTCACACCGGCAGCGACAATGGGCGTGGTGGGCGGGTTTTCCCGCCACCGGTGCGCCACCGCGCGGAACAGCATGTTGCGCCGCGCCGCTGCATCCACTTCCTCGCGCCCGGCCAGTTCCGCCAACCAATATTGCTGCACTGTGGCAAACAGGCGAGTGTTCCGGGTCCAGTGATGGGAAAGGTCGGCAAGGACGTTCAGGACCTCGTCGCCCCACAGCTGGTCGGGCGCGATTTCCTCCACCAGCAGGCGATCCATCGCCTGAGCCATCTGGGCGGCGAGACGCAGGGTCGCGGCGCCCTTGCCGACTGTGTCCCCGCCATGTTCCCGCGCCAGTTCGGCCAGACGCAACCAGCGGCGCGTGGGATCGGCGGCGGGCGGAATTTCGCTCCCCTCCCCGATGGGATCGAACCGGGCACCGAGCGCCTCGTCCAGATCGAGATCGCCCACGACCGCCATGCGCGGCATAAGCAGGCCCGCGCGGCCTTCCTGCGCGCCATAATGGCGGATGAAGGCCTCGGTCACCGTACGGATCGCGCGGCGGCTGGGCAGCAGCAGGGTCAGCCGGGCGAGGCCGAAATCCCCTTCCGAATATCGCGGCACAAGGCCCGCCACCAGCGCATCGGCAAACCCGCGATGGGCGGCGATGGAATAGACGCTGGGGCCTGTCCGCTCAACCACGTTTCAGCGCGGATTCGGTGGGCCCGATGGCCCCCGGCTCCCCGACCTCGAACCACTGGCCCGCAAAGCAAAGGCCATAGAGCCGCCCTTCCTCGATCGCGCGGCTCCACAGGATATTGGTCGAAAAGGGCCCTTCCGGCGCATCGCGCAGCAGGCGATGAGATACCAGCTGGATGCCGCTATAGATGAAGGGCGCGATCCGGCCCGAACGGCGGCGGCTGATCCGGCCGAGCGGGTCCATCTGGAAATCGCCCTTGCCGCGATAGTTGAACGCGCCCGCATGCGGCACCAGCAGCAGCAGCGCATCCATCTGCTCCGGGTCCCAGCTTTCAGACAATTCGCGAAAGGCATCGTAAGGCCCGTCGAGCCAGATATTGTCGGCATTCACGGTGAAGAACGGATCGGGCAGCAGCTTCTGCGCCTTGACCATTCCGCCCCCGGTTTCCAGCAGCAGGCCGCGCTCGTCCGAAATGGTGACCTTGGGCAGCGCGCGTTCCTGCAGATGCGCCTCCAGCGCATCGGCCAGGTAATGCACGTTGACCACTGCCTTGGTCACGCCCGCGGCACCCAGACGGTCCAGCACATGGTCGATCAGCGGCTTGCCGGCGACGCGCACCATCGGCTTGGGCTGCGTTGCCGTGAGCGGGCGCATGCGCTTGCCGAGCCCGGCCGCGAGCACCATCGCCGTATCGGTTGCGAGTGTGGTCAACCCAGCCCTCCCCCGCGCCTTTCCCGCATTTCCGCCGGGATATTGGCATCGAACCAGCGCGCGACAGGTGCAAGCGCGGGATGAGCGAGATCGCGCTCCAGCGCTTCCCACACGCGCGGGATGAACGCCAGATAGCGCGGCTTGCCATCCCGCTTCCAGAGCCGGGCGAAGATACCCACGATCTTAGCATTACGCTGCGCGCCGAGGCGGGCATAATCGGCCAGAAATTCCGGCCCGGCATCCACCTGCGCCAGATAATGGTCGAGCATGGCCTGCTCCAGCTGCAGCGACACGTCGCGCCTTGCATCCTGCAGCAGCGAGACGATGTCATAGGCCGGATGGCCCACCAGCGCGTCCTGGAAGTCGATCAACCCCTGCTCGCCTTGCGGCAGCAGCATGATGTTTTCCGCATGATAGTCCCGCAGCACCGTAACGCCGGGCTCCTGCCGGGCGATGACCGGCGCCATGACCTCTTCCCACGCCTGCGCATAGGATTGCGCGTCAACTTCAACGCCTGCGGCAGGGCAATACCATTCCGGGAACAGCCCCGCCTCGCGCTGATAGACCGCCATGTCGTAGGGCGCGAACGGCCCCGGCGGAGAGCGGTGGAGGCTCACCAGCGCATCGATCGCCTTGCGGTAGGTTTCCGGTTCCGCACCGGGGTGCAGGTCCAGCCAGTCCCGCATGCGGTCGGCGCCGAAATCCTCCAGCAGCACGAGGCCGCGTGCCCGGTCTTCCGCATAGATAGCGGGTGCACGATGGCCATGTGCGGTGAGCCAATGGGCAACATCGAGAAACGGCCCCGGGTCCTCGTTGGGTGGCGGCGCGTCCATCAACATGGCAGTCTTCCCGCCGTTCCGGATGCGGAAATAGCGGCGGAAACTCGCATCCCCCGGCAGGGCTTCGATGGACGCGTCCTGCCAACCTGCGCTGGCGAGGAATTGATGGATACCGTCAGGCAAGCTCATGAAAACCGCCCTACCCAATCTGCCCCGGATTCGACAACGGCCTTGCGCCCTTCACCGTCAATTTCCAGCGAGATGGAAAGGCAGCCCGGCTCGTGTGCGAAACCGCCTGCATGGTCGGGCCATTCCGCGATCATCGCAGCGCCCTCGCGATAATCCTCCAACCCCAGTTCTTCCGCTTCTTCCGGGCGGGACAGGCGATAGAAATCGGCATGGACCAGCGGCAGGCGGACAGCAGGCGGATCGTAGGTCTCGATAATGGTGAAGCTGGGGGACGGCACTTCGCCCTCATGCCCCAAGGCGGCGATAATCGCGCGGGCGAGCGTGGTCTTGCCCGCGCCCAGCCCACCGGTCAGCGCGATTACGTCACCCGGCCGCAATTGCCGCGCAATCCGCGCACCAAAGGCCTCCATCGCGGCAAGATCGGGCAGGTCCACGATCATGGCAGGCTGATCGTCACGGTTGTGCCCATGCCCTTTTCGGAGAGCAGCGAGAGCTTGCCGCCGTGTGCCTCGATCAGCTGGCGGGCGAGCGGCAGGCCGAGGCCCTGTCGGCGTTCCACCGTCTTGCCGTCATGCGCCACCTTGTAGCCTTCCAGCGCCCGCGCCGCCTCGGCCTGGGTCATGCCGGCACCATTGTCCGATACCACGATCCGCAGGCCATGCTTGCCCCGTGACAGATCGACGAGAATCTTCCCGCCCTCCGGCGTCGCGGCGATGGCATTGTCCACGATATGGCCGACCGCGCGGCCAAGCCTGCGCTTGTCGGCCTTCACTCGCCCTGCCGAACGGTCGCCCCGCAATTCCAGCGACAGCCCCCTGCCGGTAATCGTGGCTTCACGGTCGCGCACGATGCCGGTGAGGAAGGGGAATACGTCGAGATCGACCAGATCGAGCGGAAGCATGCCCGCCTCGCTTTGCGAGAGGTCCAGCACGCTTTCGATCTGCTCCCCCAGCCTGGCGACCGATTCGAGGATCGCGGAGACATATTCCCTGCCCTGCTCCGAAAGCTCGCCCGCCACGCCGCTCTGCAGCAGTTCGGCAAAGCCGCCGATGGAGGTGAGCGGCGTGCGGAATTCATAGGACATGTTGGCGAGGAAACGCGTCTTCACCGCGTCAGCTTCTTCCAGCGCGGCATTGCGTTCGCGCAGGGCAGCCTCTGCCTTCTGCGAATCCGTGATGTCGAGCACGGTGAGCAAGCCATTGCCATCGGGGAGCGGCACGCCTGCAAATTCCAGCGTGCGCCCATCGGCCAGAACCACCCGCCCACTCTTCTGCTTGCGATCGAGCGTGGCGGCGCGGACCACATTGCCGATGGAATCCGCCTGTCCGGGCTTGGCAAGGCGATTGCGCAACTGGCTGAGCAACGCCTCCACATGCGGATGGGCATCGAGGAATTCGCCTTCCAGCCCCCACACCGCCAGAAAGCGCCGGTTCCACAATTGCAGCCGCCCATCCGGCGCAAACACCGCGAGGGATTCGAACAGCGAATCGAAAGTGGCCGTGCGCGTGCGCAGCAAGGTGTCGCGCGTGGCGGACAAAGCGAGTTGCTCGGTCCGGTCCTCGGCCACCAGCACGATCCCGCCGTCGGGCATGGGCTGGGCAACCATGCGCAGATGCGTGCCGTCGGATAGAGGCCAGGCGTCCTCCTTCGGCGCGCCCGCAGCGAACCATGTGCCCAGTTCGCGGCGCCAGGCTGGGAAATCCCGTGTTTCGGGCACCCTGTGCGCATCGCGGGCAATGTCGAGGAAACGGTCGAAATCGGGGGGATCGATGGCGATGGAGCCGGGCAGCTTGAACAGGCGCTGGAAGGGCTGGTTGGCGAAGGTCAGCATGCGCCGCCCATCGAACTGCGCCACGCCAACGCTCAACTGATCGAGCATCGAGACCTGGGCTTCGCGGAAGGCCTTGAAGGCCCGGCCAAGCTCTTCCATGTCCTCGATATCGACGGCGTATCCGGCAACGCCCTCCGCACCCAGCGGCAAGTCGCTGACCCGCAGTGCACGGCGCTGGCCGCCTATGGTGGCCGAGACGATCCGCTCGATCGGCAAATCCTTCGCATGGGCCTGCCCCGCAACCTGCGCGGCGGAAAGCCCGTCGACGGCTTCGATCAGTTCCACCTGCCCTTCGACCACGGCATCGGCGCTCACCGCGCCTACTGCATCGACATAAGCGGAATTGACCAGTTGCAGCTTCATGTCGGGCCCGCGGAACCACATCGGCATGGGCGCAGCCTCGATCAGGCCCACCAGGGCCGCAAAATCGTCACGCGCGCGCGCCGCTTCCGCGCGAAGGCGCGACAACTCGCTCTGGCTGTCCGAAAAGTCGAAGAACCACACCAGAGCTGCACCACCCGGAGAAACTGCCGGGTCGGCAAGGTGGCCCTGCACGGCAAGGCTGCGCGTGGTTCCGCGCGGGGTCACCACCATGCGGAACGGCGCGCCCGTTTTCTGTGCACGGCGGACATTGGTATCGAGCTGGGCAAGCTGATCGGTCGCAAGCCCGTGCAACCGCGCATCGAGTTCGGAGAGATAGCCGGGCACCTTGTCGAGCCCCAGCCACGAGGCCAGCCTTTCAGGCGCCTCGATCCGCCCATCGGCGCGTACGAGCATCGGAACGGCGGGCGATTCGTCGACCATCCGGGCGAGCCGCTTGGCGGCCCGGCGGGCGCCGTCCGCCCCGCGCGCGGCGGCATTAGCGCGCAGCACCAGCAGCGCGGCGCCAAGCGTCCACACCGCCAGCAGCAGGCCGAGCAGGGCCAATGCGGTCGGGCTCATTTCCATTACGACTTCGCTATGCCCGGCAGGCCGCGATTACAATGGTATCGCAGGCGAACGCCCTGTGGAAAGCCCTGTGGAAAGCGATGATCGGAGCGGCAGGTTTCCCCGCCGCTCCGGTCAGGATCAGTAACGATAATGCTCGGGCTTGAACGGCCCTTCCTTCGGCACGCCGATATAGTCGGCCTGCTTCGGGGTCAGCGTAGTGAGCTTCACGCCCAGCTTTTCGAGGTGCAGCGCGGCCACCTTCTCGTCCAGATGCTTGGGCAGCACATAGACCTGGTTGGCGTAATCGTCGCCCTTGGTGAACAGTTCGATCTGGGCCAGCACCTGGTTGGTGAAGCTGGAGGACATCACGAAGCTGGGATGGCCGGTAGCGCAGCCCAGATTCACCAGGCGGCCCTTGGCCAGCACGATGATCTGCTTGCCATCCGGGAAGGTGACCAGATCGGTGCCCGGCTTGATCTCGGTCCAATCGTAATTGTCGAGCGCCGCAATCTGGATCTCGCTGTCGAAGTGGCCGATATTGCAGACGATCGCCATCGGCTTCATCGCCTTCATGTGCTCGGCCGTGATCACGTCTTCGTTGCCGGTAGCCGTCACGAAGATATCGCAGCGCTTCACCGCGTCTTCCATGGTCACGACTTCATAGCCTTCCATGGCGGCCTGCAGGGCGCAGATGGGATCGATTTCGGTTACCATCACGCGTGCGCCGCCCTGGCGCAGCGAGGCTGCAGAGCCCTTGCCCACATCGCCGAAGCCCGCAACGCAGGCGACCTTGCCGGCCAGCATTACGTCGGTTGCACGGCGGATGGCGTCGACCAGCGATTCCTTGCAGCCATAGAGGTTGTCGAACTTCGACTTGGTCACGCTGTCATTCACATTGATCGCCGGGAAAGGCAGCTTGCCGTTCTTGGCGATGTGATAGAGGCGGTGGACGCCCGTGGTGGTTTCTTCCGAGACGCCCCTGATGGCCTTCACCGTTTCGGTGAGATAGCCGGGACGCGCCTTGAGGAAGGCCTTCAGTGCACGCTGGAATTCGATTTCCTCGGCATTGGCGGGTTCGGGCAGTTCGTCGCCCGCTTCGACCCGCGCGCCCCACAGGGCAAACATGGTGGCGTCGCCGCCATCGTCGAGGATCATGTTCGCCGTAGTGTCCTGGCCCCAGTCGAAGATGTTGCCGACATAGTCCCAATATTCGCCCAGGCTTTCGCCCTTGATCGCGAAGACGGGAATGCCCGCGGCGGCAATGGCCGCAGCAGCATGGTCCTGCGTCGAGAAGATGTTGCAGGTGGCCCAGCGCACATCCGCGCCCAGCGCGACCAGCGTCTCGATCAGCACCGCAGTCTGGATCGTCATGTGAAGCGATCCGGTGATCCGCGCGCCCTTGAGCGGCTGCGAAGCGCCATATTCTTCGCGCAGGGCCATCAGGCCGGGCATTTCGGTCTCGGCGATGGCGATTTCGGCCCGCCCGTAATCGGCAAGCGAAATGTCCTTTACGACGTAATCGCCGGCAATCTCCGCAACATTGGTCGCCACTGCACATTCTCCTGCGTTTGGAACACATTGGCGGATGCCGAGGGAAAAAGAGGGCGGCATCCCTTAGGAAGCCGCCCTTAGACGCTGCAGGGACCGGAGGTAAAGTCCGGCCACGGGGAATATCGATGAAGCGGTCAGTATCCCGCCACCAGCGATGAGCGTCCGCTGTCGCCCAGGAGTTCGTCGGCAGCGGATAGCAACGCCCCCGGCGCGTGATTCTGCGCGAGGCCCTGCGTGGCCTCCTTCAATTCGCGGCAGCCCAGCCAGGGGTGGCCCTGACCGTAGCTATTGGCCATGCTCACGCTCATCCGGTCCAGTTCGCGCTTGGCGCCCGCCGCCCCATAGCGAGCCTCCAGATTGCGTTTCAGCGTGCCTGCCGAGGCGTTGAGCTCGCCCAGATGCGCGGACGAGAAGCGGTTGTAATCGTCCTGGAAGCCATCGGCCGTGGTGCGGCACCGAAGCGCACTCACCATCAGCATGATGTCCAGGCGGCGGACTTTTTCGGCGTCATCGCTCGGCGCGGCCTGGGCCGGCACCGGTGCGAGAAGCGCCGCAGCGGACAAAGCCGCTGCAACCCATGTGTTCAGTTTCATTGCCCTGTCTCCACTCGCGGAATGATCCGCTGTGGAGCAGGTTCGCCGATCGCGTTTACCTGATCTTCAACATGCATCGTGAAGCGAAATTAACCATCGGCCAAGAAACTCCCGGTTGCGCGCCCCTGCCCTTGCAGCCTATCCCCGCGCAGGACGGAAAAAGGCTCTGGAAAGGGATTTCACATGACGATTGCAGTTGGTGACAAGCTGCCTGACGTAAAGCTGGTGAAGGTGACCGCGAACGGTCCCGAAGCTGTGCAGTCGGGCGAATATTTCGCGGGCAAGAAAGTGGCACTGTTCTCCGTGCCGGGTGCCTTCACCCCCACCTGCTCGGCCAAGCACCTGCCGGGCTATGTCGAAAAGGCCGACGAGTTGAAGGCCAAGGGCGTGGACGAAATCGCCTGCACCGCAGTGAACGACGCCTTCGTGATGGGCGCCTGGGGCAAGGCCTCCGGTTCCGACGCCGTGACCATGCTGGCTGACGGCAATGGCGATTTCGTGAAGGCCCTCGGCCTCACCATGGACGGCAGCGGCTTCGGCATGGGCACGCGCGGCCAGCGCTTTTCGGTGCTGGTGAATGACGGCGTGGTCGAAGAACTGAACGTCGAGGCACCGGGCGACTTCAACGTCTCCAGCGCCGAATACATGCTCGGCCAACTCTGACCGGCGACCATCGACCGGCAAAGAAAAAGCCCGCCTGAGATGGCGGGCTTTTTTGTTGGACGGCGTTGGCCCTGAGACGGGTCAATAACCCATCAGCTTGAGCACTTCCTCGCGGCTGCGGTGATCCTTGCGGAACACGCCGGTCACCCGGCTCGTCACCATGCCCACGCCGGGCGTGCGCACGCCGCGCGCGGTCATGCAGGAATGGCTCGCCTCGATCACCACGGCAACGCCGCGCGGCTTCAAGTGGCGCTCGATGCAGTCGGCCACTTCGGCAGTCAGGCGTTCCTGCACCTGCAGGCGCCGCGCATAGCCATGCAGCACGCGGGCCAGCTTGGAGATGCCCACCACATGATCCGTCGGCAGATAGGCGATGGCCGCCTTGCCGATAATCGGGGCCATATGATGCTCGCAATGCGACTGGAACGGGATATCCTTCAGCAGCACGATCTCGTCATAGCCCCCGACCTCCTCGAACACCCGAGAGAGGTGGATGCCGGGATCGTCGCTATAGCCTTCGCAATATTCCTTCCACGCGCGGGCTACACGCTTGGGCGTGTCGACGAGGCCCTCGCGGGTTGGATCGTCGCCTGCCCAGCGGATCAGGGTGCGGATGGCTTCCTGCACCTCTTCGGGCACGGGGATTTTGGTGCTCATGCTTTTCTGTCCTGCCACGCCCGCCTCTCAAGGCGGCGCCATGGCAGGTCCGTTAGAGGTCTGGAAGCGCTAAGCCAAGTGCCCGCATGGTCAGGGGCCTACTCCTTGGCGTCTTCCTTGCGTTCCGGCGTCACTTCCGCCTCGGCCGTCTCCGCCGCCTTCCGGCGCTCGAAGATGCGCTTCATGAATATCTCGTCTTCCTTGGTGAGGTGTTCGGCGAAGTCGGGGAAATGCTCCTCTTCCTCTTCGTCGATATGATGGAGGTAATCGTGCTTGAGCTGGCGGAATTTCACCAGCCAAGCGCCGCTCGCCATGTCCGTGGCGGCGATATCGTTGAGCGCCTCTTCGATCTCGTGATGCTCGGCAACCGAATGGCGCGTCTCATCTGTCGTCTCGGGCTTGCGCATCATGGTGGAATAGAGCGCCTGCTCCTCCGCCGCCGCATGGCCCTTCAGCTCGAAAGTGAGACGTTCGAACAATTGGGAGCGTTCCGCGCTTTCACCATGAGTGTGCTCAAGCCGATCCAGGAGATCGCGGTGAAGATCGTGATCCTGCTTGAGGCGTTCGAAGATATCGGTGCGGGAAGCCATTCTTGTCCTCCGTATCGCAAAGGCAATGGGAGTTGGAAAAACGGGCTGGCGCAGCCTGACGTTCCAAGGGAGGCGGGGAAACGTGCGGGATGTGCGGGGAAACGCGCTGTCGCGCATCGCGCCAAAGGCGCCGCCTTGGGCAAAGACCGACAGGCAAAAACAAAGGGCCACCCCTTCGCAGGGATGGCCCTTTAGTTTGTTGGCGCGCCCGGAACGATTCGAACGTCCGACCCTCAGATTCGTAGTCTGATGCTCTATCCAGCTGAGCTACGGGCGCGCTTGGAGGGCGCCCAATAGGGGGATGGTTCCTGCTTGGCAATCCCTATCCGATGCCTTTTTTCAATTTGTTCAATCCTTCCAGCAAAACCACGTCCAAGGGCGGCTTCTCGAGCGCCCTTGCCTCTTCGATCGTGAACCAGCCCCAGCCTCCGCCTTCGTGGGCAAAGGGCTCCCCCGCCCAAATGTCGGCAGTGTAAAGAAGGATGACAATCGCCGGATTCGTTCCGTCGGGCACGGATTCGGCAAATCCCGCAGGACTGATCCCTGCCGGGTCCAGAAGCAGCCCCAGCTCCTCCTCGATCTCTCGAATCAGCGCATTTTCAGGGGTTTCACTAGGCTCCACCTTCCCGCCGGGAAACTCCCACAAGCCCCCATGATGCTTGTGCGGCGGGCGCCTGTGCATCAGCACACGCCCCCCCTCGCCCGCGATGGCGGCAGCCACCACGAGCATCAATGTCGGATTTTTTTGCAGAACCACTCTCACTGGAAACCTTTCGTTAGGACTGTTCTGCGAAAACAGCATGGTCAGTCCGAATTGGACGGGGGTAACCTGAAATGAACAGATCAATTCTGATCAAGGAAATCCTGGCTGATGCCAGGGGGGCTACCGCCGTCGAATATGGACTGATCGTGTCACTGATTGTCATTGCGATTGTCGGCGCCATGCAAGGCGTCGGTAACGGTAACGGAGGCTTGTGGGGCAAAATCAGCCAGACGGCCACCACCGCAATGGGGGGCTCTTAAACTAGGGATTAGCTCTTTTTCAACCTTTGCCACGTAGACAAAATCTGCCCGAACCAGTCATGTGGGGTTGGCCCGGGCTCGAAGACTGAACCAGGAGACTAGCCATGAAGTTCATCAACAAGCTGCTGCGCGACGAAGCCGGCGCCACCGCAATCGAATACGGCCTGATCGCCGCACTTATCGCCGTTGCCGCCGTGACTGCCATGGGTTCGCTGGGCAACCAGCTGAGCACGACGTTCACCGACGTCAAGACCAAGATGGCCGGCGAATAATCGCCTGGGTCGTCAGACCAATCAGGAAAGGGCGGCAGGGAAACCTGCCGCCCTTTTCATTTGCCCGCCTCACGTAGTGCTTGGCGAACCGGAAACGGCTGAAATCAGCTGCCTTTCACCACGATCTTCATCTTTTGCCCGGCCTTGAGCGTGTCGCCGGAGGCCAAACCGTTCAACACCCGGAAGCGCGCTTCCCTGGCGTCCGTATAAGCCATGCGGTTTGCCAGCGAGGCGACGGTGTCGCCATTCCTTACGGTCACCACCTCGACCTTCCGCGGAGTGACGGAAGCCGCTTCGCTCGCGCTGATCCGCCGCATCGAAGCGAACATCGGATCGAACACCGCCGCCTGCCCGGCTGGCGCGATCGCGGCGAAGTGGAACGCCTGACTGCCCGAAAATTCATAGGCATAGACCACCACGTCCACCTGGCTTTCGCCGCTCTGCACCCGCGCAGTGCCGACCATCGCCGGCAAGCCGTTGACCGTGGTCTTCCGGAGGTTCTGCGGAGCGAGGGTCTGCTGGGTACCCCCCAGCTTCTGGAACACCTGCCGCACATAGGTTTCCAGATTGCCGCTATAAGACCCGCCCGCCATCTGCGCGCGCCCGCTATTGCCGTTGATCGATACGGCTGCGGCGCCATTGACCATGTAATAGCCCTGCGGCGCGGCGAAGCTGAGGCGCAGATCGGGATGAATGAACTGGCTGCCCTCGATCACGCCCTGATGCGGATCGTCGCCATAGACCAGTCCGCCGATGCGAGTGAGGAACATATCCCGATTCGTCGTTCCGCCATTGGCCGCGCCCGCCAGCTGCTGCGCATTCTGGACGCGCGAGGCAGGATCGGGGTGAGTAGAAGCCCATTCCGGCATGCGGGCATCGCGCCCCTGCAATTGCGCATCGAGCGAATTCTGCGCCGCGAGGCTGGCCAGCAGGGTAGACATGGCGCGCTTGTCGTAACCGGCAGTGCCGAGATACTGCACGCCCAATCCGTCAGCCTCCAGTTCCTGCCCGCGCGAATAACGCAGCGTGGCGAGTTCCGGCACGGTGCTGGAAATCTGCTGCCCCAGCTTGCCCAGCGTCGAATCGCCGAGCAACACGCCCGACAGGATCTGCCCGATGGCCCCCAGCAGCGCATTCTGCTGCGCGGTCTGCTGGCGCTTGGCCGAATGGCGAGCGGCGACATGGCCGACTTCATGGCCCAGAACAGCGGCCAGTTCCGCCTCATTGTTCATTAGTGCCACAAGCTGGCGCGTGACGTAGACATAGCCCCCCGGAATGGCGAATGCATTGTTCACCGAGGAGTTGAGCAGCGTCACCTTGAAGGAGCCGGGCGAATTGCCGAGGCCGGACTGGAAGGCGATATTCTGGCCGATTCCAGCGACATAGTCAGCCTGGGCACCGCTCATTGATCCACCGAATTCGGAGACGATCTGCGGATGGGCGTCCGCGCCCTGCTGGGATTCGGTCTGGGTGATCGGGCTGCCGGTAGACGCAATCGGCCCACCGGCCATGCAGCCCGTCAGGGCAAGGCTTGCCACCCCGGCCAGAACACTGGAACGGGCGCGGATTTTCGCGAATGCAGACATGGGAAGCTCCTCCGTGCGGCTCGAATGGCCGCTCCAACACGGAAGGCATTGTGCGTTGCCGGGCGCCGCCATGCAAGCATGCGCCCGGGCAAACGTGCGCTAAATCAGCCGATCTTGAGGAAGCGATCTTCGCGCATCTTGCGCAGCGCAGCAGGGCTCTTCTTGTTCAGAACGTCGAGTTCCTGCGCAATTGCCGCCCCCAGAGCGAGTGCGGTTTCCCGCTGATCGCGATGGGCGCCGCCCACCGGTTCTTCCACGATCCGATCGATCACGCCCAGTTCCAGCAGGTCCTGCGCGGTCATCTTCATGGCTTCGGCAGCCTGCGGGGCCTTTTCGGCGGTACGCCACAGGATCGAGGCGCAACCTTCGGGCGAAATCACCGAATAGACCGCATGTTCCAGCATCAGCACGCGCTCGGCACTGGCCAGCGCGACCGCGCCGCCCGAACCGCCCTCGCCCACGATTGCCGCGACCATCGGGGTCTGCAGGGCAAGGCACGCCTCGGTCGAACGGGCGATGGCTTCTGCCTGTCCGCGTTCTTCCGCTTCGATGCCCGGAAACGCGCCGGACGTATCCACCAAAGTCACCACCGGCAGGCCGAAGCGGCTGGCCATTTCCATCAGGCGCACTGCCTTGCGGTAGCCTTCGGGCTTGCCCATGCCGAAATTGTGACGAATGCGGCTTTGCGTATCGTGGCCCTTTTCGTGGCCGATCAGCATGAGTTTGCGGCCATCCAGAGTAGCGAATCCGCCAATGATCGCCTCATCCTCTCCGAAATAGCGATCCCCGCCCAAGGGCACGAAATCGTCGAAGATCTGCTCGATATAGTCCTTGAAATGCGGCCGCATCGGATGGCGGGCCACCTGCGTCTTCTGCCACGGCGTAAGTGCGGCATAGGTGCTTGCCAACAACTCCGCACTCTTGGCCTCGAGCCGCTTGATCTCGGCCGATATATCGACCTCGTCACCTTCGGAAGCGGCGCGCAGTTCCGCAATGCGAGCTTCGAGCGCGGCGACCGGCTTTTCGAATTCGAGATAGGAAATCATGCGCCCTGCGCTAGTCGCCCTGACGCTTTCGGGCAAGAGGGGCGCGGGCCAGAGGATGTCGTTCGTTCACCAGCGCGACCAGCCTTGCGGCATCGACATGGGTGTAAATTTGCGTCGTGGCGATATCGGCATGGCCCAGCAGGGTCTGCAGCACACGCAGATCGGCCCCGCCCTCCAGCAGATGGGTGGCAAAGGCATGCCGCAGCACGTGCGGGCTGATCTTTTCCGGCGCCAGCCCTGCCCGCACCGCCAGTTCCTTGAGCATCTGGTAAAGGCGAATGCGGCTCAGATGCTTGGCCCGCGAGGGGAAGAGATAGCGCCCCTCCCCCTGGCGGACTTCCAGCCAGCGGGACAGCGCCTGCCGCGCGCGATTGGACACCGGCACCATGCGCGAAACCCCGCCTTTGCCGGTGACGGTAAGGAAAGGCGCGTCGCGCGGAACGGCGGAAAGCGGCAGGGAAACAAGCTCGGTTGCGCGCAGGCCCGAGCCATAGAGCAGTTCCAGCAGCGTGAGCAGGCGCACCGATTCCAGACGCCCGCTCTCGGCCTCATCCTCGGCGCGGGAGAAGAGCAGGTCCACTTCATCGTGGCTGAGAATCTTCGGCAAGGGTCGCCGCGCGGGCGGGCGAGGCAGGGCGGCGGAGGGATCGTCCTTCCTCAGCCCCTCGTCCTGCAGGAAGCCGAAGAACTGACGCAATGCCGAGCTTTTCCGGGCGACACTGGCGGGGGCAAGCGAGGCCCAACGCGCACCGAGAGAGGCAAGAGCATCCCGGTCAGCGCCCTCAAGGTCCCCCAGCAATTCCTCGGCGCCCTCAAGGTCCCGACGATAGGCCGCCAGCGTATTCGCCGCCGCGCCACGCTCGGCCGCGAGCATGGCGAGGAAGGATTCGATTGCGCCGGCGATGGCCTTATCCCCGCGCGACGGCCTCTGCCGCGATCATCCGCGCTTCGGCAGAAAGGCCGACCCGGTTGAGCGAGCGAACGATGAAATAGAGCTGGCGCGCCGTCATCATCTCCCAATTGTCGCCCTGCATGCCGAGGCCGGCGAGCATCGAGACCAGCGCGGGATTGTCCGCCTCCGCCGCGCGGGTGATCATGCGGCTCCATGCGCTTTCGCGGGTGAGATTGACTTTCAGCGTTCCGGCAAGGCTGCGCGTATCGCCGCTGTCGAGCCGGTCGAGGCCAGCAAGGCCCGCCAGCAGGAACTGCGACTTGCGCTGGCCGCTGCTGCTGTCGTCATCGAAGAAGGAATCGACTGCCGACTGGCTTACCGTGCCGTCGCGGCGCGGCTGGGCCAGCACAAGCAATGCCCAGCCCGTGCTGCCCTGCGGGACGACCGAGGCCCAGCGCATCGCGTTCCGGTCGAGCCCCGCCGCCAGCATGGAGGCGATCAGCAGCGGCGCATCGGCTTCCAGATCCTTGCTGGGGCTGACGCGCGCCGCGGCATAGGCCGTCAGCACCAGTCGGCCGTAATCGGGCGTGGCGCCGCCCCACAGGTCACGCATGGCCTGCATCCGGTCATCCGAAGCGCCCGCGACATAGGCTTCCCGCAGCAGGCTGGCGCGCTGTGCCGCGTCGCCGCCGACATCGGGCGTCGAATATATCTGCGAATAGAGATCGACCAGGGCAGCGCTGGAAAGAATGCCCTCTCCTGCTGCCCGGTCAGCCGAATCCGCGCGAATGCCCAGCGGCAGGGCCGGCGAGACGGCGCCCATCCGGTCATACCATGCGCCCGCGCCATTGCGCAGGCTGGAAGGCACTTCGACCCCAAGGGTAACGGCCAGCGAGTAACGCCAGGGGTTCAGTTCCTTGACGTCGTCCCACTCGATATTCACTGCCTGGCCACCTTCGGCAGCGGCGCCCGCATAGCGCTTGGCCAGCAGAACATCGATGCGCGGCGCCGTGCCGCGCGACAGCGCGAGATCCAGTTCACGTGCGCCCTGCCTGCCGTCTCCAGCGAAGGAACGGCAGATGGCCTGAACCATCTTCCACTCGCCATCCTTGCGGATGTCGCCCTTCAGCCGCGCGACCGGACACAGGCCGACGATATCGCCAGTGAGGAGATAGGCATCGAATGCCGCATTGGTGAGCGCCGAATTGTAGTTCGACGAATCGACATCCTGCACCAGCGCGCGGGCTGCGTAGCCTTCGCCCATGCGGTTGAGCGCAGCAGCGCGCAGGGCGGCGAATTCCACCGGGTCCATTCCCTGCGGCGCATCGAGGCGACTGGCCAGCGTGCGGCGCAGCAGTATGTGGCCCCAGCGCGAAAGGAGCGGATGCTTCGTGCCCTTGAGCGCGGCACGGACCAGCGCACCCGGCTGCCCGGCCACGGCGCGGGCGGGAAAGCCGCCTTCATCGCGCGAAATCACCCCGACGCGCTGCAGTGAGCGGCGCGCACCGGGCGGAATGTCGAATTTGGGCTTGAGGCCCAGAAGCTCGTCGATCTCGTCCGGGCTCATCTTCTCGATCTCGGCGATCGAGGGGAAATTGGACGGCAAACTGCCTGTTCCGGCTTCGCCTGCCGGAACGCCCGGCAGGGGCTGGATCACCGGGCTGGAAACGCTCCCGCCCGAAGGCGCCTGGGGCGACACCACCGTGGGCGCCGCGACGGGCGCAACAGGACGCGCGGCCGGGGCCGGCGTCTGCCGGTCAAAGCCCGGGGGCAGCAGCGATTCCGGGGCGGCAAGCCCGATGCCAGACGTAAACGCGAGCGCGGCACCGCCGATCAGCAGGGCACGCTTCATCGGAAATCTCCTGGCATGGCGACGGGCTGGCTGATCTGACGCAGCGGCTGTTCGCCCCCGTCGAACCAGGCCAAGGCCAGCACCAGCAACACGATCACCGCCAGTGCTGCAACAAACCCCCTGGAACTCATGGCCAATGGTCGCGTCCTCGCCAACTACACCAAGCCGCACGCAAAGTCCGCGCGGCGCTTGCGCTGCCGGTTAGCGCATCTATAGGCAAGGCGGCAATGACCAAACCCGAACCCATGCCCAGCGATGCCGAGATCGAGGAACTGGCCGCGCGTATTAACCGGCCGATCGCGCTGGTGGGAATGATGGGGGTCGGCAAGTCCACCGTAGGCCGCAAGCTGGCCACTCTGCTGCACCTGCCCTTCATCGATGCGGACGAAGCGATAGAGAAAGCCGCGCAGATGAGCGTGAGCGAAATCTTCACCCGCTTCGGCGAGCCCTATTTCCGCGATGGGGAGCGCCGGGTGATCGCGCGGCTCGCAGCCGAACGACCCAGCGTGATCGCCACCGGCGGCGGTGCCTTCGTCAATGACGAGACGCGGCAGCTGCTGCTCGACAAGACGATCTGCATCTGGCTCGATTGCGACACGGATACTCTGGTGGAGCGCGTCGGCCGCAAGGACACCCGCCCCTTGCTGCGCAATGGCGATCCGCATGAAATCATCACGCGCCTCAAGGCAGAGCGCGAACCCTTTTATTCGCAGGCGCCCATCCATGTGATGAGCGAAGCCGGCCCGTATCATCAGGCCGTGCAGCGCATTCTCAAAGGTATCGAACAATGGCTGTGATCCCCGTCGAACTCGCGGGACGTTCCTATGAAGTGCGTGTGGGCAGCGGGCTGCTGGCCAATGTGGCGCAGGAATGCGGCGCGATGCTGCGCAAGCAGCGCGTGCCGATTGTCACTGACGCCAATGTGGAACGGCACTGGCGCGCAGCGGTCGATGCCTCGCTGACGGCTGCAGGCAAGGAACCGCGCTGGCTGGTGCTCGATCCGGGCGAAGCGACCAAGAGCTGGGACGGGCTTTCGCGCACCATCGACTGGCTGCTGGGCGAGGAAGTGGAGCGCGGCGACCATATCCTGGCGCTGGGCGGCGGCGTGATCGGGGACCTGACCGGCTTTGCCGCGGCGATCCTGAAGCGCGGCTGTGGCTTCATCCAGCTTCCCACCAGCCTGCTGGCGCAGGTGGACAGTTCGGTCGGCGGCAAGACGGCGATCAATACGCCCGCGGGCAAGAATCTCGTCGGCGCGTTCCACCAACCCGCCCTCGTGCTGGCCGATCTCGATGCGCTCGACACTCTGCCGGTACGCGAAATGGGCGCGGGTTACGCGGAAGTGATCAAATACGGCATCCTTGGCGACGCACCCTTCTTCGAATGGTGCGAAGCCCATGGCGCCAGCGTGATCGCGGGCGACAAGGCGGCGCAGGAATATGCCGTGACCGAAAGCGTGAAGGCCAAGGCCCGCATCGTGGCCGAGGACGAGCGCGAAACGACCGGTACGCGCGCCCTGCTCAATCTGGGCCACACATTCGGCCATGCGCTGGAAGCCGAAACCGGCTTTTCCGACCGCCTGCTGCATGGCGAAGGCGTGGCGATGGGCATGGTCCTCGCCGCCCGCTATTCCGCGCGGCGCGGGCTGATTTCCAGCGCAGATGCCGAACGGGTGGCCACGGCAATTGCCTCTGCCGGACTTCCTTCGGAACTTTCCACGCTGGGCCTCAACGTCAGCGGCAAGATGCTGGCCGCCCATATGCTGCATGACAAGAAGATGGACGCGGGCACCCTGCCCTTCGTCCTGCTGCGCGGCATTGGCGAGGCGTTCCTCGACAAGACCGTGCCGCTGGACGACGTGGCAGAGTTTCTGGACGGGCAGCTGCAAGGCTAGCTCCTCCCCGGCACGGGGAGGGGGACCGCGCCGCAAAGCGGCGGGGTGGAGGGGCACCCGCGAGTAGCCCTTCCATCTGACCGTATCGCCCAGAGCGCCTGCCCCTCCACCATCCTGCGGATGGTTCCCCTCCCCATTCTGGGGAGGATCATTTTTGGGGCGAGACAAGCGCATCGCTCCCCGCTACCCGTTACGGCTGCAACGAACGGGAACCCCATGACCACCGCCGAAGCCACGCCCGAGCTGGATATCGAAACCCGCGCCGACCGCGCCTTTCTCGGCCATCCCAAGGGGCTTGGCTATCTGGCCTTCACCGAGGCGTGGGAGAGGTTTTCCTATTACGGGATGCAGACCCTGCTGGTGCTCTACATGGTCAAGCACCTGCTGCTGCCCGGGCAGGTGGAGCAGGTCGCCGGGATCGAGCAGTTGCGTGCACTTTACGGTGGGCTGGACGGGCAGGCCTTCGCCTCCGCCATTTTCGGCACTTATGCGGCGACTGTCTATGTAACGCCGATCATCGGCGGGTGGATGGCGGACCGGCTGCTGGGCAAAAGGCGCACGGTGCTGATCGGCGCGATCACCATGGCGCTGGGCCATTTTCTGATGGCGTTCAACGTTACCTTCCTGCTGGCGCTGCTGTGCCTGATCCTGGGTTCGGGGATGTTCAAGGGCAATATAGCCAGTCAGGTCGGCTCGCTCTACAAGCCTGACGACCTGCGCCGGGCGGATGCTTTCCAGATCTTCTATCTCGGGATCAATGCCGGGGTTATCGCCAGCCCGCTGGTGGTGAGCACGCTGGGCGAGAAGGTTGGATGGCATTACGGTTTCGGCGCAGCGGGCGTGGGCATGCTGATCGGGCTGGGGATTTACATCGCCGGCCAGAAATACCTGCCGAAGGAACATTTCGACGTTGCCGGAAAGACGGCCGAACCGCGCGAACCGATTAGCCGGAAGGACTGGCTCTCCACGCTTGCCCTGCTGCTGCTGATCCCGGTGATGGCAATCTCCATCGTGCCCAACAACCAGATCTTCAACGCCTATCTCGTTTGGGGTGACCGCGATTTCGATCTGGTGTTCTTCGACACCACGCTGCCTACCGGCTGGCTGGTGACACTGGATGCCGTCGTCTCGGTCAGCTTTCTTGCCGGGGTCGCGCTATTCTATCGCTGGTATGGCAGGCACTGGCAGGAGCCGGACGAGCTGGCCAAGATGATTATCGGCTCGGCATTTTCCATGGGCGGGATGGTCTGCCTTTACATGGCCGCCGCGACCATGCCGGAAGGCGGGAAGATCGGCCTGTTCTGGCCCGTGATGTTCCACATCCTCAACTCGATCGGCTTCGCCCATATCATGCCGGTCAGCCTCGCCCTGTTCGCGCGGCTTGCGCCCAAGCAGATCAACGCAACGGTGATCGGGCTCTATTACCTCGCCTTTTTCGGCGGGAACTCGCTGGTGGGCTATCTCGGCACGAAGTTCGAGACAATGAGCGTGCCCGCCTTCTGGCTGATGCACCTGATGTTCGCCGCAACCGCTGGCGTGGTGTTCGTGCTGTTCAAGCTGCTGCTCGCCCCGCGCCTGATGCACCGGGCAGAAGCGGAAGACGTCGCGCTCGCCTGAGCGCGACGTCCCCTAATTCGGATCAGATCTGGTCCAGCGCCTGAGCCATATCGGCGATGATATCGTCGATATGCTCGATGCCCACGGACACGCGCACCACGTCCGGCCCCGCGCCTGCGCGAACCAGCGCATCGCCTTCCAGCTGGCTATGGGTGGTGGAAGCCGGGTGGATCACCAGCGAACGTGTGTCGCCGATATTGGCGAGATGGCTGAACAGCTTGAGCGCGCCGACCAGCTTCACGCCCGCATCGTAACCGTCCTTCAGGCCGAAGGTGAACACCGCCCCGCCCTTGCCGCCGAGATAGGTCTTGGCCAGCGCATGATATTTGTCGTCCGGCAGGCCGGCGTAGGAAACCCAGCCCACCTTGGGATGGGCCTTGAGCCACTGGGCCAGCGCCAGCGCATTGCTGCAATGGCGTTCCATCCGCAGCGTCAGCGTTTCCATGCCGGTCAGGGCCAGGAAGGCATTGAAAGGCGCCATGGCGGGCCCAAGGTCGCGCAGGCCCAGCACGCGGCAGCCGATGATGAAGGCAATCGGCCCCACCGCATCGGTCAGCACCGCGCCATGATAGGAACCGTTGGGCTGCGACAGGGTCGGGAACTTGTCCGAAGCGGCCCAGTCGAACTTGCCCGCATCCACGATCACGCCGCCGATGGAATTGCCATGGCCGTTCAGGAACTTGGTGGTGGAATGCACCACGATGTCCGCGCCATGCTCGATCGGGCGGCACAGCACCGGGCTGGCCAGCGTGTTATCCACCATCAGCGGAACACCCGCATCATGGGCAACCTTGGCGATAGCGGCAATATCCTGCACCACGCCGCCGGGGTTGGCGAGGCTCTCGATGAAGACCACGCGGGTCTTCTCGTCGATGGCGGCGGCGATATTCGCCGGATCGTCCGCATCCACGAAGCGGGCTTCCCAGCCGAACTTCTTGAAGCTCTCGCCCAGCTGGTTGAGCGACCCGCCATAAAGCTTGTTCGCCGCCACGATGTTGCAGCCCGGCTCCATCAGAGTGTGGAACGCCAGGAACTGCGCCGCATGGCCAGAAGCCACCGCCAGCGCCGCCGCGCCGCCTTCCAGCGCCGCGATCTTGCCTTCCAGCGCCCCGTTGGTGGGGTTCATGATGCGAGTGTAGATGTTCCCGAATTCCTGCAGCGCGAACAGGCGCTGGGCGTGGCCGGCATCTTCGAACACATAGGATGCGGTCTGATAGATCGGGGTGATCCGCGCCTTGGTGGTGGGATCGGGTTCCGTCCCGGCATGGACCGCCAGCGTATCGAGTTTGGGTTCGCTCATTTCGGCACTCTCCAATTGGCGCAGCTCCTCAGTGCGCGGTTCAGGTCAAACGGGTTCAACGGCCTTGCAGGCGCGCATGGGCTCTTCACCCACAAGCGGTTTCAGGCCCAGCCGGGCGAACAGAGCCGCATCGGCATCGTCGCCCGAATTGGGCGCGGTCAGCAGCTTGTCGCCAGTGAAGATGGAGTTCGCGCCGGCCATGAAGCACAGCGCCTGCGCCGCCTCACTCATGCTCTCGCGCCCGGCGGAAAGGCGCACCATGCTCAGCGGCATGGTGATACGCGCGGCGGCGACGGTGCGGACGAATTCGATATCGTCGATCTTCGCCAGCGGAGTATCGGCCAGCATGTCGCCCAGCACCGTGCCCTTCACCGGCACCAGCGCGTTGACCGGCACGCTTTCGGGATGCTGCGGCAGGGTGCTGAGCGTGTGGATGAAGCCCACGCGATCCTCGCGCGTTTCGCCCATGCCCACGATCCCGCCGGAACAGACATTGATCCCGGCCGAGCGAACATTGTCCAGCGTATCCAGCCGGTCCTGCATGGTGCGGGTGGTGATGACGCGCTCATAATATTCGGGGCTGCTGTCGATATTGTGGTTGTAATAATCGAGGCCCGCCTCGGCCAGCATATCGGCCTGCTTCGGGCTGAGTATGCCCAGCGTCATGCAGGTTTCCAGCCCCATGGCGCGCACGCCCTGCACGATTTCCACGATGGCGGGCATGTCCCGATCCTTGGGATTGCGCCAGGCGGCGCCCATGCAGAAACGCTGGCTGCCCGCATCCTTCGCGCGGGCGGCGGATTGCAGCACTTCGCGCACGTCCATCAGCTTGCTGGCCTCAACCCCGCTATCGGCCTTCACGCTCTGCGAGCAATAGCCGCAATCTTCCGGGCAGCCGCCGGTCTTGATCGAAAGCAGGGTGCAGAGCTGCACCTCGTCGGGCCTGTGATGGGCGCGATGCACTTCGGCCGCGCGGAAGACCAATTCGGTGAAGGGAAGGTCGAAGAGGGCCGCGATTTCCTCGCGCGTCCAGTCGGTACGGATCGGGGTCATGGCGCGGCTATCCTCCTCTCGCGGTCCGGGTTCAAGCCCGAACCTGTCCCATCGTCATTGCGAGCCTGAAAGGCGAAGCAATCCAAGGGCTTTGCGCACAGCCGCACTGGATTGCTTCGTCGGCATAGCCTCCTCGCAATAACGAACTAGCGCAGCCTACTTCCCCCTGAACTGGGGCGCCCGCTTGGAAAGAAACGCGCCGATCCCTTCCTTCGCATCGTCCGTGCCGGCGGCATCACGCTGGGCCTGCGCCTCCACATCCATCGCCGTGCCATAGGAATGGTTGAGCGCCGACGAGAGATTCGCTTTCATCAAGCCCAGTGCCACGGTCGGTCCGGCGGCGAGCCGCGATGCCAGCGCCCGTGCTTCATTGGCGACGATGTGATCTTCCACGCAGCGGTGGATCAGGCCCCATTCGGCGGCGCGCTTGCCATGAACCTTCTCGCCCAGCATCAGCATTTCGGCCGCGCGTGCCTTGCCGATCAGGCGCGGCAATATCCAGCTTGCCCCGCCATCGGGCACCAGCCCGATATTGACGAAGGCCTGCAGGAAATAGGCGCTCTGCCCCGCGACACAGAAATCGCAGGCCAGGGCGATGCTACACCCGATTCCCGCCGCCGCGCCGGTGACTTCGGCCACGATCGGCAAGCGGTGTTCGGCAATATCCATCACCAGCGGATTGTAGTGATCCACCAGCGAGCGATAGGCCCCCTCGCCCGGATCGCCCCCGCCCACGATGGCGGCGAGGTCCGCGCCGGAGCAGAAGGCGCGCCCTTCCCCCCGGATCAGCACGGAACGAGCCTCTTCCGTATGGGCAAGCGCATGGCGGATTTCATCTGCCATGTCCGGGGTCAGGGCATTGAGCTTACCCGGGCGCGCCATGCTGAGCACGGCGACGGGGCCGGAAGCGTCGAATTTGATGGAGGTGTAGTTCATATCAGGTTTGGCCAATGGCTTCCTCAATCGATCTGGGTCTGATCGTACCCTTCGCTTGGCGCGATTTCGCTGAGCTGCTTGCCGTCGATTCTGGTGCGCATCCCCTGAGGAAGATATTTCCTGGCATCATCGCCATATTTGGCATCGATTTCGGCAAACTGATTGGCCCAAATGTCATTGTCATAATCGAAGGAAAACTCGCTCCGCTTATAGCCGCCGTTCTCCCAGCGTTCGCGAATATATTCGATCATATCGAAATGCTCGAGAGTATCACTGCGACTGTTGGGATCGCCTGATCCGTTAAGCACCATCCGATCACGACCCGCCTTCAGGAAATATTCCGGAGACGCTTTCCAAAACAGGATGAGTGCAGTCGCAAGGTCACAGTCTTCTCGGGAGGCAATCCACTGAAGGGCAACCGGCTCGACAAAATCCCAATTCGCGCAATGCGCGATGTGGTGCCAATCCGCCGGTGTAGACTCCTCCCTCAACCAAGTGAGAAATGTTGCACCCTCACTTTCCTCATTGCCCTCTCTGGGCAGCGAGCGAATCCATTCAACCTTCTCTACCAGCTTCTTATCATAATCGCCGCAAACTGGCGGAGCGCTCGCTTCCATCGATTGGTCCTCAGAGCGGTGGGTTCCCGTGCTTCTTCCACGGGTTCTCCAACTCCTTGTTGCGAAGCTTCCTTAACCCCAGAGCAACCCTCTTTCTTGTCGAGTGCGGATGGATCACCTCGTCGATGAAGCCCTTGGCCGCCGCCACGAAGGGATTGGCGAAGCGGTCCTCATATTCCTTGGTGCGCTGCGCGATCTTTTCCGGGTCGCCGGCATCCTTGCGGAAGATGATTTCCACCGCGCCCTTGGCGCCCATCACCGCGATTTCCGCCGTGGGCCAGGCATAGTTGAGATCGCCGCGCAGATGCTTGGAGGCCATCACGTCATAGGCGCCGCCATAGGCCTTGCGGGTGATGACGGTGATCTTGGGCACGGTCGCCTCGGCATAGGCATAGAGCAGCTTGGCGCCGTGCTTGATAATCCCGTTATGCTCCTGCGCGGTACCCGGCAGGAAGCCCGGCACGTCCACGAAAGTCAGGATCGGGATGTTGAAGCAGTCACAGAAGCGCACGAAGCGCGCAGCCTTCTTCGAACTGTTGATGTCCAGGCAGCCCGCCAGCACCATCGGCTGGTTCGCCACCACGCCCACTGTGCGCCCTTCCACCCTTCCGAAGCCGATGATGATATTGGCCGCGTGATCGGGCTGGATTTCGAAAAAGTCCCCCTCGTCCACCACCTTCCGCACCAGTTCGTGCATGTCATAGGGGTGGTTGGGATTATCCGGCACCAGCGTGTCGAGACTGTCCTCGATCCGGTCCCACGGGTCGGAGGTCGGCCGTTCGGGCAGTTCGGACCGGTTGGAGAGCGGCAGGAAATCGAAGAAATGGCGCGCCGCGACCAGCGCCTCCAGATCGTTGTCCAGCGCCAGATCGGCCACACCTGTCTTAGTGGTGTGCGTGGTCGCCCCGCCCAGTTCTTCCTGCGTCACCACCTCGTTAGTGACGGTCTTCACCACATCGGGCCCGGTGACGAACATGTAACTGGTGCCCTTCACCATGAAGATGAAGTCCGTCATCGCCGGGGAATAGACCGCCCCGCCCGCGCATGGCCCCATGATGAGCGACAGCTGCGGCACTACGCCGCTGGCCAGCACATTGCGCTGGAACACTTCGGCATAGCCGCCAAGGCTGGCCACGCCTTCCTGGATGCGCGCGCCGCCTGAATCGCTGAGGCCGATCACCGGAGCGCCGACCTTCAGCGCCATGTCCATGATCTTGCAGATCTTCTGCGCGTGGCGTTCCGACAGGGAACCGCCGAACACAGTGAAATCCTGCGCATAGACGAACACCAGCCGGCCGTTGATCGTGCCGCTGCCGGTCACCACCCCGTCGCCGGGAACGGTCTGCGCCTGCATCCCGAAATCGGTGCAATTATGCTCGACATACATGTCGAGCTCTTCGAACGATCCGGCATCCAGCAGCACATCCACCCGTTCGCGCGCGGTCAGCTTGCCGCGCTTGTGCTGCGCGTCGATCCGATCCTGCCCCCCGCCCAGCGAGGCGGCAGCGCGGCGGCGTTCCATTTCGGCAATATTGGCGGACATGCGTGCCTTGCGGCTCTCCCGATCCGGTTATGCCAGAGGCCTAACGCGCGGGCGGGACAGGGGCAAGGGGCTGACGATCCTCCCCAGCATGGGGAGGGGGACCGCGCTGCGCAGCAGCGGGGCGGAGAGGCACACAGCTTTCGTCATTGCGAGCGTAGCGAAGCAATCCAGAGCCTCGCACACCGCGCCCTGGATTGCTTCGGGGCGATGCCCTTCGCAATGACGAAATCAGTTCAGCAGGACCAGCTCTTCCGCCATGGAGGGGTGCAGCGCCACCGTGGCGTCGAAATCCGCCTTGGTCAGCCCGGCCTTCACCGCGATGGCCGCGGCTTGAAGGATTTCCGGGCTTTCCGGGCCGACCATGTGCAGGCCCAGCACCTTGCCGGTGTCCTCGTCCACGATCATCCGGTAAAGGCCGCGCTCCGCCTTGGGCGAGAAGATGTTCTTCATCGGCCGGAAATCGGATTTGTAGACCTTCACATTGGGATATTCGCACCGCGCCTGTTCCTCCGTCAGCCCCACGCCCGCGAGTGGCGGCTGGCTGAACACGGCGCTGGGAATATGGTCATATTCCACAATGCGCGGCTTGTTGCCGAACACCGTATCGGCAAAGGCGTGGCCTTCGCGGATCGCCACCGGGGTAAGCTGCACCCGGTCGGTCACGTCGCCGACGGCATAGATGCTGGGGCAGGACGTGCGATTATACTGGTCCACCGGAACCTCGCCCTTCACGCCCAGCTTGATGCCTGCCGTTTCAAGGCCCAGCCCTGCCGTATTGGGCTTGCGGCCCGTGGCGATCAGGATCTGGTCCGCCTCGATCGTCTCGCCACCCAGATCGGCCAGCAGCGAGCCGTCGGCCTGCCTGGTGACCGAGCGAATATTGGCGTTCAGCTTGAACTGGATACCGCGCGCCTGCACGATCTCGCTCAGCCGTTCCACCACGCCCCGGTCATAGCCGCGCAGGATCGTTTCGGAGCGATTGATTACGGTAACTTCGCTGCCCAGTGCATTGAATACGCCTGCGAATTCCATGGCGATGTAACCACCGCCCACCACCAGCAGGCGCTTGGGCTGCTCTTCCAGATGGAACACTTCGTTGGAACTGATGCAGTGCTCCACCCCCGGAATCTCCGGCATGGCAGGCCAGCCGCCCACGGCGACGAGGATATATTTCGCGGTGATTTCCTTGCCCGACGCCAGCTTCACGCTGTTCGGCCCGGTCACCGTGGCGCGTTCGAGATATTTCTCGACCTTATTGTTCTCCAGCGTCTTTCCGTAGAGCCCTTCCAGCCGGTCCACATCGGCATTCACGAAATCGCGCAGCACCTTCCAGTCGAAGCTCTTGCCCTCGATCGTCCAGCCGTAATTCCCGGCGTGGGAGAGTTCTTCCGCGAACATCGATCCATAGACCAGCATCTTCTTGGGCACGCAGCCCCGGATTACGCAGGTGCCGCCCACGCGATATTCCTCCGCCACGGCAACACGGGCGCCATGGCTGGAGGCGATACGGCTGGCGCGCACCCCGCCCGAACCGGCACCGATGATGAACAGATCATAGTCGAAATCAGACATTCGCAGGGCTCCTCTGGGTCGAGCGATATGGAGAGCGCGGCGATGCAAATCAATCTTCGGCTGCAGACAAGCCCGCAGTCTGGCAATCGGGCACTATCGTCCCAACATTAGGATCACACGCCTGCCGGCGTACGCGATGGAGATTCCCCTTGAGCAAGATGCCCGCATTGTTCGTCGGCCATGGCAGCCCGGCCAATACTTTCGAGGATAGCCGCTATGCCCGCGCCTGGCGCAAGATGGGCGAAGTGCTGCCCCGCCCGCGCGCGATCCTCTCGATCTCGGCGCACTGGTATTTCAGCACCTCGGCCGTGACGGCGATGGAACATCCGCGCACCATCCACGATTTCTACGGCTTCCCTCAGAGCTATTTCGATTTCCAGTACCCCGCCCCCGGCGCGCCGGATGTAGCGGCGATGGTGGCCGAAGCGGCCAAGCCGATCTGGGTCGGGCTGGACCGGGACCAGTGGGGGATCGACCATGGCACATGGTCCGTCCTCGCCCATATGTATCCCGATGCCGATGTGCCGGTGATGCAGCTTTCATTGAACGGCGTGCGTCCGCTGGATTACCACATGCAACTCGGCGCGCAGTTCGCTTCCCTGCGGGACGAAGGCGTGCTGATCATGGCCACGGGCAATGTGGTGCACAACCTTTCGACCATGCGTCGTAACGAGGTGGATTTCGGCCATGACTGGGGCATCCGCTTCGACAAGGCCGCTATTGAGAAGCTGGAAAGCGATCCGGGCGACATTCTCTCGCTGGCCGATCACCCAGACTATGCGATGGCCGTGCCCGCGCCCGATCATTACATCCCGATGCTCTACATCGCGGGACTTGCCGCTACCGAGAACGAGCCGCTCAAGGTGTGGAACGAAGGCCACGCGCTGGGCGCCGTGTCCATGACGTCCTATGCCATGGGGCTGGACGACGCGGCCCTCGCGGCCGTGCGTGAGGCTGCGGCGCTGGAAGCGGCCTAAGCGGTCAGGCTATCACGCTGGCCGCAACGGCGCCCAGCACGCGCTGGGCGTCCTTCGGGTCCAGCCGCAGCTGAAGGCCCCGCTGGCCGCCATTGATGAACACCAGGTCGTGCGCCAGCGCTGCTTCCTCGATGGCGACGGGCACCTTGCGCCGCTGGCCGAAGGGGCTGATCCCGCCCACCTTGTAGCCGGTAGCCCGCTCCGCATCGGCGGGCTTCATCATCTGCGCCGACTTGCCGCCCAAAGCGGCGGCAAGTTTCTTCATCGCCACTTCCCGGTCCGAAGGCAGGATGACGCAGGCGGGCTTGCCGTCCACCAGCGCCATCAGCGTCTTGAGCACGCGCGCCGGATCTTCTCCGATGGCTTCTGCCGCCTGCAACCCTATGCGGTCCGCATCGGGATCGTAGTCATAGGTATGGACAGTGAAGGCAACGCCGGATTGCTCCAGCGCGCGGGTGGCGGGAGTGGCCTTGGACATGGCTACCTCATTCGCGTCATTGCGAGCAGCCAGAGGCTGCGCGGCAATCCAGGGCTTCGCGCTTGGAGCCCTGGATTGCTTCGCGGCGTTGCCGCTCGCAATGACGAAGATGCGCCAACATCACCCCAGCCCCGCCGCCTGTAGCAGGGCCGTGGTGCTGGCATCGAACTTCGCCCCGCCCGCCTCGATCTGCCGGGCGATTTCCTTGCCCAGTTCCACGCCGAACTGGTCGAAGGGATTGATCCCCATCAGCACGGCATTGGCGAAAGTGCGGTGTTCGTGGAAGGCGATCAGGGCGCCCACCGTGGCGGCATCGAAATCGTCGCACAGGATTGTCGCGCTCGGCCGGTCGCCCGGATAGGAACGCGCGGGGTCGCTGCTCGCCCTGCCGGCCATCAGCGCCGCCCCTTGCGCGAAACAATTCATCAGCAGGATGCGGTGATGCGCCGGGTCCAGCACATCGCCCGCCGCGATGCTGGCAATGAAGTCCACCGGCACCAGATTGGTGCCCTGATGGAGCAGCTGGAACACCGCATGCTGGGCATCGGTGCCTACCCCGCCCCAGGTGATCGGCGCGGTCGGGCCCGAGACGGGCTTGCCATCGGCGGTCACGCTCTTGCCGTTGCTCTCCATCTCCAGCTGCTGGAGGTAGGAGGGCAGCAGGCGCAACCGCTCGTCATAGGCGAAGCAGGCCCGCGTCTGGCAGCCACGAATGCGGCTGTAATAAAGATCGGCAAAGGCCGCGCGCAAGGGCAGGTTGGCCGCGCCATCCGTGTCCGCGAAATGCTGGTCCACTGCCGCGGCGCCTTCCAGCATCTCCAGGAATTCGTCCATTCCCACTGCCATGGCGATGGGAAAGCCGATTGAGGACCACAGCGAATAGCGCCCGCCCACGCTTTCCGGGAAAGGCAGGATGCGGGTTTCGTCCACGCCCCACTCAACGGCCTTCTCGGGATAGGCGGTCAGTGCCACGACCCGGCCGGAAGGATCGGTCACGCCATGCTGCGTCATCCATTCCAGCACGCTGACCGCGTTGGTCATGGTCTCGATTGTGGTGAAGGTCTTGGAGGCGACTGCGAGGATAGTCGTCTGCGGATCGCAGGCGGCAAAGGCCTCTTCCAGCGCGCAGCCATCGATATTGGAGACGACATGGACGTCCACCAGCGGCATTTCGCGGGCCAGCGCGTCCACCGCCAGGGCCGGGCCCAGCGCCGAGCCGCCAATGCCGACATGGATCAGATGCTTCACATCGCCCATCGCGCCTTCATGGATCGCGCCCACCAGCATGCCCATGCGGGCGAGCAGGGCCTGCGCCTCTTCCACGCTGGCGGGATCGCCCACGCCGCGCAGGGCGGTATGTTCCGCCGCGCGGTTCTCCGTGGGGTTGACCACTTCGCCCGCGAACATCCTGGCGCGCATATCGGCAAAACCCGCCGCTTCGGCCAGTTCGCCGAACAGGGCGATCAGCCCGGCGTCCAGATGCGTCTTGGACCAGTCGAACAGGATGCCCCCGCCGCCTGGCAGGTCCAGCCGGCCGGAAAGGGCGGCAACGCGCCCTTGGTCGGCGAACAGATCCTTCAGGCTGCTTGCCTTGTAGCTGGACAGCCTCTCCCAGATCGCTGCGACGTTCTCGCTCATAGCTGCCCCTTTCCTACAACAGGCATTTAGGGGTAAGGCCTGCGACGATGATTGGAAAGGCCCAAACCCCTCTGAATGCGCCCAATTTCCGGCCAGTCGGATCGGTAGGGAGTTTTAACTTCAGTACAGTGTCAACATTGTCAACTTCGGCGGATTTCCGCTGCCTACTTGACGGCAGGCGGCGCGCCCCACAAGTGCAGGCTCAATGACAGAAACGACCACCCCAGCGGCCGATCCCGCTGCCGCCAAGCCTGCCCTTGCCGAGGTGCCCGGCACCATGCCTGCCGAGCAGCCGGCGAAGAAGGAAAAGGAAGAAGGCAGCTTCTTCATTTTTCTGCTGAAGCTGATCGTCATCATGCTGGCCTTCCGCACCTTGGCCTTCGCGCCGTTCAGCATTCCCAGCGAGAGCATGCTGCCGCGCCTGCAGAATGGCGACTATCTGCTTGCATCCAAATGGAATTATGGGTTCTCGAACAACTCGCTGCCGTTCGGCGTCCGCCCCTTCCCCGAAGGCCGCATGCTGGCCAGCCAGCCCGAACGCGGCGATATCGCGATCTTCAAGGCCCCGCCGCTCAACCGCGAGGATTACATCAAGCGCGTAATCGGCCTGCCGGGCGACCAGATCCAGATGATCGGCGGCGTGCTGCATATCAACGGCATCGCGGTGAAGAAGCAGCGCATTGCCGATTTCGAAATCCCCGTTTCGCCCAATACGCGCTGCTATTCCGCGCAATTCGCGGCCACCACCAAGGATGGCCTGCCCGTCTGCCGCTATCCCCAGTTCCGCGAGACCCTGCCCAATGGGGTGAGCTACAACGTGCTCGATTACGGTATCACGCCGCAGGACAATACGCCTGCCGTGGTGGTGCCGGATGGCATGCTGTTCATGATGGGCGACAATCGCGACAATTCGCTCGACAGCCGTTTCCCCGCCGTGCCCGGACAGGGTGTGGGCCTCGTCCCGCAGGACAATCTGGTGGGCAAGGCCTCGATCATGATGTGGTCGACCGACGGTTCCTCTTCCTGGCCGCTGCCCTGGACCTGGTTCACTGCCGCCCGATGGGACCGGCTGGGGGGCACGTTTTGAGCGGCAAGCTGACGCTGACGCCCGAGGCCCGAACCTTCCTTGAAGACCTAGGCTTTGGACCGATAGAGAAGGACGATGTGTGGGTGGAGGCGCTGACTCACGGCAGCACCGGCGATGCCCGCGACTATCAGCGGCTGGAATTCCTTGGCGACCGCGTGCTGGGCCTGGTGATTGCAGACTGGCTGCATGAGCGGGAAAGCCACGCCGAAGGCAAGCTGTCTCAGCGGCTCAACGCGCTGGTCAGCCGCCAGATGTGCGCCTCCGTCGCGCGTCGGATCGGCCTGCCCGACCATATCCGGCTGGGATCGCAGGCGCGGGCCGATGGCGGCGCCGACAGCGACAATATTCTGGGCGACGTGATGGAAGCGCTGCTGGGCGCCGGTTTCGTGGAGCATGGCTTCGATGCGATGCGCGTGCTGGTTCGCAAGCTGTGGTCACACGCAGTGAAGGGCGAAGTCGGCCAGTCCAAGCACCCCAAGAGCGCGCTGCAGGAATGGGCGGCGGGCAGCGGACGGCGCATGCCGGAATATACGCTGGTGGACCGGCAGGGGCCGGACCATGCCGCGCGCTTCACCGTGGCGGTAAGCGTGAAAGGCGTGGGCGAAGCGCAGGCCACCGCATCGAGCAAGGGCGAGGCCGAAAAGCAGGCCGCCAAGGAATTCATGGAGAAGTTCGCATGAGCGAAGCAGCGACCCATTGCGGCGTAGTGGCCGTGATCGGTGCCCCCAATGCGGGCAAGTCCACACTGGTCAATGCGCTGGTCGGCCAGAAGGTCGCCATCGTCAGCGCCAAGGCGCAGACCACTCGCGCGCGCCTGCTGGGCATTGCGCTGGAAGGGAAAACCCAGATCATCCTGGCCGACACGCCGGGTATCTTCGCGCCCAAGCGCCGGCTTGACCGGGCGATGGTCAGCGCCGCCTGGGAAGGCGCGCAGGAAGCCGATGCGATCCTGCTGGTGGTAGACCCCATCAAGCAGCGCCGCCACGAGCTGGAGCCGCTGCTGGAAGCTCTGAAGGACCGGCCGGAACGCAAGCTGCTGGTGCTCAACAAGGTGGATGCCAGCGCCAAGGAGCCGCTCCTGGTTCTGGCGCAGGAACTTTCGGCCAAGGCGGACTTCTCGGAAGTGTTCTTCGTCTCGGCCTTGAGCGGCGACGGCGTGCCTGAACTCAAGGCGCGCCTTGCCGGGCTGATGCCCGAAGGCGAATGGCACTATCCCGAAGATCAGGTGAGCGATGCCTCCGAACGGCTGCTGGCCTGCGAAATCACGCGCGAGCAGCTTTACCGCCAGTTGCATGACGAACTGCCCTATGACTCGGCCGTCCGCCCGGAAAGCTACAAGACCTTGGCCGATGGCAGCCTGGAAATTCACCAGCAGATCGTGATCGGCCGCGAAAGCCAGAAGCCCATCGTGCTGGGCAAGCGCGGCGCGAAGATCAAGGCCATCGGCGAGGCCGCCCGCAAGGAACTGGCCGAATTGCTGGGCGTGAAAGTCCACCTGTTCCTCCACGTCAAGGTGGAGGAAAACTGGGCCGAAAGCCGCGAGATCTTCGAGGAAATGGGGCTGGACTGGGTGCGGTGAGCGCTAGTTGGCCGGGGCCGGATCGGCGTTGGTCACGAATTCGACAGTCTCACTCCCGACGTATGAAACCGGGTTTCCAGCCCCATCGACCCTTCGCTCGAACTCAATAGACGAGATCGCCGCGCATGCGTCGCTCGCCGCATCCGTGGCCACGTCCTTGTCCGCCTGACATGCCGCGAGTTTACCGTCCTTGCCGATCATCAGCCTGAGGTAGATCGGGCCCGGCGAGTGTTGCCCTGGCGAAACGGCTTTACGGTTACCCTCAGCCATCAGGTCGACCACTTTCGCATTGAATTCAGACAGTTTGTGCCTCTGCGAATCAGGAAAAATGGCGAAGCTGGACCTCACCAGGGCATAGCTCTTGTTTCCGTCGACATCTTTCGGGCCGCCAAGCTTTCTGCCTATCATGGCTGCACACATGCCGTCGGCTACGCCTTCGCTGCCAAGGAAGCGGGAAATGCCACATGATACCACTTTGCCATCCGGCCCTACCCACATGTCGAGCACCGCCGCAGCCCAGCGGTTATGAGTGTCGACACCTTTTCCTGCGTGCCACATAACGTGTTGTGCATCTTTGCCTGTCGGCATGGGCACAACAATCGTAGCGGCCGCAGCCATAATCAATGCAAGCACTTACCTTCCCCCGGCCTGTTCACGCCCCGGCCTGTTCACGAGGCCCGATAATTCAGATCGCTCAGTCGGCCAGCGCCACTAACGGCATGTCGGTGAATTCGAACAGCAGCGGATAGAGGTAGCTCTCGCCCTGCCCGTCGGCGCCCTTGCGGATCGGCAGGGTTACGGACTGGGCAATGTCGCAGGCGGTGGCCGTGTCGGGCGTTTCCTTGCCGCCAGCCGCTCCGCAGGCAGTGATTTGCCCCTGCCCGTCAACTTGGACCACGAGGTTGCGGCGGACTGCCGCCTTTGCTCCTCCGGGAAGCTGGTCCACCTGATAGCGGACATCGGGCTCGATCGGGAAACGGTCCAGCGCTATGGAATTGCTGGCGAGCGACACCACGCCCCGGAACACTGCCGGCATCGGCTTGCCATCCGCCCCGCGCGCCGTGGCCTTCACACGCTTGCCCTTCACCGCGCTGCACATGTCCATCGCCGCCGAACGGTCGCGCTGATTGCCCAGCACGCCGGCAACCTTGCAATCGGTGATCTGCCCCTGCCGGTCGACATAGGCTTCGTAGACGATCCCGGCCAAATCGCTCTCTGCCACTTCGCGCGGCAGATCGCTTTCGATGGATCGTTCAAGCCGGCCATCCGCGACCGGAAGCGTCAGGGCCACTGCGGCTGCGATCAGTTCCAGCATGACAAATCCTCTCCTTTTCCCGAGGAGAAGAGTAACCCGGCGGCGATAATATTCAACCGCCGGATCATTCATCCTGGAGAGGCTGTTACTCCGCCTCGTCCTTGGCCGCCGCTTTCTTCTTCGCAGGGGCCTTCTTTTTCGCGGGCGCTTTCTTTGCAGCCGCCTTCTTGGCCGGAGCCTTCTTCGCCCCGCCCTTCTTCTTGGCGGGCCCCTTGGCGACGCGAGCGTCGATCAGGGCGATGGCCTGTTCCTCGGTGAGGTCTTCGGGCTTCACGTCCTTGGGGATGGTCGCATTGGTGGTGCCATCGGTGACATAGGGGCCATAGCGGCCCGGCATCACCTTCATCTCGCTCCCACTGGTGGGGTGCGCGCCCAGCACCTTGATCGGCTCTGCCTTGGTGCCCGAGGAACGCCCCGGCCCGCGATTGGCCGCTTCGGCCAGCAGCGAGACTGCGGCGTTCATCCCCGTCTCGAACACGTCGCGAGTGGAGGACAGCTTCGCATATTTGCCATTATGCGCCAGATAGGGGCCATAGCGCCCGATGCTGGCCGTGATCGGCTCGCCGCTCTCCGGATGATTGCCCACCTCGCGCGGCAGGCTGAGCAGCTTGAGCGCCCATTCCAGATCGAGTTCCGGGATGTCCTTGGGGATGGACGCGCGCTTGGCGTCCTTCTCCTCGCCCAGTTGGATATAGGGACCGAAGCGGCCGACCTTGCGCAGAACTTCGAGGCCAGTCACCGGATCGGTGCCGAGCGTGCCATCCTCGCCGCCGTCGCCATTCTCTCCGCCCGGCTGGGCGAAGCGGCGGGTATATTTGCATTCGGGATAGTTCGAGCAGGCCACGAAAGCGCCGAAGCGCCCGCCGCGCAGGGCCAGCTTGCCCTCGCCGCACTTCGGGCACAGGCGCGGATCGCTGCCGTCGTCCTTGGGCGGGAAGAGATAGTCGGAGAGGAACGCGTCGAGTTCCTGCGTCACTTCGCTGGGCTTGCGCTCCATGACCTCGTCGCTCTTCGGCTTGAAGTCGCGCCAGAACTCTTCCAGCACCTTCTTCCATTCGGCGCGGCCGCCCGAAACGTCGTCGAGTTCATCCTCCATCTCGGCGGTGAAATCGTAGCCCACGTAACGCGGGAAGAAGCGTTCGAGGAACGCGGTCAGCAGGCGCCCGCTCTCTTCCGCGAAGAAGCGGTTCCGCTCGGTGCGGACGTAATTGCGGTCCTTCAGCACCTGAATGATCGAGGCATAGGTGGAAGGACGCCCGATGCCGAGTTCCTCCAGCCGCTTGACGAGGCTGGCTTCGGAATAGCGCGGCGGCGGCTGAGTGAAGTGCTGGGTGGCGTCCACGGCCTTCTTGGCCGGGCTGTCGCCCTTGTGCATCACGGGCAGCAGGCCCTCGCCTTCTTCATCCTCGCCCTTCTGGTCGCGGCCTTCCTCGTAGACGGCGAGGAAGCCGGGGAACTTCACCACCTGTCCGGTGGCGCGCAGTTCGTGGCGGCCGGTGGGATCGCGCATGGTGACAGTGGTGCGTTCAAGGCTGGCGGAGGCCATCTGGCTCGCCATCGCGCGCTTGAAGATCAGTTCATAGAGGCGCGCTTCGTCGCCCGAACCGGCATGATCGCGCGTGAAGTCGGTCGGGCGGATCGCTTCGTGGGCTTCCTGCGCGTTCTTGGCCTTGGTTTCGTAATGGCGCGGCTTTTCGGGCAGGAAATGCCCGTCATAGCGATCGGCAATTGCCCGGCGCGCAGCGGCAATGGCACTCGGGTCCATCTGCACGCCGTCGGTACGCATATAGGTGATCGCGCCCTGCTCGTAGAGATGCTGGGCGCAGCGCATGGTGTGGCTGGCGGAAAAGCCCAGCTTGCGCGCGGCTTCCTGCTGCAGTGTGGAGGTGGTGAACGGGGGCGCGGGATTACGGCGCAGCGGCTTGGTCTCCACCTCTTCCACCGTGAAGCGCCCGGCTTCGACCGCGGCCTTGGCCTTCAGCGCAATGCCCTGATCGCCCAGCGAGAGGCGCTCGAGCTTCTCCCCGTCGAAACGGACGAGGCGCGCTTCGAATTCCGTCCCGTCCTGCTCCATCCGGGCGAGGACCTGCCAATATTCCTGCGGCTTGAAGATCTCGATCTCATGCTCGCGCTGGCAGATCAGGCGCAGGGCGACCGACTGCACGCGGCCCGCGCTCTTGGCGCCGGGCAGCTTGCGCCACAACACCGGGGAGAGCGTGAAGCCGAACAGATAATCCAGCGCGCGGCGGGCGAGATAGGCGTCGATCAGGTCGGCGTCCAGATCGCGCGGATGCTTCATCGCTTCCGTCACCGCCTGCTTGGTGATGGCGTTGAAAGTAACGCGCTCCACTTCCTTGGGCAGCGCCTTGCGCTTGGCCAGCAGTTCCTTGACGTGCCACGAAATCGCCTCACCCTCGCGATCAGGGTCAGTGGCGAGGATCAGGCGGTCGGCAGTCTTGGCCGCGTCCGCAATTTCTTTCACCCGCGAAACCTTGTCGCGATAGGTTTCCCAATCCATCGCGAAATCCTCGTCCGGACGGACCGAGCCGTCCTTGGGCGGCAGGTCGCGGATATGGCCGTAGGAGGCCAGGACCTTGAAGTCCTTGCCGAGATACTTCTCGATGGTCTTCGCCTTGGCGGGCGACTCTACGATCACAAGCTGCATGGGTATCCTGAAAGACTTCTACACGTACGTACGCGCGAGGGTGGTGGCGGCTCGACCTGTTCGTCAAGCCGCCAATTAGCGCGATAGGGGCTTTTGCCCGCAAAGCTCAGTCAAATACACCCACCACGTCGCGGGCGCTGATAAGGCCGTAGAGCGCCACGCCCATGGCCGTCGAGATCACGCTGGCGGCACTGCTGCCGATCCGCCCGATCACCGTGGCGGCAATGCCCAGTTCCGGAAACAGGATCGCGGGCAGGAACGCCAGGGCATAAAACAGGACCGTCATCGCCAGCGCCGCCAGAATGATCGACACTTCATTGCCCTTGGTCGCTTCCCAGCTCTTGCCCATGGAATCCATTACGCCGGTGCCGCGCCCGATCAGCAAGGACTGGGCCACGCTCCAGCGCGCCATAAAGACGAGGCCCGGAATGATCAGGAACAGCAGCCCCAGGCCCACGGCCAGGCCGATGAGGATCGACATGCCGAGATAGGCGAAGAAGCGGCGATCACCCTCATAGCTCATCAGGCCGGTGCGCTTGAGCATGGCCTCGATCAGCAGATAGGAACCCACGATGCTGACCACGACCAGCGCCAGCGTCAGGGCGAGCGCCTGAAACAGCGCAGCAACCGAAAATGCCTGCTGCGCCTGGGTGCTGAGATAGTCGACACCCGTTCCGAGCAGGACCAGCACTGCGATAAAAGCCAGCGCCGGGCCCACGCTCTTGCCCAATACGTCCACGGTCTTGTCGATAATGAGGCCCGCCTTCAGGCCTCTGCTTGGCAAAGTAGCCATGTTTTCCCCTCTTTCCTGCAGTCCCATACTTAAGCTGGGGCAATCGGCGGCACAGTCAAGGGGTGATGGTCAGGCGAATACTTCGGCTGCCTCGCCCTGATCCGCGCCCAGCAATGAATAACTGGCCAGCCCGAGCAGACTCCATAACACAAGGTTCAGAAAAGCTGCGAGATTGCCGACCAGGGAGAGAGCAAGAAATGGCATGCCGGGCAGATATTGCGGAAATTCGTAGACCGCGATCGAAATGACATAGAACGCGATGGGAAGCAGAGCAGCCACGAGCAATGCTGGAAAATGCGGTCTGGTGGCCTGCCAGCTTCGCTCCAATGCCTGCGTGGCGCTCAGCCTTTCTCCATACATGAAGCCGTACGCGGGTAACCAGCGTACGAGAAGGATCACGCCCGGTATTACCAGCAGGAGCAACCCGATGATAATTCCCAACCCTGACAACAACCCGAGACCGAAATAGGAACCAAAGCCCCGGTCTTTCCCGCCCGGCAACAGGCCTCCCTTCTCCATGAGCCTGATTGTCAGCCAATATCCTGCGGCGAGATTGAGTATGGAGAGACCGAAGGTCATCCCACCCGAATTGCTGCTGAAATCCGTCGCGATCCCCATCGCAGTCATGCCTGCAATGACAATTGCGATCTCAACCGGCGCGTTCCGCGCCAGCCGTTTCATTTCGGCATGGATATCTTGAGTTTGCAGTTCCGCCGGATCGCCCCACCCCATCCTATCCCCCCATTATTGCGCTGACCCGCCCCCCGGCGTGCCGTTCGATTCTGCCTGCCAGCTCCAGTTCCAGCAACGCCATCTGCACGGCCGATGCACTCGTGCCCGACTGCCGGATCAGTTCGTCGACCGCCACCGGCGCCGTGGTGAGCAGACCCGCGATATCGGCCGTTTCTTCCGTGTCTTCCGGCTCGCCAGTCAACGGCACTTCGAACTGGTCCTGCGGAGCTGAACGCAGGTGCGCGCGGGGCATTCCGCCGAAGCCGGAAACCAGTTCGATCACATCCGCCGCCGACTGGACCAGCACGGCCCCTTCGCGGATCAGCTGGTTGCAGCCATGGCTGCGCGCATCGAGCGGGGAGCCGGGAATGGCCATCACCTCGCGCCCGAATTCGCCCGCCAGGCGCGCGGTGATGAGCGAACCCGATTTCGGCGCGGCCTCGACCACCAGGGTTCCCAGCGAGAGCCCTGCGATGATGCGGTTGCGGCTGGGGAAATGGCTGCCGCGCGGTTCCGTTCCGGCAGGCTGTTCGGCCAGCAGCAAGCCCGCCTGCGCGATCTCTTCCTGCAATTCCACATGCTGCGGCGGATAGGTGATATCGATCCCGCTGGCGATTACGCCGATGGTGGCGGGCATCGCGCCCCGATGCGCCGCCCCGTCGATCCCCCGGGCAAGACCGGAGACGATTGTGTAGCCTTCCGCCGCAAGCTCTGCGGCCAGATCGCGTGCCAGCCGCATGGCGGCGGCAGAGGCATTGCGTGCGCCTACCATCGCGATGCAGGGCCGCGCGGCAAGCGCCGCATCGCCCCGGACGGTCAGCACCGGCGGCGCGCTCTCGATCTCGGCCAGCAAGGGCGGATAGTCCGGGGAATCGTGGAACAGATAGCGCGCGCCGGCCCGGCGCACTGCGGCCACTTCCGCCTCGACCCGTTCGCGCGGGGCAGCGCGGTATTTGCCGCCGCCTCTGGCCGCCAGATCGGGCAAAGCCTCCAGCGCGGCGATGGCCGTGCCGAAACGGCGCAGCAACTGGCGGAAGCTGACCGGCCCGACATTGGGCGAGCGCAGCAGGCGGATGCGGGCAAAGGCCTCGTGCTGGGAAAGCGTCTCCTGCGACAGGGCCGCTTCGCTCACTTCTTCGAGCCGATCTTCGGCTCCGTGCCGTTCCTGAGGCGCACAATGTTTGCCCGGTGCAGCCAGATCACCAGCGCCGAAATCGCCACCAGCCAGGGAAACGCCGCATGATAGCCCAAGGCATAGGCCGCGACCGGTGCAGCCACCGCCGCGCTCAATCCGCCCAGCGAGCTGATCCGGGTAAGCGCGAGCATCCCGATCCACACCACCGCATAGGCCAGGCCGATGGGCCAGCCGATGCCGAAGCACACGCCCGCCGTGGTCGCCACGCCCTTGCCGCCCTTGAATTTCAGCCAGACGGGGAAGCAGTGCCCCAGCACCACGCCCAAGGCCGCCAGCCCTTCCAGCCCCGGAAACAGCCGTCCGACCACCAGCACGGCAGCCGCACCCTTGGCGAGATCGAGCAGCAGGGTCAGTGCGGCCAGCCCCTTGTTCCCGGTGCGCAGCACATTGGTGGCGCCGATATTGCCTGAGCCGATCTGCCGCACGTCGCCCAACCCGGCGATACGGGTCAGCAACAGGCCGAACGGGATCGAGCCGAGCAGATAGGCCAGCCCCGCCGCCGCCAGAATTGCCTGCCAATCGCCCATGAATCGTCCCTTCCCGTCGTCCGTGCTCTATAGCCGACGCCTTGCACTTCGAGGTCACGAAAACAATCCATTCCCGCTGCGAAAGTGGGCAGTCACGGCCAGCCAGTTGACGCCCGGCGCGCCATTGGCCATCCCGCGCCAATGGACCCCAGCTCTCCGATCCTGCTGTTCGATTCCGGAGTCGGCGGGCTCACCGTGCTGGCGGAAGTGCGCAAGCTGCTGCCGCAGGCGCCGGTGATCTATGTCGCCGACTATGCGGCCCTGCCCTATGGCGAGAAGACTGAGGCGCAGATCGCCGCGCGCGTGCCCGCCCTGCTAGGGCGGCTGGTGGAGCGATACCATCCGCGCCTGGTCACTATCGCCTGCAATACCGCAAGCACGATTGCCCTTGCTGCGGTGCGCGAGGCGCTCGATCTGCCGGTGGTCGGTACCGTCCCTGCGATCAAGCCCGCCGCTGCCATGACGAAGACCGGCGCGATTGGCCTGCTCGGCACGGCGGCCACGATCCGCCAGGCCTATGTGGACAATCTCGAGCGGGAATTCGCACAGGACAAGCTGCTGCTGCGCCACGCGGCACCCGATCTGGTGAAAGCGGCGGAAGCCAAATTGCGGGGCGAGCCGGTCGATCCAGCCGTCTATGCCCGCGCCGCCGAAGGTCTGCGCAACCAGCCCGGCGGGGAGAAGATCGACACGGTCGTGCTCGCCTGCACGCATTTCCCGCTGCTGGAAGAAGAACTGGGCCAGGCGCTCGGCCCGGGCGTGCAGTTCGTGGACGGCGCGGCAGGCATTGCGCGCCGCATTGCCTTCCTGACCCAGGGCCAGAGCTTCGAACGCAAATGGCCGGACATTGCCGTGTTCACCGGCACAAATGGCGGTCTGGAAAAATTGCGCCCGGCCCTGTCGAGTTACGGCCTCGATCACATTGATCATCTTTAATGCGAACCCGTCGCAAACTCCGTGCTTTTATTGACATGGGTCATGGCGTAAGGCGCGCGAAATTGCTCTGGCTGCCCGGCGAGTCCCGCATCGGGGTTCGATTGCAGCGCTAGGAACGGATGGATCCGTTGAATTACGACCAGATCTTCGACCAGGCGATTGACAGGCTTCACTCGGAAGGCCGCTATCGCGTTTTCATCGACATTCTGCGCAACAAGGGTGCCTACCCCAACGCGCGCTGCTTTGCCGGCCATAACGGCCCGAAGCCGATCACGGTCTGGTGTTCCAACGACTATCTCGCCATGGGCCAGCACCCCAAGGTGATCGAAGCGATGGAAGAGGCGCTGCACGATGTCGGCGCCGGTTCGGGCGGCACCCGCAATATCGGCGGCAACACCCATTATCATATCGAGCTGGAAAACGAGCTGGCGGACTTGCACGGCAAGGAAGCCGCGCTGCTGTTCACCTCGGGCTATGTCTCGAACGACGCGACGCTTTCCACTCTCGCCCGTCTCCTGCCGGGCTGCATCATCTTCTCGGATGAACTGAACCACGCCAGCATGATCGCGGGCATCCGCAATTCGGGCTGCGACAAGCGCGTGTTCCGCCACAATGACGTGGCCCATCTGGAAGAATTGCTGGCCGAAGCCGATCCCAACCTGCCCAAGCTGATCGCCTTCGAAAGCGTCTATTCCATGGACGGCGATATCGCGCCGATCCACGCGATCTGCGACCTTGCGGAAAAGTACAACGCGCTGACCTATATCGACGAGGTCCATGCCGTGGGCATGTACGGCCCGCGCGGCGGCGGCATTACCGATCGTGACGAAGCGGCTCACCGCATCGACATTATCGAAGGCACGCTGGGCAAGGCATTCGGCGTGATGGGCGGCTATATCGCTGCCGACAAGAAGATCATCGACTGCATCCGCAGCTATGCTCCCGGCTTCATCTTCACCACCTCGCTCAGCCCGGTGCTCGTTGCTGGCGTGCTGGCGGCCGTGAAGCACCTCAAGGCATCCAGCGTGGAGCGTGATGGCCAGCAGGCCGCCGCGGCTTTCCTGAAGCAGTCCTTCCGCGATGCCGGCCTGCCGGTGATGGATTCCACCACCCATATCGTTCCGCTGATGGTGGGCGATCCGGTGCGCGCGAAGAAGATCAGCGACATCCTGCTCGCCGAATACGGCGTCTATGTGCAGCCGATCAATTTCCCCACCGTGCCCCGCGGCACGGAACGGCTGCGCTTCACTCCCGGCCCGGCGCATACCCAGGAAATGATGCGTGAGCTGACCGAGGCGCTGGTGGAAATCTGGGACCGTCTGGACCTGGAACTGCGCAAGGCCGCGTGATCTTCGGGCGAGCGTCCACTCGCCCGTCACACAATCCGTGCTAGCATGCGCAGGTGACTGACCGCGCTGCAAATTCCGGCGATGGCGCCCTGCCTTTTGGCCTCAGTGAGGCCGAGGCAGCCGCCATGCTTGCCGCCGAAGGCCCGAACGAACTTCCCGCCGACCACAAGCGCGGACTGCGTCAGATATTAGGCGAAGTCCTGCGCGAACCGATGCTGGCCCTGCTGTTGGCCGGCGGGCTGATCTACATGGCGCTGGGCGACCTGCAGGAAGCCCTGCTGCTGATCGTCTTTGCCGGCTTCTCCATCGTCATCACCACTCTGCAGGAAGCCCGTTCCGAACGGGCCCTTGCCGCCCTGCGCGATCTCGGCAGCCCGCGTGCGCTGGTGATCCGTGACGGCGAACGCATCCGCATTGCCGGGCGGGGCGTGGTGCGCGGCGATCTGGTGGTCCTCAACGAAGGCGACCGCGTGCCTGCCGACGGACAGCTGCTGCGCTGCGACGGGCTGACCGTGGATGAATCGCTGCTCACCGGAGAATCCGTGCCTGTCGCCAAGACCGCCGTGTCCGGCATTGGCGAGGTTCCGCGCCCGGGCGGCGACGGTCTGCCTTTCGTCTGGTCGGGCACGCTGGTGGTGCGTGGCAGCGGCATCGCACAGGTCAGTGCCACCGGGCCCCGCAGCGAAATGGGCCGGATCGGCCTCGCGCTCCATGCCCTCGAACCCGAAGTGCCGCGCCTCAGGCGCCAGACCCAGCGACTGGTCCTGTGGTTCGGCGCGCTGGGTGCGGCGGCCAGCGTGCTGGCGATCCTGCTCTACGGCTTCCTGCGCGGAAGCTGGCTCGATGCCGCGCTGGCGGGGATCGCGCTGGGCATGTCGATGCTGCCGGAGGAATTTCCGGTCGTCCTCACCGTCTTCATGGCGATGGGGGCAATGCGCCTGTCCCGCGTCAATGTCCTCACCCGCCGGGCCGCCGCGATCGAGACGCTTGGCTCTGCGACTACCCTGTGCACTGACAAGACCGGCACGCTGACCGAGAACCGCATGCAGGTGGCCGAATTGCGCTTGCCCGACGGGCGCACGCTCTCCGTTCCCGGTGAGCCGCTGCTGGAGGACGATTTCCTCCTGCTCGCCCGCTTCGGCATCCTCGCCAGTGCCGAGCAGCCGGTCGATCCGATGGAAGTCGCCTTCCACGAACTGGCGGGCACGGAGGGTGGCAACGGCCTGATGGACCATAAGGGCAATGGCTGGTCGCTGCAGCGCCATTACCCCCTCGATCCCTCGCTGCTTGCCATGTCGCACGCATGGCGGGGCAATGGCGAGGACGGCCTCGTCATCGCCTCCAAGGGCGCGCCGGAAGCGATTGCCGAATTGTGCGGCATGGCAGGCGCGGACAAGGCCCATATGCGCGCTCAGGCCGATGCCATGGCGGAACAGGGCCTGCGGGTGCTGGGCGTGGCCGAGGCACGCTGGAGCGGCGCGAACCTGCCCGCCGATCAGCGCGGCTTCGAGTTCCGCTTCCTCGGCCTCGCGGGTCTGGCCGATCCCTTGCGCGCGTCAGTGCCCGATGCGGTCCGCCAGTGCCGGGAAGCGGGCATCCGCGTGGTGATGATCACCGGCGACTATCCCCGCACCGCCCGCGCCATTGCCGAACAGGCCGGCATCGAGGCGGAAGGCGTATTGAGCGGCGAGGAACTTGCCGCGATGAGCGATGCGGAACTTGCCGAGCGCATCGGCACAGTGAACGTCTTTGCCCGGATCATGCCGGAACAAAAGCTGCGGCTGGTGGAAGCGCTCAAGGCGCGCGGCGAGATCGTGGCCATGACAGGCGACGGCGTGAATGACGCGCCTTCGCTCAAGAGCGCGCATATCGGCATTGCCATGGGCAAGCGCGGCACCGATGTCGCGCGCGAGGCGGCCTCCATCGTGTTGCTGGACGACGATTTCGGCTCGATCGTCACCGGCATTCGCGTGGGGCGCCGGATCAACGACAATCTGCGCAAGGCGCTGGCCTTCATCGTCGCCGTGCACGTTCCCATCGCCGGGCTTGCCCTGCTGCCGCTTTTCGTCGGCATGCCGTTGATGCTCGCCCCGATCCATATCGCCTTTCTCGAGATGATCATCGATCCGGTCTGCTCGCTCGCCTTTGAGGCCGAGCGGGAAGAGCGCCGCCTGATGCAGCGCCCGCCCCGGGCGCCGGATGCCCCGCTCTTCCCGCGCTGGATGGTGGCATGGTCGGCGCTGCAGGGCATCGTCGCCATTGCCGTCATCGGCGGCGTGACGCTCTATGCCTGGCACTCCGGTCTTGGCGAGGAACGGGTGCGGACCATTGCCTTCCTCAGCCTCGTGCTGGGCATTCTGGGCCTGATCCTGGTCAACCGTTCTTACAGCGCGTCGGTAATCCGCGCGCTGATCCGCCCCAACCGCCCGCTGGCCATCGTGGCGGGGCTGGTCTTCGCGATCCTGGCCCTCGCGCAATTCGTGCCGCCTGTGACAGACCTGTTCCGCTTCGCCAGGGCCAGTTGGTCCGACCTGGCTCTGGTCGGCGGAGCCAGCCTTGCAACGCTGTTGCTGCTCGAAACCATCAAGCCATGGTGGCGCACCCGGCTGTTTCCAGAAATCCGCCATTAAGCGCAGTGGACAACTGCTTGTCCCGATGGGGCGAAGAAAACACTTTCCTACACACCGGCAAATGAGGTTTATCCTGTTCGATGAACAGCCTCGCCCCTGCCTTCACCCGCCCCTCGCCAGCCCGCCTCGCCTTTGCTGGCAGATTCCAGCCACCGGGAGCCTCACGCAGCGACGAGTCGCAGTCGCCTCTTCTCTCCCGCCTGCTGGCCCCGCAGCAGCACCAGAAGTTCTTCCAGTGGCATAGGGTGCCCGTAGAGATAGCCCTGCCCGAAATCGACCTTGAGCCCCTTCAGCAGGCGTTCCTGCTCCACGGTCTCGATCCCTTCCGCCACGGTCTTGAGGCCGAGATCGCGTGCCATGTCGATGATCCGGCCGGCCACCTGGCTGGTCGCCGCATCGGTGCCGAGCGACTGGATGAACAGCCTGTCGATCTTGAGGCTGTCGACTTCCAACTGGGCGAGGTAACCGAGGCTGGAATAGCCCGTGCCGAAATCGTCGATCGCCACTCTGATACCTGCGGCACGGAACTGCCGCATCGTCTCCCGCGCGCGCTCGACATCGACCAGACTGCGCTCGGTCGCCTCGATCACGAGATTCCTGCATGCAATGCCCGATCGTTCGAGCATCTCCGTGACCTCCTGCACAATTCCCGGGCGATGCATGTCCTGCGCCGAAAAATTGACCGAGAAGCGGAACTCGGGCGCGATGCGCAAAACGTCGTGCGCGTCAGTGCTCAGCAGTTTGAGCATGCGGGTGGTCACCAGATGGATCACGCCCGCTTCCTCGGCTGCGGCAATGAACCGGTCGGGCGGGATGGGATTGCCACTGCCCCTGTCCCACCGCAGCAATGCTTCGGCCGCAACGACCTGGCCGTTGGCGAGGTCCACTACCGGTTGATAGAGCAGATGGAACTTGTCCTGCTTCAGGGCCGTGCGGATCATCGCGGGCATGGAGGCGCGGACACGGATGACATGGATGAGCAAGGCCGAGAGGATCAGGCCGACGATCACGCCCAGCGGAATGAGAATTCCCGCAATCTCATTCACATAACCGGTACTGTTACCAACGGGTAGTGCAGCGAAGGCCCCGATATCATATTTGTCGGAACGCACGACAGCCACGTGCAGATCACCGATGCGATAGACCCGGCCCGCCTCCAGGTCGGGCGTTCGGACAATGTCCGGCACGGGTCCGCGCACCGCCCCCGTTGTCCGGCCAGTCCACGAGAAGATACCCACCGAAAGTCCAGGAATGTCATCCACGAAGCTCAGGATCAGATCGCGGTTCAACACGCCTGCCGCCGAGCCGATCTGGGTGACCATATAGGTCTGCTTCGGGTCGATCAGAGTCACGTGGTTGCGAAAGCGCGTGTCCGACCGGGAGACAGTATCAGGCGGCCCCAGATCGAAGGCCTGCCCTCCCGCGAAGGAAGAGCAGCGCATGACATTGCCATCCACCCATCCCACCGCCTGCAGCATGGTCGATTCCAGATCGATCTTGCGCATCAAGGCCTGGCCCACGGGGGAACAGGCCTTGTCCGGCGGCAGCGCGTTGATGGCCCGGGCGGCCGCAGTGAGCTGATCGCCGCTGATTTCGGAATGGAACAGCGCGTTGCGCGCCAGGCTCAGGGCGTGGCGCTCCTCGCTTCTGGTTTCCTGATGGCGGGCCAGCGTGATCGCGGCAAAAATCGGGAGAGCCGTGGTGACACAGACACCCAGCACGATGATCAGTGTAAGGCGGCTTATTGCCCGCATTCTCTCCTCTTCCGTGACATGGATAGCACGGAAGAGGAGGAAGACTAGTTAACGCGATTCAGCGCAGGCTGACGACGTTGTCGCTGCTGAGAACAGGCCGGTCACCGCGATAAAGGCTGGCCATCGGCTCGTCCGCGACGTTAACCGAAACTGCCTGGCCGAAGCCGTTGAAGCCGGTCTTCATCGCGCTGCCATAGGCGCCCAGCATACCGATCTCGATATAGTCGCCCGGGCCGATGTCGGCCGGGAGCATGAAGGGCCCCTTCATGTAATCGGCATCGTCGCAAGTGGGGCCATAGAAGGCGAATTCCACCTCGCCGCCATGCAGCTTCTCGCCCAGCGCGCTCACAGGGAAACGCCAGTCGATATGGGCGGCATCGAACAGCGCGCCATAGGCGCCGTCGTTGATGTAGAGTTCGTCGCCCCGGCGCTTTTCGACCTTCACGATCATCGAGCTGTATTCCGCGCACAGCGCGCGGCCCGGCTCGCACCACAGCTCCGCATTGTAGGAGATGGGCAACGCTTCGAAATAGCGGTCAATAATGGCGAAGAAATCTTCCAGCGGCGGCGGTTCCATGCCCGGATACTGGCTGGGGAACCCGCCACCGACATCGACGATGTCGACGGTCACGGCCGCTTCGGCAATCGCCGCGCGCACGCGTTCCAGCGCCTGCACATAGGCGAAGGGCGTCATCGCCTGGCTGCCGACATGGAAGCAGATGCCCAGCGCGTCGCAATGCTGGCGAGTAGCCTGCAGCAGCGGAGCGGCATCGGCCAGATCAACGCCGAACTTGGACGCAAGGCTCAGTTCCGAATAGTCGGACGAGACACGCAGGCGCACGAGCAGCGACAGGTCTGCCGCCGGCTCGCCCGCTTCATTCGTGGTTGCGGCAACGATCTTCTCCAGTTCCTCGATCGTATCGAGGCTGAAGGTCCGCACGCCATGGACGTGATAGGCTTCGCGAATGGCACTGCCGGTCTTCACCGGATGCATGAAGCACAGGCTGGCTTCAGGCAGCACCGAACGCACGAGCCGCACCTCGGCAATCGAGGCGACGTCGAAATGGGTAATCCCGGAATCCCACAGGATCTGCAGCAGCTCAGGCGAAGGATTGGCCTTCACCGCATAGAGCGACGTGCCCGGAAACTTCTGTGCAAAGAAGCGGGCAGCGCGCGCAGCAGCGTGCGGGCGATTGAGGATAACGGGTTCGTCCGGAGCGAGGTCGCGGACTACAGCCGATGCGCAAGGATAGATGTGCAACTCAAGGGACCCCCAAAACGGTTCGTTTCAGACAAGGCTGCCTTGCGGTTAGGAAGTCCCCTTGGGGCAGCGAGGGGCGGATATAGGACCCCCTCGCTGAACTGCAAGTGAAAATCGCACTATGACCCGTGCGTGTCACACAACTGCAATGATACGGAAAAGTACATCTTTTCAGTTCGATACAGCGTCAAGATAGGCGGTCTCTGAAGTCTTCGTAACCGAACTTGCGCACCTGTTCCAGGGAATCGGTCTCGGAATCCCATAGCCAGATACTGGGGAGCGGTACGCCGTTGAATGTGGTGGTCTTCACCATCGAATAATGCGCCTGATCGAGGAAAGCGATTCGCTCACCCGGCTTGCAGGGCACCGGCAGGCGGTAATCGCCGATCACGTCTCCGGCCAGGCAGGATGGGCCGCCAAGGCGGACTGTCTCTTGCGAGCCTTCATCTTCACCCAGCATGGCAGGCCGATAAGGCGCCTCGAGCACGTCCGGCATATGGCAGGTGGCGGAGATGTCAGTGATTGCCAGCTGCATCCCGTTCCAGTGCGTATCGAGGATGGTGCCGACGAGGATGCCCGCGTCCAGCGCGATCGCCTCGCCCGGCTCCAGATAGACTTCCGCGCCGGTATCTTCCTGCACGTCCTTCAGGAACTCCACCAGTTCTTCGCGCTGGTAATCGGAACGGGTGATGTGGTGCCCACCGCCGAAATTGATCCATTTGAACTGGCCGAAATAGGGCTCAAGATAGTCGAACGCCTTGTCCCACGTGCGCTTGAGCGGTTCGAGGTCCTGCTCGCACAGAGTGTGCATATGGATGCCGTCCACCATCTCCATATGCTCGTCGGTCAGCTGGTCGATCGGGAAGCCCAGGCGCGAATGCGGCGCGCAGGGATCGTAGCGGGGCACTTCGCCTTCCGGATGGAGCGGGTTGATCCGCAGGCCGATGTCGAAGGAATCGCCGCGCATCCGCGCCGCATCGATGATCGCGGAGCAACGCTCGATCTGCATCGGCGAATTGAAGATCACATGGTCCGACAGGCGGCAGATTTCGTTGAGGTCTTCCGGCTTGTAGGCCGCACAATAGGTGGCGATCTCGCCATCGTAATGCTCGGCCGCCAGCATGGCTTCCCACAGGCCGGAAGTGCAGACGCCGTCCAGATATTCGCCGATCACCGGCGCGACGGACCACATGCTGAAAGCCTTGAGCGCGGCCAGCACCTTGGCGCCGGAGGCATCGCGAATATCCGCGATCACCTGCAGGTTCTGCCGCAGCCGCGCCAGATCGACCACAAAGGCGGGGCTGTCCACGCGGGTCAGGTCGAAGTGAGCGAAAGCTCCGGGATCGCCGGCTCTGGTTTCCATAGTCTTTCCTTACCCCAGCGGGGATTTGAACACGAAGAATGCCCCGCCCGCGATCAGCAGGAAACCCACGATCTGGCTCGGCCCCGGCCGCTGGTCGAACAGCAGCCAGGCGACCAGCACGAAGGCCGTGAGCGACATGACTTCCTGCATCGTCTTGAGTTCGGCCAGCGAATAGACCTTCGCTCCGATCCGGTTGGCGGGAACGGCAAGGCAATATTCGAAGAAGGCAATGCCCCAGCTGGCCAGCACGACGACCCACAGCGCCTTGTTCGGGAATTTGAGATGCCCGTACCAGGCCAGGTTCATCATGATGTTGGAGCCGGCCAGCAGCCCGAGGGGCGCAAGGAAATTCCAGTTCATGTCGCTTGCCCGAACAGGCCCTCACCTCCGCTAGTCACCCTGGTGACCGGCGGAGGTGAGGGAATAGGTCAGAAGTCCACCGGTCCGCCGAGTTCCTCGACAGTCCACGGCAGGCCGTGCTTGTTCAGCATGTCCATGAAGGGATCGGGGTCCATCTCTTCCATGTTGAACACGCCCTCCCCCTTCCAGATGCCCTGCAGCACCATGGCGCTGCCGATCATGGCGGGGACGCCGGTAGTGTAGCTGACGGCCTGATTGCCGGTTTCGGCAAAGGCATCTTCATGGTCGCAGATATTCTTGATGTAGAAGGTCTTCTCGCCCGAACCGTCCAGCGCCTCGCCCGTGGCGATGCAGCCGATATTGGTCTTGCCCTTGGTAGTGGAACCAAGGCTGGCGGGTTCGGGAAGCACGGCCTTGAGGAACTGGAGCGGAATGATCTCCTTGCCCTCATAGATTACCGGATCGATCCGGGTCATGCCGACATTCTGCAGCACGGTGAGGTGCTTGATGTATTCATCGCCAAAGGTCATCCAGAAGCGCGCACGCTCCATTTCGGGCACGAACTTGGCGAGGCTTTCCAGTTCCTCGTGATACATCAGATACATGTTCTTGGGGCCGACGCCCTCGAAATCGAACTGCACCTTGTTGGACATGGCCGGCGTTTCCACGAACTCGCCGCCTTCCCAGTGGCGGGCAGGCGCGGTCACTTCGCGGATGTTGATTTCCGGGTTGAAATTGGTGGCAAAGGCCTGGCCATGATCGCCGCCATTGCAGTCCAGAATGTCGAGCGTGCGGATCGTCTTCAGCTTGTGCTTCTTGAGCCACATGGTGAAAACGCTGGTGACGCCCGGATCGAAGCCGCTGCCCAGCAGAGCCATGATCCCGGCCTGCTTGAAGCGGTCGTGATAGGCCCACTGCCAGCTATATTCGAACTTCGCCTCTTCCTTCGGCTCGTAATTCGCCGTGTCGAGATAATCGACGCCGGTTTCGAGGCAGGCGTCCATGATGGTGAGATCCTGATAGGGCAGCGCCAGGTTCACCACGAGGCTCGGCCCGATCTGCCGGATCAGCGCCGCCAGCGCCGGAACGTCTTCCGCGTCGATGGCGTAAGTCGCCACGGTCTCGCCCGTGCGTTCCTTCACGCTTTGCGCGATGGCGTCGCATTTGGACTTCGTGCGGCTCGCCAGATGGATTTCCGGAAAGATGCCGGCATTCATCGCCATCTTGTGCACCGCGACCGAGCTGACACCGCCCGCGCCGATCACCAGGACCTTGCTCAAAACCTATCTCCTTTGCCGAAGCGTGATTGCGCATATAGATCGCTGGCATGACAGCACAACCGATGCACGCACCTTCGCACGAAGGAACCGTCTCCGCCGCAGCCCGGATCGCCGCGATCCTGCCGCCCACGCCGCTGCTGCCCGTTGAAATCGCGGGTGTTTCGCTGTGGGTGAAAGCCGAATGCCTCCAGCCCATCGGCGCCTTCAAGATTCGCGGCGGATGGAACCGGCTGAGCACGCTTTCCCAGGAAGAGGCCGCGCGCGGCGTAGTCGGTGTCTCCAGCGGCAATCATGCGCAGGGCGTTGCCTGGGCCGCAAGGCGGCTAGGCATCCCCGCCACTATCGTGATGCCGACGGACGCACCGCAAGTGAAGCTCGCCAATGTGCGGGCCTTGGGGGCAGAGGTGGTTCTCTATGACCGACCGGGCGGCGAGAACCGCGACGCCATCGCCAGCGCCCTGTGCGAGGAGCGTGGGGCAACGCTGGTACATGCCTATGGCGATGCCTGGGTGATCGAAGGACAGGGCAGCGCAGGGATCGAGATCGCCGCACAAATGGCCGAGCGCGGGATCGAGGGCCCGAGCCGCATCGTGGCGCCCTGTGGAGGCGGCGGGCTGACCGCCGGCCTTGCCCTCGCCTGCCCGGATGCCGAGATCGTTCCGGTGGAACCCGAAGGGTGGGACGATGTCGCACGCAGCCTTGCAGCGGGCGAGATTCTGCCCGTCGGCCCCAACCCGCCCGCAACGGCTTGCGACGCGTTGCAGACGCCCGCGACATGGCCGATCAACTTCGCCGTGCTGCAACGGCGCGCCTCGCCCGGTCTGACTGCTAGCGAGGCGGAAGTGCGTGCCGCACAGCGTTTCGCATTCTCGCATCTTAGGCTGGTGCTGGAACCGGGCGGCTCAGTCGCGCTGGCCGCGGCGCTGGCCGGCAAGGTGGCGCTCGATGAAGGCACCGTGATCATGCTGACCGGCGGCAATGTCGATCCGGCGAGCTTCGCCAAAGTGCTGGAAACGCAAGATTAGTTGCATTTGACAATCTATCTGGGCGCAGGCAGTCTCCCCTCTCCTGGTAACGGGAAGGGGGAGAATTATGGAAGCGAAGATGCTCGCGCCTGCTGCCGTTCTGGTGGCATGGTCGCTCTTCATGCTGCTGTGGATGACCGCTGTCAGGCTGCGCGCACTGGCGAAGCTGGGATCGAGGGCAAGCAAGGCCAAACCCGGTGCCCGTGGGCAGGATCTCGACGGCGTGCTGCCGGATGAGGTCAACTGGAAAGCCCATAATTACACTCACCTCACCGAAACGCCGACGCTGTTCTATGCAGCAGCGGTGATTGTCGCGCTGCTCGGCGCCAGCGGCACGGATGTGCTGGCGGCGTGGATCTATGTGGCGCTGCGGATCGCCCATTCGCTGTGGCAATCCATGGTGAACCGCATTCCGGGGCGACTGCTGCTGTTCACGCTCTCCAACCTGCCGCTGATCTACCTCGCGGTGCGAGCGATCCAGCTCGCCCTGTTTGCCTGAGGGAGAGAGAAGATGGTAGGAATGGCAATTCTTCAGCCGGTCGTGGCATTAGCGGCATGGACCATGGTGATGTGGCTATGGATGTACGCCACCCGCATTCCGGCCATGTCGGCGGCCAAGGTCGATCCCAATAGACTGGCGACCGATCCGGAGGCGTCTCTGGATCGGCTCCTGCCGCCGCAGGTGCAGTGGAAGGCGCATAATTACAACCACCTGCACGAAGCCCCTACGGTCTTTTATGCAGTCGCGATCACCCTCGCGATCATCGGCCAGGGCGATGGGTGGAACGCCTATTTTGGCTGGGTCTATGTCGCACTACGGATCGTGCACTCGCTGGTGCAGGTCACGATCAACCGGGTGGTCCTGCGCTTCGCCTTATTCGTCGCCTCCAGCCTCGCGCTGGCGGTGCTGATCCTGCACGCGGCGATGGCGATATTCTGACCGGGCGGCGGAGGCCTCAGGCCTCCGTCTTCGCCGCCTCGAAATCGCGCTGGGCAAGGAAACGCTCGGCATCCAGCGCGGCCATGCAGCCCGTGCCTGCCGCCGTGATTGCCTGACGATAGGTGTGATCCATCACATCACCGCAGGCAAACACGCCGGGAACGGAGGTCTTGGGCGTGCCCGGCTCGACCAGAAGATAGCCGCTTTCATCCATGGGCAGCTTGCCCTTGAACAGCTCCGTGGCCGGCGCATGGCCGATAGCGACGAAGGCACCTTCAACTTCCAGCGTGCTCGTCTCGCCAGTGACGGTGTCAGTCAGTTCGACATGATGCAGCGTGCCGTTCTCGCCCGCCACGAAGCGAGTGACGGCCTTGTTCCACAAGGTGGAAATCTTGGGATTGGCGAAGAGACGGTCCTGCAGGATCTTTTCGCTGCGCAATTCGTCGCGGCGGTGAATCAAGGTCACGTCGTCCGAATGATTGGTGAGGTACAGCGCCTCTTCCACAGCGGTATTGCCGCCGCCGATCACTGCCACCTTCTTGCCGCGATAGAAGAAGCCGTCGCAGGTCGCGCAGGCAGATACGCCCTTGCCCGACAGGGCCTGCTCGCCTTCCACGCCCAGCCACTTGGCCTGTGCGCCAGTGGCGATCACCAGCACGTCACCGATATATTCATCGCCGCTGTCGCCAATCGCCTTGAAGGGCGACCCGCCGGCGATGTCGATATCGACGATCGTGTCCCACAGCATCCGCGTGCCGACATGCTCGGCCTGGGCCTGCATTTCCTGCATCAGCCAGGGCCCCTGGATCACTTCGCGGAAGCCGGGATAGTTCTCCACATCGGTGGTGATCGTCAGCTGGCCGCCAGGCTGCAAGCCCTGCACCACGATCGGCTCCATCCCCGCACGCGCGCCATAGATGGCCGCGGAAAGACCTGCCGGGCCGGAACCGATAATCAGCATGCGTGTGGTGTGGGTTGCCATGGTGCCTTAGAATCCGTGTACCTGTTGCCTGCGGGGCATGTAGTGTTTCGCTGGGCCTGCGACAATCGCAGGCAGGCTTGGGCTGGGGAAAGCTGCACTGTCCTTATCCGCAGCCCGGCCGCGCCTTGCCCTTGTTTCCATGGGCACGATTGCGCACAGACCATGGGCAAGAGACCAAGCGACAGGGAAAGAGCCAGGCGATGCAAATCCTCGAACCGATCTACACGCATGACCGTGAGCGCATCGCCGTGCGGGCCGGCAGCACGCTGATCACCTATGGCCGCCTGTGCGCCGATATCGACACGATGGCGCAATGGCTGCTTGCCCAGGGGCTGGAACCGGGCGACCGCGTGACGCTGCATCCCAACCACCTCGCCAATACCAGCTATTGGGACTGGATCATGCAGCTCGGGGCGATCCGGGCCGGGCTTACCTGCTCCACCGGCGGGATGCCGCCCAAGGTGGCGGCGAGCGGCGCGATCGGCCCCTATGCGGCTGCCATCGGCAAGATAGACACGCTCGCCCCGCGCGCAAAACCCGCTCGCAAGCTCACATTCTCCCCACAAGGTGTCGAGCCGCTCGCCGAGCAGATCGGCCTTCCGGGCGATCTGCGCGATCTTTCCGGGCTTGAAGCGCAATCCGTACGGCTGCTTTCCACTTCCGGCACCACCGGCACGCCCAAGGTCGTGAAATGGGATGCGGAACTGTTCGCCGGACGCCTCGCGCAAGTGCGTGAAACCGGTGACATCACGCCCGATACGGTGCTGCTCACTCTGCTGGGCCTCATCACCACGACCGGGCTGCGATACCCGCTGGCCGCCTGGCAGATGGGCGCAACCGTGCTGCTGGCGACGCTGGGCGACGAACAGCCGGATTTCGCCTCATTCGTCGCGCCGTCCACTTTCGTGGCCGCATCGCCCTTCCGCATGCAGGAAATCCTCAAGCTGGTTCCGGGCGAATGGCCGGGCCGCGACCGGCGAAGGGTCGAACTGTTCGGCGGCCGGGTTGCCCCCCTGCTGCGCGAGACCGTGCTGGCGCGCTGCGGATCGCCCGTGCGGATGAGCTATGGCGCAACCGAAGTGGGGCGCATTGCGGCGGGGGATGCCTCGCTGGTGAGGCGCAATTCCGGCGCGGTGGGCATGGTCGAGCCGGGAATCACTGTCGAGATCGTCGATGCTCAGGGCAACGCCCGCCCTGCAGGTGAACCGGGAATCGTGCGCCTTCGGTCCAGCTATATGTGCGATGCCTATCTGGGTGTCCCAGCCCAAGCTGGCCCCCGCGCTCCGTTTCGCGATGGCTGGTTCTATCCCGGCGATATCGGCATCCTGGATGAAGATGGGCTGTTTGCGATCACTGGCAGGACGTCGGAAACCATCAACATTGCCGGCGCCAAGCTGTCTCCAATCCTGCTGGAAGAGCAGCTCAGCAAGCTGCCCGAGATCGAGGACGTGTGCGTCGTTGCCCTGCAACTCGATCAGGGCGACGTGATCGGCGTGGCGGCCGTGCTGGAGCCGGGCAAGGACGTTCCCGCCGTGAGGCCGAAAGTGCGCGCCCTGCTGCCGGAGCAATTCCCGATGGCCCTGTTCAGCGTGCGCTTCATCCCCCGCAACGCCATGGGCCGCATCCCGCGCCAGGCGGTCGCCAAGGATCTCGCCGAACGCCTGCGCAAACGCCAGCAACAGCGCCGCGCGGCACAGGCCCGCACAGCGTGAGCGGCGCGACAATCCAAAACTGATGGGGATGGTAGCGGAGGAACTACCAAACCCTAGGATTTCCGCGGGTTAGCGACCCATCTCCACTCACTGTGCCAAACAGCTGTGCCAGCGGATCGTCCGGTTGGCACACTCTGGCACAGGCCTTATGCCTGGAAACATGTGTGCATAGATAGACTGATCGAACGTCACTTGTCCTCGAACCGAAGAGTATGAACCAAAGGGAAACTTGATATTGCAGGGAATGCGCAGCGCCGACGAGCAGCGTGACGAGGTCCGCAAGGTCACCGGCGGGCTGTCCCCAGCGGATCTCGCGGGGCGGCTGGTTGATGCCATCGATACGGATAGAATCGTGTCGCTAAGCCCATCGCCAGCCGAGGAGGATGCCACCGCCGCTCGCCTGCGGGATGAAGCGCTGGAGCCCTTCAACGCGCCCGAACTGCGTCACCTGCTGATTGACCTTAAGCGGATGAGTGAGGTGGTGATCGATCACCATTCGCCCGACGCGGTCATCTCCACCGGCTTCGACGAGAAGGCCGCGCAGGAGATGGTCTCCACCTTCCAGCGCTTCCTGGAGGAGGAGAAGGACCAGATCGCCGCCCTCTCGATCCTCTACGGCAAGCCCCAGGCGCAGCAGCGTCTGACCTACCAGAGCCTCGAGGAGTTGCACGCCGCGATGATGCGCCCGCCTTGGCTGCTCCAGCCGCCCGCGCTGTGGAATGCCTACCGGCGGCTGCAGGGGGACAAGGTGCGCGGCAACCGAACGCTTCCGCCGGTTCACCTACGAGGAGCTGATCGCGCGCGACAAGGTCAACCTCGATATTTTCTGGCTCAAGGACGACAGCGCCACCGACCCCGACAGCCTCCCGCCCCCCGACGAGATCGCCGCCGAGATCGTGGTGAGCCTGGAAGAAGCGCTCGAAAAGTTCCGTAACGTCGCGATCAAGCTAGGGGCGCAGCCAGTAGAATGACCGCGAGAAGGTTCGAAGACGTCGTTCCCTCAGCCAACAGCCTCATGGGTGTCAAGGCAGTGTTCGGCGCGCTCACCGGTCGTGCAATGTGTTTTGGGTCACGGGGAGATCCGAAGAAAAAAGATCGAGGGCACTTCCAGTCGGCAAGGGTCGCTGCCGAATACGCCGAAACGCGGCCGCACCTCATCACAATCGGTGGGGGAGGCGAATGCTCGGAACATCTGGAGGGGCGCGTCCTGAACGTAGCAGTCGTAAGCAAGGTCTTCGGAGAGACTCCGGTATTTTACACGGATCCTGCCGAGGTTGCCCGGCTGGCCCGATGGCCCGTCGCCACTGCATTGTTGGATGTTTACGAGGTCATTGGCTTCCCGCACCTCGTTGCCGATTTGGGGCTGCCGGACAGAACAGTGCTTGCGAACGCGTTCGACCTAGTCGTCCGTCCGGCGGATAAGGTTCAGGCACTCTGGGAGGCATTGCGAGGGTGGGATTTGCGGCAGATCGACCTACCGCCTCTGGCCAACTTTCGCGAACCTGACAAAGTCACACTGGTCGGCTCCCTACTGCCCAGAAAGGTATCAAAAGAGGAAGGACATCCGATGCCTCTTAAGAGCACTAGACACCGCTATCGAAGAGCTCGGCACTCACCTGCCGATCCGGCAAGTCATGGCACTTTTAATTATCGCGCTAGCCGATAAAGCAGGTCGCCCCATCGGTGTAACCGATATTGATCAGCAACTCGGGGGTCTCAAGAGCGGCACTGCATCCAAGCTACTTCGTACCATGATGCACATCGAAGCCGAGAAGAAAGCTGATGTTGCAAATACGGTTTACGCGGAGCGAGACCCCAAGGATCTGCGCCGGTGGGATCTCCACCTTACCCCCAAAGGCATCTCCGCTGCTCGTGCAATCGCCAGGGCAATGGAGGGCGAACAGTGAGCTACCAGGTGAAGACTCGAGCAAGCAACGGCGTAAAGTTCGTAGAGTTCATAGGCCATGACGGGAAGCGCAAACGGGTTTCCCTAGGAACGAAAGACGGAGAGCGCGCAAAAGGCCGCGCTCGTGAAATCTACATGATGCACATCGGCAGCCGTTCGAAAACGCGTACTTCCATCCAAAAGGATGTAAGTCGATACACACTGAACATGGCCATTGACCGCGCCGAGCGCACCGTGTGGGCGCGCGACCGTGTCCGCTCCGATCTGGCCTACAAGAGCCTGCAGTCCGACCTGCGGCAGCTGCGCAAGGAGTTCGGAGACGAGGCTGTCAGCAGCATCGACACCGAGCGCCTGCTTCGGTACGTCGAGAAGTGCCGCGAGCGTGGTCTTGGGTATGGCACCATCGACAAGCACTTCGGTCGCCTGTCCAAGGTCCTCAACCTGTGCGCCTCCGAGATCAAGGACCCGGCGACCAGTCGGTTCGTGATCGCCTACGTTCCAAAGTTCCCAGCCCTTGGGGCAGCCGTGAGGCGGGACGTGGTGGTCAGTCCCGAGGAAGAGCAGCGGCTGATCGACGCCTGCCGGTCGCTCGGTGAGCAGAAGCGCAAGGCTGCCGACTACCGGATGATCGAGGCCTTCATCACTTGGCAGATCGACACTGGTATGCGCCTCGGTGAGACGCTGGCCATGGTGGCCGACTGGCTGGTGAGCGACGACGACGGCTCGGCAGTCGTGATCCCGGCAGAGGTGACCAAGACTGGGCAGTCCCGCGTGGCGGTCCTCATGGGCCGGGCCGAAGGGACAGCCGGGTGGCTGACCTCGGTGTCGCCGCAGATGTTCGGCTCCACCCTGAGCCGGGGCAAGGTTCAGGATATGTGGACGCAGGTCCGCGAGAAGGCTGGCCTGCCTGACATCCACATCCACGACTTGCGCCACACGGCGGCAACCCGCTGGCGTGACGAGGGCATCCCGCTCGATACCGTGGGCCGCATGCTGGGACACACGGACGTGAAGATGACCTATCAAGTCTACGATCAAGTGAACCTGCCGCGACTCAGGAAGGAACTGCGCTCGGCGCAGGTGGTACCCTTCCCCGGTGCCAAAGTTGCCTGACTACTACCTGTGCGCAGGTATCCGATACCAACTGGTACACGAAGTGTGCCAAAACTGTGCCGGAATCTGTGCCAAATGTGCCGTTGAACTTGGCACACTCGGAACCGGAAACCGAGGAAAATCAACGCTTTAGGTGAGTGGGGATGGTAGCGGAGGAGGGACTCGAACCCCCGACACGCGGATTATGATTCCGCTGCTCTAACCGGCTGAGCTACTCCGCCCCAAGGTCAAAAGCCCTTTGGGCTTGCCCGCCGCGTCGCGGTGGGCAGGCGGCGCATTTAGGTTGGAGTTTTCTTCCGGTCAACCGCGAAACGGATATTGTGCGATCTCTCGCCATAATCCGCCTTCCCAGGCATAGAGTCCGAACCCGCGAAAGCTGAATTTCCGCCGTTCCAGCGACTGTCCCAGCTCTGCTTGGAGCGCCTTTGCCGCCGCCGGCTCGACCTTGTTTTGCACAGTAATGTGCAGGCGCAGCCGGCGATCGTCCTGTGCGCTCAGCAGCCCGTGAAGCCTTTCGGCCATGATCGAATGGAACTGAACCATGCCCCGACTATCGACATCCAGCGCCGTTCCACGCCCCAGATTCATGATGCCGCTGATCCGCGCCTCCGGTGGCTTGCCCTTGGCCAGATCGGAAAGAAGGCGCCGCACTTCCCCCTCTGCGGACGGCGGCAGGGCATGAAACAGCGTGACGTGGGCGCGCAGGCGATTGCGATCGGGCGGATAATGCATGCGCCGAAGGCCATCGGCCCAGGCAAGGACGTCCCCCGGCAATTCGGCCGTGATCAGGAGAGGAGCCGTGCCCATCGGTGCAGCCCGGCCAGCGGCAGGATCAGCCCAGGAATGCCGGGTCGGTCTCCATTCCCTCGCAAGTGGTGAGAATCTGATCCACCGCTGAGTCGAAATTCGAATCGTCCATGCCGTTCAGCGTGTCGACCAGTTCATCGGCCACATTGCCGAATTCGGCCTCGTGTCGTTCCTCGAAGCCGTCGGGATAGGTCGTGGCGATATATTCGTGCCAGGTCTCGGCCAGAAAGCCTGCCAACTCGGCATCGGCATTTTCTTCTTCGCCTTCGCCGGTCTCGCTCAGCAGTGCGTAGATCGCCTCGCAGGTCAGGGCTTTGGCATAATCCGTGGAATCGGCCGAAGCATCCTGAGCCATGGCAGGTGCGGCAAGGCCCAGCAGCGCCGATGCGGCGAGCGAGGCGCCCAGAATGCGATCGAACATGGCCTTGTTTCCTTTTCCGGCCCGGCGCGTCATTCGATTTCGCCGCGCTGGCGACGCAGGGCAAACCAGCGGGCAACATTGGCGTTATGCTGTTCCAGCGTATCGGCAAAGACGTGGCCGCCCTTCCCGTCCGCGACCATGTAAAGCGCGCTGGTCTGGGCCGGCGCGAGCACGGCCTCGATCGATTCGCGGCCCGGATTGGTGATCGGCCCCTTGGGCAGGCCCACCATCGCATAGGTGTTGTAGTCGTTCACCGCGGCGATTTCCGACTGGCGGATACGGCGGCCGAGCGGCTTGCCCTTGGTGATCGGGTAAATGATCGTGGGATCGGCCTGCAGCAGCATGCCGGTGCGCACACGGTTGGAATAGAGGCCCGCCACCATCTTGCGCTCGGAGGCGACGCCGGTTTCCTTTTCCACGATGGAGGCAAGGATCAGTGCCTCACGCGGGCTCTTCGCCACGGTCCGGGGCGAGCGCTTGTCCCATGCGGCGGCAAGTTCCTTCGCCATCGCCGCCTGCATCCGCTGCAGCACGGCGGCGCGACTTTCCCCGCGCGCGAAGTCGTAACTGTCGGGCAGGATCGATCCCTCTGGCGGAACCGGAATGCTGCCCGTCAGCAGCTTTTCGGCCATCAGCCGCTCATAGACGAGGATGGAGGGCATCCCTTCGGGGATAGTGATCATCCGGCGGATGACTTCTCCGCCCTGCAGGATCGCCATGATCCTGCGCGGGCTGGCCCCGGCGGGAATCAGGAATTCGCCGGCCTTGATCGGTTCGTCGCTGGCGAAGAATTTCGCCCGCAGGCGGAAGGCATCGGCCGATGAAATCGCGCCTTCCTCCTCCAGCCGGTCAGCCACGCCGTAAAGCGAGGACCCGGACGGGACGAGGAAGCTCGCGTCCTTTTCCAGCGGGCCGGGGCCGAACCAGCCCCAGCCGAACACGGCCAGCGCCGCCGCCAGCACCAGCCCGATAACCGCAAGCGGTTTCAGCAGCGGGTTGCGGCGGCGCCGCGCCATGCGTCAGTCGACCTGCTTCATCACCAGGCTGGCATTGGTGCCGCCGAAGCCGAAGCTGTTGTTCAGCACCGCGCGCACCGGGCGCTTCTTGGCCGTATACGGCACCAGATCAACGCCCTCGCAGCTCTCCGACGGATTATCGAGGTTGAGCGTGGGAGGCACGATCTGGTCGCGCAGGGCCAGGATACAGAAGATGCTCTCAACCGCACCCGCTCCGCCCAGAAGGTGGCCGATGGCGGACTTGGTCGAGCTCATGGAGACATGGGACATCGCATCGCCGAACAGGCGGCGCACTGCGCCCAGTTCCAGCTCGTCGCCCATCGGGGTCGAGGTGCCGTGCGCGTTGATGTAGTCGATATCGTCCGGCGTCATCCCGGCCTTGCGCAGCGCCATTTCCATGGAGCGGAATGCGCCCGAGCCTTCCGGATGCGGCGCCGTGACGTGATAGGCATCGCCCGACAGGCCATAGCCGACCACTTCGGCATAGATCTTCGCGCCGCGTGCCTTGGCATGCTCATATTCCTCGAGCACCACCACGCCAGCGCCCTCGCCCATCACGAAGCCGTCGCGGTCCTTGTCGTAAGGGCGGCTGGCCTTCTCAGGCTGGTCGTTGAAATTGGTGGAAAGTGCACGGGCCTGCGCGAAGCCGGCAATGCCGATGGGGCAGATGGTGCTTTCCGCACCGCCCGCCAGCATGATGTCGGCATCGCCATCCTTGATCATCCGCGCCGCATCGCCGATCGAGTGCGCGCCGGTGGAGCAGGCAGTGACGACCGCATGGTTCGGACCCATCAGGCCATATTTGATCGAGACCTGACCGGAGATCAGGTTGATCAGGCGGCCATGCACGAAGTGCGGGGAAACGCGGCTCGGGCCCTTTTCGTAAAGGACGATCGATTCCTTCTCGATTCCCGGAAGGCCGCCAATACCCGAACCGATGGAGCAGCCCGCGCGCAGGCGCATCGCTTCGTCCATATCGGTAAGCCCGGCATCCTCGATCGCCTGACCGGCGGCATCGATGCCGAACACGATGAACGGATCGACCTGGCGCTGGATCTTGTGATCGACGCGCTTGTCCGCATCGAAGCCCCAAGGATGATCGGCCGGCTTCACTTCGCAGGCGATCCGGCACTTCTGATCCGAAGCATCGAATTTGGTGATGGGGCCCGCCCCGCTCTTGCCGGCAAGGATATTGGACCAGGTAGTCTCGACATCGGCACCCAGAGGGGTGACGAGCCCAAGACCGGTTACGACCACACGACGCATATCACTCTCCAAAGTCACGAAAGGCCCAGCCATCTAACGGCTGAGCCTTCCATCCCCGTCACGTCCGGCGGGACCATACGCTAAGGGGCGTAAGGGCGATCAGCCCTTGTGATCTTCGATGTACTTGTTGGCATCACCGACGGTTGCGATCTTCTCGGCCGCATCGTCGGGGATTTCGACGCCGAATTCTTCTTCGAACGCCATCACCAGCTCGACGATGTCGAGGCTGTCGGCACCCAGATCGTCGATGAAGCTGGCATCGGGCGTGACCTTATCGGCTTCGACACCAAGGTGTTCGACAACGATCTTCTTCACGCGTTCGGCGGTATCGCTCATGGAAATCCCTCTCAAAGGAACGTTAATCTCTCGGCCTTCGCCCCTAAAGAAGCCCGCGCGCGCTGGCAAGAGCCATGGGGCAGCAAGAACCCCACGAAACGGCGGGGCGCGGGGCGGGCCCTGCGGGCAGAACGGTGGAAAACCGCCGAAGTTGACAAGGTTGACACTCTCCAGAGTGAAAAGTCACACTCCTTTGCCGACCGGTGCCTGCCCCATCTGGCAGTTTGCCTGACAGATATTCCATCCCCCTTGCAACTTATGCTCGCTCCCGCTCCCATCGCACTGACAAAGCACGAAAATACCTTTGTAGGAAAGCCCGGATTCACAGTGGCCCCTGTGGTGCATGGGCGGTTCCCCCTTGAACGCGGGCTACGCCATCATAGGTTGTCTGGAACCACTCATCTCAGGGATCTCCCATGGCTGCAGCTTCCACGCTTTTCCGCCCGTTCCAGTTCAAATCCCTCTCCCTCAAGAACCGCATCGTCATGGCGCCCATGACCCGGACCAAGGCCCCGGAAGGCATTCCGGGCAAGGCCAATGCGGAATATTACCGCCGCCGCGCCGAAGGCGATGTGGGGCTGATCCTGTCCGAAGGCACGGTGATCGACCGGCCCGCCTCCCGCAACGATCCGGGCATTCCGTTTTTCCACGGCGAAGAAGCTCTGGCCGGCTGGAAAGGCGTGATCGACGCAGTTCACGAGGCCGGCGGCAAGATGGGCCCGCAGATCTGGCACACCGGATCGACGATAACGGGAAGCGGCTGGGAACCCGACGCTCCGGTGGAAAGCCCCTCCGGCCTGCTCGCTCCCGGCAAGCCGCGCGGCGTGGCCATGAGCGAGGAAGACATCGCCGATACGATTGCTGCCTATGCCAAGGCGGCTGCGGATGCCGAACGGCTGGGCTTCGACACGGTCGAGATCCACGGCGCCCACGGCTATCTGATCGACGAGTTCTTCTGGCCGGGCACCAATGAACGCACCGACCACTATGGCGGCCCCACCATCGGCGAACGCTCGCGTTTCGCGGCGGAAGTCGTGGCGGCGATCCGTGCAGCGGTGAGCCCCGATTTCCCGGTGATCCTGCGCGTCAGCCAATGGAAGCAGCAGGATTACACTGCCCGCCTCGCCACAGATCCCAAGGAACTGGAAGCCTGGCTGGGCCCGCTCGTAAGCGCAGGCGCGGATATTCTCCATTGCTCGCAGCGTCGTTTCTGGGAACCGGAATTCCCCGAGATCGACGGCGAGGACGGCCTCAATTTCGCCGGCTGGGCCAAGAAGATCACCGGCGCGCCCACCATCAGCGTCGGCTCGGTCGGCCTTTCGGGCGAATTCTTCGGCGCCTTTGCCGGGCAAAGCTCGGAAGTCTCCCCGCTCGACCAATTGGTGGAGCGCATGGAACGTGACGAGTTCGACCTGATCGCCGTGGGCCGCGCGCTGCTTACCGATGCGCGCTGGGCCGCCAAGGTCAAGGCCGGGGATTACGAGGGCCTGCAGGGCTTCGATCCGGCCTCGCTCGCCGAACTGGTCTGAAGCGCCCCGTGGGCCAGGTCGTAAACTCATAAATGCCAGTCACGAGGTTTGAGGCAAAATGGCTCGGCGCGAGGAGGAGAGGCGCAGGAATATGTCGATATTTCCAGCCTCTCCGACGCTGCGCTGGGCCATTTTGGTCAAATCCCTGCGGGACATCCAAATGGCTTCCATCTCGAACCGAAAGACGCTTGCCATGGCAGCAAGCCGTAGCGGCGCGCCTTTCGGCCCGATATGTTCGCCATTTGGATGCCTCGTGCGTGGCCTTTATGAGTTTACGACCTAGGCTCTCGCCGCTTCCCAGGCCTTCCACAGGGCGTGCCAACGCTCGGTGAAGGCCTCGCGGCTTTCGGCGAGCAACCGCTCGCACAACATCCTCGCCCGGTCTTCCAGCGCGGAGCCCTGCCGCTCCGCCAGCGCGAAGACCGGGGCGAGTTCCTCGCCCGTGCCGAAATGGATGCCGTCCTTCACCAGCCGGGCGTTCAGCACCGCCAGATCGTGATGATGGCCCAGAGTATGCGCCAGATCGTCCGCCACCATGGCCCGCGCGTCCATTTCCTCCGGCCATAGCTTGCGCAGCAGGCGCGCATGGCACCAGTGGTAGCGGACATGCTTGCGCAATTCGTGGAAGTCCTGCGGCCTTCCGTCCGCCAAGGCGCGTGCACCGTCCTTCAGCATGTGGCCGTAAGTGATCGCGGCGCCCTCGCCCACCACGTCCCAGCCATCGCCGTCCACGGTCCAGAATTCGGCACGGGCCTTGAGTGCGCGCAGCCGGTCCTTCGACTTGTCGAGCAGATCCTCCACCCGTTCGGCTTCGCGTTCGGCCTCCCGCTCCGACGCGAGATGGCTGTGAATGCGCCTGAGCATGTGCCGCGCAGCCTTGCCCGCCGCCTGATGCGACAGGGCCTCCAGCGTATCGAGCATCACCTTGGCATCGCGCGTTTCGGAGAGCGGCCGGGCAATCGCGCGGATCGCCGCATCGGCATCGGCGAATTCATCGAAGCCGATGCGCATCAGCCGGATCAGCCCGCGCAAGGTCTTGGTGCGGCGGCGGACTTCGTGAACGGCCCTTGACGGATGCCCCGGCACGATCGCGTCCAAGGCTTCGTCGATCTGCTCGCCCGCGATCCGGCGCAGGGCCTCGCCAAGAGTCCGGTCTTCGTCGAGGAGCGCGTAAGCCATGGCTCTAGATGCCCCGCAAATGGTTCACAAACTTCACTCGCCCCAATGCGCGGCCAATTGCCGCTCGGCCCGGTGCCGGTCGTCGATCCGGCGCAACCCGTCTTCAGGATAATCGTGGCCGGGTGAAAGCTGCAGGGCATAGCGGTAATGCTCCCCCGCCCTATCGAGATCGCCCTGCATCTCGGCGCAGAGCCCGCGATTGAACGCCACGGATAGCTGGCCCGACACAGTCTGGGCGAGATCTTCCCAATCCTGGCAGGCGGCGGCCTGATCGCTCTTGGTGAGCTTCACGGCCTGTTGAAAGGCCTTGCTTGCCTCCCCCTTCACCCCCTTGCGGCTTTCCATCACGCGGATGCTGCGCCGTTCATGGACCGGCGCGAGCTGAAAGCGCAGATTGCTGGCGATCCCGTCGAGCAATTCGGCAATCGCCGTCTCTTCCGATTTCACGTTCTCGTCGTCGCGCGGGCAATAGTCCAATTGCTGCGAGGGGGCGCCGTCTTGCGCGAAGACGGGCTCTCCGCGCCAGGTGACCAGCCGCACCGAATGGTTGAGGCTGATCGTGCGGCGGATGCAATTGGCCTCTACATCCTTGTATTCCGCGCATTTCTTCTTGTCCTGCTCGTCATATTTCGAGCAGCGCTTGCGGGTCAGCTTGATGTCTTCCTTGCGGATATCGGCGCCCGCTGTTCCGCGCAGGATCGCATCGGCCTCTGCCCCTCCCCGCGCGGGAAGGATGGCGAACCAGGGCCGTCCCTGCACCTGAACGGCGCGCAGGCGATCCTCGATCCGGATGGACAGGGCCGGGCCGTCCACCCCGCCGAAATTCTCGACCGCAATGCTGCCGAGCGCCGCCGCCGCGTCTTTCCCGGCAGGATAGACACCCGTGATGTCGAGCGATTCAGCATGAAGCGGACCGGCAGCCGCAAGAGCTGCCAGCCACGGCAGGAGAAGCCCCACGCCCCTTCCGGGCAAGGCCCTGATCTGCAATGCGCCCTCCTCCGCTCCGTCAGGAACGGAGGGCTATCACTGCTTGGGCTGCTCCACAATGCGCACGCCAAGTTCGCGCAGCTGCTGCGGCTCGGCCGGAGTCGGCGCGCCCATCAGCAGGTCCTCGGCGCGCTGGTTCATCGGGAACAGCGCCACTTCGCGCAGGTTCTGCGCGCCGCAGAGCAGCATGACGATGCGGTCCACACCGGCAGCCATGCCGCCGTGCGGCGGGGCGCCATACTGGAACGCGCGGTAGAGGCCGCCGAAACGGTCTTCCACGTCCTGCTTGGTCAGGCCGACCATTTCGAAGGCCTTGACCATCAGTTCGGGCGACTGGTTACGGATCGAGCCCGAGGCGATTTCATAGCCATTGCAGACGAGGTCGTACTGATAGGCCTTGATGGTCAGCGGGTCCTGGTTTTCCAGCGCGTCCATCCCGCCCTGCGGCATCGAGAACGGGTTATGCGCGAAGTCGACCTTCTTGTTGTCCTCGTCCCATTCGTAGAACGGGAAGTCCACGATCCAGCACAGTTCGAAGCGGTCCTTGTCGATCAGATCAAGCTGTTCGCCCACGCGAATACGGGCCAGACCGGCGAGCTTGGCCGCCTGCTCTTCCTTGCCCGCGGCGAAGAACACGCCATCGTTGGGGCCTAGGCCCAGAGCTTCGATCAGCGCGGCGGTCTTTTCCTCGCCATGGTTCTTGGCAATCGGGCCGCCGGGGACGCCATCCTTGATGTTGATGTAGCCAAGGCCGGAGAAGCCTTCGCCCCGCGCCCAATTGTTCATGTCGTCAAAGAACTTGCGGCTGCCCGCGCCTGCACCCGGGGCCGGGATCGCACGGATCACGCCGCCATTGCCGACGATGCCTGCAAAGATGCCGAAGCCCGATTCCACGAAGTGCTCGGTCACATCCTTGACGATCAGCGGGTTGCGCAGGTCGGGCTTGTCCGAACCGTAATCCAGCATCGCCTGGGCATGCGGAATGCGGCGGAACTCGCCAGCCGGGGTCACCGGCTTGCCTTCCGCGAAATCGGCGAACACGCTCTGGAGCACCGGCTCCATCGTTTCCCAGATTTCTTCCTGCGTCACGAAGCTCATTTCGAGGTCGAGCTGATAGAACTCGCCCGGCAGGCGGTCTGCGCGCGGGTCCTCGTCGCGGAAGCAGGGAGCGATCTGGAAGTAGCGGTCGAAACCGGCCACCATCAGCAGCTGCTTGTACTGCTGCGGCGCCTGCGGCAGTGCGTAGAACTTGCCCGTATGGATACGGCTGGGCACGAGAAAGTCGCGCGCGCCTTCAGGCGAAGAAGCTGTCAGGATCGGCGTCGCATATTCGGTGAAGCCGATGGCCTCCATCTTGCGGCGCATGTCCGAAATGATCTTCGTGCGCTTGACGATATTGGCGTGCAGCGTCTCGCGGCGCAGGTCGAGGAAGCGATAGCGCAGGCGCGTTTCCTCGGGATATTCCTGTTCGCCGGCCACCGGCATCGGCAGTTCTTCGGCACGGCTCTGCACTGTGGCGGAACGGGCGAAAACCTCGATCTCGCCGGTGGGCAGGTTGGGGTTCACGGTGCTGGCGCTGCGGGCCTTCACTTCGCCGTCGATAGTGACGACGCTTTCCACGCGCAGCCCGTCGAGCAGCTTCAGCGCGGGGCTGTCCTCGTCCGCCACGATCTGGGTAATGCCGTAATGGTCGCGCAGATCGACGAACAGCACGCCGCCGTGATCGCGCTTGCGATGCACCCAGCCGGACAGGCGCACAGTCTCGCCAACATTCGCGCCAGAGAGCGCAGCGCAGGTGTGAGTGCGATAAAGGTGCATCGAATCTCTTTCCATTCGGCCATCAATAAGGCAGGGGGAAGCCGCGGCCCGAGGGTCGGCCAGCCGGGCTGGCCCTTGAGGCGAAGGCCGCCATTTTGTCAAGCCGCAGGCCCCTGAAGGGGCCACCACCAAGGGGCGTCCGCAAGGAGCCCGGATAGAAATGTCGCAATGAAGATACACGACCTTATTACGACGAGCGAAGAACTGGCCGCCCTTTGCGCCCGCTTCGCGACTGCCGACTTCGTCACCGTCGACACCGAGTTCATGCGCGAGAACACCTATTGGCCGGAATTGTGCCTGGTGCAAATCGCGGATGACAAGGAAGCCGCCGCCATCGACCCGATGGCCCCCGGCATCGACCTGGGCCCCCTGCTGGAGCTCCTCACCGAAAATGAGGAGGTGCTGAAGGTATTCCACGCCGGCAGCCAGGATGTGGAAATCATCTACAACCTCACCGGCAAGACCCCGCACCCCATCTTCGATACTCAGATCGCGATGATGGCGATCAGCCAGTCCGAACAGATCGGCTATGCCAATCTGGTGGAAGCCTGGCTGGGCACCCAGATCGACAAGGGCGCCCGCTTCACCGACTGGAGCCGCCGCCCGCTGACCGAACGGCAGATCGAATATGCCATCGGCGACGTGACGTTCCTCTCCCGGATTTTCCCCAAGATTCTCAAGAAGCTGATCAAGACCGGCCGTGGCGTCTGGCTGAATGCCGAGATGGAGAAGCTCGCCGATCCGGAAAATTACCGCAACGATCCCGGCCAGCTGTGGCGCCGCATTCGCGCGCCTTCGCGCAATCCGCAGGTACTGGGCCGCCTCAAGGAACTCGCCGCCTGGCGCGAGATCGAGGCGCAGGACAAGAACATTCCGAGAGGCCGCATCATGCGCGACGAAACGCTGGCCGATCTCGCCAGCCATCCGCCCAAATCGCAGGAAGACCTCGCCAAGGTGCGCGGCCTTTCCGGCGCATGGCGCGAAAACGAAATCGGCAAGCGCCTGATGCGTATCCTCAAGCATGCCGAACCGCTGCCGTCCGACGAAATGCCGGAAAAGCCGCAACGCGGCGCGCCGCTCGGCAAGGAAGGCGCGCTTGTCGCCGATCTGCTCAAGCTGCTGCTGAAAATCCGCGCGCGGGAGATCGACGTCGCCGCCCGCCTGCTCACCCGGTCGGACGAGCTGGAATCGCTCGCCGCCGGCCTGCGCGACCTGCCGATCCTCGACGGCTGGCGCTACGAGGTCTTCGGCCGCGATGCCCTGGAACTGGTCGAAGGCCGTCTGGCATTCGCCGTGGAAAAGGGTCGGCTCAAGATGACCCGGGTCGAAGAAGTGGTGGTCGAGGTCGTCACGGAGTGACAAGATACTGAAATGAGCACCTATCTGCCCACCATCAAGCAGCTGCAATATCTCGTCGCACTGCATGAACATGCCCATTTCGGGCGCGCGGCGGATAGTTGCTTCGTTTCCCAGTCGACCCTGTCCGCAGGCATCCGCGAGCTGGAATCGCTGCTAGGCGTCACGCTGGTGGAACGCAGCCGCCGCGTGGTGCGCTTCACGCCGCTGGGCAATGCCGTGGTCGATAAGGCGCACCGCCTGCTGCGCGAGGCCGAGGAACTGGCCGATCTGGTCCAATCGGCGGGCAAGCCGCTGGCAGGCGAATTACGCATGAGCGTGATCCCCACCATTGCCCCCTTCCTGCTGCCGCGCATCCTGCCGCGCCTGCGGAAGGAACGCCCGCAGCTGAAGCTGTTCCTGCGCGAGGAACCGAGCGGGGCAGCCATCGAATCGCTGCATCACGGCCGCGCGGATTGCGTGCTGCTCGCCCTGCCCTTCGCCACCGGCGACGTGGAAGTCGAATCGCTCGGGCAGGACCGGCTCTACGCCGCTTTCCCGGAAAACGACCCGCGTAATCCGCCGGCCGAAGTTCCGCCTTCGCTGATCGACGAAGGGCGCCTGCTGCTGCTGGAAGACGGGCACTGCCTGAAGGAACACGCGCTGGCGGCGTGCAACCGCCCGGAACTGCGGGCCAGCGCCACGATGATCGGCACCTCGCTCCACACGCTGGTGCAGATGGTGGATAATGGCCTTGGCATCACCATCGTGCCCGAAATGGCGATCCAGGCGAGCATATTGCACGGCACGCATGTGGTCGCCCGTCCGCTCAAATCGGCCAATGCCAGCCGCGAGATCGCGCTGGTATGGCGCCGCAATTCCCCCCGTTCCGACGAATTCCGAATGCTGGCGGAGGAACTGCGCGCCGGTTGAGACCGCCACGCTTGACAGGTGACCATATGGTCACATATTCATCCTCCATGGACGCCGTGTTCGATGCTTTGGCCCATCCCGGCAGGCGCGCCCTGCTGGACAGCCTGTTCGAACGTGACGGCCAGACGCTGGGCGAGCTTGAGCGGCAACTGCCGGTCACTCGCTTTGCGGTGATGAAACACCTCAGGATTCTCGAAGAAGCCGGTCTGGTCACTTCCCGAAAAGTCGGACGCGAAAAGCTGCATTACCTCAACCCGGTTCCCATCCGTCAGGTCGGGGAGCGATGGATTTCGCGTTATGCGGCGCCCTTTCTGGAAACGATGACCGCGCTCAAGCGACAGGCGGAAACAAAGGACATGGACATGAACGGCCCCACTCACGTTTATGAGATCTATATTCGCGCCACGGCTCAGGCAGTGTGGGACATCCTGACCGATGACGAGAAAACGCCGCTCTACCAGCATTTCAACATGGCTTCGCGCACCCAGTGGCAGGTAGGCGGATCGATCGAGTTCATGATGGCGGACCGGGTGGTGATCGCCGGAGAGATCCTCGAACTGGTTCCCCCTTCCCGCCTGGTAATGACGTTCCACGCCCGATGGTCGCCGGAAGTCGCAGCGGACAAGCCTTCTCGCGTGACATGGGAAATCGTCCAACTGGCGGGCGAAGCGTGCAAGCTGGTGCTGACGCATGACGATTTCGGCGGCGATACGGCCACCAGCAAGCAAGTCACCGGCGGCTGGCCGGAAACCCTTTCCCGCCTCAAGACGCTGGTCGAAACCGGCGCGGCTTTCGAGCTTGAGCCCGAATACGCCCCCGCATCGTAACCTTGCGCACCCTGCCCCGGGCTCGGTTGAACCCGGCAAGCCTCGGGGCTAGGTAGCGCGCGTGGAACATTATCTCGCCTCGGCAACACTCGCAGGGGAACTGCTCGCCCGTACCTCCAGCACCGCACGCGTGCAGGAAATGGTGCAGCTATCGCTCACCCCGGCCTTTCTCCTCGCCGCTATCGGGGCCTATCTCAATGTGATGAACCAGCGGCTGACCTGGATCGTCGAGCGGGTCCATATGCTGGAACAGCGCGAGGAAGACGGAATTCCGGACGAGGAGATCGGCCAGCTTCCCGTGCTGCGCAAGCGGCGCAAATTCTCGCACATCTCGATCAATTTCTGCACCGCGGCGGCGCTGCTGATCTGTTTGGTGGTAACGCTGATGTTCGTCAGCGCCTTCGTGAAACCGCCGATGGGCACCTATGTCGCCCTGTGCTGGATCGCGGCCATGGCGATGGTGTTCGGCGGGCTGCTGTCCTTCCTGCTGGAAACCCGCCTCGCCACCCGGTCTCTCGACGACACGCGCCGCATCTCGCGCAAGATCGAGATGAAGGAAGGCGAAAGAGGGGACTAAGCGTGGCGGAAAGTGCCGCTCAATCCATATGCTTGATGCCGACGCGCAGATAATCCCAGCCGGTAATCACCGTCAGGATCGCCGCGCCCCACAGGCTGACAAGGCCGACCTGGTGAATCCAGGGCTCGCCGGGCAGCGCGCCCGCGAGGATCAGCGCGCCGAGCGCGACGAGCTGGAAGGTCGTCTTCCACTTGGCCAGCTTGGAGACGGGCACGGAAACCTGCAGCCCACCCAGAAATTCCCGCAGGCCCGAAACCGCGATCTCGCGCACCAGGATGATCAGCCCGGCGATCACATGGAAATCGCCCAGCAACTGCCCGCGCAGTCCGCCCTGAGCCGTGAGCACCAGGATCACCACCGCCACCATGATCTTGTCGGCGATCGGATCGAGGAAAATGCCCAGCTTGGAGACAGTGCCGCTGGAGCGGGCGAGATAGCCGTCGAAATAGTCCGTGATGCCCATCAGGCAGTAAAGCACGAAGGCCAGGCCGTAACCGGTTGCCCATCCCGGCCACCACAGCAGGAACGCCAGCAAGGGCAGCGCCACAATGCGCGACAGGGTGAGGAGATTGGGCAGCGTGAGCATGACGTGTGCCCCTTTAGAGCCTGTCCCGCCGATGCGCCAGAGCCCCCGGAGGGTCCGCATTGTGCGAAAAAGCCGATTGCCCCTTGTTCGCCCCGCCCATGCCGCTAGAGGTCCCATGCAAAGAGAGGCTGCTAGCCGGGGCTGAATGACCACGACAACGCATCTGCTGAGGCAACGGCGCTTCCTGCCGCTTTTCGTCACTCAGCTGTTGAACGCGTTCAACGACAATCTGTTCAAGAACGCCATGGTGCTGTTCGTCGTTTACAGCGTCTACAATTCCGAAGCGGCGGAGGCCCAGTTCAGCGCGATCGCGTCGGGCCTGTTCATTCTGCCCTTCTTCCTGCTTTCCGCCCTTTCCGGTCAGCTCGCCGACATGCGCGACAAGGCGCGGATCATCCGCGCGGTGAAGATGGCGGAAATCTTCATCATGCTCTGCGGTGCGACGGGCCTCGTCCTCGCATGGCATGGCTTCATGACGCAGACTTTGGCGATCCCGCTGATGCTGGCCGCCCTGTTCGCCATGGGCGTCCATTCGACCTTCTTCGGCCCGATCAAATACGCGATCCTGCCTCAGCACCTTGAGAAGAACGAAGTGCTGGCCGGCACGGGCCTGGTCGAGGCCGGGACCTATATCGCGATCCTGTTCGGCACGATCCTGGCAGGCTGGATACCGGTGGAATGGGCGGCCGCCTGCGTCGTCGTCACTGCCTTTATCGGCTATTTCACCAGCCGTTACGTGCCCTCGGCCGAACCACTGGGCGAACGGCAGGTCATCGACCGGAACGTGATCCGTTCTTCCATCGACCTGATCCGCAACACCATGCACGAGCGCGAAGTGTTCCTTGCGATCATGGCGATCAGCTTCTTCTGGACCATTGGCGCGGTGCTGTTCATCCAGTTCCCGCCGCTTGCCAAGAACGTGCTGCTGGCGACCAAGGAAGTGGCCAGCCTGTTCCTGGTGATGTTCTCCATCGGCGTGGCAGCAGGGTCGGTCTCGATCAACGCGCTGCTCAAGGGCCGTGTTTCGGCGCGCTATGCCCCGGCATCGGTGATCGTCATGGGCATTTTCGTGGCCGGCTTCTGGTTCGTCTGCCGCGCGTGGCAGGCCAGCACAACCGGCACGGAACTGATGGGCGTCGCCGAATTCCTCTCGCACCCGCTGGCCTTCGCTGTGCTGGGCATGCTGCTGCTGATCGCGATTGCAGGCGGCATGTTCGTGGTGCCGCTCTATGCCTTCCTCACCACCAAGGTCGATCCCGGCCAGGCCGCGCGCACAGTGGCGGCGAACAATATCGTCAATTCGGGCGCTATGGTGGGCGGTGCGCTGCTGGCGGCGGGCCTGAGCGCGATCAAGGTGCCGCTGACCGAGCAATTGCTGCTGAGCGCAGCAATGTGCCTTGTCTCGGCCTGGCTAGCGCTGTTGCTGTTCCGCGCGGAGAAGGCGGCCTGCGCCTGATCCGTCAGGCGATGAACACCGTGACTGCGGCGAAGCAGGCACAGTAGGTCAGCAGGAAATCCTTTATGTCGCCGAGCGACCAGCGCGCTTTATCGTGAGCGATCGCAACAGGCTGCGTACCCCGCCTCACATGCGGAGGAAGGCTCGCCAAAAAGGGATGGCGTGCGGTGTCGTCGGTCAGGACCAGGCTGCGTCGCATGGGAACTTCTTAACCCGATAGTAACCATATGGAAGCCTGGCTTATCCACTGTCGCAAGGCGGGACATTAACCTTGCGCGTTGAGCCATTTGGCAGAGAAAATCCCCCGACAATATTTCCCCCCGTTGCCGCCAGCCCGCGGCTTGGCTAGAGAACGGTAATGAATGAAACCATCTCGCTGAGTGCTGCACGCCTGCTTGTCGATTGCCTTGCCGAACAGGGCTGTGACCGGATCTTCACTGTGCCCGGCGAGAGTTTCCTTCCGGTGCTCGACGCGCTGCACGATACAGGCTCGATCCATACCGTTACCTGTCGGCAGGAAGGGGGCGCCGCCTTCATGGCCTGCGCCGATGGATCGATCACCGGCAGGCCGGGCGTGTGCTTCGTCACGCGCGGACCGGGGGCGACGAATGCCAGCATCGGCGTGCATGTGGCGATGCAGGATTCGCAGCCGCTGATCCTGTTCGTGGGCGATGTGGATTCGACCATGCGCGACCGCGAGGGCTTCCAGGAAGTTGACTTTGCTGCGTTCTTCGGCCCGATCTGCAAATGGGCCGCGCGTATCGACGATCCCGCCCGCATTCCCGAATATATTGCCCGCGCCTATTCGGTAGCGATGGCCGGGCGGCCCGGCCCGGTGGTCCTGGCCCTGCCGGAAGACATGCTGAGCATGACGGTGACTGGCGCATGCCCTCGCCCTGCCGTCACCCGCCCGGCCCAGCCGCCCTGCGGCGATGCGCTGAGCGTGATGCTCGGCCTGATCGCCGATGCCGCCGCCCCGGTCGCCATCGTCGGCGGCGCTGGCTGGAACGAAAAGGCGCGCGAATATTTCACCCGCTTTGCCGAACGGATCGGCCTGCCCGTGGCCACGGCCTTCCGTCGGCAGGATGCGGTGCCGCCCAGTTCGCCCGTCTATGCGGGCAATCTGGGCTATGGTCCCAATCCGAAGCTGGTCGAGCGGATCAAGGCGGCGGATTTGGTGCTGGTGGTCGGCGCGCGCCTGGGTGAGGCGACCACGGACGGCTATGAACTGGTCACGCTCGAGCATCCTGGCCAGACGCTGATCCACGTCCATCCGGACCCGGAGGAACTAGGCCGCGTCTATCGCACCGATCTGGCGATCTGCGCCGACATGCCCGAATTCGCAGAAGCTGCCGCGCTGTGGTGCGATGACGAGATCGTCCCCTTCGATGCCGGGGCCGAAGCCCATGCCGAATGGGAAGCCTTCAGCACGCCGGGATCGGACGGCACGGCGCTGGACCTCGCCCGCTGCCTCGCCACCCTGCGCGATGTGCTTCCGGCCGATACTGCCATCTGCAACGGGGCAGGCAACTTCTCCGGCTGGTGGCACCGCTATTGGCGCTATGAGGGTTTCCCCTCGCAGCTTGCCCCCACTTGCGGCGCGATGGGCTATGGCGTTCCCGCCGCAGTCGCAGCCAAGCTGCGCATGCCCGAGCGCATGGTGCTCGCCGTCGCGGGTGACGGGGACTTCCTGATGAACGGACAGGAACTGGCGACCGCAGCCCAATATGGCGTGGACCTGCTGGTGATCGTGGTCGACAATTCAACTTACGGCACCATCCGCATGCACCAGGAACGCGAATTTCCCGGCCGCATCAGCGCCACGGAACTGGTGAACCCGGACTTCGCCGCCCTCGCCCGCGCCTATGGCGGCTGGTCCGCTCGGGTGGAGAAGACCGAGGAATTCGCCCCGGCTCTTGCAGATGCAATGACCCGCAAGGGCCTGCGCCTGCTGCATCTGGTGACGGATATCGAACGGCTGAACGCCGCGGGGACGACCGTTACGGCGCTGCGTTCGCGCTAAGCCTTCGGCGGGGGGCTCAGCCCCCGCCCAGTTTCACGATGTAATCGAACTCGTCCTTGGTCAGTTCCGCCACGGATAGGCGCGAGAGGCGAACGAGTTCGATGCCTTCCAGCTGAGGATCGGCCTTGATCTGCTTCAGCGTGACGGGCTTCGCCAGCTTGCGCAGCGGCTTGACCTTCACGGCTGCCCATTTGCCATCGGGATCGGTCGGATCGGTCAGTCCTTCGGCACTGATCGTCACGATCCCGACGATCTCCAGCCCGATGTTGGAATGATAGAAGAAGGCCTGGTCGCCCACCTTCATCGCGCGCAGATTATTCGCCGCGCGGTGGTTGCGCACCCCGTCCCACGTCCCCTCGCCCTCGGCGACGAGATCGTCCCAGCTATAGGCGTCCGGTTCGGACTTCATCAGCCACCAACGGGCCATCGCATTCCTCCATTATGCCAGCGCATCGCCCATAACGCGCCCGCTGCCGCCTGACCACCACCCGCCCGCCCATGCAAGCTCTGCCGCGTTGCAGCATGTCCATTAACCGAAATTTCAGTGCGTTCTGCGATAGGGTCCGCGCAGGAAACAGGGAACGCAACGCTTGAAGACCAGGAGCGAAACCACCGGTCGCGAAACCGCACGCTTCGGTAATGCCGATCGCGATATCGTCGCGCTGGGCATTGCCACTGCCGCGCTTATTCTGTTCGTGGGCACGGGCGGAACGGTTCTTCCCCAGATCGTCAGGGCGTGGATGGGCGGCCATTCGCAGCCCGATACGGTTCTGGCCAACGCGCTGTTGCTGAATATTGCCCTGATCATCTTCGGCTGGCGACGCTATGCCGAATTGTCCAACGAAGTCCGCGAGCGGCGCAGGGCCGAGGAAAAAGCCCAGCAACTGGCGCAGACCGATGCACTGACCGGCCTGCTCAACCGCCGCTGCTTCATCCCCGCCGCCGCCAGCCTGGTGACCGAAGTGGCCGAAACCAACAATGGCGTTGCGGTGCTGATGGTCGATCTCGACAATTTCAAGCAGATCAACGACATCCACGGCCACAAGGGCGGCGACATCGCGCTGACCGAAGTGGCCCGCCGCATTTCGGCGATGATGCCGGTCGGCGGCACCGTGGCGCGTCTTGGCGGCGACGAGTTCGCTTGCGTCGTGCCTTACGAGCGCCGCATGCCCGACAAGCTGGACCAGCTGGCCGCCGGACTGATCGACGCCGTGCGCGCGCCGATCAAGACCGGCAGCAAGGACATCGAAACCTCGCTTTCCATCGGCATTGCCCGCACCATCGAAAATCCCGATCCGGAAACTGCCGAAGAATGCGCGCAGACACTGCTGCATCACGCCGATATCGCGATGTATCACGCCAAGAAGCGCGGCCGGAACGGCTATGCGTGGTTCGAGCCGACCATGGAAAGCGAGTTGCGGTTCCGCAACGAGTTGGAAACCGGCATCCGCGCGGGCATTCCCAAGGGCGAATTCGTCCCCTTCTACGAACAGCAGATCGACCTCGCGACCGGCGAACTTGTCGGCTTCGAAATGCTGGCGCGCTGGAATTCGCCGCAATTCGGCTTGGTGAGCCCGGAAATCTTCATTCCCATCTCGGAAGATATCGGCGTGATCGCCGAGCTTTCGGAGCATCTGATCAAGCAGGCACTGGAAGACGCGAAGAAGTGGGACCCGCGCCTAACCCTGTCGATCAACATCTCTCCGTTGCAGCTGCGCGATCCGTGGTTCTCGCAGAAGCTGCTGCGCATGCTGGTGGAAAGCGGCTTCCCGCCGCATCGCCTCGATATCGAGATCACCGAAAGCTGCCTGCACGAGAATATCGGCGTGGTCCGCTCGGTCGTCACCAGTCTGAAGAACCAGGGCGTGCAGATCAGCCTCGACGATTTCGGCACTGGCTATTCCAGCCTTGCCCAGCTCCGTTCGCTGCCGTTCGACCGGCTGAAGATCGACCGCAGCTTCGTAACCGAACTCGCCCATGAAGGCGCCAATGCGAAGATCGTGGAAGCGATCGTCTCGCTCGGCCGGGGCTTCGATCTGCCGATCACTGCCGAAGGCATCGAGAATGACGAAGTGCTCAAGGTCCTGCGCACCATGGGCCAGCTCAAGGGCCAAGGCTACCTCTATGGGCGCCCCGAAGATGCGAGCAAGACCTTCAACCGGCTGAAGCACAAGCGGATGCTGGCACCCGAAGTGCAGGAAGAGGCCGAGCGCTGCGAAGCGGAAGAACCGCAGGAACACGGCGGCGCTACGGAAACCGACATGCGCGTGGCTGGTCGGCCGGGCTGAACCTATTTCTGCAGGAGTGGCCTCGCACAGCCATGAAACTGGGCAGGCTCGTTCAAGTTCACTCCTAGTTTCCAGCGCAAACGTTCCGAAAAACTGCCCGAGGCCTCAAACAAAACCCTTCGGATTCTTCGCCGCGAATTCCCCTGCCTTCGCCTGTGTCGATACCATATGACGGGCCTCGGCTCACCGCATGCCGCACTCGCATTACCCGCACAAATGCCCGGCCTGCGCGGCGCGTTCATCTGCCAGAAAGGTGGCGCTGAACACGCAGGAACGGCATTCAAGGTGCGGCGGGCATGCCGCATGTTCAGTGAAGTGGGGTGAAGTAAGTTCTACTAACCAGGCACGTCATCAGGGGGCGCAGCCCGACGAAAAGCCGCGAATACGCAGCACTGGTTAGTTTGACTTTGAAGGAGAAGCGTAATGAGCGTCCTTTCGAAAAGTACAAGATATTCGTTCTTGCTCGCCGCCCTTGCCGTTCCGGCCTCGGGCCTGTTTGCACAGCCGCAGGACCTGCAGGGTGAAAGCCCGATCAACGTCTATGGCGACCGCCTGCCCGATCCGTCGGAAATGACCGCCGGGCCCGACGTCGAAGGCGTGATCTCCGCGCGCAATGGCGACCGGATTCAGGTCACCACCACCGATGGCACTCGCCAGATCATCGCCATCGGCGAGAATACGAGCATCAAGTCCAGCGGCGGCTTCCTGGGCCTCAATCGCAGCAAGCTGGCTGCGGATTCGCTGCTTAACGGCCTGCCCGTCAGCATTGAGACCCTGCAGTGGGACGGCGGCCTGGTCGCGAACAAGATCGCGCTGAAGAACAAGGATCTCAAGGTCGCGTCGATGATCTACAACGGCACTGACCAGCGCTTTGCCGAACAGACCGCCGCGACCGAAGCCCTGAAAGGCCGGATGGGCGACATCGACCAGTATAACGTCAAGGCCACGACCAACGTGAACTTCGACACCGGCAAGGCCGTGCTCTCCGCCCAGGCGAAGAACGATCTGTGTGCCACGGCCGCAGCAGCCGAGGGCATGGATAATGCCCTCCTGCTGGTGGTCGGCTACACAGATTCGACCGGCAGCGACGAGATCAATCAGGTGCTCAGCGAGAAGCGCGCCGGCAGCGTGGTCAACTATCTGCAGCAGGCCTGCGGCTGGAAGCCCTATCGCATGCTCACGCCCACCGGTATGGCCACTGCGGACCCGCTGGCAAGCAACGACACTGTCGAAGGCAAGGCCCAGAACCGCCGGGTTGCGGTGAATGTTCTGGTCAGCAAGGGCCTCGACGGCCTGTGAGACAGGCGGGGTGGGCTCGGCCCACCCCGTTTCCGACTGGCAAGCACCGGCTCGTTTGCGGCTTGTACATTTCGGGCCTGGAATTGGCGGGGCACGGCCGCTGAGCAGTTCGTCATCCCAGCGGAAGAAACCGCTTTCCTACACACCCGCAAATGGCGTTTATCCTGCGCGATGAACAGCCCTGCCCCGCGCACCGAAGACCTGCTTCGCCCCGGCCTGCCCCGACACGCAAAGCCTGCACGAAAGCCCGATGCGGAAGGTGACACTTCACCGCGTATATTGCCCCGGAAACCGGCTCGAAACCGCGCCAGCAGGCACGGACATGCCTGGCACAAAATCCGGCATATTTCTGCCGGAAAGGGTGACACCTCCCTGCCGCCCTTCACATCCATTGCGGTTTGGCCCCTCAGGCCCTAGATGCGCTGCGAAATGCGTGTTCCCTTCGTCAAGATGCATGGATTGGGCAACGATTTCGTCGTGCTGGATGCCCGGCGCGATCCACTGATGCCCATTACCAGCGATCTCGCCCGCGCCCTTGCGGACCGGCGGACCGGCATCGGCTGCGACCAGCTGATCCTGCTCGAACATTCCGACGTGGCCAGCTTCCGCATGCGCATCTTCAACAATGACGGCAGCGAAGTAGGTGCCTGTGGCAATGCCACCCGCGCCGTCGCGCTGCTGCATGGCGAGCCTGCGACGATCGAGACCGAAGGCGGCATTCTCGACGCACGCCCCTCCGATGGCGGCATTTCGGTGGACATGGGCAGCCCGCGCTTCGGCTGGGACGAAATCCCCCTCGCCTATGCGATGGACACTTCCTCAATGCCGGTCGCCTGGGAAGACCTCGAGCATCCCATGGCCGTGAATGTCGGCAATCCGCATGCGATCTTCTTCGTGGAGGATGCCGACGCCGTGGACCTGGACCGGCTGGGCCCGCAGATCGAGCACGATCAGATCTTCCCCGAACGGGTGAACGTCAACGTCGCGCAGATCGTCAGCCGCAAGGCGATCCTGCTGCGCGTGTGGGAACGCGGCGCGGGCCTGACCCGCGCCTGCGGCACTGGCGCATGCGCCACGGCGGTCGCAGCGATGAAGAAGGGGCTGGTGGACCGCGAAGTGGCCGTCACCCTGCCCGGCGGCACGCTCACCATCGCCTGGGGCGCCGATAATCGCATCATCATGACCGGGCCCGCTGCGGAGAGCTTTCGCGGCACGTTCGACCCGGCGGATTTCGCATGAGCGCAGGCAGCGCACCCGAAGTCATCTCGCTGGGCTGCCGGCTCAACATCTCGGAAAGCGAGACGATCCGAGCCCTGCTGGCCGAAGAGCGCAACGTGGTGGTGGTGAACAGCTGCGCCGTCACGTCCGAGGCCGTGCGCCAGACCCGTCAGGCCATCCGCCGTGCCCGCCGCGCAAATCCCGATGCGCGCCTGCTGGTGACGGGCTGCGCCGCCGATATCGAACGCGACGCGCTGGCCGCCATGCCGGAAGTCGACGGGCTGGTGCCCAATGCCGCCAAGCTCGATGCGCGGGCCTGGAACGTGGCCCAGCCCGCCACCCTTGCCCCGGTCAATCGCACGCGCGCCTTCGTGGCGGTGCAGAATGGCTGCGACCATGCCTGCACTTTCTGCGTTATCCCGCAGGGGCGTGGCCCCAGCCGCTCGCTGCCCATCGCCGCCGTGCTTGGCGAAGTGGAGCGCCATCTCGCTCAGGGCGCGGCGGAAGTCGTGATTACCGGCGTGGACGTGACCTCGTGGGGGCATGACCTGCCCGGCAGCCCGCCGCTCGGCTCGCTGATCGGGGCGATCCTCGATACCTTTCCCGGGCTGAACCGCCTGCGCCTTTCCTCGCTGGATGGCGTGGAGATCGACGCAGGACTGTTCGAACTGCTGGCCGGAGAGCCCCGGCTGATGCCGCATCTCCATCTCTCGCTGCAGCACGGCCACGACCTGATCCTGAAGCGCATGAAGCGCCGCCACCTGCGCTCCGATGCGCTGGGCCTCGTGGCGCGCCTCAAGGAACTGCGCCCGGATATCGCCATCGGCGCCGACATCATCGCCGGTTTCCCGACCGAGGACGAGGCCATGCACGAGGCGAACCGCTCGATCATTCGCGAGCTGGGCATCGTCCACGCGCATATTTTCCCCTATTCGCCCCGGCCCAACACGCCCGCCGCGCGCATGCCGCAGGTCGATCCGCAACTGGTAAAGGCCCGCGCCGCACAGCTGCGCGAGGATGCCGCCAGCATGCGCGACGCCTGGCTGCAATCGCTGGTGGGAAAGCCGCACAGCGTGCTCGCGGAACGTGACGGCACGGGCTATGCGCCGCACTTCGCCCGGGTCCGCCTGCCGGAAGGCACCGCGCCGGGCACTATCGTTACCATTACCCCCGCCAAGCTCGAGGAAGGGCTGCTGCAATGAGCGAGAAGAGTTGGGCCGAGCGCCTGTTCGGCGGCTTCCGCAAGACCTCCGAGAAGCTGAGCGAGAATCTCACCGCCGCAGTCGGCACAGCCAAGCTCGACGATGCGACCCTGGACGATGTCGAAGATGCGCTGATCCTCTCGGACCTCGGCCCCAGCGCAGCCGCACGCATTCGCGCCAAGCTGGCCGAGAAGCGCTTTGGTCTCAACATTACCGAGCAGGAACTGAAGGAAGCCGTGGCGGAGGAAATCGCCGCGATCCTGCGCCCGGTTGCAAAGCCGCTTGAAATCACTGCCTTCCCGCGCCCGCAGGTTCTGCTGGTGATCGGCGTGAACGGCAGCGGCAAGACCACCACCATCGCCAAGCTCGCCCATTTGTTCCAGGAAGAAGATTACGGCGTGATGCTGGCTGCGGGCGATACGTTCCGCGCTGCTGCCATCGGCCAACTCGGCGTCTGGGCCGACAGGCTGGGCATCCCCATCGTGCGCGGCCCGGAAGGCGGCGATCCGGCCAGCATCGTGTTTGACGGCGTGAAGGCCGCCACCGAGCAGGGCATCGACGTGTTGATCGTCGATACGGCCGGCCGCCTGCAAAACAAGCGCGAACTGATGGACGAACTGGCAAAGATCCGCCGCGTGCTGGGCCGCCTCAATCCCGAGGCGCCGCACGACGTGGTGCTGGTGCTCGACGCCACGAACGGGCAGAATGCCCTCTCCCAAATCGACGTTTTCAAGGAAGTGGCAGGCGTGACCGGCCTTATCATGACCAAGCTGGACGGCACCGCCCGAGGCGGCGTGCTGGTTGCCGCGGCAGAGCAATATGGCCTGCCGATCCATGCGATCGGCGTGGGCGAGAAGATCGACGATCTGCGACCGTTCGACCCCGATCTGGTCGCTCGCGTGATTGCGGGAGTGGCATGATGGCCGAGACCGAAACCCCCGCTTCGCCCCCCGCGAAGAAGAAGAGCGCCGGCTCCGGCTGGATCAGCCTGCTGGTCGATTATGCCCCGCTGCTCGTCTTCCTCGGTGCCTATCGCTATTACGCGCCGGTCGACAAGGAAGACTCCATCGGTGTGGTACTGGCCGTGGTCCATTCGACCATCGCCTTCGTCATCACTTCGGTGATCGCGCTGATCGTCTCCAAGTGGCGCCTCGGCAAGGTCTCGCGTATGCTGTGGCTCTCCACGATCCTGATCGTGGGCTTTGGCGGCCTGACCATCCTGCTGCGCGATCCCTTCTTCGTGCAGGTGAAGCCCACCGTGCTTTACCTCTTCTTCGGTGCGGTCCTGCTGTTCGGCTGGTGGAAGGGCAAGGCACTGCTGCAATGGCTGCTCGAAGCCGCCTTCGAAGGGCTGAATGACGAAGGCTGGCTCAAGCTTTCGCGCAATTGGGGCCTGTTCTTCTTCTTCCTTGCCGCACTGAACGAAGTGCTGCGGCTGACGCTCAGCTTCGGGGATTGGCTCACCGTGAAGGTGCCGGTATTCGCCGGGATTTCCTTCCTCTTCACTTTCGCCCAGCTGCCGATGCTGCTGAAGCACGGGCTGGCCATGGAAGCGGTCGAGGAAGAGGAAACCACCCTTCCCCCGCAATAGAGCCCTCAAAAACCACCGTTTTCTGCCAGCTTGCCGTAGCGTCAACTTTGACGATAGATTGTGACGTCACCCGCACCCGAACAACGGGGCGGATGGCACCCAAAACATAAGTCACAATATGGCAACGGGGGAAACGACATGGCCAAACTATTCGGGAATCTTCAGCTTGTGGTGCTGGTGGGCCTGATCGCCGCAATCGCGATCATCGCCGCCTTTGCATCCAGCGTCGCAGTCGATGCCAATTCGATCCTGCGCTGGCTGCACCTTGTCTTCGGCATCCTGTGGATCGGGCTGCTCTACTACTTCAATTTCGTGCAAGTGCCGACCATGCCTGCCATTCCGGCCGAGCAGAAGGGCGCCGTTACGGGCTTCATTGCCCCCAAGGCGCTGTTCTATTTCCGCTGGGCAGCCTTGCTTACAGTCGTCACCGGCCTCGCGATCGCGCAGATCAATGGCTATCTCCACAATGCGATGAGCTTCAGCGGCGAAGGCGCCGTGAACCTGATCGGAGCCGGCATGTGGATCGCGCTGGTGATGGCGTTCAACGTGTGGTTCATCATCTGGCCGAACCAGAAGAAGGCACTGGGCATCGTGGAAGCCACGCCCGAGCAGAAGGCCGCTGCCGGGCCGCGGGCAATGATTGCCAGCCGTCTCAACACGCTGCTGTCGCTGCCGATGCTCTATTGCATGGTCAGCGCCAATCTCGGCTAACCGCCGGGACATAGACAAGCGAAAGGGCGCCCTGCCACGGCAGCGGCGCCCTTTTCATGCCCGCATCAGATTTCCAGCTGGCTGCCCAGTTCGACCACGCGATTGGTCGGCAGGCGGAAGAAATCCATCGGCGTCGCCGCATTGCGCAGCATCCAGCTGAACAGCCGCTCCCGCCACAGGGCCATGCCGGGGTTCTTCGATGGCAGCAGCGTCTGGCGCGAGAGGAAGAAACTGGTCTGCATCATGTCGAACTTGCCGCCGCACTTGCCCGACTGCTTGAGTGCAGAAGGAATGTCCGTTTCCTCCATGAAGCCGTAATTGAGGACGAGGCGATAGAAGCCCTGGCCCAGATCGGTGATCCCGATCCGCTCTTCCGGATCGACATAGGGCACGTCGGCGATGTTCACCGTCAGCACCACTACACGCTCATGCAGCACCTTGTTGTGCTTGATGTTGTGCAGCAGCGCCGAAGGCACGCCGCTGGTGGCGGCCGACATGAAGATCGCCGTGCCGGGCACGCGCTGAGTGCTGGCATGCGCCGACTTGGCGAAGATATCGAGCGGCAGTTCCACCTCGGCCATGCGTTCGCGCATCAGCTTGCGTCCGCGCGCCCAGGTGGTCAGCAAAGTGAAGGCGACCGCGCCGATTGCCAGCGGGAACCAGCCGCCATCGGGCACCTTGGTGATATTGGCCGCGAAATAGGCCCCATCGATAATGAAGAAGCCAAACACGACAGGCATCCACACCCACCATTTCCAGCGCCACACCATCGCGACCAGCACCGCGATAAGGCAAGTGTCGATCAGCATCGCGCCGGTAACGGCAATGCCATAGGCGGCCGCGAGGTTGGACGAGGTCTGGAAGTTCAGCACCAGCACGACCACTGCCACCAGCAGCGCCCAGTTGATGAAGGGGATATAGATCTGCCCCTGCTCTGTCTCGCTGGTGTGGCGGATCGACAGGCGGGGAATGAAGCCCAGCTGGATCGCCTGATGGGTCACCGAAAATGCGCCGGTAATCACGGCCTGGCTGGCAATGAACGCGGCGGTCGCTGCCAGCAGCACCAGCGGCAGGCGCAGCACTTCAGGCGCGAGGATGAAGAAGGGGTTCTTGATCGCCTCGGCCGCGACGGCAGGCTCCATGCCCATGATCATCGCGCCCTGACCGAAATAGTTGAGCAGCAGGCACGGCATCACGAAGCCGAACCAGCTGAGGCGCATGGCCCCACGCCCGAAATGGCCCATATCGGAATAGAGCGCCTCCGAACCGGTCACCGCGAGCACGACCGAACCGAGCGCGAGAAACGCCGTAGTTCCGTCGGCAATGAAGAACTGGATCGCGAACCACGGGTTCAGGGCGATGAGAATCTCGGGCGACTGGACGATATGAACCACGCCCAGAACGGCCAGTACGCTGAAATAGAGGATCATGATCGGGGCGAAGAGCGCCCCGACTTTGGCCGTCCCGCGCTTCTGGATCAGGAACAGTCCGATCAGCAGTGCAAGCGCGATGGGAAGCACAAAGGGCTGGAAGCCCGCCTCCACCACAGTCAGACCCTCGACTGCGGATAGCACCGAGATCGCCGGAGTGATCATGCTGTCGCCGTAGAACAGCGCCGTGGCGAAAACGCCCAGCATCACGGCAATCCAGCCATATTTGGAGCGCGCAATATAGCTGGAAATCAGCGCCACCAGCGCCAGCGTGCCGCCCTGCCCCTTGTTGTCCGCCCGCATCAGCAGGCCGACATATTTGATCGTGACCACGATGGTCATCGACCAGAAGATCAGGCTGACCACGCCAAGAATGTGGAGTTGGTCCACCGTAAGCGGGTGATGCCCGGCGAAGGTTTCGCGGAAGGCATACAGCGGGCTGGTGCCGATATCGCCGAACACGATACCAATCGCGCCGATCGCCATCTTATAGGCGGCCGACTGGCGATCATGCCCGTGACTTGCGGTTAATTGCCCTGGGGCCGGCGCTGGGCCGGCTTCGGGTTGTTGCGGCGTATCGGCGTCACTCATGGAGTTAATGCGCCCCCATTATCGCCCTTCAGCGCCGGAAAACCCCAGCAGGCGGGCGACGGCGCTTAGCAGCACCGCTTCCGCGCTGCAACATAGCGCTTTTCGCGCCCTAACGCTCTGATTTCTGCGCCTCTTCCACAAGTTTGCGCAGAATCTGGTCATATCCGGCGAGTCGTTTTTCCAGAACATCGCGTCCCGGCGCGTCTTTGGGCATGGATTCGAGACGTCCTGCCCACACTTCGCGGCCTTCGATCAGCTTGCCCTGACGGATCAGAGCCCAGCCGACAAAGAAGGCCGGACCGGCGCTATCCGGCGAAATCTGCGCCGCGCGGCGGTAGGAAAGCAGCGCTGCCGGGGTCAGCATCCCGTCTGCCTGGAACGTAAGCGCATTGCCCAGCGCCAGCCACGCTTCGGAATCCTGGGGATTGTCGTGCACCACACCGCGCAGCAGGCTGGCGGCGTTGGAATATTGCCCCTTGCGAACCAGCGCATCGGCCGTGACCATCAGCGGATCCTTGGACTTTTCGGCAGGGCCAACCAGTTGCTGGCGCATGTCCACCAGCGCCCAGCCCTCTTCCGTCTGGTCGATACGCGCCTTGCCCGGCGCGCCGGGCAGGCCGGGTGAGCCCTGCAGGGCGTAACCGGCAAGGCCGAGTGCCAGTGCCGCGAGCAGCACAGTCCAGCTCTTGCGCGGTAGCTTGAACGCGAAGGCGAACACCGCGAAGCTCACCAGGGCGAGCAGAATGGCGATGACCCAGCTCATGCCTTTTTCCCCAACTTGCTGCGAAACACGAAAACGGCAGCCAGCAGCAGCACAACAGGCAGCAGGAAAAGAGGCCAGGTCGAACTCGTCACTTCGGGTTTGAAACTGATATATTCGCCATAGCGCTCGATCAGCCATGCGCGGATCGCCTCGGGCTTCTCGCCCCGTTCGATGCGAACGCGCACCTGATGGCGCAGGTCGCCGGCCATCGGTGCGTCGGAATCGGCGATCGACTGGCCCTGACAGGTCAGGCAGCGCAAGGTTTCCATCAGCGCCTTGGCTTCCGCTTCCTGCTTCGGATCGTCGAGCTGCTTGTAGGCATAGGGTGCCGGCGGCAGCGAATCCTGCGCGGCGAGCGGCGCAGCAAGAGCCAGTGCGAGCATGAGGAAAACGCGCCTCACTGCGCCGCCTCCTTCAGCTTGCCCAGCAGCATCGCCACGTCCGCGTCGCGAATATCGCCAATATGCTGGTAACGGATCACGCCTTTGCCATCGATCACAAAGGTCTCGGGCACGCCGGAAGAGCCGATGCCCACCTGCACTTCGGAAAGATCGTCTGCCCCGATGCGGCTATAGGGATTGCCGTGCTGCGCCAGGAAAGCGGCAACATCTTCGGGCCGGTCGCGAATGGCGACGCCGACGATATTCGCCCCGCCCCGTTCCAGCGCGGCGAGCTGCGGCGCCTCGGCCGCGCAGGGGACGCACCAGCTGGCGAAGACGTTTAGCAGCCTCGGCTGGCCATCGCGCATGTCCTGCGTGGCAAGGCCGGGACGGTCCGCACTGGCGGGTTTCAGCGTGAATTCGGGCAGCTGCTTGCCGATCATCGCACTTTCGACAGTCGGCGAAGCAGGGTTCAGCAACTGACTGGCGACGAGCACGAAGAACCCGCCGAACAACGCCAGCGGCAGCCACAAGGTCCAGCGAATCCGCTTCATGCGGTCGCCTCCTCGTCAGCGGCGGTGCGGCGACGGCGAGCAATCCGCTTCTGCAGGCTGCGGCGCTTCAGATCGTCCACAACGCGACCGATCAGGGCCAGAAGGCCACCAAAGGCAATCAGCACGCCGCCGTACCAGATCCACGTCACGAAAGGCTTCCACCACAAGCGAAGCTGCCAGCGGCCGCCTTCGATCTCCTCGCCCAGAACGGCGTAGAGCTGGCCGTTCCAGCGGGTCAGCAGGGCGGATTCACTGGTCTGTTGCACGGGCGACCAGAATTCGCGCGACTGGGGCGCCAAGTGCTGCGCCTTGCCGCCGCCATAGGATGCGGCGAGCACGCCTTCCAGTGCGGTCCAGTTCGGTCCAGCAACAGGTTCGACTGCTTCGAAGGTCACTTTCCAGGGGCCGACTTCCACCGTCTCGCCCGGAGTTGCCGCAACGAGCTTTTCCTTGGTGAAGGCACTGTCGGCAGACATGCCGAACAGCGCGACCGCAATCCCCAGATGGGCCACCACCATGCCCCACACCGCCAGCGGCAGGCGGCGCAAATTGCGCCCGCGCAATGGCATGACGCTGGCAAGCCCCACCGCAATGGAGAGCGCCAGCCCCAGCAGGGGCAGGAGGCCGATGGAAGTATTGAACCACACGCCGGCAAGAACCAGCAGCGCGACGACTGCGATCAGCACCACTTCATTCTGCACCCGGCCCAGCGAATCCCGGCGCCAGCGCAGCAGCGGGCCAACCGCCAACACTACCAGCATGGGCAGGAAGAACAGCGCGCTCACCGGATTGAAGTATGGCGGGCCGACCGAAACCTTGATGTCGAACGCCTCGGTCACCAGCGGATAGAGCGTGCCCACCAGCACAATCGCCAGAATGGCACTGAGGGCGACGTTGTTCACCACCAGCGCGCCTTCGCGGCTGGTGACGGAGAACCGCTCGCCTTCGGCCACAGTGCCCGCACGCAGGCCGAACAGGGTCAGCGCACTGCCGATATAGAGCACCAGCAAGGCCAGGATGAAACTGCCCCGCTCCGGATCGACGGCGAAGGCATGGACGCTGGTGAGAATGCCCGAGCGGACCAGGAAAGTGCCGATCATGCTCATGGAGAAGGCCACCACACCCAGCATGATCGTCCAGGCGCGCAAGGCATCACGCGCGGCAAGGACGCTGGCGGAATGGAGCAAGGCCGTCGCCGCGAGCCATGGCATCAGCGAGGCGTTCTCCACCGGGTCCCAGAACCACCAGCCGCCCCAGCCCAATTCGTAATAGGCCCAATAGGAACCGGCAGTGATGCCCAGCGTGAGGAAGAGCCAGGCGCCCAGCACCCAGGGGCGCATGGCGCGGGCGAAGTCCGGCGTCACCTGGCGAGTGAGCAGCGCGCCTACGGCAAAGCTGAAGGCCACGGAAAGGCCGACATAACCGAGATAGAGCGTGGGCGGATGGAAGGCGAGGCCGATATCCTGCAGCAGCGGATTGAGCCCCAGGCCTTCCGGCGCGGCCGGAGAAAGCCGGGCGAAGGGGTTGGAGGAAAACAGCAGGAAGGCATAGAAGCCGAGACCGACAAAGGCTTGCGCGGCCAGCGTGGCGATCATCGTGCGTTCGGGCAGGCGCCGCTCGATCAGGGCGATGAGGCCGCCTGACAGCGACATGATCGTGACCCACAGCAGCATGGAACCTTCATGGTTGCCCCATGCACCGGCGATCTTGAAGATCATCGGCTTGGCGGTGTGCGAATTCTCCGCAACCAGCCGCACCGAAAGATCGGTTTCGACGAATAGCAGGATCAGCGCCCCGAAGGAGAGCGCGGCCAGCACGCCCTGTACCACGGCAGCCGGGCGAACCAGGGCCGAGAGCGCCGGTTCGTCGCGCCGCAGCACCAAGGCGCCCGCCACCAGTTGCAGAGCGGCAAGCGCCGCGGCGAGCCACAGCGCGGCAAGGCCGAATTCGGCGATCATTGGCCCATACTCATTTCGTGGTTTCTTCCATCGCCGCGCGCTTCTGCGCCTCGGTCATGTCATGCAATTCGCGCGGCACGTAGTTCTCGTCATGCTTGGCGAGGAGATTGTCGGCAACGAAAGTCCCCTGCGCATCGAGCCGCCCTTCGGCCACGACGCCCGAACCCTCAGTGAACAGGTCGGGCACGATGCCGGAATAGCGCACGGGCACCATGGCATCGCCATCGCCGACCACGAAATTGATCGTCACACCATCGGCCGCGGTCTTGAGCGAGCCGGCCTGCACCATGCCGCCCAGACGCACGGCCTGGCCTGCCTCGGGTGGATTGGCGATCATCTCGCTCGGCACATAGAAATAGCTCGCCTGGCTCCGCAGCGCCCATGCGGCGAGCAGCCCCGCCGCGATCAGCACTACCATCGCGATCGCGATAAGCACCAGACGCTGATGCTTAGCCTTCAAACCCGTGTTCATTTTCCGCGAGTCCTATCTCGCCGCCTTTCGGCGCGCTTCATTCCGATCCAGCTCCACGCGACGAGCGCGAGCGTGCCGCCGATACCCAAAGCATAGGAAGCTGACACGAAAACCCAGTGATCCAGCGCCTCACGCATGTCAGACTCCTTCCGCCTTGCGGCGCAGGCGCGCCTCGGCCTGGATATCGGCCAGGATCGCGCGCATCCGCGCCAGCACGACCCCGCCAAAGATCAGGGTGAAGCCGAGCGTGGCCGCCAGCAGCCCCCACAGGAACGGCCCCGCCATGGTCGAGCCACCGGTCGTCAGGCTGGGCGGCTGATGCAGCGAATTCCACCAGAGCACCGAATAATGGATGATCGGGATATTCACTGCACCCACCAGGCCGAAGATCGCAGCGATTCGGCTGTTTCCGCCCTCGCGCGCGGAGGCGCCGGCCAAGGCGATGTAGCCGAAATAGAGGAACAGCAACACCAGCATGCTAGTCAGCCGCCCATCCCATACCCACCACGTGCCCCAGGCCGGACGGCCCCAGAGCGACCCGGTCGCAAGGCAGAGGAAGGCGAAGAAGGCGCCGGGAACCGCTGCTGCACGCGCGCCGATCCCCGCCAAGGGATGACGCCACACCAGTTCCATGAAACTCGCAACGGCAATGCCGCTCCACCCCGCCATGCCCAGCCAGGCGGCGGGCACGTGGATGAACAGGATGCGCACGCTATCCCCCTGCAACCGCTCCTGCGGCGCATGGATAAGTCCGTAATAGAGGGCGGCGCCCGTCACGATCAGACCTAGCACCAGCAACGGTGCAGTCAGCGCGCGGGCGATGCGCAGGAAACGAGCAGGATTTGCTAAGCCGTGCATTATTGCGTTTGTCCGGTTGGCTGGCGGTGCTTTGGCAGGGAGACCCGGCAGTGGCAAGCAGAACTGCCCATAAATCGGCCGCACATTGCAGCTTTCGCCGCCTTTGGCCGACAAGCTGCCCTAAGGGACATTCGAAAGGGGGGAAATGGGGCGATTGAGGGGTCTCGAACCCCCGACCTCCGGTACCACAAACCGGCGCTCTAACCAACTGAGCTACAATCGCCACAGGCCATACAAACATGCTTGGCAGGTCTGCTGTCAGGCCAGATTGCCGGCGGGTCAACCCTCATCCGGCGAGGCGGCGAGCCTCTTGCACAGTGCGACCGGAATGCAAAGCGAAAACTGCTATCCGCGCATGACAGAACGGAATCTTTCGCGCTTGATCGTTCCGGCCGCCACACTATCGTCGCGCCCATGCCGGCTCCGGGCGAATCTTCCAGCGAATTCCTGCGCACGCATGAAGGCATGCGCCAGGTCCCCACTCCCCGTGCGGAGATGTTCACCCTGCCCGGCTTCCTGCCGCCCGATCTGTGCGAAGGGCTGATGCGGCTGATCGACACCAATCGCCGCCCCTCCACGATCGCCGATCCCAATGGCGACCATTATTTTCGCACCAGCGAAACCTGCGATCTCGACCCGGCCGTGCCCGAAGTGATGGAACTGGAGCGGCGGCTGCTGGCGATCAACGGCATCGATCCGGCCTATGGCGAGCCGGTGCAGGGCCAGCGTTACGAGGTGGGGCAGGAGTTCAAGGCCCATACCGACTATTTCGAGCCCAGCGGCGAGGACTTCCAGAAATATTGCTCGGTCGCCGGGCAGCGCACCTGGACCTTCATGGTCTATCTCAACGACGTGGATGCCGGCGGCGCGACCCGTTTCAAGGTGGTCGACAAGATGTTCCAGCCCGAACAGGGCCGCCTCGTCTGCTGGAACAATCGCCGGCCTGACGGGACCTGCAACGCAGCCACGCTTCACCACGCGATGAAGGTGCGTAAGGGCATGAAATACGTCATCACCAAATGGTATCGCGAACGGCCCTGGGGCTGGGCCCAATGACGCAGGGCGCCCGCTTGCACCAAGGCTCCTGCCATTGCGGCACGGTGCGCTTCACTGTGGAACTACCGGAGGACTTTGCCGGAACACGCTGCAACTGCTCGATCTGCGCCAGGAAAGGTGCGGTGACCACTTACGCACCACTGGAAAGCCTGACAGTGACGCAGGGCGCCGATGCGCTGAGCGTCTACAGCTTCAATACCGGCGTGGCGAAGCACCATTTCTGCTCGCATTGCGGCATCCATTGCTTCCACCAGACCCGTTCCATGCCGGACAAATACGGCGTCAACGTCGCCTGCCTGGAAGGCATGAGCCCCTACGATTTCGCGGAAGTTCCGGTGGTGGACGGCGTACACCATCCCAATGACAATGGCGGCGTGCGGCGCCTGGCGGGCGTGCTGCGCTTCGAACGCGCGCCCGAATAGACCTCACTCTCCCCGCCACGTCGGACGAACGCCATTCGTATATAACGAAAGGGCGGCTCCCGAAGGAACCGCCCCTTTGTTCAGCAACGATCCCTTACGGGACCGAATTACTTCTTGAGCGTGAGACCGCCGAAACGCTTGTTGAACTGGGCAACGCGGCCGCCTTCGTTGAGGAGGCGCTTGCTGTCGCCGGTCCAGGCCGGGTGGCTGGTCGGATCGATTTCCAGCGCCATCACGTCACCTTCGCTGCCCCAGGTGGAGCGGGTCTGGAATTCGGTGCCGTCGGTCATCTTGACGGTGATCATGTGGTAATCGGGATGGGTATCGGCCTTCATGGCGGTATCACTCCGTATGCGCGGGCCGGTTCCGACCGGCCCTGCTGATGTTCGGAAAGCGGCGCCCCTACAGGGGCAGACCGCAAATTGCAAGGATTAGCCTTCTTCCGCTGGCGGGTCGGCAATCATGGCGGTGAACTCCATTTCGCAGGCGAGCTTATCGCCCAGCATGGCCTTGCCCCAGAACTTGCAGACGCGTGCCCGCTTCTGAATGAAACCGACATGGAGGTCCAGCAAACAGCCCGGCTCCACCGGAGTGCGGAATTTAACACCTTCCATTGCCATGAAATAGACGAGCTTGCCGCTGCCGGCGAGTTCCAGCGTCTCGATCGCCAGGATCGCGGCCGACTGCGCCAGCGCCTCAATGATGAGGACGCCGGGCATGATCGGACGGCCGGGGAAATGGCCCTGGAAGAACTGCTCGTTGAAACTCACAGCCTTGATCGCGTGAATCTCCTCGCCGACCGTAAGCGATTGCACGCGGTCGACAAGCAGAAGCGGATAGCGATGCGGCAAGGCGTTGAGGACCTTGCGGATATCGTAGGCCGGTGCGCCCGACTCTTCACTCATTGGACTGTCCTGTCTTCCGGTCGGATCAACGCGATTCCGCCGGCGGACCGGCGGGAGCCGTCGACTGGGCCGGAGCAGCCGGAGTCGGGGCAGCACCGCCGGCGGCAGACTGCGCCGCGGCCTGAGCGGCAAGCCGTTCACGCACTTCGCGCGGCATCCAGCCCGGCGGAGGCGAAATCTGGGCGACCGGCAGCAAGGTGTCCAGTTCCTTGATGACGTCGGCATTCAGATTGTAGGACGGATCGCGCAGCAATACGCCCATGTCCGAAGTCAGGATCAGCGTGATGTTCTTCTTCGCGGCAGCCTGATCGATCGCCTTGGCCAGCACGTCTTCGATCTGTTCCTTCACATAGGCCTGGCTCTGCGCGACCGGCTGGAGGAGCTGCCGCAGCTGGGCTTCGCCCTGCTTGTCGATCTGCTGGATCGCCGCGAACTGCTTCTGGAGGTCTTCTTCCTTGGCATTGGGCGCCTTGCGATCGGCTTCGAACTTGTCGGCCAGCGGCTTGATCTGCGCTTCGATCTGATCGTTCAGCGCCTTCGCCTGATCGTAATACTGCTTGTAGGTGACCGGGCGCTGCTCTTCGGCCTTCTTATAGGCGGCGCTGGCGACCAGAATGTCAGGTGCACTGATCACGCCGATGCCCTTCACGACCTGGGCGGAAGCGGGAATGGCGGCCATCGGGCTGGCTGCGGCGAGGACGAGGCCGGCTGCAAGAACCGGCTTGAGGATGGACTTCATCAGAATTGGGTTCCTACGTTGAACGTGAATGTTTTGGGGTCGTCCCCAGGTTGTTTCATCAGCACCTTGGCCACGTCGATCCGGAACGGCCCGAAAGGCGAGTTCCAGTTAACCCCGATACCCACGGCAATGCGCGGTTTCGGGGAATCGCCGAGATAAGTTTCCCGGAAGCCTGCATTGGTGGAACCATACGGCTCGTTGACCGTGGTCCCAAGGCAGGCCGGGGGAGCAGGATTGACCGGGTTGGTCACGAATGAGACGCCCCCGGAATCCGGCGTACAGATGCCATCGACCAGCGAGGCGGAATTGATCTGGGTATAGAGCGCGGCACCCGTGGCATCGCGAGCCGCCACGAAATAGGTCGAGCCGGTATCGGTCAGCAGCGGCTTCTTCAGGCCGAACACCGCACCCGCATCGAGGAAGATGGACGGCCGCAGGCCCATTTCGCGCGCGCCTGTGCCCAGCGGGATCTCCAATTCGGCACGGCCGAGATAATAGGCATTGCCGCCCAGCGGATCGTCGATCGGGTTCTTCGGATCGCTGTAGAAGGTGTAACCGCCATCGGCGTCGGTACAGGTATCGCGGGCAGTGCCGTCTCCGCAAACCGGGTTCTTGTTATTATCCAGCACGTAGAACTCGCGCAGGATGCGCGGGCCGATGCCGCGAATGTCAAAGCCGCGAATCTGGGGATCGCCCAGGAAGAAACGGTCGGTCAGGCGGACATTGTCCTGCCCGGGGCCGCGATTCTTGAAGCCCTTCACATAGCCGCCCTCGCCCGAGAGCGAGAAGATCCAGCCCGGCGCCAGCTGCCAGTATTTGGCGGCATTGAGGCGCATCTTGGCATATTGCTCCGTACCGCCAAGCCCGGCAACGTCGAGGCTGAGCGAAAAGCTCTGGCCCCGGGTCGGGCGAATGCGGTTATCCAGCGTATCGTAGATCACCGAAGCGCCCAGGATCGAGCTGGTACGCGTACCGATGGCGTCGCACAGATAGCGGCCCGCCAGAAGCACGTCGCACTCCTGCGTGCCGGGATTGACGCGATCGCTGAAATAGAGCCCTTCATCGAGCGTAATGTCGTCGAAGTTCAGCGTGTAACGACCAACGACCGACGCATTTTCGGTGATCGGAACACCGGCGCGAATCTGGAAACCGGTCGTCGCCTGCTTGAAGGTCGAGTTCCGGCTATTGTTGTAATAGTTCCAGTTGTTCATGTCGCGCCGATAGATATCGATACCCATCGAGACGTTGCGATCGAACACGTAAGGCTCAGTGAAGCTCAGCGTGGCGGAGCGGGAATAGCGCGACCAGTTGACGCTGGCGCCCACCGTCTGCCCGCGGCCACGGAAGTTCCGCTGACGGATCGAGCCCTGCAGGATGAAGCTTTCGAGGCTTGAGAAGCCAGCGGAGAGCTGGAGTTCGCCGGTGGCCTGTTCCTGGACATTGGC